>NZ_JCACDK010000004.1:20264-113348 GCF_059501845.1 Alsobacter sp. | reverse complement strand
GTGGACTGGGCTGCCCCTATCGGGCGTCAGCGCGTCGGCGGGCGTGACGGTGTCGGTCCTGCGGTGGACTGGGCTGCCCCTATCGGGCGTCAGCGCGTCGGCGGGCGTGACGGTGTCGGTCCTGCGGTGGACTGGGCTGCCCCTATCGGGCGTCAGCGCGTCGGCGGGCGTGACGGTGTCGGTCCTGCGGTGGACTGGGCTGCCCCTATCGGGCGTCAGCGCGTCGGCGGGCGTGACGGTGTCGGTCCTGCGGTGGACTGGGCTGCCCCTATCGGGCGTCAGCGCGTCGGCGGGCGTGACGGTGTCGGCCCTGCCGTGGACTGGGCTGCCCCTATCGGGCGTCAGCGCGCCGTTGACCACTCGCGGCCCTGCCTGCGGTTCTTGCGCATTCCGTGGGACAACCGGGTGCGTCGGCGCGGGTGGGCCGAAGTCGTTGTCGGCGGGGAGATCGCTTCCCTGCTTGGCAGCGGCAAGCTCCTGCGGTTTTCCCTGCGGCGACACATGCGATTCCTGCGTGCCGGAGTTGGCCGGCCGGTCGGCGGAGGCCACGTCGCCTGCTGGATTGCCGGCGACGTTTGCACCGTGCGACGACACCTGGTCTGATTGGCCCTGCGGTGCGAGGGTGCCCTCTTGTCCGCCTTTGCCGTCGTGCTTTCCGCCGTTTGAGGCCTGTTCTTCAATCTTTGTAGTTCCGTCCTTCAGCCTCGTTGCCGCCGCAAGCCGCGTCTCGGCCGCTTCGAAAGCGCCCCTGGCCTGGTCGACCGGACCGTCCCCAACACGCGGGTCCCTTTCCCTCCGAAGGAATGCAGCGACATAGTCGTTCAGCGCGTTGTTCGAGTGCGCCTCTGCAATGTCCCTGTCGCCCTGGGAATGGGGGATCGCTCCCCGATCGGCATAGTCGTCCATATCGGTGATGGGGCGATTGGCCTTCTCGTTACTGTCGACAAGACCATCCGGAGCCGCTGGATGCGCGGGATCGTTCAGGTGCCCGGCGCTTGGTCCAGAAAAATTTGACGGAGCCGCGCCATAAGCTGGCAATCGAGCTTCGGCCGCGTCGAAAGCTTCCCTGGCTTGGTGGGCGGCGTAGATGTTCTCCGAGGTTGGATCACGCTCCCTCTGGACGAAGGTTGCGGCATAGTCGTCCAGAGCCTGGCTGAAACGCGCTTCGGCGATTTCCCTTTCGGCCGGAGAAAGGTGAATCGCTCCACGATCGGAATAAGCTTCCATATCGGTGATGGGGCGATTGGCCCTCTCGTTTCTGTCGACAAGACCGTCCGGAGCCCCTCCAGCAGCCTCATGACCCGGTCGGTCGACGCCGGCCAGTTGATGAGGGCCAGCGTCGCCCATGATCAGCGTGCGATCTTCACCCTGCTCCGCCCTGAACTCGCGGAATGCCTGTCCCGGCTGGGCGGGTTCGCGATGCTGCAGCTCCTGGGCTGCCGGGGGCGGCCCCTCGCCGAGCATGAGGTGCTGGCGCCAGTTGTCGCCGTGCATCTCCCGCATCTCGGCCCCGAACTGCGCGTAGGAGCCACCCTCCGCTTCGGCGTTGCGGGTTTGCGCCTGATCGGGGTGTTCGCCCATGATCAGCGTGCGATCCTCACCCTGCTCCGCCCTGAACTCGCGGAATGCCTGTCCCGGCTGGGCGGGTTCGCGATGCTGCAGCTCCTGGGCTGCCGGGGGCGGCCCCTCGCCGAGCATGAGGTGCTGGCGCCAGTTGTCGCCGTGCATCTCCCGCATCTCGGCCCCGAACTGCGCGTAGGAGCCACCCTCCGCTTCGGCGTTGCGGGTTTGCGCCTGATCGGGGTGTTCGCCCATGATCAGCGTGCGATCCTCACCCTGCTCCGCCCTGAACTCGCGGAATGCCTGTCCCGGCTGGGCGGGTTCGCGATGCTGCAGCTCCTGGGCTGCCGGGGGCGGCCCCTCGCCGAGCATGAGGTGCTGGCGCCAGTTGTCGCCGTGCATCTCCCGCATCTCGGCCCCGAACTGCGCGTAGGAGCCACCCTCCGCTTCGGCGTTGCGGGTTTGCGCCTGATCGGGGTGTTCGCCCATGATCAGCGTGCGATCCTCACCCTGCTCCGCCCTGAACTCGCGGAATGCCTGTCCCGGCTGGGCGGGTTCGCGATGCTGCAGCTCCTGGGCTGCCGGGGGCGGCCCCTCGCCGAGCATGAGGTGCTGGCGCCAGTTGTCGCCGTGCATCTCCCGCATCTCGGCCCCGAACTGCGCGTAGGAGCCACCCTCCGCTTCGGCGTTGCGGGTTTGCGCCTGATCGGGGTGTTCGCCCATGATCAGCGTGCGATCCTCACCCTGCTCCGCCCTGAACTCGCGGAATGCCTGTCCTGCCTGGGCGGATTCGCGGATCGCAGCCGGCGCTGCCTCGGCGGTGTCTTCAGCACGCATCGCCGGAGGAGCCGCCTTGTCCTGCGCCTCGGGCAACTCCCGGTTCGCAGACACATGGCCAACGCCGTTGCCGGGAAAGCCGGCGTGAGCCTCACCGGAGCGCTGGAGAAGATGCTGCTCCAGCACCTGTGCTGATCGTCCGAGATTGAAGTCCCGCATGATGTCGTCGTTTGAGCGATCCTGAACCAGCCTGACGGGAAAAACCGTCACCGGGCCGCCCAACCCGACGGCAGGGGTTGCCGCCGGTTGAACCGACCCGCCGCCTGCCGGATTTCGGCTGGAGGAAAGGGTCGGTGCCGGATTCGTCGGCCCGTCAAAGAGCGCGTCGCTAACCTGCCCAGCGGGCCGTACGCCTTGCGTGACCAGTTGACCGGCGCCAAGGGCGGGGGCTTCCGCATGATGGACGACCGTGACACCGGGTCCGGGGCTGGTCTGGGTGACCGGGGGTGTGGTCGTTCCACCGCCGGCGCCAGGGGAGGCGCCGCCTGTGCCGGACGCCGGCGGATCACCTGCTCCGGGAGAGCCGGGATGAACAGGCGGAGTGCCTGCCCCTGCTGCCGGAGGGGCGGCCGGAACCGCTCGAGCGGCTGTAGCGGGCGCGGGATCGGCCGCAGCCGGGTCGGCGTGCTTCGGCTTCTCGTAGTTCTCGGGCTTGCGGACACCGTACATTTCGAGGCTGTGGACGCCGCCGCGGTTGAGGAGTTCATCGAGCTTGATCTCGATGCCTACAACCGCCTTTTCCGCCTCCTTCAGCTTCTTTTCCGCGGCCGTGACAGCCTTGTCGGCCTCGTCAGCCTTCGTCTTGGCCTTGTCTTCCTTGGTCTGGGCGGCCGTCAGCCTGGCCTGGGCCTCGCCCATTTCTTCGACGTTATGCTGCCGGTTGTTGAGGTCGTCGACGGCCTTCTGGGCCTCGACCTTTTCCCTTTGGGCGTCGTCATGGTCCTTATGAGCTGATGTCTTCGTCTCGCGAGCCTTGTCCAGACCCTCCTTGGCCGTCGTGCTGACCTTGCCGAAAGTTTCGAGTTCCTTGAAGGTGTTCTTGACGTCGTCGACAAAGATGAACTTGTTGAAGTTCTTCATTGTGTCGCGCAGCGCGTAACCGGCCATGGCGAATTCCGCGACGCCGCCGGCGATGTCGGCCGCGCCCTGCGCCATGGCTGCCTTGTACCGTTCGCTCGCGGCATTGAGGGCGGCATGGAAGCTCTGCTCGATCTTCTCGTCGATCGCGGATCGCTCGAGCGAACCCAGCGAGATGAGCCCCATCCCGAGTTCCTGGAACATCACGAGATTGAAGGCCTGCATTTCGGCGGCATTGCCCCGATGCATGACTTCCTTCAGTTCCTCGATGAGCGAGTCGAGGTGGAGCTCGCCGTTTTCGATCTGGTGACGCTTATTTTCAATGACTAGCGCGCCATAGGCGATCATGGCGTCGCGCGAGGTTTCGATTGAAGCAGACATGATTGCACCTTCAAGAAGGGTGTTCGGCCGATGGCCGGAGAGAGCGATGCCGGGAAGCGAGCCGCGACGTCAGGAACGCTCGGTGACGTCCTCGGCCACAGAGCGTTGACCTGAGAGCCAGTCGTTGAACGACTTGGACGAGGACTCGTCGACCTGGCTGTCCGTCTTCAGGAGATCGAACAGCTTCTTGATCATCATGTTGATCTCGTCGACTTCCGCGGCCGCGACGTTGGCTGCCTTCTCATGTCCGGCTGCCTTCATCTCGATGATCCCTTTCGCCACGCCCGCTCCGCCGGACATCATCGTTCCGGCAGACGTGATGGCACCGCTGGCGATGTAGAAGCCCTCCTCATGGGCCGTCAGCCATTGCTTCACCTTCGCGAACGGGGCGGTCACGCTGGGACTTTTGAGATTCGCCTGGAGCGACTTGGCCGCGGCAATGTCGGTCGAATCCGATCCGGCATTCTGGGCGGCCTCGGCGAGCTTCTCCGCAAGGCGCTTGATATCGTCGCCCACCGCCGAGAGGCCGTTTCGCACGATGTTTTTCTGGAGTAGCTCCTGTTCGGCACGCAACACCTCGGGGCTGATCTCGCGTGCGGCGTCCTCGGCCTCGTCGGCAGCCCGGGCGCTGCGCGTGTCTTCCGCCACGCGTCCAGCCTGGCCTGGCTTCGACGTGCCGGCCGCGACAGCCTTCGATCCACCCTGAGCCGCCTGTTCGGCCGCCTCTTCGGCCGCCTTGACCGCGGCGCCGACACCTTCCCCGACCGCCCGTCCTGCGAGGGCGGCGCCCCCGGTCAGAGCCACGGTGAGAGCCATCAGCGCGTAGCCAAGCTCGGGTATCTTGTTGAGGACGTTCGTCGCCGACAGGACTTCCGTCAGGACCGCGACTGTGATCGCCGCAGCCGTAATAGCTGCCGTGAGCGGGGTCGCGATGCCCAGGGTTACGATGTCGAGGATGGCGGCGAAGGCGACCGTGACCGCCATGATGACCTTCTGGATGCAGTCCGCCTTGTGGGCCCTCTCCGCGTCCTCGATCGACTTCTGGATCTCCTCCATCTGTGTCTCGAAGGCGTGTTGCGCCTGGACCATGTTGGTCGCGATTTGCTGCAGCTTCGTGCCCTGGTTGGACGCATTGACGACCACCATCGTCAGCCGTGCAAAGATGGCGGCGAGACTTGTCGCGTCGCCACCGGGAGACGCGGCTCCGGCAGTCAAATCGGCACTGTTCCCGGCTGAGCCGCTGCTGGAGAGCTCGCTGAGAAAGTAAGACATGTAGTTCGAGGAGCTTAAACTAGCGCTGTCCAATGCTTCGGGCATGATGAAATCTCCTTTTGAAATGTGCTCTAAACCAAGAATGATTGCTTCAGCGCCACAAACGGCCAGCGCAGTCCTACGATACCGTCCAAAACACTCGATCCGGTCGCTGCCCCGGACAAGATCACGCTGCCAGCAAATGACAGCGAGCCGGCCGAGGCCCACGCGCGGACGCCACCACAAAAAGGCGCCCAACCAACATAGCCCCGCGGTCTCTCAGTTTGGTGACGCTGGCGCGACGCGTTCGCACGGTGCGGTCAACCGGCTAACCCGCCGTGACTTCGGCGGTCCGCATCATTCCGCCGCGACACGGGCGGCGGGATCGGGAAGCCTGATTTCACCGACATTCTGAACCTTGAAATCATTGGCGAGTTCCGCGTAGCTCAGAACGGAGACCGTCGGATACTCGGCCTCGATGAGTTTTCGGACGTAGCGCCTGACATCGGGAGCGCAGAGGACGATCGGGACCACTCCACGATCTGCGATGTTTCCGATCTGGTTCCGGAACTCCGACATGAGGGTCGTGGACTGAACCCGCGTCAGATTCATGAAAGACCCGCCGGGCGTCTGCCTGATCGACTCGCGGATGAGCGTCTCGACCTTTTGGCCACACACGAAGCTTGGAACGACCATCTTGTCGCGCCCGAGCCGCCCGCAGATGTGACGTCTGAGATGGCCGCGAACTGATTCGACCAGGGCAACCGGGTCCTTGTCGCGCGGCGCGAACTCAATAAGCGCCGTCAAGATCGCGTTCATGTCGCGGATCGAGACACCTTCAGACACGAGGCGTTGCAGGACATCTGCGGCCCGGGGGATGGTCGTCGCCTTCGCCGCTTCGCGGACGAGGTCGGGAGACATGGTCTCCAGGCTCGCCAGCATTTCGCGCACCTGCTGGATGCCCAGGAATTCAGAAGCGCTGCCCTGCAGTGCGCGTCCGACGTGCTCGGCAAAAACGATTTCCGGAGCAAGCGGCTGGATCCCGGCAGCTGCGAGCTTGCCCTCATGTGATCGATGGATCCAGCAAGCGTCTCCGTCCAGCGCCGGCTCAGCTTGGTCATTGAGGCCGATGGCACGCAGGCTGCTGCGCCGGGCAAACACCATCGTGTGCGTGGAGGGAAAGTCGAATTTCCGGACCAGGATTTCATTCACGAAGACTGCGGCCTGCTCCGGCGGCATGGCCGGGTCGTGCAGAAGCACGATGGCGGGCAAGGGAAGGCCGAGTTCGTAGTAGATCCGAAGCCGCATGTCTTCGAGCTTCTTCTCGGCCTCCATCGGCTTCTTGAGCACCACGTCGTAATTGTGCTGCACGACAATGGGCCTGAGCGGGACAAGGCCGATCTTCTCGCCTGGCTTGAAGGGTCTCGCCCCGTCAGGACCTTCGCGCCCGGCGCCGGCACCGTTGTCCTGGTTTGATGCCGATCCAGCGCGCGTGATCGCGACATAGCACCAACCGCCCAAGCCCACCGCGAGAAAGAGAAAAACCGTCGAAGGGAGGCCCGGAACGAGGGCCATTGCCGCCAGCAGGATCGCGGTGGCAATCAGCCCGCGCGGTTGCGCGTGCATTTCCGAAAACATCTGGTCGCCGATGCCGCCCGGACGGCTGTCGTCTCGCACACGCGAGACGATGAAGCCAGCGGTAATGGACGTCAGAAGCGACGGAAGCTGGGCCGCCAGTCCGTCGCCGATCGTCAGGATCGTGTAGCTTTCCAGCGCTCCTGCGAAGGTCAGCCCATGCTGGAGAACGCCGATGGCGATGCCGCCGACGATGTTCACGATCACGAAGATCAGGGTGGCGATCGCGTCACCCTTGACGAACTTCATCGCGCCATCGAGGGCGCCATAGAGTTCGCTTTCTCGTTGAACCTCGTCGCGACGCAGTTTGACGTCGTCCTTGCTGGCGAGGCCCGCCCTGAGGTCAGCGTCAATGCTCATCTGGCGACCCGGCATCGAGTCCAGCGTGAAACGCGCGGCGACCTCGGCGACACGCTCCGCGCCCTTGGTGATGACGAGCATCTGGACGACCGTAACGAGCGAAAAGAGGACGAGCCCCACCACGATGTTTCCGGCCGCCACCAGGGATCCGAATGTCTGCACGATCTGACCTGCCTCGCCGTCGGCAAGGATGGCGCGCGTCGTGGCTAGGCTGAGCGCCAGTCTGAAAAGGGTCAGCAGGAGCAGGACGGACGGGTAGGACGCGAACAGCAAGGCTCGGTCGATGTTGACCGCGATCATCAATGCCATGACCGACGACGAAATGCTGAGGCCGAGCAGAATGTCCAGCATCCATGTGGGCAAGGGGACGATGATGATGAGCAAAACCCCGGCCACGACGCCGGATATCACCAGGCTGGAGGCTGAGAAGTTGGATCGTATCAAACTCATCGAGCTGCCTCGGCGGCTGGAATTCCAGATTGCTGAAAGCCGGGGGTCGAAATACGGCGCGATTTCATGAGAGAATTTGCCTGAGCATGCCAATATTGGCGCCAATAAGGGACTTGCCGCCCTTGAACGAAAGAGGAACGTTCTCGAGTGCCGAAACCAGGTCTCTCGCGGTCAGCGCGCCTTCACCGCGTGCGTGCCAATCGGCCATGAACGTGTCGATCTGTTCCTTGGTGATCCTGAATTCGATGCACCTCAGACAGAAAATCCCGATCTGCGGACGGTCTCCGAACTCCCGCAGATAGGCGAGGACGCGGTAGAGATCGTCGAGAGCGATAGCGAGGGCCGACGGGGGAGAGGCAGCGGGCCCGAGATGCGGCTGGTAGCGCAGCATGAGCCGTGTCAGGGCAATCGCCGGATCGAGATAGGCGACGAAAAGCTCCACCCCAAATCGATCGGCCATGTCGATCGCCCACTGCCCGGGCGATCGCGCGACGAGCGTGAGCACGTCCTCTTCCCGCATCAGGGACCGTTCGGCTTCGTCCTCGAAAACCGCAAAGTCGATATCCTCTTCGAGGAGGGCCCGTAGAGCCGGCCATACATGGTCGTAGCGCCCGTCCTGGCCGAGCTGTTCGAGGCACGCTTCGAGCCGGCCGCCCGGCGCGATTGACACGCTAGGGGGAGTGATCACCGTCCATATCCTCCTCGGCCAGGACGCCTTCGAATACTTTCCGAAATATATCGGCGACATCGTCCAGGTATTGGGACGGTATCTCCTCGTCGACTTCACTATCCCGGAACAGCCCGCGCGCGAGTGGGGGGTGTTCAATGATGGGAACGCCGGCGCTCGCGGCAGACTGCTTCATCACCTGGGCGAACAGGCCATCATACTTCGCCGTGACAATCGGCAGGCGGTCGACCTCTTCGTCATAGACCATCGCCACCGCGATATGGGTGGGGTTCACCACCAGGACGGACGCCTCGGACGCGGTTCTCCGGGGGTCTGGTTGCGCCGCCTCTCGCCTGAGAGATCGCTGCTGAGACTTGATCTCCGGACGGCCATCGGTTTGCTTTCGCTCATCCCGGATGTCGTTCTTCGACATCATATTTCTCTTCGTGAAGTTCCTCAGTTGCAGCAGGTGATCGATATACCCTGCGGCGAGGACCGTTGCCGTTCCGAACAGGACAAGGGGAACGCCTACAGCGACGAGGACGTCGCGCAGGCAGGACAGGCCGCAGAAATTCCACAGCCCCTGCGTTCCCAGCAAACGCCGCTCCGTCCACAAGATGGCCGTCATGATGACGGCCGTGACGGTGATCTGGCGCAAGACGTTGAGAACTGACGCCAAGGAGAAAAGATTCTTGAGATTCTGAACAGGGTTGAGCTTGTCGGTCGACAGTTGCAGTCGCGCAAAGGAGATCAGGAACCTCGTCTGGAAGAGGGTCGTCAGCACCGAGGCTACGCTGGCGATCAGGATGGACCCGAGAATGACAGGCGCGACCGTCTCGCCGATGCGAGCGAGGACGCGCGATATGTTGCCAGGCTGCTCGGTGCCGGCCACTGCGTCGGCGGTGAAGGACATGATCGCTGGCCAGGATGCCGGGCCGAACAGCGCGACGCCCACCATGAAACCCACCGCGGCCGCGAGCCGCGCCATTTCCGCGCTGAGGGCAATCTGACCCTGATCTCTCAGGTCCCTCAGCTTCTTGCTGGTGGGCTTTTCCGTTTTGGACGCCGTCATCGCTTCGGGCTCTCGCGAGGGAGCGGGACCTCCGGCGGGTGAAAGGACTTGCCGGCCATCACGGCGGCCGGCGTGTGGAGCAAGCGTTGCAGATCGCCGTTGCGGACCGCATAGCCGAAGGCGAACAGGGCGAAGATCGCCGACATGGTCAGCTTGATCGGAAGAACGAGGATGTCCGACGCAATGTTCGGGGCGGAGCGAGAGGCGAGGAAAACGCCGATTTCCATAACGAGAATGCTGAGCAGCGGAAGAGCCGCAACCAGCCCGAGAACATGAACCATCGTTTGAACGCACGCGGACAGTGCGACCCAGATCTCCTCGCCACCACCTGGATAGCCTTCCCACAGGCCCCAGACGCCGTAGGACCGATAGACTGTCAAAACGAGAAGGGAGATGGCGCCGCTATGCAGCAACACCAATGTACCGGCCCACTCGAAAGCTGAACCCAGAATCGTGCTCGCCTCGACCAAGGCGGTGTGTTCAGCCTGGGCGGCGCCGAAAGACCGTTGCTGGTCGATCAGAAACCCTGCACTGCGCAGGCCCCACCAGATCGCTGCCACTGGCAGGCCGAGCAAGATCCCGATGGCGATTTCCTTGAAGAGGATCGGCATCACCGTCCACAGGCCAAGTGCGGGGGCGTCCTTGGCCAGGACGACCGAAACGACAAAGGGGAGGCTGAGGCTGACGAAGATGGCGAGCCGCGTCATGTGCTGGATGGCTCGTGCCGAAAAGAGCGGCACGACATAAAGGCATGCGCCCAGCCGGGCCGACGCCAGGATGATGAGGTAGAGCAGGTCTGGGGAGGCTTCGATGTGCACGTCAGTGGACGTCCGCGATGCCGAGAAAGGATAGGGCGGTGAACTTCAAGAGCTCGCTCCCGAATCCCTGCGCCATGAGCACGAAGACGAGACCCACCACGGCCATCTTGGCGCCGCTGGACATGGTCTGGTCACCGATCTGGGTGACGGCCTGAACGAGGGAAAAGAGGACGCCCGCGGCGCTCGCCGCCAGAATGGCCGGCACCGCCACCCTCGCGGCAAACACAAACGTCTTCTCAAGCATTAACGTCGGATCGATAGCCATAGACTTGACCTTGCAATATTCGGAGCAATCAATAAATGTGATATACTTCGCTTAGCGGTAGCTCAGTATGAGGCTATTCAAAATCAGCCTCCATCCATCCACCTGCACAAAGAGAAGGACTTTCAACGGCAGCCCGATGGCAGTCGGCTGAACCATCTGCATCCCCATGGCCGACAAAGATGCAGCCACGACGAGATCAATGACGAGAAACGGCAAGAACAGGAGGAAGCCGGCTTCGAAAGCCCGGGTGAGTTCTCCGGTCACAAACGCCGGAATGAGGATGAACGGGTTCTGTTCCGTGACCTTTGGAACCTCCTTGCCCTTCCAGATTTCGGCCGCGGCGCTGGTGTAGAAGGCGCGGTCCTTCTCGGATGAATGCGCAAGCATGAATTCGGAAAATGGCGCGAAGGCTGGTTCGAACTGGGCAATGATGTCTCGCCCATCGCGCGCGGGATTCCATGTCTTCAGATAGGCGTAGGAGGTTTGCAGGACAGGAGCCATGATAAACAGGCTCAGCAGCAACGTAATTCCATTCAGCGCAAAGGTCGGTGGAACGTTTTGAAGACCCATGGCATTTCGCAGCAACATCAGGATGACAATGAGCTTTGTGTAGCATGTCACCATGACGACGACGAAAGGGATCAGAGCAAGCCCGACAAGGACAAAGAGAAGGTCAACGGGATTCGGAAAGTTCTGCGCCAGATCCAGCATCGTTGGGCTCTCTGAAATGACTGTTCGCGACTGACGTCACGAGAAATGCAATTGAGTCGCCGACGCTCACGATCTCGCCGGTGGCGACCACCTGGCCCGTGACGCGCAATTGAGCCGAACGGATCGGGTCGCCGGGCAGCGTGATGATCGTGCCCGGCGCGAGGCCACCCACTTCTCCCACGGTCATCTGCACATCGGAGAGAATGCATTTCACATCCACCCGAATCTGATCGATGGAGGAAGGCAATAATTCTGGATGATGTGTGTCGCTGCTGGAATTCATCATTGAACCGTCAATTGAGAGATGGTGGCCATGGATTTTTACAGGGAATGTACCGTAGCCGGACACGACGAGGCGCCCAGCCAATACATCTGGGGAATTACTCGCCAGAGATAAAATCACGAGGTCTCCGGCGGCGAGCGCCCGAAGCTTCTCGAGCGTCCATGAGAAACTTGCGATTTCGAGCGCAGACGTAATGACGAGGTCTGGCCACGAATGCCGCGGGGACGGAAGTGCTCGCAGCGGTTGCTCCAGGGCAACGAGGTCGTCCCCCGTCGCCCTCACCTCTGCCATCAGCCCCCGGGTTGTTCCATCGACTGCAAAGATACGGCCGAGCAGGCGCCGCCCGCCGTCCTGCCTCGGCGGATCAAAGGACCATGCTGGTCGCCCGAGCCCTGATCCTTCCACGAGTTCAGCGATCCCGTGGAGTGCAGCCGTGAGCAAGGCATCGCGAAGGTCGGTCGGCAGCAGCGAGTCAACGGTTCCCAGCGCTTCCTGCAGCAAGGGCAGATGGATCGGCAGTTCCCACACGCGCAGTACGAGTTCGGCCTGCCCGAGATACATCGTCAGTTCCACGAGCGGGCTCGCCGAGACATGGGTCCCGCCGTTCAGTTCGCGGGACTGCTGTCCGGCAGAGCCGCTTCGGGGCTCATCCAGAACCCACTCGTCCCAACAGAAGTCGAAGGCGAGTTCGCGGTCATGAACCCGGAAGTGACGCCATGCTGCCCGCTGCGCCACTGCGCTCAGGCCGGCGGCGAGTTCTCTGGGAACGTGGCGCAGCGACAGGCGATCAGTTTTCGCCATGTCCGCGCTCCTCCGCGTTTTCGGAGATCTCGACGACCACGACGCTCTCGAGACGCTTGCGCAGGCGCCGCTCAATTTCCGTCTGACCCGCGCGCAGGCGGCTGAAGGCGTTCCCCTGGACTGCAATCCTGGCCATGACCTCACCTGCGTGGACCAGAAGGTCGACAGAGATCACCGAGTGGTCCTGGAGATGCACGGTGAACGACGTTTCCAGGTTTGCCTGACCGAACAAGGCTGAACCTTCCGCGCCCCGCTCCAATCCAAGAGCTCCGTCGCCATGGGATCTCCGATGGGACGGCCCGGCCATCATGTCATGTGGTGTTCGAGGACCAACCGCGTCCAATGTCGGCCGAAACGGGTGCTGCAGAGCGTGGTTGGCGTTCGAATGGCGCTGTGTGGCTGCGTCGGCTTTTGCGCGCGTTTCCAAAGCGTCGCTTCGCTCGCGGTGGTCGGGCTGCAAGGCAACCGCTGTTGGATCCGGGATAGCAGGTTCGCCTTCCAACTGGGTGAGGCGAGCGGCACCGGAGTCATGGCGGTCGGGCCGGCGAACGAGGCGCAAAACCCGGTTTGCGGTGGTCGCCAGGCCGGCAGACGTTCTGGCCTCCTGGTGTGGCGCAGGCGATTCGCGTTGCTGGGCGAGCCTTGCCCTGAACGCGTCCCTCGCCGAACGGATGTCGGAAGTCTCTTGCTCCGGAGTCAGCCTTGGTTCAGGGGCAGGCGCTCCGGCTGGCACGGGTGGGCTTGACTCGATTGTCATGACCATGCGGTCCGGGCGGGAGCGGCGACGGGGATTATCTCGTCCATTGCGGCTTCCTCCCGCGCAGCATTGATCGCCATGCGCTCCGAGCGGCGGAGGGTTTGGAAATGCGAGATGCTCTCGAGAGATTTACGACGCTGTACGGCTTGCGCGTCGGCAAGCCTCGCCTTCCGCATTGCCGTTTCGATGTCTCGTTCAGCCCTGAGCGTCATCTGCCAGGCGTAGATGCTGGCGCGGCTAACCCTATACTCGGCGAATGCCTCGTCAGCATTCTCGGTACGGGTCAGAGATTCGGGGTCCGGATCGCTTTGAAGCGCCTCCAGCAGCACGCCCGTGAGATGTCTGATGAGGTCTGTCTTGGTCGATGCCTCGCGCGACACGTCCAGGGCGCGCCTGGCCTCGGATTGCGCCGCTTCCGCCGTCTTCAAGCGGCCATCACGGATCGTCTTCAACCGCGACATCATCGATCGAGGTCCGCAATTTTGGCCAGCGCCGCCCTGCCTTGGTCGAAGTCAGCGCGGTCGGCCGTCCGTTGGCACAGGAAACTGCGGATCTCGTCTCGCCGGCCGATGGCAATGTCCGACAGCCGATCCGCTCCTCGCTTGTATTCGCCGATCTTGAGCAGCAACTCGACGTCCTTGTACCGGGACATCAACTGTCTCAACGTCGCGGCTTCGTGGATCTGCTCGTCCGCTGCGACGAGCTTCATGCATCGGCTTAGGCTTGCGAGAACATCAATGGCGGGAAAGTGACCTTCGGCTGCGAGGCCGGAATTCAAGGAGACATGCCCGTCAAGAAGGGACTTGGCCTCTTCCGCAATGGGATCCCCGAGTTCCTCGCCTTCCACCAGGACAGTGAAAAAGGCCGTAATGCTGCCGCCCGCCACTGCGCCCGTACGTTCTATAAGCTGCGGCATCGTCGCGAATACAGACGGAGGGAAGCCACGCCGGGACGGAAGTTCTCCCGCCGCGAGTGCGACTTCGCGCAGGGCGCGCGCATAACGCGTCAGCGAGTCGAAAAGCAGGACGACCGTCTTGCCCTGGTCGCGATAATGTTCGCAAAGCGTAAGGGCGGCATAGGAGGCCCGCACGCGTTCCATGGCAGGGCGGTCAGACGTTGCGACGACCGTGATGGTGCGGGACCGCGTTTGCTCGGGAAGTTCGTTTTCGATAAACTCCCGCACCTCGCGGCCGCGCTCGCCGATGAGCGCACAGACGTCCACGTCGGCCGCGATACCCCGGGCAATCATGCCGCACAGCGTGCTCTTCCCGCATCCGGCGGGCGCGAAGATGCCGACGCGCTGCCCCTTGCCGATGGTCAGGAGCATGTCGATGGCGCGAACGCCGGTCTCGAGGCGCTCGCTGATGGGCGGTCGGCTGATTGGGTTCGGCGCCGTGCGATAGACGCTGGCCTTGTGGGTGCCGAAGGGCGGAAGCCGCGCAGGATCCAGCGGCCGGCCTTCAAAGTCCACCGTTTCGCCCAGCAGAGAGTCGCCTGCTGCCACCCAGGGGGCGCGGTTTTCGAGTGCAATCGGGGTTCCGGCGCTCACGCCGCGCAGGTCACCCAAGGCTGCAATCGTGACGCTCTCCCTGAAAACGGCGGTGATTTCGCCTGGTATCCGGCGCCGCCCGCCGTCGGCCAGGATCGTGCAGACGTCTCCGACTCCGCCCTTCGGTACGGTGGCGCGAATATATTGTCCGGTGGCGTCGATGACGTTCCCAAGCAAGCGCTCGGGCGTCCATCCGTTGATACGCAGGACGGGTGACGCCATTTCGGGGTCAGGCTGCGCAACGTGAATCATGCCGCGGCCTCGGCTGGTTCGCCCTCTGGCCCTGTCAGCGACTCCAGCAGGGTTTCCACTGCAATGGAAAGAGAGGCGTCAACGCGACCGTCGGGCGTCTCGAGGACGCAGGATCCGCGAGCGAGAGAGACATCCCTGATGACGTCCACGTTTCTCGTTTCAAGGTCGGCCAGAGACCCCGTGATATGACCTGCGTCGTCGTCATTGATGAGGAGGCGTAGCGGCTTGGCATTCACCGCATAGGCCAAGGCGCGATTGATGGCGCCGTCGAGGGCTTCGCGACGCAGATCGTGGTGCAGCAATCGATCCAGCGCCTGGCCAATGATGTCGCGTGCCGTCGCGATCTGGCTCGATGCGGCCGCATGCCGTGGCTCCCGCTGCGCCAGAAGCCGGGAGATGGCTTCTCGTTGGCCGGTAGCGAAGCCCGCCGCGTAACCCTCTTCCTCGCTTGCGCGGACCCTCGCTGCCGCTTCTGCCTCGATCTCCGCAGCTTGGGTTTTTGCCGCGTCGAGGATGCGTTCGGCCTCGCTCGTGGCGCGATGGAGCATGTCGTGAGCCGTCGCGGCAGCTCGCGTGGCTTCGCGGGAAATAACGAGGCCGGGCGTCATGTCACCGGCCGCCGAGGGGTCGAACGGGAGTTTTCTCATGTTGGTTCTGCCGCTTGAAGCGTTGCCATCAGCACGGCCAGGGAGGCCGTCCTGTTGTCGCTGGTCGCGGTACGTCCCCACGAGAGGGGGAGCTCTCCGAACGTTCTCTCCATGAAGCGATGTTCGGGATTGTCGACCGGGAACATGGCCTGAGCCATGCAATACAGGCCCGTATCGTGCGCAACCCTGTTCCAGCGGTCGAGTTCGGCAGGCCATCTCAAGCTCGCGGGAAGAGCCAATGGCGGACGCTTCTGCGTGTCGAGAAGACCGGCCCGCAGGGATGCGAAGTCCATCGGAGACAGGACGCGGCGCAGTGCGGCTCCGTCGACAAATCCGCGAATGTTGGGAGCCTGAGCGCGGAAACCGGCCGCGCGGACCAGGTTCTTGTCGCGACGAGCGGCGTCGATGAACAGCAGCAGCTCGGGTTCGTTCAGCAGAGAGGCCGAGCGGTCTCCGCGAGAGCGCAGCGACCAGGTCAGCACCGCAGCGCGTGCCGGCCCACACGCTTCGAGGCTGTCGAGCGCTTCTTGGGACAGGGAGCGGTGAGGCACTTGAAGCATGGCGATTTCGGTCGAGAACGAGACGAACGCCCGCCAGTGATCGGGGCAAAGCCTCTCGGGAGGGGAGGGCATCGTCACGCTGGCCTCCCCAGACCTAACAGACGCCGCAAGGACGAGAACGGCCCGGAGGCGGTCTCGCCGTTCTGCCGCCTGCGTGACCGGAACCACACCGTGACCAAAGCCAGGAGGGATGTTGCCGTCGTTCCCGCAAGAACTCCCGCCACCATCTTCATATCTGGCTGTTCGTGCGGAAGGGCTGGACGAGGAAGTGTTTCAGCAGTGCTGGGCTGAGACTCGAAGAGATAGACGGTCACGGCGGAGTAGGCCAAGCCGGGAACGCTGTTGGCGATGAGCTGGCGGACCTTGTCGACGTCGCCCTGGAATTCGCCGCGATGCCGCAGCATCACCGCAGCCCCCGTTGGTGGCGAGGCCTTGCCGTCAGCCGCATCGGGAATGACGATATGGACCCTGGCCGAGGTGACGCCGTCGATCGCCATCAAGGTCTTGGTTAGTTCTTGCGAAAGCCCGAAATACAGGCGGACCCTCTCTTCGCCCGGCGATGAGATCATTCCCTCTCGCTTGAAGAGGGTCTCAATTCCTTCGATCTTCGGATGAGGGAGCCCGAGTTCTTGGAGGAGGACAGTAGCACGGCCGATATCTTCCTCGGGGACGAGGATGGCCGTGGATCCCGAGCGGTCCACGAGCTTTTCGGCGTGGACATTCTCCTTGTAGAGGGAGGCGAGAATGGCGACCGCCTCCTGATCGTTCAGACCCGTGACAAGACTGACCTTCCGCACGCAGCCAGTGAGAAAAAGTGCCGCGCCGAGTATGACAATCGACGTGGCGACCCGCGGGAGCTTGGCTTCCTTCTGGCCAATCATCCGGTCAGCCCTGGTTCTTCAGGAAGGTCTCGAAGTTCTGCATTCCCTTCGAGCCGACATGCGTCATGACGTCGATCTGGATTGTCACCCGCAGAACGTCCAGCTGCGTCTCCAAGAGGAGTTGAACCGGGCTGCCTGCCAGG
The DNA here is from genome assembly GCF_059501845.1 of Alsobacter sp. Lineage (NCBI taxonomy): Bacteria > Pseudomonadati > Pseudomonadota > Alphaproteobacteria > Hyphomicrobiales > Alsobacteraceae > Alsobacter > Alsobacter sp. The sequence goes on along the minus strand of NZ_JCACDK010000004.1, from coordinate 96,391 downwards.
GCGCCTTCCGGCGCGACGATCTCGCTGACCCTTTTCATGGTGTGCGAAAAGTCATCCCGCGTGTGATCGACCCACCGGGAGAATTGCGTCGCGTCGTTGGGCGCGGCCGGCGGCTGCTCGGCGGCCTGGGTGACCTGCCCTTCCTTTCCTGAGCCGGCCGAGACGAGGGAACGGAACCGCGCCCGGTCATCGGCGAGCGCCGGGCTGGTCGCGACCGTGTTTCCTCCCGCCGGTGCACTCGTCGTCAGTGCACTCGACACCATCAGCGTAGCGGTCATCGTTGCGGGTCCACGGATTGGGCCATCGACGACGCATGGGATGCCGTCGACTGCCGGAGATAGGCGAAAGCGTCCTGCATCCCGGGGGTCGTCCAGGTCTCGTCGGGCACGAACGCGACGAGACCCTCGGCCTCCTCGTCGTGCCCGCCCATCCTCAGCAGGAGGGCCCGCGCGACGATGAGTTCCGGGTCTTCAGGGCTGGTTGCCGGCAGAAGCTCCATGCGTGCGCCGTCGGTCCTGGGGTTCGCGCAAGGAACCAGCGCGACGAGGTGGCGGGCCCTGGAGACACCCGGCAAGTCGGGCAGCTCGTCCAGAGCGGCGCTGGCAGCAGCGTGGCGGCCCACCAGCGAAGCAGCAAAAGCGACCGCCACGACGGCGCGGGCCGTCGCGACGACATTGACACTCACGATGCCGTTCTGCGCCGTCATCCAATCTTCTGGGCGATTCCCTGCATCATCTGTTGGAGCGCGTGGAGAGCTCCCGAGGCTGCGCCAGTCGCGACCGAGTAATTGGTGATGTCCTGCTGAAACCTCAGGAGGTCTCCCGGGCTCGACGGATTGATCTGGCTGGCCGTATTCGCCATGCTCATCTCGTATTGCTTCTGATAGGCGAAAATCGGATCGAGCATTGTTACTGAGCTGTTCGACATGGAAGTCGTCTCCTGTACCTGCGAGTAATTCAAAAAGGTCGATAGCGCGCCGGCACGAGTCGTGAAGCCGGAGTGCTTCCTGATAGCGAGACGCGGGGAGCCCTTGCGCCAATTCCGCCGAGAGAGCCTGCAGCGAAAGAAGAAGGCGGTGCCGGACAGACGCGGTGGTCTCGTCCGGTCCGGCGACCCCCGCGAGAATTTCACCGAATGTCATGGGTCGATGTTCTCCCAGACAATCCAGTGAGGGGGACGGGAGTAGGGCACGCGTATTGTTTCGTCGTCGCTGCGGACGAGTACTCCGTCGTCATCGATGGCGACAATCTCGTTCCGCTGTCCAAGAAGCGAGCCGACCCTTACCTCGCCACCTCCCTCCAGCAGGAGGGTGGGATGGCGCGCGAGGTTCACGCCATCGATTGCCGGCAGCGACAGCGGGTCGACAAGGTCCAGCTTGACCAAAGATGCGATTCCGGCCGGGACGATTCTCTGCATCAACTGGGCCCAGGCGTCCCGCTCTGACTCGCCGGCGAGCCTCACGCGCAGTTGCATCGACGCACCTGCATCCTTCAGCTTCCACGCCGACTTCAGGTTGTCCCGGGCCGCAGCTTCCGCCACGGCCTGTGCAATCAGTTGCGGTGTCCAGATCTCGTCCAGTACATTGCTGAACTGAGCAATTTCTTCTTTCACGATCTTCAGGAACCTGGACTTCTCTTCGTCGTTCCAGGCGAAGCCCGTCAGCACCAGTTCATCGTCCCGCACGGATACCGTGACGGTCAGATGCATGCTGAGCGCTGCACTCTCGATCTCCGGGACCATCTTTTCCATGACTGCGACGTGAAAGATCAGCGGTTTGTGCCATTTGGCCTGGACCGCCGCCTTGATCCGGTGGAGATCGCCCGGGTGAGTCAGCGCGCCACTGATGACGGCCGCACCCGAGGTTTCCAGCGCTGTAAGCCGTGGCAGGAGGTGCGCCCCCGTTTCCGCCTCGCGCAAGACCTCCGCCAATGTCGCCGTGGGTCGAGACATGCCGTGGTCGACCGGGCTTGCTATGCCGAGGGTCATCGCGCAGCCGAAAACGGGGGCACCGATCAGCGCCCGCGGTGCCAGCTGTCCCAGGCTTCGGCCAACGCGCGCCATTGAATGGACGCTGGCCATTGCCCAGTGGTGAGTACCTTTTGGAGCAAGCGCCGTGAAGCGCGCATTGACGGGCCCCAACGAAAGCGCGTCGCCAACGTGGATCAGGTGTGATGTCCCGTTTGGGCCCTCGTTCCCGATCACTGTCGCCGACCAGCCCTTCACCACGATGGAGTAGCCCGCTCCGGCGTCCAGGTCGCTCAGGACGATGTCGGCATCGAGATCGCACCCGACCGTCCACCGCCCCGGGCCGAGCCGGATTGCGGCGCCAGCATGAAACCCGTTGATGATGGAGAGCCAGGCCATGGCGTAGATCTCCGGTCAGGCTGTGAAGATGACCTGTTGCGCGAAATCCTGCGCAACAGTCGGCTTCGCCAGCTCTTCGGTGGCCTCTTCGGCTTCGTCCGCCGAGACGCCCATGGCCTCTTCGTAGTTGCGCTGCACCACGGCCGCGACAACATCCTCGTAGATCGGAGGCATCTGCTCTGCGGCTTCCGCCTTGACCTTCTCGAAGGTCGCGGGATCAAAGCCATGGTCGATCAGAATTGCTTCGTTCATCTTCTCAGTCTTGGCGACGAAGGAGAGCGCCCGCTCGCAGAGCTCGGTCGCCTCGCGCGTCGAGAAGTGCACGGCCTCGTCTTCGGAGCCTTCGTAGGGGTTCTTGGCAGCGGTCGACATGGTCGCAGTTCCCTTTAGTGCGTGGTTGGAGAGGTGAACGTGTCGCGCAGCGGGGTGGGCCCCGTCCGTCTTGCCCTTGCCGCGCTTGCGTTGAGTTCGGACTTCAGCTCGTCCGTGAGGTCGCCGAGCATTTCGGAGCCGTCGACGACGCGAACCGTGAGCAGAACCAGCAGATCGGAGCGCTCGCGTCTCTCGCCGCGGCCGGCGAGGGCCGCACCGAGAACCGGGATATCCGAAAGGAGCGGAATACCGGCCGTTTCGACCGTGTCGCTGCTCTTGATCAGACCGCCGAGGGCGACGGTCTGGCCGCTCGCGATGTTAATCGTGCTGGACAGCCGCCGCTGCTGGATGGTGGGCGAGTCGATGCCCGACGAGGTCGTGATCGTCGCCGAAGCGGCGGACTGCTCGATGTTGAGCCGGACGACGTCCTCGGACGCGATGCGGGGCCGAACCTTCAGCGTGATGCCGGTGTCGACATAGGCGATCGACGGGCCGCTTGCGATGACGGAGTTCGAGTCGGACTGCTTGGACAGGATGGGGACCTTGTCGCCGACATGGATCTCGCCCTCTTCATTCTCGGTCACGAGAAGGCGAGGCGCGGACAGAAGCCGGGATTTTGACCGGTTCTGGATCGCGGTGATGATGGATTTGAGATCGGAGGTGTTGATCAGGAAGCCCAGGCCGCCCCCGAGCGTCCGCGCCAGGGGCAGGACGGACAAGGCCTCGTCGACGCCGAACGTCCCGCCCGGGCCGGTGCGGCCACCCGATGCCGTGGCCTTGACCTTCGAGCCGGAGTACAGCACGTCGGCTCCGAGCTGCATGTCGTCGCCGAGACTGACCTCGATGATGGCCGCCTGCAGGAATATCTGCCGAGACGCCTTGTCGAGAGCCCGGGCGGCCCGTTCGGCTGCGGCGATGAGTTGTGGCGGCCCGGACAAGATGAGGGCGTTCCTCTCCGCATCGACGGCGATCGTCAGGCCGCGCGTCGAGCCCGCATCCGGCGCGGCCAACTCAGGGGCCGCGACCGCAGGCGCGATACCGCTTTCCGAGTCGACGGGAGCGGCGCCAGGCGCGGATCCATCAGCCGCCGGCGCGCCTCCCGACGCCGGCCGGGGCACCATTGCCGTTGCGGGGGCGTGCTGCTCCGCCGTCGCCGGTTCGGCCGCCGCGAACAGCGGCGCGATGAGCTTGGCCACGGCGGCCGCGTCGCGGTTGACGATCGGCAGGGACTGAAGTGCGGCGTTCTGCCGGGACGCCAAATCCAGCCGGCTGATCCAGCGGCTGATCCAGCTGAGGTCGGCGTCGTTGCGCGCCACGGCGAGCACGGCGTTGGCGCGCGCCAGGGCAATCAGCGCGATGCCACCCGCTGGCCGGCTTTTGTCGGCGAGGTCCTGGGCGTCCCTTGCCACCTCACGCGCCGATGCGCCGCGCAAGGGCAACAGCGCGACGCCGCCACGGCCGGTCAGGCGGCTGTCGATCGCCGCCGACACAGAAGCTGCGTCGGCGAGGCGCTCGGGGTCACCCGACAGGGAGACGGCCCGCTCGTGCTCGAGCACGACGACGTCGAGATCGGGATAGTATTGCTTGAGCACGGCCCCGAGCGAGGTGACGGAAACATTGCCCGGGCGCAGCACTGTGCGGCCCTGCTCGTCCCCGACCGGCTTGGCCTGCCTGCGGATTTCGAAAGCCTTGCCCGAGCGCGTCACCACGAACCCTTGCGGCGCAAGCGTCCGGGCGAGTTCCACGACGGAGGACCGCAAGGGCGTCTTGTCGGCCACGAAGGTGACGGGCACCGCCGCCTCCCTCTCCGGCACGGCGATGTCCACGTTGACCTGCCGCGACACGGCGCGGGCGACATCGCCGAGCGGCGCGTCCCTGAAGTTCCACGACGTCAGGACATCCTTCGCGACCGCCTGGACGATGAGATCGTCAGCATTGACGATCGGCTCCGCGGCCGCCGGGGCAGTGGACGATCCAAGATCGATCTGCGAGCTGCCGTCCGCGTCGCCCCGGTCGAAAACCGGCGCCTGCTGCGGAACGCCGCCAGCACTGCCTCTCGGCTGGATCGCGGCGCGATTCCTCGACGGTGACGTGAGTGCTGCAGGGATCATGAAATCGACACCGTAAGGGCCGGACTCGTCGCGCGAGGCGCAACTCGCCAACCCGGTGGAGAGAGAAAGCGTCAATGAAATTGCAAGTATCGGTCTGATTTTCGCGCCGACGGCGACAGTATGCAACAACGTAAAATACCAATCGAAAGTAAAATGAGTAGACAAGTTGGCAAGGCCACCCGCCACGCCGCAATGCCTAACGATCGGTTATGAAGCTGAAATGACACGCCCGGAGCCGGGGCATTTTACCGTGTGTACGATCATGAACGCCCTCGCGATTTGCTGTGTGATCGCGGCCAGTACTACACGTAACGGTTGTATACTGATTTTGTACGCGCATCCGGCAGGGAGGCCGGCGCGGCTCCGGCGGGCGCTGAACGGTGCGGGCCGTCCCTGGGAAGCCCGCCTGGCGAGTCGCGGAAACGAGAGTCACTCCTCGCGCGCGCGTACTGGCGCGCGCTTTTCCTTCTAGACACTGGCCAGACACTTGGCCCGGACTGAGGGAAGGCGAGGGCCGCTGCCGCGCGGCGTCGGCCGGGGCGCACGAATAGCAATCGCATTTCGTGAAAAATTTCGGCTTCGACATCAAACTGCAATACAGGCTGGCTAAATACTGTCTCGCGGTCTCCGGAATTGGTCCGGTTCAAAGACACCGCGAACTTTCAACTCTTCATTTATCCACAGGAGATTCCCATGGTCGACGCTACGTCCACGTCCACGTCCACGTCCACGGACGGACACTTCAGCGGCATTGAGGACACCATCCGCTCGCTCGCCAACAGCGTTGGTAGTTTCAGCATGGACCCGAGCGCGCTAGCCGACGTGATCGCCATCGAGGCCTTCCTCGCCTTCGCCGCGGTCTCCAACGCCCGCATCGAATCCCTGTCCCACCGCCTTCTCGTTGAAGCGGACAAGAACAAGGAAATCGCCGATACGCAGGCGGCACTCTCCACGGCTACTAGCACTGATGGCTCAGCTGACGTGTCTGTGGGTACGCTCGCCAAGATCAATTCGCACTACAAGTCTGAGGATCAGCTCAAGCCGGAGGCCGAAACTAAAGACAACAAGACGACGTATCATCTCACCTCGGATCAGGTGACCGCCGCTCAGCATCGCATGGATCAGCTGGCGACTGGCCTGAGCCAGATCAGCCAGGAACTCCAGGTCCAGCTGCAGTACGCTCTCGCCTCGCAGCAGACCGCGTATGAATCTGCGTCGAAGATCATCAACGACATCAAGTCGCAGGGCAAGTCGATCGACTCGAACTTCTGATCGCCGCCCAGAGAAGCGCCAGCCGGTCATCCGGCTGGCGCTTTTTTTGTATTTCCTGCGACAACGCAGTGCTTTTCGACTGCTGCGAGCCAAGCGAAGCGCATCACGGGTCGCGCGTCACCCGGTCGACTGGCGAACCGGGCTGGCACGCCGCAAACGCGTCGCCGCGTAATCCGCGACATCAAAATGAAACAGTCGTCATTCAGTATTTGCCGGCCTGTCTTTTTGGCAGCTTTCGCCACTTTGCGTGGCTCGATGTTTGAGAAAGGTATTTCCGATGTCACAGCTCGATATTGCCGGGGCAAATTACGCTTATGCCTGGGCGAACATTCAAGATCCTAGTTTGCTCGATGCCAGCCTCTCGAAGAGCATCGAGTGGCAGGCCGAGCTTTTCGGCCGGATCCACAACTTTGAAGCCAAGGACAAGGCCTGCGACGACCTGATCACCGCTGGCCGGCATCTGAAGGCAGGAAATGAAGGCGATCCTGACTTCCGCCAGGCCGCGCAGAAATTGCTCGACAAGACGATCGTCAGCCAGTTCGCGGGCATGGGTATTCATGCGACGGGCATGACGTTCAAGGGTTTCGAGAGGAAGGTTCTCTGGAAAGCCGCGCACGGCCATTCGCTGACGGGTCACGAGAAGTCGGTTGTGAAATCCCTCGCACACCGCGTGGAAAAGTCGGCAACCTCCGTGAAGGAGAAGATTGCCGAAAAGCGGGACCTGCGTGAACATCAGGTGCAGCACTCTACCGACACCTTCGAGAAGAACATGACCAAGATTGTCAAGGACAATCCTGACGTGTTTGCGAACGTAAATAAGGCGCTACTTCCCACTCTCGACAGCTCGCGCAATACTCAGTCGCCCGTCGGTAACACTCAGTCGCCTGGGTCTTCAAACAACGTGAAGTCGCCTGCCGGAGGAAGCGATAACGCTGCCCATGCCGGCACAGGGACGGGCGGTGGTGCCGCTGCGGCGTCAGGCAGCGGCAGTGGAGCCGCGCAGGCATCGGGATCGGCGGGTGGAGCATCATCCGCAGGCCGGTCGGCGGCGGCTGATCTGTTTATGGATCCCAGCATGGACCCGTCGGCGGTGGCCGACTTTATCGCCATCATGGCTTTCCTGGCCTTCGCTGCCGTCGCGAACTCACGCATCGAGTCCTTGTCGCACCGCCTTCTCGTGGAAGCGGACAAGAACAAGGACATCGCCGATACCCAGGCGGCGCTTTCGACAGCCACGGGGACTGATGGCTCGGCCACTGTGTCTGCGGAAACGTTTGCAAAGCTCAATTCGCACTATGACGAAAAGAGCAAGCTGGTCGGCGTAGAACATACGGACAGCCATGGTGTGAAAACGTACACTCTCACAGAGGCTCAGGTCACGGCCGCGCAGCATCGCATGGACCAGCTGGCGACTGGCCTCAGCCAGATCAGCCAGGAGCTTCAGATCCAGCTGCAGTACGCTCTTGCCTCCCAGCAGACCGCGTACGAATCCGCGTCGAAGATCATCAACGACATCAAGTCTGTCGATAAGTCGATCGACTCGAACTTCTGATGACAGGGGGCGGCGCCCGCCTTTGCTGCGGGCGCCGCTCTCCATTTTCTCTCAGCGATTTCCCGACGAATTCGTCGCTTCCCCGGGCGGTGGAGTTCCGCCCCTCATTGCCGAACAGCGGATTGCGTCATGGTGACTCTCAACGACCTCGCCGCCCGCCGGACCTGGACCCTCTCGGACCGGGAAAATCTCGGCGCCGACCTCCGCGATCCGTTCGAACCCTACGCGGTCGGGCCGTTGGCCCGCGCTCTGGAGGTTTGTGAATCGGACCTGAGCGAGCGGCAGGATCATCCGGACACGCATTTCCGCATCGCCGCGCTGCTGGTGCGCGAGGGCCGGCTGGCCGAGGCGGAGCCCATCGTCGACTGGCTGTCGTCGCGCCTTCCTTTGTGGGCTGCGGTGCACGTCCTGTCGGCACGGGTGGCGCGCCTGGGCGGCCATCTCGAGCGCGCGATGCTGTGCGCCGTCATTGCCGAACGTGTTGCTCGGGGCAATGGCGACCGGCCGTCACTGGCGGCGGCGCTCGCCGAGGTTGCCGAGGTCCACCGAGCGAGGAAAGCCGACGACCGGGCCTTCAATACCGCGATGTCGGCTCTGTCGCTCGGCTCGCCGCCGGCGGCGCTGCGCTGTGCCGCGACGATCGGCTTCGCCCGGCGCGATCCTGCGGGGGCCTTCTCCCATCTGCGGCTTCTGCATGCGTTGCACCGCGAGGGCGCGGGGCGGCCCGCTTCCCCGCCTTCGGGGACGCGATGGGCGCCGGGCTCGAGCGATCGGCTGCGCTCGCTGGTGATCGTGGACGATCTCCGGCCGGGCGACCTCTTCCAGTTCATCCGGTACGCGCCGCGCGCGGCCTCCGTGGCCGACAGCATCCTCCTGTGCGCGGATGGGTCTCTCCTGCCTGCCGGCGCGCTCGCCTCCCTGGGCATATCGGACGTCGTCCACGAAGTGCCGGCAGGAGAGGCCTGGATCTTCGCCAGCGACCTGCCGTCGCTCTTCGCAACCCCCGGCGATCCGTATCCGCACGCAGACGGGTACCTTCCGACACCGCACGCCGAGCGGCTCGCCTGGGAGGCTCGGCTGGCCGCGCGACTCCCCCGCCGGGGCCTTCGAATCGGATTGGCCTGGCGCGATGTGAACGACGCGGACGAGTGCGCGGTCGCCCCTCCGCCGCTCGCGGCTTTTGCCTCGCTGCTGTCCGTCCCCGGCACGCAGATCGTGTCGTTGCAGCGCACACCCCCGGACGAGGATCTCCGGCTCATCAACAGCCTGGAAACTGTCCATCATGCCGGGACGGACCTGAACGTCTGGGCGTCGACGGCAGGCTTGCTGAGCGCGGTCGACCTGATCGTCACAGCCGACAGCGACATCGCCCAGCTCGCCGGCGCGATGGGTCATCCCGCCTTCTTCCTGTGCCGGGAGCCGCGCTCCTGGCGTTGGGCGCATGGGGGCCGGATCACGCCCTGGTACAGGTCGATGTCGATTTTCCGGCAGGCCGCGCCAGGCAATTGGGACCTGCCAATCGCCATCGTCAGCCGCGTGGTCAAGCTTGCTGCCCAGAACTGGGCGGGGAATTTCCGACCATACGACATCCTCCACATCAAGCAGACCCTCATCTCCGAGGGCCGGCTCCCACACTGACCCATTCCCCGCGGCCGCCGTGACCGGCCTGAGCCAAGATGACAGGAGCAGACCATGACGGGTGATCAGCAGGTGGAGGCGGCGCCATCCGCCGCCGGCACTCCGCCCCAGGCCGAACCGGACGCTGGTCCCAATCTCGAACCCGCGAGGCGCCTTGCTGCGAGGCTGGTGTCTGCGTCCCTGTTCGACGAGGCGTTGCCGCTTTATCGCATGCTGCGGGAAGCGCCGAGGGCGTCGCTGCCGGATCATCTGGGCGAGATCACCTGTCTCCTCGGGCAAGGGGAGGGGGCCGCTGCCCTCGTTCGGGCGGACGAATGTCTCGGCGTGTTCCCATGGAGCAAGGCCGCAGCAATCGCGCTGGCCCGCTCGCTCCATGCGGCCGGGCAGTTGCGCGATTCGGTCGAGGTCTATCGCGCGATCATCGAGCGGTGCGATTCCGTCGAGGAGAGCAAGGCGCTGGCACTGGCGCGGGGCGGTCTGATCCTGGCCGAGCGGGCGCTGGAGATCGCCGGTCCCGACGAGGTCGAGGACGAGCCCGGTCCGGCCGACTCCGACGATGAGAGCATCGAGATCATGTCCTTGCCGGCCGGGATCGCGGACCGGGAAGACGTCAGCGCCGACGAGTTGGCGCCGGCCATGGCCTCGTAAGGAGAATCTTGCCATGAAGAAGATGAATCAGGGGGAGCGCGGCCTGTTCCGCTTCCTGTTCTGGGTCGCCAGGCGCGAAACGCTGTCCATGTCGTGGATCAGCAAGACGTTGCAGCGCGCCTTCCGCAACATCAATCAGGGCCGCATCACGGATGAAGAAGCGAATGCTCTGTCCGAGGAGGCCGTCTCGCTTCTCGTGGCGGGGGATCACCAGGCGGCGCGGGACCGGTTCTCCGACCTGACGCGGAAAGCGCCCTGGCTGGCTGAAGCCTATGCGGGCCTGGCCACTGCCGAGTTGACCCTCAACCATCCGCATCAGTCCTTGCTGGCGTCCTCGCTCGGCATCGTCATCGCGGAAGGGCAGCCGGACCTCATCTATCTGTCGGCCGAAGCGCTGCGCCGTCTTGGCCAGGACGAAATGGCTGCGCAAGGCTACCAGCTCATCCTGAAAAAGACTCTCGAACCGAAATACGAGTATCTGCGCGTTGAATGCGAGCGCCGGCTTGCGGCGCTCGCCGAGAGCGCCGCGGATGCGGGCACGGCGCAGGCAGCTTACTCTGCGTGAACCTGCGCTCAAGTCCGGCGCCTGGCCGGTCTCATTGCAGCGTGAGCCACTCGAAATCGCGCTGCTGCTGCCATTTGCCGGAAATCAGGACCTCGGCCACGCCGTTCTTGTGGCGGTAGTAGAGCCGCCCGTCAGCCTGGGTTCCGGTGGCGAAGCGTGCCTCGAGCCACCCCTTCGCCATGCGGACCGGGCGGGATTGAACCTGGCGGTGGTCGTTGACGAGCTTGCTGAGCACGGTGAGCAGGGCCCGGTGGTCCGAAATGTGCTCGTCGACGAAGGACAGCGAGTTGCGCAGGAACACGATGCTGGGGAAGCAGATCTGCGCGATGCGGCGGAACAGGTCGGAATCGCGCTCCGCGCCCTTTTGCGGCCGTTCGACCTCCAGCGTGTCGTCTGCGATGCCGGCGCTCGAGTCTTCCAGCTCACGAAGTCGCTGCTCGGCTGCTTCCAGCCGCTCCTCCGCCTCCAGCCATCCGGCCTCGGCCAGGTCCCGCTGCGTTCTCTCCACGGCCAGCCGCCGCTCGAGCTCTGCGATCCGGGCATTCAGCCCGCCGACCGTGTCCCGGAGTGCCGACAGTTCCGATTGATGTGACACCTGCAACGCCGCGAAGCCGGCCCGCTGGGTCAGTGCGGAATCGAGAAGGGCACGGAGCGTGTCGCGGACGAGAGCCCCCGCATCCCGCCGGGGCGCCCTTGTCGCGTGATCATCGTCCGCCGGTGATTGGTCCAGGCTCAAGGGCAATCTCAAATCACGAAAACAGAGCTAAACATCTCAAAAACTAGCAGGAATCCCTACCACGATCCGGCGCTGCTGTCCAGGAACTCGGCTGCATCCTGGCCGCCGAGCCATTCACGGTCTGGCCCGGACGGAGCCTCCGCTGCCACACTGCACGACACGGTATCGTCGTCCAATTCTGCTAGCTATTGGGGCGGCATCGATTTTGCCGAATGCGTTTAAAGCAGTCACATTGTCCATTCATTTCAGCAGGAGATTTCGTCATGACTTGGGATGCCGATAGTGCACTAAACTACAAGAATGACCACGGAAGCCTCATGGAGTCGTGGGATTTTGGCGTTGATGGATGGGTCGTTCAAGGTGATATGGATTTGTACCACGACGCAGCTTATTATCTCGACGACTTCGAAGAGGGTAGTGACAATTATAATCACAGACTCGAAGACATGATTACGGCGTTGAATAATGCGGAAAGTCACGCCACAGCATACAAGGCCGAACAGGAGCGCCTCAATGCAAATCCCGCTCCCCCTCCTGCCCCTCCTCCCCCTCCTGCGCCACCTGTCGCGCCTCCCTTGCCACCCGTGATCATCAACCAAGGCGGTGATACGACCAACGTCGGCGGCACCACCACCACCACGGGCGGGACGACAACAACGACCGGGGCGACTACCACGACCACGGGCGGCACAACCACCACGACAGGGAGCAGTGAAACCGGGACGAACGGGACCATGGTCGTCATAGGCGGCTCGGTTACCACAAACGGCACTACGACGACGATCGTCGGAGGCACGTACACTGAGACCGGCGGAACTCACACCGACACCGGAGGCACTTCGACCAACACGGGCGGGACTGTCGTCAGCACTGGCGGGACCAGCACCAACGTTGGTGGAACGACTGCTATCCACGGCGGCACCACGACAGTCTCCGGCGGGACCATGACCGGCACCACCGGCACCACGGCTAGTTCACCCCCGCGCGGGCCGTCGGCCGGTGAGCAATTGCTGGAGCAACTGCACAGCATGTCGGGCTATATGGGCTCGTCCGCGATGGCGGATGTGGCCGCGATCGTCGCCTTCCTGGCCTTCGCCAACTCTGTGAACGCCCGCATCATCCAGCTCTCCAGCCAGCTGGCCTCCCAGGCTGCCTACCAGGACAAGATCTCGGAAATCCAGAAGCTGATGAGCGAGCTGGTCGGAGAAAAAGGCGACTTGACCGTTCCGCCCGTCAACACGGCAAAAGCCGACCACTCCGAGGAACTCTACTCCTTGCTGAACGAATTCTACGGCCACAACCAAGGAGACGAAGGGTACATCGCCGCTGGACAGCACCTCGAGAAGACACGCGTCGATCAGATCCTCAGCGCGCTGAACAACAAGTCCACGTCCAACGCGCAGATCAGCCAGGAACTGCAGGTGCAGTTGCAGTCTGCGCTGGCCACGCAGCAGACCTCCTACGAGTCGACCAGCAAGATCGTCAACGACATCAAGGCGGTCGACAAGTCCATCGACTCGAACTTCTGAGCCGCACGCTCGCGACGCCGGCCGGGCTCAACCGGCCGGCGTCGGAGAAATGGAGATGGGCGGGCTGGCACACAGGCACAGACCGCCCGTCGCCGCGCCGCCCGCCTTCGCACGTGGCAGTAACTGCACGAATTAAACCGGCCGACATCCCGTGGACAGTTGTGATAGTCGCTGCACGTGACAGCAGCGGCACGGGGGCGCCGGCAGCCCGCCTGGATGTGTGCTTGCCGGCTTCTCCGCCTGGGGTGCGGCGAACAGTCGTCGTCAAGTTCACAATCGTACAAGCGGCAGCCAAAGATTAAAATTCTCCTAAAATGATTCGTCTTGGACCAGCATTCGTGCAATATTCGTATCCTCAATAGTAAGTGGATGCGACATGACGATTGTATCTACAACAAATGCCGCGGTCGATGCGTGCGGGTCCACAGTGGCGCCGCGGATCCGTGGGTCCAGATCGCGCAGCGCGGCGCCTAGATTTACGATTGCTGCCGTACAAAGCGATCGCACCCCGGCTTCGCCGTCGGATCAGAGCCCTCCGTCGTTCTCTCCCGGGAGACGGGCCGTGACGAGCGTCGCCCTCGGGTCCTCGCGGGTCCGATTGCCGACGTCCCGCGCCGGATTGATCTGCATGAGTCTTTTGCCTGCGCTGCTCCTGTTTTCTCATCCTGCTTCAGCCGACGGATACCTCCGTACACTGACGGCGATGGTCAGCACGGAGCATTTGTGCGGCTTCCAGTATCCGGACCGGGTGAAAGCGCATTTCATGGATCAGGCGGGCTCGGAGCTCGGCGTCGAGGACGCAACACTTGCGGTCCTGCTCCGGGAGCGGACCGCAGGCACCATCGCGGAGGTCAGGGGCCGCGGCGCGGTCGCCAAATACTGCGAGGACATGAAGGTCCTGGAAAGGGTCGCCAAGGTCCTCGACTGACAGGCGAGGTGCAGACCGAGCCTCATCGGCGTGCGTCAGCGGTCCGGTCCGAGCCAACGCGCCATGCGCGCTGCGAGCCCGCGCCAGAATCCCGGCCGCAGAAGCTCGACAACCAGGCCCAAGCAGGTGAGGGCCCCGATGAGTGTTGCCAGCCTGATCAAGCCTGCAGTGTAGCCAGGGTTCGCCGTTGCCGCACGACGGGAATCATGAAGGTGCCGTTCCTAGCCGTCTCTGAGCAGTTTGAACCGTGCATTCGACAGCGCGAGCGGGACTGTCGTTGCACTCACGGCAGCCTTGCGTCTCTGGCGAAGCAAAGCGGGCCAAAATTCTGATCTGCCGCGCTCTGGTCGGCGGAACCGTCGGCGTTGCCGAGCTCGACCGCGCCGCGGATCAGCACGAGTCTGCCGTATCGCCAGCTTGCCTATGACGAAGGCTTTCCTCGTCTGCTTAATTCGCTCATCCCGCCGGAAGCGGGGCGCCCGGTACATAGAGCCGCACGGGCCTGATCTCATAGACGGCGCTGGGATTGACGCGCCGGAGATCCCGCGCGGCGGCGATCGCCTCCTCCCGGCTGGCGCAGTCGAGGAGATAGAGGCCCAGAAGCTGTTCCTTGGTTTCCGCGAAGGGGCCATCAAGAACGACGCCCTCGCCCTGACCGCGCAGTGTGCAAGCATCTCGGGTTGCGTCGAGGCGAGCCGCGGGCCCAAGCACGCCTTCCCGCGCAAGCCGCTCATGTACCGCGTGGAGGTTGCTCATCAGCGCCGCATCCTCCTCGCCCGTCCAGGACTCGACGACGTCTTCGGCGTGGTATGCGAGAAGCGCGTAAAGCATCGATCGTATCCTTGGGCGCTGAACTGCCGGCCCTAGGACGATAGACGCGGCACATTGCCGACACGAGCCGAGCGTGGCTCAGTCCGGGGATGCCTCATGCGTCGTCCCGGCAATGATGTCCAGCCGCTGGCGCGCCTGCGCAACCTCCGCGTCGGCCTCAGCCTTGCGGTGGCGCCAGGATTCCATGACCGAACTCTCGCCACCCTCTGCCCCAGGCAGATCCGTCGGCTTCACTTCGTCGATGCGCCGCCGCTTCTCCACAGCATCCTGATAGGCCTGCTGGGCGGCTACGAGATCATTGCTGCTGGCATCCATCGCGCACTTCGTCCGGCTTCGCACACCTCCAACGCGGGCAGGGGAGGCGGGTTGCGCGCTGGGCGCTTTTCCGTGCGTGCCGCGCATCGAAATCAGCGGCAGGTTTCGCTGCCATGCCAGAAGCGGCCTTTGTGCTGCAGCGCCGTTCGGCTAGAAGCGGGTCCGATGTCCGGAGCCCCCTCATGAGATCCCGGCCCCCGGGCAAGCATGCTCTCGCCTTCGTACTCGCGACGGTGCTGATCGACATGATCGGCATCGGCATCATCCTGCCGGTCCTGCCCGCGCTGATCGGCAACCTGGCGGGCGTGCCGATATCCGGTGCCTCCACGATCGGTGGCTGGCTCATGGTTTCCTACGCCGCCATGCAGTTCCTGTGCGGTCCGTTGCTCGGCAACCTCTCCGATGCGTATGGACGCCGGCCGGTCCTGCTGCTGTCGGTGGCCGGCCTCGGCATCGACTATGCGATGACCGCCTTCGCCCCCAGCATCGGCTGGCTGTTCGCGGGCCGCCTGCTGGCGGGGCTGTTCGGCGCCTCCTATTCGACGGCGAACGCCTACATCGCCGATATCACCGCTCCCGCCGACCGGGGCAAGGCCTTCGGGATGATCGGGGCCGCCTTCGGGGTCGGCTTCGTCATCGGCCCTGCGATCGGCGGGCTGCTTGGCGAGTTCGGACCCAGGGTGCCGTTCCTCGCCGCGGCCGGCCTGTCGCTCCTGAACCTGGCGTATGGCTGGCTGGTCCTGCCGGAGACTCTCCCTCGGGAGCGGCGCCGCCCGTTTTCCATCGCGCGGGCCAACCCGGCCGGGGCGCTGGCCGCCCTGTCGCGGCATCCCGTCGTGCTGTCCTTCGCGGCCGTCCTGGTCCTGCATTTCCTGGCCACTTCGGCCTATCCGGCCGTCTGGGCCTACTACACGATCGCCCGCTACGGCTGGAGCGAGTGGGAAGTAGGGCTGTCGCTCGCCACCTACGGCATCGTCACGGCTGCCGTGCAGGGCGGCCTTGTCGGGCCGCTCATCCGGCGGCTCGGCGAATGGCGGGCGGCCGTGATCGCCCTCACGGTGGAAGCGACCGTCGCCTTCGCCTATGCCGCGGCAACGCAGGGATGGATGATCTACGTCCTGCTGGTTGCCGGTGCCCTGCAGAACATCGCCATGCCTGCCATCAACGCGATGATGTCCCAGCGGGTGGGGCCGGACGAGCAGGGCGAGCTCCAGGGTGCCGTGGCGGGCCTGAGCGGCGTCACGTCGATCGTCGGGCCGCTGCTGGCAACCCAGCTTTTCGGCGCGTTTTCGGGCCCTGACGCTGCCGTGCACCTGCCGGGTGCGCCCTTCCTGGCGAGCGGGCTGATGTCGCTCGTCGCGCTCTGGCTCTTCGTGCGCCGGGGCCGCCCGGCCGCCGTGCCGGCCGCCGCGGATTGAGCGCCGCCAACGCGGCCGCTGTTTCGCTTGCAGGTTGAAACATCTAGGCTGCCCTGCACGGAATCGGGGAGCGCGGCATGAAAACTCGCGGCTGGGGCATCGGGACCGTTGCTCCCGCCGTCGCGCTGGCGCTCGCCGTGGGGCTCGATCTCATCCCCGACAGTCTCTACGAGCAGCCCGGCCTGTCCATCCTGATCCCGGCCGTCAGCCTCGTCGTGCTGATCGGCGCTGTGTTTGCCGCCGTCCATCAGGCCGAGATCGTGGCCCTGCGCATCGGCGAGCCCTTCGGGACGCTGGTGCTCACGATTTCCGTGACGGTCATCGAGGTTTCCCTCGTCGTCTCCATGATGCTGCACGGGGAGAACAACCCGACGCTCGCTCGCGATTCCGTGTTTGGGGTCGTCATGATCGTGTGCACGGGGCTGATCGGGCTGTGCCTGCTCATCGGCGGCTGGATGCACAAGGAGCAGGAGCACCGGCAGCAGGCCGCCAGCGCCTATCTCAGCGTCCTCATCGCGCTCTCGGTGCTCATGCTCCTGATGCCGGACTACACCACGAGCACGCACGGCCCGACGCTCTCGCCCGTCCAGATGGTCTTCATGGCCGGCAGTTCGCTGCTCCTCTACGGCGGGTTCCTCTACATCCAGACGGTGCGCCATCGCGGCGACTTTCTCGATGTCGGCGAACATGGAGCCGAGCACGAGAAGCCCGGCGCGCTGAGGTTCTGGAGCGCCGTAGGCCTCCTTTTCGCGGCTTTGGTGGGCATCGTAATGATGGCCGAGCATGTCGCGGCGGATGTCGAGGACAATCTGTCCGGCCTCGGGCTGCAGCGTCAGGACGCTGTCGTCGGCGCCCTCGTTGCGCTGCTCGTGCTGCTTCCCGAGGGGACCGGCGCGATCCGGGCGGCGTTCCGCAACCACCTGCAGACCAGCATCAACGTGGCGCTGGGATCGGCGCTCGCCACCATCGGCCTGACGATCCCCGCCGTGGCCTTCGCATCGCTCGTCACCGGACGGCAGGTGGACCTCGGGCTGGGACCACGCGACACGATCATGCTTCTGCTGACGCTCGGCATCTGCGTGGTGAGCTTCGGATCCGGCCGCACGAACGTGCTGACCGGGCTGGTTCACCTTACCGTGTTCGCAGCGTTCCTGCTGTTCCTGTTCGTGCCCTGACGGACACTGACGCTTCCGCCGCTCGGCGTTCCGGGATAGAAGCCGCCCCGTCCGGATCCGCATGTGGCGGCCGCTCGGGGACATGCGATGGCGACGGTGAAGGCTGCTGACGGCGGTGGGCTTTTCGGCTTTGTCGAGGGCGGCCATGCGCGTGCGGTCGCGGTGCTCCTGCTGCTCTGCCTCGTTCTGTTCATTCCCGGATTTTCCGGCCTGCCGCCGATGGATCGCGACGAGCCGCGCTTCGCCCAGGCCACCAAGCAGATGCTGGAAACCGGGGACTACGTCGACATCCGCTTCCAGACCGAGGCCCGCCACAAGAAGCCGGTCGGCATCTACTGGCTCCAGGCCGCGGCAGTATCGACGGCTCAGGCGCTGGGCTTTCCCGAGGCGCGCACGACGATCTGGCTCTACCGGCTTCCCTCGGTCCTGGGGGCTATCCTGGCCGTCCTGTTCACCTATGCGGCCGGCGTCTCCCTGACGACACGCCGGGCTGCATTCCTGGCGGCCTGCGTCTTCGGGTCGACGATCCTGATCGGCGTCGAGGCGCGCCTCGCCAAAACGGACGCGGTCGTGGCGGCGACGGTGGCGATCGCCATGGCTGCGCTGGCGCGAACGTGGCTTGCACGCAACGACGCGCAATACAGGCTCCCGGTCGCGTGGGCGGCGGCTTTCTGGGTGGCAATCGGTGTCGGCATCCTCGTCAAGGGGCCGATCACGCCGGCGGTGCCGCTGCTCGCCGCCGTCGCGCTGGGTATCCGCGAACGCTCCTTCGTTTGGCTGACGAAGCTTCGGCCG
Organism: Alsobacter sp.; assembly: GCF_059501845.1. NCBI lineage: Bacteria > Pseudomonadati > Pseudomonadota > Alphaproteobacteria > Hyphomicrobiales > Alsobacteraceae > Alsobacter > Alsobacter sp. The sequence goes on along the minus strand of NZ_JCACDK010000004.1, from coordinate 78,142 downwards.
GCCTGGGGGCTGCCTCTCGTGCTTCTCGTCGTGCTGCCGTGGTTCGTGGCGATCATGATCAAGAGCGGCGGAGCCTTCCTCGGCGAGTCGGTCGGGCAGGACATGCTGGGGAAGGTCGCGAGCGGGCAGGAGTCGCACTGGGCGCCGCCGGGCACCTATCTCGCGGCTTTCCTGGGAACGGCCTGGCCCATGGCCCCCTTCGTCCTCCTCGCGATCCCGTTCGCATGGCGTGCCAGGCGCGACGATGCCGTTGCATTCCTGCTGGCCTGGGCAATCCCCATGTGGATCGTCTTCGAGCTGGTACCGACCAAGCTCCCTCACTACGTGCTGCCGCTCTATCCTGCGCTCGCCCTCATGGCCCTCATTGCCGCTGAGCGGGGCAAGCTGGCGGTAGAGGGCATGCTTCCGCGGATCGTGATGGGCCTGCTGCCGCTGCTCGCCTTTGTCCTGCTGGTTGCCGCCGGCGGCGTGGGTTGGTTCACGGAGCACTGGGTGCCGATTGCGGCGCTCGCCTTCCTTGCTGCAGCCTTTGCCGTCTCGCTGCTGGCGTGGAGGCTTGCGTTTTCCGGCCGGCTCGGGTCGTCGGTTCTGGCCGCGGCGGTCGCCTCCGTCCTGGTCTGCGTGGGAGCCTTCGGCGAGTTGGTACCCAGCCTGCGCAGCATTGCCGTGAGTTCACGCCTCGCGGCGGCAGCCGGCGCGGCGGGATGCCAGCCCCAGGGGATGGCCACGGTCGGCTTCCGTGAGCCCAGCCTCGTCTTCCTCACGCGCACGGACCTCGCCATGCCCGATCCGAAGGATGCGGCCGCCTTCATCAAGGAGGGCGGATGCCGGGTCGCCTTTGTCGAGAGCCGGAACGAAGAGGATTTCCAGGCGGGTGCGCGGGAGGCGGGAATCACGCCGCGGCTCGTGTCTCGCGTCGACGGCATCAACATCAATGGCGGACGCAAGCTCGACATCGGGGTTTACGTGGGCCAATGAACGCATCCATGAGCGCACCCGCCGCCCCAGGCTCTCCGGAGTCCGGCCTGTCTCCGGTACCAGCCGTTTCCGTCGTCGTGCCCGTGCGAAACGAGGCAGGCAACATCGCGCCGCTTGTCGCTGAGATCGAGGCCGCCTGCGCGGCGCTGGGTGCGTTCGAGGTCGTCTACGTCAATGACGGGTCGACCGACGCCACGCCCGCCACCCTGGCCGGCCTGGCATCGGACCGTCCCTGGCTTCGCGCGGTCTCGCACGCGCGGTCCTGCGGCCAGAGCGCGGCCGTCCGGACCGGCATCAGGAAGGCGCGCGGGGCGGTCGTGGTCACCATCGACGGGGACGGACAGAACGATCCCGCCTACATCCCCAAGCTCGTCGCCGCACTGGACGCGGCGGGTCCGAGGGCCGGGCTCGCGGCGGGCCAGCGCCTTGGACGCAAGGACACCGGGTTCAAGAAGCTGCAGTCGCGCATCGCCAATGCCGTCCGCGGCGCCGTGCTGCGGGACGGGACACGCGACACGGGCTGCGGCCTGAAGGCGGTCCGTCGAGAGGTGTACCTGTCGCTGCCCTATTTCGACGCGCTGCACCGGTTCATGCCGGCGCTCGTTCGCCGGGAGGGCTACGACGTCGTGCTCGTCGACGTCGTCGACCGTCCGCGACTGACCGGCGTCTCCAACTACGGCTTCTTCGACCGGCTCTGGGTCGGCATTCTCGACCTGATGGGGGTCTGGTGGCTGATCCGGCGGCGCAGGGCCGTTCCCGAGGTCAAGGATATCGCCTGATGCTTCTGGCCTTCTCGCACGGCCTCCGCGACTATCTGTGGGACGTTTTCGTTGCGCGGTTCGATTTCTGGCTGGCCTTCGGCATCGTGGCGCAGTTGCTGTTCACGGCGCGCTTCATCGTGCAGTGGATCGCCAGCGAGAAGGCCGGGCGGAGCGTCATGCCGATGGCATTCTGGGTGTTCTCGATTACCGGCGGGATGATGACGCTGGTCTACGGGCTGGTGAAGCGCGAGCCGATCATCATCCTGGGACAGGCCCTGGCGGTCGGTATCTACGTGCGCAACATCATGTTCGTTCTGCGCGAGAAGCGCGACGGATCCGCTTCGTGAGCCTGTCGTCCTCCGTCGCCGACCCCGCCTTGCGGGACATGCTGGAAACGGCCTTTCGCCTGCTCGCCCGCGGTACCGCCGACCGGCGCTCTCCCTGCCACACGCCGTCGGTGGCGACGATCGGCGAGGATGGTACGCCTCGCGCAAGGATCGTCGTGCTGCGCGCATTCGACCCCGCGGTGCCGTCGCTGCGCTTTCACACCGATGTTCGTTCGCCCAAGTGGCGGGAGCTGGCTGCAAAGCCGGAGGTCGCTCTCCTCTTCTATGATCCCGGCGCCAAGCTGCAGGTCCGTGCGGAGGCTGTGGCGGCTCTCCACCACGGGGATGCGGATGCGGATGCTGCTTGGACGACGTCGCAGCCGATGAGCCGCGTCTGCTACGGAACGTCGCCTGCGCCCGGCACTGCCATCGCGTCGGGAGACGCGTTCTCGCTGCCGGAAACCGACGATGCCATCGCCGCGGGCCGCATCAATTTCGGCGCCGTCGTCTGTCGCATCCGCCGGCTGGACGTGCTGCATCTCGACCATTCCGGCCATCGCCGGGCCGCGTTCGACTTTGTCGCGGGCGTGACGGGGTCGTGGCTGGCTCCTTGAGCCTAAGCAGGCTCCAGCCGGGCCAGTCCGGCCTCGAGGTCCGCAATCAGGTCCTGAGGATCTTCCAGGCCGATATGAAGGCGCAGGGTCGGCCCGGCCGGCGTCCACGAGCCGGTCGACCGGATGGGCGCCCCGTCGAACAGCGTCACGAGGCTTTCGTACCCTCCCCAGGAGGCCCCGATGCCAAAGAGCGTCATCCCGTCGACAAAGGCGTCCACCGAAGCGGGCAGGGCAGGGCGGAGCACGATCGAGAAGAGCCCCGAGGCCCCTGTGAAGTCGCGCTTCCAGAGTTCATGGCCGGGTGCGCCGGGCAGGGCGGGGTAGAGCACCTTCTCGACCTCCGGCCTGCCGGAGAGCCACTCTGCCACGACAAGCGCAGAGCTCTGGTGCTGTGCCAACCGGAGAGGCAGGCTCCGCAGGCCGCGCAGCGCGAGGAAGACATCCTCCGGGCCGGGCCCGTTGCCGAGGTCGGCATAGGCGTCGCGCACCGTGCGAAGGTAGGCTTCCGTGACGGAGATCATCCCCAGCAGCATGTCGGAGGCGCCGCTCGCGTACTTCGTGCCCGCCTCGATGCAGATATCCACGCCTTTCGCATGTGCGTCGAAGAAAAGCGGGGTCGCCCAGGTATTGTCCATGAGAACCGCCGCGCGGCGGGCGTGCGCGGCCTCCGCGATCGCCGGGATGTCCTGCACCTCGAAGGTCAAGGAGCCGGGCGACTCGACATAGACTGCCGTCGTCTCGGGGCGGATCAGGTCGGCAATGCCGGCGCCGATCGCGGGATCATAGAAGGTCGTGGTGACGCCGAAGCGCTTCAGGAGCTTCTGGCAGATGCGGCGGGTCGGGTAGTAGGCGCTGTCGGTCACCAGCACGTGGCCGCCTGCCTGGGTGACGGCGAGGAGTGACGTGGCGACTGCCGCGAGGCCCGAGGGGACGAGCACCGTTCCCGCAGCTCCGGTCAGCTCCGTCCATGCCTCCTCGAGCGAGGCGATCGTCGGGCTCTCCTGGCGTCCGTAGTTGAAGCGGCCCGTCCTGTCGCGGTATTCGGCCGCGCTCTTCGCCAGAACTGTCGAACCGCGGTAGATGGGAGTGTTGACGAAGCCGAACTGCTCGTCCGGATGCCGGCCGGCCATCATCAGACGCGTGCGTTTTCCGAGCCTGGCCTTGGCCTCAGGTGTCAGTTCTTTCATCGCTCGATCCGCGCAGGCACTGGTTGTGAAGGGGCGGGGGTCCGCTGCACTTGCACGAATGGCCCTCGCAGCGTCAAGGCGGAGGCGCGTGCGCAGCCGCGGGCAGGCTTGACCGGCCCGGTAAACTCTACTGAGATGCAAGCGATCTGGGTCGGGCTTTGTTCCGGGAGGGGAATGGGGCGGCCACAGGGCCTGTGCCGCACGTCCGGTGCAGTCCGAACGACGACAGTGGGAGTCGATTGCCAATGAAAATGTTCGCTCTGTCCGCGGCCTTCGCCGCGACGATCGCCTTCGCCGGCACTGCCGCCCAGGCAGCCACGCTGGACAATGTGAAGCAGAAGGGCTTCCTGCAGTGTGGCGCCAACACGGGTCTCGCCGGCTTCGGCCAGCCGGACGCGCAGGGCAACTGGACGGGGCTCGACGTCGAGTTCTGCCGCGCCATCGCCGCAGCCATCTTCGACGATCCGACGAAGGTCAAGTTCGTACCGCTCTCCGCCAAGGACCGCTTCACGGCGCTCCAGTCGGGCGAAGTGGACGTCCTCGTCCGCAACTCGACTTGGACCATGTCGCGCGACACCTCGCTCGGCCTGAACTTCACGGGTGTCAACTACTATGACGGCCAGGGCTTCATGGTTCGCAAGAGCCTGAAGATCGCCTCGGCGCTCGAGCTCAGCGGGGCGTCCATCTGCGTCCAGCAGGGCACCACGACCGAGCTGAACCTGGCCGACTACTTCCGCGCCAACAAGCTGGAGCTGAAGTCGGTCACCTTCGCCACGTCCGACGAAACGCTGAAGGCCTACGACGCCGGCCGCTGCGACGCCTTCACGACGGACGCCTCCGGCCTCTACGCCGAGCGCCTCCGCCTCGCCAAGCCTGACGAGCACCTCGTCCTGCCCGAGATCATCTCCAAGGAGCCGCTCGGACCAGCCGTCCGCCACGGCGACGACCAATGGTTCGACCTGATCAAGTGGACGCTCTACGCCATGATCACGGCCGAGGAACTCGGCGTGACGCAGGCCAGCCTCGAGGCGAGCATGAAGTCGGAGAATCCCGACATCAAGCGTCTGCTCGGGACTGAGGGCAAGTTCGGCGAAGGCATCGGCCTGACCAACGACTGGGCGGTGCGGATCATCAAGCACGTCGGAAATTACGGCGAGAGCTTCGAGCGCACCGTCGGCCAGGGTTCGCCGCTGAAGATCGCGCGCGGACTGAACGGCCTCTGGTCGAAGGGCGGCCTGCAATACGCTCCTCCGATCCGCTGATACCGCTGAGGGCGGCGCGCGGCGCGCCGCCCTTTCCGGCACACGGCTTGCAGAACGCAGTCGCGCGGAACGGAGGTCGGAATGGTGGATCAGACTGTCGGGTCGGCCCAGCCTGATCGCGTAGCGTTGTGGAACAATCCGCGGGTCCGGTCGACCGTCTTCCAGGTCGTCGTCGTTCTCCTCGTGGCCTTTCTTGCCTGGGAGGCCATCAGCAACGCCAACGAGAACCTGCGGGCGCAGAAGATCGCGCGCGGTTTGGGCTTCTGGGACACGGTCGCCGGGTTCCCGATCAGTCAGACGCTGATCCCGTATTCTGAATCGATCAGCAGCTACGGGCAGGCCTTCTGGGTCGGCCTTCTCAACACACTCCTTGTCGCGGTCATCGGCATCGTCCTGGCGACGGTTCTCGGCTTCACGATGGGCGTGGCGCGCCTGTCCCGGAACATCCTCGTCGCCGGCGTGGCACGCTGGTACGTGGAGATCGTGCGCAACATCCCGCTGCTGCTGCAGTTGCTGTTCTGGTACAACGCCGTTCTCAAGGCGCTTCCGGCGGTTCGCGACAGCTACCAGCTGCCGTTCTCCACCGCTCTCAACCAGCGCGGCCTGTTCATGCCGCGGCCTCTGCCCGGCGACGGTTTCGACTTCGTCATTGCGGCATTCTTCGCCGGCATCGTCGGTTCGATCTTCTTCCGGGCCTGGGCGAGCCGGCGCCAGATGGCGACGGGCCAGCAGGCCCCGGTGCTGACTGTGACCCTGGCGCTTGTCGTCGGGTTGCCCGTGCTGGTTTTCCTCTTGCTGGGAAGGCCGCTCGCCTTCGAGTATCCGCAAGCCGGCCGGTTTAACATCTCCGGCGGGCTGAACGTGCAGCCGGAGTTCCTGGCGTTGCTCTTCGGCCTGGTGCTCTATACCGGAGCCTTCATCACCGAAGTGGTTCGGGCCGGCATCATGGCGGTGTCGCGGGGGCAGACCGAGGCGGCCAGCGCTCTCGGCCTGCGACCGAACCTGACGACGCGGCTGATCATCATTCCCCAGGCGCTCAGGGTCATCATCCCGCCGCTGACCAGCCAGTACCTGAACCTCGTCAAGAACTCGACGCTGGCAGTGTTCATCGGCTACCCCGACCTCGCCAACGTGTTCACCGGAACGGTGCTGAACCAGACGGGGCAGGCCATCGAGGTCGTCGGCATCACCATGCTGGTGTACCTCACCATCAGCCTCGTCACGTCGTTTGCGATGAACGTCTACAATGGCCGCAAGGCCCTGGTCGAACGGTGAGGGCGCGCCGATGAGCAGCATCGCCGACATGACCGACAGCCCCGTCGACTCGGGGACAGCCTACGTCCGAACCGCGGCGCTCGATCCCTCGCCGCCGCCGTCCTCGGTCGCGGGGCCTTGGGCCTGGGTGCGGACCCATTTGCTGTCGGGGCCGTTCAACATCGCCATGACGATCCTGATCCTGGCCCTCATGCTGTGGATCATCCCGCCTTTCCTGAACTTCGTGTTCTTCGACGCCGTGTGGTCCGGGAAGGACCGCGAGGCCTGCATCCTCACCGAGCAGCGGCCCGTCGTCGGTGCATGCTGGGCCTTCGTGCGCGACCGTGCCGCCTACTTCACCTACGGGTCCTATCCGGTCCCGCAGCGCTGGCGGGTGGACGTGTTCTTCGCGCTGCTGGCGATCGGGGTCGTATGGCTGCTGTGGCTGAGGGCTCCCCGCCGCGACATCGGCGCAGTCTATTTCTTCATCGCCCTTCCGGTGCTGTCCTACATCCTCCTCATCGGCTGGCCTGCGATTGGCCTGCCGTTCGTCGAGACGAACCTGTGGGGCGGGATCCTCGTCACCATCGTCTGCTCGGCTGTGGGCATCGTCGTGTCGTTGCCCGTCGGCATCCTGCTCGCACTGGGGCGGCGATCGGCGATGCCCGCCATCCGGCTCGTCTCGGTGATCTACATCGAGTTTGTCCGTGGCGTGCCGCTGATCACGGTGTTGTTCATGGCCAGCGTGATGCTGCCGCTGTTCGTGCCGCCCTTCCTGCAGCCTGACAAGCTGCTGAGGGCGCTGATCGGTATCGCTCTCTTTGCCGCCGCCTACATGGCCGAGGTGGTTCGCGCCGGCCTGCAGGCGCTGCCCAAGGGTCAGTACGAGGGCGCGATGGCGCTGGGGCTGCCCTACGGGCAGATGATGCGCCTCATCGTGCTTCCGCAGGCGCTGAAGATCACGATCCCCAACATCGTCAACACCTATATCGGCCTGTTCAAGGACACGACGCTCGTCGTCATCGTCGGCATTTTCGACTTCCTGAAAGCCATCGAGGCGGCCCGCATCGACCCCGTCTGGGCCGCGCCGACGGTGAGCACGACCGGCTACCTCTATGCCGCCGTCTTCTACTTCATCTGCTGCTACGCCATGTCCCGCTACGCGCGCTCCGTCGAGCAGCGCCTTGCGGTCGCCGACAAACGATAGGGACCACGAGCATGAGCGCCGCTCCCGCCAGCCTGAAGCCGACCAACCTGCGCACCACCACCGCCATCGAAATGCAGGCCGTCAACAAGTGGTACGGCGAATTCCATGTCCTTCGCGACATCAACCTGACCATCGGGCGCGGTGAACGCGTGGTCGTGTGCGGCCCGTCGGGGTCGGGCAAGTCGACGATGATCCGTTGCGTCAACAGGCTCGAGGAGCACCAGAAGGGCCGCATCGTCGTCGATGGCGTGGAACTGACGAACGATCTCAAGCGCATCGACGAGATCCGGCGCGAGGTCGGCATGGTGTTCCAGCATTTCAACCTGTTCCCGCACCTCACTATTCTCGAAAACTGCACGCTCGCCCCGATCTGGGTGAAGAAGATGCCGAAGAAGGAGGCCGACGAGGTCGCGATGCACTACCTCCGGCGCGTCAAGATTCCTGAGCAGGCCAACAAGTACCCAGGCCAGCTTTCGGGCGGACAGCAGCAGCGTGTCGCCATCGCGCGCGCACTCTGTATGAGCCCGAAGATCATGCTCTTCGACGAGCCCACTTCCGCACTCGACCCCGAGATGGTGAAGGAGGTGCTCGACACGATGGTCTCGCTGGCGCAGGACGGCATGACCATGATCTGCGTGACGCACGAGATGGGCTTCGCACGACAGGTCGCCAACCGGGTCATCTTCATGGATGCCGGCCAGATCGTGGAGGCGAACACGCCGGAGGAGTTCTTCCTGCATCCCCAGCACGAACGCACCAAGCTCTTCCTCAGCCAGATCCTGCACTGAGCTCGCCAGGGGCGGACCATGCGCGCCGTCCTGCTTTTCTCGGCGCTCGGCATCCTCGTCGTCGTGGGGGCCGTGCGGGCTCTCGGCAACCGCGCCGTGGTGCTCGCGACCTCCTGTATCGCGGCTGGAGCCATCGTGGCGCTGGCGGGAATCCTCGCCGTCGATTGCGGGCAGTGCCACACGGCATCCCTGGTGGTGGCGGCCTTCGCCTCGGCGCCCTTCTGGGCGGCCGGCCTGATCGCGCTGGTCATCGCCGGAGCAGATGCCTGGCACCGCGGATGGCTTACCGCCATCGTGCTCATCGGGGCGGTTCAGGCCGCCTGGGCGGCGCCCGTCGTGAGCGCCGCGACATGGGGCGGGCGATGCCCTTGCGAAGGGTTTTGGTGGACCTCAGCCACGTCTGGACTGGCCGCCATCGGTTCGGACCGCTGGCTGGGGCTGCTCTTCCTCGCCGAGGCGGTGCTGGCCGTGGTCATCGGCTGGCGGGCCTATCGCCAGCCGGCGCGGAGCTGAAAGCCGTGATCCCGGGCTTCCGCCCTGATCGGCACTGAAGCGGGCTACGACGGACCGGTCGCGACAGGCTTGTCTTCGCGGCTGCCCCATTCGGTCCATGACCCGTCGTACAGCGACCGGATCGGCTTGCCGAGCGTCTCGAGGCCGACCGCCAGGATGGCGGCGGTCACGCCGGAGCCGCAGCTGGTGATGACGGGGCGGTCCAGATCGACGCCTGCCGATTTGAAGGCCGCCTCGATCTGCGCCGCTGGCCGGAGTTTCCCGTCCGCGATGATCGACGTTGCCGGCACGTTCAGGGCGCCCGGCATATGGCCCGACCGCACGCCAGGGCGCGGCTCGGGGGTGTCGCCGCGAAAGCGATCCGCCGGCCGGGCATCGACCACCTGCGAGGAGCCTGCCGAAAGCGCCTGCTCGACGGCCGCGAGATCGGCGACCGCGGAATGGTTCAGGCGCGGCGTGAACACCGCCGTGCGGCGGCGGGCCGGATCGTCGGTCCAGGGCCGGGCGGCGCTGCGCCATGCGGGGGCGCCACCTTCGAGGATGGAGACGTCGTCCGCCCCGAAGGTGCGGAAGGTCCACCACACGCGCGGTGCGGAGAACAGCCCCGCGCCGTCGTAGACGACGATCCGCATGCCGTCGCCGATACCGAGCGCGCCGACGTCGCGGGCGAAATCCTCAGGGCGCGGCAGCATGTGCGGGAGCCCCGTCGAGTCGTCCACGATCCGATCGACGTCGAAGAACACGGCGCCCGGTATATGACCGGCCGCGTATTCCGCGCGAGGGTCGCGCTGGTGCGCCGGGAGGTACCAGGATCCGTCGACCACAACGAGGTCGGGCGCGGAGAGATGAGCCTCCAGCCATTCGGCCGTTACGAAGGGACTGGCCATGCGCGTCTCCTGTTCGGGTCAGGCGAGAGCGATCCGCACGCGGCGGTTCTGCTTGCCCTTCTTCTCGATGCCCGTGATCAGCACCGTACCGATTTCGCCGGTGTTGCGCACATGCGTGCCGCCGCATGGCTGCAGGTCGATGCCCTCGATTTCCACAAGCCTCACGCGGCCGGAACCGCGCGGCGGCTGCACCGACATGGTCTTGACGAGCCCTGGATTGGCGTCGAGCTCCTCGTCGGTGATCCAGCGGTCGCCGACCGCGGCGTTGCGACCGATGAGTTCATTGAGCTTCGTCGTGATCTCGTCCGTGTCGAGTCCGGCATCCGGGATATCGAAGTCGAGACGGCCCTCGCCGTCGCCTATCGAGCCTCCGGTTACGGGATAGGGCAGCACGGAAGTGAGGAGATGCAGCGCGGTGTGGATGCGCATGCGCGCGTGCCGCACATCCCAGTCGATGGCGGCCGTCACCGTTTCGCCGGTAGCGGGAGGTTGGGCGCCGTCGGCCAGCACGTGAAGGACAGTCGTCTTGTCCGGCCCGTAAACCGCGGTCGTGACCGGCAGCGTCCGCCCGGTGCCGTCGACCAGCGTCCCGGAGTCGCCGGGCTGGCCGCCGCCCATCGCATAGAACACCGTCCGGTCGAGAATGACCCGACCCGCCTCGTCGAGCCCTGCGACCTCCGCGGAGGTGGACCGCGCATACGCGTCGTCGCGAAAAAGCAGGATCGTACCCATCTCGTCTCCGTGCCGGGACGCCTGTCCAAGACTATCGAGTACCGTTCGATGCCGGGCCCGGCAAGCGTCTCCCTGCGTTCCCGCGCGGCAACGCTTCGCATGGCGTAAGCGCTGCCGTGGGGATATATTGACCGGGGACTGCGTTATGGACGATCGATGCCGGAGCCGTGATCCGGTTGGGGTAGAGGCACGTAAGTCTGATGAGATTGACAGTCCGGACCGTCACGGGTCCGGACAGGGCGATACGGAAGGTCGAGCTTGAGCCTGCATCATTTCACACCGGCGCCAGAGCGTCCGATCGACGAGTTGCTCGCTGGCTACGCGGCGGGGACACTGAGCCCGCCGTTGCAGTCCCTCGTGGCTGCGCACCTCTGCCTGAAGCCCGACAATCGAGGCTTCGTGGCAGCGATGGAGGCCATGTGCAGCCGCGCGATCGAGGAGACGCATCCGTGCGCCATCCGCGACAGGGATGCCAAGCTCGCCGCGATTTTCTCGGATGGCGGAGAGCCTGCTCCCGCCCGTTCCGATACGCCATGCACGATCCTGCCCCCGCCGCTGAAGTCGCTTCTGAAGCGCGGGATCTCGGAGGTGCCGTGGAAGACCCGGCTGCCCGGCATCAAGGAGTTCAAGGTTTCCGGGCAGAGTGACGCCGAGTCGACTTTGTACTGGATCCGGCCGGGCCGGGTGATGCCTTCGCACACCCATGACGGATCCGAGGTGACCCTCGTCCTGCGCGGCGGGTTCTCCGACTCCACGGGTCACTATCGCCGGGGTGATATCGCCGTCGCCGACAGCGATCTCGACCATCATCCGCGGGCCGACGAGGACGAGGACTGCATCTGCTTCGCGGTGATCGACGCTCCGCTCCGGCTGACGGGGCCTGTTGGCAGGCTGTTCCAGCGCTTCATTGGTCACTGACCAGCGAGCCGGCCTCACGGGGCCGGCGTCGCCCCATCAGCTTTCCTCCGTCGTATCCATCAGCTTCGACACGGGAGCGGACCCATGCCGTCCGGCTATCGCGCCACGCCCGGAGACGGGGTGGTCTGGATCACGGGTGCGAGTTCCGGCATCGGGCGGGCGGTCGCGCTTGAGATGGCCCGGCGTGGTTTCACGGTAGCTGCCAGCGCGCGCCGGCGCGAGGAGTTGGAGAGCCTGGCTGCAGAGTCCGGCGGTCGGGTCCACGCCTATCCCTGCGACGTCACCGACCAGGCGGGCCTCGCGGCGGCGATCGAGGCCATCGAGGCCGCGCATGGCCCCATCACGCTCGCTTTCCTCAACGCAGGGACCTACTACCCCGACACCGGCGTGCTGTTCGACGCCGCGCTGGTGAAGCGAACCTTCGACATCAACGTGGGCGGCGTTGCCAACGCGCTCGAGCCCTTGCTGCGCCTGATGACGGAACGCGGGCGTGGGCAGATCGCGATCAACGCGTCGGTCGCGGGGTATGGCGGGCTGCCGCGCTCGGCTGCCTATGGTGCCACGAAGGCTGCGCTGATCAACATGGCGGCAAGCCTGAAGTTCAGCGGCGACGCGGCGGGCGTGACCATCCAGGTCGTGTGCCCGGGCTTCGTGAAGACGCCGCTGACCGACAAGAACGACTTTCCCATGCCGTTCCTGATCGGGGTGGAGGACGCGGCGCGGCGGATCTGCAATGGCTTCGCCAATGCCGGCTTCGAGATCGCCTTCCCACGCCGGATGGCGTGGCTGCTCAAGGCTCTCAACCTTCTTCCCTACAGCGTCTACTTCCCGCTCGTCGGAAGTGCCCTCGGCGGCAAACGCTGAAGCCAAGAGACAAGGCCGTCATGCCCTTGCGGCGGCTTCGATCCGGCTCCGGATCGATGCATGAGCGGCCGCGTCGAGCGGGAAGCCCCAGATCGCCGCGATCGCCGCGAGCTTCAGGACGACGGGCACGCCGGCATAGAGCACAGCCAGCCCGGTGAGGCCCGCCGGGCTCGTCAATCCCGCGCCGGGATCAAATCCAAGCATGCCGAGCACCGGAAAGGCGATCCCCACAGCCCCGGCGAGCGCCAGCTTCGTCGCGAGCGCCCAGACCGACAGATAGAGCCCGGCGCGCTCCTCACCCGATTCGGCCGTATCGACATCGATCACATCGGCCTGAATCGAGGCCGGAAGAATCACGTCGGCGCCAAGGGCGAGGCCGGTCACGACGACCACTGCTGCGAAGAGAACAACGTCCCCGGGGCCGAGCAGGTTTGCCGGCAGGAAGCCGGCACACGCCAGGATAATCCCCAGCGACCAGGCCCGGTGCTTCGACGTCCGGCGCGCGAGCCAGAGCCAGAACGGGACCCCGGCGATTCCACACACGAAGTAGAGCACCAGAAGCGGACCGGCGGCACTCTCCGCCTCCAGCCTGTGGCGGACGTAGAAGAGGAAGAGCGTGGCAGGAAGCCCGTTGGCGAGCCCGTTGAGGAGAAACGCAGCGATCAGCCGGCGGAACGGCCGGTTGGCGGCCATGTGCTTCCAGCGTGCCACTCCACTCAGGCGGGACCGCGACCGCTCGACAGGTTCGGGAACCGTGCGGACGGCGATCAGGGCCGTCAGGGGAAGCAGCATCGCGACTGCGACCGCGAAGGTCGTCAGCACCGCCCTGTCGCCGGGAATGCCGAAGGCGGGAAGGATGGCCGGGGTGGCCAGCGCCAGCAGCGTGCCGACGACGGTGAAGGTTTCGCGCCAGGCCGTAACGCGGTTGCGACCGGCATAGGAACGCGAGAGTTCAGCCCCCCAGGCGGAGTAGGGGATCTGGATCGTCGTCCATGCCACGGACAGCACGCACCCCCACAGCGCGAGGTGCAGGAGACCTGCACCGGCGGGCGGCGAGAACACCTGCCACGCCCCCGCCACCACGCCGGGCACGGCCGCAGCCACCCAAAGCCTGCGGCGCCCGAGGCGCGGCCGGAACCTGTCGGCCAGGACGCCGACCAGCGGGTCGCTGAACGCGTCGAGGAGCCTGACGCCAAAGAGTACCTGGCCTACGGCCGCGATCGCCAGCCCAAACTCGCCTGCGTAGAAGGCGGGGACGAGCACGTAGAAGGGCAGGGCGATGATGGCGAGCGGGAGGGCAGGGGCGGCATAGGCCGCCAGCCGCGCGGAGGAGGGTTCCTCGTCGCCGCCGGCCGGCGCGGGCTGGCCGGTCACGTGGACTTGGCGAACACGACCTGCCTGACGTCGATGTTGCCGGCGCGGAAGCCGGCCTCGCAGTAGGACAGGTAGTAGGTCCACATCCGCTTGAAGCGCTCGTCGAAGCCCAGCGGCGCAAGATGCGGCCACGCGTCGACGAACTTCTCGCGCCACGCCGCGACGGTGATGCCGTAGTCGCGCCCGAAGATGCGCTCGCCTGCCACGGTCAGGCCGACCTTCTCGCCGAGCTGGCGCAGTCCCGAAGGGGAGGGCAGCATCCCGCCTGGGAAAATGTACCGGCGGATGAAGTCGATCTCCCGCCTGTACGTTTCGAAGAAGCGGTCCTGGATCGTGATGATCTGAAGTCCGGCGCGCCCGCCCGCTGCCAGCCGGTCCCTGAGCTGCTGGAAGTAGACAGGCCAGTATTCCTCGCCGACCGCCTCGAACATTTCAATCGAGGCAATCCGGTCGAACGTGCCCGTCTCGTCGCGGTAGTCGCGCAGCTGGATGTCGACCTTCTCCGCCAGCCCCTGCTCGAAGATGCGGCGGCGCGCGTAGTCGAACTGTTCCTGGGAGATGGTGAGGCCGGTGACGCGGCAGCCGATCTCCCTGGCCGCGAACTCGGCGAAGCCTCCCCAGCCGCAGCCGATCTCCAGCACGTGGTGGCCGGGCTCGATTCCGGTGGCCCGGGCGAGTTCCCGGTACTTGCGTGTCTGGGCGGATGACAGGTCGTTGTCGCCCTCGGCGAACAGAGCCGAGGAGTAGGTCATCGTCGGGTCGAGCCACGCCTCGTAGAAGGCGTTGCCGAGGTCGTAATGCGCGTGGATGTTGCGCCGCGAGCCCGACTTCGTGTTGCGGTTCAGCCAGTGGCGCACCTGCTGGATCCAGCGGACGACCGGGCGGTTCTCCAGCATCTGCGCGATCAGGGCGTGGTTGGCGCAGAACACCTCCAGGAAGGCGGTCAGGTCCGGCGTCTCCCACTCCCCGCGGAGGTAGGCCTCCGCGATACCGATGTCTCCCGATCCGATGAGGCGCCGGGCAAAGGCGTAGTTCTTGACGAAGATCTCGGCATCCGGGCCCGGCAGCTTGCCTCCGAAGCGGAAGATCCGGCCATCGGGCATGCGTGCCGTGAGAGTGCCGGCTTCCAGCCGCGCGGCGAAGGCGAAGGCCTGGCGCACGGCGAAAGGCAGGCCACGCGTGGCGCGCGACACCGAATCGGGGCCCAGCCCGATTGGCGATGTCTTGGCGATGGTGCCGCGTTCGAGGATCGTCGTCATGGTCATGGCGCAAAAGCCTTGGTCGAAGGGCCCGTCACGGCGTCGGCGCGGGCGGCATTGGCCTGGCGGGGAGACGGCGGCGCCAGCGGCTCGCCGTCATGGCTGAGGGGAGGAGGCGCGACAGGCCGCGGCACCATGCGCAGACCCTTCAGCCAGAGCTTCAGTGCTTCCCAGTGAATGGCAGCAACGACCTTCAGCGTCAGCAATGGAAAACGCGCCCATGCTGCCAACAGTGCGGCCGAGGTCAAGGCACGGCGGCTGCCGTGGAATGTCGCAGCCAGATGGGGTCCGCCGGAGTCGGTAGCGAGAATGCGGATGGCGATGTCGTCGGTCGGCGGGCGCAGGCGGAAGAGATAGTCCATGTCCACCGCGTTGAACGGCGAGACATAGAACAGCTTGCGCCGGCTCTGCCGCAGAC
Source organism: Alsobacter sp. (assembly GCF_059501845.1). Taxonomy (NCBI): domain Bacteria; kingdom Pseudomonadati; phylum Pseudomonadota; class Alphaproteobacteria; order Hyphomicrobiales; family Alsobacteraceae; genus Alsobacter; species Alsobacter sp. The sequence continues at coordinate 62,800 of NZ_JCACDK010000004.1, read as the reverse complement.
CCGCGGCGCTCATCTCGCCGGCGCGGACCGGCGCGACATAGGTGTGGTGCTCCCCGAACGTGTTGCGGACCTCGTAGACGGCCGCGGCCAGTCCGCCATCCCGGCCGTAGCAGAAGTAGACGGACAGGGGATCGAAGACGTAGCCCATCACCCGCGGGTAGCATTGCAGCAGCACGCGGCCGTCGGTGAGGTCCAGGCCGGCATCGGCGAGGACCCGGCCCACCCACGCCCGCAGGGACGTCCCGTCCCTCGGCCCGTGATCGGACTGGCGAAAGCTCCAGAGGTTGAACCGGTCCACCGAAAAAAACGGGCTTGCCCGATCCGCATCATCCAGCCGGTCGAGATCGATGAGAAGCGACACGACCTCATAGGTGAATCGATGCGACGCAGGCTTCATCCGCGCATGCATGACGCTCCCGACATAGAGCGATGCTGGTTCGGCGGGTGGCGCGAAGGCCTGGGCCGTCATTCTGCCGCCTCGGCAAACGGGACCGCGTCCCGGGTGGGACCGGCGCGCCACGACACGCTGGCGCCCAGCGCCTCGGCCACGTCGAGACCCGAGGCGAGCCCGTCCTGGTGGAAGCCGTAGGCGGTCCAGGCTCCGCAGTACCAGATGCCACCGTTGCCCTGGATCTCGTGCAGTTGCCTTTGCGCTGCGATGGCCGCGGCGTTGTATTGCGGATGCGCGTAGGAGTAGCGCCCGAAAGTGAGGTGCTCGGCCGGCGGCTGCGGAGGATTGAGCGTCACGAACACCGGCTTCGACCGGTCAATGCGCTGCAGCGCGTTCATCCAGTAGGACACGCAGAGGTCCGCCTCGGGGTCGTCGCCCTGGATGACGTTCCATGCTGACCAGGCCCGGCGCCGGCGCGGCATGAGGCTCGCGTCCCGGTGCAGCCAGACATCGTTGTCGCGGAAGCCGATCGAACCCAGCACATGCGTTTCAGCCGGTGTCGGATCCGACAGCAGGGCGAGGGCCTCGTCGGAATGCGTCGCCATGACGACGTGGTCGAACGTTTCGGCCGTTCCCGAGGCGTCGGTCACGATGATCCCTGCGGATGTCCGCCGGACCGAAACCACCGGACACCCAGACCTGATCCGGTGGCGGAAGGGCTCGGTTATGCGCTCGACATAGGAGCGGCTGCCCCCGACCACCGAGCGCCAGACCGGCCGCTCCCATTGCAGGAGGTGATGATTTTCGAAGAAGGCGACGAAGCTCTCGGCCGGGAAGCGCAGCATGGCGGCCGCCGACATTGACCAGATCGCGGCACCCATCGGGATCAGGTAATCGTCGCGGAACCGGCGGGAGTAGCGACCCTGTGCGAGGTACTCGCCCAGCGACAGGCCGGCGAGGGAGCCCGAGGCGCGGTCGCGGATCGCGGCGCGGTTGAACCGCAGCACCTCGAGCAGCATCCCGATATAGCCGGGGGAGAGCAGGTTGCGGCGCTGCGCGAAGAGGCCGTTCGCGACGTCGTAGGTGCGGCCGCACCATTCGAACCGGCCACCGCGAGCCGACACTGCGAAACTCATGTCGGAGGCCAGGGTCTCGACGCCGAGTTCCGCGAGCAGGGCCGTGAAGTCGGGATAGTTCTTCTCGTTGTAGACGATGAAGCCGGTGTCGACCGGGATCGGTACGCCGTCGTAATCGACCGTGACGGTCGCGGAATGGCCGCCCAGCCGGGGCTCGCGCTCGTACACGGTGAGTTCGTGCGGCGTGCTCGTCGCCAGTGCGTAGGCGGCGCCGTTCCCGCTGATGCCCGTTCCGACGATGGCTACTCGCATGCCCACTCCCTCACGTCAGTCTGCCGTGTCGGAGGATATACGGGAGCCGGAGCCATCCGGTTTGAGCGAGGCAAGAGCGGCGAGAGCCCGGTCGCGCGCCCGCCCATGGTCGACCATTGGCCCGGGGTAGGTCTCGCCGAGCCGTACCCCGGCCTCCGCCAGCACGGCCGGGGATGCTTCCCAGGGACGGTGAACGACGGCGTTGGGAAGGCCGGCCAGTTCGGGGACCCAGCGCCTCACATAAATTCCGTCCGGGTCGAACTTCTCGCCCTGCGTGATGGGATTGAAGACGCGGAAGTAAGGAGCGGCGTCGGCGCCGGATCCCGCCACCCACTGCCAGCTGGCCGCGTTGTTGGCCGGGTCGGCATCAACGAGCGTGTCCCAGAAAAACTCCTCGCCCGCGCGCCAGTCGATCAGCAGATCCTTGACGAGAAACGACGCCACGATCATTCGCACCCGGTTGTGCATCCACCCCGTGCGCCAGAGCTGGCGCATTCCGGCGTCGACGATCGGAACCCCCGTCAAGCCGCGTTGCCACAAGCGTAAGCTTTTCCGGTCGTCGCGCCACGGGAAAGCGTCGAAGCGGCGCTGAAAATTCGTCCGGGCGAGGTCGGGATTGTGGAAAAGCAAGTGATAGGAGAACTCCCGCCAGCCGAGCTCGGTGTGGAACTTGGCGAGGTCCTTCTCTGTCGCGCGGATACGCCCGTCATGCAGCGCGTGGGCTGCCGCATGCCAGACCTGGCGCGGCCCGATCTCGCCGAAGCGCAGGCGCGGCGACAGGCTCGACGTTGCCGGCATGTCCGGACGGTCCCGGTTGCCGGCGTAGAGATGCAGGCCTTCCTCCAGGAACAAATCCAGCGCCTCGGCGGCTCCTGCCTCGCCGGGACGCCAGGTCTCGCGGAAACCGCCGGCCCAGTCCGGCTTCGTGGGCAGCAGGTCGAGGTCCTCCAGGCGAACGGCGCCTGAAACCGCCGGGAGTTCCGCACCCTTGATGGACGACGGGGCGGGGCGGGGCGGCGGCGGTTCGCCTGTCGCCATCGCCGCCCGCCAGAAGGGCGAGAACACCTTGAACGGGTCGCCTACCTTGGAGCGCACTTTCCACGGCTCATAGAGCAGCGAGGCGTTGTGGCTCGATGCGTCGATCCCGGCGGCCTTGAGGTCACCCTTCACGGCGGTGTCGACTGCGATCTCGGCGGCGCCGTAACGCCGGTTCCAATGCACGGCTGTCGCCCCGGTCTCGGTGACGCAGCGCAGGACGGCCTCCCGCGCGGGTTCCCGGAAAATCAGAAGCGGGACGCCATGGGCGCGGAGCGAGTCGCCCAGTGCGGTGAGGGAATGGTGCAGCCACCACAGCGACGCGCCGCCGGGCGCGCGCATGCCCTCGCTTTCAACGTCATGGACGTAGACGGCGATCACGGGCCCGCCGGAAGCGGCGGCTTCGGTCAGCGCGGGGTTGTCGGCAAGACGCAGGTCGTCACGGAACCAGACGATCGATGAAGACGGCATGACGACCCGGTCACGAGGATAGGAGACCCGCCTGGGCCAGAGCGGAGGTTACGCACCATGCCGGGGCATGGATCAGACGCAGTGGAGAAATGCACAGCCGGCTCAAAACCTCCCGCAGAACGACCGAAAGCGGCGGCCCGTCGGCAGCAAAAGCCTGATGTCTGGTGAAGGGTGGCTCCCCGAGCAGGGCTCGAACCTGCGACAATTCGATTAACAGTCGAATGCTCTACCAGCTGAGCTATCGGGGACCGTGGCGGGGGAAATACAATCCGGGGCAGGGGATGGCAAGCGCCAATTTCGGCATCTGGCAGCGACCGGCGGAAGCCTGGCCGCCGGTGAAAGGGGTTGCCGCGGCTGGTGCAGTCTTGCTAAGGGGATGCGCCCGCGCCGGGAACGGCGCGCCGCGATGGCCTCGTGGCGGAGTGGTTACGCAGAGGACTGCAAATCCTTGCACCCCGGTTCGATTCCGGGCGAGGCCTCCACCTTCTCTCAACCAGGATGAGTTCAGGCTGGTGCGGCAGGCGTCGCGCACGGCCGGTTGGGCGCTTGCATTCTGAGCCACCCTGGCTGAAAACCCACCCGACGGGCCGCCGCAGCGGCAACGATTCAGGTTCGCGGGAGCTTTCCATGCCCGACTTCGCCCTGCAGCGCCGCATGATGGTGGATGGACAGCTGCGCACCTTCGACGTGACGCAGCACGAGGTCATCACGGCGTTTCTCGCCGTTCCGCGCGAGGCATTCCTGGGCCCCCGCCAGCAGAACATCGCCTATGTCGACCGGACGCTGCCTCTCCCCGGCACGGACCCGGAGAAAAGGCCGCGGGAAATGATGAACCCGATGGTGCTCGCCCGCATGATCCAGGCGGCGCAGCCGCTGCCGGGAGCCAAGGCGCTCGTCGTCGGCGCGGGCACCGGCTACGCGGCGGCCGTGCTTGCAAGCATGGGCTGCGAGGTCGTGGCGCTCGAGTCCGAGCCCTCCCTCGCAGCCGAGGCCCGGCGCCGCCTTCCGGAGGCCGGCGCTCCGGGTGTCACAGTGGTCGAGGGCGCACTCGCGAACGGTCATCGCGCCGGCGCACCCTACGACATCATCCTCATCGACGGAGCCTATCTCGTGGAGCCGGCCGAGGTGCTCGCGCAACTCGCCGACGGCGGCAAGCTGGTGGGCGTGAAGGGCGAGGGCAGGGCAGGGCGCGCGCTTCTCTACCGACGTTCGGGCGAGGCTCTCTCGTCGCGCCCGGTGTTCGATGCAGCAGCGCCCGTACTCGACGAATTCCGGCCCGAGCCGGCGTTCGTCTTTTGACTGCGGCGAGACGTAGTGTTTTGGAACAGTGTCGCCTTTTTGCGGCACCGTCTCAAAATCGGCTGGAATGCGGCGGGACCGTGTGGTGCGTTCACGACAGCGCGCATAAACATGTTTAGCCTCGGCTTGCTAGACTCACGACGAGGATGATGTCGGAACGTGAAGCGTACCGGCCGGCGGAAACGAAGGGTGGCGACTTGCTGAACCAATCGTCCAGGATGATGCGTGTACTTCTGCTCGGCAGCGTCGCGCTCGCAGCCATGGCGCAGAGTGCGTCTGCCGAAACGATCGAGGGCGCGCTGGCCCGCGCCTATTCAGGCAACCCGCAGCTCAATGCGGGCCGTGCCGGCGTGAGGGCCACCGACGAGAACGTGCCGCGCGCTTTGTCGGGATACCGGCCGCGCATCACGGCGTCGGGCGACATCGGCGCCCAGACCCGGGATCAGCGCCTTGGCACGGGTCCCTGGCAAAACGACAATTCAATCCCGCGTGGCGTCGGGCTGCAGGTCGACCAGAACCTGTTCAACGGCGGCCGGACCTACAATTCGGTTCGCCAGGCCGACTCGAACGTGCTCGCCGCGCGTGAGCAGTTGCGGGTGACCGAGCAGTCTGTCCTGCTCGACGGCGCCACGTCCTACATGGACGTGCTGCGTGACACGGCCATTGTGAGCCTGCGCAACAACAACATCGACGTCCTCGACGAACAGCTTCGCCAGACGCGCGACCGGTTCAACGTGGGCGAGGTGACGCGCACCGACGTCGCACAGGCGGAAGCTCGCCTCGCCGCCGCGCAGGCGGACGCCAGCACCGCGGTAGGCAACCTGAAGACCAGCCTTGCCCGCTATCGCGCCGTGATCGGTGCCGAGGCCCGGCAGCTTGCTCCGGCGCGCGCTCTCGACACCGTCCTGCCGCGCACGCTCGACGGGGCGATCGCCCAGTCCCAGGCAGAACATCCCAATATTCTTGCGGCCCTGCATGCGGTGGACGCCGCCGAACTTCAGGTGAAGATCGTCGAAGGGGAGCTCTATCCCACGGTCGGCCTGCAGGGCACCGTCACCCATCGCTGGGATTTCCAGCAGTCTAACCTGGAGAACAACACGGCCGCGGTCGTCGGCACGCTCTCGGTTCCGATCTATGAGGGCGGCGAGGTTTATGCCCGCGTCCGGCAGTCCAAGGAAACGCTCGGCCAGCGCCGAATCGAGGCGGATCAGGCGCGCGACACCGTGCGCCAGAACGTCGTCTCGGCGTGGGGCGTGCTGGAAGCGACCAAGGAACGCATCACGGCATCGCAGGCCCAGATCCAGGCGGCCGAGGTGGCCCTGAACGGCGTGCGTGAAGAGGCCAAGGTTGGCCAGCGCACCACGCTCGACGTCCTCAACGCCCAGCAGGAACTGCTGACGGCCCGCGTGTCGCTGATCACGGCCCAGCGCGACCGTGTGGTCGCGTCCTACGGGCTGCTTTCGGCGACGGGCCGGCTGTCTGCCGCCAACCTCAGGCTCGCCACCGTCGACTACCAGCCGCGGGTCCACTACGAGCAGGTCCGCGACAAGTGGATCGGCCTGCGCACGCCGGACGGGCAGTGACGCCGCGCTGCGTTACTGCAACACCTGCCGAGAAGAGGGCCGCCGCGTGCGGCCCTTTCCACAAGGGCCGGTCCCGGCGCTCCTTGCATTGGATAATGCGGCCGACATACTCGCCCGCGTGGACGTGCGCCCCGCCGCGAGGTGATTCGCCGCGTTCCCTGTGCGGCGGCATGGACGGTAGCTCATGAGTGCGAGCCTGAAGGCGAACGAACCGTCGATGGAGGAGATCCTCGCGTCGATCCGCCGGATCATTGCCGAGGACGCTCCTGCAGGCGACGAGACTTCCGAAGCCGCGCCGGCCTCAGCGCCCGAGCCTGCAGCGACCCCGGCCGAACAGGAAGACGAGGACGTCCTCGACCTCGCCTCGATCGGGCCGGCGACCGAGCCGGACGATGACATCGAGTTCCGGGAGATCGCCGAGCCTCTCATCATGAACCGGCCGAAGGAGCCGGAGGCCGCACCCGAGCCGCCGCGCGCGCCAGCCCCTGCGCCTGATGGGCCCTCACACACTGCATCGGGAGAAAGCCTGCTGTCTCCGGCGGTGGCCGCCGCAGTGTCGAGCGCGTTCGTCTCGCTCGGTTCCCTGCACGTTCCTCACGGGGGGCATACTCTCGAGGACCTCGTGAAGGAGATGCTGCGCCCGATGCTGAAGTCGTGGCTGGACGAGAACCTGCCCGGTCTCGTCGAGAACCTCGTGCGCGCCGAGATTGAGCGGCTCGCCCGCACGCCCAGAGGCTGATCTCGACAGGTCGAATTCCCGGCGCGGATTGACGAAAGCGGCCGGGTCCGCTTTCTGTGCGCGCTCGACACGGACAGGCGCCGGATGGCGCGAGGATCGCTGCAATGATGGACAAAACCTTCGACCCCGCCAGCGTGGAGGGTCGTATCTCCGCTGCGTGGGAGGAGGCCGGAGCGTTCCGCGCCGGCCGGCCCGAGCGGGCGCAGGCGGAGCCCTATTGCATCGTCATCCCGCCGCCGAACGTCACCGGCTCACTCCATATGGGCCACGCTCTCAACAACACGCTGCAGGACATCCTGTGCCGTTTCGAGCGCATGCGCGGCAAGGATGTGCTCTGGCAGCCCGGGACCGACCACGCGGGGATCGCGACCCAGATGGTCGTCGAGCGGCGGCTGGCGGAGCGGCAGCAGCCGGATCGCCGGACGCTGGGGCGCGAGGAATTCCTACGCCGGGTGTGGGAGTGGAAGGCCGAGTCGGGCGGCGCCATCTTCAACCAGCTGAAGCGCCTCGGAGCGTCGTGCGACTGGTCGCGCGAGCGCTTCACGATGGACGAAGGCCTGTCCCGTGCCGTGCTGGAAGTGTTCGTTACCCTTCACAAGCAGGGGCTGATCTATCGCGACAAGCGCCTGGTGAACTGGGACCCACGCTTCCAGACCGCGATTTCGGATCTCGAGGTGCTGCAGGTCGAGAAGAAGGGCAGCTTCAAGTGGGAGCGGCCCGAACCCGGCTCGGAGGACGGTGCGCTCGACGTCGCGGCGCTCGGCAAGGTGCTGGACCGCGATCCCAGCGGGCATCTCTATTACTTCGAGTACCCCCTGGAGGGTTCGGCCTACGCGCCTGACGACCCCAACACCTACATCCGGATTGCGACCACCCGGCCCGAGACGATGCTGGGTGATACCGCCATTGCCGTCCATCCCGAGAACGAGCGTCTCAGGCACCTCATCGGCCGCAAGGCGGTGCTTCCGCTCGTCGGGCGGCTGATCCCGATCGTCGCGGACGAGTACGCGGACCCCGAGAAGGGAACAGGCGCGGTGAAGATCACGCCGGCGCACGACTTCAACGACTTTGAAGTCGGACGACGGCACGGCCTGTCGCTCGTCAACATCCTCGATGCCGAGGCGAAGATCCTCCTGGAGGGGAACGAGGAGTTTCTGCGGGAAGCAACTCCCGAGGCGGAGACGATGACCCTCTCGGGGCTCGACCGCTTCGAGGCCCGCAAGCGCATCGTCGGCATGATGGCGGGCAAGGGGCTGCTGGCCAGCATCGAGCCGACGGGACACACCGTGCCGCACGGCGACCGCTCGAACGTGGTCATCGAGCCCTGGCTGACCGACCAGTGGTACGTCGACGCCAAGACGCTGGCCCAGCCCGCGCTCGCGGCCGTGCGCGACGGGCGCACGAAGTTTGTCCCGGAGAACTGGGAAAAGACCTACTTCCAGTGGCTGGAGAACATCGAGCCCTGGTGCGTCTCGCGCCAGCTCTGGTGGGGGCACCAGATCCCGGCCTGGTACGGGCCGGACGGGCATGTCTTCGTCGAGATGAACGAGGACGCGGCAAAGACCGCGGCCCGCGCTCACTACGGGCAGGACGTCGCGCTGACGCGCGACGAGGACGTGCTGGATACGTGGTTTTCGTCGGCGCTCTGGCCGTTCTCCACGCTGGGCTGGCCGGAGAAGACGCCCGAACTGGCGCGCTACTACCCGACCAGCGTTCTGGTGACGGGCTTCGACATCATCTTCTTCTGGGTCGCCCGGATGATGATGAGCGGGCTCCACTTCATGAAAGAGATCCCCTTCCACACCGTCTACATCCACGCGCTCGTCCGTGACGAGAAGGGCGCCAAGATGTCGAAGTCGAAGGGCAACGTCATCGATCCGCTCGAACTCGTGGAGGCCTACGGCGCCGATGCGCTGCGCTTCACGCTGTCGGCCATGGCAGCGCAGGGCCGCGACATCAAGCTTTCCCGCCAGCGGGTGGAGGGCTACCGCAACTTCACGACAAAGCTGTGGAACGCGGCCCGCTTTGCCGAGATGAACGGCTGCGTCCGCGTCGCAGGGTTCGACCCGGCCAGTGCGGGGCTCATGCTGAACCGCTGGGCGCTTGCCGAGTACGGCAAGGCGGTCGGTGAGGTCACGGCGGCGCTGGAGGCGTTCCGCTTCAACGACGCGGCGAACGCGGCCTACCGCTTCACCTGGAACGTGTTCTGCGACTGGTACCTCGAGCTCGCCAAGCCCGTCTTCGCGGGTTCGGACGCTGCCGCCGCTGCCGAGACCCGGGCCTGCATCGCCTTCGTTCTCGACGGCATCTGCGCGCTGCTACACCCCTTCATGCCGTTCATGACCGAGGAGCTGTGGGCCGTGAAGGGCGCCGACAGCCCGCCGCGGACGTCGCTGCTCGCGCTGGCGCAATGGCCTGCGCCGCCAACCACCGGCGATGCCCAGGCAGAGGCCGAGATCGGCTGGCTCGTCGATCTCGTCACCGAGATCCGGTCAGCCCGCTCGGAGACCAACGTGCCCGCCGGCACGCAGGTGCCGCTCGTGCTCGTCCAGGCATCCGACGAGACCCGGGGTCGTGCGGAACGCTGGGGCGACATGCTGAAGCGCCTCGCACGCCTGTCCGAGGTGTCCTTTGCCGACACCGCGCCGGGCGAATCCGTCCAGATGGTGGTGCGCGGTGAAACGGTCTGTCTTCCGCTCGGCGGAATCGTCGACATCGCCGCGGAACGCGCCCGTCTCACCAAGGAGATCGCCAAGGAAGAGGGCGAGGTGAAGCGCGTCGACGCCAAGCTCGGAAATCCCGACTTCCTCGCTCGGGCTCCCGAAGAGGTGGTCGAGGAGCAGCGCGAGCGTCGCGACGATTCCAACGCGCGGATCGGCAAGCTGAAGGAAGCGCTGGCGCGATTGGGCGGCTGACCCGCTGCGGTCAGACGCTCTTCGCCTCGTCTTTCACGAGAGAGCAGCCGGAGATGCGCCAGCTGCCGTCCTCCTGCTTTTCTATCGTGTAGACGGCGAGCCACTGAACCCCGTCGGCGTCGATGATCTTCACGGACTGGACGGGGCCGAGCGGGCCGTCCTTTACCTCGCCGAAAGCCCAGTCCTTCGGGCGGTACACCGGCGGGTAGCCGCGCCGGACCATGTCGATGAAGACCTCGGAGTTCGGGAACATTCTTCGGATGCCAGGCGCTGCGAAACCGTAGGCCGCGGCGGCGTCGTCGCGGCCGAACGCCTCGAGCTGGTTGCGGATGACGTCCTGGATCTGCGTCCGGTCCGCTTCCTCCACGGCCATGGCCGGGGAAACGAGGGCGGCGACGGTGAGGAAGGCAGGGGCAAGGCGGCGCATGGGTCGCTCCGGGAGGGAGAAAGGCTGCACCTCTGCGGTTATAGGCCGGTCTTTCCCCACTTCCAGAGTACTGCTCCTGACCGGTTCTCAGGGCAGGGCGCGAAGATGCCTCACGGGACGTCCTGGCGCGACTGATTCGACCGCCGCGGCAATGGCGTTCGCGTCGATGCCGAAGTGACGGTAGAGGTCCTGCACCGTGCCCGTCTGGCCGAAATGCTCGACGCCGAGTGCCCGCAGCCTGTGGCCGTGCACTGAACCGAGCCACGCCAGCGTAGCGGGATGGCCGTCGATCACCGTGACGATGCCGCAGTCGCGCGAGAGCGGTGCGAGCAGGCGCTCGACATGGCTCATGGCTCCCGTCTGGCCGCGCTGGCGGGCGCGCTCCGCGGCCGTCCAGCCCGCGTTGAGTCGGTCGGCTGAGGTTACGGCGAGCAGCCCGACGTCGCGCCGGTCTTCAGCCACAAGCCCGGTCGCGGCGATGGCTTCCGGCGCGATTGCACCCTGGTAGGCGATGACGGCCTGGCAGTTCGGGCCCGGCGGGCGCACCCAGTAGGCGCCGTCGATGATCTGGCCGGCCAGGGAGGCCTCCATGGCGCGGCGTGGTTGCTCGACCGGCCGGGTGGACAGGCGCAAATAGACGGAGCCGCCGGTCTCGTCGCGGAGCCAGCTCTTCTCCTCGACCGGACGGTCGTCCCTCTCGCCCTCGCCGTGACGCTGCATGTAGTCGAAGGCGAAGCGCAGGATGACGGCGAGCTCGTCGACGAAGGCCGGCTCGAAAGCGCACAGCCCGTCCTGCGACATGCCGATGAGCGGCGAGGCGATCGACTGGTGGGCACCGCCCTCGGGGGCCAGCGTCACACCGGACGGTGTCGCGACGAGAAGGAAGCGGGCGTCCTGGTAGCAGGCATAGTTCAGCGCATCGAGGCCGCGCGAGATGAAGGGATCGTAGAGAGTGCCGACGGGGAGCAGGCGCTCGCCGAACACCGAGTGGCTGAGTCCGAGCGCGGACAGCGCGAGGAACAGGTTCATCTCGGCGATGCCGAGTTCGAGATGCTGGCCTTTCGGGGAGAAATCCCACTTCTGCGTGGAGGCGATGCGCTCCTCGCGGAAGGTGTCGGCCATCGCTGCCCGGGCAAAGAGGCCGCGCCGGTTCACCCAGGGACCGAGGTTGGTGGACACGGTGACGTCGGGGGAGGTCGTCACGATGCGGTCGGCCAGCGGTCCGCCAGCCCGTGCGATCTCGTCCAGCAGACGGCCGAACCCCATCTGAGTCGAGACCACCGGCTGCGTATCCGCGGGAAAGCTGGGCGGCACGGGAATTAGCGGCGACTCGTGCCGCCTGCGGCCCTGCGCATGAAAGGGGGAAGCGTCGAGAAAGGCCTGAAGCCGCTCGGGCGGGAGAGACAGGCCCTCGAACCGGTCCCACTCGTGCCCCGGTCGCACGTTCATCGAGGACCGGAACGTCTCGAACTGGGCGGGCGTCATCAGCCCCGCATGGTTGTCCTTGTGTCCCGCAAGCGGCAGGCCGTGGCCCTTGATTGTATAGGCGATGAAGCAGACAGGACGGTCGTGGTCGATGGCCTCGAACGCCTCCAGCAGGGTGGGCAGGTCGTGTCCGCCGAGATTGGTCATCAGCGTCGAAAGCTCGCTGTCGCTGCGCTTTTCGATCAGGCGCGTCATCGGCGCCTGGTCGCCGAGATCATCGAGCAGGCGCTTGCGCCAGGCCGCCCCGCCCTGGAAGGTCAGCGCCGAATAGACCTGGTTGGGGCACCGGTCGATCCAGTCCCGGAGCCTGTCGCCGCCGGGCTCCTGAAAGGCCGCCTCCAGCAGCGAGCCGTATTTCAGCGTCACGACATCCCAGCCGAACGCGCGGAACAGGGCTTCGAAACGCGCATACAGCCCTTCGCGGATCACCGCGTCGAGGCTCTGGCGGTTGTAGTCGATGATCCACCAGGTGTTGCGCACGCCGTGCTTGAAGCCCTCCAGCAAGGCTTCGAAGATGTTGCCTTCGTCGAGTTCGGCGTCCCCGGCCAGCGCGACCATGCGCCCCTCCGGCCTGTCCTGCTTCCAGTGCGCGCGAACGTAGTCCTGCACGAGCGAGGCGAAGAGCGTTTGCGCAACGCCGAGGCCGACCGATCCCGTCGAGAAATCGACGTCGTCCACGTCCTTCGTGCGGGATGGGTAGCTCTGCGCTCCCTTGTAGCCGCGAAAGTTCTCGAGTTTCTCGCGCGTCTGAAGCCCCATTAGATACTGGATGGCGTGAAAGACGGGCGAGGCGTGCGGCTTCACGGCGACCCGGTCCTGCGGGCGGAGCACGGCGAAGTAGAGCGCCGTGAGGATCGTCGCCAGCGACGCCGAGGAGGCCTGATGGCCACCGACCTTCAGACCGTCGTCATGCGAGCGGAGATGGTTGGCATTGTGAATGGTCCAGGCTGACAGCCATAGGACCTTTTTCTCCAACTCCGCCAATGTCTCGATGCGCTCGTCCATGCGGCTTTTCTCCTTCGCACCGGCAGCACTGTCCATGCGAATGGGACCTCTGTCGAGTGACACCCGCGACACGTCTCTTCAATCTCGTTCGATGGCGTTCACGCTATCGAAAGATCGGCTTGAATTCCGTCAGGCGACGGCTAGTGTCACCGGCGATGAACACCACCGGCCAAGTTTCAGCCTCCGTCTGGACGGAGGAACTCGGGGATCTCGTGACAGAGGTATCCGACGCGATCACCGAGGACGCCGTCCGGCAGGGCAGCGAGCCGGAGGCAGCGCGGGCGGCCTTCATCGCGGCGATGGTGGCCGAGTGCCTCGAACTTGGCGACGATCCATCGCGTCTCGCTTCCGCCGTCTGGGGCCCGCTGACGGATCCGCGGCTCGGAATCACGCTCGGCCGCGCCTGAAGGCTGAAGGCGTTTCGTCGCCTGCCCGACACCTCCGCGTCATCGCCGTTTTCTAGACCGCCCGGAGATACCGCGGCGGAGACGAATCATGCTGGGACACGGCCGGGCTCGGGACGAGGTGGCGCGCGAGACCGTTCGTACCTACGAGCGGATCGCACCTCTCTACGACACGCTGGACGGCCCCTACGAGATCGCCTGGAAACGGCGCCTGAGGCGATCGGTGTTTGCAGGACTGTCTGGCCGCATTCTCGATGCCGGCGTCGGGACGGGCTGCAATTTCGTTGCCTATCCCCCCGAAGCCGAGATGGTGGGTGTTGATCTCAGCCCGGCCATGCTGGAGAGGGCGCGCAAGCGGGCGGCACGCAACCGGATCAGGGTCCAACTTGCGCCGATGGACCTGACGCGGCTCTCGTTTCCCGACGGCAGCTTCGACGCCGTGGTCGCGACATTCGTGTTCGGCTGCATTCCCGACCAGGCCCAGCTGCCGGCCCTGCGCGAGGTCGCGCGCGTTTGCCGGCCGGACGGAGAGATCCGGCTGCTCGACTACGTCATGCCCGATCAGCCGATCGTTCGCCTCGGCATGGAAGTGATGTCACCGTGGCTCAGCTGGGCCTTCGGCGGCACCTATCGTCCGACGACCTCTTTCTGGTTCGCAGCCGCCGGGCTCGAGGTGGTGCGACGCCAGCCAATGGCCGGCGGTGTCACCCAGCTCTATGTCCTCCGCCCGGCGGGGAAGAACTTCCAGGACTGAGGTCAGATCATTTCCAGCGGCCGCTTGCGACGCGGCGGCGGGAATGCCTTGTCCAGCGCCGCGAGATCATCCTCGTCCAGCGTCAGGTCGAGAGCGCGGCGGTTGGCCTCGACATGGGCGCGCGTCCCGGCCTTGGGGATGGCGATCACGCCGGGCTTGCGCATCACCCAGGCCAGCGCGATCTGCGCCGGCTCGACACCGTGCTTCCAGGCGATGCCCTGCAGTCCGGGCGGGGAGGGCAGGGTACCCTGCTCGATCGGGCTGTAGGCCATCGCGCTGATGCCGCGCTCCTCCAGCATCGGCAGCAGGTCGAACTCCGGGCCGCGCCGGACGAGATTGTAGAGGATCTGATTGGTCGCACAGCGCTCGCCGCCCGCGATGGCGAGCAGTTCCTGCATGTCGCCGGTGTCGAGATTGCTGACACCCCAGCGCCGGATCTTTCCCGCCTCGGCCAGCGCCTCGAAGCCTCGAACCGTCTCCTCGAGGGGAATGCTGCCGCGCCAATGCAGGAGATAAAGGTCCAGTGCCTCGATGCCGAGCCGCTTCAGGCTGCCTTCGCACGCCCTCTGGAGCGAACGCATGTCGGCATGGTGGGGGTAGGCCTTGCTGACGACGAGAACGTCGCGCCTGTAGCCCTTCAATGCTTCGCCGACGAGGCTCTCCGTCCGCCCCTCGCCATACATCTCGGCTGTGTCGAGAACCGTCAGTCCCATCTCGAAGCCCGCCTGGAGCGCGGCGATCTCCGCCCGCCGCCTGTCGGCCCGCTCGCCCATGCGCCAGGTACCCTGGCCCAGAGCGGGCACCTGCATGCCGTCGGGAAGCGTCACAGTGATGGGCATGAAGAACTCCGGCGGGACAAACGAAGCAATGCGCGAGAGGCTCTATCGTTGCTGCCAAGCGTGGCGGCGCTGAGACGGTCGCAATCAGCACAGTCGACTGGCATCACGTAAGCGTGATCGCAGCTGTTCGGCTCACACTCATCTGGTGGAGCGGAACCGTCGTAAGTCATTCCGCTTTGCGCATCCAGCAAAGGAAAGCTCAGGAGACGCCCACATGCGTAAACTTGTCGCATCTGTTGCTCTATTCACGCTCATGGCCGGTGGTACTTTTTCGGCCTCAGCAGCAAACATCGTTGAAACTGCTCAGAGCACCGGCCAATTCAACACGTTGCTGGCAGCAGCGAAGGCAGCTGGACTTGCCGACGCGCTCGCAACGAAGCAGGGCATCACGGTTTTCGCACCGACCGACGCAGCCTTCGCAAAGCTTCCGAAGGGCACGGTCGAGTCTCTGCTGAAGCCGGAGAACAAGGACAAGCTCCAGGCGATCCTTCTCTACCACGTCGTGCCCCAGGAAGTGGCGGCCAAGGACGTGCCTACGAAGTCGACCAAGGTCGCCACGCTGGACGGCAGTGAGACCCTGACGGTTCGTCGTCACGGCGAGCGCGTACGCGTCAACAAGGCGAAGGTGGTGAAGGCCGACGTGAAGGCCGACAACGGCATCATCCACGTCGTCGACAGAGTGCTGCTCCCCAAGTGAGCCGCATCGTTTACTGACGTCCTCGCGCGGCCGTTCGCACCGATCGGCCGCGCTCCTTTTTCTGTCGCGCGCGCCGGGTGTGACGGAGTATGACGAGGCATGTCGAACGCCACAGCTCCGAACAGCATCGTTTCAGTCGGCCCGGTCCGGTTCGGCAACGATCTCCCCCTCGCTCTCATCGCGGGTCCCTGCGTGCTGGAAAGCCGCGGGCATGCCCTGGAAATGGCTTCGGCGCTCAAGGAGATCACGGCAGGGCTTGGCATGCCCCTGGTCTTCAAGACCTCGTTCGACAAAGCCAACCGAACGTCGGCCTCCGGTGTCCGCGGTGTGGGGTTGTCCGAGGCCCTCGCGGTCTTCGCGGAGATCCGCGATTCGCTGGGCCTGCCCGTGCTGACCGACGTGCATGAGCCCGGCCAGTGCGCCATGGTCGCCGAAGCGGTGGACATCCTGCAGATCCCCGCCTTCCTCTGCCGGCAGACGGACCTCCTCGTCGCCGCAGCGAAGACGGGACGGGTGGTGAACGTCAAGAAGGGGCAGTTCCTGGCCCCCTGGGATATGACGAACGTCGTCTCGAAGGTCACCGGCGCCGGGAACGCCGACGTTCTCGTCACGGAGCGGGGCGCGTCGTTCGGCTACAACACGCTTGTCTCCGACATGCGCTCGCTCCCCATCATGGCGCGCATGGGAGCGCCGGTGGTGTTCGACGCCACGCACTCGGTGCAGCAACCCGGCGGACAGGGCACGTCGTCAGGCGGGCAACGCGAGTTCGTGCCGGTTCTCGCCCGCGCGGCCGTTGCGGTCGGGGTGGCGGCGGTGTTCATCGAAACGCACGAGACTCCCGACAGGGCACCCTCCGACGGCCCGAACATGGTGCCCCTGAAAGAGATGCCGGCCCTGCTGAAGACGCTGATGGCGTTCGACCGGCTGGCAAAGGCCGGCTGAGGACGACGCGGCAAAGGCTTTCGCGCAGAAGCGATCACCGGCCGCGGTACGGTGCGACGCCCTGGTCGGGAATCCAGAGGTTCGCTGGTGGCACACCCGTCTGCCAGAACACGTCGATGGGAATGCCTCCCCGGGGATACCAGTAGCCGCCGATGCGCAGCCATCGCGGCTCGAGCAGGCCGGTAAGGCGCTTGCCGATGCCCACCGTGCAATCCTCGTGGAAAGCGCCGTGGTTTCGGAAGGACCCGAGGAAGAGCTTCAGGGACTTCGACTCGACGAGCCAGCCGTCCGGCACATAGTCGATGACGAGAATGCCGAAATCAGGCTGGCCGGTGACCGGGCACAGCGAGGTGAACTCCGGGCAGGTGAAGCGGGCGAGATAGTCCGTGCCGGGGTGCGGGTTGGGAACCCGGTCCAGCACGGCTGCTTCGGGCGAGGCGGGAAGCGGCGTCGCGTGGCCGAGTTGCAGGTGTTCGTCTTGCATCGGAAGTGTCCTTCTCTTGCGCGCACCATACTGCGCGGCGTGGCCGCGTCGAGCGCCACCGCATGAAGGTTCGACGACAGCCACGCGACTTGCGCTCGCCCGCCCATGGCGTAAAAGCCCGTCGAGACCTCGCCAGGACCCGCCGGAGAGCGACATGACCGCCATCATCGACATCCATGCCCGCGAAATTCTGGACAGCCGTGGCAACCCCACGGTCGAGGTGGACGTGACGCTCGAGGACGGCTCCTTCGGCAGGGCGGCGGTGCCGAGCGGCGCGTCAACCGGTGCGCATGAGGCGATGGAGCTGCGCGACGACGAAAAGAGCCGCTACTCCGGCAAGGGCGTGCGCAAGGCGGTGGAGAGTGTCAACCGGGACATCTTCGACGCGATCGGCGGATTCGATGCCGAGGATCAGGTGAAGATCGACCAGACCATGATCGATCTCGACGGAACGCCGAACAAGAGCCGGCTTGGAGCCAACGCGATCCTCGGCGTGTCCCTCGCCGTGGCCAAGGCGGCGGCAGACGCCGCGGCGCTGCCTCTCTATCGCTACGTCGGCGGCACGTCCGCGCGGGTCCTGCCGGTTCCGATGATGAATATCGTCAATGGCGGCGCGCACGCGGACAACCCGATCGATTTCCAGGAATTCATGGTTCTCCCGGTCGGGGCGTCCAGCCTTGCGGAAGCGGTCCGGATCGGGTCCGAGATCTTCCACACGCTCAAGGGCGCCCTGAAGAAGGCCGGCCACAACACCAATGTCGGCGACGAAGGCGGTTTCGCGCCGAACCTTCCCTCGGCCGAGGCGGCGCTCGATTTCGTCATGAAGGCCATCGAGATCGCCGGCTTCAAGCCCGGCGACGACGTACTGCTCGGCCTCGACTGCGCAGCCACCGAGTTCTTCAAGGACGGTGCCTACCACTACGAGGGCGAGGGCAAGGTGCGCTCGATCGAGGAGCAGGCCAAGTACCTGGCCAAGCTTGCGACCGACTATCCGATCGCCACGATCGAGGACGGCATGTCCGAGGATGACTGGGAGGGCTGGAAGATCCTCACCGACATTGCGGGCTCGCGCGTTCAGCTCGTCGGCGACGACCTCTTCGTCACCAACGTGACCCGTCTGTCGAGGGGCATCGAGCAGGGCATCGGCAATTCGATCCTGGTGAAGGTCAACCAGATCGGGTCGCTCACCGAGACCTTGGCGGCAGTCGAGATGGCGCAGCGCGCGGGATACACGGCCGTGATGTCGCATCGATCGGGCGAAACCGAGGACTCGACGATCTCCGACCTCGCCGTCGCGACGAATTGCGGGCAGATCAAGACGGGCTCGCTCGCCCGCTCCGACCGTACCGCTAAGTACAACCAGCTGATCCGCATCGAGGAAGAGCTGGGGACGGCGGCCAGGTACGCCGGCCGCGGCGCTCTGAAGCAGAAGCGCTGAACGTCACGGTCGCGTCGCGACAGGCCCGGCGTTAACGCCCGGGCAACCATGCCGGCTCCACTCTGCCGGCATGGTCGTGCGCTCCCGCCTCCGGGCTTTTCTGATTCCCCTCGTCCTCTATCTCGTGTCCGGCGGGGTGGTGGGATATTTCGTCTATCACGCCCAGCACGGTGACCGCGGCATCGCCACCAAAATGGCGCTGAAGCAGCAGATCGTGGACCTGACGAAAGAGCTGGACGAGCTCAAGGGCGAGCACACCAGATGGGATGAGCGCGTGGCAATGCTGCGCAACGAAAGCGTCGACAAGGATCTGCTCGACGAAGAAGCCCGGCTGACGTTGAACCGCCTGCACCGCAACGACGTTGTCATCATGACAGGGAGCGGCGCGCCGCCCCGATGATGCGGCGCAGCATAAGCAGCCAACCAGTCCAGAGCGATGAACCAAAAGGCGGTTCATCCTGAAAAACTAAGCAATCTCAAAGCAGTTCTGCGCACCACGCAATGTGGTTGCGCGCTTGCCGGGCCTCGCTATCGCCATGGTGTTGGGATAGTCTCCTTCACAACGGTCCGGACAGGACCGCATGGAGGAGCCGATGGCGGTTGCCGCCCGCAAGACCCCTGCGTCGAGAGCCGACGCATCCCGTTCCACCACAGCCAAAGGCGCCGCGGGCCGGAAGGGCAATGGCCCGATCCCGCTGGAGCGCGACGAGGAGTTTCAGGCCTATCGCGACATGCTGCTGATCCGCCGCTTTGAAGAGAAGGCGGGACAGATGTACGGCATGGGACTGATCGGCGGCTTTTGCCATCTCTACATCGGCCAGGAGGCCGTGGTCGTCGGCATGCAGATGGCGACGAAGGACGGCGATCAGGTCATCACTGGATATCGTGACCATGGCCATATGCTGGCCTGCGGCATGGACCCGAAGGGCGTGATGGCCGAGCTGACCGGGCGCCGGGGCGGCTTGTCCAAGGGCAAGGGCGGCTCGATGCACATGTTCAGCGTCGAGAAGAAGTTCTACGGCGGCCACGGCATCGTGGGTGCTCAGGTCTCCCTCGGCACGGGGCTGGCCTTCGCCAACCACTACCGGGGCATAGACAATGTTTCGCTGACCTATTTCGGCGACGGCGCGGCCAACCAGGGCCAGGTCTACGAAAGCTTCAACATGGCCGAGCTCTGGAAGCTGCCGGTCGTGTACGTCATCGAGAACAACCGCTACGCCATGGGCACCTCGGTGAACCGGGCCTCGGCACAGACGGATTTCTCCAAGCGCGGCATCTCGTTCAACATCCCCGGCGAGCAGGTGGACGGCATGGATGTCCGCGCCGTGGTGGCGGCCGCGCGCCGGGCCGTGCAGTGGTGCAGGGACGGCAAGGGTCCCTATATCCTGGAGATGCAGACCTACCGCTATCGCGGGCACTCGATGTCCGATCCGGCCAAGTACCGGTCGAAGGACGAAGTGCAGAAGATGCGCGAGGAGCGCGACCCCATCGAGCAGGTCCGCAAGCGGCTCCTGGAGCAGTGGGGCATGAAGGAAGACGAACTCAAGGGCATCGATGCGAAAGTCCGAGAGGTCGTCAACGAGGCTGCGGAGTTCGCCACCAACGACCCCGAGCCCGATCCCGCCGAACTCTGGACCGACATCCTGAAGTAAATCAGGTCCGGCGCTTCTCGGCGCCGTACCCGCCATCCGGCCGAACTATCCTGCCTGGCCGCGCGACGCGCCATCCCACAGGGATCGACACCGATGCCGATCGACATTCTGATGCCCGCTCTCTCGCCGACGATGGAGAAGGGCAACCTCGCCAAGTGGCTGAAAAACGAGGGCGACACCGTCAAGTCCGGCGACATCATCGCCGAGATCGAGACGGACAAGGCCACGATGGAGGTGGAGGCCGTCGACGAGGGGGTGCTCGCCAAGATCCTCGTTCCCGCCGGTGCCACAGACGTGCCCGTGAACCAGAAGATCGCGATCCTGGCCGGCGACGGCGAGGACGCGACGCAGGTCGCGGCCACCGGCGGCGCCAGCATGCCGGGCGAGCCGGAGACCTCCGAGGCCGTGGCCGAGCCAGCGCCGGCGCAGCCGGAGGCCTACCAGCCGGCGGTCACGGATACCGCGTCCGGCGAGCCGTCCGAGCGCGTACCGGCGGTGCCCGCATCACCCCCCGGCGAGGGAGCATACGACGCCTCGCAGGAGATCCCCGCCGGCACCGAAATGGTGACGATGACGGTACGCGAAGCATTGCGGGACGCCATGGCCGAGGAAATGCGCCGCGACGGCGACGTCTTCGTCATCGGCGAAGAGGTCGCCGAGTACCAGGGCGCCTACAAGGTGACGCAGGGCCTGTTGCAGGAGTTCGGCGCCAAGCGGGTCGTCGACACTCCGATCACCGAACACGGCTTCGCCGGGCTCGCGGTCGGCGCCGCGTTTGCCGGGCTGAAGCCAGTCGTCGAGTTCATGACGTTCAACTTCGCAATGCAGGCGATGGACCACATCATCAACTCCGCTGCCAAGACGCTCTACATGTCTGGCGGACAGATGGGCTGCCCCATCGTCTTCCGCGGCCCGAACGGAGCGGCGGCCCGCGTCGCGGCCCAGCACAGCCAGGACTACTCGGCGTGGTATTCCAGCGTGCCCGGCCTGATCGTCGTCTCGCCCTTCACGGCTGCGGACGCCAAGGGCCTCCTGAAGTCGGCGATTCGGAGCCCAAATCCGGTCGTCTTCCTGGAGAATGAGATCCTCTACGGGCAGTCCTCGCCCATCCCCCGGCTCGACGACTTCACCATTCCCCTCGGCAAGGCGCGCGTCGCCCGGCCCGGCAAGGATGTAACGATCGTCGCGTGGTCCATCGGCATGACCTATGCGCTGAAGGCCGCCGAGGAACTGGCGAAGAAGCACATCTACGCCGAGGTCATCGACCTGCGCACGCTGCGCCCCCTCGACATCGACACGGTGATCGCGTCGGTCAAGAAGACCGGCCGCTGCGTGACGGTCGAGGAAGGCTGGCCGCAGGCGGGCATCGGAGCGGAGATCGCCGCTCAGGTGATGGAGCGGGCTTTCGACTGGCTGGACGCGCCCGTGCGACGCGTCACCGGCAAGGATGTGCCCATGCCATACGCCGCCAATCTCGAGAAACTGGCGCTGCCCAGCGTGGCCGACGTGATCGAGGCCGTGCGGTCAGTCACCTATCGCTGAGCTCCCGATGCGGACCGTCACCGTCAAGCGCCATGCGACCTATGCGGACGTTCAGGCCGCGCCGGCCAACATGGTTGCGGAGCTGACCAACGGGTCGCTCGGCACGCAGCCGCGGCCGAGCCCGCGGCAGTCGCTGGCCCCGGAGGACGCCTGACATGGCTGCTCCCGAGTTTCACGAACTGCAAGCACCGCCGGACGCCATCGAACAGGGCGGCCACGAGGTGGTGCGCGCCGTCGTCGTGGAGGGCGCCGTCAGCGTCGCCATGCGGCGCTCGTTCGACGACCCCTTCGTCTGGGGTGTCCTCCTCGTCGACCTCGCTCGCCATGCCGCCCGAATCTACGCGGCGGAGGCGGGACTGGCCGAGGACGAAGCCATGGCTCGCATCGTCGAAGGCATTCAGAGCGAACTCGACACTCCCACCGACCACGGCACCACTACCGCCGCCCATTGACCGAACCAGGGGCCCCGACATGCCCGTCAACGTGCTGATGCCCGCGCTTTCGCCCACAATGGAGAAGGGCAATCTCTCCAAGTGGCTGAAGAAGGAGGGTGACACCATCAAGTCCGGCGACGTGATCGCCGAGATCGAGACCGACAAGGCGACGATGGAGGTCGAGGCCGTCGACGAGGGCATCCTTGCCAAGATCCTCGTCGCCGACGGGACCGACAATGTCGCGGTCAACACCAAGATCGGCGTGATCGCCAGCGAGGGCGAGGATGCGAGCGCGGCCGCCGCCGCCAAGCCGGCGGAGAGCAAGCCCGCCGAGAAGGCGCCGGACGCCAAGCCCGCGCCGGCGGCCGAGGCACCCGCCACCGCTCCTGCGAGCGTGCCGGCCCAGGCGAAGTCCTACGACGCCACCTCCGAATTCCCGGCCGGCGCGGAGGTCGTCTCGATGACGGTGCGCGAGGCGCTGCGCGACGCCATGGCCGAGGAGATGCGCCGCGACGGCGATGTCTTCGTGATGGGCGAGGAGGTCGCCGAGTATCAGGGCGCCTACAAGGTGACGCAGGGGCTGCTGCAGGAATTCGGGCCCAAGCGCGTCATCGACACGCCGATCACCGAGCATGGCTTCGCCGGCATCGGCGTCGGCGCGGCGCTGACCGGCCTCAAGCCGGTCGTCGAGTTCATGACCTTCAACTTCGCCATGCAGGCGATCGACCACATCATCAACTCGGCCGCCAAGACGCTCTACATGTCCGGCGGCCAGATGGGCTGCCCGATCGTCTTCCGGGGCCCCAACGGCGCCGCCGCCCGTGTCGGCGCGCAGCACAGCCACGATTATGCCGCCTGGTATTCGAACGTGCCGGGCCTGAAAGTGGTGATGCCTTACAGCGCCTCGGACGCGAAGGGCCTGCTCAAGAGCGCGATCCGCGATCCCAACCCGATCATCTTCCTCGAGAACGAGATTCTTTACGGCCGCCAGTTCGAGGTGCCCAAAAGCGACGATTTCCTGATCCCGATCGGCAAGGCCAAGGTGGTCAGGCCCGGAACCGACGTCACCATCGTGTCCTTCAGCATCGGCATGACCTATGCGCTCGCGGCCGCCGAGGCGCTGGCGAAGGAAGGCATCGAGGCGGAGGTGATCGACCTGCGCACGATCCGGCCGATGGACATCGAGACCGTGATCGCCTCTGTGCAGAAGACCCATCGCTGCGTCGCCGTCGAGGAGGGTTTTCCGCAGTCGGGCGTCACCGCCGAGATCGGCATGAAGATCATGGAGGCGGCGTTCGACTATCTCGACGCCCCGGTCGCCCGCGTCACCGGCAAGGACGTGCCGATGCCCTATGCGGCGAACCTGGAGAAGCTCGCGCTTCCGAACATCGGCGAGGTCGTCGCGGCGGCCAAAGCCGTTTGCTACCGCTGAGAGGGCTGACCGATGCCGACCAACATCCTGATGCCCGCGCTGTCTCCGACCATGGAGAAGGGCAACCTCGCCAAATGGCTGAAGAAGGAAGGCGACAAGATCAAGTCCGGCGACATCATCGCCGAGATCGAGACCGACAAGGCGACCATGGAAGTGGAAGCCGTCGACGAGGGCGTGCTGGCGAAGATTCTGGTGCCGGACGGCACTGCCGATGTCGCGGTCAACGAGATCATCGGCGTGATCGCCGGCGAGGGCGAGGATGCCAAGAGCATCACTGGCGCGCCGGCCAAGACGGAGGCTCCGAAGGCCGAAGCGGCCAAGCCGGCGGCGAAAGCGGCCGAGCCCCAGGCGGCAGCGCCTGCTCAGCAGGTGGCGATGACGGCGGCTGCCGGCATGAATACCGGCGGCGAGCACCGGCCGGTGGGCGACCGTGCCTTCGCCTCGCCGCTGGCGCGCCGGCTCGCCAGGGAGGCCGGGCTCGACCTCGCCAAGATCGCGGGCTCCGGCCCGCATGGCCGGGTCGTCGAGAAGGACATCGCCGCGGCGAAGGCCGGAGGCGGGGCCAAGGCTTCGCCCGCTGCCGCGCCGGCTTCTCCCGCAGCCGCGAAGCAAGCGGCGCCGCTCGCGACCGGCCCGTCCGACGAGCAGACCAAGAAGCTCTTCGCCGAGGGTTCCTATGAGGAGATCCCGCATGACGGCATGCGCAAGACGATCGCGCGCCGCCTGCTCGAGGCGAAGCAGACCGTCCCGCATTTCTACGTCACCGTGGATTGCGAGCTCGATGCGCTGCTCAAGCTGCGCGGCGAACTCAACGCCGCCGCGCCCGAAAAAGACGGCAAGCCGGCCTACAAGCTCTCGGTCAACGACATGGTGATCAAGGCGCTGGCGCTGGCGCTGCGGGCGGTGCCCGACGCCAACGTCTCCTGGACCGACAACGCCATGCTCAAGCACAAGCATGCCGATGTCGGCGTCGCGGTCTCGATCCCCGGCGGTTTGATCACGCCGATCATCCGCGATGCCTGCCACAAGACGCTGAGCCAGATCTCCAACGAGATGAAGGACATGGCCGGGCGCGCCAAGGCCCGCAAGCTGAAGCCCGAGGAGTATCAGGGCGGCACCACGGCGGTCTCGAATCTCGGCATGTTCGGCGTCAAGGATTTCGCCGCGATCGTAAATCCGCCCCATGCGACGATCCTGGCGGTCGGCGCCGGGGAGCAGCGCGCCATCGTCCGCAAGGGCGAACTCGCGGTCGCGACCGTGATGTCGGTGACGCTCTCGACCGACCACCGCGCGGTCGACGGGGCGCTGGGAGCCGAGCTGCTGGCGGCGTTCAAGGGCTATATCGAGAAGCCGATGGCGATGCTGGTGTGAGCGGGCGGAAGGGGTCGGTCGCATGGCGAGGACCTGGAGCGTGTTTCGCGATTGGCAGCAGGTCCTGGCCGATCCGGCCGTGGAGCGCGCACTGGAACGGCTCGGCAATGTCGAGAGCATCGAGCGGCTCGACGGCGGCGCCGTCTATCGCGCCTGGAGCGGCCGCCGCTATGTCGAATTCCGCAAGGTCTACAGCGAGCCTCCCGAGCCGACGCTCGGCGCGGAGGTGAGCATCGCGC
Source organism: Alsobacter sp. (assembly GCF_059501845.1). Taxonomy (NCBI): domain Bacteria; kingdom Pseudomonadati; phylum Pseudomonadota; class Alphaproteobacteria; order Hyphomicrobiales; family Alsobacteraceae; genus Alsobacter; species Alsobacter sp. Next base: position 37,834 of record NZ_JCACDK010000004.1, on the reverse strand, counting down.
TGCATGCGAGCGACATCATGCTCTGGCCGCTGGAGCGTGATCCACCGGCGCCGTCGCGAGGCCGTTTCCGTGTTCCAGCCCGGCTCGAGGCCGCTCGCCCACGGCGCGGCCGCGATCTGCCTTCAGAGGAAGACGACGACGGGCGGCCGGCCGCCAGAGGTCGGGGCCGAAGTGCTCGATGACGAAAGAGTCGGACAGTGCGGCGAACAACAGACGGCTGGCGCTGGTCTCGGTCGTCATCGCTCTGCTCTCGCTCGTGGCGTCGGTCGTGCAGAACGTCAACTATCTGCGCAGCATCGACAGCATGCAGCGCAACATCCTGCGCACGGAGAGCCTGAGGACCTGCCGCGATCTGATCGACACCTTCTTTCGTTTTCGGCTCAAGGCCGAGGCGGTGCAGCTCTCCGGCTCGGCCGGAATGAACGGGGCCGAGCTGAAGGCGCTGGCCTATCAGTTCGGCGGTCTGGGCACCTTCCTCGCCAACTTTCACCCCGATGCCGCCCGCGCCCGCTACAGCGCCTTGGCGTGGCAGCTCAACACCATCGCGGAAAAAGCCGGTTCTCTGCCCAAGGACGCGTTCGACGCGCTCTTCGTAGAGGCTGACCGGCAATTCGCGACGATCAACGACGATTGCGTCAAGGCCGCGACCGGCCACCTTCTCTGAGACCTCCGACGGGAGCAGCACCATGTCCGACTACGACATCATCATCATCGGCTCCGGCCCCGGCGGCTATGTCGCGGCGATCCGGGCGGCGCAGCTCGGTTTCAGGACCGCGATCGTCGAACGCGAGCATCTCGCCGGCATCTGCTCGAACTGGGGCTGCATCCCGACCAAGGCGCTGCTGCGCTCGGCGGAGATCCTGCATTACGGCCAGCACGCCAAGGATTACGGGCTCGTGCTGGAGGGCTCGTTCAAGGCCGATCTCGACGCGGTGGTGAAGCGCTCGCGCGGCATCGCGGCCCGGATGAACAACGGCGTCCAGTTCCTGATGAAGAAGAACAAGGTCGACGTGATCTGGGGCGAGGCCAAGCTGGTGAAGCCCGGCACGATCGCGGTCGCGCCGACGAAGAAGCCGGCGATGCAGCCGCAGGTGCCGCCGCCGAAGAATGCGAAAGGCGAGGGCAGCTACACCGCCGACCATATCATCTTGGCGACCGGCGCGCGGCCGCGCGCGCTGCCCGGCATCGAGCCGGACGGCAAGCTGATCTGGACCTATTTCGAGTCCATGGTGCCGGCGAAGATGCCGAAATCGCTCTTGGTGATGGGTTCGGGCGCGATCGGCATCGAGTTCGCCTCGTTCTACCGGACGATGGGCGTCGAGGTCACCGTCGTCGAGGTGATGCCGCAGGTCGTGCCGGTCGAGGATGCCGAGATCGGCGCGTTTGCGCGAAAAGCCTTCGAGAAGCAGGGGATGAAGATCCTGACCGGCGCCAAGGTCACCAAGGTCGAGAAGGGCGCGGATTCGGTCACGGCGCATATCGAGGACGAGAAGGGGGCTAAGCAGACCATCACCGCCGACCGGATGATCTCGGCGGTCGGCGTCGTCGGCAATATCGAGAATCTCGGGCTGGAGGCGCTCGGCGTGAAGACCGATCGCGGCTGCATCGTCATCGACGATCTCTGCCGCACCAACGTCAAGGGGCTCTACGCCATCGGCGACGTCGCCGGCCCGCCGATGCTGGCGCACAAGGCCGAGCACGAGGCGGTGATCTGCCCGGGCTGCACCTATTGCCACCCGCAGATCGCCAGCGTCGGCCTGACCGAGGCGAAAGCGAAGGCGGCCGGCCACGCGCTCAAGGTCGGCCGCTTCAACTTCGTCGCCAACGGCAAGGCGGTCGCGCTCGGCGAGGATTCCGGCATGGTCAAGACGATCTTCGACGCCAAGACCGGCAAGTTGCTCGGGGCCCATATGGTCGGCGCCGAGGTGACCGAACTGATCCAGGGCTTCGTCGTCGCGATGAACCTCGAGACTACCGAGGAGGAGCTGATGCACACGATCTTCCCGCACCCGACGATCTCCGAGACGATGAAGGAGAGCGTGCTGGACGCTTACGGGAAGGTGCTGAACGCTTGAGGGATAAGCTCGTCTCGACGGCCAGGCGCGTCACATATGCGCTGATCGATGCACTGGTCTTTGTCGTTGTCTGGCATGTTGTTGTCGCAAAAACCGGTGTGCAGCCGCCTTTCAGCTTTATGCAACGCTATTCCCCAGCGGATTTCGCCGCATACCTGACGGTTATGGCCTGGATGACATCGATACTCTTTATCTTGAGTATCGTGTTGCATCGTTATTTCGGCGGCTCGCTCGGCAAGCTCGCTATGGGCTGCCGAACGCGCCGTAGTGACGGGTCTCCGTTGGGTTGGCCGGAAACGATAACCAGAAGTGTTGTCATGTTCGCTCTTGGCGTCATGATTCTCGCTCCGGGGCCGCTGGCGGCCTATGTCTTGGGGCCGGGTTCGGAAGCATGGTCATCCTTGCTTCTCATTATCGGGCTCGTTGTCTGGCTTTGGTTCGTGCTTTTTCCAATCTCGGATAGCGATAGCCGGCAAGAAAAGTCGTTGCTGGAGCGCATTTTGGGCTTGGAAACCGTCAAAATTCGCCGCCCAGACACGCCCAACGAGTCTTCTTCTCGATGACGCCCCGCGCCCGGAAGCCCGGTGGCCCCGATCGCATCGTCCCCGACGACAAGGTCGAGATCCTGCCGCCCGGCGGGGGGCTGATGCTGGATTGGCGTGCGCCGGTGCCGACGGTCGCGCTCGGGACCGTCACGGGCTTCGTCGCCAGCCTTATCGTCGGCGGAGGCGGCCTCGTCCGTCATGCCGTCGTCGACGTGCTCGGCATGCTGGTCGGGCAGGGGCTGGTGCGGCTGACGGGGTGGCGGATCGATACCGGCCGGGAGTGGCTCGACGAGGCGGCGATGGCTGTGCTGGGAGCGATCCTCGTCGTGCTGCTGGCGCGCTTCATCGCGTGAGGGAACCAGCTGCCGCGGAGACCGTTTTCGCTGCGCGCATCCGCGCAAAGCCTGGGGGATTTCGACCATGCAGAGTTTCGCCGCCACCATGGCCCAGCCGGGCTACGGCTTCTTCGCCACCCTTCTCATCGGCATGCTCGCCGGCTGGATCGCCGAGCGCCTGACCTCGTCCGACCACGGCCTCTTCACCAACATGCTGGTCGGCGTCGCCGGCTCCTTCGTCGGCACCAAGGTGGCCGAACTGCTCGACATCCCGGTCTTCGGCTTCTGGCGCACGCTGACGGCGGCCGTCGCCGGCGCGGTGATCGTCATCGTGATCTGGAACGCAGCGCGCGGCAGAAGCTGACGGCGCGAGGTTGCCGGAACCGCCATTGAGGATTAGCTAGGAAGGGCCGGTCCGCCGGCCCTTTTTCCTTGGACCGACGCGACGATGGCCCTCGTTCTCGACCTGCTCAACCGCGATCCGCGCCCCAATCTCGGCAATCCGAAAGCCGACGCGGTCGAACTGCGTCATCCGGAGAAGCAGAAGCGGCCCGAGAACCCGGTGCTGCGCAAGCCGGACTGGATCCGGGTCAAGGCGCCGGGTTCGCCGAAATGGGCCGAGACCCAGAAGATCGTCAAGGAGAACAAGCTCGTCACGGTCTGCGAGGAGGCGGGCTGCCCCAATATCGGCGAGTGCTGGGAGAAGAAGCACGCCACCTTCATGATCATGGGCGACACCTGCACGCGGGCCTGCGCCTTCTGCAACGTCAAGACCGGCGTGCCCGAGGCGCTCGATGCGCTGGAGCCGGCCAAGGTGGCGCAGGCCGTCGCCAAGCTTGGGCTCGAACATGTCGTCATCACCTCGGTCGACCGCGACGACCTGAAGGATGGCGGCGCCGAGCACTTCGCCAAGGTCATCCGCGCCATTCGCAAGGCCTCGCCCGGCACGACGATCGAGATCCTGACGCCGGATTTCCTGCGCAAGCCCGGTGCGCTCGAGGTCGTGGTCGCGGCCAGGCCCGACGTCTTCAACCACAATCTCGAGACCGTGCCCGGCAAATACCTGACGGTGCGGCCGGGTGCGCGCTACTTCCATTCGCTGCGGCTGCTGCAGCGGGTCAAGGAGCTCGACCCGACGATCTTCACCAAATCCGGCATCATGGTCGGCCTCGGCGAGGAGCGGAACGAGGTCCTGCAGCTGATGGACGATCTGCGCTCGGCCGATGTCGACTTCATCACCATCGGCCAATACCTCGCGCCCTCGCGCAAACACCATGCGGTGATCCGCTTCGTCACGCCCGAGGAGTTCAAGGGTTTCGAGGCGATCGCCTATGTGAAGGGCTTCCTGATGGTGTCGGCGACGCCGCTGACGCGCTCCTCGCATCATGCCGGCGAGGATTTCGCCCGGCTGCGCGCCGCGCGGGCGGCCAGGACCGGCTGAAGGGACGAAACGACCTCCCGTGCCGATGTTCAACACCACCCGCCGGGTGCGTCACAGCCCCGAGCAGATGTTCGCGCTCGTCGCCGATGTCGAGCGCTATCCGCAGTTCCTGCCGCTCTGCGAGGGCTTGGTCGTGCGCAAGCGCACCCCGCGCGAGGGCGGCGGCGAGGTTCTGCTTGCCGATATGAGCGTCGGCTACAAGGCGATCCGCGAGACCTTCACCAGCCGCGTGACGCTCGATCCGGCCAATCGCAAGATCCTGGTCGAATATGTCGACGGGCCGTTCCGCTACCTGCAGAACCGCTGGAGCTTCAATCCGCAGGCCGAGGGCGGCGGCTGCGAGATCGGCTTCTTCATCTCCTATGAGTTCGCCAGCCGGATGCTCGGGCTGCTGATGGGCGCGATGTTCGACAAGGCCTTCCGCAAATTCGCCGAGGCTTTCGAGAAACGGGCCGACCAGGTCTACCGGCCGGCGCCGCAGATCGCGGTGACGCGGCCTTAAGAGACCCTGGTGCATCCTGCCTCCGATCGGTTTCGGAGATACGGATGGACACTGTCTCGAACGTCGCCGCGGGCCGCGGCCGGGCGCGCTATCTCGCAGCGACGCTGCCGGTCTTCGCCGGCACGCTGTTCCTGTCGTCCTTCCTGCTCTTCGGCATCCAGCCGATGTTCGCCAAGATGGTGCTGCCCAAGCTCGGCGGCTCACCCGGCGTCTGGTCGGTCGCGATGGTGTTCTTCCAGAGCGTGCTCTTGGCCGGCTATGCCTATGCGCACTGGCTGACCAGCCGCTTCGACGTCCGTCGCGCCGCGCTGATCCATATCGCGGTGATGGCACTGGTGCTGGTCGCCGCGCTGCCGATCGGCATCGCGTCCGGTTTCGAGCGGCCGCCGCAGGATGGCGAGATCGCTTGGCTCGTGGCGCTGTTTGCGGCCTCGGTCGGCTTGCCCTTCTTCGCGGTCGCGGCCAACGCGCCCCTGCTGCAGGCCTGGTTCGCGCGCTCGGGCCATGCCCATGCCGGCGACCCGTATTTCCTCTATGCCGCCTCGAACATCGGCAGCTTTCTCGCGCTCGTCGCCTATCCCTTCCTGATCGAGCCCGTGCTGACGCTGTCGGCGCAGGCCTCGTCCTGGACCTGGGCCTTCGGCCTGCTGCTTGCCTGCATCGCCGGCTGCGCCGGCGCGAGCCTCGGCGGTGCCGAGAGCACGGGCGTTGCTGCAGTCGCCCAGCCGGGCACAATCCCGCTGCGGCGCAAGCTGGTCTGGGTCGGGTATGCCTTCGTGCCGTCCGGCCTGCTCGTCGCGGTGACCGCGCATATCTCGACCGACATCGCGGCGGCGCCGCTGCTCTGGGTCGTGCCGCTGGCGCTGTTCCTGCTGACCTTCGTGATCGTGTTCCAGCGCCGGCCGATCCTGCGCCATCGCTGGATGCAGCATGCGCAGCTCGGGCTCGCGGCATTGCTGGTGGCGAATGTCGTCATGCCGTCCTCGGGCTGGCTGGTGACGCTGCTGCTGCACCTGGCCCTGTTCTTCGCGACCGCCATGGTCTTCCATGGCGAACTGGCGCGGCGCCGGCCCGACGCGGCCGACCTGACGGCATTCTATTTCTGGATGTCGCTCGGCGGCGTGCTCGGCGGCCTGTTCTGCGGGCTGCTCGCGCCGGTTCTGTTCAACTCGATCCTCGAATATCCGCTGCTGCTGGTGATCAGCCTCGTCGTCCGGCTCGATGTCGTGACGAGACACATGTCGCGCTTCTTCAAGATCGCGGCCTCGCTGATCGGCGTCGCGCTGGTGCTGATCCTGATCGGCCAGGAGCAGCGGCGCACCGACATGCTGCGCTCGTTCTTCGGCGTCCACCGCGTCGTCGAGACCGCCGACGGTGCCTTCCGCCAGCTCGTCCATGGCAGCACGATCCATGGCGCGCAGCGCCTGCGCAACGCCGACGGCACGGCTGCGACCGGCGTGCCGGAACCGCTGACCTATTATTTCCGCGGCGGTGGCATCGTCGACGGCATCGACGCGGTCCGGGCGGCGCATGGCGGCAAGCTCGAGGCGGTCGCGGCGGTCGGCATGGGCACGGGCTCGCTCGCCTGCCAGGTCCGGCCGAACGAGAGCTGGACCTTCTACGAGATCGACCCGTTGGTGGTGAAGCTCGCGACCGACCCGGCCCGTTTCGGCTTCATGGCCGGCTGCGCGCCCGGCATGCCGATCGTGCTCGGCGATGCGAGGCTGACGCTGGCCGATGCCCGCGACGGCTCGCTCGACCTCGTGGTCGTCGACGCCTTCTCGTCGGATTCGATTCCCGTGCACCTGCTGACCACCGAGGCGATCGCGCTCTACCGGGCCAAGCTCAAGCCGGACGGCGTGGTGCTGCTGCACATCTCGAACCGCAACATGGAGCTCGGCCCGGTCGTCACCGCGACCGCCCATGCCGAAGGCTTTTCGACCTGGCTGCGCCAGCCGACGCCGACGCGCGAGCTGCAGGCGCAGCTGAAGGCCTCGCCCTATGTCGCGGTGATCGCGCGCCGTCCGCAGGATGCCGGCCTCGATGCCGGGCAGGGCTGGGTCAGGCAGGCGGGGCCGGGGCCGGCGCGGGCCTGGCGCGACGACTATGCCGACATCGTCGGCGCGATCTGGCGGATGATCTGGCGCTGACGGGAGCGGGTTCGCCGCTCAGACCGCATCCTCGGCGGCGGCGAGCAGCATCTCCAGCGCGACGACGACCGAGCGGCGCCTGATCTCGTCGCGCGTCAGCGGGCCGAAGCGCATTTCGCGATGCATGGTGCCGTGGCCGGCGGCGCAGGCGAAATGCACCAGGCCCACGGGTTTCTCGGCGCTGCCGCCGCCGGGCCCGGCGACCCCGGTGATCGCGACGGCGAGGTTTGCCGCGAGCCGGCTCCAGCCGCCCTCGGCCATGGCGCGGGCGACCGGCTCGCTGACGGCGCCATGCTGCGCGATCAGTGCGGCCGGGACGCCGGCGAGCCCGGTCTTGGCGGCGTTGGAATAGGTGACGAGCCCGCCATTGACGACGTCGGAGGAGCCGGGAATGGCGGTGAGAGCGCCCGCGACCAGCCCTCCGGTGCAGGATTCGATCGTGCCAACTGTGAAACCGGCCTGCCGGCAGGCGGCGAGCACGCGGCGCGCCAGCTCAGTGATCTCGCTGTCCATCGTCATGTTCGCTCGATCTCCGGCAGGCGGATCGTCGCCGTCGCCAGCGCGGCGAGGCCCTCGCCGCGGCCGGTGAAACCCATCCTCTCCGACGTCGTCGCCTTGATCGCGACCTGGTCGATCGCGACCCCGGCGCCTGCCGCGATCGCGCTGCGGATCGCCTCGCGATGCGGGCCGACCTTCGGCGCCTCGCAGACGATGGTCAGGTCGAGGAAATCGATCCGGCCGCCCCGCGCCGCGACCCGCTCCGCCGCGAAGGCGAGGAACTGCAGCGAGGCGGCACCGCGCCATTGCGGATCGCTCGGCGGGAAATGCGTGCCGATATCGCCTTCGGCCAGGGCACCGAGCAGCGCGTCGGTCAGGGCGTGCAGCGCCACGTCGCCGTCGGAATGGGCGAGGACGCCGCGCTCATGCGCGATGCGGACGCCGCCGAGCCAGACATGGTCGCCGGGGCCGAAGGCGTGCACGTCGTAGCCGGTCCCGACCCGGGTCACGAGCGTGGGCTCAGTGCCGCCCGGCCGGAAATCCTGCGGATGGGTGAGTTTCACGTTCGCGGTCTCCCCGGCGAAGGTCGCGACGGGCTGGCCCGCCCATTCTAGCAGGGCCGCATCGTCGGTGAAGCCGTCGCGGCCGGCGGCGGCGGCGGCGCGATGGGCCTCAAGCAGCGGCGCGAAACGGAAGGCCTGCGGTGTCTGCACGCTGACCAGCCGGTCGCGCCGTGGCGTCTCGACGATGCGGCCGGTCTCGTCGAGACGCTTGATCGTGTCGGTGACGGGCAGGGCCGGCACGGCCGCGTCGCAGCCGCCCAGCGCCGCGGCGGCGCGCGCGATCAGCTCCGGCGAGACGTAAGGGCGCGCCGCGTCATGGATCAGGACATGCCCGGCGAAGCCTGCGGCGGCGAGCGCTTCGAGCCCGTTGCGCACCGATTCCTGCCGCGAGGCGCCGCCCAGGACAGGAGCGGCGAGCCTGTCGTCCGGGTTCGCGCCGACGGCCTGTGCATAGGCTGCCTCATCGCCGGGCGCGATCACCACGGTGACACCGGCGATCGCCGGGTCGGCCAAAAAAGGCGCCAGCGTCTGCGCAAGGACGGGGCGGCCGCCGAGCAGCCGGTATTGCTTCGGCATGCCCGCGCCGGCGCGCGTGCCGCGTCCAGCCGCGACGATCAGCGCGACGACGACGGGACGGATTTCGGCTGCTGTCGCTGACACGGGTCCATCCTGAAAGGATTTGCTGATAGTCGCTGGCCGGGCTATCGCCAAGCTGCGCTTCGTGACCCGGCCTTCGGCGCCGTTCACCCTGCGACGATGTTGCATCGCATCAAATTGCGCTTTTCTCTTGCGCCACCGCAGCATTGTCCAATAAATATGCATAATGGCAATTGCCTCAAAATCGGGCGTTGAGCCGGCAATCGGTTCCGGTGTCGCGCTGGCGAGCCGGGCGATCCTGGCGCCGATGTCGGGTGTCACCGACATCGTCATGCGCCGCATCGCCGCGCGCTTCGGCGCGGGTCTCGTCGTCTCCGAAATGGTCGCCTCGGACGAGTTCGTCCGCGGCAGCGAGGAAGCGCGGATCCGGGCCGAGGGCGCCGGCATCTCGCCGCATGTCGTCCAGCTCGCCGGCTGCGACCCCTACTGGATCGGCGAGGCGGCGCGGCTTGCCGAGGCGAACGGCGCCGGCGTCGTCGACATCAATATGGGCTGCCCGGCCAAGAAGGTCACGGGCGGCTGGGCCGGCTCGGCGCTGATGCGCGATCTCGACCATGCTGTCGCGCTGGTCGAGGCGGCGGTCGCCGCCGTGAGCGTCCCGGTGACGGTCAAAATGCGGTTGGGCTGGGACGACGCCTCGCGCAATGCGCCGGAACTGGCGCGGCGCGCGGTTGCATCGGGCGCGGCCCTGATCACCGTGCACGGCCGGACCCGCCAGCAATTCTACAAGGGCAGCGCCGACTGGCGGGCGATCCGCGCCGTGCGCGAGCAGGGCGATTTCCCGCTCGTCGCCAATGGCGACATCCACGACCTCGCCGATGCGCGAGCCTGCCTCGCCCAGTCCGGCGCCGACCTCGTCATGGTCGGCCGTGCGGCGCTGGGGCGGCCCTGGCTGGTCGGTGAGATCGGGGCCGGCCTCGCCGGCAGGGCGGTTCCGACGCTGTCGATCCCGCAGAAGGCGGCCGTGGCGCGCGAGCATTATGAAGGCCTGTTGGCGCTGATGGGCACGGCCCATGGCGTGCGGCATGCGCGCAAGCATCTGGCGGCCTATGCCGACGAGGCCGAGGCGAGCGGCTGCAGGCCCGATGCGGCACTGCGGCGCGAGATGCTGACATCGGACGACCCCACGACGGTGCTTCGCGCCCTCGCGGAGCTGTTTTCGAGCGAGTGCGACCGCGTCGCGGCGTGAGCGAAGGAATGTTGCGTATGGCAATGGCGTTTGTGGAGGGCGACGGCAGGGGCACGGACGGGTTCATGCTCGACGCCATCGAAATCCAGGCCCTGAACGTGCTGCCCATGCCCGTCGTCGTGGTCGGCGAGGGCAATGGCGTCGTTTACGCCAATATCGCGGCGGAAGACTTCTTCCAGTCGAGCGCCGTGGTGCTGAAGCGCCAGCGCCTCGACGACCTGATCCCTTTTGGCTCGCCGATCCTCGGCCTGGTCGAGGACGTGCAGCGCCGCGGCGCAAGCGTCAGCGAATACCGGTTGGACCTCAGCTCGCCGCGTCTCGGGACCGAGCGCATCGTCGATGTTTTTGCCTCGCCCTTGCCCAGTCACGGCGATGCGGTCGTGCTGATGCTTCAAGAACGGACAATTGCTGAAAAAATGGACAGACAGCTGACCCATCGCGGGGCAGCCCGGTCGATCACGGCGCTCGGCGCCATGCTGGCCCACGAGATCAAGAACCCGCTCTCCGGCATTCGCGGCGCCGCGCAGCTGCTCGAAGCCTCGGTGCCCGACGGCGAGCGCATGCTGACGCAGCTGATCTGCGAGGAGACCGACCGGATCGTCAAGCTGGTCGAGCGGGTCGAGCTCTTCGGCGACGAGCGGCCGAGCGAGCGCGATGCGGTCAACGTCCACGACGTGCTCGACCATGTGAAGCGGCTGGCGCAGTCGGGCTTCGCCCGCCACATCCGCTTCAACGAGGTCTACGACCCGTCGCTGCCGCCGGTCTCCGGCAACCGCGACCAGCTCGTCCAGGTGCTGCTCAATCTGGTGAAGAACGCCGCCGAAGCCATTGGAACACAAGCGATCGACGGCGAGATCATGCTGACGACGGCCTATCGCCCCGGCATCCGGATGCAGCTCGCCGGCGCGCCCGGGCGGATCGCGCTGCCGCTCGAGATCGGCATCCGCGACAACGGGCCGGGCGTGCCCTCCGACCTGCTGCCGCACCTGTTCGATCCCTTCGTCACCACCAAGGCGCAGGGCAGTGGCCTTGGACTTGCACTTGTCGCCAAGGTGGTCGGCGATCACGGCGGAATCGTCGAATGCGAATCCGTGCCGCGCCGGACTGTGTTTCGACTTCTGCTGCCGCTGCACCAGCCGCGTGCGCGGCTGGCGGACTGAAAAGAAGGCCTACGGGACCGAGTGAATGCCCACTGGTAACATTCTCGTCGCGGATGACGACGCCGCGATCCGCACCGTTCTCAATCAGGCCCTCGCGCGGGCGGGCTACGAGGTTCGGACCACCGGCCAGGCGGCGACGCTATGGACCTGGGCCGCGCAGGGGCTCGGCGACCTGATCATCACCGACGTCGTGATGCCGGACGGCAACGCCTTCGACCTGCTGCCGCGGATCAAGCGCGTGCGGCCCGAGCTGCCGATCATCGTGATGAGCGCGCAGAACACCTTCATGACCGCGATCAAGGCCTCCGAGCGCGGCGCCTATGAATATCTGCCGAAGCCCTTCGACCTGAAGGAGCTGGTCGCGATCGTCGGGCGGGCGCTGTCGCGGCCGCGCGGCGACGGCGCGCGCTCGCATGCGGCCGAGCCCGACGACATTCCGCTGATCGGTCGCTCTCCGGCGATGCAGGACGTCTACCGCGCGCTCGCCCGGCTGATGCCGATCGACCTCACCGTGATGATCAACGGCGAATCCGGCACCGGCAAGGAACTGGTGGCGCGGGCGCTGCACGATTACGGCAAGCGCAAGAATGGGCCGTTCGTGGCGATCAACATGGCCGCGATCCCGAAGGATCTGATCGAATCCGAATTGTTCGGCCACGAGAAGGGTGCATTCACCGGCGCGCTGACGCGCTCGTCCGGCCGTTTCGAGCAGGCCGAGGGCGGCACGCTGTTCCTCGACGAGATCGGCGACATGCCGATGGAGGCGCAGACCCGGCTGCTGCGCGTGCTGCAGCAGGGCGAGTATACCACCGTCGGCGGGCGCACGCCGATCAAGACCAATGTCCGCATCGTCGCCGCGACCAATAAGGACCTGCGCATCTCGATCGCGCAGGGACTGTTCCGCGAGGATTTGTTCTTCCGGCTGAACGTCGTGCCGATCCGGCTGCCGCCCTTGCGCGAACGGGTCGAGGACATTCCCGATCTGGTGCGGCACTTCTTCTCGCTGGTCGAGAAGGAGGGGCTGCCGCGCAAGCAGATCGATTCGGAAGCGATGGACGTGATGCGGCGCTATCGCTGGCCCGGCAACGTCCGCGAACTCGAGAACCTCGTTCGTCGCCTGGCGGCGCTTTATCCGCAGGAGACGATCACGGCGCCGATCGTCGAAGCGGAGCTGCAGCCGGCCTCGGCCAGCACCGGTTTTTCGAGCGGCGCCTCGGCGGAGCGGCCGGAGACCCTGTCGGGTTCGGTCGAGCGCCATCTCGGCCAGTATTTCGGCGGCTTCGGCGACAACATTCCGCCGCCCGGCCTCTATCACCGCATCCTGCGCGAGGTCGAGCCGCCGCTGATCGCCGCGGCTCTGGCGGCGACGCGCGGCAACCAGATCCGGGCGGCGGAGCTACTGGGGCTCAACCGCAACACGCTGCGCAAGAAGATCCGCGAGCTCGACATGCAGGTGGTGCGCTCGCCGCGCTGAGCGTTTCAGGCGAGACCGCAAGGTCTCGCCTTTCCCATGTCACATTTTGACAACACCGTTGCGTTGGCGCATCAGAAGCGCCGAACGCCGGCCCTTGCGAGGGAACCGGCGACGCAAGGATTGGTTTGTCGCTCGTGTCAGCCTCGGTCAGTGAAGCCCGGATCATGCCGCGCGGCGAAGATGCGCCACGCCGCGTCTCCGGCTGGCTCGGCGCCATCGTCGTCGCCTTCGCGCTGGTCTCGGCGCTGTTCACCTTCATGGTGCTCTCGGGCGCGACGCCGATCGTGCCCGTGCACGAGGTCGTCATCGGTGTCTTCGTCGGCAACGCCCTCCTGATCCTGCTGCTGCTGCTGATCGTCGCCTTCGAGCTCGCCGTGCTGATCCGGGCGCGGCGCGCGGGTGCTGCTGCGGCCGGGCTGCATGTGCGCATCGTCGGCCTGTTCAGCATCATCGCGGCCCTGCCGGCCGTCCTCGTCGCCGTGATCGCGACGGTGACGATCGAGCGCGGCCTCGAACCATGGTTCTCGGACCGGATGCGTGACGCGATCTTCAAATCCGTCGAGGTCTCGGACGCCTTCGCCGCGAGCCAGTGCAAGTCGCTCGGCCGCGAGATCCGCATCCTGACCGACGATCTGGTCCGGGCGAAGCCGGCCTTCGATGTCGACCGCAAATGGTTCGACAGCTTCCTGACGGCGCGCGCGACCGCGCTCGGCCTGCCGGTCGCCGCGGTCGTCCAGCCGCCGGACAAGACGCTGGCGCGGGCCGGCATCGACGTGATCAGGGATCCGCCCAAACCCGACCAGGCGGCCTTCGACGATGCGCAATCGGCGCCGGAACCGATCTGCATCGTGCCGGAGGCCGGCCGCATCTTCGGCGCCCTGGTTAAGCTGCCGAGCTACGACAACGCTTTTCTCCACGTCGCCCGCGAGGTCGATGCGCTTGCCGTCGATTCGCCCGCGATCGCGCGCGGGGCGGCGCAGGAATATCTCGACATCGACCAGCGCCGGAAGGGCGTCCAGATCGCCTTCGCCTCGATGTATGCGCTGATCTCGGTGATCCTGCTGCTCTCGGCGGTGTGGATCGGCTTGAGCTTCGCCAACGGCCTCGTCGCCCCGATCCGCCGGATGATCCATGCCACCGACCAGGTCTCCAGCGGAAACTTCTACGTCCAGGTGCCAATCCGCCGGGCCGAGGGCGACCTCGCCCATCTCGGCGAAACCTTCAACAAGATGACCGCGGAACTGCGCCGGCAGCGCGACGGGCTCGTCACCGCGAGCGAGGTCATCGACCGGCGCCGGCGCTTTACCGAGACCGTGCTGTCGGGCGTCTCGTCCGGCGTGCTCGGCCTCGACAGCGACGGCCACATCACCATCATCAACCGCTCGGCCGAGAGCCTGCTGGGGACCGGCCGGCGGGTCTTCGGCGAGCCGATCGCCAATGTCGCGCCCGAGATCGCGGCCTTCGTCGCCGACGCCTTGCAGAATCGCCAGCGCCAGAGTTCCGACCAGGTCGCGATCACGCGCGGCGGCCGCGACCGCATGGTCAATGTCCGGGCCGTGCGCGAGGGCGAAGGCGCCGGCGCCGGGCTCGTGGTGACGCTCGACGACATCACCGATCTCGTCTCGGCGCAACGCACCGCCGCCTGGGCCGACGTCGCCCGCCGCATCGCGCACGAGATCAAGAACCCGCTGACGCCGATCCAGCTCTCGGCCGAGCGCATCAAGCGCCGCTTCGGGCGCGTCATCACCGAGGGCAAGGACGTCTTCGACCAGTGCACCGACACGATCGTCCGCCAGGTCGAGGACATCCGCCGCATGGTCGACGAGTTCTCGTCCTTCGCCCGCATGCCGAAGCCGCAGCCGGCACGCGAGGACATCGTCGAGACCGTGCGCCAGATCGTCTTCCTGATGCGGGTCGGCAATCCGGAGCTTGCGATCTCGGAGAACCTGCCGGCCGAGCCGGTGCCGGCGCTGTTCGACCGCCGGCTGATCTCACAGGCGCTGACCAACGTCATCAAGAACGCGACCGAGGCGATCGAGGCCGTGCCGAGCGAGGAGCGCGGCCCGGGCGCGATCGAGGTCGCCTTCGAGCGGCGCGAGGACGGCCGCATCGTCATCGATGTGATCGACAACGGCAAGGGCCTGCCGGCCGACCAGCGCCAGAAGCTGCTCGAGCCCTATATGACGACGCGCGAGGGCGGCACGGGGCTCGGCCTCGCCATCGTCGGCAAGATCCTCGAGGACCATGGCGGCGGCATCGAGCTGCTCGACCGGCCCGACGCCGATCAGGGCCGGCGCGGGGCACGGATCAGGCTCTGGTTCCCCGAGACCGGACCGGCGGACGAGCCGACCGCGAAGGACGAGGCGCCCGGCAGGGCAGTGCTCGCCGAAAACCACAAGCATGATGGGATGGCCGTATGAGCGCCGATATTCTGGTCGTCGATGACGAGGTCGATATCCGCGAACTGGTGTCGGGCCTGCTGGAGGACGAAGGCTACCGCACGCGCAAGGCCGGGTCTGCCGACGAGGCACTGGCCGCGATCGCCGCGCGCCGGCCGAATCTCGTCTTTCTCGACATCTGGCTGCAGGGCTCGCGCCTCGATGGCCTGCAGGTGCTGGCTCTGGTCAAGGAGAGCCACCCCGACCTCGCGGTGGTGATGATCTCCGGCCACGGCAACATCGAGACCGCGGTGTCGGCGATCAAGAGCGGTGCCTACGACTTCATCGAGAAACCGTTCAAGGCCGACCGGCTCGTGCTGGTGGCCGAGCGGGCGCTGGAGGCGTCTCGCCTGCGCCGCGAGGTGCGCGAGCTGAAGAAGGGCTCGGTCCAGGCGAGCCGCATCGTCGGCCGCTCTACGGTGGTCAACCAGCTGCGCCAGACGATCGAGCGCGTCGCGCCGACCAATGCGCGCATTCTGATCACCGGCGAGCCCGGCTGCGGCAAGGAGCTGGCGGCCCGGACCCTGCACGAGTCTTCCGCCCGATCCTCCGGACCTTTCATCGTCATCAACGCCGCGACGATCACGCCCGAAACCATGGAGGAAGAGCTCTTCGGCGTCGAAAGCGGCGAGGGCCGCACGCGCCGCGTCGGCGCGCTCGAGGAGGCCCATGGCGGCTCGCTCTATATCGACGAGATCGGCGACATGCCGCGCGAGACGCAGAACCGCATCCTGCGCGTGCTGGTCGACCAGAACTTCCAGCGTGTCGGCGGCGCCACCCGCGTCCATGTCGACGTCCGGATCATCTCGTCGACCAGCCGCGACCTCGCTCAGCTCATCGCCGACGGCCACTTCCGCGAGGACCTCTACCACCGCCTCAGCGTCGTGCCGGTCAGGATCCCGGCGCTGTCGGAGCGGCGCGAGGACGTGCCCGAACTGATCGAGTTCTTCATGGACCAGATATCGGTCGGCACCGGCCTACCCAAGCGCCGGATCGGCTCGGATGCGATGGCGGTGCTGCAGTCGCATGAATGGCCGGGCAACGTCCGGGAACTGCGCAACAACGTCGAACGCCTGATGATCCTGACCAAGGGCGATCCGAGCGCCGACATCACCGTCGAGATGCTGCCGGCCGAGGTCGGCGCCATGGTGCCGACGACGCCGTCCGGCTCCGGCGGCGAACGGCTGATGAGCCTGCCGCTGCGCGACGCACGCGAGATCTTCGAGCGCGAGTACCTGATCGCGCAGATCGCGCGCTTCTCCGGCAACATCTCGCGCACGGCCGAGTTCATCGGCATGGAGCGCTCGGCGTTGCACCGGAAGCTGAAGTCGCTCGGCGTGGGGTGAGGGCGTCACGCGCCCGCCGCATGTCGTGTTGCACTGCACGCAGGCTGGATGCGCACCGAGCAGGCGGTATGACCCTTGCTTTGTCGTTCAACTCGACGATGTATTGGAAGATCGGTGTTCCGAGAGCGTTGCATGGTCCTGCACGCGCAACGGAACGAATTGGATCGCGGGCTTGAACCCGAGAGCGATCCCAACAACAGGGGTTACCCATGGCCGCCGAGCGGGCACAGAATCTTCAGGACACCTTCCTCAACCATGTCCGCAAGCAGAAAATCCCGCTGACGATCTTCCTCGTCAACGGCGTGAAATTGCAGGGCGTCGTCACCTGGTTCGACAATTTCTGCGTGCTGCTGCGCCGCGACGGCCATTCCCAGCTCGTCTACAAGCACGCCATCTCGACGATCATGCCGGGCCATCCCGTGCAGCTCTTCGAGCCCGAGGACACGGACAAGTCCTGACCGCATGTCCGGCCGCAAGCAGGCCGAGGGGGAGACGACCGTCGCGAAGCCGCTCGACGAGATCGAGCGCGAGATCGCGGCGAACACGCGCGCCTATGTCGTCGGGCCCTATGCGCAGCGGCGCGCGGCCGCCGGCCAGGCCGACACCAACCAGCGCTCCTTCGCGGCCCGCCTCGACGAGGCTGTCGGCCTCGCCGCCGCGATCGACCTGACGGTCGTCGAGCCGATACAGGTCATGCTGACGGCGTTCCGGCCGGCGACCTATCTCGGCAAGGGCAAGGTCGAGGAGATCGCCGAGCGCATCGGGATCGAGGAGATCGGCCTCGTCGTGATGGATTGCGCGCTCTCGCCAGTGCAGCAGCGCAATCTGGAGAAGGCCTTCGGCTGCAAGGTGATCGACCGCACAGGGCTGATCCTCGAGATCTTCGGCCGGCGCGCCCGGACGCGCGAGGGCACGCTGCAGGTCGAGCTCGCGCATCTGAACTACCAGAAGAGCCGGCTCGTCCGCTCCTGGACCCATCTGGAGCGCCAGCGCGGCGGCTTCGGCTTCCTAGGCGGGCCTGGCGAAACCCAGATCGAGGCCGACCGGCGCATCATCCAGGAGCGCATGACCAAGATCGAGCGCGATCTGGAGAGCGTCAAGCGCACGCGCGGGCTCCACCGCGCCAGCCGCAAGCGCGTGCCGTATCCGGTCGTCGCGCTGGTCGGCTACACCAATGCCGGCAAGTCGACCCTGTTC
>NZ_JCACDK010000004.1:15618-20220 GCF_059501845.1 Alsobacter sp. | reverse complement strand
GGCCGAGGTGCTGGCGCAGGACATGCTCTTCGCCACGCTCGACCCGACGGCGCGCGCGCTCAAGCTGCCGCATGGCGCCCGCATCATGCTCTCCGACACGGTCGGCTTCATCTCCGACCTGCCGACCCAGCTCGTCGCCGCCTTCCGCGCCACGCTGGAGGATGCGATCGAGGCCGACGTGCTGCTGCATGTCCGCGACGTCGCGCATGAGGACACGCAGGCGCAAGCCGCCGACGTGCAGGCGATCCTGCGCGATCTCGGCATCGATCCCGACGACGGCCAGCGCGTCGTCGAGGTCTGGAACAAGTCGGACCTGCTCAATGCCGACGAACGTGAGCGTCAGCTCGGCCTCGCCTCGCTGAAGCCGGATGCGGCGCGGCCGGTGCTGGTCTCGGCGCTGACCGGCGACGGCATCGTGCGCCTGACCGACGCGATCGAAGCCCGCATCGCGCGGAGCCGGCCGACCTACCGGCTGATGCTGGCGCCCGGCGACGGCAAGTCGCTGGCCTGGCTGCACGCGAACGGCGAAATCCTGGAGCGCGAAGACGCCGAGGACGGGACGCTGAGCCTCGTCGTGCGGCTGCCGCCGGAGCGGGAAGGGGCGTTTGGGGCAAGGTTTCCGGGAGCGGAGCGGCAGGGCTGAAAACGCCCCATGCCGCAAGAGGCTCAGGGAACCCTCTCCCGTAGGGAGAGGGCAGGGTGAGGGGTCGGCCGTTCGACACCGTGGCCGTGACCTCACCGCAGCCGTCGTTGGGTTCTTGCGTCACTGGTCCGGGGGCCTACACCTCACCCCTGCCCCTCTCCTTACAGGAGAGGGGTTCCCCGCGGCTCGTCTTCTCCGCCCGCTTCACCGCCTGCCAGAGCGCTTCCATCTCGTCGAGTGACGCGTCCTTCGCTGTGCGCCCCTTAGCCTCCAGCGCCTGTTCGATGCCCCTGAACCGTCGCTCGAACTTGGCATTGGCCGCCTGCAGGCAGCCTTCCGGATCGGCGTCGACATGGCGGGCGAGGTTGGCGACGACGAAGAGCAGGTCGCCGATCTCCTCCTTGATCGCCGCCTTGTCGCCCGAGACAAGCGCCTCGTCGATCTCGGCGGTCTCCTCCCTGATCTTGTCGAGCACGAGTTTTGCGTCGTTCCAGTCGAAGCCGACGGTCGAGGCTTTCGCCTGCAGCTTCCAGGCGCGGGTGAGGGCGGGCAGGGTCTGCGGCACGCCGGCGAGCACGCCCTTGTCCTCGGCCTTCTCAGGCAGCCCTGCGGCCTCTCGCGCTGCCGCCTTGTCGGCCTTTTCCTGCGCCTTGATGCTGTGCCAGAGCGCCTTGACCTCGGCGGGCGAGAGATCGCGCGCGTCGCCGAATACATGCGGGTGACGGCGCACCATCTTGGCGGTGACGGCCTCGACGACGTCCGGGAAGGCGAAGGCGCCTTCTTCGTCCGCCATCTGCGCGTGATAGACGACCTGCAGCAGGAGATCGCCGAGCTCGTCCCTGAGATCTACCAGATCGCCGCGCGCGATCGCGTCGGCGACCTCGTAGGCCTCCTCGACCGTATAGGGCGCGATCGAGGAAAAATCCTGCTCCAGATCCCAGGGGCAGCCCGTTCCGGGCGTGCGCAGCGCCGCCATGATCTCGATCAGGCGCGAGATGTCGCGAGAGGGCTCCACGCTGCAAAACTCCCTGAAGTCGGATAGCTTGCTCCCATGATTCAGGTCACCCCGTCCATCGCGATCGACGAGAGCGAGATCGAGGAGAGCTTCGTGCGCGCCTCGGGGCCGGGCGGCCAGCACGTCAACAAGGTATCGAGCGCGGTCCAGCTCAAATTCGACGTGCGCCGCTCGCCTTCGCTGCCGAACGACGTCGCGCTCCGGCTGATGAAGCTCGCCGGCTCGCGGCTGACGCTGGACGGCGTCATCGTCATCGTGGCTCAAGGCCAGCGCAGCCAGAAGCGCAACCGCGAGGAGGCGCTGGACCGGCTGCTGGAGCTGATCCGCCAGGCAGCGGTCCGGCCGCAGACGCGCCGCCCGACCAAGCCGACCAAGGCCTCGAAGGAGCGCCGCCTCGTCTCCAAGGACAAGCGCGCCTCGATCAAGGCCGGGCGCGCGAAGCCGGGGACCGACTGAGCGCCAGCCTGACACGACACTGCCGGAATCTGGCAGCATCTGCTTCTAGACCTCTCTCCATCGCCGAACCGAAGGAGAGACCCGATGCTCGATGCCAATTTCATCCTGCTCTATGTCGACAGTCCCGCCGCCAGCGCGCGCTTCTATGCCGGTCTGCTCGGCACGGAACCCGTCGAGGAATCGCCGACTTTCGCGATGTTTCCGCTGTCCTCGGGCGCGATGCTCGGGCTCTGGTCGCGCCATACCGTCGAGCCGGCGCCGGCCGCCGCCGGGGGCGGCGCCGAGATCGCGACCGTCGTCGAAAGCCCGGGCGAGGTCGACCGGCGCTGCGACGACTGGCGCGGCCGCGGCCTGACGATCCTGCAGGAGCCGTCCGAGCTCGATTTCGGCCGGACCTTCGTCGCGCTCGATCCCGACGGCCATCGCCTGCGGGTGTTCTGTCCGTCCGAAGGCTGAGGATGCAACGATGCCCAGATACTGGCTCGGCGTCGCCTGTGCTGACCATGTCGCGCGCGGTCGCGCGGGCGGCTTCATGCAGGTCAATCACGGCAAGGCGACGCCGCTCCGGCGGCTCGTCCCCGGCGACGGCATCGCGTATTATTCGCCGACGCGGGCGATGGGCGTGAAGGACGGCCTGCAATCCTTCACCGCGATCGGCACGGTCGCCGCCGGCGAGCCCTATCGCGGCGAGATGGGCGGCGGATTCATGCCGTTCCGCCGCGACGTTGCCTGGCACGCGGCGATACCGGCCGCGATCAAGCCGTTGCTCGACCGGCTGGAATTGACGGCGGGCAAGCCGAACTGGGGTTATGCCCTGCGCTTCGGGCTGATCGAGATCGTCGCTGCCGATTTCGCGCTGATTGCCGAGGCTATGGGTGCCGGTCGGTAGCGATCACGCCGCCGCGACGATCTCGATCTCGACCAGCCAGTCCTCCCGCAGAGTCCGAACCACGATCGCGATCGTCGGCACGACATGCCGCCCGAGCGCCGCGGTGCGTGCGTTCTGGTTCGCGTCGACATAGGCGGCATCGCGCAAATAGCTGGTCAGCCGCACGATGTTGTCGGTCGTCATGCCGGCGGACGCCAGAATCGTGCGAAGGTTATGCCAGATCAGCGCCAGTTGATCTTCGAGCGTGCGGCCCGCCACGCCGGTATCGTCGAGACCCATCGTCCCGCTGACGAAGAGCAGGCGGGCGGGCGACCGGACCTCCATCGCGTGGACGTAATCGGGCGTGGCGGCATAGATGCCGTCCGTCGGAGCGTGAGCGACAAGCTGCATGAGGTTTCGCCTCGCGGTGAAGAACGTGATACCGAAATAATACAGAAGTGCCGAATGACATTCGGCCACAAGGCGAAACACCGTCATGGCTGAAAAGACAGAGCGTATTCGGCGCGGCCCTTATGCTAAGCCTCCACTCGACGCTTTCGACCGAAAGATATTAGGCGTGCTGGTCGCAGATGCGGGGTCGAGCTATGCCGCCATCGGCGAGGCGGTCGGGCTGTCGGCGCCGGCCGTGCACGAGCGGGTCAAGCGGCTGCGGCGCGAGCGCGTGATCGCGGGCACGAGCGCACGGCTCGACGGAACGGCGATCGGCAAGCCGCTGCTCGCCTTCGTCCATGTCGAGGCGGCCGGCTGGGGGAAGGGCGAGCGCATGCTGCGGCTTGCCGATTTCCCGGAGGTCGAGGAGATGCATTCGGTCGCGGGCGACGCTGGCATGATCCTCAAGGTGCGTTGCGAGAGCCCGCATGCGCTGGAACAGCTGCTGGCACAGATTTATGCCGTGCCGGGCGTCAAGGGCACGCGCAGCTACATCGCGCTCTCGACCTATCTGGAGCGGCCTGTGCAGGCGGAAGCGACGCAGGCGTGGCCGGCGGTCGCACCTTCGCTCGACTGAACGCCGCACCGCGCCTTGCATTCGCGCCGCTTCCGCTGTAAGGCGCAGCGCATTCCACATGGGGAGCATCACCTCGACACCGAGGCGTTCCGGTGACCTGGCAGCCTATGCCTTGTTCATTCGCACCCCAGAGGCTCAACCGGAAGGACGATAGAACACCATGGCTCTGCCCGATTTCTCCATGCGCCAGCTGCTCGAGGCCGGCGCGCATTTCGGCCACCAGTCGCATCGCTGGAACCCGAAGATGTCGCCCTATATCTTCGGCACCCGCAACAACATCCACATCCTCGACCTGTCGCAGTCGGTGCCGATGCTGTCGCGCGCCCTGCAGGCGGTCTCGGACACCGTCGCCCGCGGCGGCCGCGTGCTGTTCGTCGGCACCAAGCGCCAGGCGCAGGACGCGATCGCCGATGCCGCCAAGCGCTCGGCCCAGTACTACGTCAATTCGCGCTGGCTCGGCGGCATGCTGACCAACTGGAAGACGATCTCCGCCTCGATCCAGCGCCTGCGCAAGGTCGACGAGCTCCTCAACGGCGGCAGCACCGGCCTGACCAAGAAGGAGCGCCTGATGCTGGCGCGCGAGCGCGACAAGC
>NZ_JCACDK010000004.1:0-15542 GCF_059501845.1 Alsobacter sp. | reverse complement strand
TGACGACGCCGGCCGCGCCATCCAGCTCTATTGCGACCTGATCGCCCGCTCGGCGATCGACGGCATCGGCCGGGCTTCGGGCGACCGTGGCGAGGACATCGGCGCGTCGGTCGCGCCGGTCGTCGAGGAGGTCGTGGCCGAGCCGGCCGCCGCCGACGTCGCGGCCTTCGAGCTCCTGACCGCCCCGCGCGGCGCGCCCGACGACCTGACCAAGCTCTCCGGCATGGGCCCGGATGCCGTGCAGAAGCTGAACGACGGCGGCATCTACCATTTCTGGCAGGTCGCCGCGATGTCGCCGGCCGACGTCACCAAGCTCGACCACGATCTCAAGCTCGGCGGCAAGATCGAGCGCGAGGGCTGGGTCGCCCAGGCGCGCGAATTCGCCGACGCCTGATCGGGCTTTGTCCGCGACGCGTCATCGGCGCGTCGCAGACCGCATCTTCGTTGATTGCGATGTGACGCCGACGGCCGGAAACGGAGCGTCGGCGTTCCGCCTTCCGACGATTTCACGACATCTCTTCGCGGCCGGGTTCTCGAAGCAGGCCGCACGACCACAAGGACCAGAAAAATGGCAGCGATCACCGCCGGCATGGTGAAGGAACTCCGCGACAAGACCGGCGCGGGCATGATGGACTGCAAGACCGCGTTGTCGGCCGTCGACGGCGACTTGGAGGCCGCGATCGACTGGCTGCGCACCAAGGGCCTGGCCAAGGCCGCCAAGAAGGCCGGCCGTGTCGCCGCAGAGGGCCTCGTTGCGGTTGCGGTCAAAGGCCATGACGGCGTCGTCATCGAGCTCAATTCCGAGACCGACTTCGTCGCCCGCAACCTCGAATTCCAGGGCTTGGCCCACGGCATCGCCAATGTCGCGCTGGAGCGCGGCGGCGACGTCGAGGCGGTTCTGGCGCATCATTATCCTGGCGGCGGCACGGTCGCCGATGCGATCGCCAACGCCATCGCCACGATCGGCGAGAACATGACGCTGCGCCGCGTCGCCTCGCTCAAGGTCAAGGCCGGCCTGATCGGCTCCTATGTCCATGGCGCAGTCGCCGACGGGCTCGGCAAGATCGGCGTCATCGTCGCGCTCGAATCGACCGGCAAGGTCGAGGAACTGACCACGCTCGGCCGCCAGCTCGCCATGCATGTCGCCGCGACCAACCCGGTCGCGCTCGACCTCGCCTCGGTCGACCCCGAGGTGCTCGCCCGCGAGAAGGCGATCCTGGCCGAGAAGAACGCCGGCAAGCCCGAGCATGTTCTGGCCAAGATCACCGAGAGCGGCCTGAAGAGCTACGCCAAGGAATATTGCCTGCTCGAGCAGGCCTATATCCATGACGGCTCGAAATCGGTCGCCCAGGTGCTGAAGGAGATCGAGGGCAAGGTCGGCGCCCCGGTCGCGTTGACCGGGTTTGCCCGCTTCGCGCTCGGCGAGGGCATCGAGAAGGAAGAGAGCGACTTCGCCGCCGAGGTCGCCGCCGCCGGCGGCACCACGGGCTGACGCTCCCGGGCTGACTTTCCTGTCGAAAGCTTTATCCAAGGGCCGCGCATCGCGCGGCCCTTTCTCGTATGCAGACCTGCTCGTATGTAGACCTGCCCGCCTGCGAATCGCGATGGGCCAAAACCAAGGAATCCAGCCGGTGAGACCCAAACGCGTCCTCGTGAAGTTGTCCGGCGAAGCCCTTGCAGGACAAGCAGGATCGGGGCTCGACGGGGCGACGCTGACGGCCTTGGCAGACGACATCTCCCATGCCGCGCGCGAAGGCGTCGAGATCGCGATCGTGGTCGGCGGCGGCAATTTCTTCCGCGGCGTGCAGGGGCTGAACAAGGGCCTCGACCGCACCAGCGCCGATTCGATCGGCATGCTCGGCACGGTCATGAACGCGCTCGCGCTCGAACATGCGATCGAGAGCGCCGGCGCGCCGGCCCGCGCCATGTCGGCGGTGCCGATGCCCTCGCTCTGCGAGAGCTACGCCCGCAAGCGCGCGCTCGACCATCTCAGCCACGGCAAGGTCGTGGTGCTCGGCGGCGGCACCGGCAATCCCTATTTCACCACCGATACGGGGGCTGCGCTCCGCGCCGCCGAGCTCGGCTGCAGTCATCTGCTCAAGGCGACGCAGGTCGACGGTGTCTACACCGCCGACCCCAAGAAGGACCCGTCCGCCACCCGCTACGACACGCTCACCCATGCCGAGGCGATCAAGCGCGACCTGAAGGTCATGGACACCGCCGCCTTCGCGCTCGCCCGCGACGCCGGCCTCACCATCGTCGTGTTCTCGATCGCCGAGAAGGGCGCGCTCGCCGCCGTGCTGCGCGGCGAGGGCCGCGCCACCTATGTGACGCCGTAACCATCTGTAGTAGGATGAAGTTCTTGACCCGGTGCGGACCCGCCGCCATGGTCCGCCCGATTTTCAGAACGCTCCGCAAGGTCTCGAGACTATGGCCCAGATCACCTTCGACCTCGCCGACCTGAAGCGCCGGATGCAGGGCGCGGTCACCTCCTTCAAGGGCGATCTCGCCTCGCTGCGGTCCGGACGCGCCTCGGCCAACATGCTCGATCCGATCCAGGTCGAGGCCTATGGCGCGCGCACCCCGCTCTCGCAACTCGCGACCGTCAGCGTGCCGGAAGCGCGGCTGCTCTCGGTCCAGGTCTGGGATCGCGGCATGGTCAACGCCGTCGAGAAGGCGATCCGCGAATCCGATCTCGGCCTCAATCCGCAGACCGAAGGCGCGGTTTTGCGCATCCGCATCCCGGAGCTGAACGAGCAGCGCCGCAAGGAGATGGTCAAGGTCGCGCATAAATACGCCGAGGAATCGAAGATCGCGGTGCGCCATGTCCGGCGCGACGGCATCGACGTCGTCAAGAAGCTGGAGAAGGACGGCGACATGACCAAGGACGACGCTGCCCGCAACTCCGATCTGGTCCAGAAGGCGACCGACCAGCATATCGGCGAGATCGACCAAGCGCTCGCAGTCAAGGAAAAGGAAATCCTGCACGTCTGAGGCGGCAGAGCGCGGGGCCGACCTTCCACGGCGCTGCAAGGGGCACTTGAATGTCAGCAGAGCAGCGTCAGGCGGAAGCCGCCGACCCGGCCCATGTCGCCATCATCATGGACGGCAATGGCCGCTGGGCGAAGATGCGCAACCTGCCGCGCCACGAAGGCCATCGCCGCGGCCTCGAGGCCCTGCGCCGGACGGTGCGCAACGCCGCCGATCTCGGCATCCGCTACCTGACGCTCTATTCCTTCTCGACCGAGAACTGGCGCCGGCCGCAGACCGAGATCGCCTTTCTGATGGGGCTGCTGAAGCATTTCGTCGAGAAGGATCTGGCCGAGCTCGACGCCGCCGATATCCGCGTCCGCATCATCGGCGGCCGCGACGACCTGACGCCCGACCTGCGCCGGCTGGTCGAGAAGGCCGAGACGGTGACGCAGGGCAATGGCGGGATGACGCTGGTCGTCGCCTTCAACTACGGCTCGCGCGACGAGATCGTCCGGGCTGCGCGCCGGCTCGCACGCGACGTCGCGGCCGGGCGCGTCGATCCGGCCAAGATCGACGAGAACGCCTTCTCCGACCGTCTCGACACCGCCGACATCCCCGATCCCGAGCTGGTGATCCGGACCTCGGGGGAGACGCGCATCTCGAACTTCCTGCTCTGGCAGGCGGCCTATGCCGAATTCGTCTTCACGCCGGTGCTCTGGCCGGATTTCGACCGGGCCGCCTTCGAGCAGGCGCTGGCCGACTATCGCCGCCGCGAGCGCCGCTTCGGCGGCATCGGGCAGGCCGGACAGGAACTCGCCGAGCGCGAAGTGGGCGTGGCGTGAATGCCCCGCCGGGCGAGGCGCGGCCGGCGGGGCGCAGCGAGCTGGCCCAGCGGGTCGCGTCGGCGCTCGTGCTCGCCGTGGTGGTCCTCGCCGCGACGCTTTGGGGCGGCTGGCCGTTCCGCGTGATCTGGTCGCTGGTCGCCGGTCTCGTGGCTTATGAATGGCTCGCCATCGTCAGCCGGCGCAATGCCACGGCGGGCGGCCTCGGCGTCGCTCTGGCCGGGCTGCTGCTCGGGTTCTCGTCGGCGAGCCAGCCGGCGATGGCGGGCATCGCCGCGATCGCGGCGCTCGCCGGAGCGGCCGCGACGCCGTTCATGCGCGACAGGCTCGCCCTCGAAGCCTGCGGCGTCGCCTATGCGCTGGCCTTCGCGCTGGTGACGCCGGCGCTGCGCGCGCTGCCCGAGTTCGGGCTCGCCATCATCGCCTGGAGCTTCGCGGTGGTCTGGCTCACCGATATCGCCGCCTATTTCACCGGGCGCCGGCTCGGCGGCCCCAAGCTGATGCCGCGCTTCAGCCCGAAGAAGACCTGGTCCGGCGCGATCGGCGGCGCGCTCGCCGGCACGCTCGGCGGCTATGCGGTCTGGCGTCTGACGCCGCAGGGCGCGGCGCTCGCAGGTGCCGGCCTCGTCCTCGCCGCCTCCTTTGCGGCCTCCGTGGCGAGCCAGGCGGGCGATCTGTTCGAATCGGCGTTGAAGCGTCGTTTCGGCGCCAAGGATTCGAGCCGGCTGATTCCCGGCCATGGCGGCTTCCTCGACCGGCTCGACGGCTATTGGGCCGTGCTGGTGCTGGCGGGCGCCGGCCTGTTCGCCACGATGCTGGCCTGAGGCGCGATGGTCCGCAGCGTCACCTTGCTCGGCGCGACGGGCTCGATCGGCCGCTCGACGCGCGACGTCGTCGCCGAGAACCCCGACCGGCTCGCGATCGCGGCCGTCGTCGGCGGCAAGGACGCCGCCGCGCTCGCCGCGGTCGCGCGCGAGACCGGCGCGCGCTTCGCCGCGATCGCCGACGAGGCGCAGGGCAAGGCCTTGCGCGAGGCGCTGGCGGGCACCGGGATCGCCAGCGGGGCAGGGCGCTCTGCGATCCTCGACGCGGCCCGGATCGAGACCGACATCGTCGTCAGCGCGATCTCGGGTGCGGCCGGGCTCGAGGCGACCTTCGCCGCTCTGACGCCGGGCCGGACCATCGCTCTCGCCAACAAGGAGAGCCTGGTCTGCGCCGGTGCTGCCGTGATGGCGCGGGCGGCTGCGGTCGGCGCCCGTATCCTGCCGCTCGATTCGGAGCACAATGCGCTCCACCAGGCGCTCGGAGCCGAGCCGATCTCGGCCGTGCGGGGCATGACGCTGACGGCGTCCGGCGGCCCGTTCCGCAACTGGAGCGCCGAGCAGATCGCCGCGGCCGCGCCGGAGCAGGCGCTGGCCCATCCGAACTATGCGATGGGCGCCAAGATCACGATCGATTCGGCCAGCATGATGAACAAGGGGCTGGAACTGATCGAGGCCTGCTTCCTGTTCGGGCTCGCGCCGGAGCAGCTCGACGTCCTGGTCCACCCGCAACAGATCGTGCACGGGCTCGTGACCTTCCGCGACGGCTCGGTCACGGCCGGCATGGCGGTGCCCGACATGCGGGTCGCCGCCGCTCATTGCCTCGGCATCGACGGGCGGCTCGACGCGCCGCCGGCGCGCTTCGTCGATCTCGCCATGGCCGCGCCGCTCGCCTTCACGCGCCCCGATCTCGTCCGCTTCCCGGCGCTCGGCCTGGCGATGGCGGCGCTGTCGGCGGGCGGGGCGATGCCGGCGAT
Organism: Alsobacter sp.; assembly: GCF_059501845.1. Lineage (NCBI taxonomy): Bacteria > Pseudomonadati > Pseudomonadota > Alphaproteobacteria > Hyphomicrobiales > Alsobacteraceae > Alsobacter > Alsobacter sp. The sequence continues at coordinate 9,929 of NZ_JCACDK010000004.1, read as the reverse complement.
CCTCAACGCCGCCAACGAGATCGCGGTCGCGGCCTTTCTCGACAGGCGGATCGGCTTTCCCGGTATCCCGCGGCTGGTCGAGGCGGTCTGCGCGCAGGAGCCGCCCGATGCGGCCGCGCCGTGCGACATCGAAAGCGCGCTCGCCATTGACCACGATGCGAGAAAGCGCGCGAGCGCGCTCTTGTCCCTGCCATCTTTCGCTGGCACCTAGGGGCGATCGGCAGCGGGAGATCGCGATGGAATTCGCCACGACCATCTGGAACGCAGGGTCCTTCCTGCTCGGCTACATCGTGCCGTTCCTGTTCGTCCTGGCGCTCGTCGTCTTCATCCACGAACTCGGGCATTTCCTCGTCGGGCGCTGGTGCGGCGTCGACGTCAAGGTGTTCTCGATCGGCTTCGGTCGCGAGGTCTTCGGCTTCAACGACCGCCACGGCACGCGCTGGCGCATCGCGCTGGTGCCGCTCGGTGGCTATGTGAAATTCTCCGGCGATGCCGATGCGGCCAGCGCCGCCGACCATGGCGAGGTCGCGCGGATGACGCCGGAGCAGCGGGCGCGCTCCTTCCCGGCGCAGTCGATCGGCGAGCGCGCCGCGATCGTCGCCGCCGGCCCGATCGCCAATTTCCTGCTCGCGATCGTCATCTTCGCCGCGACCGTCTTCGTTTTCGGCAAACAGGTGCTGACGCCGCGCGTCGACCAGATCGTTGCCGGCAGCGCCGCCGAGAAAGCGGGCCTGCAATCGGGCGACCTCGTGGTCGCGATCGACGGCCAGCCGATCGGCAGCTTCAACGAGATGCAGCGGGCGATCTCGGTGCGGCCCAACGAGGTCGTCTCGGTGACGGTCGAGCGTGCCGGCGCGAGGCTGACCCTGCCGGTGACGCCGGCGCTGGTCGAGACCAATTCGCCGCTCGGCAAGCAGCGCATCGGCATCATCGGCGTCCAGGCCTCGCGCAAGGCCGAGGACTGGACGACGCGCCATTACGGCCCGGTGGAATCGCTGCGCAACGGGGTCTCCGAGACCTGGTACGTCGTCGAGCGGACCTATGACTACCTCGCCAAGCTGGTCAGCGGCCGCGAATCGACCGACCAGCTTTCAGGCCCGATCCGGATCGCGCAGGTCTCGGGCATGGTGGCGGCTTCAGGCGGCCTGCTGGCGCTTTTGAACCTCGCGGCGATCCTGTCCGTCTCGATCGGACTGATGAATCTGCTGCCCGTGCCGATGCTCGATGGCGGGCACCTGATGTTCTACGGGATCGAGGCCCTGCGGGGCCGGCCGCTCAGCGAGCGCGCCCAGGAAATCGGCTTCCGGGTCGGCCTCGGACTCGTGCTGATGCTGATGCTGTTCGTCACCTGGAACGACCTGGTGCACGTCCGCTCTCTTCTTTGAAATCAAGAGCTTAGCCGCGATTTCTGGCAATTGCGGCCGAATCGCGGCGGCGTCCGTGGCGCCGTGGCAACGACGTGGCGAAAAATAATTCGTTAACGACAATGCCGGTTTGCACCCTGCAGGAAACTTTGTAGAAGCGATTGGACTGCAATGTCGCCGAGCCAGCGCCGAAACGCGTTGGTCCCCTCGTGGGTGGCGCGCTGAGAAATGGAATAGGCGACCCGATGACGTCGACTCACCAGAGCCGGTCTTTCAAGCTGCGGCTCTCTCGATCAGTCGGACTTTCGGCCTGCATGCTGGCCGTCAGCGGCGGCGTGGCTTTCGCGCAAGCCGTGATCGTCCAGGGCAACCGCAGCGTCGATGCCGAGACCATCCGCGGCTACGCGGTCGGTCCGGAAGCCGGCGGTCCCCAGGAAATCCGCCAGAAGCTGATCGCGACCGGCCTGTTCTCCAGCGTCCAGGTCAGCCGCCGCGGCTCGCAGACCGTCATCGCGGTGCGCGAGAACGCCTCGGTCAACCGCGTCGCTTTCGAGGGCAACCGCCGCCTGAAGAGCGACGTCCTGCTGCAGCAGGTCCAGTCCAAGGCCGGCGGGCCGCTCAGCCAGGCGCTGATCGATGCCGACGTCGTGCGCCTGAAGGACGCCTATCGCCGCGCCGGCTACGGCCTCGCCTCGATCAGCGGGCGCATCGCGCCGCTTCCGAACGGCCGCTCCGACGTTGTCTTCACCGTCGCGGAAGCCGGCAAGACCGGCATCAAGTCGATCAACTTCTTCGGCAACGGCGTCTATTCCTCGGGGCGCCTGCGCGACCTGATGACCTCGTCGGAATCGAACTTCCTCAGCTTCATCAAGACCTCGGACGTCTATGACGCCGAGCGCATCGCCTCCGATCTCGAGCTGGTCCGGCGCTTCTACCTGAAGAACGGCTATGCCGATTTCCAGATCGTCTCCAACAGCGCCCGTTTCGACGACGCGACCGGCGGCTGGGTCATCGACGTCACCGTCGACGAGGGTCCGCAATACCGCGTCGGCAACGTCGCGGTCGATTCCCGCCTGCGCGACGTCGATCCATCGGCGCTGCAGCGCATCGTCGCGACCTCGCAGGGCGACACCTACAATGCCGAGGCGGTCGAGAAGTCGCTGGTGGCGCTGACCACCGAGGTCTCGCGCCGCGGCTACGCCTTCGCCCAGGTCCGCCCGCGCGGCGACCGCGACGCGGCCGGCCGCCTGATCGGCATCACCTATGTCGTCGACGAGGGACCGCGCGTCTATGTCGAGCGCATCAACGTGCGCGGCAACACCCGCACCCGCGACTATGTCGTGCGCCGCGAGCTCGATCTCGGCGAGGGCGACGCCTACAACAAGGTGCTGGTCGACCGGGCCGAGCGCCGCCTGAACAATCTCGGTTTCTTCAGCAAGGTCCGCATCACCAACGAGCCGGGCTCGACGCCCGATCGCGTGGTGGTCAACATCGACGTCGAGGACAAGGCGACCGGCTCGTTCTCGATCGCCGGCGGCTACTCGACCTCGGACGGCGTCATCGGCGAAATCTCGCTGTCGGAATCGAACTTCCTCGGTCGCGGTCAGTTCGTCCGCATCGCCGGCACGCTCGGCCAGCGCACGCAGGGCGTCGATTTCTCCTTCACGGAGCCGTATTTCCTCGACCGCCGGATCGCGGCGGGCTTCGACCTGTTCTCGAAATACAACGACAACTACAACACCGGCCGCTTCGAGAGCCGCGTCAATGGCGGCCAGGTTCGCCTGACCTTCCCGATCACGGAAGAGTTCTCGATCACGCCGCGCTACTCGCTGTACACCACCGAGATCAAGATCCCGAACACGGCCTCCAATCCGTACAACGACTGTACCTTCCCGATCGCCGGCATCACGCCCGGCACGACGGGCGCGCTCGCGGCGAACTCGACCTATAACTGCCTCACCAACGGCGAAGCCACCGTCGCGGTCAAGGAAGCGCAGGGCACGACCCTGACCTCGCTGGTCGGCCTGAACTTCAACTACAACTCGCTCGACAACGTCCAGGCGCCGCGCAACGGCTTCGTCGCCGAGCTGAAGCCGGAGTTCGCCGGCGTCGGCGGCGATTCGAAGTTCCTGCGCGTCTCGGCCGATGCCCGCTACTACCGCGAGATCTTCGACGACATCGTCGGTTTCGCGCGCGTCCAAGGCGGCCACGTCCAGGCCGTCAGCGGCAATCTGCGGATGATCGACCACTACTTCCTCGGCCCGAGCCTGGTGCGCGGCTTCGCGCCGTCCGGCATCGGCCCGCGCGACGTGCTGAACGATCCGACGGCCAATGCGCTCGGCGGCACGACCTATTTCGGCGGCACGCTCGAGGTTCAGTTCCCGCTCTTCGGCCTGCCGCGCGATCTCGGCCTGCGTGGCGCGGTCTTCGCCGATGCCGGCACGCTGTTCAACTACGACGGCGGGTCCAAGAGCATCACGACGGCGGGCTTCCTCGGCTGCCCGTCCGGCTCGGAAGCGCGGCAGTTCAACGTCGTGTCGAATTCGCCGCTCTACCAGTCGAACGTGGCCTGCGTGCGCGACAAGAACACGCTGCGCTCCTCGGTCGGCGTCAGCCTGCTCTGGCAGTCGCCTCTTGGCCCGATCCGCTTCGACTACGCCTATGCGCTGTCGAAGGACGAAGGCCAGTTCGGCATCAACCCGGCGACGGGCCTTGCCGGCAAGTATGGTGGCGACCGCACCCAGGCCTTCCGCTTCTCGGGCGGCACGCGCTTCTGACGCGGGCGGGGCTTCAGCCCCGCTCCGGACCGTTTCCATGGCAGATCCCGTTTTCTTTCCGGTCGCGACCTCGCTCGATTTCGGCGAGGTCGCCGCCATGTCGGGCACAGCCTTGCCCGAGGGCGCCGATCCGACGCGCCGCGTGACCGGCGCCGCCGCGCTCGAGATCGCCGGCGCCGCCGACATCGCCTACATGGACAACCCGAAATACACCGAGGCCCTGGCCGGCACGGCGGCGGGCCTTTGCCTGGTCTCGCCGCGCTTCGCGGCGCGCGTGCCGGCCGGCACGGTCGCTCTGGTGACGCCTGCGCCCTATCATGTTTTCGCGCGTATCCTGGCGACGTTCTTTCCGTCGGCGCTGAAGCCGGGCTCGGGCTTCGCCGCGCAGGGCGTCTCGCCCGGCGCCTTCGTGCATGCGAGCGCGGTGCTGGAGGCCGGCGTCACGGTCGATCCCGGTGCGGTGATCGGTCCCGAAGCCGAGATCGGTTCCGGCAGCGTGATCGGCTCGCATGCGGTGATCGGCCCGCAGGTCCGGATCGGGCGCGACTGCGCCATCGGCGCCGGCGCGACCCTGCAGGCGACCCTGGTTGGCAACCGCGTCATCATCCATCCCGGCGTCCGCATCGGCCAGGACGGCTTCGGCTTCGCGATGAGCCCGAAAGGCCACATGAAGGTCCCGCAGATCGGCCGGGTCATCATCCAGGACGATGTCGAGATCGGCGCGAATTCCTGCATCGACCGCGGCGCCAGCCGGGACACCATCATCGGCGAAGGCACCAAGATCGATAACCTCGTCCAGATCGGCCATAACTGCGTGATCGGGCGGCATTGCGTCATCGTCTCGCAGGTCGGCATCGCCGGCTCGACGACGCTCGAGGATTTCGTCGTCCTCGGTGGCCAGGTCGGTCTCGCCGGCCATCTCACGGTCGGCATGGGCGCCCAGGTCGCGGCCCAGAGCGGCGTCGCCGGCGACATTCCGCGCGGAGCACGCTATGGCGGCTATCCGGCGCAGCCGGCGCTCGGCTGGGCCCGCGAGAGCGCGCTGCTGAAGCAGCTCGTCGCAAGACGCGGCAAGGGCGCCGGCAAGACCGACGAGTAGACGCTCAACCTCGCATGCGGCGTCGACGCCGGCTTGCCTCGACACGCCGGACAGCTAAAAAGCAATGGAGAATGCGGCGCTTGAGGCGAGGCCCGCATGCAGGATGGAAACCTCATGACGGATGAAACCAAAACGCTGGGCGTCGCCGACATCCAGACAATCATGGCCTGCATCCCGCACCGCTACCCGTTCCTCCTGGTCGATCGCGTCGTCGAGATTGACGGTGACGAATCCGGCGTCGGCATCAAGAACGTGACGATGAACGAGCCGCAGTTCACCGGACATTTCCCGGGCCGCCCGGTGTTTCCCGGCGTGCTGATGATCGAGGCCATGGCGCAGACCGCGGGCGTGCTCGTCGTCAGTGCCCGTGGCGTCGACGAGACGGCGGTGAGCAGCGTGCTGTTCACGACGATCGACAAGGCCAAGTTCCGCAAGCCCGTGGTCCCGGGCGACACGCTGCGCTTCCACCTGCGCAAGATCACCCGCAAGCGGAACCTCTGGTTCTATCGCGGCGAGGCGCGCGTCGACGGCGTCCTGGTCGCCGAGGCCGACCTCTCGGCCATGGTCGTCTGAACGCCGCGATGAGCCTTTCCTTCAGGACGACGCAGTCATGACCGCGACCATCCATCCGATGTCCGTCGTCGAGCCCGGCGCCAAGCTCGGCGAAGGCGTCCGGGTCGGCCCGTTCTGCACCGTCGGCGCGCAGGTCACGCTCGCCGACGGCGTCGAGCTCGTCAGCCATGTCGCCGTCGCCGGGATCACGGAGATCGGCGCGCGCACGCGGATCTATCCCTTCGCCTCGATCGGTCATCCGCCGCAGGACGTGAAGTATCGCGGAGAGCCCTCGACGCTGACGATCGGCTCCGACTGCCTGATCCGCGAAGGCGTGACGATGAACCCTGGCACCGCCGGCGGCGGGATGAAGACGACCATCGGCAATCGCTGCTTCTTCCTGGCGAACTCGCATGTCGGGCATGACAGCCAGATCGGCGACGAGGTGATCTTCTCCAACAACGTCATGTGCGCCGGCCATGTGAAGGTCGGCAATTTCGTGATCGTCGCCGGAGGCACCGGCCTGCACCAGTTCATCCGCGTCGGCGACCATGCCTTCATCGGCGGCGGCGCCGGCGTGATGAACGACGTCATCCCCTTCGGCACGGTGCGCGACAACCCGGCCCATCTCTCCGGGCTGAACCTGATCGGCCTGCGCCGGCGCGGCTTTTCGCGCGAGCAGATCCACGAGTTGCGCCGGGCCTATCGCCTGCTGTTCGCCGACGAGGGCACGCTCGCCGAGCGCGTCGAGGACGTGGCCGGCGAGTTCGCGGCCCATCCGCTGATCCACGAGATCCTCGATTTCATCCGCGCCGGCGGCGAGCGGGCGATCTGCGTGCCGCACGACGTCAACGCGCCCGATCGGTGAGCGCGGCTGCGCAGCCGCCCGGCCCGCTGGCGCTGATCGCCGGCGGCGGCACCTATCCCGCCGATCTCGCTCGCATCCTTGCAGCGCGCGGACGCCCTCTGTTCGTGGCGGCGCTCGACGGCGTGGCCGATCCCGCCGCGTTCGGGCAAACCGAGGTGGCGATCTATCGCCTGGGCCAGCTCGGCCGCGTGCTCGACGAGTTCCGTCGGCGCGGCATCGCCGATCTCGTCCTGCTCGGCGGCCTGCCGCGCCCGAGCTTCGGGGCGCTGATGCCGGAGGCCTCGACGCTGAAATACCTGCCTTATTTCGCGAAAGCCTTTCAGGGTGGCGACGACCATCTGCTCGGCGCCGTGGTGCGCTTCTTCGAGGGCCAGGGTTTTCGCGTCCTCGGCCCGCATGAGATCGCGCCGGAGCTGACCGCGCCGCAGGGTCCGCTCGGCAAGCGCCGCGCCTCCGCGACGCAGCAGGCGCTGATTGCTCGCGGCTTTGCCCTGCTGTCGGCCCTGTCGCCCTTCGATGTCGGGCAGGCCGCGATCCTCGCCGATCATCGCGTCATCGCGATCGAGGCCGCGGAAGGGACGGATGCCGCGATCCGGCGCGTCGCCGATCTCGCCGCCGCCGGCCGACTCAAGATCGGCAAGGGCGACGGCATCCTGGTCAAGGCGCCGAAGGACAGCCAGGATCTGAGGGTCGACATGCCGGCGATCGGACCCGACACGCTGCGCCATGCCGCCGAAGCGGGGTTGTCGGGCATCGCCGTCAGGGCCGGCCGCGTCCTCGTCGGCGACCGGCAGCGGCTCGGCGCGCTCGCCGACCAGCTCGGCCTGTTCGTCGAAGGCGTCGCATGACGACGCCGTTCAAGCTCGCGATCGTCGCCGGCGAAGCCTCGGGCGATGCGCTGGCGCTGCGCTTCCTGGCAGCGTTGCGCGAGCGGCTTGGCGATCGGCCGCTCGAGATTTGCGGTGTCGGCGGCGAGGGCCTGATCGAGGCCGGGCTGAAGCCTCTGTTCGCGCAGGCCGACATCGCCGTGATGGGGTTCGGGCCGGTGATCGCGCGTCTGCCGCTGCTGCTGCGCCGGATGGAGGATGCGGCGCGCGGCATCGCCGCCTTCGCGCCCGATTTGCTGTTGACGATCGATGCGCCGGATTTTGGCCTGCGTGTCGCGAAGAAGGTGCGGGCGCGGGCGCCTGCCATCCCGATCGCGCATTGGGTCTGCCCCAGCGTCTGGGCCTGGCGCTCGGGCCGGGCGCGGCGGATGGCGCCTCATATCGACCGCATCCTGGCGTTGCTGCCGTTCGAGCCGGCGGCACTGGAACGGCTGCACGGGCCGAAGACCGTCTATGTCGGCCACCCGCTGATGGAGCGCCTCGCCGAGATGCGGCCCGATCCGAGCGAGGCGGCGCTGCGCGAGGACGCGGAGCGGCCGACCATCCTGATCCTGCCGGGCAGCCGCCGCTCGGAGATCGATCACCTGATGCCGGTCTTCGGCCAGTCCGTGGAACGCGTCGCTGCGGCGCTGCCGCAGGCTCGTTTCGTGCTGCCGGCGGTGGAGCGCCTGCGCGGGCCGATCGTCGAGCAGGTCGCGGCCTGGCCGGTCAAGCCGGCGATCGCGACCGGCGAGACCGGCAAATACGCCGCCTTCCGGCAGGCCCGTGCGGCGCTGGCGGCATCCGGCACTGTGACGCTGGAACTCGCCCTGGCGCAGGTGCCGACGGTCGCGGCCTATCGCGGCGCCGGCTGGGAGGCGGCGATCGCCAGGCGCCTGATCAAGCTGCCGAGCGTGATTCTGCCGAACCTCATCCTCGGGCGCAGCGTCGTGCCCGAATTCATCCAGGAGACGGCGACGCCCGAGGCGTTGAGCCGGCATCTGCTCGCCGCCATCGCCGCCGGTCCGGCCCGCCAGGAGCAGCTCGACGGCTTCGCCGAGGTCGAGACCATCATGGCCGCGGCCGGAGCGAGCCCGGCCGCGAACGCGGTGACGGCCGCGCTCGCTCTGGTGGAATCCGGGCGCTGAGCGCCCGATCCGCCGTCGCTCACTCCAGCGCCGCGCCCGAAGCCTTGGCGATCGGGAACCATTTCGCGACCTCGACCTTGACGTGCTCGCCCAGCGCCTCCGGCGTCGAGCCGATGATCTCGGCGCTGACGTCGTTGAGTTTCTGCTTCACATTGGCGTCGGTCAGGGCCGTATTGGCCGCGGCGTTCAGTCTGTCGACGATCGGGCGCGGCAGGTTGGCCGGGCCGAACAGCGCGTTCCAGGTATAGGTCTCGTAGCCGGGCAGCCCCGCCTCGGCGATCGTCGGCAGCTCCGGGAAGGAGGAGACGCGCGCCTTGGTGGTGACGCCGATGCCGCGCAGCTGGCCGCCGCGGATGAACTGCGCCGAGGAGGGCAGGTTGTCGAACATGATCGGCACGGCGCCGGCGACGACGTCGTTCAGGGCCGGCCCGGCGCCGCGATAGGGCACATGGTTCATCTCGACCTTGCCGAGCGACTTGAACAGCTCGCCCGAGAGATGCAGCGGCGTGCCGACGCCGGAGGAGGCATAGGAGTACTTGCCGGGATTGGCCTTGAGGACGGCGATCACCTCCTGCACGGTCTTCGCGGGGAAGCTCGGATGCACGACCATGACGTTGGGCACGACCGCGAGCAGCGAGATCGGCGTGAAGTCCTTGACCGGATCGAAGGTCACGGTCTTCAGGATCGCCGGGTTGAGCGCATGGGTCGAGATCGTGCCCATCAGGATCGAATATCCGTCGGGCGTGGCGCGCGCGACCGCGGTCGAGCCGACATTGCCGCCGGCGCCGGCGCGGTTCTCGATCACCACCGACTGGCCGAGCAGCTCACCCATCTTCTGGCCGACCAGGCGGGCGACGATATCGGTCGAGCCGCCGGCGGCGAAGGGCACCACCAGCGTGATCGGCCGGTTCGGGAAAGCCGCCTGGGCGCCGGCCCGCGACGCCGACCCGGCCGTGGCGAGCGCCGATGCGCCGGCGAGAAAACCGCGACGATTCAAATGATGCGACGACATTGGCGATGACCTCCCGTTGTTGCGGGCGACTATAGCGCAGTCGCGCGCGCAACGAAGTCATCAATCAGTTGAAACAATAAAGGCTGCGGCGCCCGGGCGCCGCAGCCTCGACATCGCTTCGACGCGGCTCAGCGCCGGCCGATCGGGGTGTATTCGCGCAGGGCCGCGCCGGTATAGAGCTGGCGCGGGCGGCCGATGCGCTGGGACGGATCCTCGATCATCTCCTTCCACTGCGCGATCCAG
>NZ_JCACDK010000003.1:0-114111 GCF_059501845.1 Alsobacter sp. | reverse complement strand
CTCGTCAGGCTCATAACCTGAAGGTCACAGGTTCAAATCCTGTCCCCGCAACCACCGACAGTAGACGCCCCGGAGGCCCACCAGCCCCTGGGCGTTTTGCTGTCTGTGCCGCAGAACACGCCGCCAGAATGGCCGCGAGATCCCCGAACAACACCGCATCAAGCCCACGGCCGTCGCCCCGCGGATGCAGCTCCACCTTCTCGATCATAGCGCGGATGAGCCCCATCGCCTCCTCGCGGTCGGGGCCCTCAAGCACAAGCTCCAACTCCTCCACCTTGCGGCGGTAGAGATCGGGCAGGGCCGGGTGGGCGAGCACGTCCAAGACAGCCGCATCGCCGCTGCTCTCCGACGACGCGCGGAGAGCGTCCCGCTCCGCCCGCAGCGAGGCCACCCGCTCCTTCATTGCAGGCTCGTAGAAGCCGTCTTCGATCGCCTTCAGCATCGACGCGATCTTGCGCTCCACCTCGGCCAGCTTCTTCGAACGCGACGCATCGTCCTTCTTCGCCCGGCTACGCGCCGCGGCAACCTCGTCCTGCAGCGCGCTCACGAACTCGGCGACGAGATCGGGCGCGAGCAGCCGCTCCTTGAGACCCTCCAGCACGCGGCTCTCGACCTGCTGGCGCGTGATCGTGCGGCCATTGTCGCAGGCGCCCTTCTGCCGGCGCGTGGCACAGCCATAACGGTCCTTGCCAGTGATCGTGTAGCCGCCGGCGCACATGCCGCAGCAGATCAGGCCCGATAGGAGGAAGCGGGGACGATGGGCTGCGTTCAACGGGTTTGCTGCGCCACCACCGTCCGCTGCGTGAGTAGCCTGCCATCCGGACCGCACCGTCACGCTCTGCTGGCGCTCCTTCACCGCCTGCCACAGCTCGTCGGACACGATGCGAAGCTCCGGGACATCCCGCCGCTCCCAGCGCTCGGGCGGGTTGGGGCGGGCCACCCGCTTACCGGTTCGCGGGTCCTTCAAGTAGGAGTAGCGGTTCCATTCGAGCACTCCGCGGTAGAGCGCGTTGTTGAGAAGCCCCGTCCCGCGCCGGGTCTGGCCGCGCAAGGTCGTGTTCGACCACAGTCGCCCGACCGGACCTCGCACCCCCTCTCGATTCAGCTTCTTCGCGATTGCCTCGGGACTCCTGCCAGCGGCGAACTCGCGGAAGATTCGCTCGACGACCAAGGCCTCCTCGGGTTCGATCTGACGCGCCCCGCCTCCGCCATCGGATGTGGCGACGACGCGATAGCCGTAGGCAAGACCGCCGGCCACATTGCCCTTTAGCACGCGCCCTAGCTGGCCGCGGCGCGTTTTCTCGCCCAGATCCTTGAGCGCCATCTGCGCCACCATGCCCATCACGGTGACGTGGATCGTCGTGATCTCGCCGAGACTCGGCGTAAACAGCCGCACGTTGTGGAAGGCGAGTTGGTCATGCAGATCGGCCGTATCTGCAAGCCTGCGGCCGAGCCGGTCAACCGCCTCGCAGATCATGACCTCAAACGCCCCGTGTCCTGCGTCCGTGATCAGCCGCTGGTACCCCGGCCGGAACCGGCTCGCTCCGCTCAATGCTGCGTCGGAGTACACTTCAACTACCCGCCAGCCATTCGTCTCGGCATAGCGACGGCAGACCTCGACCTGGTCATCGATCGAGGCCTGCTTCTGAAGGTCGCTCGAGTATCGCGCATAGATGGCGGCGCGAGGCGGGACATGGGGCTGGCTCATCAGCACAGTATGATGCTGGTTGTGACCGACCCCAAGAGGTCATCCACAGGCCGTTGTTGACCTAATGGGAACCCGGCGGCCGAACGTCTGCCTTGGGTGGATTGCAGACTTAACTGCGAAGCCATGTAGACGCCGTCTTGCGCCAGATCCGGGCGTAACGATCGCCGGCTATCGGCGACACTGGTTCACCAGGTTGCGTCCAACAACTCGCGATGCTAGTTTTTATGAAAGCGCTTTCAGCGAAAAAGTGCATCGTTCCGGGTGCATGGATAACAAGCCGATGGCCCGCATCACGGCGAACCACCAAGAGTTCATAGAGGCTGGACCCAAAATCTGCTTCTCCGGTGACAAAGCGGCTGCAGACATTGTCGGCGGATTGCCTGCTGAGCCGGTGCCTGGACCCACCACAGCGAATTGATAGCAGGAACGAAGCCGATGCGGAGCGAGGAGATCATCACAGACGTGCTCGTGGTCGGCAGCGGCGCTGCCGCGCTGCGCGCTGCGCTGGAAGCCGAGGCAGGCGGTGCACAGGTGCTGGTCGTCATCAAGGGTGAGTTCCGGCGCAGCGGCGCAACGTTTCATAGCGTCGCAGAGGTGGGCGCCTTCAACGTTCCAGACGATGCGGGGCAGCAAGGAGACTCCCCCGACACGTTCCTGGAAGATATTCTTACAGCTGCCCAGGAGATGTCAGACCCGCGCCTTAGCAGCATCGTGGCCAACGAGGCGGAAGAGGCCCTTACTTTCCTGGAGCGATACGGTGTCCACTTCGAGCGCAATGGGGAAGACTATCTAGTTTTTCGCGCGTGCTTTTCGTCACGGCCGCGGTCGCATGTCATCAAGGACCATTTCAAGCCGATCGTTAGGGCGCTTGGCCAGGAGGCCTCCCGGCGCGGCATCGCTGTCCGGGACCGGCTGATGGTGACGGACCTCATCGTTGAGGACGGCCAGTGCGCCGGCGTGCGCGCCGTCGGGCTGGACGGGACGCCCGTCATCATCCGGGCTAAGGCGACGATCCTGACGACGGGTGGCGCCAGCCAACTCTTCGCGACCAACCTCTATCCCTCCGACATCACCGGCGACGGCTACGCCATGGCCCATCGTGCCGGTGCACGGCTCGTCAACATGGAATTCATGCAGGCGGGCGTCTCCGTCGTTGCCCCCTTCATCAACCTCTTTGGGAACTACCTGTGGGCCGCCGCGCCGCGGCTGACGGACCGGGACGGGCAGGAATTCGTGCGGGACTACCTGCCCCATGGCCTCGCGCTGGAGGACGTCATCGCGACCAAGGAGCGGCACTTTCCCTTCAGCGCTAGCGACGTGTCCCGTTATATCGAGATCTCGATCCAGAAGGCCATCAACGAGGGCCGCGGCACCCCCGAGGGAGGGGTCTGGATGGACCTCATCGGCCGCGATTTCGGGAAGATTCTCGGGGATCCCAACAGCAGCATGGCCCGCATGTGGCCGGTGACCTACGCCTGGTACAAGGATAAGGGTATTGACCTCTACCGTGACCCCATCCAGATCGCTTGCTCCGCCCACGCCATTAATGGCGGGATCCTGATCGACGAGAACGGCGAGTCCAACCTCAAGGGCCTCTTCGCGGCCGGCGAAGTCGCGGGAGGGCCGCACGGGGCCGACAGGCTCGGCGGCAACATGGCCGTGACATGCCAGATCTTCGGTCGGCGTGCCGGGCGAGCCGCCGCGCGGCGGGCGGCGGACATGGATCATCTCCCGGCGCGTGACGCGGCCGAGGCCCACCAGGCCTCCCTTCGTCGCTTTCCATCGCGGGGCAAGGCCGACCTCGCGGCGCTTAGGGCAGCGCTGCAGCGGGGGGCCAACCGCAACCTGCTCGTCGTGCGGTCGGAAGAGAGCCTGGACCGCTTCGACGCCCTGTGCGCCGGTGTCCGCGCGGCGCTTCTGTCGGACGGTGTCGTGGCTGACCCGACGGGTCTCGTAGCAGCTCACGAGCTGGAAAACCTCTGCGAGGTCGGCTCTCTCATCGCCACGGCGGCGAAGCTGCGGCGGGAGAGCCGGGGCGGTCACTATCGCGAGGATTTTCCGGACAAGGATCCCGCGCAGGACACGTCAATCGTCTTCGACCGGTTCGTTGCGGCGGGCCTGTTCCGGACGCGGCTGGGCCGGGAAGAAGCCGCCAGAGCTGACGCACCAGCGGCCCGCTAGCCGCCGTCTCTCACCAAAGATCCTTGAAGCGCCGCCGGCGCACCTTGTCGCTGTCAATGCAGGGACGTTGGTCCGACGGCGGAGCCTGTGCCATGGTGACCGGAAGACACGGGGTGACTCGGGCCCGGCCACAACGGCGCTGCGCAGACATGAAGGATCGATTACCGGAGGGCGCCCGCGCCAAGCTGACCGACGTGGCCAAGGAGGCCGGCGTCTCGCTCGCGACGGCGTCCCGAGCCTTGAACCAGCCGAAGATCGTCAGGCCCGAGATCCGCGAGCGGGTGCTGAAGGCCGTGCAGTCGCTTGGTTACACGCCGGACAGGACGGCCAAGGCCCTGAGCTCCGGCCGCAGTCACATCGTTGGCGCCGTCGTTCCCACGCTCGGCAACGCCATTTTCGCCGATGGCGTCGAGGCGCTGCAGGATCAGCTGGAGACCCAGGGCTACACCCTCCTGCTGTCAAACTCGCAGTACGACCGGCACAAGGAGTTGCGGCAGGTCCAGGCTCTTCTCGAGCATGGGGTAGATGGGCTAGTTCTCGTCGGTGACGGCTTCCTCCCCGAGGTCGTCTCGCTCGTCCGCCAGTACGACGTCCCGACCGTCGTCACTTATGTCTGCGCCTCCCGGCACGGCTTGCCGGCCATTGGCATCGACAACGCCGAGGCTGCGGCAAAGATGACGCGCTATCTTCTCGAATTGGGCCATCGCGAGTTTGGCGTGGTGTCGAACACCGCGCTCCCGAACGACCGCTCGCAGGCGCGGCTCAGCGGGATGCTCGCCGCCATGACCGAAGCCGGCGTCAGGCTGCGCCGGGGCGCGCATGTCGAGGTCGCCCGACCGACGATCGCCAATGGCAGGCGGGCGTTCGACGCGATCCGCACGGCCAATCCGAACATCACCGCGCTGCTGTGCACGACCGACGCTCTCGCCGTTGGTGCGATCGCCGAAGCCCAGCGCCTTAGTGTTTGCGTGCCCGCCGACCTCTCCGTAGTAGGGTTCGACGACGTCGAGTTGGCGAGCGAGGTGGATCCTCCGCTGACGACGGTGAACGTGCCCGCCATCGAAATCAGCCGCATCGCCGCCGGTCACCTCCTTTCCGCCATCTCGGGCAATGCCATTCCGCTGTCCACGCGCTTGCCGGCGCCGCTCATCCTGCGCGACAGCACGGCGGTCTCCGCCGCCCTGGCGGGCGCTGGACGCACGGTCACGAAGCGGCGGCCCCAGGCCACGGCCGGCACAAAGCCTGCCTGAGACGGCATGCTTCAGCCAGGGAGGACTGCCGAAGCCATGGCGGCGGTCCGCAGCCTCGTCAGCTCATGGGGCGGCAGCTTGAGGAGGGGCGGCCGGACGACGGCTCGGGGAATGCGTCCCATCATCACCAGCAGCTCCTTCATGCGGTTATGCATGTCCAGGAACGGCGGAGCGTAGAAGGCCTGCGCCAGCGGGTAGATCCGGTCGTTGATCGCGCGTGCCGCGTTCAGATCCTCGGCCTGGATGGCCCGCCACAGCGCGACCTGGAGGTCGGCGATGACGCTGCCCGCCCCCGACAGAAGCCCGTTACATCCCAGCACGAGGGACCCCATCAGCCAAGCGCTGTGGGTGGTGAGCACATTTACCGGTGGCTTCCGAGACTGCAGCACGCGGACGTGGCGCTCATGCAGAGCGGGGTCGTTGCACCAATCCTTGATGGCGCGAATGGAGGGGATCTCCTCGACCAGCCTGAGCAGCGTCTCGTAAGGATAATGGAGGTTGGTGCGCTCGGGATACTGGAACACGATTAGCGGAAGATCCGACGCGTCGGCGACAGCGCGGACGTGAGCAAGCGCCATCTCCGGCCGCAGATGGCCGCCCATCCCCAGCGTATTTGGCGGAAAGACCAGCAGCGCGCTCGCCCCAGCCGCCGCTGACATGCGGGCGATCCGCGCCGCCTCGAGGCTCCCGTCTGCGTAGACGCCGGCGACGACCGGTACGCGGTTGCCGATCTCGGCGAGCGTTTCATCAAGGATCAGACGCTGCTCGTCACCGCCGCAGGCATGCACTTCCGAGGCATGCCCGTTCACGGTGATCGCCGCGATCCCATCGATGCTGGCGACGTCGCGGTTGTGACGGCGGGTGGCCGCGATGTCGATCGACAGGTCGTCGTGGAACACCAGCAGCGTCGCCGGAATCACCCCGTGGGGCACGAAGGATGGAAAGGGTGGCATGGCAGTCCTCCGCGCCGAAGCAGGCGCTACTCGGCGGCCGCCGTCTCGGCTTCGTTCTCCACCCACTTCGTGAGGTGCTCACCAACGGCGACGAGTTCTTCCCTCTGGTTGCGGGCCTCGACAGTGGCGCGGGACCGCCGGCGCTCCGGCTCAACCTCGCTGATCGTGTAGGTCACGGTCACCGTATCGCCGAAGAACACAGGCTTCAGGAAGCGGATCCGATCGTATCCCAGCGAGACCGGGGTGCAGTCCACACCCTTGGCGAGGCTCTTCTCGATCATCATTGTCGAGGCCGTCGAAAAGAAGCCGACGATCAGGGCGCCATGCGCGATGCGCTGCCCGTATTTTGATGTGCGCATGAACTCGTGATTGACGTGGTTTCCGGAGAAGTCACCGGTCACCCCCGCATAGAGATAAACGTCCGTTTCCGACACCGTCTTGGAGAAGCGAACGGTGTCGCCAATCTCAGCATGCATGATCGCCATGACCGTTGGTCCTGCTGGGTTGAGTAAGGATCAGTCGCTGCGCGCCGCCGCGCCCTGGGCCAGGAGCGCCTCGACCTCGGCCGGGCCGTAGCCGAGTTCGCCGAGAATGTCGGCGGTCTGCGCGCCGAGCTTCTGGGGCGGCAGCCGGACCTCCGGGGCCTCGCCGTCGTAGCGGACGGGGTGGCGAACAAGGGTGACGGGCTCGCCTGTGCAGCCCTCGACGGTGACGAAGCTGCCGGAATGGCGCACCTGCGGATCGGCCACCACGTCCTTGTAGTCGTTGACCGGGGAATGCCAGATACCGTGGCGCGCGAGAACTGGCAGCCAGTCGCCGGTCGTTCGCGACGCGAGCGCAGCCGCGACGGGCCGCGCCGCCTCGTCCCGGCGAGCATAGGCCTCGGCGTCGGGCACGCGTTCCTCCGGCGCAACCTCCAACGCGTCGTAGAGAGCGCCAAGGGAGCCAAGAGAAATGGCAATGAAACCGTCCACCGTCGGGTAGATGCCGTAGGGGGCACCATAGTACCAGCCGGACAGCCGCGACGACTGGCGGACGTCGTCCTGTCCGTCTCCGTTCAGGAAGCAGACGAGCGACTCCATCTGCAGGTCGAGGGCGGCGGTCAGAAGACTGACGTCCACGCGCCCGCCCTTGCCGGTGCGCTCGCGCTTCAACAAGGCGGCCAGGATGCCGCCGGCGAAGAGCGCCGCGCCATGGTGATCGACCGCCGACACGCCGACGGCGCGGGGTCCGTCTTCCCTGGTCCCCGTGATGGTGGCGAGCCCCGTGAGCGCCTGCACGATGAGATCCTGCCCCGGGCGGTTCACATAGGGGCCGCTCTGGCCGAAGCCGGACGCCGCCGCGTAGATGATGTCGGGTTTCAATTCTTTCGCCGCCTCGTAGCCGAGGCCCAGCTTGTCCATGACGCCGGGTCGATAGTTCTCCGCCACCACGTCGGCCGAGGCGATGAGCTTTCGCGCGATACCAAGGCCTTCCGCCGTCTTGAGGTCGAGCGCGATGCTGCGCTTGTTCCGGTTGCCTGTGAGCTGCAGCATCGTGTGCCCGTCGACCCGTCGTTCGGCGCCGCCCCATTTGCGCTGGAAAGCGCCGTCGAGCGGCTCGACTGCGATGACGTCGGCGCCGAGGTCGGCGAGGAACTGGATGCCGACGGGGCCCATCAGGAAGTGGTTGAAGCTGACAACCCTGAAGCCTTGAAGATGGTCCACGGCGAGTCCTTCGTCGTTGCCGGTCCCGCGGGGACCGGGAGAGTGGAAAACGGCGGTCAGGCCAGGGGTTGGAGGCCGGGCAGGAAGCGGCCCGGCATGAGCAGGCGCGCGATCGCCTCGACGAAGTAGTAGTCCCCGAACATCACGGCAGCGTCCGCGCCGATGCCATGCGGCTTCGAATAGCAGCCGTGCTTCAGGAGCCCGCGATGGGCGGGCTCGCGGGCCAGGTAGGAGCGGGCGAGCCCTGCCAGAAGCGCGACGCCTCGGCGCGTCCAGAACTCGCGCGCAGCCTCGTCGGGATGCAGCGCACCAATGTCAAGCATCCCGGCTGCAGCGATGGCCCCAGCCGACGAGTCCTCCTCGGAGTTGGGCGATGGGTCGTCGAAGTCCCAGGGCGGGCAAACCCGGTCGCCCAGCATTTGCAGCCAGCGCTCGCCGAGCCGGACAGCGATGTCGAGATCGGCGACGCGCCGCGTCCGGGCGGCCGTCGCGGCGTATCCGATGAGTGCCCAGCCCGTCCCGCGCGACCAGTTGGACTCGTCGCCATGCCCCTGGAAGGTGTAGCCGCGCCGCCGCTCGCCCGTGAGCGTGTCGTACTCGACGGCATGATAGAGCGTGTCGTCCGCCCTGATGAAGGCCCGCGCGGTGTGCGCGGCGTGGGCCTGAGCGGCAAGGCGAAAGCTGTCGTCACCGGAGATGTCGGTCGCCCAGTAGAGCAAGGGGATGTTGGCCATGGTATCAATGGCCGAGCTCGCCCGTCCGCGGGGATCGCTGAGCGGGCCCCACGACGACACATAGGCACCGGCCTGCGTGCAGACGATGCGCGCCCTGAGCCTGCCCGCTGCCTCGAGGCCCAGCTCCTTGAAACTTCGATCCCCCGTGATGCGATACAGCGGCACCGCAGAACTCCAGAAGATGAAGCCGATGTCGTGCGTGTTCGGGTCCTCGGCGCGGCGGGCGACGAGGTCCATGCGCGACCGGGCGAGATCCAGGAAACGCGGATCGCCGGTGTGAAGATGGGCGGCCGCAAGCAGGCCGACCCAGAAGCCGCAGAACCAGTTTCCGTGACTCCAGGCGTCGCCCTCATAGCCCGCAGAGCGGGACGCCGGCATGGTCTGCCAGTTGCCGTCGGGCGCGGTGACATAGGGGAAGTCCACCCCGATCGCGGCCTCGTCCTCCAGGACCTTGCGGCACAGAAGGTCGAGCGCGTCCCGGAGAGGCTCGCGTTCGGCGGGAGAGACGTCGAATTCCGGCATTGCAGCGCTCCTCAGGCCGCCCGCGCCGCGGCCGCCCGGCCGAGGATGAGGTCGGACGCCTTCTCGGCGATCATGATGGTCGCCGCGTTGGTGTTGGCGCTCACCATGACCGGCATCACCGAAGCATCGACCACGCGCAGCCCGTCGAGCCCGCGCACGCGCAACTCGGGATCCACCACAGCCAAGGGGTCGATCCCCATCTTACAGCTGCCAACGGGATGGTACTGCGTGTGGCAGGTCCGCCGGACGTACTCGTCAATTTCCGCATCCGTCCGCACGGCCGGGCCGGGATCGAGTTCGGCGCCCCGGTAGGGATCGAAGGCGTGCTGGGCGATGATATCGCGTCCGATCTTGATGCCGTCGCGCAGCGTCGTGACGTCTCCTTGCGATGCAAGGTAGTTCGGATCGATGGCCGGTGCCTCGCGCAAGTCGGACGAGCGGATCATCACGCTACCCACGCTTTCAGGCCGCGAGACATTGATGAGCGGCTGGAAGCCGTGCTGTTTGTAGATCTCCCGGCCATGGTCCGCGTAGAGGATCATGATGAAGTGGAACTGGAGATCGGGGGCGACCAGTTCCGAGCGCGACTTCACAAAGGCGACCGCCTGGATGCCGGGATGGGCGGCGGGGCCCGTCTTGAACATCGCGTACTGGGCGAGCGAACGAGCTGCCGCGACCGGATGCATATTGCGCAACAGCGAAATCGGCTGCGTGCAGAGCTGGCGCATGGTGACCGCGACATGGTCCGACAGGTTCTGCCCGACACCCTTCAGCGCGTGCGTCACCGTGATGCCGAGCGGGCGCAGGTGGTCGGGATCGCCGATCCCGGAGAGCTGCAGCAGCTGCGGCGAGTTGATCGCCCCTCCGGAGAGGATGACCTCGCGCGCGGCGCGCACGGTTTCCCGCTTCCCCCGGCGCACATACTCGATGCCAGTCGCTCTCCGGCCTTCGACCACGATGCGGGAGGCATGCGCCTCGGTGATGATGGTCAGGTTGGACCTGCCTTCTGCCGGGCGCAGGTAACAGACGGCCGCGCTGGCGCGCCGGCCGTTGACGATCGTGCTCTGCAGGGCGCCGAAGCCCTCTTGCTCGGCGCCGTTGACGTCGGGATTGCGGGGGTAGCCCGCCTCGACGCCGGCCTCGATCCATGCCTTGGCCAGCGGGTGAAACTCCGTGACGCCGATTGTCCCGAGCGGACCGCTGCCACCCCGGAAATCGCTTTCACCGCCCTCCCAGTGCTCTGCACGCTTGAAGTAAGGCAGGACGTCGGCATATGACCATCCCGTATTGCCCAGCTGCGCCCAGTGATCGAAGTCGGTCGCGTGGCCACGCATGTAGACCATGCCGTTGATCGAGCTGGAGCCGCCCAGGACCTTGCCGCGAGGCCAGTAGAAGCTGCGGCCACCCGCGTGCTGCTGCGGAATGGTGTGATAACCCCAATCGACCTGGCCGGTGATCATGAGCCGGAGGTAGCCAGCGGGCATGTGGATGAAGGGGCTCCTGTCCCTCACGCCGGCTTCGAGCAGCAACACCTTGATCGTTGGATCTGAACTCAAACGGTTGGCGAGCACACAGCCGGCCGAGCCCCCGCCGACGATGACGAAGTCATACATGAAACGTCCTCCCTGACGCCTGACCCGGGCCTGCTGCCTTTATGAAAGCGCTTTCAGACTAGCACTGGGATTGCTTCCCGCGCAAGCTGATCGACGGCGCTCCACCCCAGGTCAGGCTATGCTTACCCGTCGCAGGCGCTACTGCGGCGCCCGGCCGCTACCGCGTGGTATCCGTCCCCGTCATCCAATCATATTGGACGACGCGGCATGCTGCTTTACTCGCCCCAATGTGGAAAAGGGGCTAACCGACAGTTGGGACCAGGGGGAGAGCGCAGCGAGGATCTTGGACGCCAGCTCGGCGGCCGAAGGCCGCATGAAGGCCAGAGTCCGCCTCGCGCCAGCAGGCGACATTCGCCTTGGCATCGAGTTAAGACCGCTCTCGACTCGGATCTGACTCTCGCCCCTGGGGCGAAGCGGGCCTCTTCGTGTGCGGCCCTGGCGTACGTGGCCTACAGTGCGTAAGCGCACGATCAAAGCCATCGCGGACCCAACGCCGGAAGATCATGGCCTTGGTGTGAGCGCCCTGCCTGCCGCTCTTTCCGGGGCGGCCGGACTCACGGGCGACCATGCCACGGCTCGGTCGATAGGGACTGCCACGACGTCGGACGGGGCTGCGCGCGACGCCGCAGAGACCTCCAGGATGTAAAACCGCGAGGGCGGCGGAGGTGCAGGCGCTGCTCCGGCCGTAATGACGTAACCTGTGACAGGATGGCGCTACAAATGGGATCAGACTTGGGCCATGCCGCCGTCGACGCAGAGTTCCGCGCCGGTGATGAAGCTGCTGTCAGAGCCAGCGAGGAAGTTGACGGCTGCGGCAACTTCTTCCGACCGCCCCATGCGCCCGAGAGGGATCAGCCCGCTCAGGGTCTTGCGCACTTCGTCCGATGCGGCGGCCATCATGGGCGTATCGATAGGACCGGGGCTGACCACGTTGACCCGAATGCCGCGCGGCGCCAGTTCGTTGGCCCAAGTGCGGGTGAAGGCGCGCACTGCTGCCTTGCTGGCGCCATAGACCCCGTAGCCCTTCGTACCGATTTCACCCGCGATTGAGCCGATCAACACGATCGCGCCGCCCGGCGGCATGAGCTCGGCCGCTTTCTGAACCGCGAAGAGCGGTCCCCTCACGTTCAGGCCGAAGGTCCTGTCGAAGTGGTCCTCGCTCACCTCACTGAGGGTCGCGAACTCCGACAGGCCGGCATTGACGACCAGGATGTCGATCCGACCTGTCTCCGCTCCGACAGTTCGGAACACCGTATCGAGGCCATTGAGGCTCGATGCATCGGCGCGCACCGAGCGGACCTTCCCCTTGCGCGTAGCCTGCGGCGATTCCGTACGGCTGGTGGCGAAGACAAGCGCGCCTTCCTCCGCAAGTCGTGCCGTGATGGCGCTGCCGATGCCGCCCGCGCCGCCGATCACGACGGCGACTTTGTCGTGGAGTGTGCTCATGTCCATCTCCTCTGGGACTTGTAGGCACACAGATATAAAGTGTAGACCTACGGTCAATTACGCACCACATATTGCGTAGATATCGCGGAGTATACCGATGCCGAAACCGGCGCATAACCGTGCGGATCGACATCCGGGACCGAACTCCGTCGTGCGGAATAAGACCGACGAGGCGCTGATTGACGCGCGCCGCACCCGGCCCATTCTGGAGCACATCGCCAACAAGTGGTCGGTGTTAATTCTGACCGTGCTGTGCACGCGGCCGTCCCGCTTCAACGAAATCATGCGACGCTCGACGGCATCACGCACAAGGCGCTGGCAGATGCACTAAAACGCCTGGAGCGAAACGGCCTGGTCAAGCGCACCGTGCTGCCTACGGCGCCGGTCGGGGTCGAGTACACGATAACGCCGCTGGGCTCGTCGCTACGCGAACCCTTCACCGCGCTCTACGATTGGGCGCTCACGCACGGGTCCGAGCTCGAAGCCGCGCAGAGCGCGTTTGACGGGAAGCACAATTGAAGCTGTCCGCCGCGTTTCGGCAGTGATCACCTTCAATGGGGTTCGATCTGGCGTTTTCGGCGTAGAACCATGAATTTTAATTCGAGTACCTCTGGCCGACGTCTTGGACAAAGCTTGGGGTGCCGTTCCGGCCACCAAAGTCAGTCGGCTGTCCGGACGCCCGCCTCTTTGGCCAGCTTGCGGATGCGGGCCTTCACCGTCTCGTCCAGGGGGGTGTAGACCACCAGCCCGAGGTCAGGCCGACCGTCGACGGCGAACGCCGAGTACTCCATCTCGAAAGTGCCCAGCACCGGATGGTGCAAGTGCTTCACCCCTTCGCCGGGTGCGTAGACGTCGTTCTGCTGCCAGAACGCGGCGAATTCCGCGCTGGCCAGGCACAGCTCCTCGACGAGATCCGTGATGGCCTTGACGGCGCCGGCGCGTGCGGCGTCGACACGGAATGCTCCCACGAGGAAGCGAGCGACGCTCTCCCAGTCCTTCTGCTTGTGGCGGTTCGCGGGGTTGCAGAAGACCATGCGCAGGATGTTGCGCTGGTCCGGCGGGAGCGTGCCGTAGTCGGTGAGGACGATGGCAGCCGCCCGGTTCCAGGCGACCACGTCCCAGGTCGGCGTCTTGATCAAAGCCGGGCAGGCGTCGAAGGAGTCGAGCAGGCGCTGCAGCCGCGGGCTCACCCCTTGCGCCGGCGCGTAGCGCATCTCCGGCGGTCGTCCCAGTCCCAGGACGAACAGATGTTCGCGTTCGAGATCGGTGAGCATCAGGCCCTTGGCAATCCGGTCGAGCACGTCCGCCGACGGGGCGCCGCCGCGCCCCTGCTCCAGCCACGTGTACCATGTGGGGCTGATATTGGCGCGCTGCGCCACCTCTTCACGTCGCAGGCCGGGCGTGCGCCACCGCCCGCTGAAGCCGAGCGCTGCGGCGTCGAGCCGTGTCCGGCGATCCCGCAGAAAGGCGGCCAGCGTGTTGGCCTGAGGCTGGGGCATGCTGACCCTATTATAAGTTATACTAGGATAACGTCACGTCTTTTACAGGATACCTCACCGGCTCAGGCTTTGGGAGATGGACGAAAGGAGTTCTTCCGATGCGCATCTTCCTCACCGGCGCGACCGGCTTCATCGGTTCGGCCGTGCTGCCCGAGCTGATCCAGGCCGGCCATCACGTCATTGGCATGACCCGCTCCGCGGAGGGCGCCCGAGCCCTGGCGCAGGCCGGAGCCGAGCCGCATACCGGCACGCTGGATGACCTCGCCAGCATCCAAGCCGGAGCCGAGAAGGCGGAGGCCGTCATTCACACCGCCTTCGACCACGACTTCGCGCATTTCCTCGAGAATTGCGAGAAGGACCGCCGCGTCATCGGCGCGCTCGGCTCCGTGCTGAAAGGGTCGAACCGTCCGCTGCTGATCACATCCGCGATCGGGATGGGCAGCGCAGGTCCCGGCGAGCTGGCGCGGGAGGACCTGTTCAACGACGCGTATCACAACCCGCGCATTGCCTCGGAGCGAGCCGGGAACGAGTTGCTGGATGCCGGCGTGAATGTCTCCGTCATGCGCCTCCCCCAGGTACACAACACGGTGAAACAGGGCCTCATCACGCCGCTGATTGCCATCTTCCGGGAGAAGAGCGTCGCGGCGTATGTCGGCGACGGCAGCAACCGCTGGTCGGCGGCGCACCGGAACGACGTCGCCTTGTTGTACCGGTTGGCGATTGAGGCGGGGGAGCGCGGGGCGCGCTATCATGCCGTCGGCGAAGAAGGTGTCCCCGTGCGCGACATCGTGGACACGCTCGCGCGCGGGCTCGGCATTCCTGCAGTCTCGGTGTCCCAGAACCACGCGGTCGAGCACTTCGGCTGGATGGCGATGTTCGCTGCCATGGACATGCCGGCCTCCAGCGCCTGGACGCGGTCGAGGCTCGGTTGGACGCCCACGGGTCCCGGGTTGATCCCGGATCTTAAGGCCATGGCTTTCGGGTAATTTTCCAAGGGTCGAAAGAAGAACAATCGGCGAGCGGAATTCCCGAGAGTCAGTTATGGGGCAGTCTAGCAATGCTCGCATTCGGCGCGAACGAGCCCATCCACAAAGGCCAGGAAAGCCCTGAGCTGTGGGGGCGCGGATGAACCAGAATCACTGGCGAGGTTCCTCGAAACCTCGGCTTAGCCGTACGCGTTCAGAGCTTCAGGCGGATGAGCTCGAAAAATGAAGTGGGCGGAATACACTGCCGGAGTAACTATCGTTTTGATGGTCCTGTCCGACATCTTCAGGACCGTCCTTCTACCTCGGCCCACGCATCGGGCGCTCCGGCTTGGCCCCCTCCTGGGCATGACCCTTGCCCCCCTCTGGAGACACATGGCTGGCAGACTTAGCTCGCCGACTTCGCGTCAAACATTGCGCGCAAGCCTTGGACCGCTGCTTCTCGTGCTCTCCATCGGGATCTGGGTCGCATCGATCGTGCTGGGGTACGGGCTAATGTTCCATGCCCGGGCCGAGGACATGCAGCCGATGCCCAGCTTCGCCGACGCAATCTTCCACGCAGGGTCGGCGTTCATGACAATCGGCTTCACCGACCTCACGATCCACGGTCCGAGCCGGCTCACTGTCGTGCTGGCCGGAATGACAGGTCTGGCGGGCGTCACGATCCTCGCGACCTTCATCCTTTCAGTGCAGTCGGCTCTTCAGGTGCGCGAAGTCCCGGTCATCCAGATGGCCGCCACCACGAAGTGTCCGCCGACCGGGCTGGGTATTCTCGTCAACATCGGGCAGGAAGGACGCGGAGATCGCGTCGCCGAGATGTTTCGGACCTGGAGCAAGTGGTCAGCTGCCGTCCTGCACGACCATCGCGCAAATCCGGTTCTAATGAACTTTAGATCAGCGGATGAGAACTGCGAGTGGCTCGCCGCCCTCGGTGCCATGCTCGACGCGGCGAGCATCCTACTCGCCCTGGTAGAAAGCGACAGCGTCTCTCCAGGCTGGATGCTTGCACGCGAGTTTCACGCTGTCGGGTCGCACACCGTCACGCAGTTGGCCGCCATCTTTCGCCTGGAGGCTGGAGCGGAAAATGAGAGATCAGACTTGGCGCCGGTCCGCAGTGCCGATGTGGCGGTCTTGAGGTCGATGCTGACGGAGGCTCGCTATCGTCTGATCAATGCCAACGACGGCCGAGCACGGCTTGAAACGTTGCGAGCTCCATACGAAGCAGACCTGCGAGCGCTTGGAAAGCAGTTCGACATCCTTGTTGATCCAGGTCTCGCCTGAAGGCGTTGGCGGCAAGCCGAATTCGAATGTCGTTCAGACTACCGGATTGTTGCCCCGGCCGTCCGAACCGGTCGGTCAGAATGTCGCACACGAACGGCAGACGATTGCGCCAAGGGGAACCGAGCTTATCCGTCGATTAAGGTCGGGCATCCACCCGATGCAGACCTCACCTCCGCCGCGAACTAGTGTCCGACTTGGGTCAACTCCAGCCGAGCGAGCCGTCCAAACTCACGGTCCGAGTTGGGGGAAAGCGGTCTTCCATCCGCTGGCCCTAGACGCTGTCGATTGCGCACGCCAGATCACCGGCATGTGTCGTCGCGCTTGGCCCGTCGTATCAACGCCGCAAACGACTTGGCTGCCGCAGGATTGTTTGGATCGACGTTCATGGCCTCACGGACGTCCTCCACCGATGCGCCCATCCCGAGCAAGGCGGCAGCGGAGACGAGGTCAGCCATCGTGATCTTTGCGGCGGCGAGAACTTGGACCCGCTGCCGCATGGCCCCTACCTCGCCCGGGATTTGCGGCGCGAGCTTGCAAAGCGAGAGCGCCCCTGCCCGCCACACGTCGTCCCAGCTGTAACGAAGAGAATCGTGCTCGCGATCAGCGGGAGCCCGCAAGGCAAAGGCGTCATCCATCATGGCGAAGATGTCTGGCGCGATCGCCGGACCGAACACATCGAGGCGCGCCAGGAACGTCGCCGATACGGCACGCTGCTCGCGGTTGCGCATCAGGTCTGTGGCGAGATCCGTGTATGGCTGAAGCGCCGTGGGGGGAAGGGTCGCAAGGGAGCCAGTGATAGCCCTGACCT
Source organism: Alsobacter sp. (assembly GCF_059501845.1). Classification (NCBI taxonomy): domain Bacteria; kingdom Pseudomonadati; phylum Pseudomonadota; class Alphaproteobacteria; order Hyphomicrobiales; family Alsobacteraceae; genus Alsobacter; species Alsobacter sp. The sequence continues at coordinate 97,427 of NZ_JCACDK010000003.1, read as the reverse complement.
CGCCGTTCCATGCTTTACGCGCGCGGTTCTCGGTTGGGGGCGACGGGAGGCGCTTGAGGCGGGCGGCAAGCCCGGTGGCAAGAGCGGCGGTCAGCGACGGATCGATCTCGGCCGCAAAACCGACGGCACCGCTCGTGCGGGTTGGAAGAGGAATGCGGACATTGTCGACGATCCGCAAGACGCGCCCGGCGTCGGTCCGGTCAGTACCATTGCTCCGCCGGGTGAACGGAGAACCAATGCTGTCGATGTAGTCGTCGATAACCTTGGCCTCGAGGTCTGTGGGAGCGCTCGTGGATGCGAGGATGCGGTCCACGACCCGGGCCTGCTCCATTCGCAGCGCGGCTTGGGGTGACTGACCTTCGCCGACGGCGGCAGGCGGGGAGGGCCGAAGGTCGAGGCCCAGCCTTTCCGTTACGAACCGGCCGAGGGGGACCTCGTACTCGGCCGGAGTCCGGTTCAGATATTCCGTGACCCGCGCCCATCCATGGGCCGTCCTCAACTCGGCGCCGTTCTCGATCCAGGGAATGAACGCGCCCGGCAGGCGCTGCCACACGATGCCGGTGCGCTGGTACCGCAATGAGAAGCCGTCAGCACTCCGGTCCCAGTACGCGATCCGCCATGCAGCCACCGTGTCCGTCCACGCGTTGTAGCCGGCGGAGAAGGTCGATTCTGCAGACTTGACCTCGCCATAGGCCAGCACGGCGTCAGCCTGCGCAAGGGAGGCCTTCTCTCCCACCAGGCATGTCCCGCCCGCGATCGCCAGCCGGAGGAGCTGCTCGGAGGAAATCGGCTGGGCGATGCCCCGCCGTTCTCCGGCCGGCTCGGGCAGACTCACCGGGCGATTGGCCGTAAGCGGGCCTGGGTCGTCACAATGGTCCCGCTTTTCGAGGCGCCATGACCAACCTGTCATGTCCGCAGAAGGCTCGAGTTTCGGCGAGCGAGCCGCAGAACCATTCTCTCTTTTCTGCGGCGACGCAACGGGCACGGCAATCACCTGCCCAACTGCACCAGTAAGAAGCAGGCGGCGGCACAGGTCGTCGCACTGTCCGTCTCCATCCCAGGTACCGCGGCTGGCCCGCAGAACGGCCAGCGTGCCCTGATGTCCCACGGGCGAGATTGCGTCCGTGTCCTGCGCCGCCAAGGCGGCGGCACCGCCGTCCAGCCATGCGTTCACCCGCCATGCGCGGAACACGAAGAAGTCGGCCATCGCGAGCAGCGCCAGTGCAAACGCGAGCCCGGCGCGCGTGCGACCCTTGCGAAAGCTGCTCCAAGATCCCCAGGCCAGGCGCAACGAGGAAGCGAGCAGAAACAAGGAGGGTAGCGCCATCACCAGGATGGCGATTGGAATGCCGACGATCGAGATCAGCGCGACGATGATGACGACCTGGCCGAGAGGGCTTACTGCGACGAGGGCCAACCCTCCGAAGGCGGCAAGCGCCCAGTCACTCCAGATCCAGCGCAAATGCCATTCTCCGCTCGCAGAACGAGAATGACAGGGCGAAGCTACCCTGACGTGAATCGGGCGCGCAGCTGGGGAATCCCGAGTTCCGTCTAGACCTACGTGACTGGCGGGCGGCGGATCTTGTCATACGCGACAAGGTGACCCAGACCGCGCTTTCTACATCGTCTTCGGCTAGCAACCCTATCTTTTTCGACCGGGCCGACGCTATGGACGTGAGAACGCTTCGGTACGAGATCTTGTCTAGGACTCCTGCTGCGATGTCGCCGACATGGCCAGGATGTTAACGCTTGAGAGGTTATTCTTTCACAATGGCGCCTGTGGAAAATTTTTATTCGATACTTGAAGTAGTGGGGCGATGGGCGCCCACTTATCCGATTTTGCTTACTCCTGCAGAACTTGCGTCCCACTTCATAGGTTCATTTTGGGTAGGAAGTTTGAACGCGCATATATCCGGGCAAACCTCAGAGCAAAGTCGGATCAGCATTCTTATTGCTCTGAGTAAGAAAGACGATCATCCCGGAATATTCTTCTATGGCTTCTCTCACGGTACAACTTACAATATCATCATCGGTAGAAATGTTCAGCCAACGGATAAGCCTCACATAAATTTAATCAGCTACTTCGAGTGCCTATCAGCTGAAGATCTGAGCCACTGTTTCCATCTTCTGGCTCAAGGAAGTGTAGAACACTACTCGCAGCGGGTGCTGGATTTGATTTTGTCGATGATAGTATCATTAGATGATATTGCTGATTACTGCAGAATCTACAATGTTGATCCGCCCAGGTTTATACAATCGAGGAGATTCACCGAGGCTGACGTCCGAAACTATCTTCGACGCCTTGTAAAGCGAGGCGATAAGCCTAAACCGAAAGGGCAAATTTATTCGGATGTTCTGAGTAAAATCCGCATTTCCCGGCCTGCATTCGACAAGGTCTGGAAGGAAGAGGTCCCCTCAAGTTGGCGCAAAAGCGGTGCGCCTCCAAAAAAAACGCGATCGCCAAGGTGATTCGATTGCTCGACTGATTTCTAAGTATCCGCAACGGGTTGTTACGATCATGCATTGTTTTCAGTTCGAGATCTATTCAATCACGCGGTGAGCTGCCGGAATGGGGCATGACACTTCGTCAGCCCAACTCCAGATCTAAGACGCCCCGCCCGCGGCCTTCGTCGTTGCCGCACGTTGCACCGCGCGGACAGTTGCTCGCCCTGGTCCGCATTATCGCGCGCGCTGCCGCCAAGGACCTTCTCCGCCATGAGAAGGACGCGCCGTGAGCAAGCACATTCTTGGTTCAAGAGGGAGCGACTTTCCCCCGACCTCCCCGGCCGCGCACCCCGGCAACCCCATCCGCGCCCTCTTCGGTGACCATCCCCCTTCCTGGGTGCTCTCCTGCAAGGCAGGGGCGCAGTCCAATGTCGTCGAGTACCTCGTCCATGGCGTGCCCTTGCAGAAGCCCCACATGGGCTTGCAGCGGTGCGGGTTCATCGCCTGCCCGTACTGCCCGGGCGAGGTGATGCGCCGCCATCGCCGGGTCCACCAGGACCGCCTCGCCCTTCTCCCGACGGGCCTCTCCTACGCCCAGGTCACCCTGACCATCACTGACGTCCCGCTGGGCCAGCTGCAAGACGCGCGCGCCCTGGTCAGCGCCACGCTGAGCAGGGCGATCGAGGCGCGCAGCGTGAAGGCTGCGCACTCCAGCCAGGGCCTCGTCGGGCGGATCTCCGCGGCCCATGTGACTCTGACCTGGGTGCGGCGTTGGCACCCGCACACACACCTCGTGCTCGCAGCACAGGGCGATGCTGTGGTGGCCGGCGAAGCGCTCGCGCACGTCTACTGCGACCGCCTGCGCAGGGCCGGAAGGCGCGTCACGTCGGAAACCGTCGACGTTGGCCTGGCGCCCACGCCCAGGGACCTGATCGCCTACCTCGCCCGACCTTGGTCCCGCGAACCGAACCACGACGGCTCCCTGGACGGTCTTGGCCTGGCCGCCCTCGGTCTCCGGGGCGACCCCGTTTGCGCCCAGGCCTACCGTGAACTCGTCCAGGCGTTCGCCCGACGCTCGCTGTTTCGCGGCGCCGGCGTGCTGGGCGCTGGCCAGACGAGGGGAGACCGCGAGTGACTCGCTTCCACTACCTTCCCCCGCAGCCGGGCGATGATGGCCCGTTCGACGACCTTGGCGTCACCAGCCTCGGCGCGATCCGGTCGGAGCCGATGCCATGGTTGTGGCGCCGCTATCTCGGCCTGGGGATGATCACCTTGCTGGCCGGCGAGGCGGGCACGGGAAAGTCCCAGGTCGCGGCAGCCCTGAGCGCCTCCGTCACGGCTGGCGCACTTTGGCCCGACGGCACGGAGGCGACGGTTCGCGGATCAGTGTTGATCTTGGGGACCGAAGATGCGCTGGGGCACACGATCCGCCCTCGCTTCTTGGTCGCGGGCAATGTCCTCGGCCGGGCGCACGTCCTTACGGTCACGCACGATCCCGCCGTAGACCTCGCCCGCATCGCCGCCGCTGTGGAGCGGATCGGCGACGTGCGCCTGGTGATCTTGGACCCCCTGGCAACGGTCCTGGGAGCGGGTCACCTGGGCACTCGCGGACGCATGACCGCGCTGGCCGACATGGCGAAGAGCTACGGCTTCTCCGGGCTGGGAATCAGCCACTTGGCGAAGGGTGCCAGTACCCGCGCCGTGGAGAGGGTCCTCGGCTCGGTCGCTGTCGGCGCGGTCTCGCGGGCCGTGTTCCTGGTCGGGCGTGATCCGGATGATGCCGGCCGGCGTCTGATGATCCAGGCGAAAGACAATCTCGGTTCCGCCCGGCCGCTCGCGTTCCGCATCCAGGAGTGCACCGTCGAGGACGGCATCGAGACGTCGCGCGTCGTCTGGGAGGAGACCGCTCCCGTCGTCCCTCTCGATGCCATCCTGGCGGCGAAGCGCCCGGACACGGCCGGCCGCAGTGCGCTTGAAGAAGCCTGCGAGTTCCTGCGCAGCGAGCTGGCGGATGGGCCGGTGCTGAGCGTCGACCTGAAGCGCAGCGCTTCGGAGTGCTTCATCAGCCCCGCCACCTTGCGGCGCGCGATCAAAGCGCTCGGCCTCGTCAAGACGAAGCTCGGGTTTGAGGAGGGCTGGCAGTGGGAGCTGCCGGAGGAGCGGAACATGCTCAAGAACAAGGAAGATGAGCATGGTTCGGAGATGAGCAAGTTCCAGCGCGGTGATCAAATTCGCGACGAATAGGAGCCGTGATCGTCGTTCCAGTTGCGAATCCAAAACGTCCTATCAACATGGGTAAACCAAGGGGTGTGCGCGATGAAGAATATCACGATCTCCGAGATCCACGCCTGGGCGAAAATGGCGGACTGTTCTCTCGACAGAATCTCCGAAGGGAGCGGAATCAAGATCGGTATCCTGATGAACATTGCCTCCTTCCTGGACGGGAACGAAACGATCGATTTCGAGAACTTTCGGACGGCCTGGGAGGCGGAGAAGAAGTCGCAGGCCAAGCCGTCCGAGCTGGAGCCCAGCTTTTTCGATGGAGAGCCGCCCGTCTCGACGCCGCCCAATCAGGATGGCTCGCCCGAGGAGACGGCGCCCGAAGGCGCAACGCCGGGCACCGGCGACCTCGTCGCCGACCGTGTGCACACGCCGCCGCCGGTGCCCACGGAGGATGACCTGCCTCAGGAAGGCGAGGCGGCTCACTCGACTGCGGCGGCCGGGCCGGCCGCGCAGGCCACGAAGCAGGGACGGGCGAACAGGAAGAATAAGACCGCGAAGGCTGACAGCCAGTCCCCGCGCTCCAAGAATGCAACCCGGCCGGCCGCCGATCCCGTGGTGCACGAGGAGGACGCGTTCGACCGCGTCGAGGCCGCGATCAGGATTCGCGAGCTTGGCTCTGTCGCGGGCCGCAACAATCTCGAAGTTGGGAGGCTCTCCCTGGTTGCCAAGGCCAACCTCCCGCACGGTCAGTTTGGAAAGTTCGTGGAGAGCGAAACGCGCATGAGCCGGACGTATGTCGGCAACTGCATGCGCGTAGCGGAGCTGATCGGCGACAGAAAAATCTCAGACTCTGAGAAATTGCCGTGGGAGGCGCTCACTCTGCTCGCTCGCGCAAAGCTTGATGGCCCGGGTCGCGTCGAGTTGCTGAACCTCTTGCTCGGCGACGACTGCCCGCCCCTGAAGGAATTCAGGGAGATCCTGGAGAACGTGAAGAGTGCTTATGGCGCGAACACGGTCGTGAACACAGTCCCGCGTGAGAACGAAGAGGCGAAGCAGCGGTTCGACTCCCTGCTCGAGCATGCGCTGCGCGACGCCCTGCTGGAGGCTGCGAAGGCTCTCGGCCCCCGCGCTGCGACCGAGCGCTTCAAGGCCAAGCTCATCACCGCCGCTGCCGATCAGGCGGCGTGATCTGGAAGGAACACCCCGAGAAAGGACAGCATCATGAATGCGGACCTCAAGACCGTCATTAACCCCGAAGTCGAGGCGTTGCTCAACAAACATGACCTCTGGAGGCGCTCGGACTGCGAGTACAACGCGGCCGTGTGCCTGACCATGGATGCACTGACTGAGCTGGAGGTGCTCGAGACGGCTCTGCAGAATGCAGAGTATGCTGACGAGTTCCTCTCGGGCACGGTGGAGCGCGCTGTCACGCTGCTCCAGGACGCGAAGCGGCTGTTGGCTCTTGACGAGTCGCCTCTTCTGAGCCGCCGGCCCGGCGGCACTGTCGCCGTTGGTCGTACCCTGGACGCGGACAACGCGAGCGCTTCCGATGACGCTGCGTAAGCGCCCCGACCTGGCCTTCTCGGACGCCTCATTGCCCTTCGCGCCGGCGCCCGTCCAGCTACCCGCAACGCGTGAGCCGACTGCCTTCGAGCAGTCGGTGATCGCCGAAGCCAGGAGCAAGCGCCCGAAGCCACGTCCGCAGCTGCAGCTGGTGCGCGACGAGCAGGGGAGGGCCCACCTGGGCCCTCCTCACGCGGATGCCGAAGGGCACTCGACCGCGATGGCAGTTGCCCTGGGGAGCACATCGCCGGCGTTCCAGCGCACTGAGCTGAAGCGCCTGGCGGCCTGCCGGTTGTCTCAGCACCGTGCGCCTGACGAGGACGACATCAACACGGCGCTGGCCGTCGTTGCCGCGGCCGAGCCGCAGAACGAAATGGAAGCCGCTCTCGCCGTGCAGATGGCCGCCGTACATCAGGTCGGAATGGCGGCCATCGCCAGGGCAGCCAAGACGGAGTTCGACCCCGAGCAGTCTGGCGCGCACATGCGGACAGCCACACGTGCCATGCGCATGTATTCGGAAATGCTGCTCGCCCTCCACAAGCTGCGCAAGAAGGGCGACCAGCACATTCGGGTGGAGCATCTGCACCTTGAGTCGGGTGCCCAGGCCATTATCGCGAACGACGTTGCGGGGCGTCGCCAGGATGAGCGTGAGTAGGACCGGATCAGCCCAACACGTTCGAAGGACATACGACGATGAGCAGGAAGCAGAGTGATCCCGATACGGCTCTCCAGCTTGGTGATCTCAGGGCGACGCTGGCCCAAGCGCTCACCCGGTTGGAGCAGATTGAGATGAAGCTCGACAAGCTCGTGGAGCAGCCGGCCGTCGCCCCCCGGCCACGCAGACCGGTGAAGCTCTTCGACGACGAAGACGACGACATCCCGTTCTGATCGCGTCGCAACGCCCGGGGTCGATCCAAAAAGAAGGGAGCAAGCCGACGATGACGCCTGACAGCCCGGCCTATCGCCTCTGGCAGTCGCCCCGGTGTGGGGCCAAGACCCGCGCGGGTACGCCCTGCCAGCGCGCGGCCAACAAGGGCAAGACCCGCTGCCGCCTGCACGGGGGCGGGAAGGGCAGCGGGGCTCCCGCCGGCAAGCGCAACGGCAATTGGAAGGGCGGCGCCTGGACGAAGGGTGAGATCGCCGAGAAGCGCGCGGTCAGCGCCGTCCTGCGGGACGGCAGGGCGCAGCTGCGCAGTCTGAAGGAGGAGGGGTGATGGACGACTACTTCGACGACGAGGAGCGCGCCTTCTTTCGCAAGCACCCGGATATCGAGGCGATCTTCGAGCGCCACGAAATGTTCGAATATGGCACCGACGTGATCGGCCCCGTCTTCGCGCTCCTTGTCGAATGCAGCGCGATTCTGGAGGAGGTCGCATATTGCGCGTTGGGGCAGAACGCAGTTGACGATCACAGCCTCGCTGAAATCGGGAAAGTCCTGCAGCTCCTTCCCGACATCCTGACTTTGACCAAGGCCGCGCCATCAAGCCCGGTGAAGCTCGCCTGGGTGGTATGGGACGGCGAGGAATGGCGTCTCGAAAGCCTGCCGCCGCGGGAGGACGACAAGGCTGCTTGATGTAAGAAGCGAGCCCGAGGAAAATCTGCTACAATGTCTTCAGCATCAGGAGTGAGGCCATCGGCCTCCGCCAACCGGCCCGTGGCACGGTGGCGACCCGCAAGGGGATGCGGCCGAGCCCGGCAACCACGGCGCCCTCAGCCAGCTCCCCTCGTGCGTGCTCCCCCGACCGGAGGAAGACATGGCGCAGCAGGATCGGCCCCGACCCACCTCGAACCTGGAACTCATGAAGAAGCACTTGGCCGAAGCCGAAGTGGCGTACGGGCCGGAAGCACTGCCGACTAGAATGCTTCGCGCCGAGATCGCGCGATGGGAGCGGGATCTGAGAGAGCGTCGTCAGACCTTCGCCGAGCACTACTTCGCTGGCCCGGCCAGCAGCATCGGCAGGAGCCGCGGATGAGCGCCGGACGGTTTGAGACTGCGCTCGAGGCTCTTGAACAATGCTGACGCGCGTCGAGCACCTTGAGCGGATGTACAAGAGCAAGGTCGAAGATCCCGATTCACCGAGCGCGCGTCCCGGTGGTAATGGTGGGCCCGTGCGCATGGCCTATGGCTGATCAAGCTAACGCTCGAAGAATGGGTAGAAGCACACCGCGACGAGGGGCTTAAGGGCTCCTGATCAATCCCGGGTAAAAGCGTGCGGCAGGCGCGACCCGGCCCGCCGCACGGGCCCAGTCATGAAGAGACCTTCGTCGTCCGCTTCTTCCTGGGTGCAGGCGCAGGACTCGGTGTGGCAGCCGCCTTGCTGCGCAATAGCCCAAGGCCGCTGGCCTTTGCCAGCTCAGATCGCCGAGCCGCATACGATGGCGCGACCATCGGGTAGTCGGACTTCAGTCCCCACTTCGTCCTGTATTCGTCGGGCGTGAGACCCAGGCCCCCTAAGTGACGCTTCAGCGTCTTGTACTTCCGGCCATCCTCGAGGCTGATCAGGTAATCCGGTGTGATCGACTTTTTGACGGGCACGGCGGGTACCAGGGGCTCGCTTTCCGGTTCGGGCGACTTTCCGGAAGCAGCGCTCGTCAGCGAAGCATGCACCGACGCGATCAGTTCAGGCAATTCTCGCACCTGGATGGTGTTGTTCGTGACGTAGGCGGCCACGACGTCGGCGACGAGATCGAGGATCTCGCGACCTGCTTCGTCAGACATCTGATGCTCCGTTTGGATGTTGCGCCCCGGAAGATGGGACACCACTGGTCAGCGCACAAATGATCTCAGCTGCGAAGTAAGGAGCCCAGCTAGTTAGGCACAGATCATTGGTGGGTGCGCTCTGCCCGCTCTGAGCGCCGTACCTTCTGCCACTAGGGCAGGCTCCAGCGTCAGGCGGACGAGACGAACAGCGACCATGACACACACCTTGAACTCGGGTTTTGACATACCATCTGACGCATAGTTTAAGGTTCATGCGTCAGGAGGGGTGGCATGATTGTCGGCTACGCGAGAACCAGCAGCGTGGAGCAGATCGCAGGACTGGAAGCGCAGGAACGAGACTTGAAGGCTGCAGGCTCAGAGAAGATCTACTCCGAGCGCGTTTCGTCGATAGTCAGGCGACCTGAACTCGAGGCTGCTTTCGATTTCCTCCGCGATGGCGACACTCTCGTCGTCACGAAGCTGGATCGGCTCGCGCGCTCCGTCGCGGATTTGGTGCGGATCTTGGGACGTCTCGGCGAGAAGGGCGTGACTCTTCGGGTGATGCAAATCGGGCTCGACACCTCGACACCCACGGGAAAGCTGATGCTCAACCTGCTCGGGTCGATCGCCGAGTTCGAGCGCGACCTGATGCTGGACAGGCAGCGAGAGGGAATTGCAAAGGCGAAAGCTGACGGCAAGTACAAGGGACGGAAGCCGACAGCGAGGGCGAGGGCGTCGGACATTCTTGAACTTACCGCGCAGGGGCTTAGCAAAGCGAAAATCGCTGCGCAGCTCGGCATTTCACAGCGCAGCGTTTTCCGCGTTCTCTCGGATGAGCAACGCCGCGGGGCGCTTCGCTGAGGCATGAAGTGCAGGGTCATGCCCTGGCGGCCGCCTACCTTGCGAGTTTAGTCGGTGCGCAAAGTTATTCCGCAACGCGCGCTATTGATCGACAGCCGACCGCCTTCAGGTCGGAAGCCTTTCAACCCAACCCCTCACTTTCGCGGCCGTCGAACTTAGGTGGTCGGCAGCCCAGGACACGGAAGGCCATCGCCAGCACTCCAGGCGAACACGGCCACCGATCTCCAACGCCTGTCCGGTTCGAGCATCCCGATCCTGGCTCAGGAACCGATCCAAGCGCTGGGCGCTAAGCCAGGATGCGGTTGGGCAGACAATGCGCACGCGGGGACCAGCTGGTCTCACGCGTGCTAAGGCAATCGAGAGGTAGCCACTGCCGGTCACGACAGAGACTTGGCGCGGCTGCGATCTGCTACCGAGAGCCCTGTTTCGCGGTCAAAAGCCGGCGAAGCATTCATTTCATACACCGTGTCGACCTTCGGCCTTCGTAGCCCGCTCGTCAACGTAGGGCACCGAACGATGAGCGCCCCGAAACTGTGTAGACGTTCGGCCAGCCAGTTGCGCGGGAACGGGATGACTTGGTCCCTGCGGCCGTTCAATGCGAGCGAGCTCACGTGCAAGATCTGCCTGGGTGAAAGGCTTGCTGAGCTTGGGCAGGGTCGGATCCGAACCAGGCGGGAGCTCTGAGTAACCCGTAGTGAGCAGAACTGGCATCTCTGGCCACCTCTTGCGGATCGCGCTTGCCAGCTGCGTGCCAAGCATTCCGGGCATCAGCTGGTCCGTGATGACGAGCTGAATGCCGCTCTCACCGCCCAGCAGTCGAAGCCCTTGCTCGCCCGACGCTGCTTCGAACACCGTATGGCCAAGGTCCTCGAGCATGGCCGTGGTGTTGGCCAGGACCAAATCGTCATCATCGACGACGAGAACCGTGAGGGGTGACACCCCTCGAATTTCGGACGTCGGCGTTGCGGGCGGCTCGTCCGCCTGATCGCCGGACGCTATCGGCAGAAGAATGGTCGCCTTGGTTCCTATGCCGGCCTCGCTGCTGAGTTCGAAGCGTCCGCCCAGCTGTTCCGCCATGCCATGGACCATCGAGAGGCCGAGCCCGGTGCCCTTCCCGACGCCCTTCGTCGTGAAGAACGGCTCGATGGCCTTGGCCAGGGTTTCGGCATCCATTCCAGTGCCTGCGTCCTCAACGGTCAGCGCTACAAAACTGGCACCTGCTTCTGACTTCAGCTCAGCCGACATCGTGATCGTTCCACCTTGAGGCATGGCATCGCGTGCGTTCACGACGAGGTTGAGAATTGCGAGTTCCAGCTGGTTCGCGTCGGCCAGGGCCCGGGGCAGGCGTAACGGGAACTCCGTGCGGATCTGGATGGTCGGACCGATAGACCGTTCCAACAGGTTTGACAGGCTGTGCACAAGGCTCAGGACATCGATCGGTTCGGTCTTGAGTGCCTGACGGCGGGCAAAGGCCAGCATGCGCCCAGTGAGCGAGGCGCCGCGCTTGGCAGCTTCGAGCGAGTTGTCGATGAACTTCAGCAGCTGAGGGTCCTTCACCCGCCGACGCATCAGGTCGAGGTTGCCCATAATGACGGCCAGCAGATTGTTGAAGTCGTGCGCCACTCCGCCGGTCAGCTGGCCAATCGTTTCAATCTTCTGAGCCTGTGTGAGCGCGACGCGTGCTTCTTCCAGCTCCTGTTGGCTCCTCCGCAGCTCTGTGACGTCACGTGTCACTTTGGCAAACCCGAGAAGCTGCCCGTTTTCGTCGCGGATGGCGTCGATCACCACATGCGCCATGAAGCACGTGGCGTCCTTGCGGATCCGCCACCCTTCATGCTCGAACCGCTCCTCTCGTGCGGCAGTCTCGAGCGCCTGCCGTGCCAGCCCACGTTCCTGGTCTTCTTCAGTGTAGAAACGGGAGAAATGCTGCCCGACGATTTCGCCTTCGGAGTAGCCGTGGATGCGCTGCGCTCCCGTGTTCCAGTTTGTGACATGGCCTTGCGGGTCGAGCATGAAAATCGCGTAGTCCGCCACGCCCTGGACGAGGAGTCGAAATCGCTGCTCGCTCGCGCTGCGGGCGAGGGCCTCAGTCTGAAGCTGCTGTGCGAAGCTTCTGTCGATGCTTGCTGCGACAATCCCGAGCAGAAGAATGAGCAGCGTCGTAGTGGCGACCCAGACGGCGAGGTGGGTCTGGCCCACGCTGGCTGTCGTGGCAACATGTTCATCGGAATAGGCAGTGAAACTGGCGCCCTGCATCGCGGCGTAATGCATGCCGGCAATAGCGATACCCATCACCGGAGCGGCTAGGAGGCGCTGCCTGAAGCTCGCCTGCCGAATGGCAAGCGAAAGGGCTGCGGTTGCAGCACCAACGGCGATCAGGAGAGAGACTGCAACCCAAAAGTGGCTATAGCCGAGATCGGCCTGCATCCGCATAGCGGCCATGCCGGTGTAGTGCATTCCGGCGATTCCGAGACCCATCAACAAGCCGCTGAGCGCCAGAGTGATCCGTCCACCCCCGTTGGCTTTGCTGACCAGCCAGAAGCCCATTGCGGTCACGGCAATGGGAAGCACCAGCGAGACGAGCGTGAGCGCGAGATCGTACGTGACCTCCATGCCGGGAAGGCTGAAGGCCAGCATCGCCACGAAATGCATGGACCAGATGCCGCCGCCCATGGCCAAAGCCGCGGCTCCAAGCCAGGCGCTCTTTGCCAGGCCCGATCCGGCGCGCATGCGCGCAGCCAGATCCAGTGCGGTGTAGGACGCTACGACCGCGATCAGGATTGAGAGGAGAACGAGGGTACTGTCGTGAACGCCTGGATGGTGCATCGCGGCTCGAATGGGAGTTGACTGTGTCACATTCCTGGCGCGAACATTCTAGAAAATCAAGTGCAGGCGAAAATACGTCCCAAGTATCCGATTCAGACAAGCATTCGTCAAAAATAATCTACTGCATCCGGCATCCCGTACATCGATAAGGTCGAAAGAAATCAAACTTCGTCCTCTGATTTGCTTTGAGCTGCCTGGTCGATCATCGAAGACGAACTGCGCTGCGATCAGCCGAAGCTGTTCGGGCTGCCTTCCGGACTTTGAACGGAGGGCCGTTGCGATACCGGTGCCACTGGAAGCAGCTGACGACGGTAAATCGCTCACACCGGGTGAGGCGACCGGCGGAAACGGATCCGATCACGCTTGGGAATCAAATGCCGCAACGGCCTCTGACCCAACGTCGCTGATCGTCCATACGCTCTGGTGCAGTGATCCATGCACGCGAACTTGCCGTCGGTGCCGCGCGAACATACGGCGTTTGGACAAGGACCGCGATGAATCCAAATCGCCGAAGCGGACGCAGACTCCGTGTCCCACAGGGCTTCCGCCTGAGCCGCCACCGAAGTGGAGCTACAACGCTGCCACGCGCTACTGTTGGCTGGAAGGTAAAAGGTCGATCTTGGGAAAATCAGGGCTGGGAATCCCTTTCCATCATAACTCAAACTTGTCACCTACTATTTGGAGTGGTGCAGTATTTGCAAGTGCAGCGTTATGTTTGAGTCGCCCGTATTAAGTTGCTATATTGCTCTCTATACTCCTCTCTTATGAATAAATCCGAGCAGGGAGCTCCACGATGTCGCTATCGCACGGGACGCACTGCTTCCTCGACTGATCCGGGACAGCTGCGATCATGAGTGCGGTTTCACGCCTAGTCAAAAATTCATCAGAAATGATCACGAGAAGCTAGTGATCGGAGCAAAGGCGGAGGATACTTTACAGCCTCTAGCTCCATCATCGATTGCGCTCCGACGTGCAACAACGGAGACGGCCATGCGAGTGGTTATATTTGCGCCATCTAATGTCCACTCACTCGAACTGGCGGGGCTGATGGATGTGTTCGCTGAAGCGAATTCACATGTAACGCGTGAGTTCTATGAGATGAGAATTGTTGCCGTCGATAGCCAACCGATCATCTGCGCGTCTGGCCTCAGGGTCATGCCGAACTCGGCGTACTCCGCGGTCGAGAGTGGTCCGGATACACTTCTCGTGGCTGGTAGTGTCGGAGTTCCCACCCCACCCGGGGCTGAAGTTGTCAATTGGCTGGCCCGACTAGCGCCGCAAACCCGGCGCTACGGCTCAGTCTGCACGGGAGCTTTCCTGCTTGGGGACGCTGGTTTACTCGCCGGGCGTCGCGTGGCCACCCACTGGCAATTCGCGCCGCTGCTTGCCGAACGTTTCCCCGACGCTCGGGTGGACGGCGACCGCATTTTCACTCGCGACGGTCCCATGGTCACGTCTGCGGGCTCAAGCGCTGCTATCGACCTTGGCCTGTCGCTCGTCGAAGAGGACCTCGGCCGGGAGGTGTCTCTCTATGTCGCCCGACGCTTGGTCGTGTTCCTGAAAAGGCCGGGCGATCAATCCCAATTCAGTGTACATCTGGCGGCGCAAGCCGCGGAACGTAGCCGCCTCTACGATGTTCAACGCTATATCTTGAATCATCCGGGTGCGGATTTGTCAGTCAAAGCCTTGGCAAAGATCGCAGCCATGAGCCCACGCAACTTCGCGCGGGTTTTCAAGCAGGAAGTGGGCATTTCTCCCTCCGAATACGTCGACCGCACGCGCATCGATGTCGGACGCAATCTCCTGGAAGGAAGCCGATTGCCAATTGAGACGGTCGCGGCGAAGTGCGGATTCGGATCAGCGCGCGCGATGCGCCGGGCCTTTCTCGTTCACCTGGGAACGACTCCTTTGGACTACAGGAATCGTTTTCAGACGTCCGGAGACGGGACGAGGTCAAATTTGGCCGAAATCGGCTGAAGTTTGTCCCAGAACCGCGGTTGCGGTGGATTGCTCCGAGTTCGCGATTGCGCCGATACATGACCATGAGCAAGTTCTCGGACCTCGTCGCGCCAGAGGAGATCGGCGCCATGCCGGCTCCAGCAGGAGAAAGCGCCGAGGTACAGTCAACAGCGGCTTTCCAACGAATACTACCGAAGCTGGTGCAGGAACTGACCGATGGCATCGCCATTGCCCGCATCACTGCGGGAAATGGGCCACTCCTTTTCGTCAATAACGCTTTCGAGAAGATGACGGGTTACTCCCGAGAAGAGGCACTTGGGAAGGACTGTCGATATCTGCAGGGCAATGAGCGCGACCAGCCGGAGGTTGCCCACATTGCCTGGGCCATCAAGGCGAGCGAGCCGGCAGACGTCACCTTGCGCAATTATCGAAAGGACGGCTCTGCGTTTTGGAACAGCCTCAGGCTGCGGCCCTTCAAAATCGGCACGGAAACCTTTTATCTCGGGATCCTTCGCGACGTATCGGCGATCCGACAAACCGAGATCGAGTTGGATCGTGCTGCAAACCTCGACATCGCGACGGGGTGTCTCAATCGGCAGTCGTTCATGATTGCCGCTGAGGCTTTTCTCGCCTCTCACGCCAAGCGGGTCCTGGTTCTCAAACTGGATGTGATCGGTTTTCACGACATCAATACCGGTTACGGGTATGAGGTGGGCGACGCTCTCCTGCTGGAAACCGGGCGCCGGTTGCGGGCCGCCGGGGCAGCTCTTGTCGCGCGTATCGGAGCAAACGAGTTCGCTCTTGCATTCGACCTTCCGGACGAAGCGAGCGTACAACCGATCGTCACACGCGTTTCAGCAGCACTCTCCCCGGATTTTGTCGTTCCCGGCGCCAACGTTTCGATGCGCTTTGCCATCGGCTATGCAGCGAGCGATGCCGGCTCCGGTGCGATCTCGCCGATCCGGAATGCCGGCGCAGCGTTGCGCGCCGCGAAATCCGACCCGCTCAGTGGACCCCGACGGTTTCAACGCGTGGATGACGAGGAGGCCCGCCATCGTGTGCGAATGACGCGAGAGCTTAGGGTAGCGATCACAAACGACGAGTTTGTCCATTACTTCCAGCCGCAGATTGATCTCGTGACTGGCGAGTGCGTGGGCGCCGAGGCGCTGATACGCTGGAACCACCCTTTGTTCGGGATCCAGCCTCCAGGTCGTTTTATAGAGGCGGCGGAGCGGACAGGGCTGTTGCTCGATCTGGGTGAGCGTGGACTTGCTGCAATTGCCAGCTTTGCCCGGCGCATGAACGTCCGGGGTGAGACGCCCCTTCGGTTCTCGGTCAACGTCTCCGCTTCGGAGTTCCTGCACCGCGACATGTCCGAGATGGTCGATCGAGTCCTTCGACAGGCCAGCGCCGATCCCGTCTGGCTTACTCTGGAAATAACCGAAAGCATGTTCTTGAATGACACGCCCGGTGTGGTTGAGGCGTTTCGCCGGCTGAGGGACATCGGCGTGGGTCTGTCTGTCGATGACTTCGGGACAGGTTATTCAAGTCTCAGTTCACTGGAGCGATTTCCTGTGACCGAGATCAAGATTGATCGGAGTTTCGTCAGTGAACTCGCGGTAAGTCCCTCAAAGATGGTCATCGTTCGGGCCGTTATCGATCTGGGGCGCGCCCTTGGCCTCGCCGTCGTCGCAGAAGGAGTGGAAACGGAAGGCCAGCGGAAGTTGCTGGCCGACATGGGCTGTCCGATCGGCCAAGGCTATCTGTTCGGTCGGCCTACGGACGGCGAGACCTTTGCGGCTGTGTGCCGTGAAACGCGGCGGGGCACTGTGCGGGTTGAGCGAAAGACCGAATGCGGAGATCCGTGAACCACGACCATGACCGGGCACCATACGCTTGCGTCAAAGCAACGCCGCGCACAGGGCTCACCCGGTCGGAGAGTAGGTGGGCCGGCATCCGAGCAATGGTGGAAATTGGGTCACGCTGGATGCCTGATGGATCGAGATGACAAATTTCGTCCAGCAAAGACAAGCTTAAGCGTTACTCAGCCGTGTTTTTTATTGATCGCGGCCCGCTTTCATGTTCATCGGCAGAAGCACTCAAGCAGACAAACAACAGATTATCAATGAAAGGAGCCGCTGATCGGAGCGGGCCATATCATGGAAAGCTACGATCCAATCAAAGGGAACGCTTCTCCCGAGGGAATGCAGGCGCTAGTAGGTTCAGCGAATTGCTCGGAAGGCGGTTCCTTCATCGCGTTGGTGGGGAACTGGGAGTGGGATTTCGCATCGGGCGATGTGACCTGGTCGGATGGGGTTTTCAGGCTGCTGGGCCTCGAACCCCGCGAAATGCCAGCCAATCTCGACTCCTTTATGCGTTGGGTTCATCCGGAAGACGTGATGCGGGTTCGAGCCAGGACGGACGAAGCTGCATCGTGCGGCGAGTCTCTCGACTTCGAGTTTAGAGTCATACGCGCCGACAAGATGATCCGGTGGATCGCTAGTAAGGGCGAGATCTTCCGCGATGGCGCTGGCAAGCCGGCCTGGGCCGCAGGAACTCTGTTCGATGTCACGGGGATCCGGGAGGCTCAGCGGGAACTTGAGGCGCGTGAGGAGCGCTACCGAGCGCTTGCGACGCTGAACACCGTCGGGGAATGGCGTGCCACCCCGGGCGGCGAGCAGATCGAGTGCCGGTTCTGGTCAGCATTCACTGGGCAAGACCAGGAACAACTTCGAGACCATGGCTGGCTCTCAGCCGTTCATCCTGACGACGTGGAGTGGATCAAGGGGATCTATTTCGATGCCCTTGAACTTGGGACGAGCGCCGTCTGGAGCTTTCGGGTCCGCCACCACTCTGGGCATTTTAGGCGGTGCCAATCAAAGATGTTGCCCCTTAAGGATGAGCAGAGCAATATTCGTGAGTGGATTGGAACGATTGAAGACATTCACGAACGCCGGGAAGCCGAGGAACAGGCTCGAACTGAGGGAGTACGCAGCAGGCTTGCGCTCGAGGCTGCGCGGATGGTCACATGGGATTATGATTTACAAACACGGAAAGTCATCAGATCTGATAACAGTATGCAGATTATTGGGATAGGCTCGGGAGATCTGTCCGAAACTGAGAACTATATACACCCAGATGACCGGCAACGGGTCATGTACGCCTTGGGTTGGACCGAAGATACAGGAGAGCCGTTTGACGTAGCCTATCGTCTGAAGAGTCAGGCTCTCCGGACACGCTGGGTCCGCGCCCGTGGCAAGCTTCTGCACGATCCGCAGAATGGAACTCGCCGCATTGTGGGAATTACTTTCGACATCACGACCCAGAAGGAAGCCGAAGCAGACCACGCTCGCGCCCGGGATCAGCTCGTCATCGTCGCAGCAAGGCTTGCTGCACTTTCGACGTTGGCCGGGGAACTTGTCTGGATTGCAAGCCCGGAAGGGATGCTCGAAGAGAGTTGCGGCTGGCACGAGTTCACAGGCCAGTCACCACTGGAGATGAAGGGGTGGGGCTGGCTGAAAGCTCTACATCCTGCTGACCGTGAGCGGATTCGCGAGGCAGTGCTCACCCAACCCGGCGCCAAGCGGACCGAGGGAGATTATCGCCTGCGGACGCGGACCGGCGAATATGTGTGGGTCCACTCCCGCGGCGTTGCAGTTGCCTCCAGCGACGGCAGAATTGTTGAATGGATCGGAGTGGTCGAGCGTCGGTCCCTCGGTCCGGTGTCGTGCGAGGATGACGTGAAGCGGCCTGGCCGATGCGATGATAGCCGATCGACCGGAGAGCTGGACAGGCAGGTCGTCGGAGGGGCGCAGATCCGTGCAGCACGAGGTCTCGTGAACTGGTCGGTGCGTGAATTGTCGGACGCATCCGGCGTGTCGGCGTCTACGATCCGGCGGATCGAGTTGGAGGTTGGCTATCCCGAGAACCGCGACCACGGCAAGCTGTGCATGCTTCGCAGCGCGCTGGAGGGTGCCGGGGTCGTTTTCCTCTGCTCGGCAGATGGACGCGGCGGGGTAAAGCTCGCTCCGGTTTGATCCGACTTTCCGCGACGACACCTGGCCAAAAAAGCGCCGCTTTCGGACGCGGGCGGAGCAGCCTCTTCATCCTTGCGGGGCCCATAGGGCGATCTGTCCCGTCGTTGCACGTGAGCAAATTTTCTCCACCGCCTCGATGGCCGCTACTCGCTCCATACAAAAAATGCGCACCAAGCATGAGCGATACTGTGCCACTTAGGTGTTATGGCGATGGTTTAATACTGTAGAAACTAGCGTGCTCACAGTATATGCCCATCGCATTTGGCGGGAGTGAGTGCAGATGATCAAAGCGTTCGGAATGTTCTTGGCAGATGACACGGGTGCGACGGCGATAGAGTACGGACTTATTGCTGCTCTGATGGCGATCGGCCTTATCGGTGCCGCCCAAAATTTCAAAGGTGCTCTCTCTAATATCTTCGACAGTGTAGGAGTAGAGCTCGGCAACACATCAGCTGCAGCAGCAGAATAGCACTATGAACCACAGAGCCTTGATACGAGCTCCTGCGGACGTCCGGCACCATACCCCCATCATTCGGGCGCAAGACCGAGCGAGGACGAGGCAATGTCAATGAAGCGCCTATTCTCATGGTGCGGTGCCTGTGGCGAGGACGTTCTCGATGAGGTCGAACGCCTAGGGATCGAGAGGAAAATCGAAGATGCTTTCCGTTCTCTGGTTGCGGCCGGCTACGATCCCAAGGACTGCGAATGCCTGATCATGGACATGGTCGCGAGCATCGGTGCTGCCGCTCGAACCAAGATGTCCGCCGAGCGATCCGGTCTGGGCCGCTAATCTCACTGGCGTGATAGAGGGCGCTTTCCAGAAGTGAAGGTTGCCCGGCTTCGTGACCAGCAGTGACCGCCATGCCTTCTGCTCACCTAGGAGAAGCTATGTCGCCGTCTGCCGAGAGCTTGAATTGCCTGGTTGTGGACGATGATCCAAGCGTGTGTGAATTCCTGTCGGCGGCCATCCAAAAAATGGGGTGGATTACGCACTGCGCCTCGTCCCGCTTAACTGCACGCGGTGCTGTAGTGGATATCAGGCCTGACCTCGTCCTCCTCGATCTCGGCCTTGGTTCGACTGATGCGATCGAGGTGATGTCTGATCTGACTGACATGCGGTTCGCGGGGGGGATCGTTCTCATCAGCGGGCGAGGTCACGACGTTCTGGACCAGGTGGCTCGCGTCGGAAAGAAAATGGGGCTGCAACTGAGGTCGCCCCTGCCTAAACCATTCGGTTTGGAACAACTCAGGCACGCCTTGCTGGGCGAAGAGGCGGCGATAGGTTCACGCAATCGACTGACCGTACGTGACGCGCTGAGAAACGGGCAACTTGAGCTTTCGTACCAACCGCGCATTGATCTCGCTTCCCGAGCGATCGTTTCGTTTGAAGCTATTCCTAAGGTAAGGCATCCCCGGATCGGATTGATCGACGCTCAAAAGCTTTTGACGAAGGTGTCCAGGGACGACCTCTGGGCAATCGCCACGTTCTCCGTTACGAGCGTTCTTGAGGACTGGCTCACGATTTCGAACGTGTGCAACGTTCCTTTCGCACTCACTATGCCGGCCTGCCTCCTTTCCGGTCCAGAAATGGTGGACTTTGTGCGCGGCCGCTTGCCGGCTGCCAACACATGGCCGGGAATGACGTTTTTGATCCCTGGAGATGAGTTGCTCGAAACAGTACTGGCCAGCCGTGAATCTACGCTGAGGCTGCAACTCTATGGCGTTGACATCGGGATTGATGAGTTCGGACTCAGGCCGAGCTCGCTTGCGATACCAGACACTCTGATCTGCTCGGAGGCCGTGCTCGCCACGACAATTGTGAACGGCGCGGCGAGTGAAGGTGTTCGCGCCGGGCTCTGCAAGACGGCGCTGGATCGTGCTCGTGCGTGTGGCGCTCGGGTGATAGCCAAGGGCCTCGTGCACGCCGAAGACATCAGTGTCGTTCGTATCCTTGGCGCCGAGATTGGTCAGGGACCGGCGCTGTCCGATTCCTTCGCTGTGGCCGAACTGATGGCCCGCCTTGGTCAACCGGTACCCAGCTGAGCCGCTCAGGCTTCGCGAGTGTCGCGCAAGCTACCCAGTTTGTCCTGACCGGTGCTGAAGGTCACAGCGCGCTTCCCGTCAAGGCGGCTTGGGCTAAACCGTTCGAGCAGCACGCAATTGTCCTTAGGGATAGTCCGGAGTTTCGGTGCGGCGATCTAGGCTCACTGTCGCAAGTCCTACTCTGTCCTGGGAGTCGCGACATGGACGGGCGCCGCATCGAGCAAGGTTGTAATTGGTCGAGTGCCAACTCCAAGTGGATGCCGAGCAGACTTGGAAAAAGCTCGTACGAAAGTGGCCTGCCGGCTGCTGCAGCACGACCGATCATCTTCGTTCCTGCCGGGACCACGATCTACCGTGAAGGGGATCCCTGCCGTGCAATCTTCCAAGTCGCACATGGTCTTGCGCGAACAGTGAAGCAGACAAGCGAAGGCCGCCGGCTCGTGCAGTCGTTCTGTGTGCCGGGGGACATCTTCGGGATGAGCTGCACACGCTCCTACATGTCGACGAGCGAGGCGGTGTCGGACCTGCACTTGACGAAGATCGATCCCGTTCAGCTCGAGTCATGGCTTGAAGACGACAGAGCGTTCGCCAGCCAACTATGGGTTTGGTTATTCAGAAACAGCGATCGGGTCGAGCAACTCCGGCAGCTGGCGCGTGCCAAGTCGGTTCAAAAGCTGTCGTACTTCATACTCGATATGGCTGATCGCATGTCAGCAAAGACGCGCGTGGAACTTCAGATGTCACGCTATGACATCGGAGATTACCTGGGGATTTCGAGCGAGACGGTCAGTCGAGCTTTCACCCTCCTCCGTCTTCGCGGAACAATCCATATTGACGGTCACACTATACACATCGTGAAAATGCCGGAACTGCAGCAGTTGGCAACCTCTTGCCTCACTCTTCAAGAGCAAGGGTAAGCCGATGGCAGAGGAACTTCCCCAAATCGCGGTGCCAAGCCCGACTGAAGATGAGCGCGTGCGCATCAGGGAAGCCGTCGGCGTCGTCCGAAGCCGCGAGATACTCGACACGGTCGTCAGGCGTCTGGAGGCAGCAGGCTTTGACCGGGCCGATATCGACCTGATGGGATCTCCCGACACTGTCCGCCGCCACACGCGAGGAGTCTTGATGGACCCGCTAAGTGCCGCCGAGATGCCGGAGGTTCCGCGGCGGCCCGTCTTGACGAGCGATGATGATGAAGCCGTATCCGTTCTCGTGTTCGGCACCTTGCTGGCCATCGGAACCATTGGAGCGGCCATGCCGATCATCGCTACCGGCGGGGCCATAGCTGCCGCTTTGGCCGCCGCGGCGGGCGGAGGTGCCGTCGCGGCGGGGCTGGCCGAAGTCATCCGCCGTCGGATCCTGCCGCGGAGCGCGGTCGATCTGGAAGACGAGATGCGCCAGGGCGGCCTGGTGATCATGGTGCGTATCCGCCGCCTTGACCGGGAAGCCGTCGCGATGACTGCACTGACAGACGGGGGCGCGGATCACGTGCATGTTCATGAAGTCGAAGTATCACGTAGTCCTCAGGACGTTCCGTTTGCAGGTATTCGGCTGGATCCATGGCTGAGCGACGAAAAAATTGGAGGCTGATGCTATTTTTGCTGTCTTGGAATTTCATGACTAAGATGGAGGCACTATGATGAAGACACAGCTTAACGTCGATAACGTCTGCGTAAGAAGCAAGGAAGCTCTTGACGAGCTGCTGCGCGGTCTGGCGACGCGAGGCTATCTCACGCAGTCAGATCTTGAATGTTCTTCCAAAAGCGGCTCTCGCAGCACGACGGAAATGACCGTCCCAATCCGCTACTCTTTATTCAACCGACGGAGGATAAGGTGAGCAGCATCAATCTTGACCATCCGAGCGGTTTTGCCCTTTCCAATGGCTGGACTGCCGACCTTGCGCGAAACTGGTGGGTCGTCGCCCTGCGTGGGGTGTTCGGCGTCGTCGTTGGCATGATCGCGTTCTTCCTGCCCGGCGCCACGATGCTGTCGCTCGTCCTCGTGTTCGCTGCCTACATGATCGTTGACGGTGTCTCAGCGGTCATATCGTCGGTCAGGTCTGCCCGCCGCCACAGGCGCTGGGGTTGGCTCGCAGTGCAGGGCCTGTTCGGGATTGTGGTCGGCCTAACCGCCGCGCTTGTGCCGGCACTGACGGTCGTCGCCTTCGTCTTTCTCGTGGCGGGATGGGCGCTTGTCTCGGGGGCCCTTCAGATCGCCTCTGCGGCCAGCCTGCGGGCGGGGTCTGGGCGTTGGTGGCTCCTGCTCGGGGGGATGGTCTCGATCCTCTACGGTGCGCTCCTGATCGTTGCACCGCTCGTTGGAGCGCTGGTCCTGACCTGGTGGTTTGGCGCCTATGCGTTCGTCTTCGGCATCCTCCTGATCATTGCCGCCCTCAAGCTCCGCAGGAGCCATGCGACTGACGCGGCCAGCACAAACGCCTGACAGGCCGACGCAAGCAGGCTCGTTGCCTGATTGCGAAAGGTTCGCAAGTACAGAAAGCACGGCTCAAGCCGCACCGCGGGTGGTTGTCAGACGCGCAAGCCGGGTCGGAGATCGACGCCCAAGCGTCAAACATCCCGATCCGGTCTGTTCGGAACGCATGCCTCTACTGCGAAAGGCCTTCGGTGGTCTCCCGGGGTCCAGACCGCCTCCAGGGCTTTTCACTGACAGCCGTCAGGGCGAGACGGCTTTTCGCATCCCATGCTGGGACCGTTGAAAAACAAATGCAGACCGCGCTGTCCGACGCGGCGCAAGGAGCCAGCAATGAGCGGAATCCTTTCTCCCGGGACCAAGGCGCCTGACTTCACGCTCAAGGTCACTCCCGACCAGGACCTCACGCTCAGCGATCTTCAAGGAAAACCGATCGTCCTGGCGTTCTACCCGGCTGACTGGAGTCCTGTCTGCGGCGATCAAATGGCCCTCTACAATCAGATCCTGCCCGAATTCCGAAAGTTTGAAGCCGAACTGCTTGGAATTTCCGTCGATGGCGTCTGGTGCCACCAGGCCTTCGCACACGAACGCAACCTGCACTTCCCGCTTCTCGCCGACTTTCATCCCAAGGGCTCGGTCGCCCGGCTTTACGGCGCGTATCGTGACCATGACGGGGTCTGCGAACGGGCTCTGTTCGTCATCGATTCCCAAGGCTTGGTTGCGTGGAGCTACTGCTCGCCGATTGCCGTCAACCCCGGCGCGGACGGCATTCTGGACGCCCTCGAAGGGCTGCCACAGCCGGGCCACTCACAGCGGAATCTACACAATGACACACCTGCGACAGCCAGTCGGGCCCACTGACCACGTCAGCGGTAAGCCCGGAGCCCCTGTGACGGTGGTCGAATACGGCGACTACCAGTGTCCGCATTGCGCGATGGCCCATCCAGTGGTCGCCAGTATCCGGCAGCAGATGGGAAGCTCCCTCTGCTTTGCCTTCCGGCATTTCCCCTTGACGGAGGTCCATCCGCTGGCGGAGCCGGCCGCCGAAAGCGCCGAGTTCGCGGGCGACCACGGACACTTCTGGGAAATGCACGACGGGCTTTTCCAGAACCAGATCCGGCTGGGTCTCCCGCTGATGCTGGCCTTGGCCAAGTCGCTCCGCCTCCCCGTCACCGAACTCCAGGAGGCACTCGCCATTGGGAAGTATCGAACGAAAATACAGTCCGACTTTATTGGCGGGGTCAGGAGTGGCGTGAATGGCACGCCGAGCTTTTTTATCAATGGGGCGCGCCACAATGGATCTTACGTGTACGAAGATCTAATGTCGTCGATACAAAGTGTAACGCCAATGGTGAACAAGTATTAAAACTCTAAATACCGACGAGCGTCAGCGTCGATATTTCTTGTTCAAAGTATATTTTGCAAGTTACCGGGTCTGATATTTTCTGCCCTGAACCGAGGAGAAGAACCATGGTCAATTTCACTCGACGACGCTGTATCGGACCAGGATTGGCGCTTGGCGCGGCGTTCGTCGTCATGGTGTCCCTGATTAAGCCGATACCAGCAGTGTCGCAGGTCGTCCAGCTTGTGAAAGTCGATGTCTCTGCAGTCGCGAAAGGGTTCCGGGCGAAGAAGATGCTCGGCACCAAAGTCATGAGCGAAAAAAGGGAAAGCATCGGCGCTCTCGACGACCTCATCATCGACGAAAACAGGAAGATCTTCGCCGTTCTGGAGGTCGGCGGGTTCCTGGGTCTCGGGGGGCACTTGGTTGCCGTGCCCTACGAGTCGCTGAAGATCAGCGACGACGGCAAGACGATCGAGCTTCCGGGCGCCACGCGCGACGCACTCACGGCGCTCGCGGAATTCCACTACAGCAGCTGACGGAGAACGGTCATGAGGACGGATGCCGACATCGAACGGGACGTGAAGGACGAGCTCAGGTGGAATCCGGATCTCGACGCGACGGACATCGCCGTGACGGCCCACAACGGGGTTGTGACCCTGGCCGGGTTCGTCAAGAGCTATCTCGACAAGTATGAGGCCGAGAAGGCCGCAAAGCGGGTGGCCGGGGTTGTGGCGGTCGCCAACGACCTCGAGGTCAGGCTGCCGAACATCGATCAGCGCCCCGACCCGGATATCGCCAGCGACATTGTCGCGGCCCTGAAGACCGAGCTTCCGCTCACCTGGGACAAGATCAAGGTGACGGTGAAGTCCGGGTGGGTGACCCTGGAAGGCGAGGTCGACTGGAACTATCGCCGCACGGCTGCGGAATCGGCGGCGAGGCGCGTGAAGGGCGTGAAGGGGATCACCAACTCCATTTCCGTGAAGCCGTCAGCCGCGCCGTCCGAGATCAAGCAGAAGATCATGGATGCGTTCAAGCGAAACGCGGAAGTCGATGCCAACCGCATCACTGTCGAGACGCATGGGAACGAGGTCGTGCTCAAGGGCACCGTCAGGTCGTGGATCGAGCGTGAGGAGGCCGAGCGCGTGGCGTGGTCGGCACCGGGCGTCAGTAAGGTCGATGACCGGATCGTGGTCAGCCCTTGAGTAGCCGATAGCGCTGCCGGATTGGCGCTATCGTTTCGCCCCGGGTCAGCCCTCCCATGACCCGGGGCACCTTTCTCTGCGGCTCCCGGCCGCTGATGGAGACGTCCCATGGCAAAGGCGATCGGAATTGATCTGGGCACCACGAATTCATGCGTCGCCGTCATGGAAAGCGGAGCTCCCAAAGTCATCGAGAATGCCGAAGGCAACAGGACCACGCCCTCCATGGTCGCATTCACCGAGAGGGGAGAGGTCCTGGTCGGC
Organism: Alsobacter sp.; assembly: GCF_059501845.1. Classification (NCBI taxonomy): domain Bacteria; kingdom Pseudomonadati; phylum Pseudomonadota; class Alphaproteobacteria; order Hyphomicrobiales; family Alsobacteraceae; genus Alsobacter; species Alsobacter sp. The sequence continues at coordinate 71,531 of NZ_JCACDK010000003.1, read as the reverse complement.
CAGCCAGCCAAGCGGCAGAGCATCACCAATCCCGAGAACACGATCTTCGCCATCAAGCGCCTGATCGGCAGACGCTATGACGATCCGACCACCCAGAAGGACAAGGGGATGGTCCCCTACAAGATCGTTCCAGGCGACAACGGCGATGCTTGGGTGGAGGTCAGGGGTAAGAAGTATAGCCCGAGCCAAATCAGCGCGTACATTCTGCAGAAAATGAAGGAGACCGCCGAAGCCTATCTCGGCTCACCCGTGACAGACGCCGTCGTAACCGTCCCGGCCTATTTCAATGACGCTCAACGGCAGGCCACGAAAGACGCCGGGCGCATCGCCGGCCTCAATGTGCTTCGCATCATCAACGAACCGACGGCGGCCGCGCTTGCTTATGGACTCGAGAAGCAGGGCCAGGGAACGATCACGGTGTACGACCTGGGCGGCGGCACGTTCGACGTATCGGTGCTCGAGGTGGGCGAGGGAGTGTTCGAGGTCCGTTCGACCAATGGCGACACGTTCCTGGGCGGGGAGGATTTCGACAAGCGGATCGTCGACTACCTCGCAGACGAGTTCCGCAAGGAGAACGGCATCGACCTGCGCAAGGATCGGCTCGCCCTGCAGCGCCTGAAGGACGCCGCGGAAAGGGCGAAGATCGAGCTGTCCAGCGCGACCCAGACCGAGGTGAACCTGCCCTTCATCACGGCCGACCAGGACGGCCCGAAGCACCTCACCGTAACGCTGAGCCGTGCGAAGCTCGAGGCGCTCGTGGACGACCTGATCCAGAGGACGATCGACCCCTGCAATGCAGCCCTCAAGGACGCGGGCCTGAAGGCCTCAGACATCAGGGAGGTCGTGCTCGTCGGCGGACAGACCCGCATGCCGAAGGTGCAGGATACCGTCCAGTCGCTGTTCGGCCGGGAGCCCCACAAGGGCGTTAACCCCGACGAGGTGGTCGCCATCGGCGCCGCGATCCAGGCGGGAGTGCTCCAGGGAGACGTCAAGGATGTCCTGCTGCTCGACGTGACTCCGCTCTCGCTCGGCATCGAGACTCTCGGTGGCGTCATGACCAAGCTCATTGAGCGCAACACCACGATCCCGACGAAGAAGAGCCAGACCTTCTCGACCGCGGAGGACAACCAGACCGCAGTCACGGTTCGCGTGTTCCAGGGCGAGCGCGAAATGGCCGCCGACAACAAGCTGCTCGGCCAGTTCGACCTCGTCGGCATCCCGCCCGCACCGCGGGGGCAGCCCCAGATCGAGGTCGCTTTCGACATCGACGCCAACGGCATCGTCAACGTGTCGGCAAAGGACAAGGCGAGCGGCAAGGAGCAGACCGTTCGCATCCAGGCGTCGGGGGGGCTCACGGAAGCAGACATCCAGCGTCTCGTCCAGGACGCGGCCGCCCATGCCGCGGACGACCACCGGCGCAGGGAACTCGCGGATGCACGAAACCAGGCCGATGCCGCCGTCTATTCGGCCGAGAAGGAGCTGAGCGAAGGGGCGGACCGGATCCCCGGCCAGGTCCGGGCCGATGTCGAGCGCGCCATATCCGAGGTGAGGCAAGCGATCGCGGGAGACAATGTCGAGGCCATCCGCAGCGCCGCACAGCGCCTGATACAGGCCGCATTGCAGATCTCGGTCGCTGCCGCCGGCGGCGGGTCCGGCTCGTCCGCGGCGGCGTCGGCCTCGTCCTCAGGCGAAGACGTGGTCGACGCGGAATTCGAAGAGGTCGACGGCGCGAGCCGCAACGCCGGAAGGAGCTGACGCGGAACCTGGGGCACGGGGCGAGAAGACGAGGGCGGATCCATGCAGATCGACATGTATACCGACCGCCTCAAGCAACTGGTCCAGGCCGCACAGGATCTGGCCCTGCGCAGCGGGCACCAGCAGTTCACACCGCTGCACCTGCTGAAAGCCCTGCTGGACGACGGCCAGGGCCTCGCCACCCACCTGATCGAGTCGAGCGGCGGGCGCGTGGACGCTGTCGCTGCGGCAGTGGAGCGGGCCTTGGCCAGATTGCCCAGCATCCAGGGGGATGCCGCAGGGCAGATCCACCTCACGGCCGACGCGAGCCGCGTCTTCGACGACGCCGAGCAGATGGCCAAGCGGCAGGGCGATGCCTTCGTCACCGTCGAGACGCTGCTGCTGGCGTTGGCCTCTTCGCCGGGTGAGGCCGGAAACGCGCTTCGGCAGGCGGGAGTGATGCCGGAAGACCTGCGCCGCTCCATCGAGGATCTCCGGAAGGGTCGGAAGGCCGACAGCCCATCCGCCGAGGAGAACTACCAGGCGCTGGAGAAATACACGCGCGACTTCACCCGGGAGGCCCAGGCAGGCAAGCTCGATCCTGTGATCGGTCGCGACGAGGAGATCCGCCGCACCATCCAGGTGCTGTCGCGACGGACCAAGAACAATCCAGTCCTGATCGGGGAGCCGGGCGTGGGCAAGACTGCCATTGCGGAAGGCCTGGCTCAGCGCATCATCAATGGCGACGTCCCCGAGGCACTGAAGGACCGGCGCCTGCTGGCGCTTGATCTCGGAGCGCTGCTCGCCGGCGCGAAGTATCGCGGCGAGTTCGAGGAACGCCTCAAGGCGGTGCTTCAGGACCTGCAGGCAGCCGGCGACGTGGTCCTTTTCATCGACGAGCTCCATACCCTCGTCGGGGCCGGCAAGGCCGAGGGGGCCATGGATGCCTCCAACATGCTGAAGCCGGCCCTCGCGCGTGGCGAACTGCACTGCGTCGGCGCGACCACACTCGACGAATACCGCAAGCATATCGAGAAGGATGCCGCCCTGGCCCGCCGCTTCCAGCCTGTCTTCGTGGGTGAGCCTTCGGTCGAGGAGACGATTTCGATCCTCCGAGGATTGAAGGAGAAATACGAGGTGCACCACGGCGTCCGCATCACGGACAGCGCGATCACGGCGGCGGCCACCATGTCCCACCGCTACATCACGGACCGCTTTCTTCCCGACAAGGCGATCGATCTGATCGACGAGGCCGCAAGCCGGCTCCGCATGCAGGTGGACTCGAAGCCGGAAGCCATCGACCATATCGACCGGCGCATCATTCAGCTCAAGATCGAGCGCGAAGCCCTCAACCGGGAGTCGGATCCCGGCGCGAAGGAGCGCCTGCGCGTGGTCGAGCACGAGCTCGCGCAGCTCGAACAGGAATCGGCGGAACTCACGGCGCGCTGGCGCGCCGAGAAGGAGCGCCTGGGCGCTATCCAGCGCCTTCAGGAGCAACTCGACCAGGCGCGGATGGAGCTCGAGGCGGTGCAGCGGCGCGGCGATCTCGCCCGGGCAGGCGAACTTCTCTATTCGGTCATCCCGAAACTGGAGCGTCAGATTGCCGAGGCATCGTCCGATGCCGCGAACCAGATGCTGAAGCAGGAGGTCACGGCGGACGAGATCGCAGCCGTCGTCTCCAAGTGGACCGGCATTCCAGTGGAGCGGATGCTGGAAGGCGAGCGCGAGAAGCTGGTCCACATGGAGGAGAAGCTGCGAGAACGCGTCGTCGGCCAGGACCAGGCCTTGCAAGTGGTCGCGGATGCCATCCGCCGGGCCCGTGCGGGCCTGCAGGATCCGAGGCGGCCGATCGGGTCCTTTCTCTTCCTGGGGCCGACGGGCGTCGGGAAGACCGAGCTCTGCAAGGCCGTCGCCGAGTTCCTGTTCGACGACGAGCAGGCCATGACCCGCATCGACATGTCCGAATTCATGGAGAAGCATTCGGTCGCGCGCCTCATCGGCGCCCCTCCCGGCTATGTCGGCTATGAGGAAGGCGGAAGCCTGACGGAAGCGGTGCGGCGGCGGCCCTACCAGGTGATCCTGTTGGACGAGGTCGAGAAGGCCCACGCCGACGTGTTCAACGTCATGCTGCAGGTGCTCGACGACGGGCGGCTCACCGATGGCCAGGGTCGCACCGTGGACTTCCGCAACACGATCATCGTCATGACCTCCAATCTCGGCGCCGAGTTCCTGGCCGCTTTGCCGGAAGGCCAGCCGGTCGAGAACGTGCGCGGCAAGGTCATGGACGTGGTCCGCCTGACTTTCCGGCCCGAGTTCCTGAACCGGCTCGACGAGATCGTGCTGTTCAATCGTCTCGGACGGCAGGACATGCGGCGCATCATCGACATCCAGCTCGCAGACCTGCAGCGTCGGCTTTCCGAACGGAAGATCACGCTCCAGGTCGACGGCACGGCACGGACCTGGCTGGCGAATACAGGATACGACCCGATCTACGGCGCAAGGCCGCTTCGCCGCGTCATCCAGCGGGAGCTGCAAAACCCGTTGGCCTCGATGCTGCTGTCCGGTTCGGTGAAGGACGGCGACGTCGTCGAGGTCTTCGTCAAGGACGGACGTCTTGGGCTTCGCACGGCACTGCTCGCGCACGCGGCATGACAGCGAACATCGTGAAGGAGGAAGCCATGGCGGCTGGTCCGGCTCATCGAGACGACCAGAAGACAGCCGATCCGAACGAAGCCGAGGGCCCGGGGCCCGCGGGGCTGTTGGACGAGGCTGCTGCACGGAACGACCAGCTTTTGCGCGCGCTCGCGGAGTCGGAAAACGCGCGTCGCAGGGCAGAACGCGCCGGCGAGGACGCGCGCAAATTCGCAGTGTCGGAGTTCTCGCGCGAATTGCTCACGGTGGTCGACAATCTCACCCGCGCAATCCGCGCTGCCGAGGAAGCCGGGGTTGCCACCGGTCTCGAGGGTGGCTCCTTGCTGGACGGCGTGCGCGCGACCTTCCGGCACATGGAAGGCGTTCTGGGACGGTTCGGAATCCACCGGCTCGAGACGAAGGGCGTCTCCTTCGACCCTGAGCGGCACGAGGCCATCGCGCATCTTGACCGCCCGGACCTGCAACCCGGGCAGATTGTGGATGTTCTCGAGGAGGGATACACGATCCACGATCGGCTCCTGCGGCCCGCGCGCGTCTCGGTTGCTGGCGGCTGACGGCCGCCGTTGGCGGGCAAGGGCCCGGATCTCGACCAGACTGTCCCCCAACCTTTCGAAACCGATGGGGAGAGGCCCTTGAGCCGTGACCCGTACGAGATCCTGGGCCTGAAGAAGGACGCGTCGGAAGCCGAGATCCGCAAGGCCTACAGGCGGCTGGCCAAGAGCAAGCATCCCGACCTCAATCCCGGCAACAAGCGCGCCGAGAACGACTTCAAGGAGCTGTCGGCGGCCTATGACCTTCTGAACGACCCCGAGAAGCGGGCGAGCTACGACCGCGGCGAAATCGACGCGTCGGGGCAGCCGCGGGCACGGCAGCGATACTATAGCGACTATGCGCAATCCGGCGAGCGGAACCCTTATGGCGGCGAAGATGCTTTCGCGGATTTCGCCGACGACGACCTGTTCAGCATGTTCGGCATGGGCCGTGGCGCCGGGGGACGGATGCGCGGCGGGGATGTGCGCTACCGTTTGCCCATCGACTTCCTGGACGCCGTCAACGGAGCCACGCGCCAGGTCAGGTTGTCCGATGGGCGCACTCTCGACGTTTCGATTCCGCCCGGTATCGAGGACGGCCAGGTGCTGCGCCTCCGGGGAAAAGGCGAGCCCGGTCGCGGTGGGGCTCCGCCGGGCGATGTGCTCATCGAAGTGGAGGTTCGGCCACATCCGCTCTTCCGGCGTGACGGCGACGACATTCGGCTGGAGCAGCCACTGCCTGTGAAGACAGCAGTGCTCGGCGGCAGCGTGGTCGTGCCGACACCGACCGGGCCGGTCACCATGAAGGTTCCCCGATGGACGAACGGCGGCAAGGTGATGCGGCTCAAGGGCAAGGGAGTTCGCCGGCCCGATGGAAGACGCGGCGACGAATACGTGACCTTCATGATCATGCTGCCGTCCGACCCCGACCCGGCGCTGGAGGACTTCGTCAAGGGCTGGGAGCCGTCGAGCCAAGCCCATGAGACCTCACGGAGGAGGTAGGCCATGAACCGGTTCAACCTTGGAAGGCTCGCCGTGGTTCCGGCGGAAGAACTCGACGTCTGGATCGGCGAGGGTTGGCTGCTTCCGACGTTTTCGGCGGGGCGGGAGACGTTCGAGGAAATCGATCTCGCAAGGGCGCAGCTGATCCTGGACCTTCGTTGCGATCTGGGGGTCAACGACGAGGCCGTGCCGATCATCCTCAGTCTCGTCGACCAGGTCTGCGCCTTGAGAACTCTGCTGCAGCCGTTCCTGAGAGAAACCGGCGCGGCGATGCGATCGACTGACGGGCCTCAGGGCCAGCCGGGGTTGGGTGAGCTAGTCTTCGTCATGCGGCAAGGGAGATCTCCGATGAGTGCCAGCACGCTGTCCAAGTCCGAATGGTCCGGCTTCTTCGAGAATCTCTCGCGCACGCTGCAGGGCAAGCAGGCGGAAATCGAGGTCCTCTCCCTCAAACTCGGAGACGAGATCGAAGCGGAATGGCTTCCGCTCCTGGGCATTACTTATGACCCTCACAACGACCTCGTTGAGGTGGCGCTCCAGGACGTGGACCACATGATCCGAACGCCGAGGGATATCTACGTTGATGTCGGGCCTGTCGGTGTGCTGACGATCGAGGTGACATCGGCTGACGATACGCGAGAGATCATCAGGTTCCGCGATCCGTTGATGCTGCCGGCGCCACATTAGGAGCTGCCCTCGCTTCGGAAACTCTTCCGAAGTCTGTGCGCTCGGCCAAGGCCTCGTGCCTCCGGGCAACTCCGTCTCGTCCAGGCACTCGGGCCAAACTCGGCTCGGAGAAGGCGGCGCGACGGTGCCCGAACATGTCGAGCGCCGATTTCCGGCGACCTCTATCTCTGCTTAACGGCCAGCGCCCCGGTCTATCGCCCTGCTGTCGAGGCCTGTGCGGCCAAACGGGTGCGGCGCCGCGTCATCCAGCGAATGAAGACAGGACCTGGAAGCGCATAGTAGAACAGGAGCAGGAAATAGACCGACATTCCCAGATAGGGGCTGACGAAGACAAGCAGGAATGCTGCCCCATAGAACAAGGGCACGAACAACCAGTGCAGGCCGAGGGCAGCGATCTGATGCTTGTCGGTGTGCGGCTGGATGAGGCCATGCTTGTCTGCGTGCCTCCAGATGAGAACGAAGAAGACCCCTGCGATGCCCAGCACAGCACTATAAGTGAACGCCGCTACGCGCAGGTCAGAAAGACTCGATCTCGCATACTCCGACAGAATTGCCGTCGTAAACGGCAGCACCGCGATGCACATCAGAAGGAGCAGGTTCAAGACAAGAAGAACATGATCGCTCCTGCGGATGTGATGGAACATCGTGTGATGATTTGCCCATACCACGCCGACCTGTAGAAAACTCGCCAGGTATGCAAGGTAAATGGGCCACTGTTCGGCAAGCGCGGTGAGGAGGGGCTGCCCATGCAACATCGCCTCGCGCGGAACTCGCAGGTCCAGGACAAGCAGAGTCGCGATAATTGAAAACACGCCGTCGCTGAACGCTTCGATGCGTGCGGGTGAGGGTTCTTCGGAGGGTGACGCAACCCCGCTCCATTTGGTCCTTTCGGAAACGAGCACGGGCGTGGTCATGAGGTCCTAACCCCGCAAATCGAACGAAGGCACCATTGGTAACCTAAGGCATTCCGGCGGTCTCTGATGGCCGTCAGGCGAGAGGGAGATGCAGGCCGAGTGCTGCATCGTAAAGTGGGATTGCAGCGCAGGCTCGATCCAAGCGCATTCCAAAAACTTCCTGTCACGGTTTTGGCAACGATGTCTGCCAGCGGATGCGGCAGTTCGATCTCCCGGCCCCCGGGTTTGCTTACATTCGGTGCTAAGGGCGCAGTCCCGCGGCGGCTGCCAGCATGATCGCTTCCGGCAACGTCTCTACCCCGAGACGATGCATGAGGTGAGAGCGATGGATTTCCACGGTCCGGGGGCTGATACCCATCTCCCTCGCGATCTCCTTGTTGGTTCGACCGGCCACCAATCCGTCCAGGACTTCCTTTTCGCGGGACGGCAACGCCGATATGCGCCTTCTCGCGGTGCCGGCCTTCCAGTCATGCTCGTTGTTGGCCGCAAGGTCGGCCAGTGCGGCGGCCACCGAAGCACGGAGCGCCTCCGGCCGATAGGGCACTTCCAGCCAGTCGACGGCTCCTGCCTTCATGGCTGCGACCGCTAGGCCGACGTCGCCGTGACAGTTCCCGGCAACGATGATGGGGTGAATCGATCGCCGAGCCTTGAGGTCATGGAGCACGCCCAGCTGATTGGCGCCTGATCGGCTGATGTCGATCACGACGCAGCCCGGGATGAGGGCGGGAGCCACCTTCTGGAAGGCCCGCGGGGATGCAAACGTCTTCACGCTGTAGCCGGCGTCTCGCAATTGGCTCGCCGGAGCCGTCGTGTCCGCATCATTGACCAGGTAGACGAACGAGCTGTCATCCCTAGTGACGTCTTGCGCGATACCTCCCAACCGGCGAATCTGACCGTCGGCGCTGCGGATCGGGAAGATCGTGTGATGGATCCACCGGACGGACCCGTCAGGTCGCTCGATGCGATGCTCCTCCACGATGTTTTCGCCCGCCCGTACGCCCCTCAGCGTATCGTCCACCTGCTTCCGGTCCTCCGAAAAGATGCCGGCGAGCAGATCGACCAGCATGGGCGAGCGGGTGAGGACCCTACCCCAGACGCGGCTGAAGGCAGGGCTCAGGTACACCAGCCTGGACGTTGCTTCCTCGAGGATCCAGAGCACGTCGCGCGAGTGATTGCCGAATTCACGGAAACGTTCCTCGCTCTCCCGCAGGCGCTGCTCCGAAAGTCGGATGCCAATCACGTCACTGGCCTGGTCGGCATAAAGACCCACGATCTGCAGGGCACGACTCGACGCCCGCCGAAAGGGCTGCCTGAACATGGCCGACAGCATTCCAACTGGGTTGCCGCTGCCGCGCTCGCACAAAGGTATGGAGATGACCGCGCGAAATCCTGTCCTTGCCGCGATCTGACGGTGAGGAGCGTAATCGGCGCAGCTCTCAATGTCCTCAATGATGACCTGACGCTTCTCGCGCAAAGCGATACCGCAGGCCGAGGTATCACTCGCGTCAACTGTTCGAAAGTACGATAAGAATTCCGGCGGCAGATTTCGATGGGCCTCGATTGACAGCGTCCCGGAATTCTGATCAAGGAGCTGGATGTCACCGAAGTCGGCGCTAAGTATCTCCATGACAGCATCGAGTAATTCATGCAGCGTTACAGAGAGATCCGAACTGGCGATGAGGCGGTCACTCAGCCTGCGCAGAGTGTTCAAAACCATAATTTCTTCGTTGCGCTGGCGAGACAGTATTAGGTGCGTCTTGACCCGCGCGATCAGTTCGACGGCCGCGAATGGTTTGACGAGATAGTCATCGGCCCCCGATTCCAGGCCTTCGATGACGGCTCCTTCGCCTGCACGCGCCGAAAGGACGATGATCGGTACGCTTCGTAGGTCCGCATCGGCCCGCAACGCCGAAACTAGCTCGTGCCCGTTCATCAGGGGCATCATGACATCCGCCAGGACGAGATCCGGTCTCACGCGCCTAGCCGCGGCCAGCGCTTCCAGCCCATCGGCTACTGCTTCGACCTCCCACTGCGTTGACAGCAGTGTTGTGAGGTAGCTCCGCATGTCCTCGTTGTCGTCTGCCACGATGATCCGTGCGCTTCTCGCATTCTGCGCTGCCTCCGGCCTGTCTCCGGTTGAGGATGTACCCGTGCCGCGATTGGGGTTCAGCCACCTTTCCGCCTCCGCAACGAATGCCGTGGCTGCCCAATCCGGTCTGGACGAGTTAAGCTCTGTGTTGGAGACGCGCTCCGCGGGAAGATGCGAGGTGCCGAACGGTACGGCGATGGTGAATGTCGTGCCCTGCCCTTCGGTGCTCTCGACGGCGATGCTTCCGCCGTGCAGCTTCGTGAGTTCGGCGACGACCGCAAGGCCAATGCCGCTGCCCTCGATGAACGGGCTCCTCTGACCTTCCACTCGGTGGAACCGCTCCAGGATCAGGGGCAGATCCTTCTCGGGGATCCCGACCCCGCTGTCGACGATGCGAAGTTCCGCTTTGCCGCCTGCCGTCCTGATCTCCACGCCGATCCCGCCCGTGAACGTGTACTTGAGCGCATTCGAGATCAGGTTAAAGACAATCATCTCCCACATGTTGGGATCTACGAATACGGGCTCCGGCAGCGGTGTGCAGTCGATGTCGAGCTGGAGTCCGGCCTGTTCACACGCAAATGCGAAGCTGGATGCGAGTTGCGCCGTCAGGCCGGCCAAGTCCGCTGGGCCATACTTGGCGCGGGTCCGGCCTGCCTCGGTCCGCGAAAACGAAAGCAGCGTGTTCACGAGCCTGAGCAGACGAAGGCAGTTGTGGTGCGCGGTGGTTGCGAGCGACCTGGTTTGCTCATCCAGCTTACCCGGCGCCTTGGCCAGCATCACCTCGAGGGGCCCGAGCATGAGGGTGAGGGGTGTCCGAAACTCATGGCTTATGTTCGAGAAGAAGACCGTCTTGGCGCGATCGATCTCGGCCAGTTCGTCGGCCCTCCGGCGCTCAACGACGAAGGCCCGGGCATCGCTGATGGTCGTCGAGATATGCCCCGCGACGAGGCTGAAAAAGGTCCGGTAGTCCGCATCGAGTACAAGACGCGGGCTGACTCCGACGATCAGGACACCGACAAAGTGCGGTTCGGCCACCACGTTCAGCGGAAACAAAAGGCCGGTCTGCAGGGGCTCCTGCCAGATCGAGGAATGAAGTCGCCCGACCTGGTTCTGGAGATCGGCAAGCTCCACGACGTCGTTGGTTTCGATCACCCGGCCAAAGGGCCATGGACCGGAGTCGTTCAGATCGTGCAGAGCGGGGAAAATTTGAGCATCTCTTGACGGGTTGATAACCCCGGACAACCGGGCTGTCTGGTCGCCATCGACCAGGTAAATCGCAGCAAAGGCAATATCGAGAGGGTTTCTCGCGAGGATATCGAGAGCATTCCTGGCGGCTTCATCCACACTCTGCTTGGCCAAACTGCGTGCGCCGAATTCGCCAAGAGTGGTGAGCCGTCTTTCCCGAATGACTTCCTTCGTTGTCTCGTAGCAGGCGCAGAACACGCCATCGATCGAGTGGAGATCCGGCCCCAAGATCGGGCTGTATCCGAACGTGACGTAGACCTCCTCGCGAGGCAATTGACGGGAGAAGAACATCTGCCGGTGCTCTACCCAAGTGGCGCTCCCGGCTTGGACCCGCTGGTGCATGGGCCCGATCGTCTCCCAGATCTCGCCCCAGGCTGCCCGGCCGGGTTCGCCCAGCATTCCCGGATGCTTGGCGTTGCCGAGAAAAGGGATGTAGGCGTCGTTGTAGACAAGCCGGAGTTCCGGCCCAAGCCAGAGAAGTATCGGGAAATACGAGTTCAAGCAGATGCTGATGGCTGTCTTAATACTGGGTGACCACTGCTCTGGCCGGCCCAGCGGAGTGGCGGCCCAGTCTTTGGCTCGCATCAGCGCGCCCATTTCACCACCGCCATCGAGGAACCCTGCTGGCTTCCCCGTCTGCGAAACAATTGATCCTTCACTGTCAGACATGTGCTCAAGCCTCGGCAGTCACGTCCAACGAACCTACGTTTAAGATTTGCAGACGCATTCACATCAGTGGGTGAGCAATTTTTCTAGCCGTGCACAGATCCTAATTCGAACCAATTGTATAACCTTCTGAGGGTTGACGAGAAACCGTCCGAAAACGCTCCGTGTGGGCCAAACACGCTCGAAAAAATACCGCATCTAATCCGCGCGGATGACCAAAATCGATCCGGAACGGCGCATTGTTCGTATGGATCGGCCGTTCAACAAGAACAAGCACCCTGCGCATGCAATTCTCGACCCGGGCTGTTGCGCTCGTTGCTGACGCCCGTCAATGCCGGACCGGCGCTGGCGTATTATAAGTATCGCAGGTCTTTGGCCGAGGGGGACCGTCGGCTGGTCGCAACCGCGGTATCCGTCCGGCCCCGAGAGGATGAGCGGTTGAGTTCACAGTGATCGGCATAGCGATCGGAGAACTCGAGCGCCCATTCCGGCGTGTCGCTGCTTGAGCATCTCCTGACCGATGTCATCGAAGCGCGAAGTGCGCCGTTCAGTTACGCCGATGCTGGCGCGCCGCTCCGGCCGCACCCCGCCCGCCGCGCCGCGTCAAGGAGACACCGATGTCCGAATCGACCACCGAGAGCCGGCAGGAAGCGTCTGCCGAGATCCTGCTCGTCGCTTGCCCGATCGATGCATCGGTGAACCGCGTGCCTCGCGCAAAACTCGAAAGCAACCCGAAATGCGGCAGGTGTCATAATCCTCTCTTCGGTGGCAGAGCCGTCGATCTCAATGGCGCGACCTTCGAGTCGCACGCGGTCAAGAGCGGCCTGCCGGTCGTGATCGACTTCTGGGCGGCATGGTGCGGTCCGTGCCAGCTGATGACTCCCAGTTTCGAGAAGGCGGCGCCGCGGCTCGAACCGCGGGTGCGGCTTGGAAAACTCGACACCGAGGCGGAACCCGCCATTGCCGAGCGCTACGGCATTCGCAGCATTCCGAGCATGATCATGATCCGCAGAGGGCGAGAGATCGCTCGAACCTCAGGCGCGATGCCGACGTCGGCAATCGTCGACTGGGTCGAGCAGGCGCTGAAGAAGGCCTGAGGCAAACGCCGCCGTCCCCTCGCTTGCCGGAGATGCCTTGGTAAAGGTCGAAGAAAACTATTCCACTTCGCCTGTCGATTGACTGAAAGCCGATGCGCTTTGCCAGAAATCGCTGGTGGCGCGGTTATCAGCCGACTGCCGGCGGGCTGTCCTGACGAGCGTCAAGGCAGGCCCGGGCAGGGAGCGTCTATGTTGACCTGTCCACCAGGTGAGGTGCGCCATGGCGACCGTTCATAGGCTGGAAAAGTTGTTTCGCCAGGCGGGACATCTCGATCTCGACAAGAGCGATCTTGGACGGCTCGAGGATTTCGTCCACCGGAAGATCAAGGACCTTGTTCTTCGCGGCGAGGCGAACGCCAAAGCCAACAACCGTGACGTGGTCGAGCCCTGGGATCTTCCGGTCACGAAGGGGCTTCAAGAGACGATCCACCGGTTCCGGCTCATCAACGCGGATCTGCAGCTCACGGACTACCTTGTCGGGATGACTGGGTTACCACCAATCGATCTGGCGATCGGCGACGAAACGCAGGCACGTTTCCCGGAAATAGCCGGAGGACTATGCCTCGCTCTCGCGGACGCCTTCAAGATCATTGATCAGGATCTCAAGAACCCGACGACCAGGGATTGGGATCGGGCTTATCGACTTTTCGACCTGCTCCTCTAGCGGCCTGGGAGTCACTTTGCCGTTCACGCTTCGCGAAACTGACCTCGGCTCGCGCGGCATACCGGAAATGGGTGCCATGTCTGTGGCTGCTGGCGAGGGCCGATTCCCGCCCTCCTCACCTACATCGCCGCGGGCTTCGACTGCGGGAGACGCTCCGGCGCAGATAAGGCGTCAACGGCTGCGGCCTTCCGGAGGCCCGAAAGGTAGGTATGCAACTGGGCTACGGCTGCGGCTCCTTCGCCGATGGCAGCTCCGACGCGCTTGACAGAACAGGACCGTACGTCGCCTACAGCGAAGATGCCGGGGATGTTCGATTGCAGAGGCAGCGGCTGGGCCCGGTTGTCCTCGGAGGGGGCCTCTTGCGGCACGCAGGCACCGGTCTGAACAAAGCCTTTTGCGTCGAGAGACACGCAATCGTGCAGCCACCCCGTCGCCGGATCGGCGCCGATAAAAAGAAACAAATGCCGGATCGGTTTTTCGGTTTCCTCCTGTGAAAGCTGATTGCGCCACCGGATACGCTGCAACTGTCCTTGCGGCGAGCCCGAGAGTGCAATGACATTCGTGTTGGTCAGGACCTCGATGTTGCTGGTCGCATTAATGCGATCGACGAGGTACTGCGACATATTTTCGGAAAGGCTTGGCCCGCGCACGAGCAACCAGATCTTGGCCGCGTAATCGTGCAGGAACACGGCGGCCTGGCCCGCGGAGTTGCCTCCTCCCACGAGGGCGATTTCCTCCTGACGGCAGAGCCGCGCCTCGATCGGGGACGCCCAATACCACACGCCCCGGCCTTCAAACTTGCCCAGATTGGGGACGTCGAGCCGCCGGTAACGCGCGCCGGATGCGATTACCACGGCCGAAGCCCTGGTGCGTCCCGTCGGGCCGAATTCCACGACGAATGGTTTCTGGCGGCAGTCCAGGCGTGAGATCTCGGTAGGGATAGCCATCTCGGCGCCGAACTTCTGCGCCTGCACATAGGCCCGCCCCGTGAGGTCCTGACCGGATATGCCGATCGGGAACCCGAGGTAGTTCTCGATCCGCGCACTTGCGCCGGCCTGCCCGCCAAAAGCGTGTGAGTCGAACACCGCGACCGAAAGACCCTCGGACGCTGCATAGACCGCAGTGGCCAGACCCGCCGGGCCGGCGCCCACGATCGCGACATCGTAGATCCTATCCTGAACGTCTGTCCTCACCATTCCGAGCGCACGGGCAAGCTCTGCCTCGGTTGGGTTCTTCAAGATGTTTCCCTTGGGGCACACCACAAGGGGAAGGTCGCTCGGCTTCGCCGCGTATCCGGCGAGCAGATCCGCAGCGTCGCGGTCTTTCGCAGGATCTTGCACCTGATACGGATAGGCGTTCCGGGTCAGGAAGCCCTGCAGGCGGACGAGGTCGGGAGCATCCTCGGGCCCGATAAGGACCGGTCCGCCCGCGCCCACTTCGATCAGGGCGGTGCGGCGCAAGATCAACGCGCGCATGATGCGGTCCCCAAGCTCGGGCTCCGCGATCATGACGCTGCGTAGGTTCTGACCCGGAATAAGAATGGCCTCGACGTCTTCGACGGCGTGAACGTCGACCAGCGCCGGTCGACCGGACAGCTGTTCCACCTCGGCGACGAAATCGCCGGCAGTCTCTTCCACGATCGGGGCGAGATGTCCCAGCGGGTCGCGCCGGGTCACCTGGACTCGCCCGGTCTCGATCACGAACAGGCCGGGCGCGATTTCTCCCGTGACGAAAAGCGGCTGCCCGTCGGTGAAATGCTGTTGGTGGCCATAGCGACGAAGCCGGTCCATCTCCGACTGCAAGAATTTCGGAAACATGTTCTCATCGCGCGGATCGACGTTCGGCATTCGCGAATCCTCACCTGTTCTTCGCACAGGAGTTCAGTCACCCGGATTTCATGGCTTCGGGAGCGGCTGGCGGGCGCAGATGGTGGAACCGCACAGTCCGACCTGCGATGCCCGCCCTGAACGATGTTTCCCAACACGCGGCCCGCAGCGAGGCGTTAATGCGGTCTCGCCCCAGATGATGCGCTCGCGTGGATCCCCAGACCGGCGCCTTGTCGAAGCCCGAGGACACACGAATACGCGCCCGGCAGAAGCGCGTCACTGACAACCGTCAGCAGTGACGCAGATCCCATGTCGCCGCGAAGGAGACTGCCGGGACTTTCATGACCAGGGCCCCTGCACGTCGTGGGCATGCCAAGGATAGCGGCGCGGCGTGTGCTGCACGGTGACCCACTGGTCTGTCGTGAACGCTTCGATCACCCAGGTGCCATTGAACCGGCCGATGCCCGAGTTTTTTTCGCCTCCGAACGGAGAATTAGGCAGATCGACGATCGATTGGTCGTTCACATGCGCCATTCCAACCTGCATCTGCTGTGCAAATTGCGCCCCGCGGTCGAGGTCGCCGGTGAACACGGCGCCGGCGAGCCCGTACCCGGTGTCGTTGGCGATGCGCAGCGCGTCGTCGGCGTTTGCTGCGCGGATCACCGGGGCCACCGGACCGAATATCTCATGCCGTGCCAGGTCCATGTCGTTGGTCACGTCGGCGAAGACATGTGGCGGCAGAACCAGCCCCTGCGGGTCGCCCCCGGCAAGCAGGCGTGCGCCGGTCTCGAGCGCTTTGCGAATGCGTGCGACGAGATGATCGAGCTGGGACTGGTTGATGATCGGCCCGATCATCGTGTCGGGCTCGCCGGGGTCGCCGACCTTTAGCGACCTGACCCGCTCTACGAATCTGTCGAGGAAGGCGTCGTGGACGGATTGATCGACGATGATCCGGTTGATCGCGATGCAGATCTGGCCCTGGTGCAGGAATTTGCCGAATGTGGCGGCCTCCACGGCGTTCGGGATGTCAGCGTCGTCGAGAACGACGAACGGTCCGTTTCCCCCGAGCTCGAGGTCGACCTTCTTGAGGATTGACGCCTTGGCCGCGAGTTCCGCGATCCGGCGCCCGACGGCTGTCGATCCCGTGAACGAAATGACGCGTGGCACCCAGTGGCTCACGAACGCGTCCCCGATTTCGCCGCCGGCCCCTACGATGACGCTGAGAACCCCGGGGGGAAGCCCAGCCTCTTCGAAGATCTTTGCCAGCAGAAGGCCGCCGGTGACGGGAGTATCGCTGGCCGGCTTCACGACAACAGCGTTGCCGATCGCCAGTGCCGGCGCGATGGAGCGGCTGGCGAGATGCAACGGCCAGTTCCATGGGCTGATCACGCCGACGACGCCGACAGGCTTGCGATGGACTCGCCCCTCTTTGCCGCGGATGTCCGTCGGCAGGTTTTTGCCCTCCACCAGGTCAGGCGCGGATGTTCCCCAGATCAGGATCGCATGGGATGAAGCCCATTCAAGATTGGCTTTGAGTCGGGTACTGCCCGCCTCCTGGATCAGCCAGGACACGATTTCCTCACGCCGAGCCTCAAAGATGGCCGCTGCCCGACGCATGACATCGGCGCGCGTGCTCGGAAGCTCTCTGGCCCAAGCTGCCTGCGCCTTTGCAGCACCTTCGAAAGCCGCGTCCAGATCCTCCTGGTTGCCTTGTGGGATCTGGACCAGCACCGCCCCAGTGTACGGATCCTTGTCGGCCATCACGTTGCCCGACCGGCCCTCGCGCCATGTTCCGGCGATGGGCAGGCGGTCGAAGTCGCCGTAGGGCCGGGGTGACGCAGCAGACATGGAGGTCGTGTTATCCGGGGCCTGCGCGGTCAAGGCTGCCTCCCGCTTTGGAGATCCAACTGTGCAGCGACCGTATCAAGCGGGCCCGCGCCCGACGCTGATGACCGTCAGATTGGTCCAGTCAGCTCTCGCGCCGGCAGTCAACTTTCGCGACCAATTCGAAGTGGTGCGGATGGAGGACGTCACTGTGGTGCCGCGAGGTCATGGGATGCTGACACGTCGGCCGCGGGCCGGGTCCTGAATCGCGAAAGGTACGGCGCCGTGCGGCTTACGGACGATCCTGCAACCTCCGCAGGCGTGCCGATCGCGACCACATGCCCGCCCTCCTCCCCTGCACCAGGCCCGATATCCATGATCCAGTCGCTGCCCGCGGCAACGCGCATGTCATGCTCCACCACGATCACGGTGTTTCCGGCCTCGACCAGCCCGTCGAGTTGCGCGATCAGCTTCTCGACGTCGGCGGGGTGCAGTCCCGTGGTAGGTTCGTCGAGCACGTAGAGTGTTTGTCCACGCTGGGTCCGCTGCAGCTCGGTGGCAAGCTTGATCCGCTGGGCTTCGCCGCCGGAAAGCTCCGTCGCCGGCTGGCCGAGCCGCAAATAGCCGAGGCCGACCTGCCGCAGGACGTCGAGCGAACGGCGAACCGGCGCCTCCTCGGCAAAGAATGCGAACGCGCCATCGACCGTCATTCCCAGTACGCCGGCAATGTTCTGGCCGCGAAATTCGACTTCAAGGGTCTTGGGATTGTAGCGAGCGCCATGACAGCTTGGGCACGGCGCATAGACACTGGGAAGGAACAGCAGCTCGACGCAAACGAAGCCCTCACCCTCGCAGGTCGGGCAGCGGCCCTTGGCAACATTGAAGGAGAAGCGCCCAGCGTCGTAGTGGCGGGCGCGCGCAGACTCGGTCGCCGCGAAGATCTTGCGGACGTAGTCGAACAGCCCTGTATACGTCGCGAGATTGGACCGCGGAGTGCGTCCGATCGCCTTTTGGTCGACGACCACCAGTCGCTTGATGCCCTCCATTCCGCTCGCGATCCGGCCGCCGAGCGTGGTCACGACCGTCCGTTCGAGCTCGTCGCCCTCATCGTCGATCGAGGGGACGGGATGGCCGAGCTGTCTGGCAACAAGTTCCACCAGGACCTGGCTCACCAGACTCGACTTGCCCGAGCCGGAAACGCCGGTCACCGTCGTGAAAACTCCCAGCGGGAAGTCGGCATCGAGGTCCCGAAGGTTGTTGCGGCCGACGCCGCGCAGCCGCAACCATCCGCGCGGCGAGCGCGGCGTTCGGTCCGGCACGATGTCCTCGTCGAACAGGTAGCGGCGGGTTTGCGACCGCTCTGCCTCCTCGAACCCCTGCAGCGGACCGCTGTAGAGCACCTCGCCGCCGAGTTCGCCGGCGCCTGGACCGATGTCGACGATCCAATCCGCATGCCGGATCACATCGACCTCGTGTTCGACCACGAACAGCGAATTGCCGGAGTTTTTTAATTGCTGGAGTGCCGTCAGGAGCGACTCGGTGTCCGCGGGATGAAGTCCGGCGGAGGGCTCGTCGAGCACATAGACGACGCCGAACAGATTGGAGCGCACTTGGGTTGCCAGTCGCAGGCGCTGCAGTTCGCCGGGAGAGAGCGTCGGGGTACTCCGCTCCAGGGTGAGATAGCCAAGCCCGAGGCCAAGGAGAACAGCGAGACGCTCGACGAGGTCCTCCGCGATCCGCTGCACCACCAAGGCCTTTTCGGGATGCTGTGCCTCGAGCCGGGTCAGGGTAGAAGCTGACCCCTCGGCGTGTGGACGCAAGAGGTCGGCGAGCCTGGCCAGCGGGATCCTCGAGATGTCGGCGATATCGAAGCCGGCGAACTTGACGGACAGCGATTCACGGCGAAGCCGCTTGCCGTGACAGAGCGGGCAATCGGTGCTCACCATGTAGCGCGACACCCGCTTCTTGATCGACGCGCTTTCAGTGGTGGCGAAGGTGTTCAGCACATGTCGTCTGGCGCTTGAGAAGTTGCCCCGGTAGCTGGGCTCCTCCTTGCGCCTGATCGCCCGTTGAACCTCGTTTGCGTCGTAACCGATGTAGACCGGGACCACCGGCTGCTCGTCGGTATACAGGATCCAATCGCGGGTTTCTTTCGGCAGTTCGCGCCACGGACGATCCACGTCGTGGCCGAGCGAAATCAGCATGTCCCGGAGGTTACCGCCGTGCCAGGCGGGTGGCCAGGCTGCTATGGCGCGCTCGCGGATGCTCTTGGTGTCATCGGGAACCATCAAGCGTTCGGAAACCTCGTACACCCGACCGAGGCCCTGGCAGCGGGGACAGGCTCCCGCCGGCGTATTCGGCGAAAAGGCCTCGGCATCGAGATGGCCCTGATGCCGTGGGTAATCCCCGGCGCGCGAGTACAGCATGCGAAGGAGGTTCGACAGCGTGGTGACGCTGCCAACGGAAGAGCGGGTCGTGGGCGAACCACGCTGCTGCTGCAAAGCCACGGCCGGGGGCAGTCCATCGATCTCGTCGACTTCGGGAACCGCCATCTGATGAAACAAACGCCGCGCATAGGGCGAGACAGATTCGAGGTACCGCCGCTGCGCCTCAGCATACAGCGTGCCGAATGCAAGCGACGACTTGCCCGAACCGGACACGCCCGTGAACACCACCAGAGCATCGCGGGGAAGGGCCAGGTCAATATTTTTCAGATTGTGTTCGCGTGCCCCACGTAAGCGAACGAAACCCCGCACAGCTCCTTCAGGGTCGTCTAGAGGCCGAGGCTTGTTGATCTCTAGCATTCAAGCCAGCCCACCCTGCACGAAAGCCGAGCAGCGTATCCCATTGCCATTCCCCCCAAGGATCGCGAAGTCATGTCCGTGCTCTTGACGTACCACTGCGCTGGCCATGTCGGGCCGACCGTCACAGCATGGGCAGTCCCTGGCGACGCCGCCCAAGCGGGAAAGCGGCATCGATCCGTTGGATCTCTGCTGGCGACAACCGGATATCGGACGCCCCGGCATTCTCCTCGACGTGCTCGATGCTGGACGCCTTCGGGATGGCGAAGACGGAAGGCCGTCGCGCTAGAAATGCCAGCGCGATCTGGCGCGTCGTCGCGTCATGCGCCCTCGCGATGTCCGCCAGCAAGGTGCCACCGGGTGTGTGGTTGCTCGGAAAGTCGCCGTGCCCGAATGGACTGTAGGCCGTCACTGCCAGTTGGTGCTGCTCGCACCAGGGTAGTACGGCATGTTCGATCGCACGTTCCTGCAGATGATAGAGCACCTGATTGCACACAATGCTGGAGCCGCCGGCAATCTTCCACGCCTCTTCCAGGTCAGGCACGTCGAAATTGCTGACGCCATACGAGAGAATCTTTCCTTCGTTACGCAGGGCGTCGAACGCGGCGAATGTCTCCTCCAGCGGGTGCGCTCCCCGCCAATGCAGCAGGTAGCAATCCAACCGATCGGTCCTGAGGTGGGCGAGCGATCTCTCGCAAGCAAGCTTCGTCCCCCGTCGGGACGCATTCTGCGGCAGCACCTTCGAGACCAGGAAGACCTCATCGCGCCGGCCTGCAATGGCGCCGCCGACGAGTTCCTCCGCGGCGCCGGCGCCATAGAGCTCCGCGGTGTCGATGTGATTCATTCCAAGATCAAGGCCTCGTCGCAACGCGGCGGCCGCGGCGTTGGAGTCGCCTTCTTCCAGGTACCACGTCCCCTGGCCCACGACACTCACGCCGCGCGCCAGCGGTCCGAACCGACGCTTCTGCACGCTGGTCCCCACGCTTCCACCGGCTTTACGCGGCATGGCGGCGCCCCGGTGCACTTCTGAACAGCGTGATCGTTTCCCGGTTGAAGGCTGCAAGATCGTTGGGGCTACGGCTCGTGACCAATCCCCTGTCGACCACCGCGTCCTCGTCCACCCAGTCAGCTCCGTCATTCTTGAGATCGGTCTTGAGCGACGGCCATGACGTCATGCGGCGGCCCCGCGCCTCGCCGGCTTCGATGACTGTCCACGGGCCATGGCAGATTGCTGCAACCGGTTTCCCGGCGTCGAAGAACGCCCTTGCGAAGGCAACTGCTCTGGGTTCGATCCGGAGCGAGTCGGGGTTGATCACGCCACCCGGCAGGAGCAGTGCGTCGAAATCCTCCGGCTTGGCCTGATCGAGATCCACGTCGACCGGCAGCTCTATGCCCCAGTCCGTGAAGTTCCACGCCCGCACGCGTTGGCTCTTGGGCGATACGATCCTGGTCGTGGCGCCGGCTTCGTCCAGGGCTTTGCGCGGCTCGGTGAGTTCGACCTGCTCGAAGCCGTCGGTGACCAGGATGGCCACGTTGAGCCCTGCAAGGGTGCTTTCTGCCATGATCCAGCTCCTTTTTGATCCAATCCGTCTTGTGCGAAGAGTGCCCGCGTTCGGGGCCAGCAAAGCGAGCCCCGGCTGTCGGGAGCAGGCTGTCGCGGCTCACCGCCAGCTCTGGTCGACACAGGCCCCGGGCTGTTCGCCGCGGTCCTGCGCCAGAGAGGGATAGTATGTGTAGCCGTGTTCGCCGCCGCCATAGTAGGTGGTCGGGTCGTCAGCGTTGAGCGGGGCGCCGGTGCGCAATCTCTCCGGCAGATCGGGATTCGCGATGAACTTGCGGCCGAACGCGACCAGGTCGGCCATTCCCTCGCCGATCCATTGCGCCGCGGCCGCGGCGTCGAACCCCCCGGCAACGATCACCGTCCCGTTGAACTTGTCGCGTATCAGCTTGACCAGCGCGAGAGACCGCTGGTCGGGCGACCTTCCTTCTTGCATCTGCGCCACTGCCGGATTGACCACGTGGAGATATGCGAAGCCGAATTCGCCGAGCCGCTCCGCCACGTGCCCGAAGGTGGTTTCGGGGTCGTCGTCGCTGATGTCGTTCATCATGCCGAGGGGCGAAATCCGAACGCCGATCCGGTCTGGTCCCCAGATCCGCGAGAGTGCCTCCGCGACCTCCAGCACGAGCCGCGTTCTGTTCTCCACCGAACCGCCATAGGTGTCGGTGCGATGGTTCGTGCTGCTTTCCATGAACTGGTCGAGCAGGTAGCCGTTCGCCGCATGGATCTCGACCCCGTCGAACTCTGCAGCCTGGGCGTTCCTGGCCGCGCGCTCGTATTGGCCCACGACATAAGGGATCTCTTCCGGAGCCAGGGCGCGGGGCCGGACGAACGGCACCAGTGCCCCTTCACCCCGCTCGTTCTCGATGAAGGCCTTGCCCTGCGGGATGATCGAGGAGGGTGCGACGGGCAGCATGTTGTCGGGCTGAAGGGCCGGGTGCGATATCCGGCCGACATGCCACAACTGGCAGAAGATGCGCCCGCCGGCCTCGTGGACGGCCTTGGTAACGTGGCGCCAGGCCTCGACTTGCTCGCTGCTGTGGATGCCGGGCGTCCAGGCGTAGCCCTGCCCCTGCATCGAGATCTGTGTCGCCTCGCTCACGATGAGTGCCGCGGAAGCGCGCTGCGCATAGTAGCAGGCTGCAAGAGCGCTCGGCACATTGCCCGGTGCCCGCGCGCGTGAGCGGGTGAGGGGCGCCATGACGATACGGTTCGGAAGTTCGAAGGGACCCAGCCGGTAGGGTTGGAACAGGATGTCAGTCCCGGATGACGTCGCTTGCTCGGGCGCTCGCGAGAGGGTCGCTGCCGCATTCATGGAGAGCCTCCTTCGGGCGCATAGCGGCCGCCGTGCCCGGTCCGCCCGGACCACACGCTCCGGCCGCCCTTCAACCCGGCGGGCCATCCGCTCAGGCTCAGACCATAGGCATGCGAAGATCGCAGGCCCTGATGGCCGTCAGTGTTGGACGAACTCCAAGCCGCCACTATCCGGAGATTCGCTCGACTCCGGTCGGCTACACTCGACAGGTATTGACATGCAGATGCTGCAAGCGTCCGAGCCGATAACCGTGGCTGACGCCTTCGACGCGATAGGGCCGTTTCTGGAAGCTGTCCGCCGGCGCCACAACGTAACCGCTGAGGCGCTCGACTTCGTGATCGGCGGACTGAAGTGTGCAGACGGCTCGCCCGCCGACCCCAGCATGTGGGAGGATTGGGTGGCCGCAGCCAGCCAAGCGCGATGGGGTTCGCGGGAGTGACACGCGACCGGCAGCGCTGCGTCCTCGTGCCTCAAAATGCGTAGCGCAGGATTGCCGCCAGGGCAGCGCCCTCCGGTAATTCCTCGCTCCTGGCGCACAGGACCCGGGCGTCCGTACACAGGGCACGCCGGGCCACTTCATCCAGAACGGAATAGGCTTCGGCGTCGTCGGACACGGAATACGTAACGCTCCCATCAATATCACTGACCAGGCCGGGGATGACCCGATCGAGGTCGACGACAAGCCGGTCAACAGCTGCGGCGGTCGCGGCGTGGGCCGCATGGGAGACGTCGCTGGTGGCCCGATGCGGCTTCAACTCGTCGTACAGCGAAAGAAACCTTTTCACTTCGTCCCGGTAGAGGCGGTCCAGGATCGGGAGCGCCGCGTCGGCGAGCTGCCCGTCGCTGCGGTGGTCCGGGCTGCCCTCGATAACCTCCTCAACGAGGTGGGAATACGTGTTCACCCGACGGAAGATGGTGGCCATCGGCTCCGTCGCGGCCAGCACCATCGGCGTCGCGCGCCCGGCGAGCGCTGCCCGAACGCTACGGTCAACCTCGCGTGTGTAGTGCAATTCAAACGTCTTCTCGCCCTCGAGGTTCTGAAGCCGGCCGCGCGCGACGCGCACGTGGATCGAAGGTCGATCCAGGACCTCGGCGGGATCCTCGGACAGGTGCGGAAGGGGGATGCGCTCCGGCGGCATGTTGACGACCGCGTGGATGAGCCGGGCTCCACTCTTCGAGACAGCAAGCACGAAGATCTCCAGCGGTGATGTGATCGTTCGGATCAGCGGAGAGATGTGGAACCGGTCGGCAACCTCGGCGAGGAGTTTCGTCCGGATCGGCAGGCGGTACGTGTGCAGGGACTGCGCCCTTGGCTCGGCCAGCACCCCAAGTCCGTGCGCCTGTGATTTCCAGAACGCCGTGACCGATGCGAGGGGGTCGCCGCTACGAAGCCGGTGCTTCGTGTCATCCGGACTGTTCAGGGCATGGCCGGACAGAGCCCGGAATTTTCCTTCGAGCCAATCGACCTCGCCCTTCCGCATGCTGGACTCGCGCAATTGAGAGAGGGCGTCCTTTGCGAGATCCTCAAAGGCGATGCGGTTGGCTTCGGGGTTCAGGGGCGAGGTCGGCAGGTAGAGGGACACGAACGTCCCGCCCCGCGCCGTCGCGATCGCCTTGAACTCCTGCAAGTCGGGGATGTCGATGTGTAACATCTCGCAATGACCTCGGCGGCTCAACCCCCTACGGGTTCGGTGTTCAGCAACGCAGCCTGCCCGTCCCTACTCGTCGAGAACGCTGATGATGTCCGCCTCTTTCATGACGAGGACTTCCTCTCCGCCGACGACAACCTCGCTCCCGGACCATTTTCCGAAGATGATGCGGTCGCCCACCTTGACACCCAGTTCCGACATGTCCCCCTTCTCGTTCCCGATACCGGGCCCCACCGCCAGAACCTCGCCCTCCTGAGGCTTCTCCTTTGCCGTGTCGGGGATGATGATGCCCCCCTTCGTTCTTTCCTCCACTCCGATGCGACGGACGACGACCCGGTCGTGC
Organism: Alsobacter sp.; assembly: GCF_059501845.1. NCBI lineage: Bacteria > Pseudomonadati > Pseudomonadota > Alphaproteobacteria > Hyphomicrobiales > Alsobacteraceae > Alsobacter > Alsobacter sp. Next base: position 46,935 of record NZ_JCACDK010000003.1, on the reverse strand, counting down.
AAGGGACGCAATCTCATGGCTGGCCTCCCGAGGGCGATGTGGCGTCGGATCGCGGTGGCATAGCGCGGCGGCTCGGCTTCCACGTCGCGCACCGTAGGTGGCTGATGCCCGGAGGACACTGACCGGCATCAGGAATGGTACCGGCGGCTCTCGGCGGCAGGACTGGCCCCGGGATGGAATGCCCGTTTGCTGACCATCGTCACAGACCCGGCGGGAACATCCGGTTCATCATGGCTACGAGGATGGCCGCGGCCGCGGCGCTGCATCGTCCGCGGCACAATCGCCAGACTCTCCCGGGGTGACCCATGCATATCTCTGCGAGCAGGACGGTCGCTGCGTCACCGTCGAAGGTGTTCCGCCTGGTCTCAAACGCGGTGGAGTGGCCTCTCGTCCTGCGGACGGTAGAAAGCGCGGAACTGTTGACCGACGGTGCGCTGGGAGAGGGGTCACGCCTGCGCGAGCACCGGCTCTTGCCGGGCGCCGAGGCGGTTCTTGAGTCAGAGGTGATCGAGTTCGCCCGCCCGCATCGCTTCCGGCTGTTCGTCGTGAGTTCCGAGCTCTCTTTCGACCGGGATTTCATGATCGACGCACTCGACAGCGGGACGCGGCTGACGCTTGCGATCCGACCGGGTTCAAGGGCCGCTGCGGGCCGCGCGTTCGTCGACATTCTCTCGCTGGTTCTGCAAGTCCGGCTGAGCGATGAACTCGAGTCGGATATCGCAGACTTTGCAGCAGCCCTGCGGACCTGACTCCGGCGCTTTCACCGGGTCCGCTGGAATTACTGATGGCCGTCACGGCGCGAACCAATGCGTTCGGTCAGACTGCACGGCCTCGAGAGCAGAACTGCTCGTGCTCCTGAAAATGAGGTTTCCGATGGCACAGTCTCTAACCAGGCCCTTCGCCGGCCTTGCGGAGCGGAGGATCGCACCCGCGCCATTCTTCTACCTGGACCGTGACATCGGCCGGTTTGCCCGAGACCTGCTCGCCGGGGGATTGCTGTCCGGACTCGAGGATTCAAGCGAGCTCGTCAGGCCGGCCATGAACGTCAGCGAGACGGACGAGGAACTCCGCATCAGCCTCGACCTCCCCGGTGTCGACGAGTCGAGTATAGACGTGACGGTCGACGGAGACATCCTGACCATCCGAGCGACCCGAACCGATGAGAAGAGAGACGATAGGGAGAACTTCCACATCGTGGAACGGCGTTTTGGAACATACCAGCGCAATCTTCAGCTTCCGTTCCACGTCGATCCCCAAGCCATCCAGGCCCGCTTCGAAAACGGTGTTCTCAAATTGGCCATCCCGAAAGCCCAGGGAGTCAACCGGCCGCAGAAAGTGCCGATCCAGAACGGAGCTTCAAACGGCAATTCGTCGACCGGCAGTCAGTCCTCGCGCGACGATCAATCCTCGTCCGGCGAGAATGGCGCCGCGTCCAGTTAGGGACCGAATTCCTTCGGGGTTGTTCGGCTGCTGATGCGAGGGGGCGTGCCGCCCCTGGCCCGCCGAAGGGCGGCAGGCTGGCACCCCCGTCGCTCGTCTCGGCCCGAGACGCCGACATAAAGCGTGTTCGCAACCTGTCCGAAGTGTCGAAGACGCTTTGCGGCATGACCCTGTCCGACATTGCCATTCGGACAAATGGCATCGAGGCAAAGGGAACTTTCCTCTAGCTCCGCCGTAGAACTCACGCGGCCCCTTCCGGCAATCTACCCGTTGCATTCGCAACGACACGCAGGAGAGCAGGATGACCAAGTTCGCGCTGTACGTTCCCCTGGAGGCCAAGCCGGGTAAGGAAGACGAGGTCGCGGACTTCTTGCGGTCGGCGGTTCCCCTGGTGAACGCAGAGCCCGGCACGATCTCCTGGTATGCCATCCAGGAAGGACCTTCCTCCTTTGCCATCTTTGACACATTCGATGACGAGGCGGGGCGTGACGCGCACCTCAACGGAAAAGTCGCAGCGGCGTTGATGGAGAAGGCCGCGGCAGGCGAGATGTTCGCCAAGGCTCCGCAAATTCATAAGTTGCAAATCATCGCGGACAAACGGAAGACATGAATTCGGTGGTGATTGTAAGAAGAACTCGTTTTCTCTCCGGGCGCCTCTAGGATCTAAGCGGACGTAGGGGGTCTTGCTGGAAGGCGGCTTTTTGACGACATCGGCTTAGGGCAGAATTTTCGCGATTATCTGGGGGTGACCTGCGCGTGACCGAGAGGGCCTAAGCGGATCCGTTCTGCCGCAGTCGCTGCCGCCGCCAGGAGAGCAGCACCAGGTCGGCGAATGTGGCGGCGCGCCGTGACCCCACATCACGGGTGGCCCAGCATTTCCACGACTGTTGCATCAGTATAGCCCGCGTCAGTTGCGAGAGGGACCGCTAGACTGGGCAACTCAGAATCAACTCTCGGTGGCTGCGGGTCCCCGCAACCAAACCCAAAGTCCGCCAGTCCAAAAAGACGGCGGGCTTTTTGTCGTCCGGACAGGGCAAGCCTCGCAAACATCGGCAGTCCCGCGAGCGCGCTCAGCATGGCCCTCCGTGAGCGACGTCGGGGACGGGACATGCCGATCGCACTCCGCCCAGCGGGGCGCGGTCCCGTCCATCGCAGGCCGCCGCTAAACTCCGGTTGTGCCCGGCAATAGGTCCGGCAGGAGCGGATTGGGGAAACGCCGGGCCTGCACGATGGCGTAGAAGCTTTCTGTGACCTGCGGGATCCGGCAATGCTCGACCAGCACTCCGCTGTCGAGTTCATCCTTGACCACGATCGGCGGCACCAGGGTCACACCCTCGCGTTCCCTGGCGAGCAGACGCAGCATGGCCATGTCGTCGACTTCGGCGAGGATGACCGGCCTGATCCCTGCAAGCTCCATCACCCGGTCGAAGGCAATCCGGATTTCGCTGTCCAGGCTGGGCAGCAGGATGGGCGTGGTGCGCAGGTCTTCCGGAAACCGGAGCGGCGGCATGCCCGGCCTGGGCTGCCCGACAAGGCTGACGGGCTGCTCGTTCAGTAGGTGGTTGCGCAGGGTGGACCGGGCGTCGCGCGGCGCTGCGCTGTTGGCGAGCACCACGTCGAGCGCATGGGACTCCAGTTGCGCCAGGAGCTCACGCATCGTCCCGGACCTGACGACGAGCTCGACGTCGGACCGGCCGACGAGCGGACGCAGGAACTGCAACTGGAAGTTCCGCGACAGGGTCGTAAGCGCGCCGACGCGCAGGACCTGCCGGCTCGACACAGGCCTCCCCTGAAGCGTGCTCAAGAGCTCCGCACCGGTTTCGAAGACGGTGTCGGCATAGTCGAGCGCGATGCGTCCGGCCTCGGTCAGGAACAGTCTCTTGCCGATTCGCTCGAAGAGAGGATGCCCAAGCTGGTCTTCCAACTTTTGGATCTGCACGGACAACGCGGACTGCGAGAGGTTCATGCGCTCGGCCGCCCGCGTCAGGCTGCCGTCGTGCGCCACGGCCCAGAAATAGCGGAGATGATGGAAGTTCAGGTCCCTCATCGTTCTATTTTACCGAACGATATATCGCAAACAATGAATTTTTTGTAGGACCGCGCTTCATCTACAAGGCGTTCGCCGACGTGTTCCAGCTCGTGCGAGGTGCTCTCTTGCTCCCCTATCTCTTTCCGATGCTCGCACCCCTGCCGCTTCTGGCCGCGGCCATGCTCGGCTTTGCGAAACCCGGCCGGCGTCCCGGCTGGCTGCCGCTGGGGGCTGAGATCGCGGCGCTCGTCGCATTCGGGATCGCCTGTGCATCGCTGGTCCTGCTGATCACCTCCGGTCCTGGCGTCAGCCCTCTCATCGGGGTGGCCGGTGCGGGTCTGTCCGTCAGGCTGGACGCGGTCAGCGCCACGATGCTGCTCCTCGTCACCTTCGTGGGCTGGGTGGTCGTCCGCTACAGCAAGGTGTACCTGGACGGCGAGGCGCGGCAAGGGGCGTTCACGGCCTGGCTCTGCCTGACGCTCGCGGCGGTGCTCTTCCTCGTCACGGCCGCCAATCTCGTCCAGCTCGTGCTCGCGTGGATCGCGACGAGCATCTTTCTCCACCGGCTTCTGCTTTTTTACGCCGACCGGGTCAGCGCGCGGCGGGCCGCCCGCAAGAAATTCGTCACGGCGCGGCTGGGCGACGCGGCGCTGATCCTCGCGTTCGTCCTGCTTGCGGGCGCTTACGGGACGCTCGACATCGGGACGATCCTGTCGTCCGCCAAGGCGGGCCACGGAGGCGGGCTGGCCGTCGCGGCGGCCGCCATGCTGGCCGTGGCAGCGTGCCTGAAGTCCGCACAGTTCCCGACGCATGGCTGGCTGACCGAGGTGATGGAGACTCCCACGCCGGTGTCCGCGCTGCTGCATGCCGGCGTCATCAATGCGGGGGGCTTTCTGCTCATCCGCTTCGCCGACGTCATTCTGCTCGCGCCCGGGGTCCTCGCGGCTCTGGTGATGGTCGGAGGGTTCACCGCCCTGTTCGGCAGCCTCGTCATGCTGACCCAGCCCGCGGTCAAGACGTCCCTCGCCTGGTCGACCGTCGCCCAGATGGGCTTTATGATCTTTGAGTGCGGCCTCGCCCTGTTCCCGCTGGCGCTGCTGCATATCGTGGCTCACTCCCTCTACAAGGCACATTCGTTCCTGGCGTCCGGCGGCGCGGTCGAACGTGTCGCGGCCATCCGGAGGCCGGGTCCCGTCGCGGTACCGGACTCTGGCGCGGTGGCCCGGGCCTTCCTGGCAGCCTGCGCCATCTACGGGCTGGTCGGCTTCAGCTTCGGCTTCGAAGGCAAGTCACCCCAGGCTATTGCGCTGGGTGCGATCCTCGTGTTCGGCGTGGCGTATATGCTCGCCCAGGGTTTTGCGGATGCCGCGCCGAGGGCGCTGACGCTGAGGACTGCGGCCTATGCGGTTGCGACGTCGGTCGGCTACTTCGCGCTCCAGAGCATCGCGACATGGCTGACCTCTGCAATCCTGCCTCCCGCGCCCGCGCCCGGGCCGCTCGAATGGGGCCTGATCGTCCTGGCCGTGTTGAGCTTCGGGCTGGCTGCGATCGTGCAGGCCATGTTCCCGCTCTGGGCCTACCACCCGGCCGCGGCCGGGCTGCGGGTCCACCTCTCCAACGGATTTTACGCCAACGCGGTCTTCGACCGGATCGTCAATGGCTGGCGCATTCGCGCCACGTCCTGAAGAACGGAGTTTGAGATGTCCGGCATCCGGAACAGCGTGACGAGCGCAGACCTTCAGGACGCAGTTCAGAACGCAGCCCGTGCCATTCCTCCCGTCTGGCCCCTGGCGTCGAGCGTCGCCGTCAATCCCTATCTCGGCCAAACCGGGCTGGGCCTCGCCGAGACGGGAGCACTGCTGGCCAGGGTGGCCGGAGCCCGGGTGACCATGCCGCGCAGCTGGTACCGGGAGAAGATCGCCACCGGGCAGGTGTCCGACGAAGATCTCGCCGCCGCGTTGCTGCGGGCTCCTGCGCAGATGCGCCCGAAGAGCGTCGACGCCCTGAAGCAGGCGGCGGGCCAGGAAAGCCCGGCTCCGTCTGCACTTCCGACGATCGCGGACCTCTCCGCCCGGGCCTCCTCCATTGACTGGCCGGGCCTGATCGCCACCGGATTTGGGGCATGGGCCGCCGGCTTTTTCGATGAGGGCCAGGCGCTCTGGCAGGCGCCGCGCGGCGGTGGCGCGTACAGGGCCTGGCGCGCCACGGCGATGCACGACCTCACGCCCGAGATCGCCGGCCTCTCGGGCTTCGCGTCCCACGTGGCGCAGTTGCCCGAGAACGCCTCGGCTGCGATCGAGCATATAGCGGTCCGGCTTCGGCTCCGGCCCGACGCGCTTCAGACCTATTTCCACCAGCTTCTGGCGGGCCTTGGAGGGTGGGCGCAATTCGCGCGGTATCGGCTGTGGCAGGCCGAGCTGGCGGGCGGCACCGACGAGACGATCCACGACCTGCTCGCGATCCGGCTCGTGTGGGAAGACGCTTTGCTCCGCCAGTACGGCTCCCAGGTGGCTGCGGACTGGGAGAAGGCCCTGGCCGGGCACGCCGCGCCGGTTGCGGCCACGCCGGATCTCGTCGTGGATGCAATCCTGCAGGAGGCGGCCGAATTGTCCGCCCAACGCGCGCTTGCCCGTACGCTGGAGGGCGTCTCGCAGCAGATGCCGGCGGACAGGCCGGCGCTGCAGGCTGCCTTCTGCATCGACGTGCGCTCCGAGGTCTTCCGCCGTGCTCTCGAGAGCCTCAGCCCAAACATCAGGACCCTGGGTTTCGCCGGCTTTTTCGGCCTGACCACGGCTCACCGGAGGTTCGCCTCGGACGTCGAGGAACTGCGGCTTCCCGTGCTGCTCAATCCCGGTCTCAGGTCGTGTTCAGGCGTCTCCGACGACGCCGACCGGTCGGCACGCTTCAGGGCGAGGGCGAAGCGCGCCTGGGGGCGGTTCAAGCTTGCCGCCGTCTCGTCCTTCGCCTTCGTCGAGGCCACCGGACCGGTCTATGCCGGGAAGCTCGTGACCGACGCCCTCGGGCTTCAGGGCACGCCGGTTCCGAACGATCCGGCCCCGCGTCTCGATCCGGCGCTGGACCTTCCAGCCCGCCTGAAGGCCGCTGAAACGATACTCCGGGCGATGTCGCTGACCGGGCCGTTTGCGAGGCTGGTCCTGCTGGCCGGGCACGGTGCGAACGTCGTCAACAACCCGCATGCCAGCGCCCTGCACTGCGGCGCCTGCGGCGGTTATTCCGGCGAGGTGAACGCGAGGCTGCTCGCCGCCCTCCTGAACGATCCGGAGGTGCGGACAGGTCTCGTCGCTTCCGGCATCGAGATCCCCGCGGATACCGTGTTCGTTGGAGCCCTGCACGACACGACGACCGACGATGTCACACTTTACGCGCAGGATGTCCCGCTGCCTTCGCACGCACGCGACCTCGACCAGGCCAGGGCCTGGCTCAAGACCGCCGGTCATCTGGCCCGGACCGAGAGGGCCTTGAGACTGCCGCGGGCCCGCCAGGCCGGTTCTGTTCCGAAGCGCAGCAAGGACTGGGCTGAGACACGGCCGGAATGGGCGCTTGCCGGGTGCCGTGCCTTCATCGCGGCCCCGCGGGCGCGGACGGCAGGCAAGTCGCTGGGCGGATTTGCCTTCCTTCACGACTACGACTGGGAGGACGACAAGACTTTCGGGGTGCTGGAGCTCATCATGACGGCTCCAGTGGTGGTCGCGAGCTGGATCAGCATGCAGTACTACGGCTCGACGGTTTCGCCCGATGTCTTCGGTGCCGGCAACAAGCTCCTGCACAACGTCACCGGTGGCGTGGGCGTAGTGGAAGGGAATGGCGGCAACCTGCGGGCCGGCCTGCCTTGGCAGTCGGTTCACGACGGTGAACGCTATGCGCACGAGCCGCTGCGGCTCTCGGTGTGCATCGAAGCGCCGCGGGAAGCGATGACGGACATCCTGAAGCGCAACCCGGGTGTACGCGCGCTCTTCGACAACGGCTGGCTGCACCTGTTCGCTCTGGACGAAAGGGGTCACATGGCCTGGCGGTATGCTGGCGATCTCGAATGGGCGCCCTTCGAATCGGGCCACCATGGTTCTGAGAAGGCGTATCTGAGAGCCGCAAGCTGATCTGTGCGGAACTCTGGAACGGCTTGGACAGAACGTCGCTTCTCCTGGCCGCTCCGCCACGGTCAGTAACCGCGAGCATGGATATCGGGGGCGAACACCGCAGCGAAATGCCGGAGCGGAATGCCCACCTTCGGCCCGACGAGGCGGGCGAGCCTGCTTTCCGCCTCCGCCCGCGGCCTGTATGCAGGCGCACGACGTGGGCGAGGCGAGCATGATCCCCTGGGAACTGCTGGATACGGCCGAGATGCCGGGCGAAGGTGGCCAGCTCCGCCTGATGCGGCGCGGTGGCGAGTACGCCATCCGGCTCGGGCACACGGACCTCATGAACAGCCGGCTCAGCGGATCGGAGGAAGCGCTGGCGGCGCTGACTTGCGAGAGACTTGGCGATGCCGGTCGGGCCCGCGTGCTGGTGGGCGGGCTGGGGATGGGCTTCACGCTGCGTGCGGCGCAGAAGGCCCTCGGCCCGGGAGCCCGCATCGACGTGGCGGAACTCGTGCCGGCGGTGGTGGACTGGGCACGCGGCCCGATGGCGTCGCTGTTCGGGGACAGTCTGGCCGATGCGCGCGTTCAGGTGCTCGTCGGTGACGTCATGGACGTGATCCGCAAGTCGCCCAGGGGATACGACGCCATTCTGCTGGACGTCGACAATGGTCCGGAAGGGCTGACCCGCGCGGCCAATGATGCTCTCTACGACGTGCGCGGTCTGGCCGACGCCTTCGCCGCGCTGCGGCCGGGTGGTGTGCTGTCGGTATGGTCTGCGTCGCCCGACCGCAGTTTCACCCAGCGCCTCATGCGGGCCGGGTTCATGGTCGAGGAGGCCGTCGTCAAAGCCGACCGCGGCAGGCGAGGGGCCCGGCACGTCATCTGGCTGGCAACCCGGCCCGGGCGGTCCTGAGGACAGCGCTGGCAGCGCGTGGGCCTGAAAAGCAAGGGCCCAAAAAGAAATGCCCCGCCGGGGAGGTCCAACCGGCGGGGCACAGCTTGTGGGACGCCCGAGGGCGCCTCGGTCGCGTCGTGACTTACGCCGCCGCGATGTTGTTGACGGCGACCTTGCCCGAGCGGCGGTCTTCGGCGGTGTCGAAGGCAACCTTCTGCCCCTCGACGAGGCCGCGCATGCCGGCGCGCTCAAGAGCCGTGGCGTGGACGAAGACGTCCTTGCTGCCGTCGTCCGGCTGAATGAAGCCGAAGCCCTTCTGGTCGTTGTAGAACTTGACGGTACCCGTGTTCATGCGATGTCCTTTCATGCAAGGCGCGTTCTTCCAGGCGCTCGAAGCGTCCCGGAACTCCGATAGATCGATGTTTGGAGAGATTGACTCTGAACGTGCGCCAGGCAGTGCGAGGCGTAGCGGCCAAGTTTTCCGGCCAAATGTCGATGGACACCTTGTGACCGCTTCCGGCCGGAAAAGCAAGTCTTCTTTGCAGATCGAAAAATCTTGCTCAGCAGACTTGCTTCCGCACGGAGTCGCTCACGCTGGCGCAACCTTCTTCTTCCGCGGCGCAGGCTTGGGCTTTGCGGCCGTCGCCTCTGCGGCCTCGCGGGCCGCCGTCGCGTCCCTCTCCATGCGAAGCGCGCGCAGGCGCTCCGTCTTGGCGACGAACTGACGTTCGGCGATTCGCTGCTCCTCGACGCGCCTGTCTGTTTCGAGCTGCCGCTGTGCGGTCTTGTCGAAAAGGGCAGACGCCTTTCGGCGCGCACTGCGTTGGGCTGCGGTTCCTGTGCTGGACATCGCGATCTCTCCTCTCCGGGCGTTGATGAAGCCCTGTTCGCGTCCGCTCAGCGTGCTCTGGCCTTGCGTGCGCTGTAGCGCGCATCGCGCGCTGCTTTCTGCCGGGCTGCGAGTTCGATGGCCTCGGCGGCTTTGGTCTCGGCCTGCAGAGTTGCTTCCCGCTCCTGGGCGGCCTTCTGCTCGGCTACTTCCGCTTCTTTGATGGCGCGCAGGCGGGCCTTCTCGGCGGCGCGAATGGCGCGCGCCTCCTCGCGCTCACGCAGGGCGGCCTGGCGGGCCTCCACTGCGGCGGGATCGCGGGCCGGGTTGTCCTGGAAGGCGGAGAGGGCCTGCTTGCGTGCTGCCGCGGCCTGGTTGGCGCGGGTTGCGTGGGATGGTTCCCTGTAGGACGGCATTCTGATTCCTTGCGTTTGCGGCACTTCGTTCCCGACGGGGCCCCGCTGCCTTGCGCGGCCCTGTCGTGTCCGGTCCAGCCTGGGCGCGACGCGCTGCGGCCGGGACGGCATGTCTCCGGGATGAACCCGGCTTATTCGTTGGCGGTACCCGGCTTGCGCCGGCAGACACCGCGAGTGTGGCGCTCGATGGCCGCGAGCGCGTCGTCCACCGAGGTATAGGGGCCGGTCCTGAGCCCGGCCATCGCTTCCACGGCGTGCCCCTCAGGGCGAATGGTGAAGGCTCGCGGCTCGCTCTCGGTGACCGTGCCCATGGTCCGGCCGAGAAGATCGGTGAGGGTCCATTCCCCGCCTTCGGAGCGGGAGACGATCAGGTCCATGCCCGTCGCCCCGCCGGAAACGGCGGCTGCACCTAGTGCTTCCCGCCGGACGGCTTCTGAATGATCAGGCCCTTCGTCGAAGGCGCCGCCGCAATGGTCTTCGGCTTTTCCTTCTTGGGCTTCTTGGTCTCGCGATTACCGCGCTGTTCGCCTTTTGCCATGTCGTCCTCCGATTGCCCCGCGTGCGGCGGCGCTCGCTCAGATCGCCCCGATATCGATGACCAGCCTGGTCTTCCCGCCGGCGCCATAAGCCCGCGTCGCGGCCTCATGAATGCTGTGCCGGTTGGCATTGAACACCGACAGGCAGTTCGCCTCGTCGTCAGGCATGCCCGGCCGGAAAGAACCGAGGGCCTCGCAGGTCACCACGCAGGCGACCTCGAAAGCGCCGTCATGGCCCCAGAAGCGCACCGCCCTGTGGACGCCGTCGAAACTCGAGCTGGGGTTCACGAACGCGAGCATGATGACCTCCCGGCCTCGCCTGCCGCCTTCACCGTGGAGACGGGCGCATGGCGGCTTCAATGATCTTGCGGGCCTGCGAGGGTTCCAGCCCGTACCTCGCGACCAGCATGGCGACGAGATCGTCATCGCATTCGACGGCAGCCAGGTCGTCCGCAGTCAGCCTGCTCCACTTTTTCGCCAGCAGCCGCAATTCCCGCTTCCGGGTCTCGGCAGGCGCCAGCGTCGGCGCGCCCATGTAGTCCGGCCAATCGTTTCCGCTCATCGCGCAGCCGGATCCATGGCCGCGCCTCTGCCGTTCATGCGCACGCGCACACCGGACATGGCCGGCATGGGCAACTGGATCATAGGCGGCATGAACGACATTTCTGCGGAAGCCCGGAAGCGTCCGCTCGGAGACTGGTCACGGGAGAAGCGAGCGCCGAGAAGCATTCTCGAACACGGGCCGCCCTGCTGTCGGGAATGAGCCGCCCATTGGCTGCCCTTCGCAGCCTGCAGGGATCCTATAGCACAAAGGACGCCCGAGCGCAGGAAGTATTTCTAAGCGCAGTCAGAAGACGCGCAAGCTGGCGAAGACGTTCCGCAGATGCCCACTCGACATCACGCCGATCGCATCCTTCTACAGTGAGCAGGTCTCACCGTCCGGCCATCGCCTCGCCGCCGGAGTCCGGCAGCATGATCTCGCTGAGGGCAGCGCCTGCAAGACAATCGTCGAAGTCCCGGGCGATCCGCGCGCGCATGTCGGCGGTGCGATACGCTTCGGGCAGGCGGCCCATCCTGTGCTCCACGAACACGTCCTTCAAGGTGTCGGCGAAAGCCGTCTGGCGCCCGCCCGGCCAGGTCATCTCGGTCTTCTTCTGAAGTTCGGGCGAGGCCTCGAAGATCGTGTGACCTTCCTTGATCGTCTCGACCACCTTGAGGCCGGCTAGCGTCTCGGGATCGACCGCTGTCGGATCATTGGAGAGCACGACGAGGTCGGCCAGCTTGCCGACCTCCAGTGACCCCTTGCGCGCGCCTTCGAACTGCTGCCAGGCCGGCCAGATGGTCATGGCCTTCAGCGCGGTGATCACGTCGACACGCTGTGCCGGGCCGATGATGTCGCCGGAGCGAGACCGCCGCGTCACCGTCGCCGAAAGAACCCGCATGGAATCCGGGAAGGCGACAGGCGCGTCGTGGTGGGAGGCGAAAATCATGCCCCGCTTCACCAGCCACCCCGTCGGCGAGATGTTGTCGGCGAGGTCCGGCCCCACCGTGTGATCTCGGTGCCAGTCGCCCCAATAGAAGGTGTGCATCGGGAAGACGGATGGAAAGATTTCCAGCCGCCGGATCGCGTCCACCTGATCCTCGCGCAGGAACTGGCCGTGGATGAGCGTCAGGCGTCGGTCGGGATCGCCGGTCCCGTACTTTGCGATCGCCCGGTCCGCGCCGGCGATCAGGGAATCGGTCGCGGCCTCGCCGTTGGAGTGGACGAGGAGCGGTACGTGATTGGCAAAGGCCCAGTCTATCGCGTCGGCCGTCTCGACGGGCGTCGTCGAATTGTAGCCGACATAGCCGGGAGGGTAGTCGCCGACGGGCGCGTAGTAGGGGCGGTCCCGCCACGCCGTGAAGCCCTGCGGAGAGCCGTCGATGACGAGCTTGCCGCCCGCGATGCGCATCCTGTCGACATAGTCGCGGCTGGTGTTCTTGCGGACGAACTCGCGGTCTGCTGCCACGAGCGGATAGACGGCCACGTCGACCTTGAAGCCGCCTTCGCTCGCCAGCTGCCGCATGGCCCGCGCCGTGGCCGGTATCGCTGCGCCCTCCTGCGCGGTGGTGTAACCGAAACGGGCCCAGAGTTCGGCGCCTGCCCGCGCCATCTCCTTGGCGCCGGCAGGTCCCACGCGGGCCAGCAGCTTCATGAGGGCGGCGGCGTGAGCCGTCTCCTCCAGCACTCCATTGGGCTGGCCGTCCGCCTCGCGCTTGATGACGCCGCCAGCCGGATCCTTTGTCTCGCGGGTGTAGCCGACGTCCTCGAGCGCCTTGGAATTCGCGGCACCGAGATGGCCTGACTGGTGGATGATGTAGACAGGAAACTCGGTCGATATCGCGTCGAGATCCTGGCGCGTGGGCGCGCGGTGCTCGGCGAGGGTGGAGGGGTCCCAGCCAAAGCCGATGACGAGACCGAACTTCTCGACCTTGTCGCGGTTTGCGGCGATCCACTCGCGCAGCGTCTGCTGCAGAGCGGCGATGCTCTCCACCTTGCCGTCGGGGGGCGCGAGAAGGTTTGCCGAAAGCGCCTGAAGCCCGCCGCCGAAGACATGGCCGTGCGCGTCGAAGAAGCCGGGCACCATCGCCCGCCCCGCGAGGTCGATGGTCTTGGTGTCGGGGCCCTTGAACGCCATCACGTCGGCTGTATTGCCGACCGAGAGAATCTTGCCGTCCTTTTCGGCGAGGGCCTCGGCCCGCATCGCGGCATCGTTCATCGTCAGGATCGGCCCGCCCGTCCAGATTTTGTCTGCCTGCGTCTGTGCGTGACCGGGGGCGATGGCGCTGACGAACAGCGCAAGCGCGGCGGGACATGCGCGGATACGGGCCATGACAGATCTCCCTGCGACCAGCGGCACCGGAAACCTAAAGCTTTGCCTTATCTGCTTCTAGTCAAAGTTGCGCGGAGCGGTTCAGACAACCGAGTTGTGAAAAGGGGCGCTCCGGCGAAACGACGGGATAAGGCGGCCGCCGGCCGTTGCTCGATTCCGCGGCAAAACCCCACGACGGCACGATACCGATGTCGGATTTTCGTTTCCCGGATCGTCCTCTGGCCGCAGGAAAGAGCTTCAGGAGGAACCGCCGATGGCCATCGCCAAGAACATCGTCTGCATCTGGTACGACAAGGACGCCGAGGCAGCCGCCCGCTTTTACGCCGCCACTTTCCCCGACAGTGCAGTCGCCGCCGTGCATCGTGCGCCGACGGACTATCCATCCGGCAAGGCCGGAGACGTGCTGACCGTGCAGTTCACGGTCGCGGGCATTCCCTGCCTGGGTCTCAACGGCGGTACCATGTTCAAGCACTCCGAGGCCTTCTCCTTCCAGATCGCGACAGACGACCAGGAGGAGACGGACCGGTACTGGAACGCGATCGTCGGAAACGGTGGCCAGGAAAGTGCCTGCGGCTGGTGCAAGGACAGGTGGGGGATCTCGTGGCAGATCACCCCGCGCGCGCTGACCAGCGCGATGGCGGCCGGAGGCGAGGAGGCCAAGCGTGTTTTCCAGGCGATGATGACGATGCGCAAGATCGACATCGCTGCCATCGAGGCGGCCCGGCGCGGGTGACGCGGCGGTCAGCCCCGCTCCGGGCCTCTGGCCATCCGGAAGACCTGGAAGCCGCCGTCCTGCTGAGCAGGCTTCTAGGCCTCCTCCAGCAGGGCGGCGATGGCGTCCAGCATCTGCGTATCGTCGCCGGCCATGCCGCCCATCGACGCCATCCGGGCGATCGCGACCGCCGCGATCCTCTCCTCCACGGTGCCCTCGGCGTAGGCGTAGTAGATGAGCGCGTGCCGCCCGTCGCGGTGGCAGCGGCCCTCGATCTGGGCGAGCTGGATGGCGCTGTGGCGCATGTCGTGCACGATGAGCGAGCGTTCCCTGTCACCGCCGGGCATCTCTCCCTGGTGCAGGGATATGCTCTCCGTCACGGTGAAGACGACGGCGTCCAGCTGCCCCGTCTGGAAGGCGAGCCGCGTGTTCTCGTTCTCGTTTCCCGGGCGCTCGCCGTTGATCTCGCCCACCTTCCAGCCGCGGCCGCGCAGGGCTTCCGCCAGCATCGCGCTGGTCTCGAGGAAGGCGACCGACAGGGCGACCTGCAACTCGTCGTCCAGCAGGTCGGAGGCGAAGTCGGCCGTGCCGGGTACCCGCAGCAGGCTCGCCTTCTGCCGGAAGCGCAGGTCGGCGGCCCATCCCTGCGGCATCCGCGTGCTGCCTCCGGCCAGGCCGAGCTCGTGGCGGAATGCGCGCCAGGTGGCGTCGTAGAGCCTGCGCCCCTCCCGGTCGAGCGCGACGGGGGCGAGCTCGCGCTGCACTTCGGGCCAGCCTGCGATGTCCTCCGGCCGCCTGCGCAGGCCGATCGCGCCGGGCCCTGCATAGAGCAGCCGCGCCATGGTCCGGCGGTCCGCCTCGTTCGGCTCCCAGGACCAGTTCTTCCAGCGGCCCTTGGCCCTGCCGATCCGCAGCCGCTTCATCAGCCCGCGGAACCCGTCGAGGCCGTCATCGTCGCCTGATCCGGCCAGCAGCGGCGCGAGATAGGACAGCTCGTGAGGGGCCTGACCGGCCGTGGCGCTCATGTAGATGGTGAAGGCCGCGGCCCCGGCCACCTTGCGGCATACCTGGCCCTGCTGTGAGTTCGGGTTCCTGATCCGGTGCGCCTCGTCGATCACGACGATGGGCCATGTCCGCTTCAGCGTGCCGAGCTTCGCGAGTTCGTTGTTCTTTGCCCGCGTCGAGCGCTTGTTGCTCGCCGGCGGCGGTGCCATCAGCGACTTCGTCTTTTCGAAGTTGATGAGGGTGACCGATTTTCCCGCGGGCGGGAAATGCGCGATGGTCCGCGTCCATTGCGGCATCGCGCCCTTCGGGCAGATGACGAGCACCTCTTTCTCGGGCATGGCGGCGACGGCGCTCCAGGCCGAGAGCGTCTTCCCCAGCCCGGTCATGTCGCCCAGCAGGAAACCTCGACGTCCCGCCGCCTGGGCGGCGAGAATGGCATTCCGCGCGGCATCCTGATGCGGGCGCGGGACGAATGTGAAGCTGGGCTCGGCGGTCACCGCTTCTCCTCAGCGCAATTTGCAGGGAAAGTCGAGACGGCGGATCGTCCGTCGCACAGGGCTGAACGCCGGGGGAGTGCATTGCACCATGGAGATCAAGCGCAGCGGTTCGCAACCGTCCGTCACGCCGCCCGAGAGCTGGATCCGCGGGGCGGCGCGGCTCGACCCGATCCACAGCGCCCCGGCCCCGGCGCGAGCGGTGGCGCTGACCCTCACCTTCGAGCCCGGCGCGCGGACGGCGTGGCACTCCCATCCTCTCGGCCAGATCCTCGCCGTCGTCTCGGGCCGCAGCCGCGTCCAGGTCTGGGGCGGACCGGTCGAGGAGATTTCCCCCGGTGACGTCGTCTGGATCGAGCCGGGCGAGAAGCACTGGCACGGTGCCACGGAGACGGCTGGCACGTCCCAGCTCGCCATCCAGGAAATGCTGGACGGCCGCATGACCGACTGGATGGAACACGTGAACGAAGGCGAGGCCGAAAGGTCCTGACCAGGGCACTCGGGCGCAAGTGGAGGTCAGGGGGCGTCGAGGAAGTTCAGCACGGCGGCGTTGAACAGCGCCGGGTCCTGAAGGAACGCGAAGTGGCTGGTGTTTGGCAGGATCAGCAGCCCGGCGAGGGGGATCGTGGCGGCCATGTACTCTGTGTGCTCGCGCTTGATGGCCTCGTCATGGTCCCCATCGGCGATGAGGACGGGCGTGGTGATCCCCTTCAGCTGCTCGTCGGTCCAGTTGGGCTGGCTCTCCCACATGTGGCTGATCTGCTCGACGAAGCTGTCATACTCCTTCGGCGTTGGCGATAGCTCCTCATACTCCTTGCGCCCGCGCGCGATGAAGGCGGCGAAGGTCGGGTTGGTCAGCACGTCGTCCTTGACGCCGGACGTCACGGTGTTGGCGGCAAAGGCAAACACCCGGCGCACGCGGTCCCTGTGACGCAGCGCGAGGTCGATGCCAATGATTGCGCCGTCGCTCCAGCCGACGATGTCGGCTTTCTCGATGCCCAGCGTGTCCAGCAGGTCGACCACATCGTCGGTCATCAGGTCATAGCCGAAGGGCTGCGCATCACGCGTGCTGCGGCCATGGCCTCGGCTGTCGACGAGGATGACCTTGTGGGCGGGCGCGAGCGCCTCCACCTGGTGGCCCCAGTAGTTCGAATTGGCGAGCCCGCCGTGGAGAAGGACGACCGGTGGGCCACTGCCGACGGTGGCGAAGTAGAGCCTGACTCCGTTGACCTCTGCATAGCCCGTGGTCGCGCCTTGCACGGGCGGCGGGGTCGAGGGCAGCGTCTGCCAGCGCTCGGCGGCCGCGACCGGCAGGACCACGATAGCGATCAGGAGTGCTGCGAGTAATCCGCGCATAGCCCAGCTCCCGCGAATGCGTCGGTTTGAGCGGCTGTCCGGCTCAATCCCGCCACCGACCGTAAAGTGCACCGGCGTGTCCAGTCCACGCTGATCGTCTTGTGATTGCACTTCAAATGACGGGCAAAGTGCCTGCCAGATGTGCAAACCAAGCTTGATGTTGATGTTCGTCAGTTATCCACAACGCTTGATCGACTCATCCGTGGACGGAATCAGGGGCCTCCGATTAGCTCGCCGCAGTTGTGTTCAGTGGAGTCGCGACTTCCTCAACGACGCGAAGCATTCCAGCACCTCAGGCGGCGAGAATGGTGCGACCCAAAACGATCCTGTCCCGATCGGAGCTCGAAGCGGCGAGCGAATTCGCGGCGCGTGCCGGTTTGAGCCTCGAGCAGTGGCTCTATGCTCTGGCCTCGGTGCCCGATCGCAACGGCGCTCCGTCTTCCGCTCCCGAGGCCCCTCGCGAGACGCCGCGCCATGGGGGCGACCCGTTCGCCCGGCCACGCTTTTTCAGCGAGCAGCCTCGCCATCCTGATCCCCGGTTTGCCGAACCCAGACATCCCGACGCCAGACATCCCGACCCCAGGTACCCCGACCCCCGGTATCCCGATCTGAGGGCCACCGAGGCATCCGTCGTCTCCGAGACTCGTGGTCTTCTGGAGGCGTCCGAGCAGCGGACGGCAGAAGCGCTCGCCAAGCTTCTCGGTTGGGTCGAGACCTCATCGTCGCGGACGGAAGGCGAGATTGGCCGCATCGCCGATACTTGCGGGAAGATCTCCGACAGCGTCCGCTCATCCCTCGACGTCATCAACCAGCGGCTCAGCACGGTCGAGCATACCGTCAAGGCGGGCAATGGAGGCGCCATCCCGGACCTCCTGCAAAGGATCGAGAACCGGATCGCCCAGCTGGAGCACACGCGCCGACCCGGCGTTGACCCCGCTGAACTGTCGGAAGCCTTCTCGGAATTCGAGCAGCGGCTCGACGGGATCGCGCGATACATGGAGGCTTCCCAGCGAACCTCCACGGGTCAGTCGGAACGGCTGAACGTCATCGAGACCGCGCTGGCGCTGGCGCTGAAGCGGATGGAGGCCACCGCCGATCAAGCCGCCGATGCGGCTCGCCTGCGCAGCCAGCAGGCTCCCTCCCAGGCCGCTAAGCACGCCGCATGGGACAGCCGCGAGGCGGAGCGCAGCCTCGAGCTCCAGGAGGTTCATGCAGCGATCCAGCAGCTGCAGGGCTCGATCAACGTGGCCGTGCCCAAGATCAACGCAGCGGCCGAGAGCGTGCTTTCCAGCGTCGCTTCGGCCATCCCGCAGGAAATCTACGCGGTCTCCCACCGCCTGGATTCCGTCGACCGGCAGCTGGGCGCGCTCGGCAACAAGGTCGACCCGCTCGCCGGGCTGAATGCCGAGATCCCCGGCATCAGGGCCGAGCTCGCCAGGATCGCGGCTGCCATGCAGCCGGACCTGCAGGCGAAGCTCGAGGCGCTCGAGGAGAGCGTCAACACCATCATCGACTCGTTCAGGCGCGTCGACGACAGCTACCGCGAGAGCAGGACCGCGAACGACAGCATCGTCGAGCTGATCGGGCGGATCGGCGAAATCCAGTCTTCCGTCGACGACATCACCGCCCGCCTGCCCGGCAACATCGGCACGCTTCTCGAACTGGCCAAGAAGGGCACGTCGCAGGCCAATGTCGTCGAGAGCCTGGACCGGCTGCACGAGCGGATGTCAGGCCTGTCGGCCGACCATTCCGCACCCCGCGAGGTGCTCCGCCGGCTAGACAGCCTCGAGAATGCGATCCGGACCACGGGTTTCGACTCGCTCGTCGAGGACGCGACCAGCAAAGTCGCGGCCAACCTGAACGACCAGATTGCCGACACGATCAAGAGCGTCTTCGACACGTTCGAGCGCAACACCAAGTGCGACACGATCCTGAACACGATCAATTCGCGCTTGACCGAAGTTCTGCAGTCGCCAGATCTCGCGAAGTCACAGCCGCAGACCGCCGCTGCAGCGGTCCACGCGACCATGAGGTCGGCCGCAGCGCCACAGCCTGCGCCCGCGCAGCCGGCCCCACCCCCGGTAACGGTGTCGCGGGAGGACGAGGCCTCACGTCTGGCCAGGGCGCTCAAGGCGGCCGAGCGCGCCCGCGACGAGGTTCCGCCGGAGCCTCGTGCACCGGCGGCCCCGCAGCCGGACGACTATGCGGCGCGGCTCGCCCAGGTGACCGGCGGCGCCTATCGCCCCCAGCCTGCCATGCGGGCGGCCGCCGCGAGCGCCGACATATCCGTCAGGCGCTCGGCGCCGCAACCGGAAGTCGCTCCCGCCACACAGGTGCTGCGCGACCCGCCGGCCCCCGAGGGTTTGCGCCTCCAGAACCAGGTTCCGCCGGCACCTCCACCCGCAACCGAGGTCGAAAGGGAGCCCGCGAAGCGTGGGCGCCGTGGCAAGCTCCCCATCGCGGCCGCTTCCATCGTGGCGCTGATGGCTGGCCTCGGCTGGGCTGCGGCGGCCAAATATGGCGACAGCCCCCAGCTCGCAGCCATGCTGGACCGGCTGAAGTCGATGGATCACGTCGACGAGGTGCTGGCGCTCTTCCAGGCGAAGGAGCCACGTTCCGGCAGGGAGCATGTCGCCGCCATTCCGGCACCCATGCCGGACATTCCGCCGCCGGCCACCCTCGACCCGGTCTCGCCGATGGCACAGCCGGCCGCCTTTCCGTCAGCGGAACCGTCCGGCGGTTCGCGGGCGTCCGACCGGAAGGACGCCAAGGCCCACGTGGTGATCGACACGCCTCCGCCCGTGCCTGTGTCCGTGCCGCTTCCGCCCGTCCGGGTCAGCACCAAGGCAGAGCCCGAGCGGGCGCCTTTCCCGCCAGTTGTGGAAGTGAGCCAGAACCGCGGCGACATCGAAAATGCGAAGCCCGCAGCCGTGAAGGCTGATGTCGAGGCTGCCGCGACATCGGCGCCGGATGCCGACGGGCTGGAGCGCAGCCGCGAGGAGAAGGCGAGCGTCACGGGAAGCATCGGTACCGCGGATGGTGTGTCGGCTGGCGCGGCATCTCCCGTCGTGCAGAAGTGCCCCGACTACGAAACCGCCGTCATCAGCACGGGCGTGACGCGCTGCGCGCCCGAGCGGCAGGCGGTCACTCCCGAGCGGCGCTCCGAGATTGCGCCCAAGGCGGCTCCCGAGAAGCGCCGCCTGGCATCGATCACGCCCGCGCCTGCGGCGCTGCCCGCCGGCAATCCGCTCGTGCACAAGCCGACCCTGACGGCTGTCGAGAAGGCGTTCTTCTCGAAGCCGTTGCAGGAGGCGCTGGTCGCCGACGATCCGGTGGCGGCCTACGATGCCGGCATGCGGCTGCTGCTCGGCAAGGGCGTGCCGCGCGACAGCAAGGCAGCGACGCGTTGGCTTCAGGCAGCGGCCGAGGAGGGACTGGCGCCAGCCCAGTATGAACTGGGCAGCATCTACGAACTCGGCACGGGCATTCCCAAGGACATTCCGCTGGCCATGGAGTGGTACGAAAAGGCTGCTCGCGGCGGAAACGTCAAAGCGATGCACAATCTGGGCGCGCTGCTCTCCGATTCCAGCGTAGGCACGCCGGACATGGCCGGCGCGGCTCACTGGTTCCGCAAGGCGGCCGAGTACGGGGTGCGCGAAAGCCAGTACAATATGGGCTTCCTCTGCGTGCGCGGCGTCGGTGTTCCGCAGGACCTGACGGAGGCCTATCTCTGGTTCTCGCTCGCGGCAGCGCAGGGCGACACCAACGCGCTCAAGAAGAAGCAGATGGTGACTGGGCTCCTTGACGAGGAAAGCCTCTCCAAGGCGAAGAGCAAGGTCGACATGTTCCAGGGCAGCATCCCCGACCTCTCGGCCAATGCAGTCGACGTGACCGGCCGTCCATGGTCCGGCAAGAAGAAAGTGGTGGGCAGCTGACGGCCCGGCGGCACCCTCGCCGGCCGGATCCGACAAATCGATCCGTTGCCGCCGCCGGACGTTCACCACCTTTGTTGCGACTTCAGCAAAGCCTGTGCTGTAGACCCACCGGGTAAGCCGCTCCGGCAGGGGTCCAGATCGATGTCCGTGTCTTCCATCTCCAGCTCTTCGGCTGCCTCTTCGGCAGCCCCGGTGCAGCGTGCGCCGACCGTCCGCCAGAACGACGGGGATGCCGACGACGGGCGCGCGGCTCCGAAGTCACAGCCGCAGACCTCCTCGCCCCCGCCGGCTCCCGGCACCGGCCAGCGGGTCGACGTCAAGGCCTGACCACCGCGCTCCGCGTCAGTCCGGCCACCGCAGAAGCCGGTTCACCGCGTCGTCGCAGTCCGGCTCCGTCGAAGGCAGCCCACGCGCCTCGCGAAGCGTGTCTGCCAGCCTTCGTGCCACGATCTCCGCCTCTCCCGGATGCAAATTGCAGGGATCGAGGTGGACGTGGCCCCTGTCGGCCTCATCGTCGCGGACCATGACGGGCGGAGTGCCTCGCGCCAGTGCCGCGGCAAACCCGGCCGCCGTGAAACCGCTCTCCGGCAGAAGGGTGAGCTCCAGCCGGTCGAGCGGATTGCCCGTGAAGTCCGGCACGATGCGAGCAACCACACTTCGAAATGGCGCGAGCGCCGAGAGCCAGAGGTCGAGGGCTTCCCTCTCGCGCCGCCGGATCCCGGCATGGTCACGCCTCTCCCAGGCGTCCAGCGCGGCCATGACGCCAGCCACGCTCTCCTTGCCGACCTTCATGCCCCGCCCGATGCCGCGGTTCTGCAGGTATGCTGCCCGCACGAGGTCCTTGCAGCCGGCGACGATCCCGCTGGTCGGGCCGCCGAGGAATTTGTGGCCGCTGTAGAGCACGATGTCGGCACCAGCAGCGAGAAAGCCCCTCAAATCGTACTCCGAGGCGGCATCGACGATGACCGGGACGCCCTTGGCCCGGCATGCCGCGCTGAAGTCATGGAGAGGGAGCATCCCGCTCTGCACCGTGTGGTGCGAGACGACGTAGAGCGCCGCGGCCGTCCTTTCGCCGAGGGCGGCCTCGAGCTGATAGCGGTGGCCCTGGCTCACATTGCCCACGGGAACGACTCTGGCGCCGGTGAGCCGGATCGATTGCTCGACGGGCGCGCCGTAGCTGACGCAGTGGCCCGCCAGGATCACGACCTCGTTGCGCAGGCCGGTGGTGTCGGGCAGTCGTTCGACAGCGGCGAGGTCTGTCCGCGTCATCGCCCCGGCAATGCTCATCGCCATGCCGGCTGCGCAGCTCGCCGAGACGAACCCGGCCTCCGCGCCGGTGAGCCGGGAGATCACTTCGCCGGCCCGCCGCTGGAGGTCGTCGATCTCGACGAACTCCGTCGCGATCGCGGCCATCGCCTGCACCGCCTCCGGAACCATGATCGACGCGCCCAGCGCCGTCATCGTGCCGGACACGTTGATGATCGGTCTCAGACCGAGTTCACGCCGGATGTCGCGTGTCCCGCCCGTGTCCATGCAGGGTGCCTGCCGTCAGAGATCGATCGAGAAGATGGCCTCGATCTCGACCGAGATGCCGAGCGGGAGCGAACCCATTCCCACGGCGGACCGGGCATGGCGGCCCTTGTCCTCGAGCACCGCCACGAACAGGTCCGAGCAGCCATTGATGACCTGGGGATGCTCGCCGAACTCCGGCGTGGCGTTGACCATTCCGAGCACCTTGACGACGCGTCGCACGCGGCCGAGGTCCCCCAGGGCCATGTGCGCCACTGACAGCAGGTTCAGCCCCGTCAAACGCGCATCGTCATAGGCCTGCTCGGTCGTCCTGTTCGCCCCCACCTTGCCCGTCCGCAGGGAGCCATCCGCCTCGCGCGGTCCCTGGCCGGAGATGTAGAGCGTCGAGCCGTCGATCACGAAGGGCACGTAGTTGGCGACCGGGGTGGCCGGGGTCAGGAGGGAAAGTCCGAGTTCCTGGAGCCTGTCGTAGGGCGTCATCGCGTTCTCCCGCGCCTTCAGCGCTTCATGCGTTGCACGGTAGCATCACCGGAGGGGGGGCTGCCTAGTGATCTCGCCGCGCTGGATCGGCGATGCGGCCGAAGCATGGGGCCGCGATGTCGTGGGGGCTGGCATCCCCGGCGCGGATGGCTCGCCGGCAGCCGTTGCTTTACGCAATTCGAGCGGCGATTGTCCCGTGCCGGTCCCCTCATTTGGCCGTGCCCGGCGAAGCGCCGGATAAGACGACACCGGGAGGAGACAGCCGATGCAGAAGCGCACCTTCACCACTTCGCGCGGGGCCGAGCTTTCGGTCAGCGTCATGGGCTTTGGAGCCGCGCCGCTGGGCGACCTCTTCCAGAGGCTGGACGAACGCGAGGCGCTAGCGACGGTGGAGGCCGCGTGGGAGGCGGGGTTCAACCTGTTCGACGCCTCGCCGCATTACGGCAACGGCCTGGCCGAGGCGCGCTGCGGCGCAGTGCTCCGGCGCTTTCCGCGCGACGAGGTCGTGTTCTGCACCAAGGTCGGGCGGGTCATGGACCCGTTCACCCCGGTCGAGAAGCCCCGTCCCGACGTGGTATCCCCGGGCTTTGCCGGCGGCTTCCCGCACCGTGCCCACTTCGACTACTCGCGCGACGGCGTCATGCGCTCCGTCGAGCAGTCGCTCCTGCGCACCGGCTTCGACCGGATCGACATCCTGCTGATCCACGACGTCGATGTCTGGACGCACGGCCCCGACTACGACAAGCGCTTCGGCGAAGCGATGGCTGGTGCCTACAAGGCGCTGGACGAGCTGCGCGGCTCCGGGTTCGTGAAGGCGATCGGGGTGGGCGTGAACGAGGCCGACGTGGCGTCCCGGTTCCTGCGCGAGGGTGACTTCGACACGGTCCTGCTGGCCGGCCGCTACTCCCTGCTGGAGCAGCCGGCCGTGGAGGAGTTCATGCCGCTGGCCGTCGAGAAGAAGGTCGGCGTGATGCTGGGCGGCGTCTTCAACTCCGGCATCCTGGCCACGGGCGCGGTCGAGGGTGCCAAATTCAACTACGGCCCGGCGCCGAAGGACGTGATGGACCGGGTCCGGCGGATCGAGGCCGTGTGTGCCCGGCACGGCGTTCCTTTACGCCGGGCCGCGCTCGCCTTTGCCGCCGCCCATCCGGCGGTGGTGTCGCTGGTCATCGGCGCCGTGAAGCCGGAGGAGGTGCGTGCCAACGCGGCGGAGATGTCCGCGGGCGTCCCGGCGGCGCTGTGGAAGGAGCTGAAGGCCGAAGGCCTGCTCGCCGGTGAAGCGCCGACGCCGGCCTAGCGCCGGCTTTGGTGCACCGAATTGGCGTCGGGTTCACGCCGACGGATCGCAGACGTTAAACATACGAAAATCAAATCTGTTTAGCGGGCTTTCATGGCTTGCCGCTTAGCTTGGGCCATCTCTCGGTGCCCGGAGCGGCATGATGGAACTCGTCAGAAAGACGGACAAGAGCGGTCTGGGGCTGTTCATGGCCGTGCTGGCCGTGGCAGCCGTGCTCGTCGTGTCTGGGTCGTTCATGGTGGCCTACCGTGAGGTCGACATCCTTGCCGAGAGCCGGCAGGCGCAGACCGTCAGCCATGCCATCACGGAGCACGGCATCGCCCTGCGGCGCGAGCTGAAGGTCCAGACCATCTGGGGCGAGGCGTTCCGCAATACGACGACCGCGCCCAGCTCCGACTGGATGGAAGAGTTCTACGGCGGCTATCTCACCAAGCTGCTGGGCTATGACGAAGTCGACGTTCTCGACAGCCAAGACCAGCCGATCTTCGGCTATGCCGACGGGCAGCCTGACAAGGGCGCGAGCTTCGTTCGCGACCGTGCCGCCTTCGCGGACCTCGTGGCGCAACTGCGCCAGCCGGAGCCCGGCATGCAGGTCGCCGTGTCCCGCATCGATCTCGGCAATGGGCGCAGCCTGCAGCACCGCGCCGTCAGCGACATAAGGCTCGTGAACGGCAACCCCTCGAACGTCGTGGTCGAGTCCATTCTGCCCGACTCCGACCCCGGCGAAGGCATCGAGATCCCTGAACGGCCCGTGCTGCTCGTGGCCACCTACAGGCTCGATACGGGCTTCCTCTCCGAACTCGGCGGACGATCGGGCTACGAGGGCCTGCGATGGTTCTCGGCCGGCGAGACGGTCGAGGGCCAGGCTTTCGCCGTCATCCAGGACACGCGGGGCGAGGTCGTCGGAACGCTGACCTGGCACGCCGACCTGCCGGGCGAGGCTCTTTTGCGCAAAATGAGCAACGGCTTCCTCTTCGCGCTCGGACTGCTCGTCGCTCTCGGGGCGACCGGCGTCGCGGCCGTCCGCCGCCAAACGCGGGCTTTGGCGGAAGGCCGCCAGCGCGAGGCGAGCCTGGCGCGCACCGACTTTCTCACCGGCCTTCCGAACCGCCTCGCGCTGAGCGAGACCGCCCCCGCCATGATCGCATCGGCGAATGACGGCCACTTCGTCGGGGTCATCAGCATCGACCTCGACGGTTTCAAGGACATCAACGATTCGCTCGGCCACCAGGCCGGCGACGCCGCCCTGGCGGCTGTCGCAGAGCGGCTGGCGGGCGCTTTTCCGGACCACTTCGTGAGCAGGACTGGCGGCGACGAGTTCGTGCTGGCGGTCGCGGGTGGCGACCCGGCCGTGGTCGCCGCGGCGGCGGAGAAGACGGTCCGCATCCTCAGCACCCCATTCATCTTGCCGGACGGGCTCGTCGCCGGGCTTGGCGCGTCCGTGGGCTACGCCGTCGCTCCGACGGATGGCGACGAGATCAACGACCTCCTGCGCCGGTCGGACCTCGCTCTGTTCAAAGCGAAGCGGGGCGGCAAAGGTCGGGCCGTGGCCTTCGACGCCGCTATGGAGGCGGCCGTCGTCAGGCGCAGGATGCTGGAGGCCGCTCTCCGCCGCGCCGTGCTGCGCGAAGAGGTGGGGGTCGCCTACCAGCCCATCTATGCCGAGGACGGTGCAACGGTGCTCGGCGTCGAGGCTCTCGCGCGCTGGGATGATGCCGACCTCGGGCCGGTGCCACCCTCCGAGTTCATCCCCATCGCGGAGGAGACGGGGCTCATCGTCCGCCTTGGCGAGCAGGTGCTGCGCAAGGCGGTCGCCTATGCCAGCGGCTTCGATCATCTCTCCGTCGCGGTCAACGTTTCGGCGCAGCAGATCCACAATGCCGATGTGGTGGCGACAGTCGCGGCGGTGCTCGCCGAAAGCGGCCTGCCGCCCCACCGCCTCGAAATCGAGCTCACCGAGTCGATCCTCATCGCCGACGAGGAACGTGCGGACCAGCAGATCAAGGGGTTGCAGGCTCTCGGGGTGAAGGTGGCGCTGGACGACTTCGGAACGGGATATTCGAGCCTGCTCTATCTGCGCCGCTTCGGCTTCGACAAGCTGAAGATCGACCGGCAGTTCGTGCAGGATTCGGAGAAGGCCGACGAGGCCCACACCCTCGTGAGCCAGATCATCGCCATGAGCCGCGCGCTCGGTCTCGACGTCACCGCCGAGGGGGTGGAGAACGAGACGCAGCACGCCTTCCTGCGCGATGCCGGCTGCGATCGGCTGCAGGGCTACCTCTTCTCGCGCCCCCTCACGGGGCCGGGGCTGACGCAGATGATGGCCGACGCGGAGGCCGCGCAGGCTGCGGCCTGAGGGGCGTGGTCCTCGTCCACACGTGATCAGTGCGTCCCGGCAGATCGCGGTCGACGTGGTGTAACCTCACGCGGGCAAGTTGCATTATCGCAGCATCCCGCCCCCGAGGAGCACCATGACGCAGCGCATCGCAGACACCATCGTCGACATCCTGGCCGAGGCGGGCGTCGAGAGGATCTACGGCGTCGTGGGCGACAGCCTCAACGCCCTGACGGATGCCCTGCGCGCAAAACAGTCGATCCGCTGGGTCCATGTGCGCCACGAGGAGGTCGCAGCTTTCGCCGCCTCCGGCGAGTCGCAGGTCACCGGCCGGCTCGCGGTCTGCGCCGGCTCCTGCGGGCCCGGCAACCTGCACCTGATCAACGGCCTCTACGACGCCAACCGCTCGCGCACGCCGGTACTGGCCATCGCCGCGCAGATCCCGTCGGCCGAGATCGGAGGCGGATACTTCCAGGAGACGCATCCCGAGAACCTGTTCCGGGAGTGCAGCGTCTATTGCGAGATGGTGTCCGACCCGGCGCAGATGCCGTTCGTGCTGGAGAACGCAGTGCGGGCTGCCGTGGGCCGGCGCGGCGTCGCCGTCGTGGTGATCCCCGGCGATCTCGCCTTGCACGAGGCACCCGACCGGCCGTTCTCCCCGCGGGCCGGGCTCCTGCCGCCGGAACCGGTCGTGATTCCGTCCGAGCCGGAACTTGCGGCCTTCGCCGACATGCTCGCCGCGTCGAGCCGAACGACGCTGTTCTGCGGCCGTGGGTGCGCCGGTGCGCACGCGCCCCTGATGGCGTTCGCGGACGCCCTGAAGGCGCCGATCGTTCACGCGCTCGGTGGCAAGGAGCATGTCGAGTACGACAACCCGTTCGATGTCGGGATGACCGGGCTGATCGGCTTCCGATCGGGTCACGACGCCATGCAGGGCTGTGACCTTCTGGTGATGCTCGGCACGGACTTCCCCTACAAGCAGTTCTATCCCACCGGCGCGAAGGTCGTGCAGGTCGACCTGCGGCCGGAGAACCTGGGGCGCCGGACCCGGATCGACCTCGGGCTGGTCGGGGACGTCGGCCACACCCTGCGGGCAATGCTCCCGCGTCTGGCGCCAAAGGCCGACCGCGCGCATCTCGACACCTGCCTCGAGAATTACCGGAAGTCGCGCAAGGGGCTGGACGACCTGGCCGAGGGCACGCGGGGACGGCCGCCGATCCACCCCCAGTACCTCACCCGGCTCCTGAGCGAGGCGGCGGCCGAGGACGCGGTGTTCACCTTCGATGTGGGCACGCCGACGATCTGGGCGGCGCGCTATCTCGCGATGAACGGCAAGCGCCGGCTGATCGGCTCTCTGGTGCACGGCTCGATGGCCAATGCCATGCCGCAGGCGATCGGCGTGCAGGCCTCGCAGCCGGGCCGCCAGGTCGTCTCGCTGTCGGGCGATGGCGGCTTCACGATGCTGATGGGCGACCTCATCACGCTCCGGCAGGAGAACCTGCCGGTGAAGGTCGTGGTCGTGAACAACGGAACGCTCGGATTCGTCGCCATGGAGATGAAGGCCGCCGGATACCTCGAGGTCGGCACGGACCTCGACAACCCCGACTTTGCCGCCATGGCGCGGGCGATGGGGATCCACGCCGTGCGCGTCGAGGATCCCGGCGAACTGCCGGGAGCCATCGCATCGGTCCTGGCACATGATGGTTCCGCGCTCCTCGACGCGGTGGTCGCCAAGCAGGAACTCTCGATCCCGCCCACCATTTCGTCGGAGCAGGTGAAGGGCTTCAGCCTGTGGCTGGTGCGCGCCGTGATGAGCGGCCGGGGCGACGAGGTGATCGACCTCGCCAAGGAAAACCTGCTGCGCCGGTAGGCGCGGCGCGCTCAGAGGTGCTCCGGTTCGCCCCGCCCGCGGCCCTTCTGCCAGGGCCAGCGGCCCTCGATCTCGACCTCGAGCGAGAAGCTGAGGAAGGTGCGGATGAGGACGATCAGGCCAAGGATTCCAAGGCTCTCGAAGGACGGCGTGATGGCCACGGTGCCGATGATGTCGGCGGCCACCAGCAATTCGAGCCCGAGCAGGATCGCCCGCCCGAGATTGGCGCGGTAGGAGCGAAAGGCGCCCGGCCACCCCACCGTCCCCAGCCCGCCATAGAGGAACACCAGCGTCGAGGCGATGGCGCCGGCCACGATCAGGGCCACGCCCGCCACCTCGATGCAGGAGGACACGGTGTGCATCCACGGGTCGATGATGGCCTTGATGCCGGTTGCCGCCTGCTCCATCGGCCGACTCCTGCGCGCCCTTGCGCCGCGACACTGCGCAACCTGAGGCTGCAGACCGACCTTAGCCGCGGCTTCTCGATTCGCGCAGCAAAGAGCGGCGGTGCTCAGGCAGCCGCCCGGTTTCCGGCCGGCGAACGCTCTTCGACGGAGGCGGCTTGCCCGGGGCTGGGTTCGCGGCTGAGCGCGTGTGCCTTGCGCCAGGGCGGGGACTTGAATGTCTCGGTCACCTTCGCGGCTGCTATCAGCACGGCGCAGCCTGCGGCGTTCACGAGCAAGCTCGTCAATATGCCCCGGCCGACGACGTCCATCGCCATGCCTGCCGCCTGCGCGACGACGAGACCTGTGAGGAAGACCGCCAGCGTCTGCCGCCCCACCATGCGCGTGACGTCGACGGCGCGGCCCCGCAGCCTCCGGCCGTGCGGGCCCACGGCCGCGTAGGCGAGGTAGGCGGTCGCCAGAAAGTGGACGAAGCGCAGAGGGCCCTGGTTCGGCTTGCCGATCAACCAGCCCAAACCGTCGTGGATCTGCCCAAGCGCCGGCACCGTGCCGAAACCGGCATAGCAGTTGAACCCCGGCTGGCAGCCGACGGGGGCGGCCAGCAGCACAACGGCGACCGCGGCGATGATCAGGCGCCGGTCTATCGGAGGAGCCGGCAGCCAGCCGCGCACGAAGGCAAAGCCGGTGAAGAAGGTCAGCTGCCAGGCGAAGGGGTTGAAGAACCACTCCCGGCCGGTTTCGTGATCGGCCGTGAAGGTCAGCAGCCCGGCATTGGCGAGGCCCCAGCAAGCCAGCACCGCCGTGCCCGCGACGGCAGGGCGGATGCGAGCGAGCGCCATCACGGCAGGCACCATGGCGAGGATCGCCAGGTACATCGGCAGGATGTCGAAGTAGTTGGGCACGTAGGTCAGCGTGAGCAGCCCGACGAGATGCTCCTTCGGAGCCGCGAAGAAGGGCTGCAGCGACAGTTCCTGGGCGTAGTGCTCCCCGCCCAACGCGAGGTCGACGCCGACCATCAGCCCGGCGACGACCAGGAACGATCCGATATGCGCCCAGTACACCTGCCAGACGCGGTGCACGATGCGGAGCGCTCCCAGGAGCCAGCCATGCACGTCGAAGATCTTGGCGAAGGCCAGTCCCGAGGCCATGCCGGAGCAAAAGACGAACATGTCGGCCGCGTCGCTGAAGCCGAAGCGCGCCGGGATCCATTCCGTCCACGGATTCCAGGGGATGTGGGCGATGAGGATGATGAACATCCCCATGCCGCGGAAGAAGTCGAGGCGCGGATCGCGAGCCGCCCTCTGCTTTTCAGAGCGCTCCGGCATAGGCTCCCGCCCGTATCCGGCACGCAATGACGCTGAAGCCGTCTCGCGACAGCGCACTGCGCAGCGCGTCAGCGAGATCCTCGGAGGTCGAGACGGTGGCGCCGCTGCCGCCGAAGGCGCGGGCGCACATGGCGATGTCGGTCGCGCCCATCGCCGTGCCTGCGGAAGGCAGCCCCGCCTGCTCCTGCTTCAGAGCGATCAGCCCGAGGCTCTCGTCCTGGAGGACGACCACGACGACGGGGACTCCCTGGTCGCGCAGCGTCGCCAGCTCGCCGGCCGTCATTTCGAAGCCGCCGTCGCCGAGCACGGCCACGACGGGCCCCGGTGCTCCCGCCACGGCGGCGCCGAGGGCGAGAGGAATGGCGGTGCCCATCGTGCACCATCCCGACGACTGCAGCAGCGAGAGCGGCCGCGTGCAGCGCCATGCCTGGCTGAGCAGGATGCGGTGCGCCCCGCTGTCCGTCGTGAGCAAGGCGTGGGGCGGCAGAATCTCGGCAAGCGTCGCGACAAGCTCGTGCGGGCCGAATCCGCCGCGCACCGCGAAGGCGTCGGCGAGGCGTCTCCTGGCGTGCTCCGGTTCCCCGCCCTGCCAGGAGGCGCGGACCGGGGTCCCGTCGAAGGCGGCTTCGAGAAGACCGGCCACAGGCCCGGCAAGGCGCAGGCCGGCCGCGTGCATGCCGTGGTCCTGAGGCAGGCTGGACAGCTCGACCGTGACCTCAGGCCTGACGGCATCGAGCCAGCCCGGGCGCATCTCGATCGGGTCGTAGCCGGCGAGGATGACGAGGTCGGCCGCCTTCAGCAGCGGCAGCAGGATGGAGTCGGCCAGCGGCGAAAGGCCCGCCGCGCCCAGGCTCGTGGCGTGGGTCTCGTCAAGCAGCCCCTTGGCCTTGTAGGTGGTGACGACGGGCACACCGTGCCGTTCCGCGATGGAGCGCAGGACGTCGCCCGCACCGCTGCGAACAGCCTCCAGGCCGGCCACGACCAGGGGGCGGTCCGCCCTGGCGACACGCTGCCTCAGCAGGGCCATCGCCTCTGACGCCGGATCGGCGCCCATGGCGGGAATGGCTGGCGTGAAGAGGATGCCAGTCTCGTCCGGCGCCGCTTCCGCGGCGGCGACGTCGGGCGAGAGGTCGAGGTGGACAGGCCCGCAAGGGCCGGCCAGCGCAACGGCGAGAGCCCGGCGAACAACGGCTCCCGCCCCCTCCGCCTCGATCCCGAACGAGGCCTTCACGACGGGCCGCAGCAGGGCGGCCTGGTCGACGATCTGGTGCGTGTAGCGGGCGCGCAGACGCCTCTCCACGACGGCGGAGAGCACGATCAGTGGCACGCGCTCCTGCCAGGCATCGGCGATGCCGTTGACCGCGTTGGCCAGCCCGGGACCGAGCGTGGTGACGAGAAGGCCCGGCGCGCCGGTCGTCCAGTGTGCGCCCGCTGCCATGATGGCCGCCGCGGTTTCGTTGCGGGCGAGCACGAAGCGGATGCCGGCGCGTTCCAGCGCATCGACCGCAATCAGGATCTCGCCCCCGGGCATGCCGAAGGCGTGGGTGACGCCGGCACTCGCGAGCGTCTGGGCGACGATGTCGGCGACCCGCATCACGCGACGCACAGCCTTGCACGGTCCTGCTCGAGGCGGGCGGCGAGCATTCGCGAGAACCGGTCCTCCGCCTTGAGCGTCCGCCGCGCGGTGCGCACGGCTTCCACCGCCTCACGGTCCCCGGCCTCGGCTGCGGCAAGGCCGATTGCGCGAACGAAGACGTCCCGCTGCGCATTGCTGCCGCCGATCTCGGGCAGGCGCGCGAGGATCTGCTGCAGGCGGACAGGGGAGGTGCCCCGTAACCCGGCGATCACGCGAGCCAGGTCGGCTCCCACCCGGGAGGCAACGCCCGACTGGTCCGGACCCGCAGCATGCATGGCGCTGCTCTCCATGGACAGGACGAGGTCCGCCGCAGCGGACAGGCGGCCTGCCGCCACCAGCGCGAGAAGGTAGTGCAGGGAGGCGAAGACGAGCGTCTGGTCATCCCGGCGGCGGCCGGCGATGGCGGCCAGTTCCTGCCAGCGCCCGCCGCCGTCGACACCCTCCTGCCGCAGCCTCCAGAGCAGCGACACGGCGTTCGCCATGTCCCGGTAGTCGTCGGTCGGGGCGGGACGGATCTCCGCGTCGTACACGCTCAGCGCCTTGTCGGGACGGCCTTGCTCGACGTGGAACAGCGCGAGATGCCAGGCCACGTGAAAGGCGAAATTGTTGCAGCGGCTCCAGGCCGGACGCTGCTCCTCGAGCCACACGATGCCATCTCCGGCCCGATTTTGCATCTCGTGAACGTGCGATACGGCATGCAGGCCCCAGGCGTCGCCGGGCTCGCGCCGGACGGCTTCGCGGCCGCACTCCTCGGCCTCCCCATAGCGGCCGGCCTCCTCGAGGCCGAAGGCATGGCAGCCCAGCACGAAGCCGAACCCGGCGACATCCGGGCTCCACCCGTCTAGGACCGCCGTCGACGCCTGCAACATGCCGTCCTGGTCACCGCTCATGAAGCGCAGGGCGTGGGCGATCTTGAAGGCCAGCAAATCGTGCGGCGCATCGTGCAGCCTCGCCTCGAGCCGGGCCGCGGCGGCCAGCATGGCGCCGCTCGATGCGAGGCCGAGCGCGTCGACGAGAGCCTGCTCGTGCTCCGTCGCGGATCCCCGGACTTCGGCGGCGTTTCTGGCGGCCGACAGGGCGTGGCTCGACGCCTCCACCGTCTCGCAGCGCCCCAGCAGAACCTGCCCAAACCCCTTCAGCGCGTGGGCCGCGACCATGGCGGGATCCGCCGCGAGTGCCTCGGCGAGCGCGGCACCGCCTTCGGGGCGATGGGCGAGGACCGCCGCGACCGCCCGCTCATGGGCTGCAATTCCGGCGCCGTCTCCGCCATGCTCGCCAGCGAACCGGTCCTTCCGCATCGGGTACCTCCCACGTCGCGCCATCGTATCGTCGCCTCACAATCTTCGCGCGGATCATGAGATTTGTTTCGGCCTCACGCGAACGTGTGCGCGGCAGCGATGTCGCAGCGTCACCATCGCATGCACCAGACCGGAGTTCTCCCCTTGGTTCTTCGTACGCTTTCTGCCTTGATTCTCATCAGTTTCGCGCCGGCCGCGCTGGCCTGCTCGGACACCACGCCCTGTACCGTGGAGGGCGGCGAGTACCTCGTGCGCGTCCCCAAGAATTGGGATGGACACCGGCCCCTGCCGGCCGTCGTGTTCCTCCACGGCTATTCCGGCTCGTCCGAGGGGGTGATGCAGGACGAGGCCCTCGGCCGTCTGATGTCGGATGCCGGCGTCCTGCTCGTGGCACCCCAGGGATTGGCGGCCCCTGGCGGCGAGAGAGGCTGGTCCCTGCCTGTCTTCACCGACAGTCAACGCGACGACGTTGCCTTCGTCGGGCGTGTCGTCGACGATGTCGGGCGCCGCTATCCGCTCGACCGGGCGCGGCTGCTCGGAGCGGGGTTCTCGCTGGGAGCGTCGATGCTCTGGTATGTCGCGTGCCGCGCACCGGGTACGTTCGCGGCCTATGCACCGGTGGCAGGGGCGTTCTGGGTTCCCGAGCCGGACACCTGCGCCGGTCCGGTTTCGCTGCGCCATGTACACGGCACGGCCGACAAGACCGTCCCGATGACGGGACGCACCATCCACACACTGGCCGGCCCGGTGACACAGGGTGACGTGCTGAAGAGCGCAGCCGTCCTGCGCGGGACCGACGGGTGCCGGGCGGACCCGTCGACGACGACCACGCAGGATGGCCTGACCTGTCGCACGTGGGCGCGATCGGATTGTTCGTCCGGGCGGGAGTTCGTCCTGTGCCTTCATTCCGGCGAGCACGAGATCGACGCGCGCTGGGTCGCGGATTCGGTTTCCTGGCTCGACCGTCTTGCCCCCTATCAAGCCGTCGCACCCTGACGTAACAAACTGTGTGTTGCCGGCGAAGAACGCGCGGGCACCAGGTGGGGAGGGAATGGATGAGAGCCTTGACGATGCTGGCCTTTGGGGCAGCGTTGGCCGTGGCGCCTTGCGTTGCGACGGCGGCCGAGGGCAAGCGGGTCACTGTCAGCGGCGAGGTCGCGGACACATGGTGCTCGGTATCGGGCATCATGTTCGGCTACGGCACGGCCCATCACCAATGCGCCGTGTGGTGCGCGATCGGGGGAATTCCGGTCAGCATCGCGGGCGATGACGGCAAGGTCTACATCCTGCTGCGGATCGAGGAGGATGACCAGACGGTCGCCAACCCCCGCATCGCGACGATCCAGACGCACCACGTGACCGTGGACGGCGACCTGCATGAGCGCGACGGAGTGAACTACCTGCTCGTCACCCGCGTCGCCGACGACAAGGGCATCGTGAACATGACGCAGGACGAATACGGCGTTCAGCCGTTCGGGGAATGACCATGCGCAGCACTTTTCTCCTTGCCGGAGTCCTCGGCGCACTGGCTTGCCAGGCGCTCCCCGCCGCCGCGGCCGATCCGTGGGGGCTGGCCAACGAAAAGGTCGCGACCTTCCGCGCGAAGGTGGTGGACGCGCTGTGCGGGGTCACGGGCGACTGCCCCAAGGACTGCGGCGCCGGGCGCCGCCAGCTGGCCCTCCTGACCGCAGACGGCACTCTGCGCCTGGCGGTGAAGGGCGCGTTCGACTTCGCGGGTCCCGTTGCCGACCTCGCGCCCTATTGCGGTAGGGAGATCGAGGTGGACGGGCTGCTCATCGAGGATCCGCGGATCCCGCTGATGTTCGTGCAGCAGGTGCGGGTGAATTCCTCCGACCCGTGGATCCCGGCCGACGGCTTCGGCAAGCAATGGTCGGCGGCCCATGGCGACAACCAGGACTGGGTGCGCAAGGACCCGACGGTGCGCGAGATCATCGCCAAGGACGGCGTGTTCGGCATTCCGGGGCTCCGCTCGAAGAGCCCGAACGTCTCTAACCCTCAGCTGCGGGCTGATCCGTGACACGGCTGGCGGCTGGCCTGTGCGCGCTGGTCCTGCTGGCGTTCAGCGGACCGGCGAGCGCGGGCGATCCGCTGGAGAAAGTCTTCGGCGGCTCGTTCACGCTCGTGAACCAGCAGGGCGCTGCCGTGAGCGACGCGGATTTTCGCGGCCGTTACCTCCTGCTCGCCTTCGGCTACACGCACTGCCCCGACGTCTGCCCGACCGACCTGATGGCCATGACGCAGGCCCTCGAAAGGCTCGGGCCGGCGGGCGAGCGGGTCACGCCGGCATTCGCAACCGTGGACCCGGAGCGCGATACGCCGTCTGTGCTGCGCGAGTACCTGTCGTCGTTTCATCCCCGCTTCGTCGGCCTGACGGGCAGCGAGGCGCAGGTGGCGGCCGCCGCCATGGTCTTCAAGGTTCATCGCCGCAAGGTGCTGCCGAGCCCTGGCGCCACGGACGAGTATTACGTGGACCACGGCTCCCTGATCTACCTGCTCGGGCCTGATGGTAAGTTCCTCACGCTGTTTCCAGCAGGAACTCCGGCCGATCGAATGGCCGCAACGCTTGCCACCTATGTGAGGTAAGCGCTGCCTGCCCGTAGATACTGCGTAAACCCTCTTCAATGAAAACGCTACGAATACTGTCAAGCCCTAGCTTGCGGCGCTGTTGAGTACTGTGATTCCGGCGGTTCGATTCACTTTATCCTGAGAACTACGTAGCATTGTCGTGGCATCCCTCCGCTCCCTCGCGAATGATGGAGATGCCGCCATGACCCGTCTCGCCCGCCTGTTTCTCACCGACGAAAAAGGGGCCATGGCGGTGTTCTTCGCCGCCGCGCTTCCCGTCCTCGTGCTCTTCTCCGGTGTCGCGATCGACTATGCGACGCTGGCGCGGTCCAAGTCCCGCGTCCAGGCGATCACCGATGCTGCTGCGCTCGCCGCCAACAACGCCAAGGTCACCACCAACGAGCAGGCCCTGCGGGTCGTCACCAGCTTCGTGAAGGGGCAGGTCAGCCCGGACCTGCGCATCGACGACGAGCCGGCGATCGCGGTCTCCTTGGCCGACAGCGGGCGCACGACCAATGTGGTCCTGACGACGAATTTCCGGACAAGGCTGCTCAGCAGCTTCCGGCCGCTCGTGCCCTACCAGACCAGCGCCACGGTCAAGCGTGGCCTCGACAACACGGTCGAGCTCGCCCTGGTGCTGGATACGACCAATTCCATGACCACCGACAACAAGATCGGCACGCTGAAGGTCGCGGCCAACAACCTCGTCGACATTCTGATGAAGGATTCGTCGAACCAGGTGTCGATCGCGGTCGTGCCGTTCGCGCAGTACGTCAATGTCGGGACGGCCTATCGCAACGCCT
Organism: Alsobacter sp.; assembly: GCF_059501845.1. Classification (NCBI taxonomy): domain Bacteria; kingdom Pseudomonadati; phylum Pseudomonadota; class Alphaproteobacteria; order Hyphomicrobiales; family Alsobacteraceae; genus Alsobacter; species Alsobacter sp. Next base: position 10,754 of record NZ_JCACDK010000003.1, on the reverse strand, counting down.
CGTGGCTGACGCGCAGCGACGACTACAGCGTCACGGGCGCCCCGGTCTGTTCGCCCCAGAAGACCACCTGTGCCACCTACACGCCGACGCAGGTCTGCCAGACGTCGGTGAAGTCCAATTGCCGCGACGTGACGACCACGACCTACAATGACGGGGTGCCGACCACCAAGACTACGCAGCAGTGCGACACGACCTGCACGAAGTACACGACGCAGAACACCTGCACGACCTGGAATTACGCCGACCAGTGCAATTCGCCGGTGTCCACCTACAAATGGACGGGGTGCGTCGGCTCGCGCAGCTACCCGCTGAACCTGAACGATGACCAGCCGGCGACGAAATGGCCGGCGCTCTACAACAATACGACCTGCAGCACCGAGCTTCTGCCGCTGTCCACCGACAAGACGACGATCAAGGCCAAGATCAGCGGGCTCGTTCCTTCCGGAGAGACCTACATGCCGGCCGGGCTGGTCTGGGGCCTGCACGCCCTGTCGCGGACCGATCCGCTGTCGACTGCCCAGCCCTACGACGCGCAGAACAGGAAGCCGCGCAAGGCGCTGGTGTTCATGACCGACGGCATGAACACCAAGTCGATGTCCAGCACGACGTCGACCACCCATACCGGCACCAACACGACGCTCGCCAACACCTATACGTCCCAGCTCTGCACCAACGTGAAGGCCAAGGGCATCGAGGTTTACACGATCTCGCTCATGGTCACCGACACGACGGCCATGCAGATGCTGCGGAATTGCGCCACGGACACCGAGCACTCCTTCGACGCCACGGATGCGAATGCCCTGAAAAGCGTCTTCGAGGCGATCGCGTTTTCGCTGCAGCGGCCCTACCTCGCCAATTGAGGCAAGGCGACGCGTTCAGGCGCGGGCGAACTCCACGATGGCGCGTGTGCCACGCGCGGACTCGAAGCGGATCTCGCCGCCGAGCTGGCGTGCGAGCCCCTGGACGATGCGCAGGCCGAGGCTCGGGGACGAGGTGGTGCCGAACTCCGCGGGAAGGCCACGCCCGTCGTCGGAGACCGTGAGCCGCCAGCGCGGTTGCTCCAGCGGCTCCAGGGCGACCGTGAGAGTGCCGTTCTGCTCGGCGGGGAAGGCGTGCTTGACGGCGTTCGTGGCCAGTTCGGCCACCAGAAGCGACAGGGCCGTGAGCTGGGTCAGGTCGAAGCACACGTCGGGCGCGCGGATCGTGCAGGTGATCCGGGCCTGTCCGGACGCCTCGAGCACGTCGTCGCAGAGGGCCTGGAGGTAGGGCGCCGCGGGCAGGTTGGCGCGGTCGGGATCGTACAGCCGCCGGTGTATCCGCCCGATCGTGTCGATGCGGGAGCGCGCCTCTTCAAGGACTTCGGCCGCCTGCGTGTCTGCTTCCACCTTGCGCCGCTGCAAAAGCAGAAGCGAGGAGACGAACTGCATGTTGTTGGCAACGCGGTGCTGCAGCTCCTGGAACATGACGTTCTGGCGCGCGAGGAGATCCTCCACGACCCGCTGCTTCAGCTCGAGTCGTTCGGCAGCTTTTCGCATGCCGTGAATGAGAGCGATGTCGACCGCCACGATGAATACGTAGAATGCCAGCGCGGTGACCGCCGCGCCCGAAAGGATCATCGAGGTCCGGGGCTCGATGAAGAAGTACCACGCGGCAAAGAAGCAAAGCGTTCCGCACAGGATGCCCGGCCAAAGCCCGCAAACGAAGGTCGTGATGATGACGGCCGGGAAAAAGGTGAGGAACGGGAAGCCCGGAGGCAGGAACGGGTCGGTCGCAACGCGAAGGGCGAGAGCCACCGCCGAGATCGCGATGGCAAGCGAATAGGAAATGGCTGGCCGGTCCGCGACCCAGCGGCCCCGCACCATCTTCATCCAGAGCGAACGTTCGTCCCAGCTGGCGCTCGCCGCGCCTCCCTTACTCGCCATCTCGACCACGCTCGCCCCTGATCCTCCCGACCTGATGTGAGGTAGTTACGGCGCGTTGAAGGTGACGAGGTCAAGAGCCGGATTGCTTTTTGAGAGGAAAACATTGCGCTCTTTACGCGTCGGGCTCCCGGTCGACCGTTGCGTAAAGCCCGAACGCACGCGCTCAGGCGGTGGTGCGGCGGTCAGGGCGGTTGTGGCGATCTTCGCGGAGCGCCCGCTTGGTGCGTCTGAGCTGCTTGTCGACCTTCTCCAGTGCGGCCCGGAATGCGGCAGGTACGTCGGGGCCGTCGCCCTCGGCCGCCAGGGTCGGGGTGCCGCCCACCTGGATCGTCAGGGAGCAGCGATAGGAGCTGCCCTCGGCGGCCACGTGCACGGACGCCGCCGTCAGGCGGCCCATATGCTTGGCGACGGATTTCCGGATTGCAGCCTCGGCAGAAGACCGGAAGGCGGAGCCAAGGTCGACGTTTGAGCTGCCGACGCTGATCACGGGATCGGGCAGGCCGGCATCGCGGCTGTTGTCGTCCGACATGGGCACCTCCTGTCCAGGGCGAACGCCGGTTTGGCCGCGATGTTCCGGCAGGCCTTACCGGTCGCCCGGCTGACGGGTGGGCGAGGGTGGCTCGAGGCCGCCCGATGCGTCCTCGCCGGGCTCCGGCGGCGGAACGTGGCGGACGCGGGGCGCTACGGTACGGATGCCTTGGTCGCGGACATCCTCCTCGCCATACCCTGCCGCCTGGGCGGAGGCAGCGGCTGAATCGTCGTGGAAGAACCCCGGGCCTCCCGCGGCGGCAGCAGGCAGCGTGTCGTCGGGCCGTTCGCCGGCCCCGGGCTCGGCGCCCGCCGAGCCGAAGGCCGCGCGCACGATCTCGTCGTCGCGCATGTCGGACGGCGGGTCCGCGGCCCGTCCCTCATCCGGACGGTGATTGCCAGCCGCGACGTCGGACTTGCGGGCCCGTCGCTGCAGTTCCTCGCGCTCTTCGGCGGTCAGCGGGTCGTTGGCGGGCGTGAGAGGCCGGCCCGCGGCGCTGGTGAGGTCGGGCTCGGACGGCGTCGAGACCTCGTGCAAGACCCTGGCGGCCATCGCCGGCTCGGCCTCGGCGACATCCCCCAGCGCGACGATGCCGACGAGACAGCCGCTGTCGTCGAGCACCGGGATGCGGCGGACCTGGAGCTCGTTCATCAGGGTCACGGCGGCCGTCACGTCGTCCGACATGCGGCAGGTGCGCGGGTTCGTCGTCATCACTCCGACGACGGCGGTCGTGTCGGGAGCCGACCCGGCCGCCGTGGCGCGCACGGTGATGTCGCGGTCCGTCACAACGCCGACCAGACGGCCCCCGTCGCAGACCGGGATCATTCCGACATTGAGCTCGTCCATCAGCCGCGCTGCCTCGCGTATGCTGCGCTGGGGCGCGATGTCGCGCACATTGCGGGTCATGATCTCGGCGATCTGCATCGGCTGTCCTCTCGCTCCGGGGATGCGATGCAATGCAGCGGGGGCGAAGCGGGTTCCCGGCCGGGATCAGGAGTGCGGGCCCTCGTCGTGGGCCGGGCCGACGACGCCGCCGACTAGGTTGAGGCCGAGCAGGCGCTCGCTCGCCAGCAGATGGCCTTCCGAGCCGGCCTCCCGGATCTGGGAGACGCAGTCGACGATGTCCTGCCGCCAGGCGCGTGCAGCCGCTTCGGCCTCGTCCGGCGTCAGGGCCCGGAAGCGTGCATGCGCGCCGGGCCGCATCTGGGCGAGAAGGCCGAGGTCGGGCTCGATCACCGTCGCGATCTTCGGGTAACCGCCGGTCGTCTGGCGGTCGGCCAGCAGGATCACCGGCCGCCCGTGGCCGGGAACCTGGATGCTGCCGTTGACGATGCCGTCGGAGACGATGTTGAAGCCTCCCGCATGCGCCAGGGCCGGGCCGTCCAGCTGCATGCCCATGCGGTCGGCGCGGTGCGAGACGGTGTAGGTCTCGCCCAGGAATGCCCGCATGGCCTCCGGCGTAAAATGATCGTCCTGCGGCCCCGGCACGACCCGCACCTCTCGGGCGGGCGGCAGGCGAAGCGTTGCGCCGGGTCGTTCCCGGGGCGGGCCCACCGGTCTTGCCGCCGCCAGCGGCAGGACGTCGCCCGCGCGGAGCGGCCTGCCCGACACGCCGCCGATCCCCGATCGCGTATGTGTCGAACGGCTTCCCAGCACCGGCGCGAGGGCGAAGCCGCCCTGGACGGCGATGTAGCCGCGCATCCCTTCGCTGCCGCCCTTGAAGGAGACCCGGTCGCCGCGGACGCAGTCGATGCTGCGTCCCGGGTGCACGGGCACGCCGTTGAGCAGCAGGCGAGCTTCCATCCCGGCGTAGCCGAGCCGGCAGGCTTCTGCCTGGACAAGGAGAACCGGTCCGGTGGCGGTCGTCTCGATGACCGCGGTCCCCGGCGGATTCCCGGCGAGCGCGTTGGCCAGGATCATCGAGCGGATGTCGAGCGCCCCGGAGGCGGAAATGCCGAAGCGCTGCCAGCCGAGGCGGCCAAAATCCTGGACCGTCGAGAACGGGCCGGGCTCGACGATCTGCAGCGCGTCATCCATCGCTGGGCTCCCGGACGGCAACGAGGTCTCCTGCCTCCGCCGCTGCACGGAGCGTCGCGTAGTCGAGGGCCGAGACGGGCTCGAAGCGCACGATGTCGCCGGGAGCGAACAGGAAGGGCATGGCGCTCCTGGCGGGGTCGTAGGACCGCACCGGGGTTCGCCCGAGCAGGTGCCACCCGCTCGGGATCGGCAGCGGGGGCGAAATGGCTGCCTGCTGGCCACCGATGGAGATGCTGCCCGGCGGCGTCTGCGCGCGGGGGTCAGCCCGGCGGCTCGTGTGAATGCGCTCCGGCAGCCCGCCGAGATAGGCGAAGCCGGGCGCGAAACCCAGCATGTAGACGCGATAGGATGCGCCGGAATGGAGCCGGACGACCTCCTCCTCGCTCAACCCGTGCAGCGCCGCGACGGCGGGGAGGTCCTCCCCGGCTTCGCCGCCATAGAGCACCGGCACGCGCCAGTGCGTGCGCGCAGATCCGGCAAGCGGCGTCGGCGGCCAGCAACCTTCCACAGCGGCGATCAGGTCTGTCCGGGGGAGGGTGACGGGGTCGTACTGCACCAGGAGGGACCGGTAGGTCGGCACGCATTCGCGGATCCCCGGCAGCCCCATGGCCTCCAGTGCTGCCGCCAGCGCGACGACGCGGTCGTTCACGGCGGCATCGATCTCGCTGCCGAGTTCGACGACGAGCCCGGCGTCGCCGGCGCTGAGATAGCGGGGCCTAGTCACGGGGCGCATCGCGCATCTCCCGTGCGGCCGTGACCATTGCGCCGGCATGGCCGGGGGGCGCATAGGGGAGGGAGGGTGTCAGGATTGCCGGCGATGGCTGCCATCGATCTCAACTGCGACATGGGCGAAGGCTTCGGGGCCTATGCGATCGGCGACGATGCGGCCATGCTGCGCATCGTCACCTCCGCCAATATCGCCTGCGGATTTCATGCCGGCGACCCCAACGTGATCGATGCCACCCTGCGCCTGGCGAAGGTCAACGGCGTGGCGCCGGGCGCGCACCCCGGTTTCCATGATCTCTACGGCTTCGGGCGACGCGCCATTCGCGGCGAAAGCCCGGCCGAGATCGAGCGGCAGGTCATCTACCAGATCGGCGCGGTGCAGGCGCTGGCTCATGCCGCGGGACACCCGATCCGGCACGTGAAGGCGCATGGCGCACTCGCCAACATGGCGGCGGAAGAGCCTGACCTCGCCATGGCGGTGGCCCGCGCGGCGAAGGCCGTGGACCCGTCGCTGATCCTCGTCGTCATGCCGGGCATGGAAACGGAGAAGGCGGCGGACAGGCTCGGCCTGCCCATGGCGCGCGAGATCTACGCCGACCGTGCCTATGCCGAGACCGGCAACCTCCTGCCGCGCAAGGCGCCGGGCGCCGTGATCCACGACGCGGATGAGGCAGCGCGGCGGGTGGTCCAGATGGTGGAGGAAGGGGCCGTCGTCACGGCGACAGGCAAGCGCCTCTGGGGCCGCATCGACACGGTTTGCGTGCACGGCGACACGCCAGGTGCCGTGCAGATGGCGCAACGCGTTCGCGAGCGGCTTTCGGAAGCAGGGCACCTTCTGGCGCCGATGAGCGAAGTGGTTGCGGGCTGAGGCAGGGCTACGCTGGTCCGCGCTTGGTTGCGGCGGGCCGCAGGCTGGAGACTGAACGGACATGGCAATGCGGATCAGCGAGAATACGAAGGGCGTCTACATCATTTCGCCGACGCCGTTCACGGACACGGGCGAGATCGACTACGCCAGCACGGACAGTCTGATCGAGTTCTACGTCGAGAAGGGCGTCGACGGGATCACGATCCTGGGCGTGCTTGGCGAGGCACCGAAGCTGACGGCGCAGGAATCGCGCGGTTTCCTCGAGCACGTGCTGAAGCGGGTGTCAGGACGCATTCCGGTGGTTGTCGGCGCCAGCAATCCCGGCACGGACAATCTGGTCCGCTTCTCGAAAGACGCCATGGACCTCGGCGCAGCCGGGCTGATGATCGCGCCGATCCCGGGCCTGCGGACCGATGACCAGGTCTACGCCTACTGGGAAGAGCTCTTCACGCGGCTCGGGCCCGACGTGCCGGTGGTCTACCAGGACTTTCCGCAGACCACGACCGTGGTCACTTCGGTCACCGTCCTGCACAGGCTGATCGACGCCTTTCCCGGCTTCGTCATGCTGAAGCACGAGGAGGCGCCCGGGCTCGCCAAGATCACCAGGATGCGGGAGCGCTCCGAAAAGGGTCAAGGACGGCGGGTCAGCATTCTCGTCGGCAATGGCGCGCTGCACCTGCCGCAGGAACTGCGCCGTGGCGTCGATGGGGCGATGACGGGCTTCGGCTACCCGGAGATGCTGGTGCAGGTGTGCGGCCTGTTTGCGAAAGGCGATCCGGAGGCAGCCGAGGACCTCTTCGACATCTACCTGCCCATCGTGAGGCACGAGCAGCAGCTCGGCTTCGGACTTGCGGTGCGCAAGGAAATCCTGCGACGGCGCGGCGCCATCGCCAGCGCGGCGACCCGTCATCCCGGCCCGAAGCTGACGGCGAGGGACCTGCAGGAACTCGACGAGCTCATGGCGAGGCTCGAACGCCGGCTGGCGGAGACCGGCCGGCGCTGAGGCTGGGCCCGAGCGCACTGGCGGCCGAACGGACCGGCTTCTTATAAAAATCGGACCACACACGGTGGCCACAAGCATCGATTCCGGGCCCTGACGCTCATCCCACGATAACGGAAACATGACTGAGGGAGGTCAACGACCCGCTGCGGACGCCGGGCTACATCCGGCGCAGCAGAGGAGACGGTGATGGCCAGAATGCGTGCTGCGATCTTTGTCGAGCCGGGGCGGATCGTCCTTGACGACAAGCCTGTTCCCGACGTCGGACCCACGGACGCCCTCGTGCGGATCACGACCACGACGATCTGCGGAACGGACGTCCACATTCTGAAGGGCGAGTACCCGGTGGCGAGCGGCCTCACGGTCGGCCACGAGCCCGTCGGCATCATCGAGAAACTCGGCTCGGCCGTGACGGGGTACAGCGAGGGACAGCGCGTCATCGCCGGTGCCATCACGCCGAGTGGCCACAGCTATGCCTGCCTGTGCGGATGCCATTCCCAGGACGGGGCGGGAACGCGCAGCGGCTTCAAGGCGATCGGGGGCTGGAAGTTCGGCAACACGATCGACGGCTGCCAGGCCGACTTCGTCCTCGTGCCCGACGCCATGGTCAACCTCAGTCCCATCCCCGACGGGCTCACGGACGAGCAGGTGCTGATGTGCCCGGACATCATGTCGACGGGCTTCTCGGGCGCGGAACGCGGCGGCATCCGCATCGGCGACACCGTGGCGGTCTTTGCGCTTGGGCCTATCGGCCTGTGCGCCGTGGCCGGCGCGAAGCTGATGGGGGCGACGAGGATCATCGGAGTCGACACGGTGGCCAAGCGCCTCGAGACGGCGCGGGCTTTGGGAGCCGACCACGTTGTGGACTTCACGGCGGGCGACCCCGTCGCGGAGATCATGCGGCTCACCGAGGGCCGCGGCGTCGACGTGGCCATCGAGGCGCTGGGCACGCAGGGCACTTTCGAATCCTGCCTGCGCGTGGTGCGCCCCGGCGGGACGGTGTCTAGCCTTGGCGTCTACTCCTCCGACCTCACGATTCCGCTCGGTGCGTTCGCGGCCGGGCTCGGTGACCTCAGCATCGTCACGACGCTCTGCCCCGGCGGCAAGGAGCGGATGCGGCGGCTGATGGAGGTGGTCGCGTCGGGCCGGGCCAACCTCGGCGCCCTGGTGACGCACCGGTTCCGGCTGGAGGACATCGAGGCAGCCTACGACCTCTTCTCCCACCAGCGGGACGGCGTGCTGAAGGTCGCGATCACGCCCTAGCAGGACGATCCTGTCCCGGAAGGACAAGCCGCCGTCACGGAGTGTCAAGCCGCGGCCGGCGTCCGGGATGCATTGTCACCCCGTGCCGGCCTTTTCGGACGGCGTGTGGTCCAGCGCGAGGGTGTGTCCATGAAGCTTGCCGTGACAGTCCTGGCCGGCGCCGCCCTCACGCTCGCAGCCTGCCAGACCGCGGCGCCGCCGCCGGCGCAGGCTCCCGTGGCCTCGGCGAACCAGCCGTTGATCGATGCTGGCTTCGTGGCGAAACGTCCGACCAACGAGGCCCAGGCGAACTACTTCGCCAGCCTGCCCGCCAACGCCATGGTCAGGCAGACGAAGAAGGGCAAGGTGTCCTACCTCTATGCCGATCCCAACGGTTGCGGTTGCGTCTATGTCGGCGACAAGGCCGCACTCGGCCGGTACAAGGGCATGCAGAACACGATGGACATCATGACCCAGCAGATGCCGGGCTCCGTCGACCAGATCGATCCCGGGCTCGCGCCCGACAACATCGACGACCTCGGCACCTGGGCGCCTCTCTGAAGGGCGCGAACCGGGCGCCGCTTCGGGCGGCGCCCGCACGGACGGGCTACCAGTAGCCGATCATCCAGCCCGTGGCCGCCACTGCGACAGCCAGGACGGCCGCCGCGGCCAGGGTTGCCTGCAAGCGGGCTTCGCGAGCCCAGTCGGGCTCGACGCGCCCGCGGCCGATCTCAAAGTCGGTCATGAACGCCTTCTCTGCTTGGGGATACGATAACGCGGCCATGCCTCGCGCGTTCCGCTGTGCCCCGTCGCTGCCTTGTGCGCGCCGGCACCTCTACGCGGTCAGGCAGGTGTCAGTCTCCGGTTGCCACACAGGAGGCAGCCATGGAACCGATCAGCACTACCCAGTCCCGCCTGCTCTTTCGCGTCCTCCAGGTCTCCCTGCTCGCCTACGCCGTCGTCATCGCGGTCTCGACCCTGCTCTCCATCGCCAACGGAAGCGTGTAGCGGCGCCGCCGGGACCTCTCCGGCACCGGGTCTCTCCCGAACCTTTTGCGGGCACCGGCGTTCGTCGGGTCCGCACATGGAAAACAGGGGAGACCGCGATGAGAGCCCTATTGCTCGCGACGGCGCTGTGCGCAGCTACCACGCTCGCTTCAGCCCAGACCTCCACGAACCAGAACAACAGAGCCACCGGCAACGACGTGAACGGCCAGATGGGCACGCCAAACGCGCCTTTCTCCGGCGGCGGCAACTCCGACCAGACCGGCTCGATCTCCCGCAATAACGCGGCGGAGCAGAATGACGCAGTGAACGAGCCCATCCAGCGCTGCGACTCGTTTGGCGATCTCAGCCAGCCCAGCCGCTTGTCCCCGACCTGCAAGTAGTCGGTCGCCAATTGGTCTGGTCTGATAGTCCGCCGGGCGCGGCGCCCGGCGGATGCGCATGCTGGCGTGCCCTCAACGGGCCAGGAAGCTCGAGACCAGCGTGTTGAACCGGCGCGGGTTCTCGAAGAACATGAAATGCCCTCCGCCCTCGGCCGCGGGGACGATGTCGACCTCCGCGCCTGGAATTCGCGAGGCGATCCAGCGCTGCGACTGGGCCGAGAAGATGCTCGCTTCACCCCCAACGACGAGGGTGGGCCGGCGAAGTGCCTCGATCGTGTCGCGCCAGTCGAGATAGCAGTGGTCGTGCAGCAGGTCTGCCGCCTGCTGCCGGGGAAACTTCAGGTTCTCGCTGGCGACGAAGGCCAGGTCGGCTTCGCTGGCCTGCGGCGTGAACATGCCCTTCAGCAGGGCCGCGGTGCCCGCCGGGTCCGACGTCGTCCGCACGGCCTGGTAGAAGCCGCCGAACTCGGCCGGAGACGGGAACAGGCAGCCGGCGTCGAGCCGCTGCGCGTCGGTCCAGTGCGGCTTGGCGATCACCGAGGGCGCCTGGTCGACGATGACGATCTTGCCGAGCCGGCTCGGGCCGAAGAGATCGTGGTAAGCCCAGATGACGGAAGAGCCCATCGAGTGGCCGAGCACGTCTGCCCGCTCCAGCCCGAGCGCGTCGAGAACGCCGGCGAGATCGCGGGCGAGCCGCGCGATCCTGTAGCCGCCGGCAGGCTTCTCGCTCTCGCCGTGGCCGCGCATGTCGAGCGCGATGACGCGGGAGCCGGCGTCCGCCAACGCCTCGATGTTCCGCCCGAACTCGGCCGCCGTCTGCGACCAGCCCGGAATCATGACGAGCGGACGGCCCTTGCCGGCCACGAGGGCCGACAGGGCCGGGCCGTCCGGCACTGCGATGGTGATCCGTTCCACGGCTGCCCTCCCAGGCGGGGCGGTCGAGACGGCGCCCGACCGCCCCGCGGGGGCGGGCGCCGTTTCGCGGGATCACCCTTCGGCTTTGGCGATGGTGTCCTGTATGGCGGTGTTGACGTCGGAGCTT
>NZ_JCACDK010000002.1:0-8417 GCF_059501845.1 Alsobacter sp. | reverse complement strand
TTCACGGTGAACCGCTCGCCGCACATCGACAAGAAGTCGCGCGAGCAGTTCGAGATCCGCACTCACAAGCGTGTCCTCGACATCCTCGACCCCACGCCCCAGACCGTCGACGCTTTGATGAAGCTCGACCTGGCGGCCGGTGTCGACGTCGAGATCAAGCTCTGAAGCTGCGCGCGGATACGGGGTCCACACCATGCGGTCAGGCGTCATCGCCCAGAAGCTCGGCATGACCCGCATCTTTACTGATGCGGGAGAACATGTGCCGGTCACCGTCCTCAAGGTCGACAACTGTCAGGTTGTCGCCCACCGGACGGAAGAAAAGAACGGCTACACGGCGCTGCAGCTCGGCGTCGGGAAGGCCAAGGTCAAGAACGTGTCGAAGGCCGAACGCGGTCGCTTCGCGGTGGCTCAGGTCGAGCCCAAGCGCAAGATCGCCGAGTTCCGCGTCGCCGCCGAGGACCTGATCCCGGTCGGTGCCGAGATCACGGCTGACCACTTCGTCGCCGGCCAGTTCGTCGACGTGACCGGCACGAGCACCGGCAAGGGCTTCGCCGGCGGCATGAAGCGCTGGAACTTCGGCGGCCTGCGCGCATCGCACGGCGTGTCGATCTCCCATCGCTCGCTCGGTTCGACCGGCGGCCGCCAGGATCCCGGCAAGACGTTCAAGAACAAGAAGATGGGCGGCCATCTCGGTGTCGAGCGTGTGACCACGCAGAACCTCAAGGTCGTGCAGACCGACGTGGAGCGCGGGCTCATCCTCGTGCAGGGCGCGGTGCCCGGCGTGAAGGGCGGCTGGATTTTCGTGCGGGACGCTGTCAAGCGCGCCCTGCCGTCCGAGGCTCCGAAGCCCGGCAAGTTCCGGCTGCCCGCCCATGACGGTGCTGCCGCCACACAGCCGGCCGCGGTCGCGGAAGGTCAGGAGAGCGCGTGATGAAGATCGACGTCACAACCTTCGAGGGGACTTCGGCCGGTTCGGTCGAGCTTTCCGACGAGATCTTCGGTCTCGACCCGCGCCAGGACCTGATCCAGCGCTACGTGCTGTGGCAGCTTGCCAAGCGGCAGGCCGGCACGCACAAGACCAAGGGCCGCGCCGAGATCGCCCGCACGGGCAAGAAGCTCTACAAGCAGAAGGGCACGGGCAACGCCCGTCACGGATCGGCCCGCGTGGTGCAGTTCCGCGGCGGTGGACGTGCCTTCGGACCGGTCGTGCGCTCCCACGCGCATGACCTGACCAAGAAGGTCCGCGCCCTGGCGCTTCGCCATGCCCTTTCGGCCAAGGCCAAGGACGGTGCCATCCTGGTCGTCGACCAGGCGGTGGCCGCCGACCCGAAGACCAAGGCGCTGAAGGAAAGCTTCGGCCGGATGGGCCTCGGCAGCGCGCTGATCATCGGTGGCGCCGAGCTCGACAAGAACTTCGCGCTCGCCGCGCGGAACATCCCGAACATCGACGTGCTGCCCGTCCAGGGCATCAACGTCTACGACATCCTGCGCCGCGAGAAGCTCGTGCTGACCAAGGCCGCCGTGGATGCGCTGGAGGCGCGCTTCAAATGAGCACGGACCCGCGTCACTACGACGTCATCCTCGGCCCGGTGATCACCGAGAAGGCGACCGCCCTGTCCGAGGCCAACAAGGTGGTCTTCAAGGTCCGCATGGACGCCACCAAGCCGCAAATCAAGACGGCCGTCGAGAAGCTCTTCGACGTCAAGGTGAAGAGCGTCAACACCTTGGTCCGCAAGGGCAAGGTGAAGCGCTTCCGCGGCACGCTGGGCCGGCAGTCCGACGTGAAGAAAGCGATCGTGACCCTCGCCGAGGGCCAGTCGATCGACGTCACGACGGGTCTGTGAGAGCCAGAGGACAGGAACCATGGCACTCAAGACCTTCAAGCCCATCACCCCGAGCCTTCGCCAGCTCGTGATCGTCGACCGCAGCGAGCTCTACAAGGGCAAGCCGGTCAAGACGCTCACCGAGGGCAAGTCGTCCAAGGGCGGCCGCAACAATTACGGCCGGGTCACCGTCCGTTTCCGCGGCGGCGGCCACAAGCAGACCTACCGCATCGTCGACTTCAAGCGGCGCGGAAAGCTGGGCCAGCCCTCGAAGGTGGAGCGGATCGAGTACGATCCGAACCGCACCGCCTTCATCGCGCTGCTCCGCTTCGCGGACGACACGCTCTCCTACATCCTGGCGCCGCAGCGGCTGCAGGTGGGAGACCAGGTGGTGGCGGCCGAGCAGGCCGACATCAAGCCGGGCAACGCCATGCCGGTCGGCAACATCCCCGTCGGGACCATCGTCCACAATGTGGAGATGAAGATCGGCAAGGGTGGCTCGATCGCGCGCTCGGCCGGCACCTACGCGCAGATCGTCGGTCGCGACCAGGGCTACGTGATCATCCGCCTGAACTCCGGCGAGCAGCGCCTCGTCCATGGCGGCTGCTTCGCGACGGTGGGCGCGGTCTCGAACCCCGACCACATGAACACCTCGATCGGCAAGGCCGGACGCCAGCGTTGGCTCGGCCGTCGCCCGCACAACCGCGGCGTGACCATGAACCCGATCGACCACCCGCACGGCGGCGGCGAAGGCCGCACCTCTGGCGGCCGCCACCCGGTCACCCCGTGGGGCAAGCCGACCAAGGGCAAGAAGACGCGGTCCAACAAGCGGACCGACGCCTTCATCGTGTCCAGCCGTCACGCCCGCAAGAAGAAGTAAGGGGAGCTCACGATGACTCGCTCCGTATGGAAGGGCCCGTTCGTCGACGGCTACCTGCTGAAGAAGGCGGACGCCGCACGGTCCTCGACGCGCAACGAGGTGATCAAGATCTGGAGCCGTCGCTCCACGATCCTGCCGCAGTTCGTCGGCCTCACCTTTGGCGTCTACAACGGCCAGAAGCATATCCCGGTCAACGTTTCGGAAGAGATGGTGGGCCACAAGTTCGGCGAGTTCGCCCCGACCCGTACCTTCTACGGCCACGCGGCGGACAAGAAAGCCAAGAGGAAGTGAGCCATGGGTAAGGCAGCGACGCCCCGGGCCCTCCCGGACAACGAAGCCAAGGCCGTGGCGCGCATGCTGCGGGTCTCGCCGCAGAAGCTGAACCTCGTGGCTCAGCTGATCCGCGGCAAGAAGGTCTCGACCGCCCTGGCGGATCTCGAATTCTCGCGCAAGCGTATCGCCAGGGACGTTCGCAAGTGCCTGGAGAGCGCGATCGCCAACGCCGAGAACAACCACGACCTCGATGTCGACGATCTCGTCGTGTCGCAGGCCTTCGTGGGCAAGGCGCTGGTGATGAAGCGGTTCCATGCCCGCGCCCGCGGCCGGGCCGGCAGGGTTGAGAAGCCATTCTCCAACCTGACCATCATCGTCCGCGAAGTCGAAGCGAAGGCCTGAGGAGAGAACGATGGGTCAGAAGGTCAATCCGATCGGCCTGCGCCTCGGCATCAACCGGACGTGGGACAGCCGCTGGGTCGCCGGCAAGAACGAGTACGGCAACCTCCTCCACGAGGACATCCGCATTCGCGCAGCGCTGATGAAACAGCTGAAGCAGGCGGCCGTGTCGAAGATCGTCATCGAGCGCCCGCACAAGAAGTGCCGGGTCACGATCTACTCCGCCCGTCCGGGCGTGGTGATCGGCAAGAAGGGCGCCGACATCGAGAAGATGCGCAAGCTCGTCGGCAAGATGACGACCTCCGAGGTCGTCATCAACATCGTCGAGGTGCGCAAGCCCGAGGTCGACGCGACGCTCGTCGCCGAGTCGATCGCCCAGCAGCTGGAGCGCCGCGTGGCGTTCCGCCGCGCCATGAAGCGCGCCGTCCAGTCGGCGATGCGCCTTGGCGCCGAGGGCATCCGCATCAACTGCTCCGGCCGCCTTGGCGGTGCCGAGATCGCGCGCCAGGAATGGTACCGCGAAGGCCGGGTGCCGCTGCACACGCTGCGCGCCGATGTCGACTACGGCACGGCGACGGCGTTCACGACCTACGGGACGTGCGGAATCAAGGTGTGGATCTTCAAGGGCGAGATCCTGGAACACGACCCGATGGCGCAGGACAGGCGCATGGCCGACGATGGTGGCCAGCGCTCCGGTGGCCGTCGCGGCGAAGCGGCGTAAGCCGGACCCGTTTGGAGGCGAGCTATGCTGCAGCCCAAGAAGACCAAGTTCCGCAAGCAGTTCAAGGGCCGCATCCACGGCGCCGCGAAAGGCGGGACGAATCTCGACTTCGGCCAGTTCGGGCTGAAGGCGATGGAACCCGAGCGCGTGACGGCGCGGCAGATCGAAGCCGCCCGCCGTGCGCTCACCCGCCACATGAAGCGCGCCGGCCGCGTCTGGATCCGTGTGTTCCCGGACGTTCCCGTCTCGTCCAAGCCGACCGAGGTCCGCATGGGCAAGGGCAAGGGCGCGCCTGAGTTCTGGGCGTGCCGCGTCAAGCCCGGCCGCATCATGTTCGAGATCGACGGCGTGCCTGTCGAGCTTGCACGTGAGGCGCTGACGCTGGCGGCCGCCAAGCTGCCGATCAAGACGCGCTTCGTTCAGCGCATTGCCGAGTGAGGAGGCCTCTATGAAGACGACGCAGAGGTCTTCCGACCTCAAGGCCATGACCGCCGACCAGCTGCAGGACGAGCTCCTGAAGCTGAAGAAGGAGCAGTTCAACCTGCGCTTCCAGAAGGCGACCGGCCAGCTCGAGAACGTTGCCCGCGTGCGCCAGGTGCGCCGCGACATCGCGCGCATCAAGACGACGCAGGCCGAGAAGGCCGCTGTGGCGAAGGCCTGAGGAGAGAACGATGCCGAAGCGCATTCTGCAGGGCGTCGTGGTCAGCGACAAGCAGAACAAGACCGTCGTGGTGAAGGTGGAGCGTCGCTTCACCCATCCGCTGCTGAAGAAGACCGTCCGCCGCACCAAGAACTATCACGCCCATGACGAGGCGAATAAGTGCAAGGTCGGCGACCAGGTCTGGATCCAGGAATCCAAGCCGATCTCCCGGCTGAAGACCTGGGTCGTCGTCGACGAAGGCGCGGCGGCCTCGGCCTGAACTTTCATCCGATCGACAGGGGGCGGAGATCCCCGTCAGGCGAAGTCCGGCGAGCCTACAGCAAACGCCGGAAACCGGTCTGAGACAGAGAAAGGATCAAGACCATGATCCAGATGCAGACGAACCTCGATGTTGCCGACAATTCCGGCGCGCGTCGCGTGATGTGCATCAAGGTGCTGGGCGGCTCCAAGAGGAAGTACGCCGGCGTGGGCGACGTGATCGTCGTCTCCGTGAAGGAGGCGATCCCGCGCGGCCGCGTGAAGAAGGGCGACGTCATGAAGGCGATCGTCGTTCGCACCGCCAAGGACATCCGCCGTCCCGACGGTTCGGTGATCCGCTTCGACCGCAATGCGGCCGTGCTGATCAACAACCAGAAGGAGCCGATCGGCACCCGTATCTTCGGGCCGGTTCCGCGCGAGCTGCGTGCCAAGAACCACATGAAAATCATTTCGCTGGCGCCCGAGGTGCTGTGATGGCTGCGAAGATCAAGAAAGGCGACAAGGTCGTCGTTCTCACCGGCCGCGACGCGGGCAAGTCCGGCGAAGTGCTGCAGGTGATGCCGAAGGAAACGCGCGCCCTGGTGCGCGGGGTGAACCTGGTGAAGCGCCACCAGCGCCAGACGGCGCAGCAGGAGGGCGGCATCATCACCAAGGAAGCGCCCATTCACCTGTCCAACATCGCGGTCGCTGATCCCAAGGACGGCAAGGCGACGCGCGTCGGGTTCAAGATTCTCGAGGACGGCCGCAAGGTCCGCTTCGCGAAGCGGTCGGGAGACCTGATCGATGGCTGAGATGTCCGCTGCGGCTACCGAGCCGCGCCTCAAGAAGGTCTATGCCGAGGTCATCCGGCCGAAGCTGGTCGAGGAATTCGGCTACAAGAACGTCATGCAGGTGCCGACCCTCGACAAGGTCGTCATCAACATGGGCGTCGGCGAGGCGACCAACGACACCAAGAAGGTGCAGACGGCTGCCGCCGACCTGGCGCTGATCGCCGGCCAGAAGCCGGTCATCACCCGGGCCCGCCAGGCCATCGCGACCTTCAAGGTGCGCGAGAACATGCCGATCGGCTGCAAGGTGACGCTGCGTGCCACGCGCATGTACGAGTTCATCGACCGGCTGATCAACGTGGCGCTGCCGCGTGTCCGCGACTTCCGCGGGCTCAACCCGAAGTCCTTCGACGGCCGGGGCAACTTCGCCCTGGGCATCAAGGAGCACCTGATCTTCCCGGAGATCAACTACGACAAGGCCGAGGCCGTGTGGGGCATGGACATCATCGTCTGCACCACCGCCAAGACCGACGACGAGGCACGCGCGCTGCTGCGCGCCTTCAACTTCCCGTTCCGGCAGTAAGAGCCCGGCTCTTAAACGCGGAAACCAGGAGAACACCATGGCCAAGAAGAGCTCAGTCGAGAAGAACAAGCGGCGCATCAAGCTGTCCAAGCAGTATGCTGGACGCCGCGCCCGCCTTCTCGAGGTTGCCAACGACGAGAGCAAGAGCATGGAGGAGCGCTTCGGCGCCCGCCTCAAGCTCGCGGAGCTGCCGCGCAACGCCAACCCGACCCGCATCCGCAACCGGTGCGAGATAACGGGCCGTCCGCGCGCCTACTACCGCAAGCTCAAGATGTCCCGCATCGCGCTGCGTGAACTCGGTTCGCGTGGCCTGGTGCCGGGCCTGACGAAGTCGAGCTGGTAAGAAGGAGGATCGACCATGGCTATGAACGATCCCGTCGGCGACATGCTCACCCGCATCCGCAATGCGCAGATGCGTCGCAAGACGACCGTCAACACACCCGGCTCGCGCCTGCGCGCCCGCATCCTCGACGTGCTGCAGTCGGAGGGCTACATCCGCGGCTACACGACGACGGAGTACGGCAATGGCCGCACCGAGTTCGCGATCGAGCTGAAGTATTTCGACGGCGCCCCGGTCATCCGGGAGATCGCCCGGGTGTCGAAGCCGGGCCGTCGCGTCTATTCGTCGGTCGACGCCATGCCGCGCGTCGCCAATGGCCTCGGTGTCACGATCCTGTCCACGCCCCAGGGCGTGATGGCGGACCACGAGGCACGTGAAAAGAACGTGGGCGGCGAAGTGCTGTGCACGGTCTTCTGACCGCCACCAGCCACGCAGTCACGGGGAGAGACCAATGTCTCGTATCGGAAAAAAGCCCGTCTCGGTGCCGGCCGGTGTTACGGCGGCCGTGGACGGCAATCTCGTCAAGGTCAAGGGCGCGAAGGGCGAACTGAGCTTCGCCGCGCCTGACGACGTTGTGGTCAAGTTCGAAGACGGCGCCATTTCGGTGACGCCGCGCGACGAGACGAAGCGCGCCCGCGCGATGTGGGGAATGTCCCGCTCGCAGGTCGCCAATCTCGTCGAAGGCGTGACCAAGGGCTACGAGCGCAAGCTCGAGATCACCGGCGTCGGCTACAAGGCCGCGGTCGCCGGCAAGGTCCTCAAGCTGTCGCTCGGCTACAGCCACGACATCGACTACGAGATCCCGGCCGGTATCGCGGTTGCGACACCGAAGCCGACGGAGATCGTCGTCACCGGCATCGACAAGCAGAAGGTCGGCCAGACCGCCGCCGAGATCCGCGAGTTCCGCG
The DNA here is from genome assembly GCF_059501845.1 of Alsobacter sp. Classification (NCBI taxonomy): domain Bacteria; kingdom Pseudomonadati; phylum Pseudomonadota; class Alphaproteobacteria; order Hyphomicrobiales; family Alsobacteraceae; genus Alsobacter; species Alsobacter sp. The sequence continues at coordinate 804 of NZ_JCACDK010000002.1, read as the reverse complement.
GTCCGGAGCCCTACCAGGGCAAGGGCGTGAGGTATGCCGGCGAGTTCATCTTCCGCAAGGAAGGCAAGAAGAAGTAAGGGGCACGGCGATGGCTAAGAATTCCCAGGCCACGACGCGCCGCCAGGCTCGCGTGCGCCGTTCGATCAAGAAGGTCGCGAACGGGCGTCCGCGCCTGTCGGTCTTCCGGTCGTCCAAGCAGATCTACGCGCAGATCATCGATGACGCGAAGGGGGCGACGCTCGCCTCCGCCTCGACCATCGAGAAGACGATGCGTGAGCAGCTCAAGACAGGTGCGGACGTCGAGGCGGCCCGCTCTGTCGGCAAGCTGATCGCGGAGCGCGCTCTGCAGGCCGGCGTCAAGGAGGTCGTGTTCGACCGTGGCGCCTACATCTACCACGGCAGGGTCAAGGCCCTGGCCGATGCGGCCCGCGAGGGCGGCCTCGACTTCTGACGCCCGGCGCAGGCCGGACGTCATCCGGCGGCCCTCGATGGACCGTCGACCCGAAGAGCCACCCGCGAGGGTGGCCTTTCGCCGTCGGACCCTGTAAGGGGACGGCGCAAACCCATGTATCGAGCGAGCGGCGCCTCGCGCGGCCGCGAAAGTGAGAGACCCCATGGCAAGAGAGCCTCGTGAACGTTCGAACCGGGATCGCGAAGAGCGCGATTCCGAGTTCGTGGACCGCCTGGTCCATATCAACCGCGTCGCCAAGGTGGTGAAGGGCGGCCGTCGCTTCGGCTTCGCTGCCCTCGTCGTCGTCGGCGACCAGAAGGGCCGCGTCGGCTTCGGCCACGGCAAGGCCCGCG
>NZ_JCACDK010000001.1:633183-873936 GCF_059501845.1 Alsobacter sp. | reverse complement strand
GAGAAGTTGCCGAGCATCTCGAAGAAGGTGTGGTGGCGCGCGGTGTAGCCGACATTGTCGAGATCGTTGTGCTTGCCGCCGGCACGAACGCATTTCTGGGCGGTGACGGCACGCGAATAGGGCCGCTTCTCCGCGCCGGTGAAGACGTTCTTGAACTGCACCATGCCCGCATTGGTGAACATGAGCGTCGGATCGTTGCGCGGCACCAGCGGGCTGGAGGGCACGACCTCATGCCCGTGACGCGCGAAATAGTCGAGGAAGGTAGACCTGATCTCATTGACGCCGCTCATTGACGCCTTTTCCCGCAATTCGTGGCGGCCTTCGCCGCAGGACATGTCGCGGGCTTTGTAGAGATGCGCACCGCCGCTGTCGAGAAGGGGGATGGGCGGCGGAAAGGATGGAGCGCGAAGCACATCGCGCGGTCGCCGCATTCAGCCAAGGGAAGACGATGGCGGGGCGGCAGGGATGACGGCGCCTGCCGGCGCCGCGCCCTCCTCCGGCGCATGCGCGCCACCTTCTCCCGCAGGGCGGGAGAAGGTGAGCTCGTGCCCGAGTGGTCAGGCCTCGCCTTCGTCGAGATCCTCGGCGGAGGGCTCGACGTTCTCGAGGATCCGCTCGGCCAGAAGGCCGGCATTCTGGCGGATCTGGCCCTCGATGCGCGCCGCCACGTCGGGGTTCTGCCGCAGGAACTGCTTGGCGTTCTCGCGGCCCTGCCCCAGGCGCTGGCTGTCATAGGAGAACCAGGCGCCGGACTTCTCGACGATGCCGGCCTTGACGCCGAGATCGACGAGCTCGCCGGCCTTGGACACACCCTCGCCGTACATGATGTCGAACTCGACCTGCTTGAAGGGCGGGGCGACCTTGTTCTTCACCACCTTCACGCGCGTCGTGTTGCCGACGACCTCCTCGCGGTCCTTGATGGAGCCGACGCGGCGGATATCGAGGCGGACGGAGGCGTAGAACTTCAGCGCGTTGCCGCCCGTGGTCGTCTCGGGCGAGCCGTACATCACCCCGATCTTCATGCGGATCTGGTTGATGAAGATAACCATCGTGTTCGAGCGCGAGATCGAGGCCGTGAGCTTGCGAAGCGCCTGACTCATCAGCCGCGCCTGCAGGCCAGGCTGCACCTCGCCCATCTCGCCCTCGATCTCGGCGCGCGGCACGAGCGCCGCCACGGAGTCGATCACCAGCACGTCGATGGCGCCGGAGCGCACCAGCGTGTCGCAGATCTCGAGTGCCTGCTCGCCCGTGTCGGGCTGCGAGATCAGCAGATCCTCGAGGTTGACGCCGAGCTTGCGGGCATAGACCGGGTCCAGCGCATGCTCGGCATCGATGAAGCCGCACACGCCGCCCTTCTTCTGCGCCTCGGCCACGGTGTGGAGCGCCAGGGTCGTCTTGCCCGACGATTCGGGGCCGTAGATCTCGACCACGCGGCCGCGCGGCAGGCCACCCACGCCGAGCGCGATGTCGAGCCCCAGCGAGCCGGTCGAGACAGTCTCGATCTCGACCGCTTTCTCGTTCTTGCCGAGCCGCATGATGGAGCCCTTGCCGAAGGCGCGCTCGATCTGGGAGAGCGCGGCATCGAGGGCTTTGGCCTTGTCCATGGATTGACCTTCAACGAGTCGAAGAGACGGCTGAGACATGGTGAGGGATCCTTTTGGCACGAGCCCGGGGCGATCTCAATGGCGAGGGTGACGCGATGATGGTCACGGTTCGTTCTAACTCGCAAGTTCTTTTTTTGTTCTCAAACGGCACGTCCAACCCGTTGTAAAACAACCGCTTGGCGGGAAAGCGCAGTGCTGTTCAACGGGAAGATGCAGGGACAGCACGACAAAACCTGTCACCCCGCTCGGAGGGCGACGCATTGTGTTACCGGAATCGCTGCAATGGGCCGCGACGCGCGGCTCTTGCGCGTCCTTGCAATGCCCTCAGGAAAGGCCGTCCTGGAGACCCGCAGTCCGGCGGCCGTCCATGCGCGCCACGCCTCGCCTCAGACGAAGTGGGCCTTCACCGCCTCGATCAGCTGCTTCAGGCTGAAGGGCTTCGGCAGGAAGCCGAACTCCTCCCCTTCGGGCAGGTTCTTGCGGAAGGCTTCCTCCGCATAGCCGGAGACGAACACGATCTTGGCGGTGATCCCGCGCTGGCGCAGTTCCTTCAGCAGCGTCGGGCCGTCCATCTCGGGCATGACGACGTCGGAGACGATGAGGTCGATCGAGCCCTCGTGCGCCGCGACCACCTCCAGCGCATCGACGCCGGACGCAGCTTCGAGCACGGTGTAGCCGCGCTGGCTGAGCGCCCGTGCGCCGAAGGCGCGCACCGCCTCCTCGTCCTCGACGAGCAGGACCGTCCCCTGCCCCGTCAGGTCGGCGCCGGTCTGCTGCACCGGCGGCTGCCCGGCCTGCTCCTTTTTGGCGGCCTGCGCGGCCTCGGCGGCGGTATCAGCCTCCTCTCCCGCAAAGCGCGGCAGGTAGATGCGGAAGGTCGTGCCCGCGCCCACCTTGCTGTCGCAGAAGATGAAGCCGCCCGACTGCTTGACGAAGCCGTACACCATGGAGAGGCCGAGGCCCGTGCCCTTGCCGACCTCCTTGGTCGTGAAGAAGGGCTGGAAGATCTTGTCGATGATCTCCTGCGGAATGCCGGTGCCGCTGTCCTCGATCTCGATCAGCACGTGGTCGGCGGCCGGCATCGGTGGATTGCCGACGCCCTCCGCGTCGGCGGCCGGCACGTTGCGGGTGCGGATGGCGAGCTTGCCGCCCTCGGGCATCGCGTCACGCGCGTTGACGGCGAGGTTCACCACCACCTGCTCGAACTGGGTGAGGTCCGCCTTCACCGGCCACAGGTCGCGGCCGTGGCGCACGTCGAGCGCGATGCGTTCGCCCAGCAGGCGCTTCAGCAGCATGGAGAGGTCGGAGAGCACCTCGCCGAAATGCATCACCTGCGGCCGCAGGGTCTGGCGGCGCGAGAAGGCCAGCAACTGCCGCACGAGCCCGGCGGCCCGGTTGGCATTCTGCTTGATCTGCATGATGTCCTGGAAGGACGGGTCGGTCGGCCGGTGGTTCACCAGCAGCAGATCCGCATATCCCAGAATGCCTTGCAGCACGTTGTTGAAGTCGTGCGCCACGCCGCCGGCGAGTTCGCCGACAGCCTGCATCTTCTGCGCTTGGGCGAACTGCGCCTCTAGCGCCTTCTGCTCGGTCGTATCGAGCGCGTAGATGATGGCGACCTCGCCCTCGTCGCCGTCGCGTTCGGAGGAGGTGACGAAGAAGCGGGCGGAGCGGTTGCCCTCGCCGTCCAGCGCGATCTCGATCGGCGGAATGTCGCCGCGCCCCTCGGCCGCGGCCTCGACGGCCGTCAGCAGCGCCGGCCGCTCGCGCTCGGCGGCCACCGCCAGGATGGAGCGGGGCTCCGATGCGTCCTGTCCCTTGAAGTAGGCGCCGAACAGCCGCGCGAACGGCCCGTTGGTGCGCGCCAGCCGGCCCTCGCGGGTGATCGTGGCGATGGCGAGCGGGGTGTTGTTGAAGAAGCGCGCGAACCGCACCTCGGCCGCGCGCTGCCCTTCGGCGACGTCCTCGCCGGCCGAACGGTTCAGCACCAGCGTGCGAGAGGGGCCCGGCGAGCCGTCATAGCCGAAGGCGACGCGGTGGAAGACCCGCACCGGGAGCGACTGGCCGCCGCGCTTGCGCAGGTCGAGGTCGTGGATCTCGGTGCGGACCTCCCCCGCCCCGCCCGCGACCGAGCCGAGCAGCGCCGCGCCGTCGCCGGGCACGATGTCGGTGATCTTGAGCCCGCCGGATCCGAACTGCGCGAGGTCATAGTCCAGCCAGCCGGCCAGCGTCGCGTTGACGTAGACGACCTCGCCCGTCGAATCGACGGAGAGAAATCCTGCCGGCGCGTGGTCGAGATAATCGATCGCGTGCTGCAGCTCCTGGAAGATGTTCTCCTGGCGCTCGCGCTCGCGCGTCACGTCCGCGACGCTCCAGAGGCTGGCGCGCCGGCGTCCGGGACGGTCGACCGGCCGTACCTTCACGCGGTACCAGGCCGCGCCTTCGAAGGCGCCGAGCGGGGGCGACAGCCGCATCTCCTCCACCGCACCGCGGCCGTCGCGGGCAGCCTGCGCCAGGCGGTAGATCGCCTCCGACACGTCGGGCGTGCCCGTGAAGAGCCGCTCGACGACACGCACCTCGGCCAGCGAATGGGCACCGGAGAGACGCAGATAGGACGGATTGGCGTAGGCCACGCGGCCGTCGACCTCGACCACCACCATGCCCTCCGACGAGGTGTCGGAGATCAGCTTGGTGAGGTCGTTGGGCTGCGTCTTGCCCGAAAATTCGATGATGCCGACCGCTCCGGCGAACAGCGCGAACACGCCGACCACGGATAAAAGCGCGAGCAGCCCCATGATGAGGGGCTGCGCCTTCTCGCTCGCGATGAGCGACAGGGCCAGCGCCGCGCCGACGAGCACCCCGGCCAGGGCGAGCACGAGCGCGATGCTGCCGGAGCGATGCGCCCTCTCCGGACGCACTCCGGCGACGGCGTCGCTGCCGGCGCCCACCGCCTCGTTGCCCGCGTGTTTCGGCATATCCCACCCGTCCGCAGCCGTCACGACGCCCTCCTGCGGAAACGCATGACGTAGCCGATCACCTCGGCAACGGCCTTGTAGTGCTCGACCGGGATTTCCTGATCGAGATCGACCGCCTTGTAAAGCGCCCGGGCCAGCGGCGGATTCTCGACGACAGGCACGGAATTCTCCTCCGCCACGTCGCGGATGCGCAACGCAATCGCATCGAGGCCCTTCGCCACGCACAGGGGCGCGGCCATGCCGGCTTCGTAGCGCAACGCCACGGCGTAGTGGGTCGGGTTCATCACGACGACGGTGGCCTGAGGCACCTTGCTCATCATCCTCTGCTTCGATGCCCGCGCCCGCAGCTGGCGGAGCTTGGCCTTGATCTCGGGGTTACCCTCGGTTTCCTTGTATTCCTGTTTCAGCTCCTGCTTGGTCATGCGCTGGCGGTTGAACCAGGAGAAACGCTGGTAAAGGAAGTCGGCACCGGCGATGAAGGCGTAGATGGCGAGCACGCCGCCCATCAGCTTCAGCGCCTCGTCTCGGGTGGCCGGAAGCAGGGCAAGGACATCCATTCCGGCGAGGGATTCGAGGCGGTCGCGGTCGGGCCACAGCACCATCCACATGACGAAGCCGACGACGGCGAGCTTCAGCAGGCCCTTCACGAACTGGACCAGCGCCTCCTTCCCGAAGACGCGCTTGAAGCCGCTCATCGGCGAGATCCGCGACAGCTGCGGGGTCAGCGGCTCCACCGTGAACAGCATCCGGTGCTGCACCAGTCCCCCGGCGAGCCCGAAGACGATCAGCAGCGCGAAGGGCACGGCAATCGCCCCGAGAATCGCGAGAAGCGCCCGCACGGTCGCGGCCATGGGCCCGGTGCCGTCCATCGGCACGGCATGGGCGTTGGCGAGGAACCCGCGCAGCGCCACCGCGACGCCGGACACGCTGTCCCCGCCGGCGATCATCAGGCCCAGCGTGGCGCCCGCCAGCACGAACCACGTATTGACCTCCATGCTGCGGGCGACATCGCCGCGCTCGATGGCCTGTTCAAGCCTTCGGAGGGTCGGGTCTTCTGTACGATCTTCCTGCTCGTTGTCGTCCGCCACCGGTCAGCCTCCGGCCAACGGCTGCAGGAAGTCGGAAACCTCCCGCAGGAAGACGGTCATCATCAGGGCGATCGAGGCGGCCAGGACGAGGAAGCCGAAGAGGATCGTCGCCGGCATGCCGAGGAAGAACACCTGGAGCGACGGCATCAGCCGCGCGAGCACGCCCAAGCCGAGGTTGAACACCAGCGCGAAGACGATGAAGGGCGCGGCGATCTGCACCGCGATGGCGAAGCTCTTGGACATGGTCGTCAACGCCAGTTTCGCGGCGTCGCCGGTGTCGGGCAGCATGCCCGGCGGCAGGGCCGTGTAGCTGCCGTGAATGGCGCCGATCACCATGTGATGCGCGTCCGTCGCAAACAGCATGGCGACGCCGGTCAGCGTCAGGAAATTACCGATTTGGGCCGACTGGCCGCCCTGGGTGGGGTCGACCGATTCGGCGAAGGCGAGGCCGAGCGACTGCGCCACGAAATTGCCCGCGATCTGCAGCGAGGCCACCACCAGCCGTCCCGCCAGCCCGATGGTGAGCCCCACCGCGATCTCGAACAGCAGCAGGCCGAGCGCCGCGGTGATGGGCTGGCCTGCCGGGACCAGCGGCTGGACGATGGGGATGAAGACGAGGCTCAGCATGACCGCGAGGCCGAGGCGCACGCGGGCCGGAAACAGGTTCTCGCCCAGCGTCGGCAGCAGCATCAGCATCGTGCCGACGCGCGCGAACACGATCACGAACAGGGCGGCCAACTGGGGCGCGAGCGTCAGCGACATCAGGCTCCGGGCTGCTGGCGCGCCACCGCCGGCCACGCGGGATGCGGGCGGCCGGCCGAGGGCGGCGGCAGCAGCCATCCTAGCCTCCGCCGGCGATTCGCGCCGCAACCCGTGTCATGTAGGACGCCAGCGCGTCGCCCATGAAGGGCAGCAGCAGCAGCATCGAAGCGCCGACCACGATGATCTTGGGCACGTAGACGAGGGTCTGCTCCTGGATCTGCGTCAAAGCCTGCAGAAGCGATATGACGACGCCGATGACGAGGGCGATGAGCATTAGCGGGCTCGCCACCTTGAGGAAGGTGACGATGCCGTCACGAGAGACGTCGAGAATGTCGGCTCCGGTCATGGCTCAGACCGGCATCCGCATGATTTCCTCGTAGGCCGCTATGACCTTGTCGCGCACGGCGATGAGGGTGGAGATCGCAGTCTCCGATTCGGCCACGGCCGTGACGACGTCGACCATGTCGGCCTTGCCACGGGCGACGATGGCCGCCTGCTCGTCGGCCTTCTTCCCGGCCTCGGCGACGTTGCCCAGCACCTGTCCGAGGGCATCGGAGAAGCTCGGTCCCGCGGTCGGGGTCGCCGCCGCGCCCGGCATGGCGAGGCGCTGGGCGGAGGCATAGGCGCCTGCCGCGATGGTGGGACTGGCCATGACTCAGGTTCTCCGGGCGCTTACGCCTTCAGGATGTCGAGGGTGCGCGACACCAGCCTGCGGGTCGCGGTGATGACGTTGAGGTTCGCCTCGTAGCTGCGCTGGGCCTCGCGCATGTCCATCTGCTCGACGAGCGGGTTGACGTTGGGAAGCTTGACGTAGCCCGCGGCGTCGGCGGCCGGGTTTCCGGGGTCCTGGCGCTTTTCGAAATCGGCCTTGTCCCGGCGGACGCGGCCGAGCGCAACGGTCTGGGCGCCGAGATCGCGGTCGATGTGGCTTTCGAAGCTCACCACCTTGCGGCGGTAGGGATCGCCGCCGGGCTTCTGCGACGTCGAATCGGCGTTGGCGAGGTTCTCGGAGATGATGCGCATGCGCCCGGCCTGGGCCTTGAGGCCCGAGGCGGCGATGGCGATGGTGCGGACGAAGTCCATCAGTGCCTCACTTGCGCCCGACGGCGATCTTCAGGAGGGAAAGGCTGCGGCCGTAAAGTTCGGCGGCGGCCTGGTAGTCGCCCTGCGTTTCCGCGACCTTCATCATCTCGTCCTCGAGCGTGACGGCGTTGCCGGACGGGACGGTTTCGAACCGCTCGGCGCCGCGCGTTCCCGCCGAGCCCGAATCATCGCTCAAGTGCATCCCGGACGTTGTCGCGAGCCGCGTCATGGAGTCGAACGACTCCGATACGTCCCTGAGATCCTTGGGCTTGTAGCCGGGTGTGTCGGCGTTCGCGACGTTCTCGGCCAGGAGCTTCTGGCGTTCCTGCAGCCAGTGCAGCTTCGTCTTGAGGTCGGAAATGACGGGCAGTCCGATCCCGCTCATGGCGGCGTCTCCCATGTCCAGATAGGCAAAATCTGCCGTGGCCATGGTTAATTCCGGGTAAAGGTTTGCAGTGGATGGCACACCCGGTCGAAGTGCCGAACTTGACGCAAGATGGATTGCGCGCTTGCTATGATACTCGTCTCCGGTGAAGGCCTCCCCGGCCGCGCCGGATCACGTTCGCTCGGACCCAGGAGTCCATGCCCGTGCAGTCGCTGCTCGGAGTTGCCCTGCCTCCCGCCGTGGAGTGGGCCATCGCCTTTGCCATCATCCTCGTACTGCTCGTCATCTTCGCCATCGTGTTGCGCAAGCTGACCGGCGGCGGATTGGGTGTGTCCTCAGCGAGCCGCGGGCGTCAGCCGCGGCTGGCGATCGTGGACGCCTTCGATCTCGATCGTCAGCGGCAGCTCGTCATCGTCCGCCGCGATCATGTCGAGCATCTCCTCATGATCGGCGGCCCCAACGACGTGGTCGTCGAAAGCAACATCCTGCATGCGGCGGCCCGCGAGGCGGTGCACCAAGCCGCCGACGCGGTGCGCGGCGAGCCACGCCGCCTCGAGCTGCCGCGGGAGACCGTGCCGGAACGCCCCGAGACGGGGGTGCCCGCGCCTCCCGTCGCGGTCGCGGCACCGCCACCTCCGTCGCAGCCTGCTGCGCCGCCCTCTGCACCTGCCGAGCCGGAGCTCCGCTTCCCGCCGCGGCAGCAGCCCGTCCCGCCCGCCCCGGCTGCGGCTGCACCGGCCTCCGACAGTACGCGGCGCCCACCCCCGCCCATCACGCCGGTGCCCCCGGTTCCGCCGGCAGCCCCGCCGACGGCGGCCTCGGCACCGCCGCCCGGGCGCATGCCCCCGCCCCCGCCCGGACAGATGCGGACGCCCGTGCCCCCGCCACCCGCACCCCCGGTGACGGCCCGCGGAGCCCCGGAGGCTAGGCCGCAGGGCGCGCCGCCTCCCCCGTCCGGCATGTCCCCGCCACCCCCTCCGCCTGCCGCATCGGCGGTGCCTCCTCCGCCTCCGGCCGTCGCGCCAGGACGGCGGGAGCCGCCACCGCTCGAGGTTCCAGCCGCGACGCGTCGGCAGGACAACGAGGTGATGCCTCCGCCGGTGGCTCGCATGCCGGAGCCGCCGCGCCGCGAGCCGCCGCCTCCGCCCGCGCCTCCCCCGCCACCGGTCTCGGCAGCGCCGAAGCCGGCGGAACCGCCGCCTGCTGCTCCGCCCCCGCCGCCCCCGCCGCCGTCTTCATCCCCTCCGGCATCCAAGCCGGGACCGGCGGACGCGGCAGCAACCCCGCTCGAGCCACTGTCGGCAGACGGCGAGCTGTCGGAGATGGCGAGAAAGCTGGAGGAGGCGCTCAAGCGTCCCTTCGCCGCTGCGCGCCAGACGCCGGTTGAGGCATCGGCTTCGCCCGGACCTGGGGTCGGCGAGGCCCCTCGCCCCTCGCCCCAGGGAACTCAGCCCCAGCCGTTTCCACCAGCCCCGCTGAAGGCCGCCGTACCGCCGCCGCCCGGGCCTCCTCCACCTGCGCCGCCCAAGCCGGCTGCAGCGCCGCCGGAGGCGCCCGCTGCGGCAAAAACGCCGGAACAGCCACCCGCTCCGAAGGTGACCGGTCCTTCTGCACCGGACGAGAAGCCTGCACCGCCACGCGACGAGCCGAAGCCGGCGACAGCGCGTGCGCCCATGGCCCAGCCTCTGGTTCCGGTGGCAAAGGCACCGGACGGGCCTGCGATCGTGCCGAAGCCCGCCGAAGGCAGTCAGGCCGGCAAGCCGGTCGAGGTGATCGACTTCGACTCGCTCGAAGCCGAGATGTCGCGGCTGCTGGGCCGCGATCCCAGCCCGCGGGGATAGTCATCCACCGCGTGTCACGGGGGCGCAGGTGACCCGCGTCCCCGTGACCACTACCGTCCCGGCATGTCCGGGGCGATTCGCCATCCCCAATCCCGTCCACGCGAAGCCGCACGGCTGCGCGGTCTCGCGCTCGGCGTGGCCGCCGCGGTGGCGCTGGTACTCGCGGCAGGCCCGGCCAGCGCGCAAACGCTGACGCTGGACCTCGGCCAGGGCACCGGGGTCACCGAGCGCGCGCTGCAGCTCGTCGCGCTGATCACGCTGCTCTCGCTGGCGCCGATGGCGCTGGTGATGGTGACGTCCTTCACCCGCATCGTGGTGGTGCTCTCGCTGCTGCGCTCCGCCATCGGCACGCCGACGGCGCCTCCCAATGGCGTCGTTGTCAGCCTCGCGCTGTTCCTGACGGCCTTCGTCATGGCCCCGACCCTGCGCACCGTCTACGATACGGCTGTCGCACCCCTCGTAGCGGGGCAGATCCAGCCGCAGGTGGCCTTCGAGCGCGGAGCCGTGCCGCTGCGCGCCTTCATGCTCAAGCATGTCCGCGAGAAGGATCTCGAGCTCTTCATCAACCTGTCCACGGAGCCACGCCCCGGGACGCCGGAGGCGACATCGCTCACGACGCTGATCCCCGCCTTCATGATTTCGGAGCTCAGGCGCGCCTTCGAGATCGGCTTCATGCTCTACATCCCGTTCCTGATCATCGACCTCGTGGTCGCGTCGATCCTGATGTCGATGGGCATGATGATGCTGCCGCCGGTGACGGTGGCGCTGCCGTTCAAGCTGATCTTCTTCGTGCTGGTCGACGGGTGGAACCTCGTCGCGGGCAGCCTCGTGCAGAGCTACGGCGGCAGCTAGCGCGTCCGCCGGTCAGCCCTGGGCGGGAGCCTGCCCCTGCGCCCCGGCGCTGGGCTTCGACGGGGCAGAGCCTTCTGCCGGCTTCTCCGGAGCCTGGGCGCCCGCGGCAGGCTTCTCGCCTCCTGCCGTCTCGGGCTTCGCGCCATCGGCCGGCTTCTCACCTCCGGACGCTTGTGGTTTTGCGCCGTCGGCCGGCTTGTCGGCGGCAGCTGGGGCCTCGGGTGCCGCCGGCTTGCCGCCCTGGGGCTGGCGCGCGGGCACCAGCGGAGTGTCGGGATAGCGCTTGCGGAACTCGCCGAGGAACTCCGACAGCGTGTCGGCCGTCGCGACCTGCTTGGCGATGTCACGGTATTCGCCGGAGATGGCACCTTCGGGGGCAGTAAGCACCGTGAAGGCCCGTGCATCGGCGCTGTCGGACATCTTGGTCGAGAACTTCGCCCGCAACCGGTCCAGCGACAGGTTTTCCTCGCCGAGCCCGTAGGCGATGGCGGCGCGCAGCACGTCCGCGCGCTGCGCGTCCTCGAGCGGTGCCGGGGTCTGCCACGCGTCTCCGAGCAGCCGCTCATAGGCCTCGCCGGCCTCGCGCCAGCGGCGGCTCTGCCAGAGGATGTCGGTGCGCAGCCGGTCGACGTCCGCGCCCTCCTCGCTCGCCAGCATCTCCAGCGCCAGGTCGGTGCGCGACAGGTCGGACAGGGCACGCGCCTCGAGCAGCGAGCGGGCACGCCTCAGGTCGGCCGGCAGCTCCGACAACCGCGTGTCCTTCAGGGCCTCGTAGGCCTTTGCGGGCTGGCGGTTCATCAGCCGTATGACGGCCAGGCGCGTGGCGACACTGGAGCGGGCGGCACCGGAAAGCCTGTTGTCGACCTGGTGCTGCAGCAGGTCTGCCGCCTCGGTGAGCAGGTCGAGCGAAACGAGCCGCTCCGCCAGACGGCGGATCATCTCGTCGCCACGGCGTCCCGGCGGCGTGAACTCCTTGAAATCGAAATAGAGCGCGATGGCGTCCAGGCGTGGGATCGTGTCCGCCTTGTTGTCGAGGAACAGCGCCTCGAAGCGGCTGCCGGTATCGTCGTACAGCGCACGGGTGAAGTCGGAGTCGGGGTAGAGCTCGTTGGCCCGCCGCGCGGCGGAGAACGCTTCGCGCCAGCGTTCCTCCTCGGCGTAGAGCCGGCCGAGCAATGCCAGGGCCTCTGCCTCCACCGAGTCGCCTCGCCAGGTCACTGCCACGCCTTCCAGTTCGGCGATGGCGTCTAGGCGCGTGATGCTGCGGTCCTTGAGAGCGAGCGCCGCCCGGGCAAGGCGCGCCCGGGCCTGCACCGGACGCTCGGCCTTGTCGGCCAGCTGGGCGTAGGTCGCCAGCGCCTCGTCGACGCGCCCGAGGCCCTCGGCGACGCGAGCCCCCAGCAAGATCGCGCGCTGCCGCTGCAGCGGATCAGCTTCGAGCCCCTCCATCCGGTCGAGCACGCGTTGGGCGAGCCCGAAGTCACGGCCGACGATGGCCGCCTCGGCATAGGCCGGGCCCATCAGGCTCTGAAGATCTTCCGGATAAGCCGCCAGCGGCGCCTCCGAGCGGCGGAATCCAACCAGCGACTGCTGCCAGCGCTGCTGGATGGCATCGAGATAGGCACGCCAGAGGATGCCTTCCGGGTCGTCCCGCATCCCTTCGGACGCGAGGATCTTTCCAGCTTCGTCAAACCGGTCGGCGAAGATATTGGCGATCGCGGTCAGGAGCATCGCCGATCGGTCGCGGGCAAGGTCCGGCTCGTCCGACGTGGTGACGCTGAGCACGCCGAGAGCCTCCGGCGCCAGCCGGTTGGCGACGAGGAACCGCGCATAGTCCAGGCGAGCATCCCCCCTTCCGTGCTTCGACGATTCGGAGGCGGCGCGCATCAGGGCCCGACCCCGCTCGCGTATGTCGCCGGCCTGGCTCTTGCGCCAGGTTTCAGCGTCGACGACGAGCTTGCGCTCCAGGGCCGGCTTCCGGGTGGGCTGGTCGACGGCGATCGACACAGCCAGGCCGCCGTCCCGCATGATTGTGACGTCGTCCACTCCGACCTTCACGGCGACGTCGTCGGAATTGGGAACGATCGCCAGACCCTGTGCCGTGGCGATGGCCTTGAAGTCGACGAAGCTCTGCGCCTTGTCGAGACTGCGCGCCGTGTTGCGGCCGGTCACGACGGCGATGCGGTCCCCGACCTCCGGATCTTCGACCCAGTGGACGCCACCGGCATCCTTGTAGTCGGCACGCACGACGGTGCGCCCGTCGGAGTCGATCCCGTGGCCCAGCCGCACTGCCTCGGAGGGGCCCGCGACCTCGTCGCCCAGGGTCACCACCCAGGACCCCGGCGCGGCCGTGGCACGGACGAGCGGCGTCCTCGCCAGCGTCAGCCGCAGGATGGAGAGGCGCCCCACCCGCCGCACATCGACGCCTGAGACGAGGCCCGGCGCGACCATGCCGATCTGCGTCGGATCGAAGGGAGCCTTCGTTTCCGCCGCGATCCAGACGACCCCGGCACGGTCGAACACGGCGAGCGGCACCTTCGCGCTCAGCGGCAGGTTCAGCCTTACCGTGCCGTGCTCGGCGACCACCCCGACCTTCAGCGGCGTCTCCGCATCAGCCATGCCTGCACGGTCTTCACGACTGAAGGGCACCAGAGGCAGGTCTTCCGGCGTCGCAGGCGTCGGCGCACCTGCCGGCGTTCCGGCTGCGTCCGCGTGCGTTCCGCGTGGCGGCGATTCCGGCGAGCTGACGCCTTCGCCGGGCCTGTCGGCCTGCTTCATGCCCTCGGAGCCCCCGGCGGCCCCGGGCTTCGCCTCGGCGACCTTGACGTCCGGGCCCTTCGCTTCGGGCGCCTTGGCGTCGGCCGGCTTGGCGTCGCCCGGCTTGGCTGCGACCTTCGGGGCCGCCTTGGGCGTGGCGATGTCGATGCTGTAGTTTTCGTCCTCGCGGAAGCCGCGCACGTCGGTGGCCGCCGGGATGCCGAGGGTGAGCCTCATGCCGCCCGGCAGCGGCTCGGTTTCCACGGACGTCACCAAGGGCGGCAGTGCCGCACGCAGGCGGGCGGCGTCGAGGCGCAGGGGCGCATCGAAGACGATCTCGACGAGGTCGCCGGCCCGCGTCATCTCGACGGGCGCCACCTGCGGCATCTCGAAGACGACCCGGGTGAAGGTGGGCGTCGTCCCGATGCGGAAGGCGAGGTCCTTGGGTTCCTCGGAGGCGCGCTTGCGCGCCAGCATCCGGGCGGTCTCCTCGGCTTCCTTGGCGCGCTTGCTCAGCTGGTCGATGACGTCCTGCGGCAGGCCGGGCGGCATGCCCTTCCAGGTCTCCGGCAGCAGGTCGACGAACAGCTTGTCGCCGGCCTCCATCATGCTCGGCTTGAACGGCCTCTGCAGGGCGAAACGGATCGCCTTGCCGTCGGGATCGACGCGGACGGCCGAGACGTAGTTGGGCAGCTCGATCGTCAGCTTCTCCTGGGCGAAGCTGACGGGCTTGTCGAAACTGATGACGAGGACATTGTTGGCGGTGCGCACCGAGGCCTTAGGCAGACTGTCGAAGTCGAAGACGGCGCGGCCGTACCCCGCCATCTCCGCGCCGCGCACGGTCGCGCTGGCCGCCAGCGCGGCACCTGCCGCGAGTATCCAGGCCCCTGTCGCCGTGCAGGCGAGCAGGAACGCCCGCGCGCGAAGCGCGGAACTTTTCGCCGGCTCAACTGGATACCGCCGCGGGGCCATTACCGTCCGATCACGCTCCCGGCAGTGCCGGGACATCGCGACAGACTTAGGCATTAAGGGCTAACGCCGCCTTAAGCAGGCACGTCCGAACAGCCTCGCATCTTAAGGAAACGGGCTCCCGCCAAGCCCGCTAGGGCTTCTTCTGGGGGATGGCTTGAAGCTCGCCGGCCGGCAGCGCACCGCTCGCAGCGGCAGCCGGGGCGACCGCCGGCGGCGGCACGTTGAGGCTGCGCGCGGCCAGCTCCACCGTCAGGCGGCCAGCCACGTCAGGCGACATGGCGGCGAGGATCTCGGACATCTTGCGCGGGTTCATGGCCTGCACGACCGGGATCAGCACCTGCATGCTCAACTTGTCGAAGACGCGGGCGGCGTCCTTCGGCTTCATCGCCTCGTACATGACGACGAGGTTCTTCAAGCCGGCCTGCGGCTGCTCCTGCGACTGCTCGGCCTTCTGCGCCGCATTGCCCTCGAGGTTCTTCAGCTCGAGGATCCGCTGCTCCATCTTCTTGTCCGCTGCCTTCAACAGGTTTTCGCGGGTCTGCAGCTCCTGCTCCCGCTGCTCCAGTTCCTGCCGGCGCTTGGCCAGCCGCTCCAGAAGCTCCTTCTCGGCCTGCGACGTTGCCGGCGCTTCGAGGTCCACCTTGGTTCCCGGTTCGGGCGGCGGAGCAGGTGCCGGCTTTTTTTCCTTGGACGGAGACGCCGGCTCTTCCTTCGGCGGGGACGTCGAGCCCGTGACGAGAGGATCGGGCCGTTCCAGCGCAAACTGGGCGATCGGCTCGGCCGCTGGCTTTTGCGTGACGCTGAACTCGACCGCCTTCACGAGCAGGAGTGCCGCGGCGGCACCCGCCACCGCGGGGAACAACCGCAGCCTCAGGTCGCGCGCGACGGGCTTCCGGTTGAAAGAAAGCTTCACCTGGCCCCGCCTTGCACGCGCCGCTGGGCGCGCTCGGCGAAGGCCTGCGCGGCGGCGAGAGTATCCCGGACGCGCTCGCGTGCGGCAGGCACGATGGGTTCGGGAGCGCTCACCGGCTCGGCGGCACGGGCCACCGGCAACGGCCGCCCTCCGCTCGCGCTCTCGACGATGCGCGCGATGCGGGCGATGACGTCGTCTCCCGAGCGGATATGCGCCGCGAGGTCGTCGGAATGGCGCTCCGCGTCGCGCAGACGCCCGGAGATCGTCTCGTCGCACTCGACCACGATGGAGCGCAGCCCGGCCACAGCCCGCTCCGCCCGGTCCGTCGCCCCGACGAGGTCGGTGATGACCTTGCGCATAAGGGTCTCGTCGGCCTTCAGCGCCCGCAGCCGCCGGTCGAGCACGATGCAGTAGCCGATGGTCGTGGTCAGCAGGACGCAGACGAGGATCTCGATCAGCGAGTTGATCATTTCGAGTCCTTCCGGCCGGCGGCACTCGCCTCGTAGGCGGCGAAGGTTGTACGGGAGCGGCGCAGGTGACGCGCGACGCGCACGGCGATCTTGTCGCCGACACGTCCCATGCGCCCCTCCGTGAGGAGGACCTCGCCGCATTTGAGCTTCACCGGCGAGTCGGGCTCCACGTCGAGCATCAGCGTGTCGCCCACCTTCAGCGCCATCATCTTCCTGAGCGGCAGCTTGGTTTCGTAGAGGATCGCGTCGACGTCGGCCGTGGCCTGCCAGATCTCGGTCGCAAGGTGGTCTTCCCAGATCGGATCGCGGCCGAACTTCTCGCCCATGAAGCTCTGGAGCAGGAGCTCGCGGATGGGCTCGATGGTGGCGTAGGGCAGCAGGATCTCGATCGATCCGCCGCGGCCCTCCATGTCGATGCGCAGCTGCACCAGGATGGCGGCGTTGGCGGGGCGAGAGATCGAGGCGAAGCGCGGATTTGTTTCAATGCGGTCGATGCCGAAGCGGACCGGCGACAGCGGCTTGAAGGCCTGCTCGGTGTCCGACAGCACGATGTCCAGCATGCGCCGGACGAGGCTGGTCTCGATGGTCGAGTAGGGCCGGCCGTCGATGCGCACCATGCCGGACGTGCGGCGCCCGCCCAGCAGCACGTCGATGACCGAATAGGCGAGCGTGGAATCGACCGTGATCAGGCCGAAATTGTCCCACTCCTCGGCCCTGAACACGGCGAGGATGGTCGGCAGCGGGATCGAGTTGATGTAGTCGCCGAAGCGCACCGAGGTGATGTCGGAGAGCGAGACTTCGACGTTGTCGGAGAAGAAGTTGCGCAGGCTCGTCGTCAGCAGCCGCACGAGGCGGTCGAAGACGATCTCGAGCATCGGCAGGCGCTCGTACGACACCATCGCCGAATCGACGATGGCGCGCAGGCCCGTCCGGTTGGACATCGAGCTGTCCTCGGCCGCGAAGCCGAGGAGATTGTCGATCTCGTCCTGGTTCAAAAGGCGGTCGACGCCGGCGTCCGCGACGTTGGCCGTCGCGGCCGCCTCGATCATCGCGGTCCATTCGGCGGCGATCGCGTCGCCTTCGGCACCGCCGCCAGCCGCGTTGTCGAAATCCTCGTTGGACACGGACGACGCCCCGCTACTGGATCAGGATTTCCTTGAAGAGCACCGCGTCCACCTTGGAAGGGTAGATGGCCACGTTGACGCGGCGAAGGAGCTCTTCCTTGAGCCGGTACACGCCGGCAGACCCTTCGAGGTCGGAGGCGCGAAGCTCGCGCGTGTAGACCTGGAAGGTGTCCTCGATGCGAGGCAGCAGTGGTTGCACCTCGGCGACCACCTTGGGGTCAGACACCTCCAGCGAGATCTTCAGCTTGAGAAAGCGAGGACGCTCCATGGTCTGCTGCGTGCTCGGCCCGGAGAGGTTGACCATCATGTCCTTGAGATCGACGTAGGCGGTCTTCTTGTTGACCGGAGAGTGCTCGTCGCCCTGGCCACCGTTTGCAGCGGCGGCCGCAGCCTCCTGCTGGTGCTTGCGCACGACGAACCAGTAATAGCCCCCGCCCCCGACGGCGCCGAGCAGCACGACGCCGGCGGCCGCCATGATGATGAGCTTCTTCTTGCTCTTCGGTGCAGCCTCGACCGCGCCGCCCTCTGCCGGTGCGGCGGCCTCTTCGGTTGCGTCCTTCTTCGGCTTCTTGGCCATGGTCGGAAAGGGTCCCGGGCAGAGACGGCGCACCCGGATCGGGACTGCGCCACCTGTCCAGAGACCTTCACTGCTCAAGGTTAACAGAGGTTTAAATCAGGGGTCAGACCGGCAGGATCTGCCGGGTCGAAATCGCCGGGCGGCGGGGAACGCCGGTGAATCAGCCTTGCAGAAATCGAGGCCAAGCCTCTGAAATATTTAAGGTTCATGTTCTCTTAACCGCACTGGCACGCCGGTTGCGGAGGATCTCTCGCCGTGACCGCGCTGGGGAGCGCCGGGGCCATGGCGGTTCAGGTCCTCGGGCAACCGGGGACAGCGGGAGATTTCCGATGGAGAATGCCCTTCTCATCGGCTTGTCGCGTCAGGTCGCGTTGCAGCGCGAGCTCGACGTGATCGCCAACAACGTCGCCAATATCGGCACGGCCGGGTTCAAGTCGCGTTCGCTGCGGTTCAGCGAGTACATGATGGACCAGGCGAAGTTCGACGCCTTCGACAAGCCCGACCAGCCGCTTTCCTACGTGGTGGACAAGGGCTCGGGGCTCGACATGACGTCGGGCACCATCGAGGCCACCGGCAATCCGCTGAACGCCGCCATCGTCGGCAACGGCCTCTTCGTCGTGAACACGGCGCAGGGCGAGCGCTACACCCGCAACGGCTCCTTCCAGCTCGACAGCACGGGCCGGCTTGTCACGTCCGAGGGCCAGGCCGTGATGGGCGACGGCGGGCCGATCTCCTTCAGCCCCAGCGAGACCGACATCGCCATCGGGCAGGACGGAACCATCTCCACCTCGGCCGGCCCCAAGGGCAAGCTGCGGATCGTGGCGGTCAATGATCCCAAGGCACTCCAGAGCGAGGGATCGAGCCTGATCAAGACCGATGCTCCTCTTCCGCCGGCCGGCGCCACGGTGCGCGTGCAGGGCGGCGCGGTGGAGCACTCCAACGTCCGACCCGTGATCGAAATGAGCCGCCTCATTGAGGTGAACCGCGCCTACGCGAACATCGCGGGGATGCTCCAGCGCAGCGACGACCTGCGCCGGAGCGCGGTCGAGAAGCTTGCCGGATTGACTTGAGGAGACTGACCGATGCGCGCGCTCTACACTGCCGCAAGCGGCATGGCCGCCCAGGAGCTGAACGTCCAGATCATCTCCAACAACATCGCCAACCTGCGCACCACCGGCTACAAGCGGCAGCGCGCGCAGTTCCAGGACCTGCTCTACGAGACGCTGCGCCGGGCCGGCACCTCGACGTCGGACCAGGGCACGCAGGTGCCCTCCCCCGTCGAGATCGGGTCGGGCGTGAAAGTGGCCTCGACCGGCCGGGTGATGTCGCAGGGCACGCTGACCCCGACAGAGAAGGAGTACGACGTCGCCATCCGCGGCGAGGGATTCTTCACGGTCGAGCTGCCGGACGGCCGCACCGCCTATTCGCGCGACGGCTCGCTGGAACTCGACAGCACCGGCCAGCTCGTCACGCATGACGGCTACCGGATCTCGCCGGCCATCACCGTCCCCACGAACACCACCGGCGTCACGATCAGTGCGACCGGCGAGGTGCAGGCAACCCTGCAGGGCCAGTCGGCTCCGCAGGTGCTCGGCCAGGTTCAGCTGACGCGCTTCATCAACAAGTACGGGCTCGAGGCGATCGGCGACAACCTCTACGTCGAGACCGCCGCCTCGGGGCAGCCCACCACCGGCAACCCCGGTACCGACGGCATGGGCAATCTGCAACAGGGCTACCTCGAGGAAGCGAACGTCAACGCCGTCACCGAGATCGCCAACCTGATCGAGGCGCAGCGGGCCTACGAGATGAACTCGAAGGTCGTGACCGCCGCCGACCAGATGCTGTCGTCCACCACGCAGATGTTCAGGGGCTAGCCGATGATCCGCCCCCTTCTTTTCGCCCTTCTCATCGGTTCCGCCCTGCCGCTGTCCTTCCCCGCCATGGCGCAGCAGCAGGCCCCGGCCGTTCACCCGGCCACCTACACGCTGCGCACCGACATCGTGGTCAAGAACGACATCGTCACCTTTGGCGACCTCGTCGAGGGCCTGACCGGACCGGCAGCCGCCGCCGCTGCCTTCCGGGCCCCCGACCTCGGGCAGATCGGCACGATCCAGGCGCCCCGCATCGTCGACGCCGCCCGCACCGCGGGCATCGCCGTCGAACCCGGCCTGTCGACGCAGGTGGTCGTCACTCGCGCCGCGCGCCGGCTGGCGAAGGCGGACATCGAGCAGGCGCTGCGCAAGGCGCTTGCTGCCCGATACGGCCTGACCGAGATCGACGTCCAGCTCTCCGGAGACCCGGCGTCGCTGTCCGCGTGGGTCGAGCCGGATTCGACCGGCGACCTCGACGCGGCCGACCTCGTCTTCGACCCCAAGTCGCAGCGCGTCCAGGCCACCTTGACCCTGCCGGGCAGCCGGGCGCTGACGCTGAAGCCGCTGCGGGCTTCCGGACAGGTGGTCGATTCCGTCGAGGTTCCGGTGCTGGCGCGCTCGATCAGCCGCGGCGAGACCATCCGCAGCGGTGACGTCGTGCTGGAGCGCCGCCCCCGCGCGTCCATCGCCGGAGCAGGCACCATCGTCGATCCCGGGCTGGTGGATGGCCGCGTCGCCCGTTCGGCACTGCGGGCCGGTGCCGTTCTGCGCGACGCCGACACCGCCAAGCAGGAGATCGTGCAGAAGAACAGCATCGTCAGCGTGGTCTACAGGATCCCCGGCCTGTCCCTTTCCATGCGCGCCCGCGCGCTGGAAGCCGGCGGGCTCGGCGACGCGGTTCTCGTCGTGAACCCCCAATCCAAGCGGCAACTCCAGGCCACCGTCACCGGACCCGGCCAGGTCTCGGTGTCGGGCAGCATGCCCGGTCCCGTCGCGCTGGCCCAGTGAGAGGCAGTTCCATGTCCGCCCACACCACCCTCCGCCTCCTTGCCACTGCCGGACTGGCAGCGCTTCTCGCGGCCTGCGGCGCCGCGGACAGGCTCGCGAACGTCGGCAAGGCGCCGGCGCTGTCGGCCATCGAGGATCCCACCTCGCAGCCCGGCTACCGGCCGGTACAGATGCCGATGCCGACGCCGGAGCCCGTCAGCTACGCGCCGAACTCGCTGTGGCGGCAGGGATCGCGCGCCTTCTTCAAGGACCAGCGCGCTCGCCAGATTGGTGATCTCGTCACGGTGCGGGTGAAGATCACCGACAAGGCCAACATCGACAACAACACCAAGCGCTCCCGCACCAACAGCACGACGATGGGCGTCGCCAAGTTCTTCGGTGCCGAAACGCAGAGCGACCAGTACCTGCCCGACGGCACCGACACCGGGAAGCTCGTCGACGGAACGTCGGACATGTCGAACGAAGGCAAGGGATCGGTGAAGCGCTCCGAGGACATCGTCACCAACGTGGCGGCCGTCGTCACGCAGGCCCTGCCCAACGGCAACCTCGTGATCGAGGGCAAGCAGGAGGTGCGCGTGAATTTCGAGGTGCGCGAGCTGATCGTGGCCGGCGTCATCCGGCCTGAGGACATCGAGTCCGACAACACGATCGACAGCGCCAAGATCGCGCAGGCCCGCATCGCTTATGGCGGCCGCGGCCAGATCACCGACGTGCAGCAGCCGCGCTACGGCTCGCAGGTGATGGACATCATCCTGCCGTTCTGACCGGCGGCGGGGCGGCGCGCTCCCCACCTGCCGCCCTGTCACCCGGGCCTCCCCGCTCCCGCGGGAGGCCCAACGCAAAGCGGCGCCCCGCAGGGGGCGCCGCTTTCGCTTGCAGACGTCGCAACCGCCGATCAGTCGTCGCGGTAGACGCGCTCGTTGCGCTCGTGGCGCTCCTGCGCCTCGATCGACAGGGTCGCGATGGGCCGCGCCTCGAGCCGCTTGAGGGAGATCGGCTCGCCCGTCTCTTCGCAGTAGCCGTAGGAGCCGTCCTCGATGCGCGCCAGGGCGGCATCGATCTTGGCGATCAGCTTGCGCTGCCGGTCGCGGGCACGCAGTTCGATCGCTCTGTCGGTTTCCGATGATGCCCGGTCCGCCAGGTCCGGGTGGTTCTCGCTCTCGTTCTGGAGGGCGGCGAGGGTCTCGCGGCTCTCCCGGAGGATCTCCTCCTTCCAGGCGAGCAGCTTGCGCCGGAAGTACTCGCGCTGCCGCTCGTTCATGAAGGCTTCGTCGTCGGATGGGCGGTACGCCGCCTCCAGTGTCATGGTCGCCATTGGTGCCTTTTCAGCCTCTGCAGCCATGTCCGAGGTCACTCGGAGCGCCCCCTCGGGCGGCGCGGACTATAGCGATGCGTCACAACCGCAGCAACGGCGTTGATGGTCATCGTCCCGTCGAAAAACGAGCCGATTCCACATGCGATTGAGGCGCCGCGCGGATGATCGCCGCGGTTCAGCGCCGAATTCGCCTTACCGGAAGAAACTGCCCTGCGTCAGGATTTGCGCGGTTCGAGCTTTGCGAGCTCAACTTCGGCGCGGATCTCGATCTGGGCGAGAACTTCGTCGAGCACCGCGTCGCCCGTCTCCTCGCGGCGCAGAGCGAGCGAGGTGCGCAGCCGGTCGAGGTCGCCCAGCGGCACGCGGCCTCCGAGCAGGGCGGCCTTCAGCCGGTCGAGCCCGTCCAGCAGGTCGCGCCCGCGCCTGGCCTGCCGCTTGCGGCGCTGCCCGGCATCGTCCTCGCCCTGCAGCAGGAGCAGCGCGTCGATGCCGCCGAGGTCGACGACCGCGCCGGCCGCGCCGGCAGGCCGGCTCTGGCCGCCTTCCTTCAGGCTGAATGTGCTCGATGCGCCGCGGCGCGCGGCAGGAGCCGGGGTGCCGACGCCAATCTTCGATTCCACGCGCATGGATCGCTCTCCTGCGGATGCTGCGCCAGCCTTGCCCCTGCATGGTTAAGGCATCGTTAAGCGCCCGGCAGGAATTGCCGCCCGCGCCCGGCCGGACCGGGCAAGCCGGGCCATGCCACCGCCCGGCTCCGGGCAGATCCGCGCGTTTTCGCAATAATCAGAGAGGTTTGCAGAAAGCTTTCTGCTGGCATGGCTTTCGCAACCACCCTCCCTGAGCGGCACGAAAGCCGTCTGGATCCCTGTGCGATGCGCTTGCTGCGACCCCTCTCCGCCCTCCTCGCCCTCGCTCTCGCGGCGGGCCTGGCGTTTGCGCCGCGGGCCGAGGCGAGCTCGCGCATCAAGGACCTGTCCTCCGTCGAGGGCGTCCGCCAGAACCAGCTCGTGGGTTACGGGCTCGTCGTCGGCCTGAACGGGACGGGCGACACGCTGAACAACTCGCCTTTCACCAAGCAGAGCCTCACGGCGATGCTGGAGCGCATGGGCGTCAACACCAAGGGCCAGACGCTGCGCACCGCGAACGTTGCGGCGGTGATGGTGACGGCCAACTACCCAGCCTTTGGCACGCAGGGCACGCGGCTCGACGTCACCGTCTCGGCGCTGGGCGATTCCAAGAGCCTGCAGGGCGGCACGCTGCTGGTCACCCCGCTGCTCGGCGCCGACGGCGAGGTCTATGCCGTGGCGCAGGGATCGGTGGCGATCTCCGGCTTCGAGGCGGAAGGTGATGCCACAAAGGTCACCCGCGGCGTTCCCACCGTGGGGCGCATCGCCAACGGCGCGCTGGTCGAGCGTGAGATCGACTTCCAGTTCAAGCAGCTGCGAACCCTGCGGCTCGCCCTGCGCAACCCCGACCTGACGACGGGAAAACGCATCGCCGCCGCCATCAACGACTTCCTCGGTGGTGACGCGGCGGAGCCGGTCGACCCCTCGACGGTGCAGATCGCCATCCCGCCGCGCTACGTCGGCAACATGGTGCAGCTCCTCACCGAGATCGAGCAGCTGCGCGTCGACCCCGACCAGGGCGCGCGCGTGGTCATCGACGAGCGGTCCGGCATCATCGTCATGGGCAAGGATGTGCGAGTTTCCACCGTCGCCATCGCCCAGGGCAACCTCACGGTCACCGTCACCGAGCAGCCGGTCGTCAGCCAGCCAGACCCCTTCTCGAACGGCGAGACGGTGGTGGTGCCGCGCACGGGCGTGCAGGTCGACACGCAGTCCAAGAACAAGCTGGCGGTCGTGCGCGAGGGCGTGACTCTGCGCGAGCTCGTCGACGGATTGAATGCACTCGGCATCGGCCCGCGCGACATGATCTCCATCCTGCAGGCGATCAAGGCCGCCGGCGCCCTCCAGGCCGAAATCGAGGTGATGTGATGGACGCAGCGCGCGCCTATTCCGCCAGTGCCTATGCCCCCGCCCGCTCAGGCGCGTCATCGGCCTTCACCCCGGCCACCGCGATCGCACAGGGCGGCAAGAACCGCGATCCCAAGCTCTGGAAGGTGGCGCAGAACTACGAGTCGATGTTCCTCGAGAACGTCATGAAGCAGATGACGTCCGGCCTGACGGGCGAAGGCCCTCTCGGCACCGAGGGTGACGGCGGCGAAATCTGGCGCGGCATGCTCGTCGACCAGTACGCCCAGAAGATCGGCAAGACCGGCGGCGTCGGCATTGCCGACAACGTCTACCGCGAACTCATCCGCGTCCAGGAAGGAGCCTGAGATGGCAGCGCCAGAACAGCAGCCCATCCCGTCGGTCAGCGGCCCGGCGGATGCCGAGAGCCTCGCCGCGGCCATTGTCGAGCAGATCACGACGCTGGAGCGCATCATCCAGGATGAGACCGGCTTGCTGAAGGAGTCGCGCCTGCGCGACGCCGCCGCCCTCGCGGACGCCAAGAGCGACGCGGCGCGCCGGTACGTGCATGCGCTCGATGCGCTGAAGGCGAATGCGATCGCGCTGGCGCGCTGGTCGCCGCAGGGTGTCGCCAGGCTCAAGGCGGCCCAGGCCCGTCTTGCGGAGGCTCTGGGCGTCAACATGGCCGTGCTGGCGACCGCACGCTCGGTGTCGGAGGGCATCGTGCGCAGCCTCGCGGCCGAGGTCGCGGCGCCCCGGACGCTGACGACCTATGGCGCAGGCGGCAGGAGTCAGCCGGGCACGCGGCAGGCGGCGACTCCGCTCATGGTGTCGCGCACCTTATAAAATGCCAAGGCAGCGTTTGCCGGCGCGATTTTCACGCGATTGATTCGTATTTGAGGCTTTACCTCAACGGGCGCTTTATCCCGGTGGACGCATAGTCCTTTCAGGGTCCTCGTGACCGCTGGAAACCGGGAGGCGTCCCATGGACGTCGGCATCACCATCAGGACGCAGGCGCCCGCCACGCAGGCGATCGCGCGCACCGATGTTGCGCCTGCCTCGCCGCAGTCCACCCCCACCGACCTGCCGGCTGAGAAGACCGTCACCCCGGCCACGACGGGCGACGCGATCCGCTACGACCTCTCCGACAGTGCCAGGCGGCTGCAGAAGGCCGCCGAGGCCCTGCGCCAGGCCGTGGACCGCAACCTCGAGACCGATCCGCGGACCCGCGAGCTCGTGCTCAAGGTGACCAGCCGCTCCACGGGCCAGGTCGTTCAGCAGATCCCGGACGAGCAGCAGCTGAAGCTGCGCGCCTATATCCGCTCCATGATGGCGAAGGACAGCGGCGGCCAGCACACCGGCGACCTCGTCGCCAAGACGGCCTGAGCTCGTTCGGGAGCCTCCCCAGCGTCCGCTTCGCTGCAGGTCCGCAGGTCTACGTCCCCAAAGTTGCAAACCTAAATACTTGAGACTGTAAGTTGAAAATACCACGAATACGTTCGACGGATAAAATTCGATACGTTTTATTTAGGGGTCCAAAGCATCTTCCATGACGTGGCCCCCGCAGAAGGCGGGCGATGACATCAGAAGGTGTATCATGGTTAGCGCACTCACCGCCTCACAGCGCCAGGCACTCTCGGGCCTCCTGGACGTCAATTCCGGCCTGAACTCCGTCAACGGGCGCATCCAGACGGGCAAGAGCATCAGCTCCATCCTGGACGGCCCCGCCGCCTTCCTGCAGTCCGAGCGGCTGAACACCCGGGCGAACAACCTCCTCGAGGTCAACAAGTCGCTCGACCTCACGCTCTCCGCGGTCTCGGCGGCTCAGACGGGCATTGACAAGATCAAGAAGGACCTCAGCAACTCGCTGACCGAGCTCAAGACCCTGCAGGGGACGAAGCAGCAGGCCGCGGCCACCACCGGCGCCGCGCAGAACGAGACGATCCGCGGCATCACTCGGACGGTCACGACGGAAACCGGAACGGTCACCGGCACGGCGCCGAACCCGGGCCGCCAGGCTGTCTCGGCCAACCGCAGGATCTTCGGTACGACAGCGAGCCCCAGCGCAGCCGCGGACGGAAACTTTGGCCTGAACCAGACGAACGGCCTGAAGCTGGAAGTGTTCACGGCAGGTGCGGCCGGTGTGAACGTGCCTGTCGGCAGCGCCATCAGCTTCACGTCCAACGACACCACCACCGGCAACCTTCAGGACCTGACCATTGGGGACGTGGTCCGCAAGATCAACAGGCAAAACCTCAGCATCACCGTCGGAGCGGTGACAGAGCAGGTCACCGCGTCGATCGACAACTCCGGCAGCGTGGCCATCCGCACCCAGACGGCGGGCGGCGCTCCCGGCACCTTCAACTTCAAGATGAGGTTCTCGCCGGCGAATACTAACAACGACCTCAACAACAGCCTCGGCTTTGGCCCCATGCAGCCTGGTCAGGCGCAGACAAACAGCTTCGCCACGACCTCGCTCCCCCCCTCGGCCGACACCTTCACGCCACCGGGCCTGACGGGGGCGCTGGCGCAAGCCATGGCGACCCGGAGCGTCTTCGATGACGACGCCGTTACGACAAACAACGGAATCTCGTGGGATACCAACAACAGCAGGCTGAACGGCGGCTCCATCGGCGTGGCCACGGGCGGGACGCTCGCCGTCAAAATCGCGGGTCCCGGGCTCAATGCCACGCCCACCTATCTCACCGTGATTCAAACGGATATCGCAGCCAACAACACACTCACGGGTCTGGCGAACCAGCTGAACACCCTCGTGCGGGCGCAGAACCTCCAGGGCCTGAGCTTCTCCGTCGATCAGCAGACGGGCAATCTGACAGTACGCTCGTCCCTGGGCTCCACGGTCTCGTTCGGCTCCGGCGCGGACATCCCGGCGGCGAGGGCCTCCGCCGATACGAGGGCTCTCAACAGCAATTTCGGCTTCAACCAGAACTTCACAACGGTCGGTACACGGACCCCAGCCTTGACCGACTTCGTCGCGGACGCATCGGCGGTGTCGCTTGTCGCCACAACCGACGTTGAGCGGAGGGATCCGACCCTCTTCCAGGCCGGCGACGTTTTCAGCATGCGCGTGGTCGACACCACCAACGGCCAGGCGAAAACCGCCTACTTCAAAGCCGTGGACACGACCAACAACCAGAACATCGGCAATGACGGGCTGACGGCCGACAACCCGCAAACATTTCAGAACATGAAGGAACTACAGGACGCCATCAACAAGGTGTTCAATACAGGCCAGGTCCAGGCGCGGACGGTCCTATCGGGGGGAACCGGCTCGACGGCGAGTTCGTTCCAGTTCCAACTCCAGCTCGATGCAGACCAGGCGCTGGAAATCGAGCAGATCGCCAATGGCGGCGACGGAACCCTGGCGGGAACGCGGGATGGCCTGCCCCTGATCAAGAACTCCGCCAACGCTCTGGACGTGATTTTCGGTAGCTCCACCGGCACAAACCCGGGCCAGCTCGCCTCCACCATGTCGGCCGAGAAGCTGCTGACCTCCGGTGACATCCGCGACCCCGCCACGATGCAGGCCACCAGCCGCAAGGACGACTACGGCAAGAAGATCACCTATCTCCGCAATGCCGGCGTGGCCGGAGTCGATGCGGACCCGAGGCGCAGGGCGTCGGCGGACTCGCTCGCCAAGATCCTCGACACTGTCCAGTCGTCTGTGGACACCGCCTCGGTGGCCGGCCAGCCTAACCTGCTGCTTGGCGCTCCGCTTGACGCTGTGATCGATGACAAAGGCAGGTCGGTCCGGATCTCGCTCGGCGAAAGCGTATCGACACCGACTCTCGGTTTCCAGCTGAACGCCGGAACGACCACCTACACGCTCCTCGCGGGTGGCCTCGGCACGGACGCCGACCTGACGAACGCGATGAACGCTGTCCAGCAGGCCATCGACAAGCTCGACGGCATGCGCTCCTCGCTCGGCGGCCAGTCAGGCCTCCTGGTGAACTCCAAGGACTACAATGCCGACATCTCCAAGACCCTGGGCGATGCCGCCGCCAAGCTCACGGCGTCCGACACCACCGCCGATGCGTCCGAGATGAAGGCGCTGGACATGCGCTACACGCTGTCCATGAGCGCGATGGGCATCCTGAACAACTCGATAATGTCCGCCGCGCAGATGCTGCGCTGATCCGGACCGCCATTTTCGTCAGGGGGGCTAGTGGCCCCCCTGATCGATTCCAGGACGGCCGCCATTGCAAGGCCGCGCCCGGCCAGCCGCATCCATTTCCTGCATGTATTGACGAAGGAGGTTTCAGCTCATGCATTCCGCAGCCCAAGCCTATGCCAGGACGGCCCGCACGGGCCTGACCGGGCGAGCCCTCGAAGCCGCCCTCCTCCAGAGACTCGCCGGGGAGCTCGAGCGCGCCAGCGCGGGCGATATGGTCGACCCCTCGGCCTTCACCAGGGCGCTCCTCGACAACCGCCGCCTGTGGGCGATGTTCGCGAGCGACGCGACGGAAGCGGACTCCGTGCTTCCCGAGAAGCTGCGGATGGACATCGCCGCCTGCACGGCCTTCGTTCTGAGGCAGACCCACCTCGCCATGATCGACCCGCGCCCGTCCACGGTGGCGCCCCTCATGAACCTGAACAGGACGGTGGCCGAGGGGCTGGCGGCGCAGGTCACCAATCCGGCCGGGCCAGCGCCTGACGCGGCCGGGGTGGCACGCTCGGCCTGACCAAGCGACTTAAGCCCGGCGGCGGCGGTGACGCCGCCGCTGCCGCCTTCTATGCTCCCGCCGCGAAGAAACGCAGTGGAGCAGTGATTCGATGGCCCTGAAGGTCGAGCTCAAGCCCAACGAGCGCATCATCGTCGGCAACGTCGTCATCAGGAACGGCGAACACAGGGCCCGCTTCTTCATCGAGGGTCACGCGCCCATCCTGCGCGAGAAGGATATCCTCACCGCGGAGACGGCGGACACGCCGGCGAAGAGGATTTATCTGGCCGTACAGCTGATGTACTTGGCCGACGACATCTCGAAACATCATGACGTATACTTCGAACTCGTAAGAGATTTCATTAACGCCGTACCGAGCTCTTCTGCGCTCATCGCGGAAGTGAATAACCGAATTTTAAGTGGGGATCTCTACAAAGCGCTCAAGGCCGCAAAAGCCGTAATCGAGTACGAGACGGGTCTCCTTACCCATGCACAGGGCAGCTAGCGCCTACGCCTCCGCCTCAAAGGCCACCCTCTCCGGCCGCGATCTCGAAGCCTCTCTCCTGCTGAAATCGGCCGCGAAACTCCAGGCGCTGCACGACGATTTCGAGCGCCGCCGCGACGAGCTGGACGAGGCGCTCGCCTATAACCGCAAGCTCTGGACGGTCCTCGCATCGGCGGTGGCGGACGACGCCAACCCGCTGCCCGCGCCGATCAAGAAGAACCTCGGCACGCTCGCCGTCTTCATCTTCAAGCAGTCGCTGGCGCTGCAGATCGAGCCGAAGCCCGAGGGCCTGCGCCCGCTCGTCAACATCAACCGCGACATCGCCGCCGGCCTGCGCGCCCAGGCTGCCTGACGACGGCCAGGGCGAGCCGCGAAGGCGCGGCTCACATCCTCGCTCATCCCAGATAGTTCACCAGCGACAGCTTCGAGAGCATCGAGGTGACCTGGTAGCTCGCCTGCAGCTGTGTCTGCAGGGCCAGCACCGCGGCCGCCGATTCCTCCGGAGTGGCCTTCTCGATCCCGTCGAGAGTGTCCTCCAGCGTCTTGCGGGTGGCGGCGTTCTGGGCCTTGGCGGTGGTCACGGTGCCCGCGCCGAGCCCGATCGAGGCCTGGATATCGGTCGTGCCGGTCTTGCCCGCGCTGAGCAGGCCGGTGACGCGGCCGGAGAGATCCTGCCACTGCGTCGCCGTCGCAGCCGGATCCATCGAGGCCATGGCGCCGAAGGCCGCCATGAGGCTGGCCGGCCCGTCCTCGTTGGCCTGCGCGCCAAGCTGCGCCGTCAGCGTGTCGCCCAGCCGGTAGAGCGCCGCCGAGCGCGCATTCGCCGTCGCCCCTGGATCTCCCTGGTACCACTGGGCGGTATTGCCTCCCGCGACGCGGACAGGCGTCGTCGCGGTGAAGAAGTCCGTGGCCGTGAATTTCGTCGAGGCTGCCCGCAGCGAGGTGTCGGCGGTGGTGTTGACGGCGCCCTGGAGAGCCGCCTGCAGGTTGGCGGCCGTGTCGGCCGTCGTTGCGCCGATCGCGAAGGGAATGTCTCCGGCCGCCGGCGTGCTGCCCGCGGTCCCGGCCACCAGCCGGAGCGTCTTGCTGGTGCCGTCGGGCAGCCCCAGCGACACCGTCACGGCTTCCCCGGGAACAGGCTGGTTGTTGACGGTGATCGCGTAGGGCCCCGTTCCGGTCACGCCGATATTGGTCGACCCGGTGACGGAGTTGATCGCGAAGCCCCAGGTCGAGGCGTCATGGGCCAGGGACACCACGTTTGTGCCGCCCGTGTTGCTGGCGGTCACATGCCCGTCGCCGGCGCCGAGGTCGGCCGTCACCCGCTCTGTCACGAGTGTGCGCAGCCCGTCGCGCTGCACACCGGTGTCGTCGACATAGCCGTTCAGGATCTTGTCTGCGCTCAGGACGGGACCCTGGTTGTCCTTGCGGCCGCCATAGAGGCGGCGCCCGGCGACATCGGTGTTGAGCAGGTCGACGAGTTCCTGGAGGCGATTCTCGCCGTCCTGGCGGGGGGAGAGCTTGCCGCTGCCACTCACGCCATAGCCACCCGACATGATGTTGGAGAGCACCTCCTGCGCGCTCTTTCCCATGCGCGTGAGCGTCTGGTCGAACATCTTCACCCGGGTGGTGGCATCGGTCACGTTGGCGTCGTAGCCGTCAAGGGCCGAGAGGGTCTGCCGCAGGTCGACGCTGCGCCAGCGGTCGGGACCGAGCCCGGCATAGTCGTCGGACTTGAGCCCGGTCGACAGCCTGCGGCTCTGCTCCTCCATCTGGGAGCGCAGATCCGTCAGCCGCTGGGCCGTGTTGCGCACCGACAGGCTGTCCACCGAGTAGGAGCCGAGCGTGTAGAGTCCGGAGATCATGGCGGCGGTCCTCACATGCGCATCAGCAGGTCGAACATGTCCTTCACCGCGCTGACGAGGCGTGCATTGGCGGCATAGGCGTTCTGGACCTGGACGAGATTAGCCATTTCGGTGTCGATATTGACCCCGGAAGTCTCGGCAAAGCGGCTTTCGATGGAGGCCTGCACGACCTTCTGGCCATCGTCCATGCTCTTGGCAGCCGCGGCGTTCGAGGCCTGGGCCTCGATGGTGCGGGTCATGAAATCGCCGACAGTGCCGGTGAACGGCGCGCTGGCCTGGCCGATCCCCGTCGTCGCGGAGAAGGTGGCGGTGGCCTTCGTCAGGCGGTCGTAGAGCAGCGTCGGACGGGTGGGATCGCCGGCCAGGGTGGCATTGGCTCCGGTGGCATAGCGCACCAGCAGGGCCGGGTCGCTGACCACCTGCGGGTTGACCGCGATGCGGGCGGCGAAGCCGAGCTTCTGCGTGGCGCCGTCGAGCGAGCCCGTGAAGGCCTTGCCCGACGCTCCGTCCACAAAGAGCGGCAACTCCTTGCCCTTGTCGGTGGTCGCCGTGTTGGTGACCGAGGCCGACAGGCCGGTCAGTTGCGGGCCCGTCGTGGTGTCGTAGACGATGCGCAGCGTGTTGCCCGACATCGAGACCACGAGGCCGGCCGGGAGCGCGGCCTGGATCTGCGCGGCAATGGGGGTCGCCGAGCTGAAGTCCAGCTTGACGACGATGTCGTTCGGATCGGCCGTGGCGGAATTCGTCAGCGTGGTCGCCGCGCTGTCGGAGCGCATGAAGCTGAAGCGCTGGGCCGCGCCGCCGGGCGACGCCGTGGTATCGACGGTGATGACGTTTCCGGCCTGCAGGCCGGTGGTGTCGAGGTCGAGCCCGGCGGCGGGAGAAGTCAGGCCTGTGGTGGCGGTGGACGAAACGGGGGTATCGGACAGGGCGCGCGCCAGCGCCGCAGCCATCTCGTCGAGTTGGTCCTGCGCCTGCACCAGCACGGTGTCGCGCATGTCGATCAGACCGGCGATCTCGCCCGAGCGGATCAGCTTCTGCCCGATCGCGTCGATCGTGTTTCCCTGTCCATCGCGGATCGTGATCGTGCCGACGCCGCGTGCCGTCCCGGACGCGTAGAGGGCGTTGGGGCCGAGATTGCCGCGGGCATCGAACGACAGGCTCGCCGCCTGGCCGTTCTCATAGAGGCGCAGGCCGCCTTCCGTGGCGATGGAGACGGTCCCGTTGCCATTCTGGGTGACGCGCAGATCCATGAGCTTGGAAAGCTCGTTGATCGCGGCGTCACGCTGGTCGAGAAGCGCGGGATCGCGCCCTTGATTGCCGGCGATCCTCACATCGGTCGAAGCGACGACGGCCAGCAGGTCGTTGGCGCGGGAAACGTCGGCCGAGAGCGCCAGCTCCGTGTTGTTGCGCAGATCCTGGATGCCGTTGGAAGCGGAGTTGAGGCGTTGGGCGAGCGTCTGCGCAGCGGTCACCGCGCTGGCGCGCAGCACGCTGTCCGACGGGTTGGACGACAGGGCCTGCAGGCTCTTGGTGAAGCTGTTGAAGGTGGCGTCGAGCGCGCCGGCACTGCCGGGCGTGCCGAGCAGCTTCTGGATCTGGTCGGTATAGCCGGCCTTGACCGCCGAATAGCCGCTGCCTGCCGTCTCGGTCCTGAGCTCGCGCTGCAGGATCGTGTCGAGCAGGCGCTGCACGCCGGCGACGCGGACGCCGCCCGCCGTGCCGTTTCCGGCAGTCTCGATCAGCGTGGCCTGGCGGCGCGAATAGCCGGTGGTGCCGGCATTCGCGACGTTGCCGGAAATGATCTCCATCTGCGTCTGCGTCGAGCGCAGGCCGGAGACGGCCGATGAGAGCGCACCGGACAGGCTACCCATGACACAAGCCTTTCACAGTGAGGAAACGGGAGGCGCGGAGCGCCTCACCGGATGATGTTGATGGCGTCCTGCAGCATCTGCTGCGCCGTCGTGACGACGCGCGTGTTGGCCGAATAGGCCTGCTGCGTGACGATCATCTTCGAGAACTCCTGCGCGATGTCGGTGTTGGAGCCTTCCAGCGATCCGCCCTCGAGCGTGGTGCCATTGGCGCCAAACAGCGGAGTTCCCGACTCCAGCGTCTCCTCGAAGGCGCTGCCGCTCATCCGCTTCAGCATGTTCGGTGCGTTGAACTGGGCGAGCGCGACCTGCCCGAGCGCCTTCACCTGGCCGTTCGAGTAGCTGGCCATGATGCGCCCGTCGCTCTCGATCGAAACGGAGTCGAGCACGCCCGCCGGATAGCCGTCCTGGTTCAGTGTGCTGACCTTGGCGGTACCGTTGACGTCCGAGTACTGGGTGAGCTGGCCCTGCGTCACGTCCATCGTGACCGTGCCGAGGCCACGCGAGCTCATGTCGATGCTCAGTGCGCTGGTCGGCGAGGTCAGCTGGCCGGCATTGTTGAACACCATGGTGCCCGCCAGCGTCCAGGTGGAGTTGCCGACCGTCGTGCCCGGGGTCGAATTGTAATACATGCCCCAGGTGTTGGCGCCGGTGCCGGCATTGGTGGCCACCTTGGCCCAGCGAACCTCCACGTCGACCGGCTGGCCCAGCGAGTCGTACATCGTGACCGTCTGGCCGGACACGGAGTTCGACGAGAAGGAGGTTGCGTCTGGCGTGGTGGCCGGGCCGACCGTCGCCGGCGGCGTGCCAGCAGCCGCTGCCCAGATGTCCGAACCGGGTGTCGCAGGATCGTAATTGGGCGTCTTCGGCGTGGACGGCAGGTTGGCGACGTAGTTCAGCGTGGTCGAAGCCTTCGCCGGGACCAGGTCGTTGCTGACCTTCAGCACGTCCGGTGTGCCCGCCGTGACATTGCCCGACACAGGGTCGATCGGGTAGCCGACGAGGTAGTAGCCTGCCCCGTTGACCAGGTACCCGCTCTTGTCGACCTCGAAGTCGCCGCGGCGCGTGTAGGCATTCTTCGCAGAGAAGGTCGGGACGCCGCCGGCATAGTCCGTCCGGTCGCGGACCGCGACGAACCCAGGCCCGTTCAGCGCGAAGTTGGTGGAGACACCCGTCGAGGTGATCGTGCCGGTGAGGCCGTTCGTCGCCCGGGAAAACGCCGAGACCGAGCCTCCGACCTGCTGGCGGAGGGGATAGTCCGGCACCATGTCCTGGAAGCTCGTGTCCACCCGCTTGTAGCCGGTGGTCTGCGAGTTCGCGATGTTGTCCGCAATATTCTCGAGGGCATAGGACTGGGCCGACAGGCCCGTCACCGAATTCACCATCGCGCCGAAGATACTCATGGCGGCTCACCTTTTTCCCTGTTCGGGGCGCCCCGTCCTTGAGGGCAACCCGCGTGGCTTCGTGCCAACGATGGCGCAAAGCCCGTGCCAGAGAGATTTCTGAGCAAAAACAATGAGTAAACAAAGGATTCATCATGCCGCGACGGAAGATTCGGCCCGTCCCTCCGGTTGCAGGGGCAAAAATTGCCGCACCTGAGTTGTGCCTCAGGCTCAGCGGATGATGTTGATCGTGTCCTGCAGGAGCTGCTGCGCGGCGCTGATCACCCTCGTATTGGCCGAGTAGGCCTGCTGCGAGACGATGAGCTTCGTGAACTCCTCCGCCACGTCGGTGTTGGAGCCTTCCAGCGACCCGGAGATGAAGCTCACGTCGGCGGCTCCGTAGAGCGG
This sequence comes from Alsobacter sp., assembly GCF_059501845.1. Classification (NCBI taxonomy): domain Bacteria; kingdom Pseudomonadati; phylum Pseudomonadota; class Alphaproteobacteria; order Hyphomicrobiales; family Alsobacteraceae; genus Alsobacter; species Alsobacter sp. The sequence goes on along the minus strand of NZ_JCACDK010000001.1, from coordinate 839,658 downwards.
CACGCCGGATTCCGAGGTTGCCGAGAAGGTGCCGCCGCTTTCCCGCCTGAGCATGTTCGGGGCGTTGAACTGGGCCGTGGCGATCTGCCCGACGGCGAGAGCGCGCCCGTTGGAGAACTGCGCCATCACCCGGCCGTCCTCACTGACCTCAACTCCCGTCAGGTCGCCCGAGGCGTAGCCGTCCTGCTCCGTCGCGCCGACGCGCGCCGTTCCGCTGTCGAGTGCGTATTGATTCACGCGCCCGCCCGTGAGGTCGAGCGAGATCGTCCCAAGGCCGCGGCTCGCCATGTTGATGTCGACAGGCGCGAGCGGCGCGGTGAGCTTGCCTGTGGCATCGAAGGTGACCGTGGCCGCTCGCGTCCATTGCGCCTCGGCGACGCTGCCGGCAGGCGCGCTGTCGACATACATCGCCCATGTATTGCCGCCCGCGGCGGATTCGAGCTTGGTCCAGCGAACCTGGACGTCCTTCGGCGTGCCGACACCGTCGTAGAGCCGAACGGACTGGCCGGAGATCGAGTTCTGAGCGAAGGACGCCGATTCCGCCGAGTTGGCGGCGATCACATTGGGGCCGGTGTACGGCCCGCCAGCGGGAACCCGCCCGAGCGCCCAGGTATCCGAGTTGGGCGTGGTGCTGGAGTAGCTGCTGGTGGCGGGGGTGACCGGCAGCGTCGCCTGGTAGGCCATGCGCGTGCTCGCCCGGGCCGGGAGCTGGGTGACGTTCATCGACATGACTTCGGGCGCACCCGTCGAGGTGATGCCTGTCGCCGGGTCGATGGCATAGCCCATGAGGTAATTGCCGGCTCCGTTCACGAGGTAGCCGTTCCGGTCGACGGCGAAGTCGCCGCGCCGGGTGAACTGGGTCGAGCCGTCGAACACCGGTCGTCCATTGGACGAGCCGACGGCGCGTCGAACGGCGACGAAGCCGTTGCCATCCAGGGCGAAGTTGGTGCCGACGCCCGAGTTGCTGGTCGAGCCGGAGAGGGTCAGCGTCCCGCGCGAGAAGGCCGAAACGGACCCGCCACTCTGCATGCGGAGCGGCGCGGACATCACCATGTCCATGAAGCTCGTGTCGACCCGCTTGTAGCCGTTCGTCTGGGAGTTCGCGATGTTGTCCGAGATGTTCTCGATCGCGTAGGACTGCGCCCTCATTCCGGTGACCGCCGTCACCATGGCCGTGAAGATACTCATCTGCGCACCTGTCTGTTCTGGACGGCGGCGCCCTCCTGGGCGCCCCTCGGCAGATGATGCGCAGCAACCTCGGTGCCAGCGAATTCAGCAGCAAAATCAGCTTACACAACAGTAAGTTGCGGAAAGAAGCTCCAGTTGCAGGGCGTCAGCGGGAAATCTTTGCCGCGCTATCCTTCTCGAAGAGGAACCCGGCCACGTCCTTCAGCCCGGGCTGGGGCTCGGCCACAAAGGGCAGCGGACGGCATACCGCGATGGCCGAGATCCCCACGCGTGCCGTCAGGAGGCCGTTCAGGACGCCCTCGCCCAAGCGGGCGGAGAGCCGCGCGGCAATGCCGTGGCCCAGGACCTGCTGCACGAGGCTGTCGCCGACGGCCATGCCGCCCGTCACCGCGAGATGAGCCGCCACGCCCCGCAGGACCCTAAGGAATCCGAGGAAGCCGGGCCGTCCGCCATAGATCTCCGAGATGCGGCGGATCAGCCGGATCGCCTGTGCGGCAACGAAGGCGACGTCGATAATGGCCCGCGGCGAAATGGCCGTGACCACCGAGACGCGTTTGGCGGCCGCCGCGACGGCGGCCCGCGCCTCGCGATCCAGCGTCTGCATCAGCTCGCGCTCGGCAAGGCGGACGAGGTCGGCCCCGTCAATAATGTCGGACGTCGTCTCCTCCAGCCGCGCGCGAGCCCGCGCGGTATCCGGACGGCCCGAATAGAGCGAATGCAGCTCGGCCAGGACCGCCCTGCCCGCCTTCCGGTCGTCGCTGGCAAGCACCAGCTCGGCGCGCTGCTTGAGCGCCGCGATGGCCCGGGCGCGCAGGATCGCGCGGATCTCTCGGCCTGCCAGCACGAGCATCGCCAGCACCGCCAGCGCAGCGAGCACCATCGCGATGGCGCCGAGGATCGGCTGGTCCTGCAGCAGACCGAGAATGAAGTTCTCCAGCGCGGTGCCCAGCCAGAGCAGGACCAGGCCGAACAGCGAGCCCGCGAGAACACCGCCCCAGCCCAGGATCCGGCGCCCCAGCGAAAGCTCCGCCTTGTGCGCGTCGCGGGCGTCGAGCGCCTCGGCATCCACCTCGAACACGTCTTCGGCTTCGGTCACGCTGACGCGCGCACGGACGCCCTCGGGCAGGGGGACCGAAGCCTGCGAAACCTCGATAGAGGGATCGTCGAGGCGGAAGACGCGGGGGCCCTCGCTCATGCTAGGCGGTCTCCAAGCAGGAATTCCAGGGCGCGGTCGAGACGGATGTGAGGCAGGACGCCCGGCGTACCGTCCGCGCCGCGGCTCGCCACCGGCGGGCGGAAGCGCACGAAGCGCAGCCGCGTCGCCTCGCTGCCGGCTTCGGCCAGCGCGACGGCGGGATCGGACGGCAGCTCGCCGGGAAACACCGCGGCTTCGGTCTCGCCGTCGAAAGTCTCGCCCGCGATCACCTCGCCGCGCAGTGGAATGCCGACGATGGCGTCGAACTGGCGCCTGCCCTCGCGTACATTGGCCTCCCGCGTGGCGCGAACCGAGGCGAGGGCTGCAACGTCGACGGTCGCGCCGAGCGCAGCCGCACGGTTGCGGGCCCGCTCGACCAGGAGCCCCAGCACCGCCTCGAGCCGGTCGTGGCTGGTATGGTGGAGGTGGTCGGCCTTCGTGGCTGCGAAGAGAACGCGGTCGATCCGCGGCCGGAACAGGCTGGCGATCAGCGAGTTGCGGCCCGTCCTGAAAGCCGAGAGCACGTCGTCCAGCGCGGTCTCGAGGTCCGCCACCGCTGCCGGCCCGGCATTCAGCGCCGTCAGCACGTCCGCCAGCACGATCTGCCGGTCGAGCCGCGCGAAGTGCTCCCGGAAGAAGGGCCTCACGACATGGCTGCGATAGGCGTCGTAGCGACGCTCCATCATGGCGGCAAGGCTGCCGGAGCGGATCTCCGCGCCATCGGGAAGGTCAAGCGGCGCGAAGGTGAGCGCAGGCGAGCCTTCAAGATCCCCCGGCATCAGGAACCGCCCGGGCGGCAGGGCCGAGTATGACAGCGGCTCGGCCCGCGCGGCCGCCAGCGACGCCTTGAACAGATCGGAGATGGTACGCGCGGTCGTCTCGTCTGCCTTGCCCGCCGGATCGAGCGCATGCGCGGCAGCAAGAAACTCACCTGCGACCGCTGCCCGCCCCGGGCGACGCGCCGCCGAGAGCGCATCGCGACACCATTGTGCGTAGGACTTGTCGAGCAGGCCGAGGTCGAGGAGCCACTCGCCGGGATAGTCGACGATGTCGAGCGTCAGGGTGCGCGGCCCAGAGAACCAGCTGCTCTTGCTCTCGAACGACAGGACCAGCCGCAATTCGGCGATCCGCCGCGTCGATTCCGGCCAGTGCCGCTCAGGCCCCGTCAGCGCCGCGAGGTGGTCCTCATAGGCGAAGCGCGGCACGGCATCGTCGGGCTGCGGCTCCAGCACCGAGCCCCGGATCCGTCCCTCCGACCACGCCCGGAACACCGGCAGCCGAGCCCCGCGCATCAGCGCGTGAACAAGGGCGGTGATGAACACCGTCTTGCCCGAGCGGGACAGGCCGGTGACGCCGAGACGCAGGGTCGGATGGCGGAACCCGGCAATCTGGTCGGCGAGCGAGCGGGCCGCGATGCGGGCGTCGTCGGCGAAGTCGAAGATGGGAGGCAACGCGGCAACGGGGCTCCGGGAAGGGCCTGCATCTAAGCATGGCGGCCCAGGATTGCGAGGGGATCGGATGGACAGTCAGGCATGAAGCGGCATGATGCTGGCATTACCGGGGGGTACACCATGCATTCCGCGAAGGTAGTTCGTATCGGAGCCGAACAATTCGTGCTCCTGCCCAAGGGCTTCTCAATCGACGCCGACGAGTTCGAGATCCTGCGACGGGGCGAGGAGATTATCCTTCGGCCGAAGCCGGCCAACTTGGCCCGCGCTTTCAAGCTGATGGCCGCTTTGCCCGCATTCGAGCGCGAGGACGAACCGCCGCAAGAGCGGGGAGAGCTAGGGCCCGTGCCCTGACTTCAGTCCGGCCCCTTGCCCGGGCAGACGAACCGGTCGAGCCGGCCGCCGCCATGGTCGACGTCGCCCCACTCCTCCACCGGAAAATCGATGACGGCGAAGGCGGAGGTCGGGAATTTCTCGCGCATCCGGGCGAAGGCGTAGCGGTCGCCGTGGCCGACCAGCGAGCGGGCGAGGTCGGATAGCCCGGGATTGTGGCCGACGAGCATGGCGGTGCGATGCTTCAGCGGCAGCGCGCGCACCAGCGACAGGAGGCGCGAGGCCGGGGCCTCGTAGATCCCCTCCTCCATGCGGACATCCGCTTCGGGCAGCGCGGCGGACACCTGCTCCCAGGTCTGCGCCGTCCGCCGCGCCGGGGACACCAGCACCACGTCCGGAAGCAGGTTCTCGGAGGCGAATTCCTTGCCCGCCGCCTGCGCATCGGACAGGCCGCGCGGCGCCAGCGTCCGCTCGAAATCGGGCGCCGCCCCATGCGGGATGGCCTTGGCGTGGCGAAGGATGATGAGGCGCTTCATGGCGGCAGGCTAGGACGCCCGCAGCAGGCGGGCAACCGGAAGCTGGAGGAGCCTCACCCCCGCCGCGTCATGAAGGCCAGCTTCTCGAACAGGTGCACGTCCTGCTCGTTCTTCAGCAGCGCCCCGTGCAGTGGCGGGATGAGCTTCCTTGCGTCGCGCTCGCGCAGGATATCAGGGCCGATGTCCTCGGCCATCAGCAGCTTCAGCCAGTCGAGCAGTTCGGAGGTGGAGGGCTTCTTCTTGAGGCCGGGCACCTCGCGCACCTCGAAGAAGAGGCGCAGCGCCTCGGCCACCAGCCGCTTCTTGATGCCGGGATAGTGCACCTCGACGATGCGCTCCATCGTCTCCTGGTCGGGGAAGCGGATGTAGTGGAAGAAGCAGCGGCGCAGGAAGGCGTCGGGCAGCTCTTTCTCATTGTTTGAGGTGATGATGACGATGGGGCGCCTCGCCGCGCGGACCGTCTCGCCGGTCTCGTAGACGTGGAACTCCATGCGGTCGAGTTCCAGCAGCAGATCGTTGGGAAATTCTATGTCGGCCTTGTCGATCTCGTCGATCAGCAGCACCGGCCGTTCCGGGCTCTCGAAGGCCTCCCAGAGCCTGCCCTTGCGGATGTAGTTGGCGATGTCGGACACTCGGGGGTCGCCGAGCTGGCTGTCGCGGAGGCGAGATACGGCGTCGTACTCGTAGAGGCCCTGGGCAGCCTTGGTGGTCGACTTCACATGCCAGGTGAGAAGAGGAGCGCCGAGACCGCGCGCGATCTCCTCGGCCAGCACCGTCTTGCCCGTGCCGGGCTCTCCCTTCACCAGCAGCGGCCGTTCGAGAACGACGGCGGCGTTCACGGCGATGGCGAGGTCGTCTGTGGCGACGTAGGTATCCGTGCCGGAAAAGCGCATCATCTGTCCCGCGGTGGCGACAGGGGCAAACTAGGCACCCGTGCGCAACGCGGCAAGCCGCGGAGCGCGGGTCTTCAGACCCGCTGGTGTCCGTCGCGGGCCGGCTGTGCGTCTGAAGACGCGTGGTCCGCTGCAGGGCTTTCGGCCCCGAGCCACCGCAACACGCCCTCACCCGCCGCCCGGCCGGTGGCGAAGCAGGCCTGCAGCAGGTAGCCGCCGGTCGGGGCCTCCCAGTCCAGCATCTCTCCGGCGACGAAGGTGCCGGGCCGCTTGCGCAGCATGAAGTGTGGATCCACCTCGGCGAGTGCGACCCCTCCCGCCGTGGAGATGGCGTGGTCGAGCGGCCGCATGGCCGTGACCTGCAGGCCAACGGCCTTGATGCGCGCCGCTAGCCCGCCGGGGTCGCGCGGCGGCGGCGCGGAACCGTCCTCCCGCAGGAGGCCGATCGCGGCGGGCGACAGCTTCAGCGCCTTGCGCAACCCCGTCGACAGCGAATGGCGGGACGGGATCACGGCAAGGCGGGCGGCAAGCTGCTCCAGGGTCGCGTCGGGACGCAGGTCGACATCGAGGCGGACTGGCCCTCCCCGCTCGATGGCCCGGCGCAGGCCAGCCGACAGGGCGTAGATCGCCCCGCCCTCCAGCCCCTGGGCCGTCACCACCGCCTCGCCGCGCACGCGCCGGCCGTCATGCGTGAAGGCGGCCGGCTTCAATGGCTCGCCGGCGAAGCGCTCACGGAAGCTCTGCGACCACGCGATCTCGACGCCGACGTTCGACGGCCCGAGCGGCGTGACCTGTACACCGCACCCCTCGATGACGCCCGTCCAGCCGCCGTCGGAGCCCAGCCGCGGCCAGCTCGCGCCACCCAGGGCGAGGACACAGGCTGCGGCCTCGATCCGGCGCTCTTCCCCGCCGGCGTGCCGGAACAGCAGCGCCCCTGTGTCATCCCACCCCGTCCACCGCGCTCCGGTCGAAACGCCGACGCCGAGCGCGTCGAGGCGCCGCAGCCACGCCCGCAACAGGGGCGAGGCCTTCATGGCCCTGGGGAAGACGCGCCCGCTGGACCCGACGAACGTCTCTTGCCCCAGACCTTCGCACCAGGCCCGGAGATCGCCGGGCGGGAACTCCCGAACGGACGGGGCCAACGCCTCGCCGGCTGCGCCGTAACGGCCCAGAAACGCGTCCAGCGGCTCGGTATGGGTGAGGTTCAGGCCCCCACGTCCGGCCATCAGCAGCTTGCGGCCCAGGCTCGGCATGTGGTCGTAGACCACCACGCGCAGGGCGCCGGCGGCCGCTCCGGCCGCGACCGTCTCGGCCGCCATCAGCCCCGCGGGACCGCCCCCGATGATGGCGACGAGCGGCGGGGCGGCTGGGGCGCTGGTCGGATCGGAGGCCATGCCGGCGACGTAGCCCGGCCGCCGCTCTGCGGCAAGGCGCCACCGCGAGGATTGTGCCTCGATCAAACTTTCGCGCGTGTCGTGCGTATTCTTCCCGGAAAGGTGGCTGTCGTCCACCCATGGGTTCAGGAGAACCACCATGTCTGTGAACGAAAACCGGGGGTGGCTAGCGTTCCTCAGCCGCCCTGCCCTGCTGGCCGGACTGGCGCTGGCGCTCTGCACGGGCGCTGCATCGGCGGCCGGCGTCCCGGCCGGAGCGGCGCGCGGCGTTACGGAAGCCGCCCCCGCTCTGGTCGATACCGTTGCCGCCAAGAAGCACGTCAAGAAGAAGAAGCACGCAACCGTGCACAAGAAGAAGCGGCGGCATGTCGTCTATCGCCAGGGCCGGCGTGTCGTCGTGTATGATTATCCGCCCGTCTACGCCTACCCGGCGCCGGTCTACGACGACTATGGGCCGTCCTATTATGGCGGAGGTTATCCGGCCTATGGCTATGGATACGGATATCGCCACAACTATCGCAACGGCTACTACGGAAATCGCAACTACGGAAACCGCTACTACGGCAACCGCAACTACCAGCGCTACGGCGAGCGGGACGGCCTCGTTGGCGGCCGGGATGGACGCGTTGGCGGCCGGAACTACAGCTTCGGTGGCCGGGACGGACTGGTTGGCGGCCGTGATGGCCGCATCGGCGGCCGCGATGGACTGATCGGCGGCCGTGACGGCCGCAATGGCGGGCGTGACGGACTCGTGGGCGGACGCGATGGCCGGAACGGCGGGCGCGACGGCCGGAACGGTGGTGGCCGGAACGGGGTCATCTGGCCCCCGCAATAGGTGACAAGGGTGGCACCTGACTTGAATTCGCCAGGGTCCGGTGCCACCTGATCCCGTGAGGGAGATTGCAATGTTTCGCGCCAGCATCGTCGATCGCAGTGCCAGCGGGGTCCGCGTGACCACCGTGCCCGGCTGGGCCATCGGCCTCGGCGCGGTCGGCGCGGCGTTCATTGGCCTGGTCGTCCTGGTCCTGGGCGCCGGGCTCGCGCTTCTTCTCGCCCCCGTGGCGATCGGTGCGTTGCTGATCGCACGCTGGCGCCTGCGGCGCATGATGGCGGACATCGTGGCGCAGTCGCAGCAGCAACGGCGGCAGGCGGCACCCGACGGTGTCATCGACGTCGAGTACCGCGTCATCGACGACGCGGGAAAGCGCTGAGCCGGCCGCCGCTCACGCGTTGACCGCGCCGCGCCGGCCCGTCACCCTGCCCCGATGTTCCTGTCGTTTTTCGCCGAGCTCCGCCAGGCGCGGATCCCGGTTACCCTGCGCGAGTACCTGACGCTCCTCGAAGGGGTGGACAGGCAGGTCGCCGATATGTCGGTGGACGGCTTCTACCACCTCGCCCGCGTCTGCCTCGTCAAGGACGAGCAGAACCTCGACAAGTTCGACCGTGTCTTCGCCCAGGTCTTCAAGGGCATACTCTCGCCCGCTTCAGACAGCGACGCCGTGACGGCCGCAATCCCGGAAGAATGGCTGCGCAAGCTTGCCGAGCGCGTGCTGAGCGCCGAGGAACGGGACGCGCTCGAGAAGCTGGGCTGGGACAAGCTATGGGAAACCCTGCGCCAGCGCCTCGCCGAGCAACAGGGCCGGCACCAGGGCGGAAGCAAGTGGATCGGCACGGCCGGAACCTCCCCCTTCGGCGCGTATGGAACGAACCCGGAAGGCATCCGCATCGGCCAGGAGAAGGGCCGCAACTCCCGTGCCGTGAAAGTCTGGGACCGGCGCGAATTCCGCGACCTCGACGACGGCGTCGAACTCGGAACCCGAGCCATCAAGCTGGCGCTCCGCCGCCTTCGCCGCTTCGCCCGCACCGGCGCAGCCGACGAGCTCGATCTGGACGCCACCGTGCACGAGACCGCCAGCCATGGATGGCTCGACGTGCAGATGCGCCCCGAGCGGCGGAATGCCGTCAAGGTGCTGCTCTTCTTCGACATCGGCGGGTCGATGGACTGGCATGTCGGCCAGGTCGAGCAGCTCTTTTCCGCAGCCCGGGCCGAGTTCAAGCACATGGAGTGGTTCTACTTCCACAACTGCCTCTACGAGGGCGTCTGGAAGGAAAACCGGCGGCGCCGGGACGCGGTCACCCCGACCCTCGACGTGCTCCGCACCTACCCACCGGACTACCGGGTGGTCTTCGTCGGGGACGCCTCGATGAGCCCGTACGAGATCACACATCCCGGCGGATCGGTCGAACACTGGAACGAGGAGGCCGGCCAGGCCTGGCTGGAACGCGTCACACAGCGGTTTCCCCGGTGCGCCTGGATCAACCCCGTGCCAGAGGGCCAGTGGGGCTACACCTTCTCCATCGGCCTCGTTCGCCAGCTGATGGGCGGGCGCATGTTTCCCCTCACCCTCGCCGGCCTGGAAGGCGCGATGAAGGAGCTGGCGCGCTGAGCGAGCACGCCTACACGGTCCGCCCCAAGCCGCTCTCCGGCGAGGTGACCCTCGCGCTGGAGCCGGGGGCGCTGCGCGTCGAGCGCGCCGGGCGGACGGAGCGCATCCCCTACGCCGAGGTCCGCGCAGTCGCGCTGACTTACCGGCCCACCAACACGGCCGGCGGCGCCTACAGGGCGAGGATCGCCGCCGGGCGCAGGACGCTCACGGTCGAGAATCTGACCTGGAGCGGCTGGGGCCTCGCGGGGCGGCGGGACGGCGAGTACCGGGCGTTCGTGCTCGATCTCGTGTCGCGCGTGAAGGCGGCGAACCCGGCCGTCGTCCTGTCGCGCGGAGCGCATCCCGTCCGCTGGGCGGCGATCCTGCTGTTCGGGCTCGCCGCGGGGCTGGGCCTCGCCGCAGCGATCGCCGTCGCCGCGTGGCGGGGAACCTGGACAGCTGCGCTGCTGACCACCCTCCTGCTCGCCGCCTTCACGTGGCAGACCCACGCCCTGCTGGCCCGCAACCGCCCGGGTTCGTTCGATCCCCTTGCCGCCCCCCAGGGAGTCCTGCCGGAGGCCTAGGCCGGTGTCGGCCGCTGCGGTCCAGACTTGGCCCTCGTCTCAGGCCTTGGGCGACGTCGGCAGGCGCACGACGAGCACCGAGCACTCGGCATGCCGCACGATGGTGGAGGCGTTGGAGCCCAGCAGATAGGTCGCCATGCCGGGCCGGTGCGAGCCGACCACGATGAGGTCGGCGCCGATCTTCTTCTGCTCGGCGAGGACCTCGTTGTAGATCGACCCCATGCGGACGCTGGTCGAGACGCGGTCGGCGGGCAGGCCGATCCCGGCGGCCAGGTCCTTCAACTCTTTCTCGGCATCGGCCTGCTGCTCCTCGTCGAAGCTGGGCGGCACGTATTCCATGAAGGTGACGGGGAGGATGGACCGGACATAGACCAGCCCGAGCCTGGCCTCGCTCTGCTTCGCCAGCGCGACTGCCTTGTCGAGGGCGGGGCGGGACACGTCCATCTCGGCGAGATCGATGGGGACGAGGATCGTCTTGAACATGGAGGCTCTCCTGAACGGTGCGTACCGGACGCTAGGCCCGGCGCGGCGCAACGGCGTTGCGCCACGTCAAGCCCGGCGCCGACCGCGCGCTCAGACGGCCACGCCGAGCTTCTTTTGCAGGTTGGTCGACGACGTCGTGTACTGGAAGAGGAGTTTCTTCTCCGGGTACACGTACCGGTGGACCCGCTGCGCCGCCAGGGCGCCCTCGTGAAAGCCGGACAGGATGAGCTTGAGCTTGCCGGGATAGTGGTTGATATCGCCCACGGCGAAGATGCCGGGCGTGGAAGTCTCAAACTTTTCCGTGTCTACGGGGATAAGGTTCTCGTTCAGGTTGAGCCCCCAATCCGCGATCGGACCCAGCTTCATCGTCAGCCCGAAGAAGGGCAGCATGGCATCGCAGTCGACATGGAACGCAGCGCCGTCATTGCCCTTGCACTGCACTCCGGACAGGTGCCCGTCGGCTCCCTCCAGGCCAGTGACCTGGCCGATGCGAAGGTCCATGGCGCCGTCGGCGACCAGCTTGCGCATCTGCTCGACGCTATGGGGGGCGGCACGGAAGTCGTCGCGGCGATGCAGCAGCGTCACCCGGTCGGCGAGGGGCTGCAGGTTCAGCGTCCAGTCCAGCGCGCTGTCACCTCCCCCGACGATGAGGATCTTGCGGCCGCGGAACTGCTCCATCTTGCGCACGGCGTAGTGGACGCTGTGCTCCTCATAGGCCTCGATGCCTGCGATCGGCGGCTTCTTCGGCTGGAACGACCCGCCGCCCGCGGCCACGATCACCACCTTGCACTCGAAGACCGTCTCGGCGTCGGTCGTCACGCGGAACGCCGGCGCGTTCGGCGTCCCGAGGCTCTCCACGCCCGTCACCATCTGCGAAAGATGGAACGTCGGATGGAACGGCTCGATCTGCTTCATCAGATTGTCGATGAGCTCCATCCCGTTGACGATGGGAAAGCCGGGAATGTCGTAGATCGGCTTTTCCGGATAGAGCTCCGCACACTGCCCGCCGATCTTCGGCAGGATGTCGATGAGATGGGCCTTGATGTCGAGGAGGCCGAGCTCGAACACGGCAAAAAGGCCCACCGGCCCTGCCCCGATGATGACGACGTCAGTGCGGATTGTTTCGGTCATGGTCTGTGTCCAAGGGCCCGGCTCTCTCTGCCCGAGGAGGCCAGAGGACGCAAGTCGACGAGGGTCGCACCCCACCGGATGGTCCGCCGGAGAGCCAGCTTCCTATATCAACATTGCAGACGGGGAAATAGATAATATTCCCGTCTGGTCCCGTGTTTTGTGTGAACGTGGTTTCCGTCAGGCCTGGCGCTCGGGCGTGTGAACCACAAGTCCGTCCAACTCCTGCTTCACCCTGATCTGGCAGGACAGGCGCGAGTTCGGGCGGATGTCGTACGCGAAGTCGAGCATGTCCTCTTCCATCTGCGAGGGCTCGCCGACCTTCTGGCGCCATTCCTCGGCGACATAGACGTGGCAGGTGGCGCAGGCGCAGGCGCCGCCGCACTCAGCCTCGATCCCCGGAATGGAGTTGCGGACGGCATTTTCCATCACCGTCGAGCCGTTCTCGGCCTCGACGGTCCGCGCCGTACCCTGGTAGTCGACGAAAGTGATGGTGGTCATGGGTCGCCCGCTTGAAACCGGCCGCTTGCAGGGCCGGCGCCTTACTTAGGACAGAGACCGCGCCTTGGCGAGGGCCGCCGGCCTAGAGGCTGCCGGCTGCCGGAGTGCCTATGATGGCGGCAATCGCTGCGCGTGCCTCGGCCACGCTGGCGTGCAGCCCGGCCATGGCTTCCATCAGCTGGTCGTCCGATGCATCGGGCCCCAGCCGTTCGACGATCTCGGCCGCGGCGGCTACCCGCCAGGCCCCGACGGCGCGAGCGGATCCCTTCAGCTGGTGCGCCGCATCAACGCGCTGCGGAGCATGCGCCGCTTCCCGCAACACCTTCAGCACCGAGGCGGTCTGGTCCATGAACAGGCCAGCGACCTCGCGCTGAACCTCTTCGTCCCCCATCGTCTGGCGGGAAAGATGCGCGAGATCAAGGATTTCCGACCGTTCTTCGGGTGCAGACACGGCGCCGGGCCCTCTCATGATCAATTTCGCAACTTTCGCCAGCGATCCCGTCTGCAAGAACGAGACCGTGCGAATGAGGCACCTTCGTGGTTGCAGTGCACACACGCTATCAGCCGTTCGTCGAGGAAGGGCTTCCCTCCGGCGCATGTCCGGCACGCGCTCGGGGAAGGGTTACCAAGCCGTTACGCGACATGGTGAAAAAGGCGTTAACGACGTTTGAGAAAGCGGAGGATGCGTGGGTTCCCAAGGGGTTCACCCTTGTTTACACTGAATTTTGGTTAACTTGCCCCGCGGCTCTCCCGCCGGAGGCCCCGGCCGGATTCTTTCAACATCCGTAACGCGGATGTGCGATTCCGACCGACGGCGGACCCGAGTAACGCGTACCGATGCGAGGCGTACGATGGCGACCCAGTCCAAGATTACCGATCCCGCGGAAGCGGCGTTGTCGGCCATCGAGGAGGCCCTGAATCTCGGCAGCGATCGCACGCCCGAGACGCGGCCGCCATCGGCCCCAATGGAGCCGATAGGCCCTTCGTCATCGGCACCGGCCGCGACGCCGCGCCTGCCGGAAGTCGACGACTCCCCGCTGTTCGCGGAGGCCAGGGCCGAAGTTGCGAGCCCCGCCGCCGCGCCGCGTTCACGCGAGCGCTCCGTGCGCGTCTCGGGCGAGCCGCTGCCCTCGGCCCAGCCGCAGGCACCGGAGCCGCGCCGTCCCTCCCCGGGCAGGCCCGCCAATGACGACCGCCGCGCGGTCGGCGAGATCCTGCAAACCCTGCAGGTGCGCCCGTCGCGCATGCCAAACGTTCTCGCCTTCATCGCTTCGCTCGCCTGGCTCGGCGCCGTCGGAGCGTATGCGTGGTCCCGCTGGGGCGAGACAGTGGCCGGCGGAGACTCTCTTTCCACGCTGCTGCTGACGCCGGAGGCCGGCCTGCTCGCTTTTGCGGCGTTCGGCCCGGTGGTCCTCTTCTTCGTCCTCGCGCTCCTCTACACACGCGCGCAGGAAATGCGCCTCGTCGCCCGCTCCATGACCCAGGTCGCCCTGCGGCTGGCGGAACCGGAGGACGTCGGCTCGGGCGCTGTGCTCAGCCTGTCGCAGGCCATCCGCCGCGAAGTCGCGGCCATGGGCGACGGCATCGAGCGCGCCGTGGCCCGCGCCGGCGAGCTGGAAACCCTGGTGCACTCCGAGATCGCCACGCTCGAACGGGCGTACGGCGAGAACGAGATTCGCATCCGCGCCCTCATCGACGAACTCGTGACGCAGCGCGAGGCGATCCTCGCCAATGCCGAACGCGTCCGCCTGTCCATCTCCAGCTCGCACGAGAGCTTGCGCGAAGACCTGAATTCCGCTTCCGGCCGCATCGCCGATGCGGTGAGCGAGGCCGGGGTGCGCGTCACCCAGACGCTCGGCGCCAAGGCCGAGGAGATCACCGGCGCCCTCTCGCGCACCGGCGACAATATGATCGAGGAGATCGCCACCCGCGGCGGTGACCTCATCAACCGCCTCGGAGCGACGAGCGACGACATCAGCGGCCGCCTTTCCCACGCGAGTGTCACCGTCACCGAGACGATGGGCGACAAGGCGCGGGAGATCACCGAGCTTCTGACCGGTACAGGCGCACGCCTCGCCGACGAGATCGCCGGCCGCGGCGCGCATGTCAGCGAGACGCTGAAGCAGACCAGCGAGGTGCTGACCCGCAGCCTCAACGAAGGCTCGGAGCGCGTCACGCGCGTGATCACGGAGACCGGAGCCGGGGTGGCCGAGGCCATCGCCACCCGCGCCATCGAAGTCAACGACACGCTGCGCACGACCGGCGAGAGGCTCGTTGCCGACCTCGGCACGCGCGGCGAGGAGGTCGCGTCCCGCATCGAGACCACGGGCTCGCGCATTGCCGACACCATCACCAACCATGGCGAGAGCCTGACGGCCCGCCTCGAGGAGGCCGGCTCAAAACTCGAGGAGAGCGTCGCGACCCGCAACGCCGAGCTGGAGCGCGGCCTGGAGGGTGCGGCCACCCGAATCGGCACCATTCTCGACACCCGCGTCGAGGGCGCACGCTCGACCTTCGAGATGGGCGCGCGCGAGGTGGCCGAGCTGCTCGCGTCGCGCACGGCCGAGGTGCAGACCGCCTTCGCCGCCCACAACGAGGATGTGAAGTCCTCCTTCTCCACCGCCGTTCGCGATGCCGTCGCCGTTTTGTCGAACGAGGCGTCGCGCGTCCACGAGACCCTGACGGGCAGTGCAGACCGGCTCGCCGAGGCGGTTGCCGGCCGTGGCGCGGAACTCACCCGGACGGTGGCCGAGACCATCGCCGCCTTCGAGCAGTCCGTGCTCGGCCGCGGCGCCGAACTCGACCGTTCGCTCGCCACCCGGCTTGCGAGCCTGGAGGATACCCTGCACTCCGGCGGCGGACGCCTGGAACAAGGCTTCCTCGACCGCATCAAGGAGTTCGAAGCCCTTCTCGAATCCCGCACGACCCGCATCGCCGACGTGATCGGCCAGCGCTCCGGCCATCTCGGCGAGACGCTAGAGCAGCACACGCAGCGGATGGAGAGCCTGCTGGGCGGCAATTCAGGCGCCATCCAGCGCGCGCTGGAAAACCATGCGGGGTTCGTCGAGACGGCTCTGTCGCAGCGCACGGGAGACCTCGAGCTGGCGCTGACCCGCCATGCCGACGTGATCGACACGACTCTGGGCGCCCGCGCCGCGGCCATCCAGACGGCCCTTGAAACCCGCTCGGCCCAGCTGGGCGACACTCTCGCCTCCACGGCAGGCATCATCGAAGCGGCCCTGGACGAGCGGACGGCCCGCCTTCACGCCATCCTGTCCGAGCGGACCGACGCAATCGACCTCGCCATGGGCGAACGCACGAGCCGTCTCGAAAAGACACTCGACGAGCGCGCCCGCACCACCGCCGAGGCCATCGAGAACCGTGTCGGCCGCATCGGCGAGATCGTCGAAGGCAGCGCGAAGCTGCTGGCCGGCACGCTCGACGAGCGCACGGGTCTGTTCGAGCAGACGCTGGATCGGCGCGCTGAAGCCGCGGCGGCCGCCATCGAGGCGCGCATGGGACGCTTCGGCGACATCGTCGAGACCCGCTCGCAGACGCTCGTCGGCGCGCTCGATGAGCGCGCGGCCACCATCGATTCCGCGCTTGGCGCCCGCGCCGGTGAAATCGCCGGGCTCGTGGACGGCCTCTCACGCCGGCTGGAAGACACCCTCGCCACCCGCGCGGAAGCGTTCTCCTCCACCTTCGGTGCCCGCACCGCGGATCTCGAAGTGGCCCTGACCGGTGCCATGGACGGGTTCGAAAGCAAGGTTCTGGGCAAGGGTGCGGATCTCACCACCTCGCTCACGGCGCGCCTGGAAGCCTTCGAGGAAGCAGTGCTCGACCGCGGTGGCGCCCTGGTCGACCGCATCGCCGTGGACACGCGCGCCTTCACCAACGCGGTCGAGGCACGGCTCGGGCAGCTGCAGACGCTGCTCGGCGAGAACGGCGAGGCGCTCGCCGACAAGATCGGCGAGCAGGCCCGCGCCGCAGCCGAGGCCGTCGAGGATCATATCCGCGGTTTCGAGGTGCGCTCGCTCAAGTCCGGCGAGCAGGTCGCCAAGACGCTCGACTCGATCTTCGTGCGCATCGACCAGGGGCTGGACGCGCGCGCCCGGCTGCTCACCGAGACGCTGGCGAGCCGGACGCTGGAGCTGGCCGAAGCGCTCGGCAGCGGCGGCCGTTCGATCTCCGGCGCGCTGGAGACGCGGATCGCCGAGTTCGAGCAGTCGATCACCGGCCGCGCCGAGAATGCGGCGTCCCTGCTCTCCTCCAAGGCCGAGGACATCAACGCCACGCTCGGCAACCAGGCCGCAGCGATCGCCGAGACGCTCGACGGCCGCGTGACCCGCTTCGAGGAGCGGGTTGTGAACCGTCTCGACAGCGTCTCCGCGACGCTGGACGAGCGCGCACGCTCCCTCAACGACACGCTGGCGGACGGTGCCCAGTCGGTCGCCGCCGCCCTGTCGCTGCGGACGGGAGAACTGTCCACGCTGTTCACGTCCTCGACGGGAACGCTCAGCCAGACGCTCGGGGCCGGCGTGGATGCCGTCGCCGCGGCCTTCGGGGACAATTCCAACTCGCTCTCGCGCCTCTTCGACGAGCGCGGCCAGCAGCTGGTTCGCAGCATCGGCCAGACAGGTGAGGCTGCTGCCGAGAAGATCGACACGACGACCCAGCAGTTTGTCGACCGCCTGGAGCGCCAGGCCGCGATGCTGGCCGACACGTTCGGCGAGCATGGCGCCACCCTGCTCGGGGCTGTCGAGCAGAGGACGGCCGGCATCGCCGACCGCCTCGCCATCACCACGCGCGACTTCAACACGAGGTTCGAACGCCAGTCCGCCGAGCTCGCCAGCCTGTTCGGCGAGCGCAGCCTCGCCTTCCTGGGCGAGCTCGAGCAGCGCACGACGGACGTGTCGAGCCGCATGGAGACCGGCACCGAGGTGTTCCGCCAGGCCCTCGACCGCCAGTCGGCGGAACTCGTCTCGCTGTTCGACGAGCGCGGCTCCCGGCTCGTCGCGGAACTCGGCAACCGCGCGTCCGAGCAGGCGGACCGCATCGCCACCGAGACGCGCGTCTTCACGCAGGAGTTCGAGCGCCACAGCGGAACGCTTGCCGGTCTCTTCGGGGAGCGCGCCCCGCGGATCGTGGACGAGATCGTGCGGCGGACTGCGGAAGCAGCCGAGCGCTTCGCGACGGGCACACAGACGTTCACGCAGGTGTTCAGCTCCCAGGCGGACGCCCTGCGCTCGCTCTTCGACGAGCAGGGCACGTCCATCGTCGAGACCGTGTCGAGCCGCGGCAACGAGGCGGCCGAACGCATCGCGGCCGTGGCCGAGGATTCGGCCCGGGAGATCGCGGGTGTCGGCGACGCCGTGCTGCGCAACCTGGACGGCCGCAGCACTGCAATCTTGGACATGCTGCGGGACCGCAGCCGCATGCTGGCGACCACGCTCGACGGCTCCGCAGCCACGCTGCACGAGACCATCGAGGGCGGCGTCACACGCTCGATCGAGGCACTGGGCGCCGCGAGCGAGCGCCTGAAGGGCGAGATGGGCGACACGCTCGACCGCGTCTCGCGCGCCAACCGGCAGCTCGAAAACCTCGTCGCCGGCGCGGGCCAGAGCCTGGGAGCCCTCGAAGGCGAGTTCGGCCAGCGTCTCGCTTCGCTGCAGGAGCTGCTGTCCACCGTCGCCCACGAGACCAACACGACGGCGGTCCGGGCGACAGACCAGGTCGAGGCCCTGCGGGCCATTTCCGACGGCGCGCTGCGCGAGGCGGCCGAGCTCTTCGAAAAGCTCGACACCCAGGGCCGCTCCGTCGCGGAAGCCACGCAGGCCCATGCCGGTGCCCTGCTGCGTGCCACGCGTCTCCTCGACGACGTCGAAAAGCGCGTTGCTTCCACCCTCGAGGAGCGGCGTTCCGCGCTCGACGGGATGCTGGAGGCGATTGCCACGAAGACCGACGACGTCCAGTCGATCACCCGCTCCTTCACCTCGCTCGTCGAGGACAGCCTGCGCGCCGCGGAGACCCGGGCCCGGGACATCGGCGGTGTCATCGCGCAGGCCTCCCAGGCCGGCACGGATGCGTTGGACGAGCAGTTCGACCGCCTGCGCACCTCCACGGCGCAGGAGCGCGAGCGTGCCGCAGCCACGTTGCGCTCGGCCTATGAGGAGGCGATGTCCGACATGGGCCGTGCGCTCGCCGGCGCGACGGACCGCTTCCGCCAGACCACGGAAGAGATGCGCGGGCTCGCCTCGCAGATCCAGCAGGAGCTCGACGACACACGCTCGGAACTGCGCCGCGGAATCATGGAACTGCCCCGCGAGACGCAGGAATCGACCGCTGCCATGCGCCGTGTCGTGGCCGACCAGATCAAGGCCCTGAACGAGCTCTCGGCGCTGGCCGCGCGCTCCGACCGCGGCCTGGACATCGCCCGCGCCGGGGCCGACGAGGCGCCGCGCCGGGCCGCCGCGGCGGTGGCCGACGTGCCGCCTGCGCCCCCTGCCCCGGCCGTGCGTCCCGCGGCCGAGGCTCCCCGCGCCCGTGCGCCGGAGCCGCCAGCCCCCGTCGCCCCGCCGCCGCGCCCCGCCGCGCCGGTGCGCCCGACCGTTCTGGTGACGCCGCCCCCGCCTCCGCCGGCTCCTCCGGCGCAGCCCCAGCGCCGCGAACCTCCGGCTCCGCCGCCGGCGGCTCCGGCAGCGCAGCGGCCCGCCCCCGAGGCTCCCGCAGCACGTGAGCCTGCCCCGACCGGCAAGGGCGGCTGGCTCTCCGAGCTGCTGGCCCGTGCCTCACGGGACGACGACGAGCCGAAGAAGCCTGCTCCCGAGGCCCGCCGGCCCGAAGCTCCGGCCGCTCCGGCGAACTCTCCTGCGGCAGAGGACTCGCTCGGCAGCCTGTCCACCGACATCGCCCGCATGGTGGACCACGACGCGGCGGTGGATGTGTGGGACCGCTACATGCGCGGCGAGCGCGACGTGTTCAGCCGGCGGCTCTACACGCCGCAGGGCCAGGAGCGGTTCGACGAATTCCGCCGCCGCTACCGCCGCGACACCGACTTCCGCGACACGGTCGACGCCTATGTCGACAAGTTCGAGGAACTCCTGCGCGAGGTCTCTCCGAACGACCGAGGCGCCGCCCTGCAGCGCTCGATCCTCACCTCCGACGAGGGCAAGGTCTATACGATCCTCGCCCACGCCAGCGGCCGGTTCGAGTAACCGCTAGCCGCGCCTCCTCGCGGCAACCTGGACGCCAGCACGAGCCCTTCTTCCGCCGGCCGGGACAAGGGCTCATCTGCTCTCAGGCAAGCTGCCGCAGCGCCGTCCTAAAATTTCAAGCTGGTCATCACGCCTTCGATCCGCTCACGGGGAAACCCGCGAGAGCAATGTCGAAAGATGGCGGGGCGAGCGCCGCGGCGTCCTCGGGCGCTACAGCGTTCCGGCGGGCTTCTCGGCAGGGGCCTCGGCGCGGCCGTCCGGCGGTGGAGCGGCCGGAGCGGCGGGAACCGGCGCGGGGGCCGAGACCGGGCCGGCGGACCAGCGCACGATCTCGGCAAAGACGCGGCCGCTCACCTGGTCCAGCGCCGTCGCCGCCGACTTGCCGTCGACAGCACCGAGCGGCTCTGCGCCCCGGAAGACCCTCGCGCGGGCGATGCGGCCGGATGTGGCATCGACGAGCCGCACGGACACCTCCACCCGCGCCTGCGCCGGGCCGGTCGTGTCGACGCCGAAGAAGCGCACGTCCCAGACAAGCCCCGCATCCCCCGAAACGCTGCCACCCGCACGCGACACAGCGCGGCCGGTATTCTCGAAGCTTTCGATCAGTCGGTTCTGCATCAGCCGCGGCAGCCGGTCCGACCATTGCGCGCCGGGCAGGAACGAGATCGTCCCGTCAGCGCCACGCACGACGATGCGGTCGCTGTCCAGCGCCTGCAGCGCCGTCGGCTCGGCCACCACGAGCTGGCGTGCGCCGGGGCTCTGGCGGACCGCGCCGGCCGGCGCAGTGAGGTCGAAGGTGGTCGGCGGCGCGCTGCCGCTGCAGGCGGCAAGCCCCAGTAAGAGAGCCCCGACAAACAGGCCCCCTGCCCTGCGGGGCCAGGCCGACGGGAAGGCCGCTCCGGCGGCGTGCGAGGTCAGGGCTCTCATCGCGTTCCGCTGTATTCGGGGATGGACGGCTTGCTCCCGAAGAGGAGCTGCTGTGGATTGCTCTGGAAGCTGCGCAGCGTGCGGTTGAGCTCGTTCAGCGTGCGCTTGCCGTCCGTGGCGAAGGATTCGACGTCGCGCAGTGCCGGCCCGGTCGCCTTGTTCAAGCCGGCGGTGATCTCGGCCGTGCGCTTGTCGAGATTGTCGGCGAGGCGGCGAACGGATTTCGCGGCCTCCGAGATCTCGTTCAGGGTGCCCTGTGTCTCGTTGTTGCCGATGACGTTCTGGGCGCTGGCAATCAGCGTGTCGAGCTTGTCCGCCGTGCCGTTCAGCTTGCCCGAGATCTCGGCCGCGTCGCGGAACACCTGGTCGATGCGGCCCGTATTGGCGCCGAGCGCGGTAGTGAACTTGTCGATGTTCTCCACCGTCCGCGCCACCTTGGAGCCGTCGACCTCCTTGAGGGTGTTGTTCACCGACTTCAGCGCACCGCTGGCGTCGGCCAGCACGGTGTCAACGCGATCGGAGGCCTTGTTCAGCTTCGCGGTCAGCTCGTCGGCATTCTTCAGCACGCTGTCGAAACGGGCCGAATTGTCGGCGAGTGCCGTGGAGAACCTGTCGATGTTGTCGACCGTCCGGGCCACCTTGGCGCCGTCGACGCCCTTGAGCGCATCATTGACGGTCTTCAGCGCGGTGTCGGCGCCGGCGAGGACTCCGTCGACGCGGTCGGACGCCTTGTTCAACTTGCCTGCGAATTCGGTCGCGTCCTTGACGGCTTGGTCGAAGCGGTCGGCATTGTTGCCGAGCGCCGTCGAGAAGCGGTCGATATTGTCCACGGTGCGCGCCACCTTGGCGCCGTCGACGTCCTTGAGGGCGTTGTTGACGCTCTTCAATGCGCTGCTCGCGTCGGCGATGGCCCCGTCAAGCTTGCCCGAGCTCTCGTTGAGGCGCGACATCAGGGAGGCGGCATCCCGCAGGGCCGCGTTGATCTGCTCCCTGTCCTCAGCCACGGACTGCGTCACGTCCTTCACGTTCGAGACGATCTGGCTGACGTCCTCCGGCTTGATGGCCTTCACGACCTGGTCGACGTTGTCGGAGAGCTTGCGCAGGTCAACCGACAGTTCGGCGATGCGGTCGGCAGCCGTGCCCGTCGAGGACAGGAATTTCGACACGCCGTCGGAGTTCGACGCCAGCGCTCCAGAGAACTGCTCGATGTTCTTCGCGGTCCGGTTGATGGAGTCCGTGTTGTCGGCAAAGAGCTTGCTGGCCTGCCCCAGCACGTCGTCGGCCTTGCGCGACAGGCTCTGCACGCTTTCCAGCAAATCCTGAAAGTCAGACCGGTCGGCCACGATCACCGGTGGCTGGCCATTCGACGCCGTGAGCGGCTGACTGCCCGGCTTGCCGCCCGACAGCTGGATCGAGGCGACGCCGGTCAGGCCCTGGAACTCGAGGCGCGCCTTGGTGTCCACGTTGACCGGCGTGGTGGCGTCCACGTCGACGCGCGCCACCACCTTGCTGGGATCCTCGGGCATGAGCTGGATCGACACGACCTCGCCGACGCGCAGGCCGTTGTAAAGCACCGAGCTGCCCCGCGAGAGGCCGGAAACCGAGCCGTTGAAGACGATCCGGTACTGGTTGAGCTTGGCGCCTGCATCCTTCCCGGAAAACCAGAGGACGAATCCGAACCCGGCGGCGAGTACCGCGAGGGTGAAGAGGCCGATCAGGGCGTAGTTGGCGCGCGTTTCCATGCCTTCACCGCTGCTGCTCGGAACCGACGAGCGCCTCGGCCCGCTTCCCGTGGAAATAGGAGCGGAGCCAGGGGTCGTCGGAGGCGAGCATGGTTTCGATCGGGCCGGCCGCTATGACCCGCCCCTGGCCCAGCGCGGCGATTCGATCGCAGACAGAATAGAGACTGCCCAAGTCGTGCGTTACCATGAAAACCGTGAGCCCCAAAGTCTTCTGCAGCGTCGAAATCAACTCGTCGAAGTCCTGCGCACCGATCGGATCAAGTCCCGATGTGGGCTCGTCGAGGAAGACGATCTCGGGATCGAGCGCTAGCGCACGGGCAAGCGCCACGCGCTTGATCATGCCGCCCGAGAGCTCCGAGGGGTTTTTCTCCGCAACGTCGGGTTTCAACCCCACCATCTCGAGCTTCAGGATGGCGAGTTCGTCCATCAGCCGTTGCGACAACTTGAGGTACTCGCGCATGGGCACCTGCACGTTCTGTCGCACGCTGAGCGAGGAGAACAATGCCCCCTGCTGGAACAGAACGCCCCAGCGCCGCTCGATCTGCTGCCGCCGTACCGGCGTCATCTCGTCCATGTCCTCGCCGAAGACCTTGATGGTGCCTGCCTGCTTGCGCACGAGGCCCAGGATGGTGCGGGTGAGGACCGACTTGCCCGCCCCCGAGGCACCGACGAAGCCCAGGATCTCGCCGCGGTAAATGTCGATGTCGAGCCCGTTCATCACGGGCCGGCCGCCACCAAAGCTGACGACGAGCCCCCGCACCGAGATAATGGCCTCCCGGCCGTTCGCCGCGTCCTTGCCGTTGGTCGTTCCGTTGCCTGCCATCGCCATCAGTACCGGATCGCCGCGAAGAACATGGCGAACATGCCGTCCACGACAATCACCATGAAGATCGACTTCACCACCGACGATGTGACCTGCCGTCCCAGCGACTCGGCCGAGCCCTCGACGGCGAGACCCTCGACGCAGGCGATGAGGCCGACGACGAGCGCCATGAACGGCGCCTTGATGAGCCCGACGAGAAACGTGTTCATCCCGATGGAGGCACGCAGCCTTTCCAGGAACACGTCCTGGCTGATGCTGCCGTAGATCCAGGACACCAGCCCGCCACCGAAGATGCCGGCGAGGTCGGCGAGAAAGGTCAGCATCGGCAGCGCGATCATGAGCGCGAGGATGCGCGGTACCACCAGCACCTCGATGGGATCGAGGCCCATCACCCGCAGGGCGTCGATTTCCTCGCGCATTTTCATCGAGCCGATTTCGGCCGTGAAGGCGGAGCCGGAGCGGCCCGCGACCATGATCGAGGTCAGCAGCACGCCGAGTTCACGCAGGGTGAGGATGCCGATGAGGTCGACGACGAAGGCCGTCGCCCCGAAC
The DNA here is from genome assembly GCF_059501845.1 of Alsobacter sp. Taxonomy (NCBI): domain Bacteria; kingdom Pseudomonadati; phylum Pseudomonadota; class Alphaproteobacteria; order Hyphomicrobiales; family Alsobacteraceae; genus Alsobacter; species Alsobacter sp. The sequence goes on along the minus strand of NZ_JCACDK010000001.1, from coordinate 816,291 downwards.
CGGCGGAGCTGGAAGATGGTCTGCTGGGCGACGATGCAGCCGACCAGGAACGAGATCAGGCAGATGATGGGCACGCTGCGCAGGCCCACCTGCTCCAGCTGGAACACCAGGGAGGTGAACCGGAAGCGCCGGGGGTTGAGGATCACCCGCCCGAGCGCGGCAACGACGGCGCCGAGGAAGCTGACGCCGCCACCGACGTCCCTGCCTGCGCCCACCACTGTCGAACCGACATCGGCGAGCATGTCGACGACCGGCGAGCGCCGGCGAGGCGTCCCGCCGTCCAGATCATGCCACGCCGTCTCGCGCAGCAGGATCTGCTGGGCTTCCGACAGCCCGTGATACTGGGCAGGAATACCGGCGGTCTCGAGGTCGTGGCGCGTTCGGTCGAGCACCCAGGCGCCCATCGTGTCCAGCCGGTGAATGCCGGACATGTCAAGCCACACGCGCGAATAGCCCTTGGCTTCCTCAGGCAGGCGGGCAGCCTCTGCCTCAACGCGCTCGGCGTCGCGGGACGTCCACTCCCCGGTCAGGATGACGTGGGCGTCGGACCCGTGCCGCTCGATCGCAAACTCCGGTCTCGGGTCCATGCGGTGTTGTTCGTTCTCCCGACCGGCGCGGTTGAGCCGGATTCGTGCGAGGACTATCGTGAGGGTTCGCCGTCTGGCGATCAACCCTCGCCCTGGCAACAGGCCAAATTCGGCCGCACCTGTCCCCTGATCCCCACATGTCCCTCACCCTTAGCGTTGCCGTCGAGCATTGGCCCATAGCGGGAACCTTCACCATCGCGCGAGGATCCCGCACGGAGGCGGTCGTCGTCGTGGCCGAGATCGTGGAGGGGCACCTGCGCGGACGAGGCGAGTGCGTGCCGTATCCGCGCTACGGCGAGACCGTCGAGGGGGTGGCCGATACCCTTGTCGGTCTGCGGGACAAGATCACGGCGGGATTGACCCGGCAGGACCTCGCCGCGCTCCTTCCTGCCGGGGCCGCCCGCAACGCGCTGGACTGCGCGCTGTGGGATCTCGAAGCGAAGCGCGCCGGCGTTCCCGCCCATGTTCTGGCCGGCTTCGACCGGCTGTCTCCCGTGACCACCTGCTTCACGCTGAGCCTGGGCGAGCCGGACGCCATGCGCGAGGCAGCCCGCGCTGCCGCTCACAGGCCTATCCTCAAGGTGAAGCTCGGGGCTGGCGACGGCGACATGGAGCGGCTCGCCGCCGTTCGCGAAGGGGCGCCGGACGCCGACCTCGTCGTCGACGCCAATGAGGGATGGCGGCCCGACCAGCTGGAGCGTTTCCTCGCCGGTTGCGCCGAGCACGGCGTGCTGATGGTGGAACAGCCCCTGCCGGCCGCGTCCGACGGCATGCTGGCCGGCGTCTTCCGGCCCGTGCCCGTCTGCGCCGACGAAAGCATGCACGGGCTGGAAGGGCTCGATTCGGTCGCCGAGCGGTACGACGCCGTCAACCTGAAGCTCGACAAGGCCGGCGGGCTGACAGGCGCGCTCGACCTGGCCCGGGAGGCGAGCGCGCGCGGGCTCGGCATCATGGTGGGATGCATGGTCGGCACGTCGCTGGCGATGGCGCCCGCCATGCTGCTGACGCCCTTCGCCAGGTTCGTCGACCTTGACGGGCCGCTTCTTCTGGCAAAGGACCGCGAGCCCGGCCTCGCCTACGAAGGCAGTGTCGTCCGGCCTCCGTCGCCAGCGCTTTGGGGCTGAGGCGCGCCGCGCGAAAAGCGCACCGCCAGCGCGACGCAGGCGAGACCCGCGAGCCCGAGCGGCGCCATGCCGGCAAAGCCCGCGGCTCCGAAGGCGCGGTAGAGCGGCCCGCTCGCCAGCGTCGCCAGACCCGTCGCCAGCGCCGTGGCCGAGACGAACACGCCCTGCGAGCGTGCCCGCGACAGCTCTGGGGCGTAGTTCGCGAAAGCACCGATGGTGCCGAGATGCGTCGCCCCGAAGCTGAGCCCGTGCATGGCCATCAGGACGGGCAGTAGCCAGGCGGAGGGCCCCGCCGCCATGAGCCCCCAGCGAACTGCCGCGCTGGCCGCCCCGACGGCGAGGAACGCGAAGGCGGGGAAACCGGTGCCTACCGCGCCGCCGAAAGCCGCGAAGAGCAGGATTTCCGCCAAGACGCCGACGGCCCAGAGCGCCCCGACAGCCGAGGGCGGAAAGCCGGCAGCCTCGAAGCTGATCGAGCCGAAGGCGTAGATCATGGCGTGGCTGGCCTGCACCATGGCTGCCCCGGCGATGACGAACATCAGCACCGCCGGGATGCGGCGGCTCTGCCGCGAAGCCGGACCCGGCTCTGCAGGCTTTTCACGCGGGGACTTCGGCGCGAAGAGGGCCGCGGCAAGGGCGAGGACTGCCGATGCGGCGATGGCGAACGGCACCGAGCCCGCCCCCCAGATCCCGATCAGCACCCCCGCTCCGAGATTTGCGGCGAGGTAGGCGATCGATCCCCAGAGCCGGATGCGTCCGTAATGCAGGCGAGGATGCCGTTTCACGGCGGCGATGGTGAGCACGTCACACAATGGCATCGTCGGCGACTGGGCGATGGCGCAGACGGCGACCAGAATCGCGACGGGAGCGAGTTCTCGTGCGGCCGGCAACGCCAGCATGGCCGCGGCGACGATGAGCTGCGCGGCCGCGAGCACCCTCACCGGGCCGACCCGGCCATCCGCGAGGCCGGCCGTCCAGGGGGTCACGACCAGGCGCACCACCATGGGGATCGCCAGCACCATGGCGATCGCGTCCGCCCCGATGCCGCGCCCGGCCAGCCATACCGGGAGAAAAGGCAGCTGGACGCCCAGTCCCAGGAACGTGGCCGCGTAGAGGGCCGCGAGGCGCAGGGCGGTGGACGAATCAGGTGACATCTGGTCCGCGAGGAAGGAAGGTGTGGCCGTTGTAGACGGGCGTCAGCGGCGATCAAGCGCGAGCTCCGCCGCGACCCGGATCCGTGACGGAGCCCCTGGCAAGGACGAGCGCGCCGCCGATGACCGACACAGGGAAGCCGCCTCTCTCGCCCGAGGATTACGACGCCATCCTCGGTGCCGTGCTGGAAACAGCGCGTGGCCGGTGGTTCCTCGCCGAGCATGCCCGCCGCAACCGGCACGCCGAGACCGCCGTGCTGCTGGAAGCCATCGCGCGGCTGGAGCGCATGGTGGGCAGCCAGTCCTCCCACATCGCGGCGGAAGACATCGGCCTTCGCCGCGAGGTCGCGGACATGTGTGACGCCGTTCAGCGGGCCAAGCGGGAGATCGCGTCGAGCCTCGCGGAAGAGCGCGGTGTCCGCCGCCTGGAGACGGAGAAGGCGCTGGACGACCTGCTCGCCGCCGCCGAGAAGGCGGACCGGGACACATTCAACGCAGCCGAGCACGTGCAGGAGATCGCGTGGGCGCTGCGCGAGACGCAGGACATTGCGCGCGCAACCTCCGAACTCGACCGCCAGGCCGCCGAGATCTACCGCGCCTCCAACCAGCATGCGCTGACGACCCAGCGTCTGCGGGCGCTGATCACCATCACGCGCTTCCTCGATTCCCGGATGACGCATCTCGTGACGAGCTGGTCCGCCCGGCTCGCCTTCGTCGGCGACGAGCCATCGAACGAAATACCGGCCCAGTTGCGTGCCGATTCAATCATCAGTGCCCCGGACGGCGGCTTCCACGACGACATCGTGTTCGCGCCCATCGCGACGGATGACTTCGCGCCCCGTGCCGCTGAGCCGTCGCTGCAGCTTCCGGCATCAGCTCCCCCACCGAGAGCCGTGCCGCCCGCCCCTGAACCGCTGCCGCCCTCGCGGCGGCCCGTGGAAGTCGATCCGCGGCTCGCACCCTTTGCCGCCGTCGACGCATTGTCTCCGGAGCAGCGGCTGTCCCTGTTCGCCTGACGCGGAGCATCGCCATGGATCTCGATATCACCGGCCGCAAGGCCATCGTCTGCGCTTCGTCGCGCGGCCTCGGGCGCGCCTGCGCCACGTCCCTAGCCGAGGCCGGCTGCTCGGTCGTGCTCAACGGCCGCGACGCGGATGTGCTGGCCCGGACGGCCGACGAGATTGCGCGCGCGACGGGCGTCGAGGTCCGCCAGGTCGCGGCCGACGTCGGCACCCGCGAGGGGCAGGACGCCCTGCTGGCCGCCTGTCCGGAGCCAGATATCCTCGTCAACAACAATGGCGGCCCGCCAGCACGCCCGTTCCGGGAGATCGGCCGCGAGGCCATGCTGAACGGCGTGGTGCAGAACATGGTCACGCCGATCGAGCTCGTGCAGCGGGTCATCGACGGCATGATTGCGCGGGGGTTCGGCCGCATCGTCAACATCACCTCGGCCTCGGTGAAGACGCCGCTGACCGGCCTCGACCTCTCCTCCGGCGCCCGGGCAGGCCTCACGGCATTTCTCGCCGGCGTGGCGCGCGAGGTGGCCCACCACAACGTCACGATCAACAGCATCCTGCCCGGCATGTTCGACACGGACCGGATCAACGACAACATCCGCAGCGTCGCCAAGATGCGAAACGTCGACCCTGCCGACCTGCGCAACGAACGGATCGCCGGGATCCCCGCGAGGCGCCTCGGCTCGCCGCGCGAGTTCGGGGAGCTCTGCGCGTTCCTGGCGAGCGCCCAGGCCGGATACATCACGGGCCAGTCGATCCTCATCGACGGCGGGTCGTTCCGCTCCTCCTTCTGAGCGGCGCCGGCGGGGTCGGCCGATGAACCCCCTCGCCGGCATCGGCCTGAAACTCGCCTCCACGATCGTCTTCATCTTCATGTCCGCCATCGTGAAGGTAGCCGCGCAGGACTATCCGACCGGTCAAATCGTCTTCTTCCGGGCCTTCTTCGCCATCGCTCCCCTGGTCGTCTGGCTGGCATGGCGGGGCGATCTGGGCGGCATCGCGCGAACCAGCCGCCCGCTGGCTCATTTGCGCCGTAGCATCGCCGGATCCGCCGCCATGTTCTGTGGCTTCGCGGCGCTCGCCACCCTGCCGCTCGCGACGGCGACAGCCATCGGCTACGCGACACCGCTCCTCACCACGGCGCTGGCCGCGTTCCTCCTCAAGGAGGTCGTGCTTCCGCATCGCTGGGGCGCGGTGACCGCGGGCTTCGGCGGCATGCTGATCATGCTCGGCCCTGCGCTGCTGGCGAGCCTGACGGGGGCGCAGGGTCATCTCGACCCCGTCGGCATCCTGTTTGGACTGGCGGGCGCGTGCTGTTCCGGCCTTGCGTCCATCGAGGTCAGGCGGCTGGCCCAGCAGGAGCCGACCGGCGTGATCGTCTTCTACTTCCTGATGACGGCCAGCACCCTCGGGCTGGCCACGTCGGTCCTGGGCTGGCGAATGCCCTCCCCCACCGACCTCGGCCTGCTCGTAACTGCCGGGATCCTGGGCGGCATCGGGCAGATCCTGCTCACCTCGTCATACCGGTTCGCACCCGCCTCGGTGATCGCACCGTTCGACTACGCAACGCTGATCTGGGCGACCGCGCTGGGCTTCTTCCTGTTCGCAGATCTTCCCGCCCTGCATGTTTTCGCGGGAGCCGCCGTCGTGGTCTGCGCCGGCCTGTTCGTCACGCTGCGCGAGCACGGCGCTCGCAGGCGCAACGCCCCGGCTGTTCAAGGTGGGCGCGGTCCGGCATAACGAACGCTGGACCAACGCGCCCAATGTGGCCTCGGGAAGCCCGCGCGCTTTGCTGTCTGCGTCCAACTGCCTGATGAATAAGCAACTTCAGCTTTCGCCGTACCGGTCTTGCGGCGGAGAACCGGGGTGTGCGAAAGTGGTCTCCGGTGCGGGCCGTTCGTTGGGCCGCACGAAATCCGGGCAGGTGAGACGATGGGCATCGAGGGCCGCGACCGCGTCAAGGCGATCGACATGGGCGTTCACGCGCTGTCGGGCCAGCTGGGCAAAACCATCCAGCGTCTCCGCAAGGCCTACAATCTCTCGCTGTCGGAACTCGCCGAGCAATCTGGCGTCGCCAAGTCGATCATCAGCCAGATCGAGCGCAACGAGACAAATCCGACGCTCGCCACCATCTGGCGCCTCTCCCAGGCCCTCGATGTCTCCATCGAGCGCGTGCTCTCGGCTGGCGACGAGGAGCCCTTCATTGAGAAGACGACCCGCGGCGACACGCCCGTCCTCTTTTCCGACGACGGCAAGGTCAGGCTCGACATCTTCGGGTGGATCAAGACCGTCGAGTGGCTGCAGTGGTACGACGTCCACGCTGAACCCGGCGGCGTGCTGGAATCTGACGCGCACCAGCGCGGCTCGATCGAGTGCCTCTCGGTGATGGACGGCGAGTTCGAGGTCGAGGTCGGCGGCACCGTGCAGAAGGCCCGCGCCGGCGAGACCCTGCGCTACCGCTGCGACCGGCCCCACATCGTCCGCAACGTCTCCGACAAGCCCGCGCACGCGACCATGGTGTGCATCCTCAAGGCGGCGGTGATGGACTGAGGCAAGGGGCGGGAGACAGGAAGCCTCTCGCCTGTAACGCGCCTAGCCTTCCGACGGCTTCTTCGGCCTCGGATTGGCGACCGGCGCGAGTGACTTCAGGTACCCGGCCATGGCGGCCCGGTCAGCATCGGAGAGCTGGGACGTGTTGCGCACGACGTCCGTCATGCTGCCCCCGACGGAGTCGTAGGAGGGGGTGAAGCCCGTCTTCAGGAGCTCGGCGATGTCGCCGGCCGACCAGTCGGCCAGGCCGTCGGGGGCCGGGGTGAGGTTCGGCACCCAGCCCTTCCCTTCCGCGTCCATGCCGCCCGCGAAGCGCTTGCCGCTCTCGATGGCCCCGGTGAAGGCGCGCGGCGAGTGGCACTCGGCGCAGTGGCCCGGCCCCTCGACGAGGTAGTGCCCCCTGTTCCACTCGGGTCCCTTCGCGGCATCCTCGGCCAGAGGCTTGCCGTCGAGGAAGGCCAGCTTCCACAGCCCGAGCCCCCGGCGAAGCGAATAGGGAAAGGCGAGTTCGTGGGGCGGCGCCTTGCCCTTCGCGGCCGGCAGCGTCTTCAGGTAGGCGAAGAGGTCGCCCACATCCTGCGGCGTCATGCGCTGGTACGACGTGTAGGGGAAGGCGGGATAGTAGTGCTCGCCGGATGGCGAGACCCCCTCCTTCATGGCGCGGGCAAAATCTGCCTCAGACCACGAGCCGATGCCGTCCTGCGGGTCAGACGAAATGTTGGGCACATGGAACGTGCCGAAGTTCGTCTTAAGCGCATGCCCGCCGCCGAGCAGCGTCCGTTCGTCCTGGCCGGGCGTGGCGTGGCACGAAGCGCAGCCGCCGACCTGAAACAGCATCTTGCCGTTCTCGAGGTTGGGCTGGCCGGTGGCGGCCAAGGCGGACGTGCCGCGGACGAATTCCCAGGTGAGTGGTGCAGTGAGGAACCAGAAAGCGGCCACCCCGGCGACGGCAAGGGCGGCAAGGCCCGAGATAAACTTCATGCGCCCTTCCCTGACGTGAAAAGGCCGGCGCGGGAGGCGCCGGCCGGCGTCGTCAGCCCTGCTTCACGCGGTACTGCTCGTGGCAGCTGCCGCAGTTCTTCAGCACGCCCGGGAAGGTCGCCTTGAAGCTCGCCTCGTCCTTGATGGTCTCCATCGCGGCCGCCGAGTCCTTGCCGAACTTGTCGAAGGACGCCTTGAAGCCGTTCATGTCCTCCCAGATCTTGGGAGCGGCCGTTGTCTTGTTGCCGGTCTTCGAGTTCTCGGGGAAGAGCTCCGGCATCTTCTTGGCGGCGGCCTCGTAGGTCTTCAACGCGGCCTGCACCTTGGCAAGATCGAACGGGGCAGAGCCCTTCAGCATGGCGCCGATAGGCTTCGTGGCGTCGCCAACGCCCTCCATGGTGTTCTGGCGCTGCTCGATGACGTTCGCGGCGGCCACTCCGGCCGTGAGCACGACGACGGCCGCGAGCGCGGCCAGACCCTTTTTCAGCATTCCGTTTCTCCCTCGCGACCCCGGCATCGACTTCCGGATGCAGTTCCCTAGCCGGCCTTCGCTGACAGGAAGCTGATATCAGGATTGCGCAACAGGAAACCCTGGGCAGCTTCACATGCGCCTCAAGATGACGTGATCAACCACTTGCCACGACTGTGAAATCAGCGCCGCCCTTCCAAAAGGAAGGACCGGCGCCACGGTGGTGGCGCCGGTCGTGTGTCAAGCGGCTGGACCAGCCGGTCCAGGGCCTCAGGCGGCCTTGGCTGCCGCCTGCTTGATGATCGAGAACACCCGCGCCGGCGTCGCCGGCATGTCGATGTCGCGCACGCCATAGGCGCGGTCGAGCGCGTCGACGACGGCGTTCATGATCGCCGGGCAGGAGCCGATCGAGCCGGCCTCGCCGGCGCCCTTGATGCCGAGCGGGTTGGTCGTCGAGGGCACGTTCTTCGTCTCGAAGTGGAAGAACGGCAGGTCATCGGCGCGCGGCATCGTGTAGTCCATGAAGCTCGCGGTGACCAACTGGCCGTCGCTGTCATAGACCGTGCGCTCCAGCAGGGCCTGCCCGATGCCCTGTGCCACTCCGCCATGTACCTGGCCGGCCAGCAGCATCGGATTCACGGCCACCCCGAAATCGTCGCAGATCGTGTACTTCACGATCGACGTCACGCCGGTCTCCGGGTCGATCTCGACCTCGGCGACATGCGTGCCGTTCGGGTAGGTGGCGGCCGGCGGCACGAAGTCGCCATGGCCCGTGAGAGCGTCGGGCGTCGCGCCCGGCAGCTTCGCCAGGTCGGCGTAGCTGATGCGCTTGTCCGTGCCGACGACGCGCACGCTGCCGTCGGAGATCTCGAGGTCGCCGGCCGAGGCCTCGAGCGCCTCGGAGGCGAGCTCCTTCAGCTTGCCTGCGAGGTTCTGCGAGGCAGCGAACACGGAGATGCCGCCGACGGGGATCGAGCGCGAGCCGCCCGTGCCGTTGCCGGTTGCGACACGTTCCGTATCACCCTGCACGACCGTGATCTTGTCGAGCGGCAGGTCCAGTTGCTGCGAGGCGAACTGCGCATAGGCGGTGGCGTGCCCCTGCCCGTTCGACTGCGTGCCCGAATAGACCGTGGCCGTCCCGTCATTCTCCAGGCGCACGACGACGTCCTCGCCCGCGCCCCACGCCGTGCACTCGATGTAGGTCGCGATGCCGAGGCCGCGGATCTTGCCGTCCTTGCGGGCCGTCTTCAGGCGATCCTTGAACGACTCGTAGCCAGCCGCCTCGAGCGCGCGGTCGAGATGCTGCTCGAAATTGCCGGTGTCGTAGGTGCGGTCACCGATCGGCGTGGTGTAGGGCATCGCCTCCGTCGGGATGAAGTTGCGGCGGCGGATGACGTCCGGCTTGATGCCCGTCTCGCGTGCCGCGCGGTCGACGAGCCTCTCGAGCAGGTACGCCGCTTCTGGACGGCCGGCGCCGCGATAGGCGTCGACCGGAACGGTGTTGGTGTAGACGCCGCGAACGCGGACATGGATGGCGGGCGTCTTGTAAACACCCGTCATCATGGTCGCGCCGAGATAGGGGATGTAGGGGCCGAACTGCGAGGCATAGGCCCCGAGGTCGCCGAGGATGTCGAATCGCATGCCGAGGAAGCGGCCGCTGCGGTCCATCGCCACTTCCGCGACGGCGAAGTTGTCGCGCCCCTGCGCGTCGCCGACGAAGTGATCGCCACGCTCGGCCACCCACTTCACCGGGCGCTTCAACCGGCGGGCCGCTTCGGCTGCCAACGCGTACTCGCGGTACATGAAGGACTTCGTGCCGAAGCCGCCGCCGACGTCACCGGTCAGCACGCGCACCTTCTCCGGCTTCACCTTCAGGACCGCCTTGGCCAGGGTATCGCGGATGCCGTGCACGCCCTGGCTGGAAAGAGTGACGCGGAAGCTCTTCGTCTTGGCCTCGTACTCGGCCACGACGCCACGCGTCTCCATGTAGTTGGTGATCAGCCGGTTGTTCTCGATTTCCAGCCGCACGACCTTCTCGGCCTTGGCGAAGGCCGCGTCGGTCTTGGCCTTGTCGCCCATGGACGTGTCGTATGCGACGTTGTCCTTCTGCTGCTGCCATACGGACGGTGCGCCGGCCTTGATGGCCTCGCGCAGGCCGACGGCGGCAGGCAACGTGGTGTAGTCGACCACGATCGCCTCGGCGGCGTCGCGCGCGGCATTGGCCGTCTCGGCCACGACGAAAGCGACGGCATCACCGACGTGCTTCACTTCGCCCTTGGCGAGCAGCGGGATGTGGGCGACGTGGTTCTGGGAGCCGTCGTCGTTGGGCATGGCGGCCTGGCAGGGCACGTCGCCGAGTTCTGTGAGGTCCTCGGCGGTGAGAATCAGTTTCACGCCCTTGATGGCCATCGCCGCGGAAATGTCGGTGACCTTGAACTTCGCGTGCGCGTGCGGGCTGCGCAGGACCACCGATTCCAGGCAGCGCTCGGGCGTGTAGTCGGACGTGTACTGACCACCACCGGTAAGCAGGCGCTGGTCCTCGACCCGGCGGATGGGCTGGCCGATCCCGAACTTCTTCACGGACATGGGAACCTCGAATGGGAGTGAGTGGAACTGGAGGGGAGCCCGGACGCAGGGACACGCGCGATCGGGAAGTAACTCTGGTGGAAGGATGCGCTCAGCCGGGGCCGGTTTCGACAGGGGCGCCCTGAGCGACCCAGTCGAGGAAGCCGCCGGCGTAGTGCGCGTCCACGGGAATGCCGGCGGCGTGGGCCAGGGCCGCCGCCTTCAGCGACCTGTTGCCCGACCGGCAGGAGAGCACGATCCGCTTTCCCGGCTCCTGCGGGAGTTCCGCGGGATCGAAGGTCGAGAGCGGCTGGAGCAGCGAGCCGGGAATGTGCCCGGCTTCGAACTCGTTGGGCTCGCGGACGTCGACGAGGACGATCGAGTCCTCAGCGAGACCCTGCCGGATGGCGTCGATGTCGAGGTTCTCGACCTGCGGGGCGCGACCGGGCTCCGTCATGCACTCTTCCTCTTGCGGCACGCCTCTGACGGGCGTCGTGCGAGGACATTAGCGCATTCTCGAAGCTTGGCGAGAGGGTGCAGGGCCGCGCCCGCGCATAACGGGCCTACGAGAGCGGCGGCACGCGCAGAACCTGGCCGGGGTAGATCTTGTCGGGATGGGTCAGCATCGGGCGGTTGGCCTCGAAGATTTTGTTGAAGTCCTTGCCGTGGCCCTTGCCGTACGCCTTCTCCGAGATGGCCCAGAGCGTGTCACCCTTCTGAACCGTCACGAAGGTAGCGGCCGGGGCCTCCTTGTTGACGATGAGATCGCTCTGGATCTGGTCGACGCCGAGCGTGTTGCCCATAGCGAGAATGATCTTCTCCGCCTCCTCGGTGGACTTGGCGGTCCCCGAGACCTTCACCTGGTCGCCGTCGACGTGAACCTGCACGCCGCCGACGTCGAGGCCGTGCTTGGCCGCTTCCTGCTTCAGCGCATCCGGCTCGGCGGCTTTCGCCTCGCTCGCGCCGAACAGCTTCTCGCCGGCGGATTTGATGAACTTGAACAGCCCCATGTCGGCCTCCCCTGTGGCGGGGCAGGATGCCCCTTTCCGGGGAGGCTAGACGTAATTCGACGCTTCGTTAAGCATATCACGTCAACTCAACGCAGCTTCTCCCGCGTTCTCCTGCCGCACTTCCTCGATGAGGCCGAGAACATACGGGGAGAACGAGCGCCAGACCTCGATCCGGAACACCTGCGGCCCCGGGCGCCAGAGCACGATCTCCGCTTTTTCGAAGATGGTCCGCGTCGCCATGCCGACAGGGAAGGCCTCAGGAGACAGGTCCAGCGGAACCGCTGCGTTGAGCGTGTCCGCGGCACGCGGCCCTTCGACCAGGATCGCGGTCTGGCGGTGCGACACGTCGACCAGGGAATGAGGTTCTGCGCCTGCCCCCTCGATGGCGGCGAAGAGGTCGCCGGCGTCACCGCCGGGCGCCACGAGGAGCCACTCGTCGGGGCCGATCTTGAAGGCCGCACGGCCATCGCTGCCAGTGGACGCCGTGTTGATGGCGTGTGGCAGCGGGGCTCCGAAGGGTGCGGAAACCGCTTCGGCCACGGCGGCGGACCCGCGCAGTATGAACCGCGCGGCCGGAGGCGCGGCGGCGAGGGTCACCCCACCCACATCATCCGCCGAAATGGCGCCGTCGAGCGACCCGATCCGGCGGGCCATGGAGGTCGCGTCATGCATCGAGGCGGCTCCCGTCCTTGTCGTAGAACATCGGCTCGACCACCTGCACGGCAATGGCGCCCGTCGGCATCGGCACGTAGAGCGTCGAGCCCATGCGGCCCCGGCCGCCCGCCACCATGGCGAGCGCGATGGAGCGGCCCGCGGCCTCGCTCCAGTAGGCGGAGGTGACGTGGCCGAGCGCCGGCGTTCCCTTTACGGGCGCCGCCTCGGTGGTGATCTGGGCGCCTTCCTCCAGCACGGTCGCGGGATCGGTGGTGAACAGCCCGACGAGCTGCTTGCGGTCTGCCTTCTGCAGGTCGGGCCGGGCCAGGGAGCGCTTGCCGACGAAGTCGGGCTTCAGCTTGCCGATGGCCCAGTCGAGGCCGAGGTCGTTCGGCGTCACCGTGCCGTCCGTCTCCTGGCCGACGATGATGTAGCCCTTCTCGGCGCGTAGGACGTGCATGGACTCGGTGCCGTAGGGCACCATGCCGTGCTTCTGGCCCTCCGCCCAAACGGCCTCCCAAACAGCCTGCCCGTAGTCGGCCGGCACGTTGACCTCGAAGCCGAGCTCGCCGGTGAAGCTCATGCGGAAAAGCCGCGTCGGCACGCCGCAGATCCGCCCCTCGCGCACACTCATGTGCGGCATGGCGGCCCCGGACATGTCGATGCCCTCCACCAGCGGCTCCAGCACCTTGCGGGCGTTGGGCCCCTGCACGGCGACCACCGCCCACTGCTCCGTGGTCGACGTCAGCCACACCTTGAGGTCGGTGAACTCGGTCTGGAGGTAGTCCTCCATATGGGCGAGCACGCGCGGTGCTCCACCGGTCGTGGTGGTCACGTGGAAGCGGTCGGGCGAGAGCCGTCCGACGACGCCGTCGTCCATGACGAAGCCCGCCTCGTTGAGCATGAGGCCGTAGCGGCAGCGCCCGGGCTCCAGCTTCGCCCAGGGGTTGGTGTAGAGCCTGTTCATGAACTCGGCCGCGTCGGGGCCGACGACCTCGATCTTGCCGAGTGTCGAGGCATCGAAGATCCCGACGGAGCTGCGCACCGCCTTGCACTCGCGGTTGACGGCGGCGTGCATGTCCTCCCCGGCCTTGGGGAAGTACCAGGCACGCTTCCACATCCCGACATCCTCGAACACCGCCGCCTGGGACACGGCCCAGGCGTGGGTCGGCGTCTGCCGCACGGGATCGAAGAGCTGCCCGCGCGAGTGGCCGGCGAACGTGCCGAAGGTCACGGGGGTGTAAGGGGCGCGGAACGTCGTCAGGCCCACCTCGGGGATCGCCTTGCCGAGCGCGCCCGCAGCGATGGCGAGACCGTTCATGTTGGACGTCTTGCCCTGGTCGGTCGCCATGCCGTTGGTCGTGTAGCGCTTCACGTGCTCAATCGAACGGAAGCCCTCGCGCACCGCGAGCTTGATGTCCTTGGCTGTGACGTCGTTCTGGAAATCGACGAAGGCCTTCACCTTCGCAGGGTTGCGGTGATGCGGCACGGCCCCGTGCCAGCCGCCCGAGGCGACGATTTCGCCCGACACGTCCGGCAAAACCCTCTCCCGCAAGGCGGTGCCGCTGGCCGCGTCGCCTGGGCTAGCCTTTGCCGCAGCCTCCTCGCCGGCCTCGTACCCCTCTTCGATCGCTTCCGCGATGCCGAACGTGCCGTTGCACGAGCCTGCCGATCGCTCCGCCTGGGCGGAGATGCCCGGGACGAAGATCTGGCGCGCCTCGTCGAAACGCAGCTTCCCGCGCGCCTGTGAGAACAGGTGGACGGAGGGTGTCCACCCGCCCGCCATCAGGACGAGGTCGCAGGCGAGCGTCTCGCCGGAGCGCACTCTGCCCTCGGCAGTCAGCGTGCCGAGCTGGGCGCCGGTGACGCGCAGGCGGCCGCTGACGCCGGTCAGCACCGCGCGCGGGCGGATCGAGAGCCCGCCGGCCCGAGCCGCGGCAAGAGCCGGGCCGTCGGCGTCTTCACGAAGGTCCGCCACGGCGACGATGGTGACACCAGCCGCCGCCAGGTCGAGCGCGGCGGCATAGCCGCTGTCGTCGGCGGTGAAGACGACCGCCCGCGTCCCGGGCCTGACGCCGTAGCGGTTGGCATAGGTCCGGGCGGCCGAGGCCAGCATGACGCCCGGCCGGTCGTTCTCGGGAAACACCAGGGGCCGCTCGATGGCGCCGGTCGCCAGCACCACGCGCTTCGTACGCACTTTCCAGAGCCGCTCGCGCGGGGCGCGATGATCGGCACTGGCGAGGTGATCGGTCAGGCGCTGTGCGAGACCGATGAAGTTCTGGGCGTAGTAGCCGAAGGCCTGGGTGCGCGTCAGGATCGTGACGTTGTCGCGGGCGGCGAGATCCGCTGCTGTCCTCGCGGCCCAGTCTGCGGCGGGCATGCCGTCGATCATGGTGGCGCGCTCGGACAGGAGCCCGCCACCGGGCTCGTTCTGCTCGTCACAGAGCATCACCCGAGCGCCGGCTTCCGCCGCCGCCTTCGCCGCGGCGAGGCCGGCCGCGCCGCCTCCCACCACCAGCACGTCGCAGAACGCGTAGCGTTGCGTGTAGTGATCCGGGTCGGGTTGCCTCGGAGCGACGCCGAGCCCCGCGGCCTTGCGGATCACAGGCTCGTAGAGCGACTTCCACGCCCCCGACGGCGCCATGAACGTCTTGTAGTAAAAGCCGGCGCCAATAACGCCGGGAACGAGGTCGTTGACCTCGCCGACATCAACCTCCAGCGAAGGCCAGCGGTTCTGGCTTTCCGCCCGCAGCCCCTCGTAGATCTCGACCTGCGTGGCGCGAAGGTTCGGCGTATAGCGCCCGCCGCCCTGCCCGACGCCGACCAGCGCATTGGGCTCCTCGGCTCCGGCGCCCAGCACGCCGCGCGGGCGGTGATACTTGAACGAGCGGCCCATCAGGTGGACGCCATTGGCGAGCAGAGCCGAGGCCAGAGTATCGCCGGGATGGCCCGAGTACGGCTTGCCATCGAAAGAGAAGCCGACGACGCGCGAGCGGTCGATGCGCCCGCCGCTCGCGGTGCGGAAAGAGGCGGTCATGAACGGCCTCCGCTCGCCTTGTCGCCCTCGGTGGCACGCAGCGCCGGGCGCGGCTCAGCCGCTCCGGCCGGGGATGACAGCGTGAGAGCGAGAGGAGACCTCATCGTCCCGCCTCCCTCTCCGCAATCATCGCATCGATGTCGGGTCTTGGCTCGCCGGCCTTGTAGGTGGTGAGGAACCTGTCGGTGACCGTGTGCCGCACCGCGTTGAAATACCGACCGCAGCCGGACGCATGGCGCCAGCGCTCGAAGTGCCAGCCCTTCGGGTTGGTGCGGAAGTAAAGGTACTCCGCCCATTCCTCGTCGGACTTCGTCGCCGGCTCGAGAGGGCGGGCGATGTGCGCCTCTCCGCCGTAGCGGAACTCGAGCTCCGGGCGCTCGGCGTCGCAGTAGGGACAATGGATCAGCAGCATCTCGGATGTCCCGGATCAGTGCGCGACGGCGGCGGCGGCCGCCTCGTCGATGAGGCGTCCCGTGCGGAAACGGTCCAGCGTGAAGCCGGCGTTGATGGGGTGCGGCTCGCCGCGCGCCACCGTGTGCGCGAAGACGTGGCCCGAGCCCGGCGTCGCCTTGAACCCGCCCGTACCCCAGCCGCAGTTCACGAACAGCCCCGGCACAGGCGTCTTGCCGATGATCGGCGAGCGGTCCGGCGTGACGTCGACGATGCCGCCCCAGTTGCGCAGCATCCGCATGCGGCGCACCACCGGAAACAGCTCGCAGATGGCGTCCAGCGTGTGGGACGAGATGTGAAGCCCGCCGGTCTGCGAGTAGGACGTGTAGGCGTCTGTGCCGGCGCCGATGACGAGTTCGCCCTTGTCGGACTGGCTCATATAGGCGTGGATCGTGTTCGACATCACCACGCAGGGCATGATCGGCTTGATCGGCTCGGAGACGAGCGCCTGCAGCGGGTAGCTCTCCAGCGGCATGCGGACGCCCGCCATGGCCATCACCATGGAGGTGTGGCCGGCCGCGACGACGCCGACGCGCTTCGTCTTGATCACCCCCCGCGAGGTCTGCAGCCCCGATACCGCGCCGGACGCGTCGCGGTCGATGCCGGTCACCTCGCAGTTCTGGATGATGTCGACGCCCATGGCCGAGGCGCCGCGGGCATAGCCCCACGCCACGGCGTCGTGCCGCGCAACGCCGCCGCGCCGCTGCAGGGCTGCGCCGACGATGGGGTAGCGGATGCCCCTGTCGATGTTCAGGATCGGGCAGAATTCCCGGGCCTGCTCCGGGGTCAGCCACTCATTGTCGATGCCGGCGAGGCGATTGGCGTGCACGTGGCGCTTGAAGACCTGCACGTCGTGCACATTGTGGGCGAGCATCATCACGCCCCGGGCGGAGTACATGACGTTGTAGTTCAGCTCTTGGGAGAGCGTCTCCCACAGCTTCACGGCGTGCTCGTAGAGACCCTCCGACTCTTCCCAGAGATAGTTGGAGCGGATGATCGTCGTGTTGCGCCCGGTATTGCCGCCGCCGAGCCAGCCCCGCTCGACCACGGCGATGTTCCGCATGCCGTGTTCCTTGGCCATGTAGTAGGCGGTCGCGAGCCCGTGCCCGCCCCCGCCAATGATCACGGCATCGTAGGCGGATTTCGGCTCCGGCGACCGCCACTGCTCCGGCCAGTTCTCGTTGCCCGCGAACGCCTCGCGGACCAGCGACAGGAGGGAAAAGCGCACGTCCATGCTCCACGGCGCGAACCCGGCCCGGGGGACCGGCATCCGACGCAAAGAGGGTCTAGCCGGGTTCCAATAAGGCGGTTCGACCGGGCGCGCAGCTTTTTTGTCTTGCCGCGCCACATGGTGCGTCGATGTATCAGACTTCGGCCGAAACCGGGAATTCCGGGTGACGGGCGTGGAGCGCGGCCCTGAGTTCGTGCCGGCGGGCCCAGAGGTCCATGTACCAGGCCCGGCGCTGGCCCACATGGTGAGCCTGCAGGTGACGGTCGCGAACGCTGAGCCAGCCATTCGCCGCGATGGTGCGCCTCATGTCGTCGTCGGCGATGAGCTTCAGCAGCGCCTGTGTCCATTGCGCCGGCGTTTCGGCGAGCAGCCCGTTCACTCCGTCTTCGATCACCCCGGCATAGAGCACCGGGGAGCCGATGCACGCCGCGCCACGGCTTGCACCCTCCAGGAACTTGAGCGGGCTCTTGTAGCGTTCCGGTGCATCCCCCCGGATCGGCATGACGCTGATGTCGGCTTCCGAAAGAAGCTGAAGATAGGCGGCGTAAGACAGGAGCGGGTGCAGCCTTTTTCTGTCCGTCCTGAGCGCGTCGAACAGCACCTGGTCCGCCACGATGTCAACGTGGACGCGAGGATCGGCGCCCGCCGCAGCGTCAAGCGCACCGGCCACCAAACCTTCAAGGCCGGGCCTCGACATCGCCGCGCAAACGACCCGGATCGTGCCAGGAGCTCTTGGCGCGGCCACAGGCAACTCGAGCATCGCGTTCGGGAGGACAGCGATCTCGGGGTTGTGCTCACGAAGCGCATCCGCCAGCAAGGGCGTGGAGACCTGCACGGCGTGCGTGCCGGAGAACGGAAGCCAGGGGTGCGCCTGCCAGGCCGCCCGGGCCGGCTGGGGGAGCAGGCTGGGGTGATCGTCCCACTCCGCCACGATGAGCCAGCCCTGCGCCGCAATACGGGCCATCGCCGCCAGCCATTCCGCGCGCGAACGAACGAGTTGCCGTTGAACGACGAGGATCCGCGGCCCTTTTCCCGGGACGTTGGGCAATTTCGCTTCGCGAATGGATTGCGTCAGGAAGACGCCGGGCAAGGCGGCCATCGCCTCGGCGGGAACCTGCATCCGCGCCTCGTGCAGCTGTGTCACCATGAGCGTGTGATGCACATGGATTGGATCCGGAAGTGGAGGCTTGGCCGCGACCAGGACATACTGGAGTGCGTCCATCCTCGCCCTTGCTTCGGTGGCGTTGACACCGACGGCGTCGAGAGCCTGTCCAAGCGCGCCCAGCAGACGGTCGCGCCGCTGCACCGACAGAGGGATCTTTCTCGGGGCGGCCAAAAAGACGTTCAGGCCCGCTCCACGCAGCAGCTGGACGGCCGTGCCGGGTGTGTAGAAGCGCAAATGCGTGCGGTCGAGAAGTCCCTGGTCCGCGTAGGTCCAGTCGCCTCGCAGAAGGCCTTCGATGATGCTCCAGTGGCTGATGTTCGGGATGCAGGCGACCACCGTCGCCTCGGTTGCAATCCGCGATACAAGACGCGCCAGCGTTCGTTCGGGGTCCTTCAGATGCTCCAGCACGTCGGCGAAAACGAGTACGTCCGGGCGGGAATGACCGGCGAGGAACGCGTCAAGTTCGCCGTCCGTCAGGTCCTCGATATCGGCGCACAGCACCTGGTCCAGCACAGCGCTGGCTCGCTCAGCGACATCTGGCACGAGTTCGATCCCGCTCCACCGGGCAACAGGGGCACGGAGACGGAAACGAGCGCCAAGCGCACCCGCCCCGCAGCCGACTTCCAGCACGTGACGGGCAGTCACGGGAATGCGGACGAGGACATCGGGATTGACGGCGTTGTAGTAGAGCGACGAAGCCGAAACTGGCATCTGGGAAACTGAAATAGCGAATCGGGCAATGCGCTATCGATGCCACGGGCCGTGCGCGTCGGCAATTTCACAGCTGGCCCGGCCAGTCGGTAGTGTCCGCGGCGAACTTCGCGGAGCAGGCGGAAAGGGACAGGATGGTCACGGCTGCGGCAAGCGGGACCAAGCAGTGCGGGACCTGCAGTCTCTGCTGCAAGGTCTACCGCATCGACGAGATCGCGAAGCCCGCGGGCCAGTGGTGCGGCCACTGCCGGCCCGGTCGCGGCTGCGCCATCTGGGGCGAGCACCCGGCGCAGTGCCGGGCCTTCGCCTGCCTGTGGCTGAACGAGGCATGGCTCGGACCGGAATGGTATCCGCAGACGGCCAAGATGGTGCTGACCATGAACCCGCAGCATTGGCTGCTGGTCGAGGTGGATGCCGGTGCGCCGAAGGCGTGGCTCCGCGAGCCCTATCTCGCCCAGCTGAAGCGGTTCGCCGCGGCGGGACTGCCCCTGCGCCGGCCCGTTGTGGTGTTCAGCGGCGGCGAGTCGATCCTCGTCCTGCCCGACCGGCACGAGGTCGTCATGAAAGCAAAAAGCGGCGAGCCTCTCGATCCCGCCGCCTTCCTGTCGCGTTTGCCGTGAGTTATTCGCCGACCGTCGCCAGCCTGGCCCGGCTGTCGATCCCGGCCTGCCACTGCGGCTCCGGGCCGAACTCGCCTTCCGCGGACACGGACAGCAGCTGCGAAAGCCTGTTCCGGGCACGGTTGACGCGGCTCTTCATCGTTCCGACGGCGCAGCCGCAGATCTCGGCGGCTTCCTCGTAGGACATGCCGGAGGCCCCCACGAGGATCAGCGCCTCGCGCTGGTCTGGAGAGAGCTGCTGCAGCGCTTCCTGGAAATCGAGGAAGTCCATATGCGCGTTCTGCGTGGGGATCGAGGCGAGCTTGCCGGCGATCTGCCCGTCCGCATCGGCCACCTCGCGCCGGCGCTTGCGGTATTCGGAGTAGAACAGGTTGCGCAGGATGGTGAAGAGCCACGCCGACATGTTCGTACCCTCGGTGAACGAACCGAGGTTGCTCCACGCCTTGACGAGCGTCTCCTGCACGAGGTCGTCGGCCCTGTCGATATTGCCGGACAGCGACATCGCGAAGGCACGCAGGCTGGGAATGGCAGCCAGCAGCTCCGACTTCAGGTTCGCGCCAGGATTGGGGGAGGCGGTGCTCATGCCTCGTCTCCTGCCGCCCTGTCGAGTTTCTCCATCAGCTCGCGGAACCGGTCCGGGACCGGCTGCTGCAGGACGTCGTCATACACCGCGCGCAGCTGGCGCCCGATATGGTCCTGGAGCTGCGGAAGCAGCGCCGCTTTGGTCGCGCCTTCGGCGCCCGGCGGCTCACGCTCGCCCTGCGGATGCTGCATCTGCTGTGCACCCTTGGTTTGGTTCATGCCGCCCTCCGAAAGCCCGCGTCGCGCTGGACGCGGCTCCATGCCACCCACCAACGCCGACAA
Organism: Alsobacter sp.; assembly: GCF_059501845.1. Taxonomy (NCBI): domain Bacteria; kingdom Pseudomonadati; phylum Pseudomonadota; class Alphaproteobacteria; order Hyphomicrobiales; family Alsobacteraceae; genus Alsobacter; species Alsobacter sp. The sequence continues at coordinate 796,106 of NZ_JCACDK010000001.1, read as the reverse complement.
CAGCGTGCCGGTTCCCGAGTTGGCGGAACCTTTCTGCGGGGCTCACGTTGATCTTGCGCCCAACACGACCTTTCGGGCAGGTTCGGCAGGAGGGGGACCCATGCCACTTTCAAAGGCGATTGCGCCTCACCTTCCCTATTTGCGCCGTTTCTCGCGGGCCCTGACCGGAAACCAGCGGATCGGAGACGTCTATGTGCAGGCGGCCCTCGAGTCCCTGGTAGCCGATCCCACGCAGCTCGATCCCGATGGCGACGTCAGGGTTGCACTGTACCGGCTGCTGCTTGAAGTCTGGCGCTCGGTGCCGATCGATGCGCAGGTGGACCCCGGCCTGCCGGCCGCCGAGATTGGCGCGCTGAAGAACCTCGAGGCCATCGCCCCGCGGACCCGCATCGCGTTCCTGCTCCGGTCGCTCGAAGGCCTGAGCCTGCGTGAGGTATCGACGGTGCTGGGCTGCTCGGTCGACGAGACGCAGGGACTGATCGACGCTGCCGGCCGCGATATTGCCGACCAGATCAAGACCAACGTCCTCATCATCGAGGACGAGCCGCTGATCGCGCTCGACCTGCAGTCGCTGGTCGAAGAGCTCGGCCATGAGGTGGTCGACGTCGCCAGGACACACAAGGAGGCGGTGGCAGCCATCGCGCGCTTCCGTCCCGGTCTCATCCTTGCCGACATCCAGCTTGCCGACGGCAGCTCCGGCCTGGAAGCGGTGAACGAGATCCTCGGCACGCTCGAACTGCCGGTCGTTTTCATCACGGCCTATCCCGAGCGCTTCCTCATGGGGACGCGGCCGGAGCCGGCATTCCTGATCACCAAGCCGTTCCTCACCGAAACGGTGAAGGCGGTGATTAGCCAGGCGCTGTTCTTCCAGCGCAAGGCCCGTCGTAGCGATATCCAGCAGCTCAGCGCCTGAGGACAATGAGGGGCGCAAGGCGCCCCTCACCTTTTCCTCGTCAACGGCGCCGAAGCGCGCCGAACAGCATGCCGAACCCGGCCGCCAGCGCCACGCAGGCAAGCGGGCTCTTGTAGATGCTGGACCGCAGCTCGGTGCCGAGAATGCCCAGCCGGACATTGGCGTCCGCGGCAAGGCCGCTGCCGGCTCGCGCGAAGCTTCCTCCGACCTCGTTCAGCGTATCGGTCGCCACGGTGGCGACGTCGAGAACGCGGGCGGCGCTCTCGCCGGCCCGCTCCTTCACCAGTGTCGCCACCGAGTCGCTCAGCCGGGTGACGTCGTCGCGAAGAGCACCGATGTCCCGGGAAAGATCCTCGGGCCGCGCTGCCCCGGCTGCGCGTCCAAACGATGCGCCTGCGTTGTCTTCGTTCGTCACGGTCGTCTCCCGTCTTTTGCCGTCACAGGCGTCCGGTCAGCAGCAGGACTACGATGATGATCAGCACGATGCCGAGGACGCCGGACGGCCCGTAGCCCCAGCCGCGGCTGTAGGGCCAGCTCGGGATGGCGCCGATCAGCAGGAGGACGAGGAGGATGAGAAGAATGGTACCGATGGTCATGGCCGGCTCCCTGTGAACTGACGCGAGGCCGGCACCCGCCCCAGCGCGGTCACGGCCGTGTCGGGCCGCCAACGTGCGGGCCGCGAGCAAGGTTCCTTCTTCTCACGATGGGTGCATCCCGGGCCGGAGAAGCTGCCGCGCGCCGCGCGGTCCCAGAAAAGGAAGGACCCGCAACGGCAGTGCCGTTGCGGGTCCCGGAAACACGGCCCGATTGGCGGGAGGGGGCAAAGACACCCGGGCCATGGCTTCCGGTTCGACAACCGGTGGTCACGGGGGATGGTTCCTGTGCGGTTCAGTGCAGCGGGTCGGCCATGGCCACCACGGAACGCTGCCTCGCCGGGAGTGCCTCGCCGGCCGGCAGCGAGGTGGGAGCGCAGGCGGGCGCCTTCGCCGACATCGCCGAGCGCCGGGTTGGCAGCGCGTGATCCGCGCGGGCGGGGTACTCGTTCCTGATCTCCAGCCGGGGCTGAGGCCGGGACGCAGCGGGCATGATCCCCGCGAGGCTCAACACCGGAGGAACGAAGAAGAATCCGACGGCCACGGCAAAAGCCGCCGACGGCAGAATGCGGGACGCCTTCATGGACGGTCTCCCGTGCTCGATCCGAATGCACGTCTTGAGAGACGAACATCTTGTGAACACAGAACGAGTTCGAGTCAGGCGGGTTCCGGCCCGCGCCGCCGAAACGGCTTCACGGACCCGATGTCGCACGTGACACGATGAGGGGCGAGGCGCCCTGGCCTTGGTCCGCCGAAGCCGGAACCTCCCCCTACGGCGAACGTTGCCCGGCCATCCACATCGGGATCCCCGATCCGATACCGAGATCCGCACTCAGAAGCCGAGGAACGCACCATGGCCGTCAAGACGCTGCACGACCTCTTCGTCCACACGTTGGGCGACATTTACTACGCCGAGAACCAGATCCTGAAGGCGCTGCCGAAGATGGCGGAAAAGGCCCATTCGGAAGACCTGCGTGAAGCCTTCGAGCAGCATCTCGAGGAGACCCGTGGGCAGGTGCAGCGGCTGGAGCAGGTGTTCCAGCTCGTGCAGCAGCCCGCCAAGGGCGAACGGTGCGACGCGATCGAAGGCATCATCAAGGAGGCAGACGGCCTGATCCAGGAGATCGAGGACGCCGAGGTCCGCGACGCCGGCATGCTGGCCGCGGCCCAGGCCGTCGAGCACTACGAGATCTCCCGCTACGGCACGCTGATCGCGTGGGCGGAGGAACTCGGCCTCGACGACGCCATCGACCTGCTCGAGGAGAACCTCGAGGAAGAGAAGAACGCCGACCGCCTCCTGACCGAGATCGCCGAGGGCGACATCAACGAGGAAGCAGCCTGAACCGCAACGAATTCGCCGCCCGGATCACCCGGGCGGCGGCCGTCAAGTCGGGGCGCGGATCCGCGCCCTCGCTCCGGGCCGCAGGCCGGCGGAGCGGCCCTGGAAGCGCCGGTCCGCAAGGCCGGCGCTTCTTCTTTTGATCGGACCGCGGGCCTCCAGGCCCGACCTATTCGGCCAGTCCAGCACAAAAGAAAGGGCCGGACAATGCCGGCCCTTTCGACAAACATGCCGTGGCGATCAGTAGTAGTCGCAGATGCGGCGGCCATAGCTGTCGTAGTAGCAGTCGCGCCGCGGCGTGGTGGCTGCACCGACGACTGCTCCTCCTGCCGCACCGATCGCGCCGCCAGCCAGGGCACCGCTGGCGCGACCCGTGGCAACGCCTCCGATGACTGCGCCGGTGGCGCCGCCAAGCGCGGCTCCGGTGAGCGCCCTGTCGCCGCTCTCGGTCTGGGCGCAAGCGCCGAGGGAAAGGGCGGTGACGCCCGCCAGAAACACCTTCTTCATCGCAGATCTCCTTGTCCAGCCAACGGTCGCCGCATCTCGACCCCGTCCTGCAACGTTGCTCGCAAGCGCTTGGTTGCGTTGGCCCGGCGGATCCGCCGGAGGGGGAGAAAACTGAACCTTTGCGGGAACCAACCCGCTCCGTTCGCGTTTGCCCGATGCGACTGACACAGGAGCCGTCAATGCAGGACAAGCCAACGCGCTCAAATCGGGGCTTCGCCTCGATGGACGAGAAGAAGCAGCGCGAGATCGCCCGGAAGGGCGGGGAGAGCGTTCCCAACGAGAAGCGCAGCTTCTCGCGCAATCCCCAGCTCGCAGCGGAAGCCGGACGCAAGGGCGGCCGGAGCGTGGCCCCCGAGGCCCGCAGTTTCTCCCGGGATCCGAAGCTCGCCGCGGAGGCCGGACGCAAGGGCGGCGAAGCCTCCCATAGCAACCGGCGGACCGGCGACACGGAACGCTCACGCTAATCGCCCTTACACGATCGACAAGACGCCCGGCCCTCGCCGGGCGTTTTTGTATGTGCAGGCTGGAATCAAGCAAAAGGCCCGGACTGGATCTCCACCAGCCGGGCCTTGATTTATCCTGGTGAACGCGGCCGGACCGCCCTACTCCGCCGCGACCTTCATGCCCCGCCCGTCCGCTTCCTGGATGCGGGCGAAGGTGGCGAGTGCCTGCCCGACCACCTGGTCCATGTTGTAGTACCGGTAGGTAGCCAGGCGACCGACGAACCACACGTCCGGCGTCGCCCGCGCTAGCGCCTCGTAGCGCTTGTAAAGCTCGGCGTTTTCGGGCCGCGGGATCGGGTAGTAGGGATCCCCCTCCCCGCTTGGATACTCGTAGGTCAGCGCCGTCTTGCGGTGCTCCTGCCCGGTCAGGTGCTTGTACTCGGTCACCCGCGTGTACTCTTCCGTCTGCGGGTAGTTCACCACCGCCACCGGCTGGTGCCATTCGGTGTCGAGCGTCTTGTGCTCGAAGGAGAGCGAGCGGTAGGGCAGCTTGCCGAAACGGAAGCCGAAATACTCGTCCACCGGCCCGGTGAAGATCACCCGCCTGTGCGGGATCAGGTCCTTCACCTCCTGCCAGGAGGTCTGCAGCATTACCTTGATGTTGGGGTGGTCAAGCATGCGCTCGAACATGCGCGTGAAACCATCGCGCGGCATCGCCTGGAACTTGTCGCCGAAGTAGCGGTCGTCCTGGTTTGTGCGCACCGGCACGCGCGCCGTGACGGACTTGTCCAGCTCGGACGGGTCGAGCCCCCACTGCTTGCGCGTGTAGCCGCGGAAGAATTTCTCGTAGAGCTCGCGCCCCACCCGCGACACGACGACGTCCTCCGACGTGCGGATCTCGTCCACCTTCTCGGCCTTCGAGGCGAAGAAGGCCTCGACCTCCTCCTCCTTCAGGTCGAGGCCGTAGAGCTTGTTGACCGTGTCGAGGTTGATCGGGATGGGCAGCAGCTGCCCGTCCACATTGGCCAGCACGCGGTGCTCGTATTGCCGCCACGGCGTGAACTGCGACAGGTAGGAGAACACCGACTCGGCATTGGTGTGGAAGATGTGCGGGCCGTACTGGTGGATGAGCAGGCCGTGCTCGTCGTAGCGGTCATAGGCGTTACCGCCGATATGATTGCGCTTGTCGATGACGAGCACCTTGTCCCCGCGCTGGCTCGCCAGCCGCTCGGCCAGCGTGCTGCCCGCGAAACCCGCGCCTACGATGAGCCAGTCAAACATGGGCGGCCTCGCCCGCGGCGACGGCTGCGACACGGCGGTTCTGACGCTGAGACAGGACTTCCTTCTCGAGCAGCACCTCACGGATCAGGCGATACATGGCCTGCCATGTCCGGTCCCAGGAGGTCGTTGCCAGATGCTTGTCGACCCTTGCCGCCCATTCGGGAGGCTGGCCGGCGAGAAGGCGCGCCGCGCCCTCAACCATCTCCTCGGCCGTGGTCGCGATCTCGACCAGTCCGTTCTCGCCATAGGGGCTCACCACGTCGGCGATCGGGGTAGACAGCACCGGAAGGCCTGCCGAGAGGAATTCGGGCGTCTTCGTCGGGCTGATGAACCGGGTCGCCTCGTTTTGCGCGAACGGCATGAAGCCGAGGTCCCAGCCGCCGAGATAGCCAGGCAGCTCGGAATAGGACTTGCCGCCCAGCCAATGGATGTTGTCGCGCCGGGGAAGTGAGGCCGGGTCGATCTTCACGACGGGTCCGAGCATCACGAACTGCCAGTCCGGGCGGAGCTGCGCCATCCGGCCGACGAGGTCGACATCCATGCGCTCGTCGATCACCCCGAAGAAGCCGATGCGCGGATGCGGGATGTTCGCCTGATCGGCCGGGTCGACGCGGTCAGGGTCGCGGGCCGTGTCGAAATGGGCCCGGTCGATGCTGCTGGGGAAGGCATGGACGCTGGGATGCAGCGAGCGCTTCGCCTCGTAGAGGCTCATACCGCCGGTGAAGACCAGGTCGGCTCGGCCGAACAGCCGGCGCTCCTGCAGCGGCAGCATGGGATGGGCGTTCTTGAATGCGCTGAGCTCGTCCATGCAGTCATAGACGCGCACGCGCGCCGCGACATGACCGCTGAAAGCCATCGCAGCGGGCGAATAATACCAGGCCACCGCAGGCGCACCGAGGGCGGCGACGAGGCCATCCACCAGGGCCTGCTGTGCCGCGATCACGGCACGGGGACCGAGATCGGAAGGCAGCTGCGGCTGCGCCACAGTGACGCCGCCGGGCCTCTCCTGCATGTCGAGCCGCGGCCGGTCGTAGTCGCCGAACACCGGCTCTTCCAGGACGACGACGCGGAAGCTCTTCGCAGCGCGTGTCAGAAGGTGCTGCGGCCTCTGGTAGACGAAGTCCCATCTCAGGTGGGAGAAGCAGAGCAGGAGCGGCCTGTCCGGCGAGGTCTGCACAGGGAAAGACGGAGCGCTGCGGGCCTCGTTTTCGGTCGCCCTGTTCTTCGGCATGATGTGAGGTTCCCTTTCAGCGAAAAGCTCCGCCAGCCGGCCGAAAAGCCGGTTGTTCTCTGGAGGTGAGGCCGGAGACGGTATTTGGGGGTCCGCAAGGCGGATTAGAGGTCAAACGTTCCAGAATTTCGCGAGTTCCAGCTTGGCCGTTGAACTGGAGCGAAAACCTGCTGAAACTGCTGGAAAACGAGGCGGGCTCCCCCAATGATCGGCATTGGACGTGGTATCAGCCGTTGACGACTGTCCCTCCATTGGGATGGAGCACCTGGCCGGTCATGTATGAGCCGTCGTCGCTCGCCAGGAACACGTAGCAGGGTGCAACCTCGTTGGGCTGACCCGCCCGTTTCATCGCCGCCGATGCGCCGTGCGACGCCGTCCGCTCCTCGTCGAACGAAGCGGGGATGAGCGGTGTCCAGATAGGACCCGGCGCAACCCCGTTGACGCGAATTCCGTCCTCGACGAGTGCCGTCGCGAGGGAGCGGGTGAAGGCAACGATGGCGCCCTTGGTCGCCGCATAGTCCATCAGTTGAGGGCTGCCGCGGTAGGCCGTGATGGACGTCGTGTTGATGATCGACGAGCCCTTCTTCAGATAGGGCCGCGCCGCCTTGGCGAAATAAAAGTGCGCGAAGATGTTGGTGCGGAACGTGCGCTCGATCTGCCCGGCGTCGATGTCCGCGATGTTCTCGCATTCGTGCTGCTCGGCAGCATTATTGACGAGGATGTCCAGCCGATTGAGGGCCTCGACCGTTTTCTCCACCGCCTCGCGGCAGAAGGCTTCCTCGCCGACATCCCCGGCCAGCGCGAGGCACTTACGGCCTTCAGCCTCGCAAAGCCTGACCGTCTCCTGTGCATCCTCGTGCTCGTCCTTGTAGACGATTGAGATATCGGCCCCCTCGCGCGCCATGGCGATGGCGACGGCGCGGCCGATGCCACTGTCACCCCCGGTGATCAGCGCCACCTTGTCCTGCAGCCTGCCCGAGCCGGGATGACGTGGCATGAAGTCGGGAGCGGGGCTCATTTCCGCCTCGATTCCCGGCTGATGCTCCTGCTTCTGCGGCGGCTGGAGATGGTCGGTTCCGGAGGAATCGGGCGGCATGGGAGGCCTCGCTTCTGGCTGGGAAAAGACGGCCCGCCCAACGTCCGCCCGGCACGACGGTTCCGGCCTGCACGGCTCTGTACCCCCGCGCGGAACTCGCGGGGCTGAGGAGGCGTTTGCCCGGATGAGGAGGCGGACTATGGGAATCTCGCTGGACACTGGCGAAGTCCGTGCTGCGTTTGCGACACGAAAAGCCTCTCTCCTGACAGGCGCGATAGTGCCCGTCCTGTCCGCTCCTGCTGCCTAACGCCCCACCGCCTATCCCCGAGACACAACCCAAGGCTGCCCATGTCACGGACCATCTCGCTCGACGGCGCGTGGGAGTTCCTCTACGTCGCGGACGACCGGCAGATCGAGCCGATCCGCGTTCGCACCATCCAGGTGCCGGGTCCGTGGCAGGCGCAGTTCCAGGACCTGCGCATGCGCGCCGGGACCGGCATCTACCGCCGCATGTTCGAGGTTCCGACGGGCTTCAAGAACGGGCGCCTCGTGCTGCACTTCGGCGCCGTTTTCCACAACACGCGCGTCTGGCTCAACGGTACGCCGGTGGGCCGGCACGAAGGCGGCTTCCTGCCTTTCGCATTCGATGTGAGCGAGTACCTCGTCGAGGGCGAGAACGAGATCAAGCTGCGCGTCGAAAGCCCCACCGACGATCCCTCGACTTGGCCTGATGCCCCCTTCGCCGAAATTCCCTTCGGCAAGCAGAGCTGGTACGGGCCGCTCTCCGGAGTCTGGCAGTCCGTCCGGATCGAGCAGCGAAACCACGACAACGTTGCGCGCCTGCGCATCGTGCCCGACATGGCGACGGGCGAAGTGCGGATCGCCGCCCACTTCTTCGCCCCGCTGAACCACGACCACGTGCTGCGGCTCGCCATCGTCGGCCCGGAGGGACAGGTGGTCGCCGCCAACACCGAAGAGGCCCTGGCGGGGGACGACGAGATCCAGTCCGTGCTGCGCGTCCCGGAGGTGCAGGCCTGGTCACCCGACAAGCCGAACCTCTATCGCGTCCATGCCAGCCTGATGCACGCCGGATCCGAGATCGACAACTTCGAGGACACGTTCGGCTTCCGCACCATCGAGGCCCGCGACGGGCGGTTCTATCTGAACGGCGAGCCCTTCTACCTGCGCGGCGCGCTGGACCAGGACTACTACCCCGACGGCATCTGCACGATGCCCTCCGTCGAGTTCATCGAGGACCAGTTCCGCAAGGCGAAGGAACTCGGGCTCAATTGCCTGCGCTGCCACATCAAGGCAGCGGATCCGCGCTACTACGCCGCCGCGGACCGGGTCGGGCTCCTGATCTGGACGGAACTGCCGAATGGGGGCCTGTCGACCGAGCGGTCCCGCGGCCGCAAGGAACGGCTGCTCAAGGGCATCGTCGATCGCGACGGCAACCACCCCAGCATCGGCATCTGGACGATCATCAACGAGAACTGGGGCGTCGACCTCGTCCACGACGCCGACCATCGTGCCTGGCTGAAGCGCACCTATGCGTGGCTGAAGGCCTACGATCCGACCCGGCTGGTGGTGGACAACTCGCCGCTGGCGCCGTCCTTCCATGTCGAGACGGACATCGCCGACTACCACTTCTACGCCGCGTTCCCGGACAACCGGCGGGCGTGGGATGCCTTTGTCGACGAGCTCGCCGGCCGCGCGTCCTGGCTCTACAGCCAGGAGGGGGATGCGGTGATCCGCGGCGACGAGCCCCTGGTGTGCTCAGAATTCGGCAACTGGGGCCTGCCCTTCCCGGAGGACCTGCGCGGCAGCGACGGCAAGGAGCCGTGGTGGTTCGAAACGGGCCACGACTGGGGCGAGGGTGTGATGTACGCCCACGGCATCGAGAACCGCTTCGCGGACTGGAGCCTGGATCGCGTCTTCGGCCATCTCGGCGGGCTCGTCGTCTCGGCGCAGTGGCAGCAGTTCCGCGCGCTGAAATACGAGATCGAGACGATGCGCCGCCGGCCGGGTATTGCCGGCTACGTCATCACCGAGTTCACCGACGCGCACTGGGAAGCGAACGGCCTGCTCGACATGCGCCGCAACACCCGCGTGTTCCACCCGGTCTTCGCGCAGGTGAACGCGGACACCGTCGTCATCCCGCGCTGGGAGCGTCTGTCCTACTGGTCCGAAGACCGCATGAACGTGGACCTGTCGGTCGCGCACGGGGCCGGTCCCGTGCTCGAGGGTTGCACGGTCGAGGTGGAAGCAGCAGGGGCGGAGAAGGCTGTCCATCCCGTCGGACGCCTGCCGGCCGGCGAGGTGTCGGACCTCGGCGTCGTCAAGGTCGCGCTTCCGCAGGTGGCTGCGCCGAGCCTCACCCCGGTGACCTTCACCCTCCGGGATACGGATGGCAACGTCATCGCCCGCAACCGGATCGATGCCGCAATCCATCCCAGGCCCCAAGCACGGCCGGCCCGCAAGGCGTTTGCGGCCGACCCGGCCGTCGCGGAACGGCTGTCCGCCCTGGGCTACGACATCGCTCCGGACATGGCGTCGTCCGACATCGTCGTGGCCTCGTCGCATGACAAGGCGCTGGCGGGCCATGTGCGCGAGGGCGGCCGCATGTTGCTGCTGTGCGACACGGAGATGCCGCTCTATCCCTTCTTCCCGCACTGGCAGAACGTCGCCGTGCGGGCCCGTGCCGGCACGCTCTGGGCCGGCGACTGGGCTTCGACCTTCGCCTGGCTGGTGCGGTCTGGCCGGTTCGCCGCGTTTCCCGGCGGCCCCCTGATCGACGAAACCTTCGACAGGGTCATCCCCGCTCACGTGATCGTCGGCTGCAACCTGCTCGATTTCCAGTCGAGGGTACATGCCGGACTGGCGATCGGATGGATCCACAAGCCCGTGGCGATTTCCGTGGAGCGTGCCTATGGCAAGGGCCGCTTCGTGGCGTCGAGCTTTCGCCTTCTGCGCGATGCGCCTGGCGAGGATCCGACGGCGACGCTGCTGATGCACACGCTCATCGATCTCGCCACCGCGACGGCGGAACGTCCGCGCGATTCGGAGGCGGAGCCCGATCTCAAGTCCGGCGAGGAGGCTGCCTGACCACCGCGCGGACGGCGACCGGCCGTCCACCGGAGACGCCGCCCTCGACCGACCCGAGAGCCAGGGCCGTGGCCAGAAATGCGGTTGCGCTGAGTGACGCGAAGGCGAGACCGATCATTCCCGGTCCCGCATAGACGGCGTCAGCCGACCCTATCAATTGGAGAAGCCCCGTCGCCGGGCTCGCCACCAGCAGGGCGGCTGCCGCGAAGCCGAGACCGGCCCCTGCGCCGGCGCGTGTCAGGAGAAAGCGGATCCAGGCGGAAGCTGGCTTCGACGGCATCGGGCAACCCTCATGCAGCAGCTGTGGCCAAACCCGCAAACGGGCGGCATCGTTCCCGACGCCGCCCACTGCCCTCACCCGGCCCACTCCTCGTGAGGCTCCCTCGCCTCTTCCGGAAACCGGACGTGGGTGCCGGCGACATCCACCGACCAGGACATGCCGTCGTCCCGGTAGTCGAGTGCCGCCTGTCCCCCGAGTGCACGCGGCACCAGCCTCTCGAGCACCGCGTAACCGAACCCCTTCCGGGCTGGAGCCTGTGCCGGCGGCCCGCCGCTTTCCCGCCAAGTGAAGCGAAGCGCCACGTCGCTTGCGCGCGGAACCATGTCCCACACGATCTCGACCCGGCCCGAAGGCACGGAGAGAGCCCCGTACTTGGACGAGTTCGTCCCGAGTTCATGCAGAGCGAGGCCAATATTCTGGGCCGCCTCGGGTTCCAGTCTGACATCCGGTCCCTTCAGTCCGATGCGGCCGCCGACGTAGTCACGGTAGTGACCGAGTTGCGATCGAACCAACTCCTCGATGGACGCGCCTTCCCAGTTCTCGCTGACGAGGATGTCGAGCGAGGCGGCCAGCCCCTGGAGCCGGCCGGAAAACCGGGCCTCGAAGTCACCGGCTGAGGTGGAGGTGGTAAGCGTCTGGCGTGCCATGGCCTGCACGACCGCGAGCAGGTTCTTGGTGCGGTGGGTGAGTTCGCGCAGGAGGATGCGGATGTGCGTCTCCCTCTGGCGCCGCTCCGTGACGTCCACGGCGGCCGCCAGCAGCCCCACGGTGGCCCCGGCCTCGTCACGCTGCGGCTCGGCACGCACGAAGTACCAGCGCTCATTGGCGGGATCAGGGAAGCGGAACTCCCCCTGCTGCGGTTCGCCCCGTTCCAGGACCGCGTTCTTGAAGTCGACCAGCTTCGGGCTCATTTCCGGGGGCAAGACATCCCTGTCGGTGAGGCCGATGAAGGACCCCGCTTTCCGGTTGAGGAAGTCCTGGCTCACCCATGTGTAGGCAAGGTCTTTGTCCTGCGTGAACACCGTCACGTCGGCGCCCCGGAGGGCCACCTTGAAGCGCTGGACAGTCTGCCGCAATTCGTCGGCCAGCCGCCTCTCGCGCTGCTGCCCGAGCCGCTCTGCCGTCACGTCGACTGCGCAGCCGATGAGGCCGGAGACCGCCCCTGACGGGTCATGGCTCGCCTCGATGTGCAGCTTCTGCCAGCGCAACTCGCCGCTTTCGTCGGGCACAGCGAAGTCGAGCTGCATCGGCTCACCGGTCGCGAGCACGCGTTCCTTCGCCGGAATGAGGATCGCGGCGATGTCCGGCGACGAAAATTCCTCGTCGCGCCGTCCCATGAGCTCCAGGGGAGACAGCCCTGCCAGCCTGTCACTGGCAAAAGTGAGCTGCCGCCGCAGGTCCTGGGCGAAGACGAAGACCTCGGCGCCGCGCAGTGCGACGTCGAAGCGGGCCACGGTGGCGGCGAGTTCGTCGGTGACGGCCCAGAGCCGCTGTTGGGCGAAGTTCTCCGTCGTTACGTCGATCACGGCGCCGACGATCCCGGACGCCTTGCCGGAGGCGTCGAGCACCGGCTCGGCTCTCGCTCGGAACCACCTTCGCTCTCCGTGCACGAGGACGCTGTAGTCGTATTCTCGGGGCTGGCCGGTCCGCAGCACGGCGTCCTTTGCCGGAATGGCGACGGCTTGCACGTCTGGCGGCAGCACATCCTCCTCCCGGCGCCCGGCGATATCCGACGGCGACATGCCGAACAGCTCGCGGCTGACCCAGGTGAAATGACGTTCCGTATCCTGGGCGAAGACGACGACGTTGGCGGCGCGCAGCGCCAGGTCGAACCGCTGGACCGTGCCGGCGAGTTCGTCGGAGAGCTCGCCCAACCGCCGCCGCGCGTTGCGGTCCTCGGTGATATCAACCGCGGCTGCGAGCACCCCGATCGTCGTGCCACCGTCATCGAGTGGATCCAGCCGGACACGGTACCAGCCCGTCGCGTCCCCCGCGCCGAACTTCGCCTCGAGGGTCTCCCCCTGGCCCGTCGCCAGAACCCGGCGCTTGGCGCCGACCAGCGCATCGAGAGCATCGCCAGCGGGAAACACGTCGAAATCCGACTTCCCGAGCGCGTCAGTGCCGGGCATTCCGGGCTGGGGATTGTGGACCCAGGTGAAGACGAGGTCGGCGTTCTGGCGGCTTGCGGTCACACGCGCGGCAGCCAGGGCAGCCGTGAGCTGCTGGTTCGCCTGTGAGACCTCCCCTGCCCGTTTCTCCACCTGCGCCTCGAGGTCGAGATTGGTGCGTCGGAGACGCTCGCGACTGTCGGCGACCTCGCGCACGAAGCGGCTGGAACTTGCGATCTGATGCAGCCCGAACAGCAGGATGGCCAACGCCGCGAGAACGAGAGCGGTCACCTGCCGCCGCGTGGCAGAACGATAATCCTCTCGCGTCTTCAGGATGGCGTCGGCATTGGCGGCTGCCATTTCGCCCAGGACGGAGCGCGCCTGCTCCCGTTCACCCTCGGACGTCTGCCGGCCGAACTCGGCACGGGCCTCTTCGAGATCGCCCTGGGCGGCAAGCCTGACGACCTGCTGCGCCCGCCTTCCCACCGACTCCGCGGCCGTCTTTGCCCTGGCAAACCTGGCGCGCTGCTCGTCTCCCGTGACCAGTGGTTGCAGGTCCTCGAACTGCTCGACGACCGACGCCAGCCCTTTCTCGAAGCGGGTGCGGAAAGCGGGAGCCTGCGAAGCGAGGTAGCCGGCCTCGTCTGCCTCCAGGTCAGCCAGCGTTCCCTGCAGTCCCTGGATATGCGAGCGGACCTCGGTGGCCCGGGCGTTCAAGCGGACGATTTCGTTTGTGGATGCAATGGTCAGTGCCGCAGCAGCCGCGGCAAGCAGCATCAGCACAACGCCGACGACCGCGATCCGGCCACCATGACGCAGGACGAGACCGCCCGCGATTCCGTCGGCGGACGGGACCGGAACGGCCCCGGCGTCCGCTGCCTCGCGGCCGTTCAGGTGGATCATGATGGCTGCGCCCGATCGTGATGCCCGTTCACCGCGTTTCAGACCAGACAACGCACAAAATGCAGCAGGAGTTCCCGCTGCGCTCGTGGTTGCTCCTCACGTCCCTACGCTGAAGTAGAGCACCACCCCTGCAACGATTGCGAAAGCCATGCCGATGAACAGGACATACCGGACATTGTGGCCGGTCACGCCCTGGCGCGCCTCTTCCTGGCTGACGATTTCGGGGCGCTGACTGCCCGGATCCGCTGACATGTGCCGTCCTCTCGCAATCTCTGACAGGGGCGGCAACGCAGCCGGAGACACGGCGGTTCCGGGCGGGAACCACGCCTTTGCGGCGGGCGTTCTATTCACGAAAGCGACGGGCGTGACCCTTCGCGCTCTGATCGCCGGCCGGCCCGTTCGCGTGACCCGCCCGTTCTCGAGGTACACAGACCATGTCACTAGCCGTCCTCGAAGAGAGCGTCCGCATTCTTCTCCCGGCCAACGCCGCGCTGGTCGTCAACCTGTTTCGCCGCTTCAACAAGTTCCGCAGCAGCTACAACCAGGCGCATCTGGATGCTGCCGCCGAAACCCTGCGCACCAGGGTCGGCGAGCGGCATGCCGATGCGATCATGTCCGACGCGATCATGCTGGACAACGAACTGCGCCTGCGCACTGCGGGCCGCTTCGTCTTCCTCCCCGACGCTTCCGCGACGGCGTCCGCCGACGAACTCGCTCTGGTCGGCATCGTCTCCGCCATGCAGGCCGGCAACGCCCGCAAGGCCGGCGAGTACGCGCTCCAGCTGGAAATCCTCCAGGCCCGCGCACTCACGATGCTGGCCTACCGGCTCGGTGCGCGGCTGGCCGAGGCCGGTGTAAAGCTCGATCCGGCCGCCCTCGAGATCGACGTCGACGCGGTACCGCGCGTTCCGGCATCCGTTCCCGCGCTGCGGGTCGTCGGAGGCCGCGACGCGCAGGCGCTCTAGGCGCCCGGCTTCCGGGCCGCCTTGCGCCAGCCCGTCCTCGTTTTGCCCGGCGAGGGGAGCTTCTGAGACGCCTCGAAGAAACCCTGCCAGGGGTCTTTGCCAAGATGGTCGAGGCGGTTCAGGAGATTGCCGATCCTGAAGCGGTCTGGCGTCAGCGCCGGCCCGAGCTCGTCCCAGCTCACGGGGGTGGATACACCGGCAGTCTCCCGGGCCCGGGTCGAATAGGCCGCGACCGCAGTGGCACCCCGGCCATTGCGCAGGTAGTCGACGAAAATCTTGCCCGACCGGGCCGACTTGGAGAGGACGGCGGTGAGCCGCGCCGGCGCCTCGCGCGCCAACCCTTCCGCAACCCCCTTCGCGAACGCCTTGACGTCGTCCCATCCGGCAGAGGGCCGCAGAGGCACCACGACGTGCAGCCCCTTCCCGCCTGACGTTTTCACGTAGCTGGCCAAGCCGCGATCTTCCAGATGCGCCTTCACACCGAAAGCGGCCTCGATCACCTCGTTCCACGAGACCCCGGGGCCGGGGTCGAGATCGAAGGTGACGATGTCGGGCTTCTCCACCGACGCGACATGCGATCCCCAGGGATGGATCTCGAGCACGCCCGCCTGCACCAGGGCCGCGAGCCCGTCGAAGTCGCGGATGAAAAGGAACTGCTCCCCTTCCGCGTCGGTGCCGGTCGAGACGCGGGCATCCATCCCGTTCCATGCATGCTTCTGGAAGAAGCACTCCTCTGTCACGCCTCCCGGGCAGCGAAGGAGGCTGAGCGGCCGTTCGACGATGTGCGGACCGATGTAGGGCCAGATGGCCGAATAGAAATCCAGCAGACCCTGCTTCGTGACGCCCGCCTCCGGCCAGAACATGCGGTCGGGATGCGTCAGCGGGACGCTCGTCGTCGCTTCGCCTTGGGCTCCGGCGCCCGAAGGCGGCGCGGAAGGTTCCTCACGCACAACCTCGCGGGCAGGCTTGTCGCGCCGCAGGCCGTGGAATACTGCATGCCGGAGTGTGTCGGATGCCGTGCGGCTGCGGAACTCCACCTCGGCGACCAGTTCGGGCTTCGCCCAGCGGACACCCCGCCGGGCCTCGGCCGGAAGCGGACCCGCGAAGGGGGGTGCCTCCGTCCGAAGGGCCTCCAGTTCCTTCCAGAGCGACCGCGAGGCTGCAGCACTGAAACCGGAGCCGACGCGCCCGTCGAGCCGCAGAGCGTCCTTGTGCCATGTCCCAAGCACGAGCGAGCCCACGGCGCCGGGAGATGCGGAGGATGGTGTGTAGCCGCCGATGACGAATTCCTGACGGCGGCTGCACTTCGTCTTCACCCACTCGCCGCCCCTTCCGGAACGGTACGGCGCATCCCGGCGCTTCGACACGATCCCCTCGAGGCTCAGCCGGCAGGCGTGCCGCAACAGCGCCTCCCCGCCCTCGTCCATGTCCTCGCTGTAGCGCAGGGCCCGGGGCTCCGGGATGAGGCCGGCCAGTGCCGCCTTTCGCTCAGCCAGGGGTCGGCCCGCTAGGTCCTCCCCATCAAGGAAGAGGAGATCGAAGGCCCAAAAGACCATGCGGTCGCGACGGCCTTCCGAGAGGTCGGCCTGAAGCGCGGAGAAGTCGGAAACCCCGCCGCTGTCCTCGACGACGACTTCGCCGTCGATGAGAGCGTTGCGAATGCCGAGCTCCGCGAGTTCGCCGGCAAAGGCGGACGGTACGAAACGGTCGGTCCAATCGAGGCCGCTGCGGGTGCGCAGGGTCAGCGTGCCTGCCGACAGACGCGCCTGGATCCGATAGCCGTCGAACTTGATCTCGTGGAGCCAGCGTGCGCCCGACGGGGTCGTGGTCGCGAGTTCGGCAAGGCAGGGCTGGACGAACTCTGGCGGCTCCGGAAGCGACGCGTCCCGGCTCGCCCGTTTCGGCCTGGGCGCGGATCGGGAACCTTCCGGCTCGTCTTTCGTGTCTTTCGCCTTCTTTGCCACCGCGGCAGGAGCCTTGCGCGGTGCACGGGAAGACGCCGGCGCGTGTGCAGCGGCGGGTCGCGTTCTGGCCGGCTTCGATGCCTGGGTCGCCGCCTTGCTCGCCGCAGCGGCGGGCTTGCCAGCCGCAGGCTTCTTGCCGGCTTGCTTCGAACCCGCGGGCGCCAGATCTTCCACCCGCTTGCCCGTGATGACGGACTGAGGATGCTCCTCCGTGATCTCGGGAGAGCCTTCGGGACGCGCCGCCTCGTCGGACGCCTTGATCAGGAGCCAGTTGTCCCGCTTCTCCCCGGCCCGCGCCCGCAGCCGGACGAGGTGCCACTCGCCGGACAGCTTCTCGCCGGACAACCGAAAGTCCAGATGCCCTTTCTCCAGCCCCTTGTGCGGGTCGGCAACCGGTTCCCAGGTTCCGCGATCCCAGACGATGACCTCGCCTGCCCCGTAATTCCCGTCCGGAATGCGTCCCTCGAAGCTAGCATAGTCGAGCGGATGGTCCTCCACATGCACTGCGAGGCGCTTCTCGCCGGGCACGAGGCTCGGACCGCGCGTCACGGCCCAGCTGAGGAGGACCCCGTCAAGCTCCAGGCGGAGATCGTAGTGCAGGCGCGTCGCAGCGTGCTTCTGGATGACGAAGGACAATGCCGCGGGCTTGCGCTTCTTCGCGGCAGCGCCCTTCGGCTCGCCGGTGCGGGAGAAATCCCGCTTGGCATTGTAGCGGTCAAGCGCGTCGGCCATCGCCTCAGCTCGCCTTCTTCATGCCCGCGGGCTTGCGGCCGGATGTGGGAGCCGCGCGGCTCGCAGGCGGCTTCGACTTCGGCTTTGCTTCCGGCGCGGGCTTGCTGGCTTCGGCGGCAGGAGGCCGAGGAGCAGCCTTCGCCTTTGGTGACGACCGCTTGGCTGCATCGGAGGCGCTTGGGGCCGGGGTACTCGATGCGGCCTTCCCTGCCGCCTTCTTCGCTGCCGAGGGCTTGCCGGCCGGAGGCGCGGATCCGCCGCCACGCTCGGCATCGAGGCTGCGGCGCAGCGCGTCCATCAGGTTGACGACGTTGGCCGGCCGCGGCGCCTCGGGGAGGGCGAGCGGTTCGCCGTTCTGCTTGGATTTCACGAGCGCCACGAGGGCTTCCTCATAGCGGTCCTCGAACTTGGTGGGATCAAAGTGGCCAGCCATGCGGTCGATGATGTGCGTCGCGAGATCGAGCATGTCGGGCTGGATCTTCACGTCCGGGATCTCTTCGAAATAAGCGTCGTCCTCCCGCACCTCGTAGGGATACCGGAGCGTCGCGACGAACAGGCCCTTGCCGCGGGGCTCGATCATCACGATCCGCTCCCGCCGGTAGAGGACGACGCGGGCCAGTCCGACCACGTCGTGGCGTTGCATCGCCTCGCGAATCACGGCGAACGCCTCCTGCGCCACCTTGTCGTCGGGCGCGAGGTAGTAAGGGCTGTCGTAGTAGACCTCGTCGATCTCCGCACGCGGGACGAACGATTCGATGTCGATCGTGTGCGTGCTTTCCAGTGCGATGGCATCCAGCTCCTCGTCGTCGACGACGACATACTGGCCCTTGGCCACCTCGTAGCCCTTTGCCTGGTCCTCCGTCTCCACCACGTCGCCCGTGTCGGGGTCGAACATTTGCCGCCGCAGCCGATTCCCGGTCTTGCGGCTGAGTGTATGGAAGGAAATCCGCCCCGTCGTCCGGGACGCTGGGTAAAGCGCAACCGCGCAGGAGACGAGGGAGAGCTTCAGATAGCCCTTCCAGTTGGCACGCGGCGCCATGTCGACTGCCCTCCTACGCGGACGCATGCCGGCGCAACGGCCGGCCCGCGAAT
The DNA here is from genome assembly GCF_059501845.1 of Alsobacter sp. Taxonomy (NCBI): domain Bacteria; kingdom Pseudomonadati; phylum Pseudomonadota; class Alphaproteobacteria; order Hyphomicrobiales; family Alsobacteraceae; genus Alsobacter; species Alsobacter sp. The sequence continues at coordinate 777,614 of NZ_JCACDK010000001.1, read as the reverse complement.
CGAACGCAGGCATTCCTCCATCGTTCCTTCCACGACGACCGGAGGCGCGAAGGCGCCGGGCAGATCACCCCATCTTTTTCCGTCTCGAATGGAACCCGGGATGAACGAAGTGCGTTCGACAGAAGCGCGGCCACAGTCCTGCCTAAAACATGAACACCGCATCCATGCGTAAGGCAGAATTCGGGCTGCAGCTGAGATCAGGCTTTGCAGTTCTCAATCCACATGGCGTTGCACACAGTTAGATGTGTCAAAGTAATACGGCTTAGCTCACGCTTGCGATCATTTTGTGGCATTCAAGACACAGAGCTTTTTGTCTTCGCGTATCCTGGATCGAGTCACCCAACTTAGGGTTGTATAGCCTGAACCGCGCCAGTACGGTCTCGCAACGCTGACGGATAACCAAGGACGACATCATGCGTAAGCTCCTTCTCGCCTCCGCCTCCCTGGCGGCCCTCTCGGGCACGGCCTTCGCGGCTGACCTGCCGGCACGCTCCACCGCCCCGGCCGCGCCGATCGTCTACGCGCCCATCTTCACCTGGACGGGCTTCTACGTCGGTGTGAACGCCGGCGTCGGCTTCAGCGGCAAGTCGAGCAGCACGACCTTCGTCCCGGCGCCCGGTACGGTCGGCCCTGTCGTGTACTACTCCGGCAATGACCAGACCGGCTTCGTCGGCGGCGCCCAGGCTGGCTACAACTGGCAGACCGGTCCGTTCGTGATCGGCGCCGAGGCTGACATCCAGTACGCCGATCTCGGCAAGAAGTACTATTACTCGGACTTCGGTATCTCCAGCGACTCCGGCAGCTACTTCGGTACGGTTCGCCTGCGCGCCGGCTACGCCTTTGATCGCTTCCTCGTTTACGCAACCGGTGGTCTCGCCTATGGCGACGTCGGCGAGCGCCTCTTCGGTGGCTCGAACACCCGCGCGGGATGGACTGTCGGCGGCGGCGTCGAGTACGCTTTCACCAACAACTGGACGGTCAAGCTCGAAGGCCTGTACGTCAACATCGACCAGGGCAACAACACGGGCACGATTTCGACCGACGTCGGCGACTACCTCGTCGAGCGCAGCAAGAACAACGATTTCGGCGTTGTTCGCGTCGGCCTGAACTACAAGTTCTGATCGGATACCCGGTTTGATGACGAAAGCCCGGCAGGCAACTGCCGGGCTTTTTCGTGTGCGTGGAACCTTCATCGAGTCCGGACGTTGAACGCTGACGCGTCATGGGTCGGTGCGGAGTCGAAGGGGGCGGAACCGTCAGGTTCAACAGCACGCATGGAAAGTGCGCACAGCTTCAGGGAGCTGGCGGATTCGACGCCTGTGCTGATCTGGCGCGCGGGTCCCGACAAGCTCTACAATTACTTCAATCGGACCTGGCTTACGTTCCGCGGCAGAACCATGGAGCAGGAGCTGGGCTACGGGTGGCTGGACGGTGTCCACCCTGACGACGCCGAGCGTTGCATGGCAGTCTTCGTCACCGCCTTCACCAACCGTCGCGACTTCGCGATGGATTACCGGCTTAAGCGTTATGACGGCGAGTACCGGTGGATGCTCGACACCGGCCGGCCCCTCCTCCTGTCGGACGGCTCGTTCGGGGGCTTTCTCGGCTCCTGCCTCGACATCACCGACCGCAAGGAGGCCGAGGTCCGCGCCGCGAGATCACTTGCGGACGCGCGGCGTGCCATTCGCCAGCGCGATGTTCTGCTCGCTGAGGTTCACCATCGCGTAAAGAACAACCTGCAAGTGATTCTCAGCCTTCTTACTTTGCAGAGCCGGCACGTTGCGGACACGCAGTGCCGCGAGGCACTGGACACGGTCGGCCGGCGCATCCAGGCGCTGGCCATCGTTCAGCAGGAGCTGCACGAAGACCCCGACGTCTCGATGATCGGTGTGCTCGATTATGTCGGACGGCTCGTGCGCCCGCTGTCCTCCCTTTACGGAAATCCCCGCGTCGAAACCTATGTCGGCGGCGACAACTTGCCGATCGGCCTCACCATTGCGAGCGTCATCGGCATGATGATGTCGGAGATCCTGGCCAACGCCTTTACGCATGGGATCGGATCGGGCGATGGCTGGATCCGGATCGATGTGCGAGGCCGAGAGGGCGAAGGTCCGAGCATCACAGTCGAGGACAGCGGGTCGGGACACACCGGCGCGGCCACGCGCGGCCTGGGCTTCCTCCTGGTCCGCAATCTCGCACGTCAGGTCGGGATGGAAGTGGTCAGCCACGCCGGGCCGGGTGGACGCTGGGAATTGCTGCTCCCGCAATCTGCGCTGGCCGCGGACGAACCGGCCTGAATCTCAGGCCGGCGTCACGGCGATGATGGCGTCCCGCAACTCTTCCATCCGGAACGGCTTCGAGATGTGGAACGTCGGCGCGTCGCCCGCGTCGTGACGGGGCGGCGAACCCGAGGCGAAGATCACCGGTAGGCCCGGAACAATGGAGCGCAGGTCGCGCGCCAGCGCGTCTCCGGGCAGGTCGGGAAGACCGAGATCGGAGATCACCAGATCGATGCCCGGATTGTCCTTGAAGATCGTCAGCGCTTCCGCAGCCGACGACGCTTCGAGGGGTCGGTGCCCGAGCTCCTCCAGCATGTCGAGGAGCGTCAGGCCGATCAGCGGCTCGTCCTCGACGAAGAGGATCGTCAGCGGCCTGGACATGACTTGATCCGGCATGGTGCTTGACGCTTCACGCTGCGCGTCTCATGGGCCGGCCGGCCCGGTGCGGCCGGCGGGAGCGGAACCCCCGGGCGAGGGCTCACCGGTCTCCGGCAGTCTTCCCGGGCCGGAAGGGTCACGCGCCTTCTCCTCTTGGCTGCCAGGCTGGCCCGGGCGCCGTGCCGGATCTCGTCTGGCTTGAGGGGACGCTTCGTTTGCAGATTGCGTCCCTTCGGATTTCGGAATGCTCGACATCATATCATCCTGCGATTTCGTGCTTGAACGCAACCGCAGTAACGATGGTTCCGAAGAGGCCACCCTGATCGAAACGGGAGGCTATGCGCGAGAACGGGACCGAATCCCTCGTTCACGCCGTCAGCCGGGGCGAGGACGAAAGCGCCTGCCGGCAAGCTTCAGCGTGCGCGCGCCTGCCGTGTGCCAGATTGCAAGGTGGTCAGGATGTAGCACTGGCGCAGGCTTTCCACGAGCTCGTCCTTGCTCATCGCAGAGCAGCCGGGAATGCCGAGGTCGTGCGCGAAAGACCTGAGGTCGCTGACGATCTGATCGGTTGGCTCGCGCGTTCCATCCAGGGAACGGCTCGATGAAACCGGCACTTTACGCCCCATCATGATCCCGCCCTTCCAGAGCCGCTCGGAGAAGGGGAACTGACCCCGGACCGTGCGGTTCTGCCTGTCGCTATGCAAGCGCCAGGCCAACGCTGAACACCGGCCCCTCGGGGCCGTGGCGCTCATGCGCCAAGCCATCAAACGTCGGCTGCGGCCCTTCGTTCCCGCCCCGAGCGGAACCTGCGCGGGAGACGAAGCGTTTGCAGAACCTGATCGGGGAAAGCATGGTTCATTCATTGTGGCGGAACGCAGCGGCCCTTGCATTCGTGGTCGCGCTGGTGATGGCCGTTCCGGCTCAGGGCGCCCAGGGCACGGTCATGCCCTTGCCCTCACTTCCAGGGCAGAGCTCGGGCTCAAAGACGCCTTCCCCGCCCGAAGACCCGGCCAAGGTTCCCGATTTCGTCAGCCGTCTCGATGACCGCCAGGCGCGCCAGGTGCTCATCGACACGCTGTCGGCGCGCGCGCCGGTGCAGACGCAGGATGCGAGGGACAGTCTCGGCGATCTTGCAGGAGAGGCAGCCACGATCTTCCAGCTCGCCGGATCGCGGCTGGTCGCAGTCGCCGCAGCGACAGCGGCTCTCCCAGACACCGTCCGGCAGGTGGAGGCCTCGCTGGACATTCAGGACGCGCCGTGGCTGCCCATGCTTGTCGCGGGCTTTGCGATTCTGGTCACGGGCTTCGCGGCGGAAATAGCCACGGTTCTCCTGCTGGGCCGGTTGTCCTTTGCCGCTCGGGTCGCCGGGACGGCAGGCCGCCGCAGAAAGCCGCGCTGGATCGCCGCCCGCGCCATCGGACTGGGAGCCTTTACGGCCGCCACCGCGGTCGCGGCAGAGCTCTTCACGGCCGGGCTTCCCGTCGGCCAGCAAACACTGCTTGCGACGTTGGGCGCGTCTCTCCTGCTTGTCAGGCTTGCGGACCTGCTGGCCACGGGATGCACGCGGCTTCTCGTGCCGCCCTCCCCCGCTGCCCTCCAGCCGGGCGCCGGCCGTTCGCTCCGGGTCGGCATCGCGGCCATCCATGCGGTGGCGGCTTTCGGCGCCGCCGCGCTGGGGCTGCTGCATCGCGCCGGCGCCCCCGAGGACGTCAGGCTGTCCGTCGCACTGGGACTGTGGACGCTGGTGATGATCGGCGTGGGATCGGTGCTGAAGCGTCTCGATATGCTGGCGGCACCGCCGCCGCCGGACGGCGACCCGGCGGATGGCCCGCCCTTCGGCTGGCTGCGCGCCCACTGGCTGGGTGTCGCCCTCACCGGGTCTTTCCTGCTCTGGGTGGTGACCGCCGAGCGTGCACTGGAGACCGGACTTCCTGCCATCCGGGCCGGCGTCCTGACGCTGCTGGTCTGCGCCTACGCGCCCGCCATGATCCGCCTTCTCGCGATGACGCTTCGCCGGGTGCGAACCCGTCCGAAGGAGGATGGCGCCATGCGTCAGCCGGCCTGGGTTCCGGCGGTCATCCGCTGTGCTCGCGTTCTCGGCGCGCTGGCCGCGGCCTGGGTGATCGGGCGCATCTGGGATGTTGACTTCGTCGGCCTCGCCAGCGACCGCTTCGGCGAGAATGCCGTTCGCGCCGCGACCGGCGTGATCACGGTGGTGCTGCTGGCCTATGTCGCCTGGGAACTCGTCAAGGCGCTGGTCCGCGGCAACGCGGCGGCCTCGGCCGAAAGCACGGAAGCAGCCACCGACGACCTGACGCATGTCCGCCCCGCCAGCCGGATGCAGACCTTCCTGCCGCTGGTGGAGAAGTTCCTGTTCGTGATCGTGGTGGTGGTGGCGGCCCTCGGCATCATGCGGGCGCTCGGCGTCGACACCGGGCCGTTGCTGGCAGGTGCCGGAATCATCGGCATCGCGATCGGCTTTGGTGCGCAGACGCTCGTGCGCGACATCGTGTCGGGGATCTTCTTCCTTTTCGACGACGCGTTCCGGCTGGGCGAGTACGTTGAGATCGACCAGACCCGCGGGACCGTCGAAGGCATCTCGATCCGCAGCCTTCGCATCCGCCACCACCGCGGCGCCGTCCACACGGTGCCGTTCGGCACCATCCAGCGCCTCACCAACTACAGCCGCGACTGGATCATCCTGAAGCTGGAGTTCCTGCTGGCCTTCGAGACCGACCTGTCCAAAGTCAAGAAGATCGTCAAGCAGATCGGCAAGGAGATGCTGGAGGACCCGGAGTTCGGCCCGCATTTCCTCGAGCCCGCCAAGAGCCAGGGCGTGCGACGGATGGAGCAGATCGGCATGGTAGTGGGCGTCAAGTTCATGGCCAAGCCCGGCGAGCAGTTCATCCTCCGCCGGGAGGTCTACCAGCGCGTGCGGGACGCGTTCGAGAAGAACGGCATCGCCTTCGCGCGGCCGCAGGTGGTGGTGCAGGTGCCACCCGGGGCGAAACTCAGGCCGGACGAAGAGGAAGCGGTCGCTTCCGCCGCCGCTGAAGTCGGGCTGCCCGATGAGCCGCCGCCCCAGAAGAAGACGGGCGCAGGCTCCCACGCCTGAAACCGGAACCTCGGCTTTTCCGCGGAGTTGGCGCGGGCGTTACGAACCCGTTCCACACCTCCCAGACAGGAGATCCGATGTCCGACCCGATCCAGCCCAGCCCCGGACCCGCCCCCTCGCCGTCTCCCGGGCCGTCACCGACCCCCGGCCCCACTCCCGGCGTGCCGCCGCTGACGCCCGACACGCCCTCTCCCGGAGGTCCGCCGGAAGTGCCGGATCCCGGTCACGTGCCGCCGCTGCCGATGCCGGGCGACCCGCAGTCCCCGCCGACGATCGCCTGAGCTCTCAGGCGAGCTGGACCCTGGCATTCTCGCCGAGGTCAGGCCGTTCGCTGGTCAGCTTGGCCTGCACGAACTTCACCGCAAGCAGGATGGGATTGGAGGGCGAGTCCCAGTACTCGCCCTCCTCCGGCTCAAAGCCGATCAGGACCACCTCTGGATTTTCAGGCCCACCGGGAAAGTAGACGTCCACCCCCATGTTCCAGAGATCCTTTTTCAGGCTCTCGTCTTCGTGGAGGGACACGCGGCCGGTCAGCGAGACATATGTCTGGTCCCGCGGGTCCGCGAAGGCGATGCACGCACGGGGGTCGCGGCGGATGTCGGCTTCCGCATGGGCTGCTCGATCGGCAAAAAACCAGATGGTATTCTCGTCCCGGCGGGGAATCGCGGTCATCGGCCGCCCCCGGATGGTCTCCCCCGAGAACGTGGTCAGCATTCCCGTCCTGATCTTGTCGACGGTGGACCAGATGAAATCGAGCGAGGCCTTCACATCGGTTGTGTCCGTCACGACAATCATCTCCCTCACAGGATGAGGCCCATGAAAGGGCTGTGTTCACGCTCAAGAACGCGGGCTTGAGCTCCGGGGTTCCGCTGTCGCGGTCCGCTCGTCCGGCGCCGGAAATCGAGGGAACCCAAGGAGGGTGACGCACGTTTCGCCCGCGGGTGGTCGCGTCGGTGCGGCCCGGGAGGGACAGACCATGCGACAGGGCATGCCGGAAGGCGGCACCATCCACCCGCCCGAGTGGCGCCTGGTGCGGCCCGATGCGATTGAGGACAGTTCGCATCCCCTCGCGCGCGACCTTTCGGAAACCGTCGACGATTTCATGCGGCTTATCGTTGCCATGCGGCACATGGACGAGGATGGACACGCGCCGCGCTGGGACGCCGAGCGCGCCGGTTACCTTGCCTTGGGTCGCCTTAGGCGGTCTCTCACCCGCGCTTGCACGGCACGAGGGCTCGACTAAAATTTTTTGTCGCTTCGGGAACCGGGGGAACTTCCTCTGCGTTCTGCCAGTGTCGTGTCGGCGAAGGACAAGGAACGCCCCCTCCCAAGCCAACGCCGACACAACCTGAAACCCGCAACGGCCACCGTTGCGGGTTTCTTTTTTCGCGGCTTTGCGATCCAGGAACAATGCTGCCGTCCCGCCAGGCAGCGGAACCTCGACAGCGCCGGGACGTTACCGGATGCAACGCGCAGCGTGCGCCCTGGTGCCGGCAGCTTGCCCGGCCCTCAGGTTCCCGCCGATGCGCCACCCATCCTGGAGGTTCCGATGTTCAGCAGCCGCGATACCCGTCCATCCGACGTTGGGCACGATCTGGAACGGCTGCGCGCCGATTTTTCGCGACTGGCCGACACCGTATCGAGCCTGGTTCGAGACCAGTCCGGCACCGCACAATCATCCGTGCGCGGCCTCGTCGATACCGCGCGCGACCAGGTGGCCAGCCGCGCCGCCGAACTCGGCCGCAGCGGGCAGGCCTTTGCCTACGAGGCCCGTGATCGCATCGGCGGCGCCAACGCCGCGCTCGAGACCAGGATCGAACGCAACCCGCTCACCTCGGTCCTGATTGCGGCCGGTATCGGCCTCGTCCTCGGCCTCATCAGCCGTCACCGCTCATGAACGCGCTCCGGCTCCTCGTGGACGCGGGGACCCGGCCGATCAGGGCCGGCGTGTCGAGCGCCGTCCAGAGCGTCGTGTGGCTGGGAGCGGTAGCGATCCTCGCCATCGTTGCGCTCGGCTTCGGCGTGGCGGCCCTGCACACATGGCTCGCCTTTCGCTTCGGCCCGATCGAGGCGTCGCTGATCATCGCAGGGCTTTTCCTGGCGCTCGCCATCGTCGTTTTCGCGATCCATTCCTATGCCGCTGCCGAACAACGGTCGCGGGCAAGACGGGAAGCGGAGCGGAGCGCCGAGGCTTTGCGCGGGACGCTCGCCAACCTTGCTGGGGTGGTATCGGCGGCCAAGCTGTTGACCGGACGCAGGCGCTCGCCGGAAGCCAGGGCAGTCGCCGATCCCGAGGGCGTCGGCCCAGCGGGACGTGCAACGAAATCGGCAGGCCCGTGGTCGGTCATAGCCATCGCCCTCATGGGCGGCTTCGTCGGTGCCCACTTCATCGACCGCGGTCGCCGCTAGCGATCTGGCACCAGCCTTCGTCCAAAACAAAAAGAGGCGCGGATTTCTCCGCGCCTCTTTTCTTGTGTGAGGAGCCGGCCGGAACCGATTCAACCCACAGCAGCTTTCATTGTCCGATGCGACTTCTGATCGAAGAACAGGGCCTGGCTTATCACGGCCTTGATCGTCTCCGTCCGGAACGGCTTGGTGATCAGGAAGGCCGGCTCGGGGCGCTCGCCGGTGAGAAAGCGCTCGGGATAGGCGGTGATGAAGATCACCGGCACCTCGAACGTCGACAGGATGTCGTTCACGGCATCGAGACCGGAGCTTCCGTCGGCCAGCTGGATGTCCGCGAGCACCAGCCCCGGAGCATTGCGCTGGACGGCTTCCACCGCCTCACGCCGGGTCCGTGCCACGTCGATGACACGGTGGCCCAGGCTTTCCACCAGGGATTCGAGATCCATGGCGATCAGCGGCTCATCCTCGATGATGAGAACGTCCGTGGCCATCTGCTGGGCGATCTCGCGGCCGGCGTCGTGGATCAGGTTCTCGACTTCGCCAGTCGAGAGGTCCATCGCGGCGGCAGTCTGCTCATTGTCGAAGCTTTCCACCGAACTCAGCAGAAAAGCCACGCGGGCTGGAGGCGTAAGGGCCGCGAGGCTGCGGCGAACACCGCCCTGCGATCCCGGCGCTTCCGGGGTCTGGTTGATCGGAACCGACCCCCAGACCTTCAGGAAGGCTTTGTAGAGAGCCACGCGGGAGTCCAGCGTGGAGTCGAAAGACGACGGGTCGGCGATCAAGGCCTCCAGGGTTGCAACCGCATAAGCGTCACCTCCCTGCTGTGTCCCTGTCAAAGCGCGAGCGAAGCGCCTGAGATAGGGAAGATGCGGCGCGATCGCCTGGGCGATGGACATCCCTGCCCTCCTTGTATGGAAACGCGCATGACCAAAGTCATGCTATGACCAACGAATGCCGGGCGGAAAAGTTCCAGCCGCTCGTCAGGAACCGGCGTGTGGACGCGGCGTTGAAGCCGGGACCACGATCCTGCCGGGATGTATAGCGCACATCCGCCCGACGCCATTATGGCAAGGCGGCGCGACCGCCCCGAGTTCCGGGTCGTGGAGGTTGGGATGGACGAGAAGACCCCGCGCAAGACGGACAAGGACATGATGCTGGAGCAGGCCGGATTGGCATCCGACGAGCATGGCAAGGTCGTGCCGCTGGAAACCGACCTGCAGGCCCAGATCGGCCGGCAACTTCGCGCCATCTATGACGGCGTCCTGTCGCAGCCTGTCCCTGACCGCTTCCTGGAGCTCCTCGACCAGCTTGATCGCGACGTTACCGCGGCCCCCGGGAGCGACCAGTCGCTCTCCGACGGCGGCGCGACCAAGGACGGGGAGTGATGGACGACACCGCCCAGATGAAGCAAGACCTGCTCGCCGCCGTTCCCGCGCTGCGCGCCTTCGCCATGTCGCTGAGCGGCAATCCGGACCGCGCCGACGACCTCGTTCAGGAGACGCTGCTCAAGGCCTGGGCCAATCGCACATCCTTCACCCCTGGCACCAACGTGTCGGCGTGGCTCTTCACCATTCTCCGCAACGTCTTCTATTCCGAGCACCGCAAGCGCAGGCGCGAGGTGGAGGATGCCGACGGCCAGATGGCGTCGCGCCTCGCCACCCATCCGGCCCAGGACGGGCACATGGATCTCGTCGATTTTCGGGAGGCGCTGCAGAAACTCCTGCCGGACCAGCGCGAGGCGCTGATCCTGATCGGCGGTTCCGGCCTCTCCTATGAAGAGGCCGCCGAGATCTGCGGCTGCGCGGTCGGCACGATCAAGAGCCGCGTCAACCGGGCCCGCAACCGCCTAGCCGAACTGCTCTCGGTGTCCTCGACCAGCGAGTTCGGTCCGGAGTCGCAATGGCAGCCAGCGCTGGCTGCACTGTCCGGCGAGAAGCGTGACGACCGCTGACGCCTAGCACCGCACCCGGTGCGTGTAGCCGTACTTGTCGACGGCCTGGCAGCGATGCGGCGCCGTGGCATAGCCGATGATGCCTCCGCCCAACCCTCCGAGCGCCGCTCCCAGAACGGTCCCCGTGGCATCGCCCGTCGTGACGAGCCCGACGGTCGCGCCCGTCGCAGCGCCGATGAGGCCTCCTGACACGACGCGATCTCTCGGGGTCGTACCGCAGGCGGAAAGCGCAACGCACAGGGCAGCGGCGGGGAAAATCGTTTTCACGTTAATGGCGGAGACCCTCCGTTCTTCCGCCCCATTGAACACGAAGAAATTGCAGGAACCGTAAAGGGCGCGTGCGGATGGCGCCTGCCTGGAAGGCCTAGAAGCCCCGCCAGAATTCACCTCATTTCACAGACCGATCCGTATAATTATATAATCTACGTTTTTTGTGTTGCATTCCGAAAATCCACACGCCAGTGTGCCGTCAACAGGGAGCAAGACCCATGACCGCCACGTCCCGAACGAGCGCGTTGACGCGCATGCGGACCATCCGCGACCTCCTGCTGCTGGCCGGCGCATTCGGCCTCATCCTGTTCGTGACCGTCGCCGCGCATGCCCAGACGTCGCTTCTGAACGTCAGCTACGACCCCACGCGCGAGCTCTACAAGGACATCAACAAGGCGTTTGCGGCGTCGTGGAAAAAGCAGTCAGGCCAGGACATCGCCGTCAAGATGTCGCATGGCGGGTCCGGCAAGCAGGCGCGCTCGGTGATCGACGGCCTTGAGGCTTCGGTCGTGACGCTTGCCCTCGCGGCGGACATTGACGAGATCGCCAGGCAGACCGGCAAGATCCCGGCAGACTGGCAGAAGAGGCTCCCCAATAACGCGTCGCCTTACACGTCGACGATCGTGTTCCTCGTCCGCAAGGGCAATCCCAAGGGCATCAAGGATTGGGACGACCTCGCCAGGCCGGGTATCCAGGTCATCACCCCCAACCCGAAGACCTCGGGCGGAGCGCGCTGGAACTACCTCGCCGCCTGGGGGTACCAGATCGGCAAGACGAAGGGTGACGAGAAGGCGGCCAAGGATTTCGTCACCGCCATCTTCAAGAACGTGCCGGTGCTCGACACGGGAGCCCGGGGCTCGACGATCACCTTCGCGCAGCGCGCCCTCGGCGACGTGCTGATCGCATGGGAGAACGAGGCCTATCTCAGCCTCGCCGAGTTCGGCGCCGACAAGTTCGACATCGTCGTGCCGTCGGTCTCGATCCTGGCCGAGCCGCCGGTGGCGCTCGTCGATGGCAATCTCGACGACACCACCCGCCCGGCCGCCAAGGCGTACCTGGACTTCCTCTATTCCGATGAGGCGCAGGCCATCATCGCCAGGAACTTCTACCGTCCCTCGAAGCCCCAGGCCGCTGCCAAGGAAGACCTCGCCAAGCTCCAGGACGTGAAGCTTTTCACCATCGACGAGATGTTCGGCGGCTGGACGAAGGCGCAGAAGGCGCACTTCGCCGATGGCGGCATCTTCGACGAGGTCCAGAAGGCAGCGAAGTAGCAGGCCCGACCCAAAGCACGGGCTCAACCCCGTGGTCCCCTTGGACAGAGCTCCGCCTTATTCCGGTGCGACGCTTTATCTCACAATGACGACAGGATGACCGTGACCGTCGCCGATGCCCTCCTGCCGACAGGCGAAACGCCCCTCCTCCCGGTACGCCCGGGCAGGCGAGGCCGCGGCAATGCCTTGCCGGGGTTCGGGCTGGCAATGGGCTGGACGCTGCTCTGGCTGTCCGGCCTCGTCCTCCTGCCCCTGGCTGCCCTCGTTCTGAAGGCGTCCGGCCTCGGGATCGACGGACTGCTGGCGATCGCGACGGAGCCGCGCGTGCTTGCGGCCCTCAAGGTCAGCTTCGGTGTTGCGCTGGCCGCGGCGATCTTCGACGTGGTGGCGGGCGTTCCGATCGCGTGGGTCCTGACCCGCTATTCCTTCCCGGGCCGCCGGCTCATCGACGCCTTCGTCGACCTGCCCTTCGCATTGCCCACAGCCGTCGCAGGCATCGCGCTCGCCGCGATCTACGCCCCGAATGGCTGGATCGGCGAGCCGCTGGCCGCGCTGGGGATCAAGGTGGCGTTCACGCCCCTCGGCATCTTCGTCGCCCTCGCGTTCGTCGGTCTGCCGTTTGTCGTGCGCACCGTCCAGCCCCTCATCGGCGAGATCGACCGCGAGATCGAGGAGGCGTCGGCCACATTGGGCGCCGAGCGGCTTCAGACCATCACGCGCGTGATCCTGCCGCCGCTTATCCCGGCCATCCTCACCGGCTTCGCCATGGCCTTCGCCCGCGCCGTCGGAGAGTACGGCTCGGTGATCTTCATCGCCGGAAACCTGCCCTACGTATCCGAAATCGCACCGCTCCTCATCGTGGTGAAGCTGGAGGAGTACGATTATCGCGGCGCCACCGGGATCGCGACGATCATGCTGGCCATCTCCTTCGCCATGCTGCTCGTCATCAACCTGATCCAGGCGTGGAGCCGGAAGAGGTTCGGGCATGTCTAGCCGCCTCGCCTCTCCCGCCGGCGAAAGCCGGGGAGCGCGCATCGCGCTCATCGTCTTCGCCATGCTTGCCCTGGCCGTGATCGTGCTGCTGCCGCTGGCCGCCGTATTCACGGAGGCGCTGCGCAAGGGGCTCGGCGCCTACGCCGAAAGCCTCACGGAGCCGGACGCCCTGGCCGCGATCCGCCTGACGCTGCTCGTCGCCGCAATCTCGGTCCCGCTGAATGCCGTCTTCGGCGTCGCCGCCGCCTGGGCCATCGCCAAGTTCGAGTTCCGCGGCAAGAGCCTGCTGGTCACCCTCATCGACCTGCCCTTCTCCGTGTCACCGGTTGTGTCCGGCCTGATCTACGTGCTGCTCTTCGGGGCGCAGGGTCTGCTCGGGCCATACCTGAAGAGCCACGGGCTGCAGATCATCTTCGCCGTGCCCGGCATCGTGCTGGCGACGATGTTCGTGACGTTCCCCTTCGTGGCGCGTGAACTGATCCCGCTGATGCAGGAGCAGGGCAACGCCGACGAGGAAGCGGCGCTGACGCTGGGCGCCTCCGGCTGGCGTGCCTTTCTCACGGTCACGCTGCCCAACATCAAGTGGGGACTGCTCTACGGCGTCCTGCTCTGCAACGCCCGCGCCATGGGTGAATTCGGCGCGGTGTCGGTCGTCTCGGGCCACATCCGCGGCCTCACCAACACCATGCCCCTTCACATCGAGATCCTGTACAATGAATACAACTTCGTCGCCGCTTTTGCGGTCGCCTCCGTCCTCGCCCTTCTCGCGCTCGTCACCCTTGCCGCGAAATCCTTCCTCGAATGGAGATACGCCGACGCCATCGCGGGTGGACACCGTCACTGACGTCCAGACGCGCGGGGTCGAGATCGCCGTCCGCGGCATCGCGCGGCGTTTCGGAACGCATGCGGCGCTCGAGGGCATCGACCTCACGATCCCGCAGGGCGAGCTCATCGCGCTGCTTGGCCCTTCCGGCTCGGGCAAGACGACCCTCCTGCGCATCATCGCGGGTCTCGAGGAGCCTGATGCCGGCATGCTGCTCTTCGACGGCCGCGATGCCACGCGTGTCCGCGTGCAGGACCGCGGCGTCGGTTTTGTCTTCCAGCACTACGCCCTCTTCAAACACCTCACCGTGCAGGAGAACATCGGCTACGGCCTGCGCGTCCGTCCCCGCGCGACGCGCCCTGCGGACGCCGAGATCCGCCGTCGCGTCGGCGAACTCCTCGACCTGGTCCAGCTCTCCGGACTGGAAGGCCGCTACCCCGGCCAGCTTTCCGGCGGACAGCGCCAGCGCGTCGCGCTGGCCCGTGCCCTTGCGATCGACCCGCAGGTCCTGCTGCTCGACGAGCCCTTCGGAGCGCTGGATGCCAAGGTCCGCAAAGAGCTGCGTCGCTGGCTCCGCGAGATCCATTCGCGCACCGGGCAGACCACCGTCTTCGTCACCCACGACCAGGACGAGGCGCTGGAACTCGCGGACCGCGTCGCCATCCTCAACAAGGGCCGGATCGAGCAGGTCGGCGCGGCCGAGGAGATCTACGACGCGCCAGCCTCCGCCTTCGTCGTGTCGTTCGTGGGCGAGGCGGCCGAGATCGCCGTCGACATCCGGGGTGGCGGCGTTCATCTCGCGGGCCGTGCCCTGCCGCTCTCGGCCGGCGGCCTGCCGGACGGGCGGGGCCGCATGTTCCTGCGCCCGACCGAGACGCGCATGCGCCCGCATGCCGATGGTGCTCTTCCGGGGCGGCTCGTGGGCGTGCGCCGCACGGCTTCCGGGCATCGCGCGGAGGTCGCCGTCGAGGGCTACAACGGCCTGATCGAGGTCGAGGCAGACCTCCCCGCCGTCGCCATTGGCAGCACGGTAGGGTTGACGCTCGATCGTGCCCGCATCTTCCCCGCCTGACGCGGGAAGGCGGTCGACAAGCAACGCCGGTGCGGCTTATAGCCAGCCTGACGACTATATGCCCGGTGCGCGCGCCGTGGCCCAGCACGGAGCGCCCATGCAGATCATCGTCGTGGACCGGGACGGCAAGGAGCACGCGCTGGAAGCCCTCGAGGGCTGGCGCGTCATGGAAGTGATTCGCGACTGGGGGCTGCCCATCAAGGCCGAGTGCGGCGGCGCCTGCGCCTGCGCCACCTGCCATGTCTACGTGGACGAGGCATGGGTCGACCGGCTGGTTCCCCCGACCGACGAGGAGAACGACCGGCTCGACGAAGCGCTGGCCGTGGAAGCGAACTCCCGCCTGTCCTGCCAGATCCTGATGTCCGACGAGCTCGACGGCCTCAAGGTCGTTCTCGCGCCTGGCAGCGAGCCCGACGAGGGCACCTCGTCTGTCCGCGCCGCTTAACCCAAATCTCAATCTGTGCGCCTTGAACAGGGTTCCCCTGCTCTCAGCGGGGGTCTTGGCCTTTCCACGACATAGCGCATGGTGTAATGTAAAATATATAAATTCACAGTCTAGAGTGTGAAATGTCCGGACTGCGGTTTTTCCCCGTGGCCTACGAGGTCGAGCATCGGACGGTCGTGCTGGCCGGCGGTGGCGAGCCCGCGCTCAACAAGCTGCGGCTGCTGTCGCGCTCCCGCGCCCGGATCGTATTGGTGGCGCCGGAGCTGGAGCCCGACATCGCGGAGCTGGCCGACCGCCTTGGCATCGAGCACCGCCCCCGCGAGCTGGCACCCTGCGACCTGTTCGGCATCGCCCTTCTGTTCGCGGGAACCGGCGACGAAGTCACAGACACGCGCTACTCCCGCATGGCGCGCAGGGCCGGCGTCCCCGTCAACGTCGTGGACCGCCCTCACCTCTCCGACTTCGCCGTTCCCGCCATCGTCGACCGTGCCCCGATCGCAGTAGCGATCTCTACCGACGGGCTGGCGCCAGTGCTGGGGCAGCGGGTCCGGGCCCAGATCGAGGCGATGCTGGCACCGGAGTTCGGCCGGCTCGGCGAACTGGCTCGCTCGATCCGCTCTCGCGTCATGGAGGCCCTGGACGGCCCCGTGCTGCGACGCCGTTTCTGGTCGAAGGTGTTCGACGGCCGCGCCGCTGAGCTGGCCCTCGCCGGGGATCTCGAAGCAGCCCGCCACGAGGCCGAGCGGCTCCTGTCCGACGAGGGCGCCGACGAAACCGGACGCGTCTGGCTCATCGGGGCCGGCCCCGGCGCGGCTGACCTCCTCACCATCCGGGCCCAGCGCCTTCTCCAGACAGCGGACGTCATCGTGCACGACCAGCTCGTGCCTGCCGAGGTCGTCGACATGGGCCGCCGCGACGCCGAGCGCATCTGCGTCGGCAAGGCGAAGGGCAACCACTCCGCGACCCAATCCGAGATCAACGCGCTGCTGGTTCGCCTCGCCCGCGAAGGCCTGCGCGTCGCCCGCCTGAAAAGCGGCGACCCGCTGGTTTTCGGCCGCGCCGGCGAGGAGATGGCAGCCCTTCGCGAGGCCGGGATCGACTTTGACGTCGTTCCCGGAGTGACAGCGGCGCTGGCCGCGGCTGCCGATGCGCGGGTGTCCCTGACGATGCGCAAGGTCGCCTCCTCCGTCGTCTTCGCCACGGCGCACGGGGCGGACGGCAGCGAGCCCGGCGGCTGGGTCGAGGTCGCCCGCAGCGGCGGCACCGTCGCCGTCTACATGGGCAAGAGCACCGGCACCCAGATCCGCGACCGCCTGCGCCGCGCCGGCGTGGCGCTTTCCACCCCGGTCGTCGCCGTGGCGAATGCCGGGCGCCGGGACCGCCGCATCTTCTCGGGAACGCTCGCCGACGTCCCGGCGCTCAGCGCCAGGGACGACGTGGACGGCCCCGTTCTGATCCTGTGCGGGCCGGCCATCCGGCAAGCCGACATTTCCACCGCGGAAGCCATGGCGCCGTGCCTTGCCGCAGCGGCCTGAGGAACACCGACCATGATGAAGAAGCCGAAGTCCCCCGCGGCACAGGCGGTGACGGCCAACACGGCGGACACCGGCCGGGTCGTCTTCCGGGCCGCGGACGGCACCTGGGTGCCCGACGTCAACCACGCCGAGATCGCCATGACCGCTGAGGAGGGCGAGACGCTGCTGGCCGCCGCGATGCGCGACCAGGAAGCGAACATCGTCGTCGATCCCTACATGGTCGAAGTGGCGCAGGAGGACGGCGCGTGGCGCCCGACCCGCCTGCGCGAGCTCATCCGCACCACCGGTCCCACCACGGGATCGTCCAAAATACTCCCCGCCGCGCGCCCCGCCGCCTGAACCGAACCGGACAGCACCGCCATGTATCGCTACGACGAGTTCGACCGCCGCTTTGTCCAGGAAAGGACGCAGGAGTTCAGCGACCAGGTGGCCCGGCGCCTGTCCGGCGAGCTGACGGAAGACCAGTTCAAGCCACTGCGGCTGATGAACGGCGTCTACCTGCAGCTTCACGCCTATATGCTGCGCATCGCCGTCCCCTACGGCACGCTGTCCTCGCGACAGCTGCGCAAGCTCGCCTTCATCGCGCGCACCTACGACCGCGACTACGGCCACTTCACCACGCGCCAGAACCTGCAGTTCAACTGGATCGCGCTGAAGGACGTGCCGGCCATCCTTGAGCATCTCGCCGAAGTCGAGATGCACTGCCTGCAGACGTCGGGAAACTGCATCCGCAACGTCACGGCGGACCACTTCGCGGGCGCGGCGGCCGACGAGATCGCCGATCCCCGGCACTTCGCCGAGATCCTGCGGCAGTGGTCCTCGATCCACCCCGAGTTCACCTACCTCCCCCGCAAGTTCAAGATTGCCGTCACCGGCGCGCCGAACGACCGCGCGGCGATTCAGGTCCATGACATCGGGCTCGAGGTGAAGCGCAGCGAGGCGGGCGAGATCGGCTTTGCCGTCTTCGTCGGTGGCGGCCAGGGCCGCACGCCGATGGTTGCGATCAAGCTGCGCGACTTCCTGCCGGAGCGCGAGCTGCTCGCCTACTGCACGGCCATTCTGCGCGTCTACAACCAGCACGGCCGGCGCGACAACAAGTTCAAGGCCCGCATCAAGATCCTGGTGCACGAGACCGGTCATGCCGAGATCCGCGACGAGATCGAGGCGGAGTACGCCGCCATCAAGGCCGACGGCGTGCCGCTGGAGCTGCCGCGCGAGGAGATCGACCGGATCGGGGCGTATTTCGCCCCGCCCGCCTTCGAGACACTCCCTGCCCGCTCCGAGGTGCTGGAGAATGCACGCGCCGTCGATCCCGGCTTCGCCGACTTCATCACCCGCAACGTGCTCGCCCACCGCCAGCCCGGCTATGGCTGCGTGACGGTTTCGCTGAAGCCCATCGGCGGTGTGCCCGGCGATGCCAGCTCGAAGCAGATGGAGGTCGTTGCCGACCTTGCCGAACGCTACTCGTTCGACGAGGCCCGCGTCAGCCACGAGCAGAACCTCGTGCTGCCCCACGTGAAGCTTGACGATCTTCCCACGGTCTACGCCGAACTGCAGCGCGCCGGCCTTGCCACGGCGAATGCCGGGCTGGTGACCGACATCATCGCCTGCCCCGGCCTCGACTATTGCGCGCTCGCCAACGCCCGCTCGATCCCGCTGGCCCAGCGGCTCAGCGAACGCTTCGGCGACGCCAAGCGCCAGCAGGAAATCGGCGACCTAAAGATCAAGATCTCCGGCTGCATCAACGCCTGCGGCCATCACCACGTCGGCCACATCGGCATTCTCGGCGTGGAGCGGAAGGGCGAGGAGTTCTACCAGATCACGCTCGGCGGCTCCGGCGACGAAACCTGCTCGATCGGCGAGATCGTCGGCAAGGGCTTCTCGACGGCCGAGATCGTCGACGCGGTCGAGGTCGTCGTCGACACCTACCTGAAGCTGCGGACGAGCCCGGAGGAGACTTTCCTCCAGGCCTTCCGCCGTCTTGGCGAGGCGCCATTCCGGGAGGCCCTTTATGCAGAGGCAGCCTGAGCCCCTTCCGGTCTCCCCGGCTGCCGTGGCAACGGCCGCGGCGCTGGAGGCAGCCCACGGGCACCTCGCAGCGGAGGACGTATTCGCTATCGCTGCCCGGACGCTGTTCACCGGCCGGACCGCGCTGGTCACGAGCTTCGGCGCCGACAGCGCCGTGCTGCTGAAGATGGCTGCGGACATCGACCCGGCCCTGCCCGTGATCTTCGTCGACACTCGCCGCCTCTTCCCCGAGACGCTCGCCTATCGCGACGCACTGGTGGAGAGGCTCGGGCTGACCGGCGTGCGCACCGTCGCTACGTCGCAACAGGACGAGGACGCGAAGGACCCCTTCGGCGCGCTCTTCGCGGCTGACCCCGACGCGTGCTGCGGCTTCCGCAAGGTCGAGCCGCTCGAACAGGCCCTTGATGGGTTTGATGCCTGGATCAGCGGCCGCAAGCGCTTCCAGGCGGGGACGCGCGCGGCGCTGCCGACCTTCGAGGCGGATGGCACGCGCATCAAGGTGAACCCCCTCGCCTCCTGGACGGCGTCGGACGTCCTCGCCTACCTCGCCCGGCACGACCTGCCCCGCCACCCCCTCGTGGCGCGCGGCTATCCCTCGATCGGCTGCGCCCCCTGCACGACGCCCGTCGCCGAGGGCGAGGATCCGCGTGCCGGCCGCTGGCGTGGCCAGGGCAAGACCGAATGCGGCATTCACCGGAGCGCCGCGGCATCCAGCATCGGAGGCGCATGATGGCGCTCTACAAGAACGGCGCCTTCGTCGCGGACGAGTGGTCCTATCCCGGCGCTGACGACCCGGTGCCGGGCGACGGCGCGGTGGCCGTCGGCAAGGCACGCTTTCTCGCAAGCCGTGACGAACTGATCGGCCGCAACGGCCCGCTGGGGATCGTGCTGGAGTCGGGCGAGGATCTCGAGGGCCTGGAGCACGACCTGCCGCGCTTCTCCCTGATCGTTCTGCGCATTCCGCGCTACACCGACGGCCGCAACTACTCCAACGCCGCGCTGCTGCGCGAGCGTCACGGCTTTCGCGGCGAGATCCGCGCCGTGGGCGACGTCCTGCGCGACCAGATCCCGCTGATGATCCGCTGCGGGGTCGACAGCTTCGACGTGACGAACGAACCGACCCGCCGGGCGCTGGCCGAGGGCCGCGTGCATGGCGTGGGCGTCCACTACCAGCCTTCGGCCCGCGGCGGCGAGGCGGTGCCCGAAGGCACGCGGCCCTGGCTGCGCGTGTCGCGGGCGTGAACGAGGACGGGACCGACATGATGCTCACCGCCCCCTCCGCGCTCCAGACCGCAGGCCAACTCCTCCCGGGCCCGGGCCCGCGGCTGACGCCGCATCTGGCCCGGCTGGAGGCGGAGTCGATCCACATCATCCGGGAGGTGGCGTCCGAGTTCGCCAATCCGGTGATGCTCTACTCCATCGGCAAGGACTCGGCGGTGATGCTGCATCTGGCGGTGAAGGCCTTCTGGCCGGGCCGCCTGCCCTTTCCGCTGATGCACATCGACACGACCTGGAAGTTCCGCGAGATGATCGCCTTCCGGGACGAGACGGCCCGCCGCCTCGGCGTCGACCTGATCGTGCACACTAACCAGGACGGACTGGCGCGCGGCATCAACCCGATCGCGTCGGGATCGGCCGTGCACACGCAGGTGATGAAGACCGAGGCGCTCCGCCAGGCGCTGGACCGGCACGGCTTCGACGCCGCCTTCGGCGGTGCGCGCCGCGACGAGGAAAAGAGCCGCGCCAAGGAGCGTATCTTTTCTCACCGCAGCGCCGGCCATGTCTGGGAACCGCGCAACCAGCGGCCGGAACTCTGGAACGTGTTCAACACCCGCCTGCACAAGGGCGAGTCGATGCGGGTTTTCCCGCTGTCGAACTGGACCGAGGCGGACATCTGGGCCTACATCCTGGCCGAGGACATCCCCGTCGTGCCGCTCTATCTGGCGAAGGAGCGTCCCGTGGTGGAGCGCGACGGCGCGCTCATCATGGTCGACGACGACAGGCTCCCCCTCCACCCGGGCGAAACACCGCAGATGCTGCGCGTCCGCTTCAGGACGCTCGGCTGCTATCCGCTGACGGGCGCCGTCGAGTCCGACGCCGATACGCTGGAAGCGGTCGTCGCCGAGGTGCTCGGTGCACGCTCGTCGGAACGGCAGGGCCGCGTCATCGACAAGGACGAGCAGGCCTCCATGGAGCGCAAGAAGCGCGAGGGCTATTTCTGATGGGTGCTCCTATCCCCGCCTCTGCGGCCCGCCCCGTTCCGCTGGCCCGCGCCGCGGCCCGGCAGGGTCTGTTGCGCTTCCTGACCTGCGGCTCCGTGGACGACGGCAAGTCGACCCTGATCGGCCGCCTGCTCTACGAGGCCAAGGCGCTCTTCGACGACCAGATGGCGGCCCTGGAGAAAGACTCCCGCCGCCACGGCACGACGGGCGAGGACATCGACCTCGCGCTTCTCGTCGACGGGCTGGAGGCGGAGCGCGAGCAGGGCATCACCATCGACGTCGCCTACCGCTTCTTCGCGACGCCGAAGCGCTCCTTCATCGTGGCGGACACTCCCGGGCACGAGCAGTACACGCGCAACATGGCGACCGGTGCCTCGACCGCCGATGTCGCCATCCTGCTGATCGACGCGCGCAAGGGCGTGCTCACCCAGACCAAGCGCCACAGCATCATCGCTTCGCTGCTCGGCATCCGGAACGTCGTTCTCGCCATCAACAAGATCGACCTCGTCGGCTTCGACAGGACGCGTTTCGAGGCGATCGAGGCCGAGTATCGCGCCTTTGCCGCAGGGCTCGGCTTCACCGGCATCGTCTCCGTGCCGCTCTCGGCCCGCTTCGGCGACAACGTCGTCGCGCGCAGCGCCAACACGCCCTGGTATTCCGGCCCGACGCTGCTGGAGCACCTGGAGCGCGTGGACGTCGCGGACGAGGAGGGCGACCTCCCCTTCCGCTTCCCGGTCCAGTGGGTGAACCGTCCCAACCTCGACTTCCGCGGCTTCTCCGGCACCGTCGCGAGCGGCCGCGTCCGGCCGGGAGACCCGGTCGTCGTCGCCTCCTCGGGCCGCCACACCAGCGTGGCCCGCATCGCGACCATGGATGGCGACCTCGCCGAGGCCGGACCGGGCGACGCCGTGACCCTCGTTCTCGCCGACGAGCTCGACGCGCCGCGCGGCGAGATGCTGGTGGAGGCCAAGCGCCGCCCGACGGTGTCCAGCCGCTTCTCGGCCCGGCTCGTGTGGATGGCGGAGCAGCCGCTGCATGTCGGGCGGACCTACCTCCTCAAGTCGGGCGCCCGCACCGTGCCGGCCACGGTCACGGCGCTTCGCCACCGCATCGACGTCGAAAGCCTCGCCACGAGCCCGGCATCCTCGCTGGCGCTGAACGAGATTGGCCTGGCCGAGTTCGAGACGGCCGGCGCCATCGCGTTCGATCCCTATGAGGAGAACCGCGCGACAGGCGCCTTCATCCTGATCGACAGGCAGGAGAACGGCACGCTCGCCGCCGGCATGATCGAGGCGGGTCTCGACGCCGCGACTCAGGTGCACCGCCACGCCCACGACCTCGACGGCCGGGCACGCGCCGCTCAGAAGGGCCAGCGGCCGCTGGTGGTCTGGCTCACGGGCCTGCCCGGCTCCGGCAAATCCACCATCGCCAACATGGCCGAGCGCCGGCTGCACGCGCTCGGCCACCACACGATGCTGATCGACGGCGACAATCTCCGCCAGGACCTCAACCGCGACCTCGGCTTCGACCCTGCGTCACGCGCGGAGAACGTGCGCCGCACCGGCGCCGTGGCCGGCCTGATGGCGGATGCGGGCCTTGTGGTGCTCGTGGCGCTCGTGTCCCCGTTCCGCTCGGACCGCGATGCCGTGCGCGCGCGCTTCCCGGCCGGCACGTTCGTCGAGGTTCACATCGACACGCCGCTGGAGATCTGCCGGGAGCGCGACCCCAAGGGGCTCTACGCGCGCGCCAGCGAGGGCCGTATCGTCAACCTGACCGGGGTCGGTCAGGACTACGAGGCACCCCTCGCACCAGAACTCGTGCTGCACGCCGGCATGGAGTCCGCCGCCGAACTCGCTGAGGAACTCGTCGCCGACATCCGCCGCCGGATCCTCGCGGAACCCGAGACGGCCATCGACTCGGCGGGTCTTTAGGGCTCAACGGCCTTTTCCCGCCTTGCGGAAGAAGGCGGCGCGCATGCTCACCGGCTAACGTCATTGCGGGGAGCGCAGCGACGAAGCAACCCCGTCGCTGGTATCGGATGGTGAAAACGGGCGTTGGGTTGCTTCGCTTCGCTGGCAAAATGGGAGTGGTCTCACGCCAGGGCGAAAGCTGCCTCGCCTACTCCAGTGGCGGCTTTACCGTCGCCCGACGCTCGAGCCAGGCGGGGACCGGAAGCCCCTTGGAGCGCAGGAACTCGGGGTTGAAGAGCTTCGACTGGTAGCGCGTGCCGTAGTCACACAGGATCGTCACGATCGTGTGGCCGGGGCCGAGATGGCGAGCCAGCCTGATTGCGCCGGCGACGTTGATGCCAGACGAGCCGCCGAGGCAAAGGCCTTCCTTCTCCAGGAGGTCAAAGACGATAGGCACTGCCTCCTCGTCCGGGATCTGGAAGGCGACGTCGATGGGCGCGTCGACCAGCTGCGCCGTGATGCGGCCCTGGCCGATGCCTTCAGTGATCGACGAGCCCGAGGATTTCAGCTCGCCCGTCGTGTAGAAGCTGTACAGCGCCGCTCCGAGCGGATCAGCGAGCCCGATCGTGACGTTCGGATTTCGCGCCTTCAGCGCCATACCGACGCCGGCGAGCGTGCCGCCGGTGCCGACCGCGCAGACGAACCCGTCGACCTTTCCGTCCGTCTGCTCCCAGATCTCGGGACCCGTCGTCTCGACATGGCCCTGTCGGTTGGCGACGTTGTCGAACTGGTTGGCCCAGATGGCACCGTTCTTCTCGGTGAGGGCCAGCTCAGCCGCGAGGCGGCCCGACACCTTCACGTAGTTGTTGGGGTTGGCGTAGGGAACAGCCGGCACCTCGACGAGCTCGGCACCCGCCAGCCGCAGCATGTCCTTCTTCTCCTGAGACTGGGTCTCGGGGATGACGATGACGGTGCGGAAGCCCAGCGCATTGCCGACGAGCGCGAGGCCGATGCCGGTGTTGCCCGCCGTACCCTCCACGATGACGCCGCCGGGACGAAGCTCGCCCCGCTCGACCGCGTCATTGATGATGAAGAGGGCGGCCCTGTCCTTGACCGACTGGCCGGGGTTCATGAACTCGGCCTTGCCGAGAATGTTGCAGCCCGTGAGCTCGGAAGGGCCCTTGAGCGCGATCAGCGGCGTGTTGCCGATCGCCTCGACGATACCGTTGCGGATGTTCATGAAAACCTGACCCAGCCAGTCCTTTGCGGACAGGCCGACGCTTATCAGCTGTACCAGACGGGCTGCAAGGACACCTGGTCAGACGTGGTTTCCGCCAGCAGCGCGAGCGCCTCGTTCGTCGACGCGAAGGCCCGGCCGTCCAGAGCGGACGACTGCCCTTCCCCGACCGTGAAGACGTAGAGATCCCAGCGCCGCACGAGTACGCCGAGCGTGTCTGTGGCAGCGGAGACGATGAATGCGTCCGCACGCAAGCCTTCGGAGAGGAAGTACCGCACGAAGCCGTCGAGCCGATCGCCGAGCCAGCGCTTCACGTCTCCCGCTGGATGCGGTGTGCGCTTCGCGACGATCAAACCGGCATCCGACATGGCGTTCTCCACGCGCTCGTTGAAGACACAATATACATGTCCGGGATCGGTTGACAAGTATTTCACATCCAGTCGTGGGCAGATTTGTATTACACGAAAAGGAATGTAAAAAACCCCGGCCGGGTGAACGGCCGAGGCCAGTAGCCCTCGGGGAGGATCCGTCGAGGGTGGTAGGGTGTCAGGCGGCCCTCACCTGCTGCGGCCCCGGCCTGGCTTCCTTTCGCAGGCGGGCAGCGGCTTTCTGTGCGGCGGCCACACTGGCGAAGCTGGTGCTCTCCAAGGGCCGGTACAGGGCGTCCGAGGCGTAGAAGCTGTAGTGCCGCTCGCCGGGTTGGCGGGCAACGATACCGGCCGCGTTGTCGTCGATCTCGATCACGTAGGCGTCAGGCATGACGGTTCTCCGGCATCGTCCTGCGATGCTTCGCTGGGAGTTCGGAATGCTGCATGCGTCGCGGCGTCAGCTTTGCCGACAGCATCCCGTGGCAGCCGTGCTGCACCTGCCGTTTGCGTGCCTGTCTGCGATGGGGTTCGTCATGGTCGTCCTCAGTAAAGGGAGCCCACGACGGTGTCGTGGCGCTTTAGCGGTTGGTGACGCGGCGCAAGCTGCTCGTTCAAATTGCCGCGGTGGCCGGGAGCGCATCTCCCGGGCACAACTCAACGCTAAGCTGTCTAGTGATTTTGTCAACTAATTCGTCCGGGAAAACGGACGGAATCGAAATTCCGTCCGTTTTGCCGGAATTTAGATCAGCGATCCGCCTTTTCGCCGCTCGCCGAACGGGCGAGGTACTGCCGGGTGACATCGTCGATGTGCTCGTCGATCCAGCGCGCCATGTCCTGCTCCTCGCGAAGCGACTCGCGCAGAACCTCGACCTCGCGGTTGAAGCCCGCTTCCTCGCCCAGCGTGATCAGCGACTTGTAGGCCGCGATCTCGTAGTTCTCGAAGGCCAGATTGGCGAAGCTGTTCTTCAGGATCTCGTCGCTGGCGGGGGCATGGGCCATGGCGGCCAGGTTGCCCATCAGCTTCATCGCCGTGTCCTTCAGGGCGGAGCGGCCCTCGTCCATGCTCTCGAGGATGCGGTCGATGCGCTGCATCTGCTGGCGCGTTTCATCGAGGTGCTGGCGCAACCGCGCGGCGACCTCCGGGTAGTTTGTGACGCGATCGAGCTGCCGCTCGATGATCTGCTCCGCTTCCTTTTCGACGGAGTGGATGTTGATGGCGCCGTCGACGAAGAGCGAGCGGGCGGTGTCGCCTGCGCCCGTGCTGCTGTAGCTCGCGCTCATGGGGGTTCTCCTGTTTCGCTGGGCCCAGAACGGCCCCAGCGACGGGATGTTCCCTCGCTGAATCAGTTGCGGTTCATGGCCTCGCGCGGCGTGACGTCGCGGAAACGGAATGGCAGGACCGTGCCCCGCAGGCTGCGTGAATCCGGGCCCACCATCACGTCCACCGCCCCGGCCACCGGCGGCGCGAAGCGCCCGTCGGGCTGCCAGAAGGCGAGGTCCGCCGCCGTCAGCGGCATCTTCACCGTTCCCACTTCGCCGGCCTTGAGAGCCACCCGGGCAAAGCCGCGCAGCTCGCGGACCGGCCGCGAGACGCGAGCGATGTGATGCCGGATGTAGAGCTGCACCAGGGTCGAGCCCTCGCGCTCGCCGGTGTTCATCACGTCGACGCTCACAGTGGCGGTCTGGGCCGGTCCGAGCGACGCCGTGTCGACCCGCGGCGGGCCGATGTAGAAGCTCGTATAGGTAAGGCCATAGCCGAACGGGTAGAGCGGCGTCGGAGCCTGGTCAATATAGGTGCTGGTGTAGGGCTTGGGCGTTTCGCCCGCAGGACGGCCGGTCGGGCGAGCGTCGTGGTAGATGGGGATCTGCCCCACCGAGCGCGGGAAGGTGATGGGCAGGCGTCCCTTCGGCTCGGAGAGCCCAAAAAGGACGCGGGCGACGGCCAGGCCGCCGCGGCTGCCCGGATACCACGCTTCCAGGATCGCCGGCGCCTCCCGGTCCAGATCCTCGATCGTCAGCGGGCGTCCGTTCATCAGTACCACGGCGACCGGCTTTCCCGTCGCCATCACCGCCCGCGCCAATGCCATCTGGTCGCCGGGAAGATCGATGTTCGACCGGCTGGCCGCCTCCCCGCTCTGCGTGGAGCGCTCGCCGAGCACCAGCACCACACGGTCGGCGCTGGCCGCGAGCTTCGCGGCGGCGGCGATGTCGGCGGGCGACGAGCGGTCGATCGAACCGCCGGTCGCCGAGACGATGTCGGCATCCTCCCCCGCCACCTGCCTGATCCCGTCGATGACGGTGATGGCCGCCTCCGGATCGCCGTGGGCGGCCCAGGAGCCCAGCGTGTCCGGCTTTGAGTCGGCGAGCGGCCCGATGACCGCGATCCGCTGCGCGCCTGGCGCGAAAGGCAGGGTCTGGCGGTCGTTCTTCAGCAGCACGAGCGACTTTTCGGCGAGATCGAGAGACTTCTCCTGGTGCACGGCGAGATCGAGGATCGCGCTCTCCCGGCTCTCGTTGGAGCGACCATAGGGATTGTCGAAGAGCCCGAGCTCCTCCTTCAGCGTCAGGATGCGGCGGACGGAGTCGTTCAGCTCCGCAATCGGCACTGCACCGTCGCGCACCAGTTGCGGCAGCTGGGTGAGATAGGTCCGGCTCTCCATGTCGATGTCGGTACCGGCACGGAACGCCTGGTCGGCGGCATCGGCGCCATCCTCGGCGACACCGTGCACGGTCAGTTCTTCGACAGCGCCGAAATCGCTCACCACGACACCGCCGAAGCCCCACTCGTTGCGCAGCACGTCCCGCAGCAGGCGGGCATTGGCGACGCCTGGAACGCCGTCGACCGCGTTGAAGGCTGCCATCACGCAGCGGACCTTGGCTTCAACGGCGGCCTGGAACGGCGGCAGCTGTGTCTCGCGCAGCGCCCTCTCGGAAAGGTCGGCGGCAGAGTAGTCGCGGCCGGCCTCGGTTGCGCCGTTTCCGGCAAAATGCTTGACGCAGGCGGCCACCGTGTCGTTGTCGGCGAGCGACTTGCCTTGCAGGCCGCGCACCCGGGCGGCGGCGATCCTGGCTCCGAGCCAGGCGGACTCGCCGGACCCCTCCGCCACGCGTCCCCATCGTGGATCACGGGTCACGTCCACCATCGGGGCGTAGACCCAGTTGACGCCCGCGGCCGAAGCCTCGCGCGCGGAAACCCGCTCAGCCCCCTCGATGGCACCGATGTCCCAGCTGGCGGCCTGCCCGAGCGGGATCGGGAAGATGGTGCGATAGCCATGCAGCACGTCGAAGCCGAGCAGCAACGGAATGCCGAGGCGGGTCTTGTTGACGGCGAGGTCCTGCAGGCCGCGGGTGTATTCGGCGCCGTAGACGTTGAACAGGCCGCCCGCCTGCCCGGCGAGGATCGCCTCCTTCACGTCCGACCGGGTGTAGGGACCCGTGGTGGCGTGGTGGCCGGATACTAGGTTCAGCTGACCCACTTTCTCTTCCAGCGTCATGCGCGCGAGAAGCGCTTCGACGCGTGGGCTCGCCGTCTCCGCCTTGGCCGGTGGCGAAGCCGCGGCGAGAGCAAGAGACAGCGTGAGGGCGATGCTGCGCGGCAGTCTGGCGACGTCGAAGCTCATGGGACTCGCGAAAAGGCTGACGGAAGGACGGGCGGGCCGAACGGGCATTATGCGCCCACAGCGGTGAATGGTCACGGTAAAGCCGCCAGCATGGCGGGGGCGCATGGACCTGAGCACGACCGACGGGTTACACTGCCATGCGGTAGAAATGAGAACGGCCACTCACTTTCTCGCCATCACCGCCCCGCCGGAGGCGACGTCGATCCCATGAAGCACCAGACGGCGGAGAGCCGCCAGACGGCAGAACCCGTAGATGGAGCGGAAACGACCGGCCATCCGGGCGAGCCGGCCATCTGGCGTGCCGCGTTCGCGCACTCGCCTCTGCCCATGATCCTGCACGACGTCGACGGCGCCATCCTGGACGTCAACCATTCCTTCGTCTCCATGACCGGCTACAGCCTGGCGGACGTGCCCGACGCGACGGCTTGGCTGCGCCTCCTCAGGCGGGTGCCCGACAGTGAACGGGACAGCGTCCTCTCGGACGCTCTGGAGCCGTACCGGTCCGGCGTGGCCCAGCTCGGCAAGGTGATCGACATCTGGACCTCCGCGGGCGTGCACCGGCGCTGGCGCCTGTTCAGCTCCGAGCCCTACACGCAGGGCGACGGGCGCCGCCTCGTCATCACCACCGGCCAGGACGTCACGGATGTCGAGGCGGCCGAGCGCGAGCTTGTCGAGAGCCGGGAACGCATCGGCGCGCAGCTGGCCGAACTGGAAGCCCTCTACAGCGCGGCGCCGGTCGGTCTGCAGATGCTCGACCGCGACCTCCGCGTGGTCCGCATCAACGAGGCCCTGGCCGAATTGAACGGCTTCAGTGTCGCCGAGCATGTCGGGCGAAATATCTTCGACATCGTGCCCGACGCCCGTTCCGTGGCCGAGCCGCTGTTGCGGCGTGTGCTCGAAACCGGGGAGCCTGTCATCGACTTCGAGCTGGAGGGCGAGACGGCGAAGGCGCCGGGTGTCGTCAGGACCTGGAACGAGCTGTTCTACCCGGTGAAGGACCAGACGGGCGAAGCGACCGGCATCGGCGTCATCTGCCTGGAAACCACGGAACGCACGGCGTCGGACCGGCGGCTGGCTGCGCTGAACCGCGCCCTCGCTGAGTCCCTTCATCGCTTCGAGGTGGTGACGCGCGCCGCGCAGATCGTGGTCTTCGCCCAGGACGCCCAGCGCCGCTACACGTTCATCAGCGAGGCGCGCTGGGGCCGTAGCCGTGACGAGGCGGTCGGTCTGCGCGACGAGGAATTGCTGCCGCCGGATGTCGCCGGACCCACGATCGCTCTTAAGGACGAGGTCCTTGCGACCGGCCAGTCGCGCCAGTGCGACATGCGCGTCGACATCGATGGCCGGGAGATGTGGTGGCACAAGCGCGTCGAGCCAGTGCTCGGCGAGGACGGGACGGTAGCCGGCCTCGTCGGCGTCTCGATCGACATCACCGATCGCAAGCAGCGGGAAAACCAGGTCGAGACCTTGATGCTCGAGCTGGCGCACCGGTCGAAGAACCTGCTGGCGGTCATCCAGGGCATGGCGCGCCATTCCCGGGGGCGGGTCGCGACCGTCGACGAGTTTCTCGCCTCGTTCGAAGGGCGTCTGAAGAGCCTCGCCCAATCGCATGACATCCTGGCCCGGGAAGGCTGGAGCGGCGCGGGTATCGG
The DNA here is from genome assembly GCF_059501845.1 of Alsobacter sp. NCBI lineage: Bacteria > Pseudomonadati > Pseudomonadota > Alphaproteobacteria > Hyphomicrobiales > Alsobacteraceae > Alsobacter > Alsobacter sp. Next base: position 748,039 of record NZ_JCACDK010000001.1, on the reverse strand, counting down.
AGACCTCGTCTCCTCGCAGCTGGGCCACTATCCCGAAATGCTGGGCAGCCGCGTCGTCCAGCGCGGGCCAGCGCTGCTGCTCTTGCCTGCGGCAGCCCAGAACATCGGCATGGCGCTGCATGAGCTGTCCACCAACGCCCTCAAATACGGGGCGCTGTCCAACGGCGGAGGCCGCGTCGACATCGAATGGCGCGTCGAGCCCGGCGGTGCGGGCGAGGAGGACAGGTTCGTTCTCGAATGGCGCGAGAGTGGCGGACCACCGGTCCGTCCGGAGATGGTCCAGCAACGCGGCTTCGGGCGCGTGGTCACGGAGCTCATCGTCTCGCGCGCCGTTCACGGCCAGGCCACGTGGAATCCCGCGCCCACCGGCGTGACGTGGAGGCTCGAGGCTGCGCTGCCGTGGGTCGCTGCAACCGCAGCAGGCGAGTGACAAAAAAACACGCTTAAATTCGACGGACTTTCCGGACCTGATTTTAAACCCGCGATGAGACCTTCCGGTTGAAAGTCCGGAGTCGAATTCATGCGGGTTGCATCAAGTCTCGCCCTTGCCGCTCTCATCGCGACAGGGTTCGCTGGAAGCGCTGAAGCCGCCGGTGCCGCAGGCATAGCGCCCTCCACCTCGATTACGCTGCGCGAGCCGGTGCCGATCCCGGTGGGCTATTACGAGCTGTGCGTGTCGACGCCGTCCGTGTGCCGCCCGCGCGCTGGCCGCAAGCCGCGTACGGGCGACGGGGCCGTGCGGGCGACGCCGGAACTCTTCTCCGAGCTTCAGGCGGTCACGGTCGCCGTCAACCGCGCCATCATCCCGGTCGCGGACCGGGATGCACCCGGGATTGGCAAATGGCGGGTCGATGCGAAGGCCGGGAACTGCAAGGACTACGTGCTGACCAAGCGCCAGCGGCTTCTGGAAGCCGGCCTGCCATCCAGTGCGGCCCTGGTCGCCATCGTTCGGCTGTGGAGCGGTGAACAGCACGCGGTCCTGGTGGTCCGGACCGACCAGGGCGACTACGTGCTCGACAATCTGGACGATAGCGTGCGCCCGTGGCGCAGCGTCTCGTACCGCTGGGAGAAGATCCAGTCGCCGACCGACACATGGATCTGGAACCGGCTCTGACGAACCCCGCTCCAACGAAGAAGGCCGGACCGGCATAACGCCGATCCGGCCTACTTCATGCTAGGCGGGCCGAAGCCCACCGATATCAGTTGGAGCTGACGGAGACCGAGGCCGAGCTGCTGGCCGACGCGCTCGCCGTGCCGCCGGAGCTGCTCGTGGTCGCCGAGGACGACGCGCTGGCGCTCTTTCCACCGCAGCCGCAGTGACCACCGCCCCCATGGTGCCCGCCGCCCGGATTGCCCGGCTGTCCGGGGGTGCCGGGAGTTCCAGGATTGCCCGGTGTGCCAGGGTTGCCCGGCGTGCCAGGGTTACCCGGTGTGCCGGGGTTACCCGGTGTGCCGGGGTTGCCCGGCGTGCCGGGGTTGCCCGGCGTGCCAGGGTTCCCAGGTGTGCCAGGGTTGCCAGGTGTGCCGGGGTTGCCCGGTGTGCCAGGGTTGCCCGGCGTGCCAGGGTTGCCCGGTGTGCCAGGGTTGCCCGGCGTGCCAGGGTTGCCCGGCGTGCCGGGGTCACCCGGCGTGCCGGGGTTACCGGACGGAGGCCGGCTGGTACCGGGGTTCGAGGCGGGAGGCTGCGACGTCGAGCCGCCACTGCCCACGCCGACATGGCCCCATCCGCCGCCGATCGTCCCGGTGTACTGGGGATCGTCGATCTCGACTTCGATGGTGCCGCCGGGGCAGCCACCCTCGTAGAGGCGGAGCCGGGCTTCGCCGCCGCCGCGCCGTCCCGGCGCGACCTTGCAGAACGAGCGGCCGGTGCCGCGGCCGGTGGATCCGGTCGTCGTCACCTCGCGAACCGTGTACTGGGGCTCCGGCCCGAATGAGCCGTCAGAACGGCCCGATCCGAGTTCGTAGGGCTGCACGCCGGCAACGACCGCAGGGGTATCCTCGCTCACCGAGGCGAAGCCGGCGGGACAGCCATTCTGGAAGAGCCGCGTGACGACCCGCTGTCCGGGCGCGGTGGGAATGCGGCGGCAGAGTTGCTTGCCCGAGCCGCCGCCCGACGACGCGGTGGTGCGCACGTCAGACGCTGACCGGCCGGGGCCCGGGATTGGCGCGGCGTAGGCGTTCGGACCCGGCTCGTAGGGCTGGACCCCAGAGGCCGCAGCAGCCGCCGGCGCATCCTCGCTGACCGCGGCAAAGCCGCTGGGGCATCCGTTCTCGAACAGGCGCGTGACGATGCGCTGCCCCGGCGCTGTCGGAATGCGGCGGCAGAGCTGCTTGCCGCTCCCGCTCGCCGACGATGCGGTGGTGCGGACGTCCGGCGCTGACCGGCCCGGGCCCGTGAGGGGCGCGGCGTAAGCGCTTGGACCGGGCTCGTAGGGCTGCACAGCGGCGGCCGATGCCGCGGCAGGGGCATCCTCGGTGACCGCTGCGAAGCCGGACGGGCAGCCGTTCTGGAACAGGCGCGTCACGATGCGCTGGCCCGGCGCCGTCGGGATGCGGCGGCAGAGCTGCTTGCCCGACGAGCCCCCGGTGGTGGAGGCCGTGGCCGTCACGTCGCGGACACCGCCGGCGGTCGCGGCAGGCGCCGCGGAGGCCGTGGCTCCGGAAGAAGGAGCGGCCGAGCCGAAACCAAACTCAAACGGCGCTGGCGTCACCGACGCGGGGTTGTCGAAAGCCAGCTCCACGTATCCAGGCGCGCAGGTTCCGCGGCGATAGCGGATCGGCTCGTTCGAGGCCGCATCCAGGGGGACCTTGCGGCAGATCGTCTTCTCGATCTCGGCCAGGGCGGTCGCGGAAATCGTGTCCGCCGGTGCCGCTGCGCCGGTTCCCACGGCCAGAAGGGTCGAAATCGCGACGCCTCCAAGCGCGCTCAACAGGAAGGGTCTCGTCATGGGCGGCAACTCCGATCAGCTCGTCGATACCCATGACTTTTCATCCAGAAGTTTATGAGTGGTTAACTTTAGCGACCCCCGGTTGCATACCTAGGTCAACCTCGGCGATGGGCCGCGAATGAGTCTTCGCGGCCACATCCGAAGTCCGCGGCGCTCCAGCTGGAACGGTTCGCTCAGGCCCGGATCCGCAACGAGGAGGGATCGTAGAGGGGCTTCAGTGAAGCCCTTGCGGGAACGATTCGCCCGCCGATCTCGATCTCGAATCGCGAGCCCAGAAGGGCTGCCGAACCCTCGCCGGGGGCGACGGGGACGTATCCCAGCCCCACCGCGCCGCCCAGCGCATGGCCGTACATGCCGGAGGTCAGGCGCCCGACGATGGCGCCGTCCTTCCAGATGGGCTCGTCGTGATAGACCAGCGGCTCCGGGTCCTCGACGAGAAACTGGACGAGACGCCGGCTCACGCCCTGGTCCCGCTGGCGCAGCAGCGCGTCCCGGCCCACGAAGCCGCCGGCCTTGTCCCACGCGACACAGAAGCCCAGCCCCGACTCGAGCGGCGTATCCTCGGGCGTGATGTCGTGGCTCCAGTGGCGGTAGGCCTTCTCCATGCGCAGGCTGTTCATGGCGTGATAGCCCGCCAGGCGCAGCCCGAATGCCCTGCCCTCCTCCACCAGCAGGTCGAAGACGGCCAGCGTGAACTCGGTCGGCACATAGAGCTCCCAGCCGAGTTCGCCGACATAGGTGATGCGCGTCGCCCGGACCGCCGCCGCCCCGATGACGATCATGCGGCTGGTCCCGAACGGGAAGGCCGCATTGGAGAGATCCTCCCCCGAAACCTTCTCCAGCAGCGCGCGCGAGTTCGGCCCCATCAGCCCGAGCGTGGCCAGACCGGACGTGACGTCGACGACCGCCGCGCGATCGTCCTCGCCGATTCCCTTCTCCAGGTGGCGGCGGTCTCGCAGCTGCGTGGCGGCAGCCGTCACGACAAGGTACTCGTCTTCCGCGACGCGGGTGACGGTGAGGTCGGCCTCGATGCCGCCCTTCCCGTTCAGCCACTGCGTGTAGACGACACGGCCGGGAGCCACGTCCACCTCCGCGTCGCCGAGCCGGTTCAGAACCTTCATGGCATCGCGGCCCTTCACCACGAACTTGGCAAAAGACGACTGGTCGAACAGGCCCACGGCCTCGCGCACGGCCATGTGCTCCTGCCGGGACGCCTCGAACCAGTTCTGCCGGCCCCAGGAGTAACGGTACACAGGCTCCTCGCCGGGCAGCGCGTACCAGTTCGGCCGCTCCCAGCCCGCCACCTCGCCGAAGCAGGCGCGCGCCTCCGTCAGGCGCTCGTGCAGGCTGGACCGCCGAACGCCGCGCGAGGTCTCGTACTGCCGGAACGGCCAGTGCATCGCATAGAGGAGCCCCAGCGCCTCCGAGACGCGCGGCACGAGGAAGCTCTTTGCGTTCTGGTGCGGGAAGAGGCGGGCAACGTCCACGTCCCACAGGTCGAAGGGGGGCTCACCCTCGACGATCCAGTGCGCGAGCGCCATGCCGGCGCCGCCGGCCGACTGGATGCCGATAGAGTTGAAGCCGGCAGCCACGAAGAAGTTCTGGACCTCGGGAGCGGGGCCGAGGATGTAGCGCTGGTCGGCGGTGAAGCTCTCCGGCCCGTTGAAGAACTTGCGGATGCCGACGGTCTGCAGCGAGGGCACGCGCCGCATGGCGTCCTCGAGGATCGGCGCAAAGTGGTCGAAGTCCTCGGGCAGTTCGCCGAAGGCGAAGTCCTCGGGGATGCCGTCCAGCGCCCAGGGCTTGGCCTTGGGCTCGAAGGCGCCGAGGAGCAGCTTCCCGGCATCCTCCTTGTAGTAGGCGCAATGGTCCATGTCGCGCATGACGGGCAGGCCGGCATGCATTCCGTCCAGCGGATCAGTGACGATGTAGAAATGTTCGCAAGCCTGCAGCGGGATGTCGACGCCGGCCTGAAGGCCGATGGCGCGGGCCCACATCCCCGCGCAATTGACGACGATCTCGGCCTTGACGGTGCCCTGCTCGGTCTCCACGCCGACGGCGCGGCCGTTCTCGACCAGCACACGCTCGACCTTGCAGTTCTCCACGATGCGCGCCCCGCCCATGCGCGCGCCCTTGGCCAGCGCCATGCACGTGTCGATCGGGTTGCACTTGCCGTCATGCGGGTACCAGTAGGCGCCGATGACGTCGTGGATCGACATCAGCGGCCACTTCTCCTGCGCCTCGCGCGGCGAGATCTCCTCGGCCACGACGCCGAAGCTGCGCAGCATGGCGGCAGCGCGCTGCACCTCGTCCCAGCGCTCCGGGTTGGTGGCGATGGTGATCGAGCCGGGCTGGACGAAGCCCGTGGCCTGCCCGGTCTCCTTCTCCAGCCCCGTGTACAAGTCTACCGTGTACTTCGAGAGCTTTGTGAGGTTTTGCGTGTACTGCGATGATCTCACGAGCCCCGCTGCGTGCCATGTCGTGCCCGAGGTGAGCTGCTTGCGCTCGAGCAGCAGCACGTCCTTCACGCCCATCCTGGTGAGGTGGTAGGCCGTCGAGCAGCCGAGAATTCCCCCGCCGATGACGACGACGCGGGCGTGGGTGGGAAGCTCGGCCATGGGTGCCTCTGCGTGTATTGGACCGCGGGTCTTCAGACCCGCATCTTGGCTGAAAGGCGCGTCTGGAGACGCGCGCTCCGCAACTACGCCCTCAGGCGCTCGTTGGCGGGATCGTAGAGCGGATCGGGCACCACCGTCGCGCCTTTCAGCTCGCCGCAGATCTCGACCTGGAACGCCGTGCCGGTCGTCGTCAGCGCCGGCGGAACATAGGCGAGCGACAGGCTCCTACCGGTGCGATGGCCGAAGGCGGAGGTGGCGACGATGCCGACGCGACTGCCGTCCTTCCAGACGGTCGAGCAGGACGGGGCGTCGGCGTCGCCCGCCTCGTCCAGCGCCAGCAGTACGAGCCGCTCGCGCGGGCCCTTCTCTCGCTCGGCGAGGAGCGCCGCTTTCCCGGTGAACTCGCCCTTGCCGAATGCGACGAAACGGTCGAAGCCCGCCATCAGCGGCGTGTATTCCCGCGTGATGTCGCCCTTCCATCCGCGATAGCCCTTCTCGATCCGCAGGCTGTCCATGGTGTAGACGCCGAAATCCGTAAGCCCGTGCGGCTCACCCGCCGTCCACAGGGCATCGTAGACCCGAGGCAGCGCCGCGAGCGGCAGGTGCAGTTCCCAGCCAAGCTCGCCGACATATCCGATGCGGATGGCGAGCGGCCGGACATAGCCGATCTCGATCTCGCGCGCGGACAACCAGGGAAAAGCGGCATTATGCAGCGGATCGGGCGTGACCGCACCGAGGATCGCGCGCGACGCCGGCCCCGCCAGCACCAGCGTTCCCCACTGGGCGGAGATGTCCTCCACCTGCACGGAGCCATCGCGCGGCAGCGCTGCCTCCAGCCATTGCCGGTCGTGCTCGTGCGCAGAACCGGCGCTGCAGAGGTAGAAGCGCTGGGCGCCGATCCGCGTCACCGTGAACTCGCTGACGATGCCCCCGGCCTCGTCCAGCGCCCAGGTGAGCACCACGCGCCCGAGCCCCGGCAGCTTTCCGCACAGGAACCGGTCGAGGAAGGCCTCCGCGCCCGCGCCGGACACGACGAGCTTGGTGAAGCCGCCCATGTCCATGATGCCCGCGCGCTGCGAGACGGCCTCGACCTCGCGCCTAACCGCCGTGTGCCAGGCTGGCCGGCGGAAGCTCGGGGCGGGATCGGGATCGTCTCCCTCCGCCGCGAACCAAACGGCCCGCTCCCAGCCGCCGCGCGCGCCGAAGCGGGCGCCCTTCGCGGCAAGCCGCTCGTAGAGCGTGGTGACGCGCGCGGGCCGCCCGCAGGGCCATTCCTCCACCGGGAAGGCGATGGCGTATTCGCGCCGGTAGAGCTCCGTGGCGCGGTCGGCGGTGTAGGTCGTCGTCGCGTAGTCGCTGAAGCGGCGGGAATCGAGAGCCCAGATGTCCCATTCCGGCCGGCCGTCGACGATCCAGTTGGCTGCCAGCCGCCCTGCCCCGCCAGCCTGGGCGATGCCGAACGAAAAGCAGCAGCACTGGAAGAAGCCGGGCAGGCCACGGACCGGGCCGATATAGGGGTTGCCGTCCGGCGAATACGGGATCGGGCCGTTGATGACGCGCTGCACGCCGGCCGTGCCGAGGATCGGGACGCGGGCGATGGCGTCCTCGATATACCACTCCAGCCGCTCGAGATCGTCGGGCCAGAGCTGGCTGGCGAAGTCGTCGGGAATGCCGTCCTGCCAGTGGAGGGTCGCCTTGGCCTCGTAGGGGCCGAGCAGCAGGCCGTCGCGCTCCTGGCGGAGGTAGTAGCTGGAATCCGGGTCGCGCAGCAGCGGCAGCTTCTGCTCCCGGCCGGTCAACGCGGCAACCGGCTCGGTGACGAGGTATTGGTGCGACATGGCGACGATCGGCAGGCGACGGCCGACGAGCTTCATCACCTCGCCCGCCCGGTACCCCGCCGCGTTGACGACGGTGTCGCAGGCGATCTCGCTCTCGCTGCCGTCTTTCGCCTTCAGCCTGACGATCCAGCCGCCGTCAGGCGCGCAGTCGAGCCCGACCACGTCGACGAAGCGCCGCACCCGCGCACCCCGGTCACGGGCACCCTTGGCGAAGGCCTGCGTCAACTGGCTCGGGTCGATGTCGCCGTCCAGCGGGTCCCAGAGCGCGCCCTGCAGGTCGTGCAGCTCGAGGAAGGGATAGAGGTCGCGCGCCTGTTCCGGGGAGAGCACGCGGAAGTCGATACCCTGCGCCTGCGCCATGGAGGCAACATGCCGGAACTCGTCCATTCGCTCCCGCGAATGCGCCAACCGGATGGACCCGGTCACATGGTAGTTGATGGGGTAGTCGACCTCCTCGGCCAGCCGCGCATAGAGCGCCGTCGAGTGGCGCTGCAGCTTGATGACGTTGTAGTTGGTCGAGAAATTCGGGCAGTTCCCCGCCGCATGCCACGTCGAGCCCGTGGTCAGCTCGTCACGTTCGACGAGGATGGCGTCCGTCCAGCCGCGAAGTGCGAGATGGTAGAGAACGCTCGCCCCGACGGCTCCGCCCCCGATGACGACGACCTTCGCTCGCTCGCTCATGGGCACGCTCCCGTTCCCTTCGTCTGGTCAGGACAATTGCCTGGCTTGTCATCCCCGGCGGCCTGCCAAGCAGGCCGGGACCGGGATCCAGAGCCCGTTTCGGGCACAAGCAGCGCAGGAGCGACGAGCCGGGAGGCACGCGCTGGATCCCCTTCCCGCGCCTGCGGCGCGCCGGGGATGACACGCACACTCACGCTGCGGCCCTCACATGCGCCCTTTCGAGCGTCGTCGGAAGTCGGGTTGGCGCGTCGCTGCGCTCCTCGCGAGGCGACAACGCATTCACGCCATGTCCCCCATGTGCGCCCGGTCGAGCTTGATGGGGAAGCGCTGCCGGATGCGGTCGTCGATGGAGCGGTCGATGTGGCGGGGATGATGGCGGCGCAACAGGTCCTCGGTCCGGCGGACGGCGCGGCTGACATAGTCCGGCCGGCCCTTCTCGTTCCACTCGTTGGGGCTCCAGCGGTCGCCGACGACGGGGTAGACGTAGTCGCGCTGCATCAGGCTCAGCGTCTGCTCCGAGCCGAGATAGTGCCCCGGGCCGCCGACGCAGGTGGCGCGGATCGTCTCCACCGACAGGGCCTCGTCGCTGACGTCGATCCCCTTCATCGTGCGCTGGACGGAGGCGATGATGTCGTTGCCGGCGACGAGAGACGCCTTGCAGACGCCGAGCAGGCTGGCATGCATGCCGACCGCCTCGTAGACGAGATTGGTCCCGGCATTGCCGACGAGCGCGAGGTTCAGCGCCTCCTCGGCACCGAATTGCGCGTCGAGAAGCTTGGAGTCGGACATGCCGGCTCCCGTCCCGCCGATCAGGTCGTAGAACTGCGCCATCTGTCCGCAGGCCGCAGACAGCAACGCCTGCTCCGGGCTGCCGCCGGACATGGCGCCCGTGCGCAGATCCGACACGAAGGGCCACGTGCCGAAGATGGCGGGCGCGCCCGGCCGGATAGCGTTGACGTAGACGATGCCGGCGAGGCACTCGGCCACGGCCTGCACCACCGCTCCAGCAAGCGCGGCCGGCGCGGTGGCCCCGGCCTGGCCGGCGGAGAGCAGCAGCACCGGCATGCCGCCGCGCACCGCAGCCTCGAGGCAGCGGCATGCATCCTCGGCGAATTTCAGCGGTGGGACGACGAAGCAGTTGGACTGGCTGACGAAGGGCCGGGCGCGCCACTTCTCCTCACCGCCCGCCACCATGTGCAGCATTTCCAGGCTGTCCTCGACATGGCGCTGGTGCACCCAGCTCGTGCCGACATGCTTCGTCGTGCCGGCGACCGAGGCGTAGCAGGAGTTGAGATCCATCTCGTAGGGGTCGGGGATCTCGCGGCAGACATTCGTGCGCTGGAAAAAGTGAATGTTGTCGAGCGCGTCGACCAGCCGGGCGCAATCATAGAGGTCGGCGGCCGTCGATTCGCGGTAATCCCCGGTGACGGGATCGACGACGTTCACCGCCGCCCCGGCGGTTCCGAAATAGACGTTGGATCCCCAGGGCTCCATGTCGTGCCGGGAATCCTGCCCGTGCAGGACGAAGCGCCGGGCTGCCCTTGCAACCATGTCTTCCACCAGCGAGCGCGGAAAGCGCAGGCGGCCGTCATCGCCCATCACGCCGCCCGCGGCGGTGATCACCTCGACGCAGCTCGGGATGGCGTCGGCGAAGCCGATCTGCTCCAGCACGTCCAGGGCGGCGTTGTGAATGCGCAGAACGTCCGCATCCGCCAGGGGACGGAAGCGGCCACCCGGCATGCCGGGACGGATCGGGCGCATATCCTCGGTGAGCGGTCGCGACCGTGCCGCGACCCGCGCCTCGCGCCCGCCCCTGCGCCCCTTGTCGACCTGAATTTCGCTCATCGTGCCTCGCCATGGCGTCGCAGGCGATTGCCCGGGAGGCTCCGCCATGGTGGGATGTGACCGGATCGCGCCAAAACCGGCAAGCGAAGCTTCCTCATGCCGAGATGAATTCCGTTCACCCCCTCCCCGCCTCCGGTGTACTCGGCCGTGTGCCGCTCACCGCGCTGCGCGCGTTCGAGGCGGCAGCGCGCCACAACAGCTTCAGGCGGGCTGCGGCGGAGCTCGGCATCACGCCTTCCGCGGTGAGCCACCAGGTGGCCCAGCTCGAGGCCGTCCTCGGCCAGGCGCTGTTCCGCCGCACGGGGGGCGGCGTGGAACTCGCCGAGGGCGGAAGGCAGCTCTTCCCCTATGTCCGCGACGGCTTCGGCCGCATCGCGCAGGGGGCCGAACTGCTGCTGCGCGGTGGCCGGCGGGAGCTGACCATCCAGGTCTACATCACGGTGGCCGTACGCTGGTTCATGCCGAGGCTGCACTCCTTCCAGAAAGCATGTCCCGACGTCCTGCTGAAGGTCAACGCCAGCCAGATGGACTGGGAGTACGACCCGGCGCTCGCCGATCTCGGCATGATCTGCACGACGACGCCGGACAGGCCCGGCCGCCACTACACGCCGCTTTTCGAGGCGGACCTCGTGCTGGTCTGCAGCCCCAGCCTCGTCGACGGGCCGGTGCCGTTGACGAGCCCTCGCGATCTCGGCCGCCACCACAGGCTCGTCGTCCACCCCGCCAACGAGGACTGGACGACATGGGCCGGGGCAGCCGCCATCGGCGGGATCGTGCCGGCCTCGAGCGCCAGCTTCGACAGCTACCTGCTGGTCATCGAGGCCGCAGCCGAGGGCCGCGGCGTAGCCGTGGTCCCGCATTTCCTCGCCTCGGCGGACCTGAAGGCGGGCCGCCTCGTCCAGCCCTTCTCCATCGCCGCCCGCCAGCCGGCGCGCTGGTACCTCGTCTGCCGCGAGGCCGAGGCGGAGGAGCCCGCCGTCTCGCGCTTCCGCAGCTGGCTCTTAGACGAGATCGCGACGGATCCGGTTCTTACGGGAGGGATCGCGAGGGTCAGGCGGCGCGGCCACGTCACTGCCGACGCGCGGTGAGAAAGCTGCCGTGGTTCGCCCGCGACCGATCGGCCATACGCATTAAACCGGCTTTCAGAGGCCTGTGAGCGGTCCTAGCTCTGGGGAGCTCCCCCAGACACAGGATGTCCGTCATGCCGAGCCTGACGCTGGTGGAGCGATTGTTCCCACTCCTTGCCCTGTTTCTGGCAGCCGGGGCCATTACGCAGCCCGCCCAGGCGACAGACTGCACGCAGACCAGGAAACTGCTGTGGCGGCACCATGAACTGCTCGACAACATCAACGGATATGGGGCGGTCGTGCCGCCCTTCTGCGAGACGAGGCCACTGCTCGCGAGCACGGATGCGCTGATCGCCGAGTTCAAGAGAACCGGCACGGCTTGCGGCATGCCGGCGGACTCCCTGGCGCAGCTGGCGAGGCTACGGGACAAACTCGAAAAGCGAAAACAGTCCTGCGACTACGGCGTAGGCCAGGGGCCGCTCGTGCCCGGCGCCCGCTGAGCGGGTCGTCAGGCCGCCTTTGGCTTCAGTCCCTGCGCCGCCTCGATGACCAGCGGGTCCAGGCCCTCGCCGCCATGGGCGATGTGGTCGAGCAGCTGGGTGCGCATGCGCCTTTCCCAGAACTGGCGGATGTGGCTCTCCACGCCCTCCACCGCCACGGCGTGGGGGTAGGAGCGGAAGAAGGTGGCGATCTGGTTGGCCATACTGACCATGCGCTCATTCGTCATCGAACTGTCCTGCCGGAGCGCGGGTCTTCAGACCCGCTATGTCGCGTTTCCATCCGAACAGCGCGTCCGGAGACGCGCGGTCCGGGCCTCATTCAGCCGCCTCCACATGGGCGATGCGCTTGAGGTCGATCTCGTCCTTGTCGAACTGCTCCTGCCAGTCGGACATCCGGTTCGTGCGGCGCACCTGCACGGCGGTGACCTTGTACTCCGGGCAGTTGGTCGCCCAGTCGGAATAGTCGGAGGTGACGACGTTGGCGCCCGTCCTGGCGTGGTGGAAGGTCGTGTAGATCACCCCCGGCTGCATCCGCTCGCTCACCTCGGCGCGCAGCGCGATCTCGCCGGAGCGAGACGCGAGCGAGACGAGGTCTCCAGTCTGGATGCCGCGGTTCTCGGCGTCGAACGGGTGGATCTCCAGCACATCCTCGTCATGCCAGGCGGTGTTGGCTGTGCGCCTTGTCTGCGCGCCGACATTGTACTGGCTCAGAATGCGGCCGGTGGTCAGGATCAGCGGGAAGCGGGCGCCGGTCCGCTCTTCAGTCGGCACGAACTCGGTGATCATGAACTTGCCGGAACCGCGTACGAAGCGGTCGACATGCATGATCGGCGTACCCGCCGGAGCCTTGTCGTTGCAGGGCCACTGGATCGAGCCGAGCTCGTCGATCCTCTGGTAGCTCACCCCGGCGAAGGTCGGCGTGAGCAGGGCGATCTCGTCCATGATCTCGGACGGATGGCTGTAGGACATCGGGTAGCCGAGCGCGTTGGCGAAGGCGATCGTCACCTCCCAGTCGGCCTTGCCGGCCAGCGGGGACATCACCCTGCGGACGCGGCTGATGCGCCGCTCGGCATTGGTGAAGGTGCCGTCCTTCTCCAGGAAGGACGCGCCGGGCAGGAAGACGTGGGCGTACTTCGCCGTCTCATTCAGGAACAGGTCCTGCACGACGACGCACTCCATCGCCTCGAGACCGGCAATGACGTGCTGGGTGTCGGGATCGGACTGTGCGGGATCCTCGCCCTGGATGTAGATGCCCTTGAAGCCGCCGGCGACGGCCTCGTCGAGCATGTTGGGGATGCGCAGGCCCGGCTCGTCGGAGAGCGGGCGGCCCCACATGGTCTCGAACATCTCGCGCGTGGCATCGTCCGAGACGTGCCGGTAGCCGGAGAACTCGTGCGGGAACGAGCCCATGTCGCACGAGCCCTGCACGTTGTTCTGGCCGCGCAGCGGGTTCACGCCGACGCCGTCGCGGCCGATGTTGCCGGTGGCCATGGCGAGGTTCGCCATGCCCATCACCATCGTCGAGCCCTGCGAATGCTCGGTGACGCCGAGGCCGTAGAAGATGGCGCCGTTGCCCCCGGTGGCGAAGAGCCGGGCGGCTGCCCGCACCTCTCCGGCCGGCACCCCGGTCAGCTCCGCCGTGGCCTCGGGCGAGTTGCGCTCCTCGGCGATGAAGCGGGCCCAGACCTCGAAGTCGCCGAGGTCGCAGCGCTCGCGCACGAAGGCTTCGTCGATCAGGCCCTCGGTGACGATGACATGCGCGAGCGCATTGATCATCGCGACGTTGGTGCCCGGCATCAGCTGCAGATGGTGCTCGGCCTTCACGTGCGCCGTCTTCACCAGCTCGATCCGGCGGGGATCGATGACGATGAGCTTGGCGCCCTTCCGGATCCGGCGCTTCAGCCGGGAGCCGAAGACGGGATGGGCGTCGGTCGGGTTGGCGCCGATGACGAGGATCACGTCCGTCTTGTCGACAGACTTGAAGTCCTGCGTTCCGGCCGATGTGCCGAACGTCGTCCGCAAGCCGTAGCCGGTGGGCGAGTGGCAGACGCGGGCGCAGGTGTCGACATTGTTGTTGCCGAACCCGGCGCGGATCAGCTTCTGGACGAGGAACGTCTCCTCGTTCGTGCAACGCGAGGACGTGATGCCGCCGATCGCCTCGCTGCCATAGGTCGCCTGGATCCGCCTGAACTCGCTCGCGGCCCGGCCGATGGCTTCGTCCCACGACACTTCGCGCCACGGGTCGGTAATCTTGTCGCGGACCATGGGCGTGGTGATGCGGTCCTTGTGCGTGGCGTAACCCCAGGCGAAGCGGCCCTTCACGCAGGAATGACCCTCGTTCGCCTTGCCGTCCTTGTACGGCACCATGCGCACCAGGGTCTCGCCCTGCATCTCCGCCTTGAACGAGCAGCCGACGCCGCAATAGGCGCAGGTGGTGACGGCGGAGTGCTCGGGCTGGCCCTTCTCGAGCACACTCTTCTCGATGAGCGTGGCGGTGGGGCAGGCCTGCACGCAGGCGCCGCACGAAACGCAGTCGGAGGACAGGAAGTCGAGGCCGCCCGGCGACACGGCGCTCTCGAAGCCCCGGCCCGAGATGGTGAGCGCGAAGGTGCCCTGCACCTCCTCGCAGGCGCGGACGCAACGCGAGCAGACGATGCACTTGGCGGGGTCGAAGGAGAAATAGGGGTTCGACTCGTCCTTGGCAGATTCGAAGTGATTTGCGCCCTCGTAGCCGTAGCGAACCTCGCGCAGGCCGACGGCACCTGCCATGTCCTGCAGCTCGCAGTCGCCGTTCGCGCCGCAGGTCAGGCAGTCCAGCGGGTGATCGGAGATGTAGAGCTCCATCACCCCCTTGCGCAGCTTGGCGAGCTTCTGCGTCTGGGTGTGGACGACCATCCCGTCCTCGGCCGGCGTGGTGCAGGACGCCGGGGTGCCGCGCCTGCCGTCGATCTCCACGAGGCAGAGCCGGCAGGATCCGAATGGCTCCAGCATGTCGGTGGCGCAGAGCTTCGGGATCTTGGTGCCCATGCTCATCGCCGCCGCCATGACGGAGGTGCCGGCCGGCACCGTGACAGCCTCGCCGTCGATGGTCAGGGTGACCGTCTGCTCCGCGACGCGGATCGGGGTGCCGTAGTCGGTCTCTTGCACGAGGGCCATGCTGGCCTCCTCACTCGGCCGCGCGCAGCGGAATGCGCTGCGGCCGGTCGAAATCCTCGGGGAAGTGGGTGAGCGCGCTCTGCACCGGCAGCGGCGTCAGGCCGCCCAGCGCACACAGGGACGCATCGGTCATCAGCTGCAGCAGGTCGGCCAGAACGGCGTGGTTCTTCGCCGGCTCGACCCCCGCGACGATGCGGTCGATCGTCTCGACGCCGCGCGTCGACCCGATCCGGCACGGGGTGCACTTGCCGCAGCTCTCGACAGCGCAGAATTCCATGGCGAAGCGCGCCTGCTTCGCCATGTCGACCGTGTCGTCGAACACGACGATGCCGCCATGCCCCAGCATACCCTTGACCGCCGCCAGCGCCTCGTAGTCGACCGGCGTGTCGAGAAGGCCGGCGGGAAGATAGGCGCCGAGCGGACCGCCGACCTGCACGGCCCGGACGGGCCGGCCGGACGCCGTTCCGCCGCCGAGGTCCTCGACCAGCTCGCGCAGGGTGGCCCCGAAGGCGGTCTCGAACAGCCCGCCATGCCTGACATTGCCGGCGATCTGCACCGGCAGCGTGCCGCGCGACCTGCCCATGCCGAAGTCATGATAGGCCTGCCCGCCATGCTCCAGGATCCACGGCACGGCGGCGAAGGAGAGCACGTTGTTGACGACGGTAGGCTTGCCGAAGAGGCCCTTGAGCGCCGGTAGGGGCGGCTTGGCGCGCACCTGGCCGCGCTTGCCCTCCAGGCTCTCCAGCAGCGAGGTCTCCTCGCCGCAGATATAGGCGCCAGCGCCGAGACGGACCTCCAGGTGGAAGGCCTTGCCGGAGCCCGCGACCGAGGCGCCCAGCCACCCGTCTGCTTCCGCGGCGGCAATGGCCGCCTGAAACGTGCGGAAGGCGTGCGGGTATTCGGAGCGGAGGTAGACGAAGCCCCTGGTCGCACCGACGGCGAGGCCGGCGATGATCATCCCCTCGATGAGGGTAAAGGGATCACCCTCCATGAGGATCCGATCTGCAAAGGTGCCGCTGTCGCCCTCGTCGGCGTTGCAGACAATGTACTTCTGGTCGGCCTGGGCATTGGCGACGGTCGCCCACTTGATCCCGGTGGGGAAGCCGGCGCCGCCCCGGCCGCGCAGGCCCGAGACCTTGACGGCTTCGACGATGGCGGGTGGTTCCAGGGCAAGCGCCGCGGTCAGCCCGCGAAAGCCGCCATGGGCGACATAGTCGTCGACGGACAGGGGGTCGACCACGCCGCAGCGCAAGAATGTCAGGCGCTGCTGGCGCTTCATCCAGGGCTGGCTCTCGACCGGCCCCAGCCCCAGCGCATGCTCACCGCCGGTCAGGAAGCCGGCATCGAACAGCGATGGCACATCGGCAGGCGCCACCGGGCCATAGCCCTGGCGGACGCCGTCGATCTCGACCTCGGCCAGCGGCTCCAGCCAGAGCATGCCGCGCGTGCCCGTGCGGACGATCTCGACCGGCACGTTCCGGATGGCAGCCTCGACGGCGATCGCCTTGGCAACGCGCTCGGCGCCCACGGAGAGAGCGGCCGCGTCGCGCGGAACGAAGACACGGACGGTCATGACAGGGCGCCTTTGGTGCGGGCCATGAGGCCATCCAGCGTGTCGCGGTCCACCCGGCCCACCAGCTCGCCGTCCATCAGGACCGCCGGAGAGAGCGCGCAATTGCCGAGGCAATAGACCGTCTCGACCGTCACGCGCCCGTCGGCGGAGGTTTCGCCCATCGATATCCCATGCTCGGCGGCCAGATGCTCGACGAGGCTCTCGCAACCCATGGACTGGCAGGCCTCGGCCCGGCACACCTTGAGCACGTGGCGGCCGGCGGGTTGGCGGCGGAAGTCGTGGTAGAAGGTGATGACGCCGAACACCTCGGCGCGCGACACGTTCAGCGCGTCCGCGACCAGCGGGATGGCGCTGTCGTCGATATAGCCGAAGCGCTCCTGCAGCGCGTGCAGGACGGGTAGCATCGCCCCGTCCAGGTGTTTGTGATCTTCGATCAATGCCGAGGCTGTCTCGGCGTCCCAGACCCGCATCGGGCGTTCCCCTCGAACCGCCAGAAGCGCAATTCTGCCGGTATAACCCTCACCATGCGGTGAAGGGCGCGGCTCGATCAAATCGAAACTTCGGAACGGTTGATAGTCTCAGCCTATCAACCAGCCTGGACCATGGGGCTGAGTGAGCTGTCGAGATCGAGGGCGGTGACGCTTTCGAACATCCGCCGGGCCAGCGGCGGCGCCGGGTCACGGTCGGCGATGATGAGGCCTACGGACTTGGCGACGCGGGGTGCGACGAGCTCGATGGCGCGCGCCCCGCGCGGCATGCCGAAGAACTGCAGCAACGGCCGGGGCACGATGCTCGACACGACACCGGACCCGGCGTGCGAGCAGAGATTGAAGATGGAGTTCGTTTCCACCGCGACCTGCGGCGAGACCCCGACGGAGCGGAAGACGCCGTCGACGATGCGCCTGTTCTGCATATCCGGCGTGAGAAGGCACAGCGGCACGCGCGATGCCTCTTCCCAGGTGATTTCGTCCCGGCCCGCAAAGGCCCCTCCCCGGCCCGTGAGGAAGACGTACTCTTCATTGTAGACCGGCTTGGCGCGTACATGATCGAGCGGCTCGTTGTCGAGATACGTCAACCCGACCTCCAGCTCGAACTCCGCCAGCTTGCGCTCGATCTCCTGCGAGGTCTGCGAGAGCACCGTCACCGTCACGCGCGGATACCGTGCATGAAATGGCGTGGTCAGCAGCGAGACGACCGGCATCGCGGTGGGGATGGCCCCCAGGCGCAGCCGGCCGGAGAGACCCGTGCTCATCTCTTCCAGGCTCTGCCGCATTTCCTCGAAGGTCGCGACCATGCGCGTCGCATGCTCCACCACGCACCGCCCCTCCGGCGTGAGGTCGCGGAAGCGCTGGCTGCGCTCGACCAGCGGCACGCCGAGCTCCTGCTCCAGCTGGCGGATGGCCGCGGACAAGGTGGGCTGAGAAATATTGAGCACCGCGGCCGCCCGGCCAAAATGCTTCTCGCCCGCGAGAACGGCGAGGTAGCGGAGCTGTTTCAGCATGAATGCGGGTCCGGCGTTCCTCTTCTGCCGCTTTGCTCTATAGCAGCTTTCACGACACTGGCGCGCCGCGGACCAGCCTGCCTTTCCTGCGAAGAGGTGCACGGCTAGGGTGCGGCGATCCTGCAGGAGATCCCCATGACTGAAACCGACAGGACCGCAGCCTGGCACGCGCTGGAGGCGCACCGCGCCTCGACGGCCGACACCCCCGTGCTCCGGCTTTTCGAGGCCGACCCGGCCCGCTTCGACATTTTCTCGGCCAATCTGGACGACCTTCTCCTCGACTACTCGAAGACCTCCATCGACATCCGCGCCCGCGACCTGCTGGTGGGGCTGGCCCGCGCCTGCGGGGTCGAGGGCAAGCGGGACGCGATGTTCGCCGCCGAGCCGATCAACCTCACCGAGGGCCGGGCGGTGCTCCACACGGCTCTCCGCGCGCCGGCCAATGCCACCGTGACTCTGGGCGGCCGCGACGTGATGGGCGATGTGCGCTCCGAATTGGCCCGCCTCTATGAGTTCGCGGACAGCGTGCGCTCCGGCCGGATCTCGGCCGGTGACGGCAAGCCCTTCACCGACGTCGTCAACATCGGCATCGGCGGCTCCGACCTCGGGCCGGCGATGGCGACGCTGGCGCTGGCGCCGTACCATGACGGCCCGCGCCTGCACTACGTCTCGAACGTCGACGGCGCCCATCTCGCCGACACGCTGAAGGGACTGGACCCTGCCCGCACCCTCTTCATCGTTGCATCGAAGACCTTCACCACCATCGAGACGATGACCAATGCCCGCTCGGCGCGGGCCTGGCTCGTAGCAGCGCGGGGCGAGAAGGCGGTTCGCGGCCAGTTCGCGGCCGTGTCGACGGCGCTCGACAAGGTCGACGCCTTCGGCATCGCGCGGGACCGCACCTTCGGCTTCTGGGACTGGGTCGGCGGCCGCTACTCGCTCTGGTCGGCCATCGGCCTGCCGGTGATGATCGCAATAGGGCCCGAGCGCTTCGCGGAGATGCTCGCCGGCGGTCACGCATTGGACGAGCACTTCCGCACGGCCCCGCCGGAGGTGAACCTTCCCATCCTGCTCGGGCTGGTCGGCGTCTGGCACCGCGACGTCTGCGGCTACGCCACGCGGGCGCTGATCCCCTACGACCAGCGCCTGTCGCGGCTGCCGGCCTATGTGCAGCAGCTCGACATGGAGTCGAACGGCAAGCGTGTCACGCGCGACGGCAAGCCGGTCGCCCACCCGACCGGGCCGGTGGTGTGGGGCGAGCCGGGCACCAACGCCCAGCACGCCTTTTTCCAGCTGATCCACCAAGGCACGGACCCGATCCCGGTCGAGTTCCTCATCGCCGCTCAGGCGCACGAGACCGGCATGGAGGTTCATCACGAGCTCCTGATGGCCAACTGCCTGGCGCAGTCCGAGGCCCTGCTGCGCGGGCGCACGCCGGCGCAGGCCGCCGCCCAGCTGGTGGCCGCGGGCCGTACGCCGGAGGACGCCGACCGTCTCTCGGCTCACCGCACCTTCCCGGGCAGCCGGCCCTCGCTGATGATCGCCTACCGCAAGCTCGACCCGTTCACGCTGGGCCGGCTGATCGCGCTGTTCGAGCATCGCGTCTTCGTTGAGGCGGCGATCTGGGACATCAACGCCTTCGACCAGTGGGGCGTGGAACTCGGCAAGGAACTCGCCACGCGCCTGCAGCCGATCGTCTCCGGCGAAAAGCCGACGGATGGGCTCGATTCGTCCACGGCCGGGCTGGTGAAGTACCTGCGGGATCTCCGCTGAAGGACCGCGCGTCTTCAGACGCGCAGTTCGCCCTGATGATACAAGCGGGTCTGAGGACCCGCGGTCCGAGAGCAGGGTCCGCAGAGGCCCGCCGCCCAGGAGGAAACACACCATGCGCGCGCTGCTGTGCGACAACCCGCATTCGCTCAAGATCGTCGAGCGCGACGCGCCTCGCCCTGGCCCCGGGCAGGCGCTGGTGCGCATGCGGCGGGCAGGTGTCTGCGGCACCGACTATCACATCGTCGGAGGCCGCCAGCCCTTCTTCGAGTACCCGCGCATCATCGGCCACGAGCTTTCCGGCACCATCGAGGAGGCACCGGCCGGCAGCGGGCTGCGCAAGGGCCAGACCGTCACCATCATCCCCTATCTCCACTGCGGCCACTGCATCGCCTGCCGGCAGGGCAAGACGAATTGCTGCACCACGCTCTCCGTGCTCGGTGTGCATAGGGATGGCGGCATGGCGGACTGGCAGGCCCTGCCGGTGGAGAACCTAATCGCCGTCGACGACCTGTCGCTGGACGAGGCCGCCATGGTCGAGTTCCTGGCCATCGGCGCCCACGGCGTCCGCCGGTCCGGGCTGCGGGCCGATCAGCGCGTGCTCGTCGTCGGCGCGGGCCCGATCGGCCTCTCCGCCATCGTGTTCGCCAAGGCCCGCGGAGCCCACGTCACCGTGGTCGACGGCAACACGAAGCGCCTCGCCTTCGCCGTGAACGAGGCCAGGGCGGATACCGGGATGGAGGCTTCCCCCGACGTCAAGGACCGGCTGCGGGCCGCCACGGGCGGGGACTTCTTCGACCTCGTGATCGACGCCACCGGCAGCCCGGCGGCGATGGACGCCGGCTTCGCCTATGTCGCGAGCGGCGGGTCCTACGTGCTGCTGAGCATCGTGCGCAGCGCCATCACCTTCGACGATCCCGAGTTCCACCGGCGCGAACTCACGATCTTCGCCAGCCGCAACGCGACGCGGGAGGACTTCGACACCGTCCTGGCCGCGATGCGTGCCGGCCACGTCCCCTCGAAGGCCCTCGCCACCCACCGCGGCAGCCTCGACGAGGCCCCGTCGCTCATCCCGGAATGGGCGAAGCCCGAGACGGGGGTGGTGAAGGCCCTGCTGGAGATCTGAGGCTCGACAGCCCCCGGCGCAGGCAGGCTCTTGTCCCCGCCTCCGGGAGAACGCCTCATCCGGCGGTTCGCGCCGCCTTGTCCCGGAGCGCGGGAGACGGAGCTCCCTCGCGCCTGAGAAGTTCCGCCTTGCGCTCGATGCCCCACCGGTAGCCGGAGAGGTCACCGTCGCGGCGAACCACGCGGTGGCAGGGGATAGCGACGGCAATGGCGTTGGCGGCGCAGGCCCCGGCGACGGCCCGCACCGCTTCGGGCCGACCAAGGCGTGCTGCGATGTCGGTGTAGGTCACGGTTTCACCGGCCGGGATGGACCGCAACGCGTCCCAGACGCGCTGCTGGAAGGCGGTGCCACGGATATCGAGCGGCAGCTCGAGACCCCGGCCCGGCTCCTCGACGAAGGCGACTACCGCGGCCACCGTCCGCTCGAAGGTGGCATCGCCGCCAACGAGCCTCGCCTTCGGAAACCGGTCCTGGAGGTCACGGACCAGGGCTTCGGGATCCTCGCCCATGGTGATGGCGCACAGGCCGGCGCCCGTCGCGGCGACGAGGATCGCGCCGAGGGAGCACTGGCCGACCGCGAAGCGGATCTCCTCGCCACGCCCCCCGTCTCGATAGGCCGAGGGCTTCATGCCCAGCATGGACGTCGCCTTCTCGTAGAAGCGGCTGGAGGAGTTGAAGCCCGCATCATAGAGCGCCTCCGTCACACCCGCCCCCTTTCCCAGGCTTTCGCGGACCCGGCGCCCCTTGTGGGCGGCAGCCCATGCGGCCGGCGTGAGCCCAGTGATGGACCGGAAGACGCGATGAAAGTGGAAGGGCGACAGTCCGGCGGACGCGGCGAGGTCTTCCAGCCGGGGCGCCTCCTCGGCTTCCTCGATCGCCCTGCAGGCCGCGGCGACCAGCGCCTCGCGCCTGGCGCGGGGATCCTCGCCATCGGGATTGCAGCGCTTGCAGGCGCGCAGCCCAGATTCGCGGGCCTGCTCCGTCGTTGCGTGGAACGACACGTTCTCGCGCCGCGCCAGCCGAGCCGGGCAGGACGGCCGGCAATAGACACCGGTCGTGCGCACACCATAGACGAACCGGCCATCCCAGGCGCCGTCGCGCCGGGTCACGGCGTCCCAGAGCAGGTCGGGCGAAGGAAGCTGTTCCACGGGGCTGATCATCCGGGGCTGGGCGGTCATCGCGATCTCCCTTGCGATTGAGGCATCATCGGTGTGGACGCAAGATGGCGCCTTCCACACCGCCGCGAACTCCGCCCCTTGCGGTTGAACTCCCCTGCCGCTTTGCTCCCCGGCCACCGAGGACAACGACGATGCGGGCCGAGACGGCGGACGGGCTTGTGCTGACGACGGCAGGACCGGCCGACGAGCACGATTTGCTGGCACTGGCGCGCGTCTTTCACGCCGAGGACGACCATCCCCTCTCAGCCGCGGGGGAAGCGGCTCTGGGCCGGCTTTTGCGCGACCCCTCGCTCGGCTTCGCCGCTCTTCTCAGGAATGGCGCGCAGCCTGTCGGATACGCGGTGATCTGCTACGGATTCAGCATCGAGTGGGGAGGCCGGGATGCCTTCCTCGACGACCTCTACATTGCGCCGGACACGCGCGGTGCGGGTGTCGGACAATGGTTGGTCGAGACGCTCGTGGCCGAGGCGAGCAGGACCGGAGTGGTTGCCATCCATCTCGAGATCATGCCCGGCAACCCCGCCGAACGGCTCTACGAGCGTCTCGGGTTCGCCGACAGGGGCAGCCGCCTGATGACACGTCTTCTCTTCAAAAGTGCAGTCCAGTTTTAAAAAAACCAATGGACTTATTAATTCGGCGACCACACACTCCAGGCAGGAGGGGTTCATGCTGCGCGGCACGAACCAGGAGTTCGGAAGACCGTACAACCGCCGAATCGTCCTCGAGACGATCCGGCTGATGGGCCCTGTCTCTCGCGCCGACATTGCACGCGAGGTTTCCCTCAGCGCACAGACCGTCTCCAACATCATCCGCGAACTCGAGGACGGAGGCTTCCTCAAGTCCCGCCGCGAGAAGCCGACCCGGCGGGGGCAGCCGGCGACGATGCTGGAGATCGACGGCCGCGGCGGCTACGCGATCGGCGTCCAGCTGACGCCGTTGCATGCCGGCGCCATGGCGGTCGACCTCGCAGGCGATCGCGTGGCGCAGGTCGAGGCGCGGATGCCGTCGGACACCGAGGGCGTCCTCTCCACCGCCGCCGACCTCGTCGGCCGCATGCGCGCCGCCTGCGGCACGGGCCGCGTGCTCGGGCTGGGCATCGCCATGCCCGGGCCCTTCGACGTGGAGCCGATGAGCCACGCAGGATCCACGACGATCGAGGCGCTGCGCGGCGTGCCGCTGCGCGAGACCTTCGCGGGGCTGACCGGCCTGCCGGTCTTCATCGGGATGGACGGCGGAGCCGCGGCGCTGGGTGAACGCCAATTCGGCGCGGGCGCAGCGCTCAGCGATTTCTTCTACGTGTTTTTCAGCGCCGGCCTGGGCGGCGCGACCATCGCGGACCGCAGCCTGTGGACCGGTGCCCACGGCAATGCCGGCGAACTCGGGCACATGGTCGTCGTGCCGGGAGGCGATCCCTGCCCTTGCGGAAACAGGGGCTGCCTCGAGCGCTACGTCTCGCTGGATGCGCTGCGCCGCCGCTTCGTGGCCGCGGGCATCGATCCCGAGAGCGACCGGCTCGACGCGAAGGACGGATCCGTCCACCCCGTCGTGGAAGCCTGGATCTCGGACGCGGCCCCCCTGCTCGCCCGGGCCGTCGCCGTGGTCGAGAACCTGCTGGATCCCTCGACGATCATCGTCGGCGGTTCGCTTCCACCATCGATCCTCGACCGGTTGCTGGCCGCCATGGAGCCGCTCCCGCCATCGGTCGGCCAGCGACGGAACCGTGCCCTCCCCCGCATCACCCGCTCGGCGCTCGGCGCAGACGCCGCGCTGCTCGGCGCCGCCGTACTGGCCTTCAACGGAGTGCTGTCGCCGCGCTTCGGCCTTCTCTTCGAAGGCGATGCGGGAAGCTCCCCGGATCCGATCGTCGCTCCGCTGCCGCGCGTGGCGGCCCTGCTGCAGAAAGCGTCGTGAGGCCGGCATGAGCGCACCCCCGCCCCTCCTCGAACTCGACGGCGTCACCAAGAGGTTCGGAGCCATCGAGGCGCTGCGCGGCGTGACGATGCGCATCGAGCGCGGCGAGGTCCTGGCGCTGCTCGGCGACAACGGGGCGGGCAAGTCGACACTGGTGAAGATCATCTCGGGCGGCATGGAGCCGACCGAGGGCCGCATGCTGTTCGAGGGCGAGCAGCGCGTGTTTCCCTCCCCCGCCGAGGCCAAGGCGGCGGGAATCGAGACGGTCTATCAGGACCTGTCGCTGTGCACGAATGTCGACGTGGTCGCCAATTTCTTCATGGGCCGCGAGCTGACCCGCAAGATCCTCGGCATCCCCGTGCTCCGCGAGCGCGAGATGTACGAGGCGACGCGCAAGGCGCTGGCCGACGGGGGGACGCGCATTCCCTCGCTGCGCACGAATGTCGAGCATCTCTCCGGCGGGCAGCGCCAGGCCATCGAGCTCAACCGCTTCGTCCACTGGGGCGGCAAGCTGGTGCTGCTCGACGAGCCCTTCGCGGCCCTCGGCGTCGAGCAGACGCGGCGCGGCCTGGAGATGATCAAGAGAGTGGCCGCGCAGGGCATCGGGGTGGTCGTGATCACCCACATCATGGCCCAGGCCTTCCAGGTCGCGGACAGGATCGTGGTGCTGCGCCACGGGCGCGTCGCGGGGGACGTGGCGACGCGCGACACCACGCCGGACGAGGTCGTCCGGATGATCACGGGCGATATCCGCAGCGGGCTCGCCCAGGCGTGAGGGACTTCTCACGGAGGAGGAGGACGACGATGAAGCCGATGTTGAGGGCCCTGTTTGGGGCCGTACTGGGGCTGGGCGTGCTCGGGCTCGCACTCGCCATGCCCGGCGCAGCCTTCGCTCAATCGAAGGGCAAGTTCTACTATCTTGTGCCGACCCTGCTCGACGAGTTCCAGACGGAGTCGATCAAGGCGATCGAGCGGTTCATGAAGGACGTCGGCTACGAGGTGACGTCCCTCGACGGCCAGAACCGGACCGACCTGCAGCTGAACCAACTCGACGACGTGATCAAGCTGAAGCCTCAGGGCATCATCCTGGCGGCCGTCGACTTCGACGCCGTCAAGCCCGGCATCGAGAAGGCGCGCGCGGCAGGCATTCCGGTCGTCATCTTCGACCGGCAGATCAAGTCCACGAAGAGCGACTTCACCTCCGTCGCCGGCACGGTCGAGATCGGCTACGTCGCCGGTGACGAGATCCAGCGCCTCCTGAAGGAGAAGAAGGGCGCGGTGAAGGGCAAGGTTCTGCAGATCCTCGGCGATCCCGGCGACAGCTACACCCTCGACATCCAGAAGGGCTTCGAGGAGAAGATGAAGGCCTTCCCGGACGTCAAGATCATCACGCAGCCCGCCCTGCAGTGGGAAGCGTCGAAGGCCGGCGACATCATGTCGGACCAGATCCTGACCAACCCCGACATCGACCTTGTCTTCGTGCACGCCGCGCACCTCGCGGTTCCCGTCGTCGCCATCATGGAGGCGAAGGGCAAGAAGCCGGGCGAGATCATGCTCGTCAGCTCCAACGGCGCGCCGGTGGGCCTCGACCTGATCCGCAAGGGCTGGGAGCAGGTCGAGGTGGAGCAGCCGCTCTACGCCCAGGCCGCCGCCATTGCGATGTTTGCGGACAAGATCGCCGGCAAGCAGGAGATCAAGCCCGGCAAGTACAAGGTGCTGGGGCTCGAATCCGACCTGACGATGGAAGACTGGGGCCCGAACATCAGGATCCCGGGCGCCGCCATCTCCAAGAAGAACGTCGACGAGGCGCGCTTCTGGGGCAACCTGAAGGCGCCGACGGACCCCGTGAAGCCGGTCGAGTGACACTGGCCTGACACTGACGCGGCGCGGGCATTCCGCGCCGCGATCCCCGCCGGAGACTGACGATGACCGATCCCGCCGCCGGTGCCGACAGCGCACTTTCCGGCCCCGCCGCCCCCGCGGAAAGGCCCGGCAAGGCTGTGATCGAGTTCGCGCTGGAGCACCTCGTCTGGATCATCCTGGTCGCGGTGCTCGCGTTCTTCTCCCTGACCATCCCGAACTTCTTTCAGATCGGGATCCTGCTGAACATCCTGGAGCAGTCCACCTTCGTCGGGATCATGGCCGTCGGCCTGTCCATGGTGATCATGGCCGGGCATATGGACCTGTCCGTCGAGTCCGTGCTGGCGCTCTCCGCCATGACCGTCGCCCTCGTCTTCGGCACGCACGGGGCCGGTTCGGGCCTCGTGCTCAACCCGGCCTGGCTCGCCCTCCCCGTCTCGCTGGCGGTCGGCGTGGGCATCGGCGTCATCATCGGCGCGATCAACGCCTGGCTCGTGGTCGGGCTGAAGATCAACGCCTTCATCGTCACTCTCGCGTCCTACATCTGGGCGCGCGGGCTTGTGGTGGCCTTCTCGGGCGGGCGCTCGGTCTATGGCCTTCCGCCTGAGATCAGGGCGGTCTCGATCTGGAATCTGGGCGGCATCCCGCTGCTCGGCATCGTCCTCATCATCGTCTTCATCGTCTTCGCCTTCGTGCTGAGGAAGACGCCGTTCGGCCGCTACGTGCTGATGATCGGCGGCAACCCGATCGCGCCCTACCGCGCCGGAATCCGCGTCGACCGCGTGGTGGCGGCGACCTTCGTCATTTCCGGCGCGGTCGCCGGTCTCGCCGGCTGGCTCCTGGCGTCACGCACGGCGGGTGCAACCGCGAACCTCGGCACGGGCATGCTGTTCGAGGCTTTCGCAGCGGTGGTGATCGGCGGTGTCAGCCTCAAGGGTGGCTCGGGCAGGCTCTCCGGCGTGTTCGCAGGCGTCCTGCTGCTCTCCGCCATCTCGACGGCCATCAACGTGATGGGCATGCCGCCCCACTACACGCTCGTCATCCGTGGCGGGCTGGTGCTCTTCGCCGTGCTGCTGGACACGGTGAAGACGTCGATCCGCCGCCGTTATCTGTGATTTCCGGGGGATGAGCGTGACCAGAAGCCTCGAAGGACGCGTCGCCATCGTCGTAGGTGCGGCACGGGGCATCGGCGAGGGCATCGCCCGCCGCTTCCTCGCTGACGGCGCTCGGGTGGTGATCGGCGACCGTCCGGAGCTGGAGCCGGCCCAGGCCGCCGCGCGGTTCGGGCCCGCCGGCGCCTCGCACGGGATCGAGGTCGACATCTCCGACCCCAGCCATGCGCAACGCATCGTGGACGAAACGCTGTCGCGCTTCGGCCGCCTCGACATCATGGTTCAAAACGCCGGCATATACCCCTGGCGCTTGATCGAGCACATCGATCCCGATGAGTGGGACCGGGTCATGGCCGTGAATCTCCGCGGCACCTTTCTCGCCGCCCGCGCAGCGCTCGCCCCGATGAGACGCCAGCGCTACGGGCGCATGATCTTCACCTCGTCAATCACCGGACCGCGCGTGACGAGCCCGGGCCATGGCCACTACGCCGCGAGCAAGGCCGGGATCGTCGGCTTCATCCGCTCGGCGGCGCTCGAATGGGCCGCGGACGGCATCACGGTGAACGGCGTCGAGCCCGGGAACATCCTGACCGACGGAATGAAGGCCGAGCGCAGCCAGGAGTTCATTGACGGCATGCGCGACAGCGTCCCGGTCGGCCGCCTCGGGACGCCGGAGGACGTGGCCCACGCCGTCGCCTTCCTGGCCAGCGAGGGCGCGAGCTTCGTGACCGGCACGACCATCGTCGTCGACGGCGGCCAGACGCTTCCCGAAGGCCGCGACTTCCGCATCTCCCCCGGTGCCGCGCAACCCGAACCGGAACCGCCAACATGACCGCGCCCTTTTCCGCAACTGCCGGAATGAGCTTCACGCAGCTGGAGACGCCGCTGCCGGTGATCGACGTGGACGTGGTCGAGCGCAACCTCATCCGCTGGCAGGAACGCTGCAACACGCTCGGCATCGCCAACCGGCCGCACATCAAGACGCACAAGCTCGTCTGCTGGGCCCGCCGGCAGATCGAACTCGGCGCGCGCGGCATCACCTGCCAGAAAATCGGCGAGGCAGAGGTGATGGCCGATGCCGGAATCGACGACATCCTGATCACCTTCGGCATTCTCGGAGAGCAAAAGCTGGGCCGCCTCGCCGACCTCGCATCGCGGATCCGGCTCACCGTCGTAGCGGATTCGCAGGTGATCGTGGACGGCCTTGGAGCGGCGGGCCAGGCCGCCGGCAGGCCCATCACCGTTCTGGTCGAGTGTGACACCGGCGCAGGGCGCTGCGGGGTGCAGACGCCGGAGGCGGCCGTGACGCTGGCGCGATCCATCGACGGCACGGACGGCCTGCGTTTCGGGGGGCTCATGACCTACCCGCCGCCGGGGGGCCGGGCCCGGATGGGAGAGTTTCTCCGTGAAGCGCGCGGCCAGTGCGAGGCGGCGGGGCTTCGGGTCGAGACCGTCTCGGCCGGCGGCACGCCCGACATGGCCAGGGACGACGCGCTGGACGTCGTCACCGAGTACCGGGCCGGCACCTACATCTACAACGACCGTTCACTGGTAAGCCGCGGGCTTTGCTCTCTCGACGATTGCGGCCTCTCGGTTGTGGCGACAGTTGTCAGCCGCCCCACTGCAGGCCGCGTGATCATCGACGCCGGCTCAAAGGCGTTGACGAGCGACCTCTCGGGCCAGAACGGATACGGCCTCGTGCGCGAATGGCCCCAGGCCATCGTCTATCGGCTTGACGAGGAGCATGGCCTCATTGACCTCGCCGACACGATCGGGGCCGGGCCCAGGGTCGGAGACGTCATCCGGATCGTGCCGAACCATGTCTGCCCGGTGACGAACCTCTTCGACCGCGTCGTCGCGGTGCGTGGCAACATCGTGCTAGGCAGCATTCCGGTGGACGCGCGGGGACGCGTCTCCTGAGAGCAACCTGGAGCTGCTGCACCAAATAGGTTGCAAATATCAAGAAGCTGGAAGAGGCTCCTCGCATCCGCAACCTGCGGTGGAGGAAACTGAACGTGAAGACCGTTGCGATCATGGGGGCCGGAACGGCCCTGCTCTTGGCCGCCACGTTCGGCGGCATCGCGCCGGCGAGCGCGCTGACGATGAAGGAATGCAGCGCCAAGTACCAGGAGGCGCAGAAGGCGGGCACGCTCGACGGCATGAAGTGGAATGACTTCCGCAAGGCCGAGTGCACCGACGACGCCGAGGCGAATGACGAGGCTCCGGCCGGCGCCGCGACGAAAGCCGTCTTCCCGAAGGCGGTCTCACCGAAATACGCCAAGGAATCGCCGGGCAAGGCCCGGATGGAGACCTGCCTCGACCAGTACAACGCCAACAAGGCCAAGGACGGCAATGGCGGTCTGAAGTGGATCATGAAGGGCGGCGGCTACTACAGCGAGTGCAACAAGCGACTCAAGGGCGCCTGATCTCACCGCCGTACAGACACTGACCGGAGCCGGCCGCGGGCAACCGCGTGCCGGCTCTTCCTTTGCAACGCCTGCAGCGGGGCTGGCCTGGCTAGCATGCGTCCTTGTCGTTGCACCCTGCGGTCGTGACCTCGGCCTCCAAGCGCCGGATGCCCTCGTCCCAGAACACCCTGTAGTGCTCGAGCCAGAGAGCGACCTCCCGCAGCGGCCCGCATTCCAGCCTGCAGGGCCGCCAGCGCGAATCGCGTCCGCGGGCGATCAGCCCTGCCCTCTCCAGCACCTTCAGGTGCTTGGACACGGCCGGAAGGCTCATCTCGAACGGTTCGGCCAACTCGGTGACGCATGTCTCGCCCCGGGCCAGCCGCGCCAGGATCGCACGGCGGGTGGGATCGGCCAGAGCGGCCAGGATCAGGCTGAGGCGATCCTCGCTCATTCCCCGAACGCCAGCTGCATGCCTACCCTCGGACCGGAAACCGATTGGTTGAGTATGGGCCCCGGCTGCAGGAAATCAACGCAAACCAAGCTGGCTGGAACGCCCCCTACGTCCCGCAGAACGTCCGGTATACGCCCTGCCCCTCCGGCGGAGGCTCGGCATAGGCCTCGCGGCCGGGCTGGTCCTCGAAGGGACGCGAGAGGACGGCCATGAACTCCTCGAAGGGGGCGTAGTCCTGCCGCTCGACGGCGGCCTCGATCATGCGCTCCACGAGATGGTTGCGGGGGATGTAGGCGGGGCTGACACGCCGCATCGCGCTGCGCCGATCCTCGGCTGTGCCGGGCTGCCGGGCCAGCCTCTCGCGCCACTGGGCGGCCCAGTCGTCGTACTGTGTGGGATCGACGAAAAGGTCGCGGACGGGCCCGTCCGCCTCGCTGCCCGCCGCGGCGTCGGCGAGGCGCCGGAAGGTCAGCGTGAAGTCGGTGCGGTTCGCGGCCATGCGGTCGAGCAAATCCTGCATCAGGGCGAGGTCGCCGTCGTCCTCCGTCGCGAGGCCCAGCTTGGCCCGCAAGCCGGCCACGTGCGCGGCGTTGAAATGGTCCGGGAATGTGGCCAGCACGGCGCGGGCTTGCTCCAGCGCCTCGTCCTTGTCCTCGGAGAGAAGCGGAATCAGGCACTCGGCGAGGCGTGCCAAGTTCCACTGCGCGATCGTCGGCTGGTTGGCGTAGGCATAGCGGCCGAACTCGTCGATGGAGCTGAAGACCGTCGCGGGGTCATAGGCGTCCAGGAAGGCGCAGGGGCCATAGTCGATGGTCTCGCCGGCCACCGACATGTTGTCGGTGTTCATGACGCCGTGGATGAACCCGAGCAGCAGCCAGCGCGC
This sequence comes from Alsobacter sp., assembly GCF_059501845.1. NCBI lineage: Bacteria > Pseudomonadati > Pseudomonadota > Alphaproteobacteria > Hyphomicrobiales > Alsobacteraceae > Alsobacter > Alsobacter sp. Next base: position 717,614 of record NZ_JCACDK010000001.1, on the reverse strand, counting down.
GACGAGTGCCGCCTGCCGGCGCAGAACGCCTTCGAGCAGCGCGCGATACGGGTTCTCTGCCCGCGCCGCCTCCGGGTAGTGACGGGCGATGACGTGTGCGGCCAGATCCCGCAGCGCATCCACATCGCCCCGCACGGCGAAGTACTGAAAGGTCCCGACCCGGATATGGCTCGATGCGACGCGCGTCAGAACGGCCCCCGGCAGGATGGTCTCGCGGAAGACGTGCTCGCCGGTCGTCACCGCCGCGAGGGCCCGGGTGGTGGGCACGCCGAGAGCGGCTATGGCCTCGCTGACGAGGTATTCGCGCAGCACGGGACCGAGCGCCGCCCGGCCGTCACCCCGGCGGGAGAACGGCGTCGGCCCCGAGCCCTTCAGCTGGATGTCGCGGCGTACGCCATTCCTGTCCACCACCTCGCCCAGCAGGATGGCCCGCCCATCGCCGAGCTGCGGCACGAAGTTGCCGAACTGGTGGCCCGCATAGGCCATCGCCAGCGGCTCGGCACCCTCGGGGATGCGTTTGCCGGCGAGGATCTCGACCCCCTCGGGCGAGGCCAGCGCGTCGGCGTCCACACCGAGTTGCGCCGCCAGCGCGCGGTTGAGCGCGATCAGCCGGGGCGACTGCACCGGCGTCGGCTCGACGCGGGCGTAGAATACGTCCGGCATACGGGCGTAGGAATTGTCGAAGGGGACGTGCACAGTCATCGGCTGAAGCTCCTCGCCGCACGCTCAACGCACGCCGTCCTCCGAAGATCGGGCCTTCCGGCCCGCCTATCAAGGCCGCGTGGCGCTGCGAACGGGCGGAGCGTCGAGATCGAGGGCCAGCTGCGCCCGGCCTCCCCCCTGCGGACCGGTGTCGCCTCCCATGCTTGCAAGGAAGGCAGCGGCCTCCTTTACGATGGCCTTGCGGCGTTCGGGAGCCATGCGGTCGAGCGTGCGGTAGGGCATGGCCATGCGTGGGTTCTTCGCCAGGGCCGCCCGGTTCTCGACCAGGAAGTTCCAGTACAGGATGTTGAACGGGCAGGCGCCGGGCCCTGTCTTTACAGCGGGATCATAGGCGCAGCCGCTGCAATAGTCCGACATGCGGTCGATGTAGGCGCCCGAGGCGGCGTAGGGCTTGGAGGCCAGCAGGCCCCCATCCGCGAACATGACCATGCCGTGGACGTTCGGCAGCTCCACCCACTCATAGGCGTCGGCATAGACGACGAGGTACCACTCCTCGACCTCGGCCGGGTTGATCCCGGCGAGCAGCGCGAAGTTGCCCGTCACCATCAGGCGCTGGATGTGATTGGCGTAGGCATGGCGCTTGGTGTCGCCGATGACATTGGCGAGGCAGTTCATGGCCGTCTCGCCCGACCAGTAGAACCAGGGCAGCGGCCGCTTCGCCGACAGCGCGTTCGTGCCGGCATAGTCGGGCATGCGCAGCCAGTAGATGCCGCGGACATATTCCCGCCAGCCGAGGATCTGGCGCACGAAGCCTTCCACCGCGTTGAGCGGCGCCCGTCCTGCCTCCCACTCCCGCTCGGCCGCGAAGCAGACCTCCCGGGCCGTCAGCAACCCGCAGTTCAGGTAGGGCGACAGCACGGAATGGTAGAGGAACACGTTCCCGCTCTTCATCGCGTCCTGGTAGTCGCCGAAGGACGGCAGGCAGGCCGTCATGAAGTGGTCCAGCGCCTCCAGTGCCCCGGTGCGGGTCACGGCCCAGCCGAAAGGCTCCAGGTCGCCGAAATGCTCGGCAAAGCGCCCGGCGACGAGGTCCAGCACCCCGCGCGTGATCTCATCCGGCTCGAAGGCGGCACGGGGCGGCGGGACAACGCCGGGCGGGAGGCTCTTGCGGTTCTCCGCGTCGAAGTTCCAGCGGCCACCGACCGGCTCCTCGCCGTCCATGAGCAGGCCGGACTCGCGCCGCATGTCGCGGTAGAAGAACTCCATGCGGTAGGCCTTGCGGCCGCCAGCCCAGCGCGCGAAGCGTCCGCGCGAGCAGAAGAAGCGATCGTCCTCCCGGATCTCGACGGGCAGGTCGAATGCCTTGGACCAGCCCCGCATCGCCTCCCAGACCCGCCACTCGCCGGGCTCCGTCACGACAATCCGCCGCGGCCGGTGCCGCTCCACGGCCCGCTGCAGTTCGCCGCTGAAGGACCCGGTGTTCCCGGCGTCGTCCAGGCGGACATAATCGACAGTGATCCCCTCCTCCAGCAGCGCCTGTGCGAAGTGGCGCATGGCCGAGAGGATCAGCGCGATCTTCTGCTTGTGGTGGCGCACATAGGTCGTCTCGTCCGCCACCTCGACCATCACCACAACGTCGGTGGCAGGATCGAGATCGGCCAGCGAGGACAGATCGCGGGTCAGCTGGTCGCCGAGGATGAGGCGGAGAGTCGTCACGAGTGCTCCTGAAGCGTCTGCAACCCACATGGGGCGACGGCGCAATCGGGGAAGAGGCGGCGTGACGCGCCTTTTTGGACCGCGCGTCTCCGACGCGCCTGTTGGCAGGTTCAAAGGTGCGGGTCTGAAGACCCGCGCTCCAAAGTAGTGTCTCAGACGCGCCTTTAGACCGCGCGTCTCCGACGCGCCTTTCGGCAGGTTCGAAGGTGCGGGTCTGAAGACCCGCGCTCCAAAGCAGTGTCTCAGACGCGCCTTTGGACCGCGCGTCTCCGACGCGCCTTTCGGCAGGCTCAAAGGTGCGGGTCTGGAGACCCGCGCTCCAGAGCAGTGTCTCAGACGCGCCTTTGGACCGCGCGTCTTCAGACGCGCCTGTTAGCAGGCCTTAAGGTGCGGGTCTGAAGACCCGCGCTCCAAAGCAGTGTCTCAGACGCGCCTTTGGACCGCGCGTCTCCGACGCGCCTGTTAGCAGGCTCGAAGGTGCGGGTCTGAAGACCCGCGCTCCAAAGCAGTGTCTCAGACGCGCCTTTGGACCGCGCGTCTTCAGACGCGCCTTTTGGCAGGTTTGAAGGTGCGGGTCTGGAGACCCGCGCTCCGGAGGCCCTACCCCTCCGCGAGGAACGCATCGATAAGCTGCCGGAAACGCACCGGTCCGAAGCTGGGACAGTGGCCGCCATGCACGATGGAGGGTTGCAGCTCGCGCAGGCGCCGCATGGTGGCGCGGTAGTCGTTTATGTTTGAGTGGTAGCAATTCGTCACCAGCGGGCCGTCATAGATGACGTCGGCGGCGATCAGGGTGCCGGTCTTCTCCTCGAAGAGAGAGACATGGCCCGGCGAGTGGCCGGGCGTGTGCAGCACGGTGAAGGCGCGGTCGCCCAAGTCGATCCGGTCGCCCTCGTTCACCAGCCCGGTGGCAGGGGCAGGCTTGATCGCGTATTCCGCGGCCACCCAGCCCTCGGGCACGCCGTCGAACATGGCCTCGTCGCCTCCGGGTCGCGCGTACTTCGCGGCCAGCGTCCACTCGTTGCGGGGGTCGGCGAGGATGTGCGCCTCCGCCGGGTGAACCAGCCGCTCCTCGAACTCGTGCGTCGAGCCGATATGGTCGAAATGCGTGTGGCTGCTGAGGCAGACGATGGGCCTGCCGTTCACAAGCGGCACGTTCTGGCGCAGCGAGAAGGCGCCGAGCCCGGTGTCGACGAGGAGGTCACGGTCCCGGCCGCGGACATGCCACATGTTGCAGCGGAAGAAGAACGGCATCCAGGGCTCGTGGATGAGCGTGATGCCGTCGGCGAAGGGCAGCGTCTCGTACCAATCCGCAGGGGGAATGACCGGCTTCGTCATCGCAATTCGCTCTCGTCCCGAAGCAGCACGAAGCCGCCCTGTCTCACATGCAGCGATGCCGTGTCGCCCAGCATCGCAGCCTCGGCCGGTCCGACCTTCGCCAGGATCCGTGCTCCCGACGGAAGCAACGCGCGAAGGCGCACGAAGCTGCCCTGGAAGACGCGTTCCTCGATCCGCGCCGTCCCGAGCGGCTGGTCGCCGGGACCCGGGACGCCGCAATGCACCTGTTCGGGCCGCAGCGCCAGCGCGACCGCGGTGCCGGCTGGGGTGTCGCCCTCGGCGGCGAAGCGGCCGGCCGTCGTGTCCACCGTCACGATGCCATCCGCGGCCGCCGCAACGCGGCCCTCCAGGATGGTACTTTCGCCCATGAACGTTGCTGCGAAGCGGGTGCGCGGGCGGGAGTAGACCCGCTCCGGCGGACCGGCGTCCTCGATCCTGCCGGCCCGCATGATGACGAGGAGGTCGGCGATGGCCATCGCCTCCTCCTGGTCGTGCGTGACGTGGACGAAGCTGCGCGACTGCGCCCTCTGGATGCGCCTGAGCTCGTCCTGCATCTGCCGCCGCAAGGCCAGGTCGAGCGCACCGAGAGGCTCGTCCAGCAGCAGCACCGCGGGATCGGTGACGAGCGCCCGGGCCAGCGCGATGCGCTGCCGCTGGCCGCCGGAGGTGGCCGAGATCGTCCGATTCCCGAAACCGGCCAGCCCCACCATGTCGAGCGCTTCGCCGACCTTGGCAGCGATCTGTGCTTTCGGGAGGCCACGCACCGACAGGCCGAAGCCGATATTGCCGGCGACGGTGAGATGGGGAAACAGCGCGTAGTCCTGGAACACGGTCGCCGTCGGGCGTTTGGCGGGGGGAACGGTCGAGACATCCTCGCCGCCGATCAGGATCCGCCCGGAGCTCGGCAGGACGAAGCCGCCGAGCATCGAGAGCACCGTGCTCTTGCCCGAGCCCGACGGGCCGAGCAGGACCACGTAGCTCCCCGGCGGCACGGCCATGGAGAAGCGCTCGACCGCGACGACGCCGTCGAACGACTTGCTGACGTCCTGCAAAGCCAGTTCAGCCGCGCGCATCACGTGCCCTCCGCCTGAGCACCAGCAGCTCGAAAACGAGCGCGCCGACGACGGACACGAGGAAGACCAGCGTGCCGGCCGCGTTGGTCTGCGGGTCGAGGCCGGTGCGCAGCATGGACCAGATGACGACGGGGAGCGTCGGCTGGAACGCCGACAGGAGGAAGGCCACGATGAACTCGTCCCAGGAGAAGGTGAAGCTGAGGAGAAAGGCGGCCAGAATGGCCGGCCAGAGCAGCGGAAGGGTGACGCGCGCCAGAACCTGCGGCTCGGATGCGCCGAGATCCCGCGCAGCCTGCTCGAGCCTCGCCTGATCCCGATCGAACTGGCTGTAGACGACCGCGAAGGCGAGCGGCAGGTTCAAGACGACATGGCCGATGCCGACCGCCCAGAGCGACTTGCCGATCCCCAGGGCCGAGAAGGCCACCAGCAGGCCGACGCCGACGACGAGGTAGGAGACCGCGAGAGGCAGGTAGATCAGCCCCTCGATCAGCCGGCGTCCGGGCACGGCATGTCGCGCGAGGCCCCACGCCGCCAGCGTGGCGAGCACGGTCGCGAAGGCCGAGGAGAGGAGCCCGACGAGCACCGAGCTGCCGGTCGCCGCGAGAACCCGGTCATTGCCCAGCACCTTGCCGTACCACTCCAGCGACGGGCCGGTGAAGGGCGGCACGGGCACCTTGCCGGCCTGGAATGAAAACATCACCAGCACCGCGATGGGCAGGTAGATGAAGACGAAGATCGGGACGATGACGAGCGCCGCTCCTGCGGCCCGTCCTGCGCGGCCGTTCATGCCCGCCTCGCGGTGAGCCAGCGCGCCGCGGCGACATAGGCGAGAGCGACGAGGACGAGCAGGATCATCGACAGCGCCGAAGCCATCGGGATATCGGCGCGCCGGTTGATCTGCTGCAGGATCAGCTGCGACAGGAGCAGCTGGGTGTTGCCGCCCAGGATCTGCGGCGTGACGAAGTCACCGATGGCGACGACGAAGGTGAGGAAGGCCCCTGTCGCGACGCCGGGCAGGGCCAGGGGCAGCGTCACGCGCAGGAAGGTCTGCACCGGCCCAGCCCCGAGGTCGGCGGCCGCCAGTCGCAGCTTCGGGTCGATGCGCACGAGGCTCGCGAAAATGGTGAGGGTGCAGAGCATCGTGAAGAAGTGCACGAAGCCCAGGACCGTCGCACCCTGGTTGAAGGACAGCTGCACCGGCTCCGAAGCGAGTCCCAGCGCCAGTAGCGTCTGGTTCACCACACCGTTCGGCGCCAGCACCAGAAGCCAGGCGTAGGACCGCACGACGTAGGACGTCCAGAACGGCAGAACCGCCAGCGTCAGGCAGAGCCGCTGCCACTGCGCCGGCACGCGGGTCGCGATCATGTAGGCCAGCGGAAAGGCGAGCAGGACGGAGAGAAGTGTCGCAAGCAGAGTGACTTCCAGGGAGTTCCACAACCCTTGGACGAAACTGTCCTGCTCGATGAACCTGCGGTAGTTGTCGAGCCCCGGCGTGGTGATGAGTACCGCGCCCTCCTTCCGGAAGAGGCTCCACACCGCGATGACGGCGGTCGGGACGAGGAAGAAGGCCAGCGTCCACAGCACGGCGGGCGCCGCGAGCATCAGCCCGCGGCGCGCGTCGGCGCGGCGGCCGCTGTCCTCGGCGGAGGCGGCCGCGATTGTTCCCGAGCCAGCCATGGTGGCTGGCGCTTACTTCTGCAGGACCTCCTCCCACATCGTCAGCATCGCCTTGTCGAGGGACTCGCTCGGCGAGGGATAGGGGAAGGACTTGGCGATGAACTTCGGCTGCTCGTCCCAGCGCAGCACCGTCTTCTGCTCTTGCGTCAGCGTTGCCTTGGAATTGGCGGGCATGCCCCAATAGCAGGACGAGGTGGCGAGCTTGGCCTGGCCCTCTGGCGACAGCACGTACTGCACGAACTGCGTCGCTTCCTTCTTCTTGGCCGATCCGGCGAAGACGCCGATGGCCTGCTGCCAGCGGATACCGCCGACGTCCGGCAGAACCCAGTCGAGGTTCGGCTTCTCGGCCGAGAGACCAGACACCGTGTACTCGCCTCCGCCCGCCAGGATTGCGACCTGCCCCGTGGCCAGGGCCGTCTGCGACGTGACGACGTCACCGACGAGCACCGCGTTCGCGCGCATGGCTGCCAGCTTCTCCTTGATGGCGGGGAGATCAGCCTCGGTGAGCGACTGAGGGGTCTTGCCGAGCGCCACGGCCACCTGTCCGATCACGGGCAGGTAGTAGTCGTAGATGGCGATCTTGCCCTTCATTGCGGGATCCCACAGCACGCTGACGTCGCGGGCTTTCTCGGCCGGGATCTTCGACTTGTCGAAGGCGATGGCGTTGTAGCCGAACTTCTCGGGCACCGCATACATCTTGCCGCCGACCTGGTGGTAGTCGGGCAGTAGCACCGCGGGCGGGATGTTGGCGAGCGGGAAGTCCTTGGGATCGAGCTCCGCAAGGAGCTTGCGCTCGACCACGCGGCGCACGTCGGTGGAATCGACGACGAACACGTCCCAGTCGGCCGGCTTCGACTGCTCGAGCAGCGCGAGCGCGGTGCCCGTGCCTTCATAGTCCTTCACGTTGACCTTGATGCCGGTCTTGTCTGTGAAGGCCTTGAGGAACCCTTCGTCGGTGTGGTCGCACCAGACCAGCGCGTTGATTTCCTGCGCCTTCGATGCTCCTGCCATCAGCATGGACACGGCCAAAGCCGTGCAAAGTCCAAGTACCCGCCCCGCCCCTCTTGCCATCCTGTTCCCTCCTCAACGCCTGTAGAACGTGCCCACCGCGCCATGCGCGATGTGTGCCAGCGTACGGTTCGCGCAACGCAACGGATTGCCGCACTGCCCCTGCCACTTCCGCTGGCCCCACCCCGGCCCATCCGCACCGTCGGCCAACGGGCACGTAGCGTCCAGCAATTCAAGGCGGCCGCGTGCGTTTCGGCACAGCCCCGGGTTGAGTGGAGTCGCAAAGAGCGTGAAGCAGGAAATCTCTGCGGGGGGCAGGGCATGTCGATCTACGCGGTGAAGCCGCAGTTTCAGGCTCTCTTGCGCCCTGCGGTTGCTGCACTCGCCAGGACAGGCGTGACGGCTAACCAGGTCACGGTCTCCGCGGCAATCGGATCCGTGCTCGTCGGGTGGGTCGTTTCCCGCGGTGCCCTGGACGGGCGCCTCACAGTCTTCCTCCTGCTGCCGGCGTGGCTGCTCCTGCGCATGGCGCTGAATGCCGCCGACGGCATGCTGGCCCGCGAGCACGGCCAGAAGAGCCGGCTAGGCGCCTACCTCAACGAACTGTCCGACGTGGTGTCCGACGTCGCGCTTTATGCACCCTTCGCCCTCGTCGCGCCCTTCTCTCCCGGCTCGGTAGCGGCGGTCGTCGTTCTCGCCGTCATCTCCGAGTTTGCCGGGGCCCTCGGCCCGATGGTGGGCGCTCCCCGCCAATACCGGGGTCCCATGGGCAAGAGCGACCGCGCCGCCGTCTTCGGCGTGCTCGGCGCCTGGATCGGGTTCGCCGGCGCGCTTCCGCCGGCCGCTGTCTGGATCATGCCCGCCCTGGCAGCCCTTTTGGCCCTCACCACGATAAATCGTGTCCGGGCCGGGCTGGCAGAGGCGAAGGCCGATGGCTTTCCGGCTTCGTTCCCGCAGGTCCTCGAAGCGCACGACGTGCCGCGACCGGGGCAGGCGAGAGAAAATGCCGCGCCTTCGCTGACCGACCGGCCCTATGAGGAAAACACGTTCCGCACGTCCGACGGCGTCGACCTGTTCTACCGCCGCTGGCCAGCGACGCAGGACCGCAAGGGCGCCATCCTCGTCTTCCACCGTGGCCATGAGCACTCCGGCCGCGTGGCGCATCTGGCCGACGAACTCGGCCTGCCCGGCTTCGACATCTTCGCCTGGGACGCGCGAGGACACGGTCTCTCGCCCGGCGAACGCGGCCATTCGCCGAGCTTCGCCCGCTCGGTGCGCGACGTGGAGGATTTCGCCCGGCACGTGAGCGAGACCTACGCCATCGCCCGCCACGACATGGCGGTCGTGGCCCAGAGCGTCGGCGCCGTGCTGGCGACGGCCTGGGTGCACGACTACGCGCCGCCCTTGCGCGCTCTCGTGCTCGGCTCGCCCGCCTTCAGCGTCAAGCTCTACGTGCCGTTCGCGCGCCCTGGCCTGGGTCTGCTGCGCAAGCTGCGCGGCAATTTCACCGTGAACTCCTACGTGAAGCCGAAGCTCCTGACGCACGACCCCGCGCGCATCGAGAGCTTCAAGGCCGATCCGCTGGTCACCCGCGCCATCTCCGTGGACGTCCTCCTTGGCCTCTATGCGACCTCCGATCGCATCGTCGCTGATGCGAGGGCGATTACCGTCCCGACGCAGCTTCTGATATCCGGCGACGACTGGGTCGTGCGGCACCGTCCCCAGCACCGCTTCTTCGAGCGGCTGGGCTCGGCCACGAAGGAGCGCCACGTCCTGCCCGGCTTCTTCCATGACACGCTGGGCGAGAAGGATCGCGCCATCGCGATCGGCCACGCGCGGCGCTTCGTCAGCGAACGCTTCGACGAGGAACCGGCGCGGCCGTCCTTCCTGGACGCCGACCGCATGGGCTATACGAGGGACCAGGCCGAGGTGCTGGCCTCCCCCCTCCCCGCATGGTCGCCGGAAGGCCTCTACTGGGCTGCGACCCGGGCCGGCCTGCGCTTTGCAGGCGTTTTCTCCGACGGCATCGCGCTCGGTCACCGGACCGGATTCGATTCAGGCTCCACGCTCGACTACGTCTATCGCAACCGCGCGACGGGGTTCGGCGTGCCCGGCCGGCTCGTGGACCGCGCCTATCTCGACTCCCCCGGCTGGAGCGGCATCCGCGAGCGGAAAGCCCATGTCGAGGAGCTCCTGGCCGAGGCCATGCGGCGCCTGCGCGACGCGGAACTGCCGGTGCGCGTGGTCGACGTTGCCGCCGGGCACGGGCGCTACGTGCTGGACGCACTCGCATCGTCCGGCGTCGATGCAGAGACGATCCTGCTCAGGGACTACTCGCCTCTCAACGTGGCGGCCGGGAGGGATCTCATCGCCGCGCGCGGCCTGGGCAGCGTCGCCCGCTTCGAGGAAGGCGACGCCTTCGACGAGGATGGGCTGGCAGCTCTCGACCCCCGTCCGACCTTGGCCGTCGTCTCCGGCCTCTTCGAACTCTTCCCGTCCAACGCCATGGTGCGCCGCTCGCTGGCCGGGCTCGCGAAGGCGGTGCCGCCGGGCGGCTGGCTGGTCTACACCGGCCAGCCTTGGCACCCCCAGCTCGCCTTCATCGCGCGGGCCCTGACGAGCCACCGCGGCGGCTCGGCCTGGGTGATGCGCCGCCGGACAGTGGCCGAGATGGATCAGCTGGTCGCCGCCGCCGGGTTCCGCAAGGTCGAGCACCGCGTCGGCCGCGAGGGCATCTTCACCGTGTCTCTGGCAAGGCGCGAGGGATGAGCATCGCTGCTGCGCCACTCGAGACGACGCGTGCTGGGCGCCCTTGGCTGCGCGCCTGCGCCTGGCTCGCGGTGCTCGGGCCGCTGTTCTACCTCACCTACGGCACGGCGAACTGGCTGGCCGGCATGCGCGCCGACGTCCCCACCATCGTCTTCGATTGGGAGCGGTCGGTACCGTTCCTTGCGTGGACGATCATCCCGTACTGGAGCATCAACCTGTTCTACGCGGCCTCCGTGTTCGTCTGCGTCGACCGCCGGGAGCTCGATACACACGGTAGACGCCTGCTCACCATCCAGGCGATCTGCGTCGTATGCTTCCTGCTGTTTCCGCTGCGGTTCAGCTTCGAGCGGCCGACCATCGAGCCCGGTCTCCCGGCCAGCCTCTTCGACGCGCTGCTGAGCTTCGACAAGCCGTTCAACCAGGCGCCTTCCCTGCACATCGCACTCTGCGTCATCCTGGCAGCGCTCTACGCCAGGCACGTCCCCGGCTGGCTCCGGCCTTTCCTGATCAGCTGGTTTGCGCTGATCGGCGTGTCTGTGCTGACGACGTTCCAGCATCATTTCGTCGACATCCCGACGGGGCTGCTCGCTGGTCTCCTGTGCCTCTGGATGTGGCCGGACAGTTCGCCGTCACCCCTGTCCCGGCTCCGGCTGACGCCAAGTTCGAAGCGGCGCGAACTCGCCCTCCTCTACGCGGGTCTGGCCAGCCTGCTCGCATCTGGCGCCTTCGCCCTGGGGGGTTGGGCGCTCTGGCTGCTGTGGCCTGCGGTGTCCTGCCTGATGGTCGCGGTTTCCTATGCACTCGCCGGGCCGGCCGGCTTCCAGTCAGCTGGGGGAACGCCCTCCTTCGCCGCCCGCTGGCTCTTCGCTCCCTACACGCTCGCCGCTCTCGTGAACTCCCGGCTCTGGACGCGGAAGTCCCCCGCTCCCGACGCTGTTGCCGACGGCGTGTGGATCGGCCGCGTCCCGGTGCGGCGGGCCGGGGCACACGGCTTTGCCGGCATCGTCGACCTCTGCCCCGAGATCCCATGCCGTGGCGGAGGCGCGATCGTATCAGGCGTGCCGATGCTCGACCTCGTCGTGCCCGAAGCCGCGGAGCTCCGCCAGGCCGCGGACGAGATCGAGCGGCTGCGGCGGGTTGGGCCTGTCCTTGCATGCTGCGCCCTGGGCTACGGGCGCAGCGCCGCGGCGGTGGCCACGTGGCTGCTTCGGACGGGGCGAGCCGCAACCGCCGGGGACGCGCTCGACGTTGTTCGCCGGGCGAGGCCGGCCGTCGTCGCCAGCCGCGAGACACTCGACAGGATAGCGGAGGCAGGAAGCCGGTCATGAACCCCGTCCCGCGCATCCAGCCCGGGCCTGCCGCCACAGAGGAGCGCCGCGCCGCCGGCATCGCCGCGGCCCTGCTGCGGCAGGGCGGCCGCATCGACTCGCTGTCGCGTATTCTCACCGGTGTCGCGCTTCTCGCCGCCCTGCTCACCGCGCGGCACGAAGCGCCTGTGGCCGTCTCGCTCTGCATCGGCGCCGTCGGCGCAGGCCTGGCTCAGCTCTACCTCGCCATTCGCGTCGGGTTCGACGCGGCCCTCTTCAGCGGCCTGACGGGAGAGGCGGCCGACCTCGCGGCCTTCGACCGGGCCATGGCGCGCCTCCGCCTGATGCCGGAGGGCAAGGCTGGCCGCCCCCTCGTTGCCCGCATCGCCGGAGCAAGCCGGCTGATGGCGCTGCAGGGCGCGGCATTGGGTGTCCAGGTCGTGTTGCTGGCCCTCGCCGCCGGACTTGCGAATTGAAACAATGGCGGTGAGCGACATTCCGGCAACGGCTGCAGCGCTCGGCATCGTCGCTTTCGCGCGGATCGTGACGGGCGTCCGCGCCAACTGGACGGGCTGCACGCCATCGCCGGCCCGGCGCATCTACATCGCCAACCATGTCAGCCACGGCGATTTCGTGCTGGTCTGGACTGTCCTGCCGCGCGACCTGCGGCGCACGACGCGCCCGGTCGCGGCACTCGACTACTGGAGCAAGGGGCGGCTGCGGCGCTTCTTTGGACAGCGCGTGTTCAACGCTCTCCTGATCGACCGGACGCCGGTCTCACGCGCCGCCAACCCCATCGCCACGATGATGGGCGCACTGGAGACCTCGTCGCTGATCCTGTTTCCCGAAGGCACGCGCAATACGGGGCCGGAGCCGCTCCTGCCCTTTCGCACCGGCCTGTTCCACCTCGCTCGCGCCAGGCCCGGCACTGAGATCGTACCGGTGTGGATCGATAATCTCAGCCGCGTCATGCCGAAGGGCGAGATGATACCGGTCCCCCTCCTCTGCACGGTGACCTTCGGACAGCCCTTCACCTTGCAGCAGGGCGAGGACAGGACGGCATTCATGGATCGCGCCCAGGCCGCCGTGCTGGCTCTGCGGCCGTCTCAGCCCGCTGCGAGCTCGGAGACGGCGGCATGACCGCCTGGCAGCACAGCCTGATCCTCTTCGGCGGCATCGCGGGGGTGCTGCTCGTCGCCTCGGTGGCCGGCTATGTCCTGCACCGTCGCCTCGAACGCGACGGGCCAAACCCCACGGTTCAGAACCTGAATGCCCGCATCCGGGCCTGGTGGGCGATGGTCGCCCTCATCGCCATCGCGTTCCAGTTCGGCCGGGCCGGCGTGATCCTGCTCTTCGCCGCCGTGTCCTTCACGGCCATGCGCGAAGCCATGACGCTGGTCCACACGCGGCGTGGCGACCACTATGCCCTGGCGGCCGCCTTCTACGTCGTGCTGCCCATCCAGTACGCGCTCGTCTGGTGGGAGTGGTACGGGCTCTTCGCGGTGTTCATCCCGGTCTACGTCTTCCTGATGCTGCCGATCGTCGCGGTGCTGCGCGGCGAGGTGTCCGGGTTCCTCACCCGCATCGCGGAGGTGCAATGGGGCCTGATGGTCGCCGTGTTCTGCGTCTCGCACGTGCCGGCGCTGCTGACCCTCGCCATACCCGGCTACGAGGGCCACAATTTGCTGCTGATCTGCTTCCTCGTCGTGGTCGTGCAGTCCAGCGACGTGTTGCAATACGTCTGGGGGAAGCTCTTCGGGCGGCACAAGGTGGCGCCCACCGTGTCGCCTTCGAAAACGTGGGAAGGCCTCGTCGGAGGCGTGGCGTCCGCCACCTTGCTCGGGGCGGGGCTGTGGTGGATGACGCCGTTCACGCCCGCGCAGGCGGGGGCCATGGCGCTCGTCATCACGCTGATGGGCTTCTTCGGCGGGCTGGTGATGTCCGCCATCAAGCGCGACCGCGGCGTCAAGGATTGGGGCCGCCTGATCGAGGGGCATGGCGGCATGATGGACAGGATCGACTCGGTGGTCTTCGCCGCCCCCGTCTTCTTCCATCTCGTCCGCTACTGGTGGGCTGCCTGAAAAGGTTCCAGCCTCCCGGAGCGAGTCTGCAATCGGGTTAAGCCTTCATTTCCGGCGCGGCGAAGATTGCTGCAACCTATTGTTGATCATCTCGCGAGCGCGCAACCCGAGATGGAAGGCGCGAGCCCGATGACCCCGGCTTTCGGCGAAAGGTAAAAGGACTCGTTAACGCGGCGGGTCAAATCATCTCTCGCATGGACGCTGGTCGGGAACGATCCCAACCCGGCGGGAGGACCCGGAACGCAGGAGCGTTCTGTCCATGGATCGGGGCAGAAGCCCATCGGGGAGGACCAACGATGCCACGCATCATCGAGTCGACCTGGAAACTCATTGCGGCCCGTCGCGGCGCCGTTGGGCAGGCCGCGGCAGGATCCGGAACAGTGCCGGCCGACCTGTCCCGCATTTTGATTGCCTTGGCCGAGGCCTCTGTCGGCAAGTCGGCCGTGTCGCTCTATCCCACCGAGGTGGAGCGCCGCCCGCGCTGAGCGCGGACGGACCCGTCGGGTGCAGATGCTCAGCCGACCTTCTTGACCTGCGGGATGGTCCACGAGCCGTCGATGATCGAGGGGTGGCTCTCGTCCGGCCAGTAGAGCCGCAGCATCAGGTGGAACTTGCCCTTTGGGGCGGGAAGCCAGTTGGCCTCCTTGTCGGCGCCCGGGCTGTCGTTCTGAATGGAGATGACCAGCGAACCGTCCTTCTCGTATTTCGGGTTGGTCCGCAGGCTCATCGAATAGCGGTTGATCGGGTTCTCGACGAAGAAAAGATTCTCGTCGTACATGGTCAGCGACCAGAACCCCCGCACCGGCGGCATTTCACCCTTGGCAAAGCGCAGCTCGTACTTCTTCGACCCATCGTAGTTTTCGACCAGCGATGGCTTCAGCGACGTGGGATAGATCGCGTCCTGCGGACGGTTGGCGCCGAGGCCGATGGCGGTCACCAGAGCGCGCTGGATGTAGTTGGTGCCGTAGACGCCGGCCTTGGTCGTGAAGGCCCAGCCGTTCTGCCGCGTCATGTCGCCATTGCGCGACAGGAATTGCGCCATGATGCGGTGGTACGAGAACTCCGGCAGGCGCCGTTCCCAGCCCTTGTCGACGAACTGCGGATCAAAGCTCTTGCCGGCCACCAGGCCGATACGCTCGAAGCGCTTCAGGGCCGGCGCGTCCGCCGAAGCCGGCGGATTCCGCTTCAGGAGTTCGGCCAGCAGGGTGAAGTAGTCCACCGCCGAGAGCGCGTTCACCTGGTCGCGGACCGGCGTCTTCATGTCGATGGACGAATCCACCTTGCCGGCGGGCGCGGTCCAGGGCTTGCCCCAGGAGCTAAGCGGCTGCAGCTTGAACTTGTCCTGCAGTGCGTGGACCGCCGCGTAATCCTCGGGGGTGCCGGTGCAGTAGATGCGCCCGAGCAGCCACACCAGCGCGGTCGGGGATTTCAGCTGCATCATGCCGTCCGGCACCGTGCCGGACCATCCCGGCCCCGTGATCAGGAAGGTTCGCGCCTTGCCTCCCGTGGTGCGCGTGCCGGGAACCTGGAACACGTCGGTCCAGCCGCTCAGGAACGGCAGCAGGAAGTAGCGATCGCCCATGTCGGGTGTATCCAGCACCCAGGGCTCGTCGCCGACGTCGAAGAACGACGTCGTGTACAGCGTGTCCGCGTTCGGAGCGGTGACGTCCCGGAACGCAGCGTTGGGGTATTCGCGCAGCTTGATGATCGTCCCCATCGGCCCACGCGTCCCGACCTGCTCGGCGACGTTGGTGACGATGCGGCGCGTCATCTCCATGGTGACCAACGGATAGCCGTAGATGTACGCGTCGGACGCGATGGCGAATTCTTCCGTCCCCTCCACGAGGTCGGCTAGCGGTCCGTCCAGAGCGTGCGCAGCCGGAGCAAATCCGGCGGCGGTGAGAGCGGTGAAGGCGCCGAGTGCTTCGCGGCGGGTCATCGTCATGGCTGCGGTCCTCTTGGATCGGAGCCGCACACTTGCCCAACCACCGCAGCCGAGTCTTGGCAGTTTGGGACAGTCGAAGGACGATTGGGGACTCGCCCGCAGGGAAGCGGATCAGCAGGCACGAGGATCGGGACGAGTTTGATCGCAATCAGCCGGGTCGTGTCGAGTGAGGCTCCGGAATGCTTGGTTTGCCACCAAGACATCGCTGGTCAGGTGAGATGAAGCAAACGGATCGGGCGCAGCCAACCTCTTTTATTTGTAGGACAAGATCCGCGGCAGAGTGGATTTTCAAGCTCAGTCGGCGCATTTGGTGGAGCCGTATTGGCGCATCTGTACCTTCAGGAAGGATCTGGTCCAACAAATGAGCGAGCCTCCCCTTGACAGTTTGATGGCTGCCCGACTTGAGTGCGAAGCGGACCGCAGCTTGCAAAGACGAGCGGGGAAAAGGGAGGACGCAATGGAGGGCGCAACGGACACAGGCGGCGGTCTCGACCCGGCAGCGGCGGACCTGACCGAGCGTCTCGGCCACTGCTACTCGGGCGCGATCTACGACGTCATGCGCGACATGGGCCGGGCCGGATGCGTCCTGCCGCGCACGATCCGCGCGATCGATCCCGACACCCGCGTCTTCGGCCGCGTCTTCACCGTGCGCGGCCGGCCCGACGACACGATCTCCGCCCATGAAAGCCTGATCGCCTGGACCGAGTTCCTCAGTTTGGCGCCCGCGGGTCACGTCGTGGCCTGCCAGCCGCAGGACGACGTGCGGGCTCTGATGGGCGAATTGTCGGCCGAAACGCTGCAATTCCGGGGCGTGCGCGGCTACATCGTCGACGGCGGCACGCGCGACCTCGCCTTTATCCGCAAGATCGGCTTTCCCGTCTTCGCTCGGTTCCACACCCCGCGCGACATCGTCGCCTCCTGGATGCCGGAGGCCTATGGCGAGCCGGTCACCATCGGCCAGGTCCGCATCGCCACCGGCGACTACATCCTCGGCGATATCGACGGCATCGTCGTCATCCCGCAGGAGGTGGCCGCCGAGGTCGTCGGCAAGGTCGAGGACGTGATCCAGGCGGAGAACAAGGTGCGCAAGGCCATCCTTGAGGGCGTCGCGCCGAAGGAGGCGTATCTCCGGTACGGGAAGTTCTGACAGCGGCAGCCGCACAACTCCCGGTGGATCGTCGGCACGCCGGGCCATGGTGTCGACCGGGCCTCCCCTTGGCCCAGAGGTTGCTCCCATTGAGCTTACAGGTCATCTGCCTGTTCAACTTGACACGCCTTGGCCCCGCAACGTGCCCCGTTGCGGGGCCTTTTCATGAAGGGTGTTCCGGTGCGGGACGGCCGCGCGCGGGCGTCCAGTGCCAGGCCGCAGCGCCGGGAACCGCCGCTCAGCGTGGCACGAGTTCCACCCGCCGGTTCTTCGCACGCCCGTCCTCGGTATCGTTGCTCGCCACCGGGGACTGCAGCCCGACGCCGCTCGCCTGAAGACGGGCGGCCTGGATGCCGTAGGTCTTGGCGAGATCTGCCGCGACGGCAGCAGCACGCGCCTTCGAGAGCTGCATGTTTGAGTCGAAGCCGCCGACACTGTCGGTATGCCCGACCACGTAGACTTTGCGCTCGGGGTTGGCCTTCAGGTACTTGGCGATCTCGTCCAGCGCCGGGCGGGACTCGGCCTTGATGGTCGACTGGTTGAAGTCGAACAGGATCCCGTACAGCGCCACACGGCCCGTCCCGATGATGGCCTTGTCGATTTCGGACGCGGAGACGACAACCATCTGGTTCTTCAGTTCGCCCACCTGGAGCGTGTCGAAGCGCACCATCACCTGGCCCTTCTCCGGCGCGAAGCGCGGCTCATAGCCATTGATGAACTCGACGACATAGATGGCTGCGTAGGTCTTCGCCGCACCGTCCTCCTTCACGGCGGCGACGTAACGGGCCTCGTCGGGGCTGTAGCCGAAGATCTGTGTCCCCGGCCCCATGTTCTCGAAGAAAGACCCCATCGCGGGGCCGAGCTCGTCCTTCTTGCCCTGGAAGAGGACGGTGAACCCCTTGGCCTGGAGCTCGGCCAGGTAGTTGCGGAAAACCTCCGCCGACGACGGTCCCCGCGGCACGGCATAGACGTTCTGAACCAACCGTCCCTCGAGGTCTTCCGAGGCGTCGAAGGCAGCCTTCTTGGCGTCGAAATCGTAAGACGCGGCCTTGCCCTTGGCGAGCGTGTACTCGGCGAAGTTACGCGCCTCGCAGAGCACGATGGCCGAGCCTTCGAAGCGCTTGAGACCCGCGGCATCCTTGCAGCCCGGCGCGTCGGCGGCGAAAGCGAGCGCCGGACCCAAAAGACATGCGATGGCCGCCGCGTATTGGGCCAGGGCGCCAGCGCGGCGCAACACGTTCATCCTGCTCATCCGCCTTCCCCCGCGAGAAACGGCCCGCAGGCTAGGGCAGCCCTCGCCCATGCGACAGCGAGAGCCCTCAAAACCGATTGGTGGCCTGTCGATCGCTCATGCCGGCGGATCCCGGGAGGCGCGAGGTGAACCGGATTACGCCGACTTAACGCGTTGATCTCGAACGCAAGGACGATCGCGTAATGGGCGCCCGATTAGCCTGACCTGGAGGCAAGACCTCGCTTTTCCGTCAGGAGAACACAATGCGCATCATCTCGGCGCTCTTCGCTGCTCTTCTCATGGCGTGCACGTCCGTCGCCCCGACCCGGGCCTTCGCCTGCACCAATTCCTACGACACTGCATCCGACGGATCCCGCTGCGGCCAGCGCGCGTCGGGCTGCCGGAGCGGTGGACAGGGCGGCTATTGCTGAACTGAGCACGAACGCACCAAGCCGGGCGTCGCACCGTCGCCCGGTTCGTTCCGTCAGCGATATCAGGACTTTGATGGTGGGCGCACTAGGGCTCGAACCTAGGACCCGCTGATGAAGAGTCTGCTGCTCTACCTTGCCAACAGATTCTTAATTCAATTAATTTTACAGATAACTAGGGCGGTCTGCAGCCTCCCGACACGAGCGCAAGGCACCGCAGTTGGTTCAACCAGGAGTGCCCCTGGCCGGTCGTTTAGCGAGCCAAGCGGTCGTCCGCGTGTTCGTCACGTTCGGGAAAATCCGATGAAGGCGGCGATCATTAGTCCGACGGGCTTGGGAGCTGCACGCGATTTCCGAAAGCGTCCAGATCGAGATCGAACGTGCCTTTCCAGCTTCTGATCCTGTACCGGTCTAGCGCTTTATCCACTGGCGGAGTCCGATTTGGACTGTCTGGCCAAATTGGGCTGCTCTCCGCGCGAACGATCGCCTCGCGTTGCGCGGCGCCAGACATCATGTCATCGCGCGTCACATACCATGAGCTTTTCCAGCTTTTGCCCTTCCAAGCGGATGCGACGATGGTGTCCTCAGAGATGAATTCCTCGACGAAGGCGATGACGTACGCGCAGCCGCGTTCGAAATCCTCGTCACTGTCCAGCAATGCGAGCGCCTCGGGATCGAGCCCTGATGCAACCAGGAACTCTGCAGTTTCTTCGCCCATGATATGGCTGTGCATTATGTCCATCCCCACGGTGATTTCAGAATTCCATGTAGAAATGTACAGCGGGTCCAATAGATCGGCCTTTGGAGGGGTCGGAAACTCGATCTGCAGGAAGCGCAATTTTTGATCCGAATCGCGTTTGAACGTTGCGTAGCTGCGCCAATCAGGGCGCTCTGCAAACAGGATATCCGCAACTCGCCGGGAATATCTGTCAAGCATCTGCCATCCTCGCGATGCGTTTCTGCAACCGGTCAAACTTCGACGACAAGCCGCTGGTCGAAATCCGGGTTCTCACGGACAAGCGCCGTCCCGGGGCGCCTGCTGCTTTCCACATAGCCACGTGCGTTCACCACGATGGAGGTGCCTGACACCGCATACCGCCGCGTGCAGTGGACGTGCCCGTGGATCCACAGTTCGGGGCGAAAGACCTCGATCATGGCGTCCAGGTCCGATGCAAAGGCCGCATCGAGGGCTTCGGTGACCTTGCCATACCGAAGTCCGAGGGCGGACGGCGCATGATGGGTCACCACGACGGTCTTGCCGGCATGTGGAACCCGAAGAACGGATTCGATCGCCGCCCGGTGCTTGGCATGCTCAGCGACAATCTGGCTCGCACGGATCTTGCGGAAGTTGCCGTCCCGGATCTTCCGGAAGTCAAGCATGGTGTCCTGAACGACCAGGAGATCAGAGTAACCGTTGCCCGCGATCAGCATGTCTGTCCAGAGGGTCGCCCCGACGATCCGTACCCCGTCAACTTCGGTCGTTTCGCCAGATGCGAGCAGCGCGACGCCCAGATCAAGCGCAAGCGGCTGGGCCGCTTCCAATTCGTGCTGCAGTCCGCAGTTCCAGTAACAGTGGTTTCCCGGCACGTAGATCAACGGGACACCGTCCCGCAAATAGCTGGCATAGTCGCTGGCCACAGCCCGGATCGCGTTGCGGAGTCCGTTTCGGTAGTCGCCGGCGATGACAATCGCGTCCGCCTCGACGCCCTGGGGGACGATCCAAGGTTCAGCTGGGAAGTCGCAATGCACGTCGGAGAGCACCCATAAGCGGGTCATGGCGTATCTTCCAGCCGGATCGACCTACGGGCAACAGACAGCAAAATCGGATCTGGCCACGAACTATCTACTGCAGCCACATTCAGGCGGCATCGCTGAACCCCGAGCTTATCTCCAGACCCTGGACAGGCGCCTTTACGACAGAAAGCTTGGCATACTCCGACACACGTGGGCGGGACCCGATCTTGAGGCCAAGTCATGATGGAACGGCCGGAACTGAGATTGCGCGTCGGATTTGAGGACGACGATCTGGTGACCTTAATTGCGCAGGTGCGTTCTCACTTCTTCTCTGGCGTGGGTTCAGCCTATTTCAGCAGAACGAATCTGGAGAAAGATTTCATCAAGGCTCTGCGCAGTTATCCGTTGAATGCCGAACGCCCGCCGATGATCGAAGGCATACAAACAAGTGCAATCCCTTAATGCAATCTTCGACTGATCATTACCCGCTATGATGGCAGAGGCCGTCTTCTGGTGTGCGTCGAACTTGCAGACGAAGTGCTGCGTGATGCAAATGCTGAGAAGCAGCAAATGGTGACTGCGCGCTACCTGACAAATTACGAGGCGGTCTCACGCTTCACGCATGCATTCGAAGCGATGCTTAAGGGAAAGACTGAAGAGGCTGTTCTGGATGGTAACGAATTCCTCGGCGGTGTCAGTTTCGCGTAAGTTGACATGGCGATGTGCAGCTTTCTGCCGCTCCCGGTCGAAGTGGCGACGTCTCTATTCTACCTCTTCCGGCGCGCCTTTAATAGCAAGGTCGGCATCAAAGGCTGTAGACCTGAATGTTTGTAGAGGGGCAACTTAGTTGCGGCTGCGCTCTTGCGCGTGCATCATCACCCAATGGCAATCCAAACTGACTTCTCAGCACTCATCCCGGAGATCCAGCAATGGAACGAGGGACGAGGTGTCCCTGCAGACGTCTGGGTTAGTTACAGAGGAAGTTACGAGCTGGCCATCGGCTACAGTTTGATGTTCTGGCCGGAATTTGTTGTCTTTGAAGATTATGTACTCCGGAGCGGGTTTGATTTAAAGTCGCTTCGTAGTTTTGAGGGGAGTGGAGATAGATCGTCGATTGAAAAAGTAATGAATCACGTACACCTCGACAGTTTACATACAAACGGAATGCAGGCCACAGAAGAACAAATGCGTTATCTTGGGCGCATTTTGAAAGAAATACACGATGTCAAACTCGGGTTTAATTTTCCCGGCCGTCGCTTTGAAGTCGCCTTTGACGATAAGCCGAACAAGGATCCGTTGGATTATACGCTGACTTTCTGGCAGATCTGACGATCAAACAGAGCTCATGCGTTCTATGAGATCAGATCCGAGATATAAGTTTTCCATAGGTATCAGAACCTGCATTATTTAAGCAATTGAGGACAAATTCCTCCTACCGGCTGAGCCGCATCCACTGTCTCATCGCGAACTCCACGGTTTGGTCCACGAGCATGAAAACCACACTTGTAGATATTCCCGCCGATCGCATCACGGATTGGGAGTCCTTCCATGATATCTTCACCGAGGCCCTAGGTTTTCCTTCGTTCTACGGCCGCAACATGGATGCATGGATCGACTGCATGGCCTACGCCGATGCACCTCAGGATGGAATGCTCAAACAGGCGGTGAGCCCTGGCGATCTCTTGACGCTAAAGATCGACAATGCAGCCGATTTCGCTCGTCGTTGCCCTCAGCAATTTGAATCGTTGATCGATTGTACGGCCTTTGTGAATTATCAGCGGACGGAGGTTGGGAAGTCACCGGTACTGTCTCTGCTTATTTCTGGATGTTTTCCGTAACTAGAAAGAGCCCATTGCCAGCGGCGCTAAGGCCGTGTGTTCGCATCCGAGGAGGTGTGCAACTTTCTTCCCCTCTCGGTCTGAGCTCAAGCAGTAGGTATGAGGAAGCGAGTTCTATCGCTCGTGACCACTTCGCCTGTGTGGGAGCCGACATGAGTTTCCGTTTGTGGCGGACTATTCGGGCGGCTTTTGGAAGATGCCGGGGGGATGGGGACCCAATGCAACTGGTACGGTGACGACACCGAATGTTGCGAGCGCAAACGGCGTCGGGATGTTCAGGGTCTGTCGTGCTGCACCAAAGGCCCGAGCGGACTCGATGCGATTGGATGAAGGGCTCAAAGCGGCGTGCCGCGAACGACAGCTGGCCCTGACATGCGCAGAGCACGTCCCGCTACCTATTTGCTACCTGGATGCTGCGCCCGAAAGCATTCGCGCCCCCAGAAGCGAAATATATCAACGTTCTCAATGGCTTTGATGGTGGGCGCACTAGGGCTCGAACCTAGGACCCGCTGATTAAGAGTCAGCTGCTCTACCAACTGAGCTATGCGCCCATCAAAGGTCCGTGGAGCCCTTCGGCTCCGCGGCGAGGCGGTGAGTAGCAAAGGCCGCCGGGGATGTCCAGACCCTGCGTGCAGGTCAGCGGCGCGCTTTTCGCGCGCCGCTTCAGCTTCAGCCCGCCAGCGACTCCGGCCTTGCACGGGCCGACTTGACCGACAGGCGGTTGAGCGCTCCGAGATAGGCGCGCGCGGCCGCGGCCAGCGTGTCGGGATCGGCGGCCTTGGCGGTCACCGTGCGGCCCTCCTCCGAGAGGCGGACCGAGACCTCGGCCTGGGCGTCGGTTCCCTCGGTCACAGCCTGGACCTGGAAGAGGTCGAGCCTGGCTTCGTGCGGGACGATGCGGCGGATGGCGTTGAAGGTGGCGTCGACCGGTCCGTTGCCGGTGGACTGCACCGTCTCGTGGTGGCCGTCCACGTCCAGCGTCAGCGTGGCGAGCTGCGGAC
This sequence comes from Alsobacter sp., assembly GCF_059501845.1. Classification (NCBI taxonomy): domain Bacteria; kingdom Pseudomonadati; phylum Pseudomonadota; class Alphaproteobacteria; order Hyphomicrobiales; family Alsobacteraceae; genus Alsobacter; species Alsobacter sp. The sequence continues at coordinate 694,658 of NZ_JCACDK010000001.1, read as the reverse complement.
CCTGCGTGCCTGCGATCACGGTGAGCGCGACCAGAGTGATGCGGTCCTCGGCGCTGCCGATCTCCTCGTCCACGAGGGCCTCGATGTCCTCGTCGTAGACGTGCTTCTTGCGGTCGGCGAGGTCCTTGAAGCGGCGGAACGCATCCTCGAAGGCGTTTTCGCCGAGAGCGTACCCCAGCTCCTTCAGCTTCTCGCGGAAGGCGTGGCGGCCGGAGTGCTTGCCCATGACGAGCGAGGTCTTCGACACGCCAACCGACTCCGGCGTCATGATCTCGTAGGTCTGCGCGTTTTTCAGCATGCCGTCCTGGTGGATGCCGCTCTCATGCGCGAAGGCGTTCCGGCCGACGATGGCCTTGTTGTACTGCACCGGGAAGGACGTGACGGCCGAGACCAGGCGCGACGCGCGCGTCAGATAGCTGGCGTCTACCCCCGTGACCACCGGGATCGCGTCGCGACGCGTGCGGATGGCCATCACGATCTCCTCCAACGCGGCATTGCCCGCCCGCTCGCCGAGCCCGTTGATGGTGCACTCCACCTGCCGCGCACCGCCGGCGATGCCGGCCAGTGAGTTCGCGACGGCGAGGCCGAGGTCGTCGTGGCAGTGGACGGAGAAGACGGCCTTGTCGCTGTCCTTCACCCGCTCCCGGATGGTCCGGAACATGGCCTCGTACTCGGCCGGCACGGCGTATCCGACCGTGTCAGGCAGGTTGATCGTCGTTGCACCGGCGCGGATCGCGGCATCGACGCAGCGCACCAGGTCCTCGATCGGCGTGCGCGTGGCGTCCATCGCCGACCACTCGACGTCCTCGACGAGATTGCGGGCCTGCCGGACGGTGACGGAGATGATTTCCAGAACCTCCTCCAGGCTCTTCTTCATCTGGTGGGCGAGATGGATGGGCGAGGTGGAGACGAAGGTGTGGATGCGGGGCCTGCGCGCCGGCTTCACCGCCTCCCCTGCGCGCGCGATGTCGGCGGTGATCGCACGCGCGAGACCGGCGATGACGGCCCTTTCGCTGCGCCGGGCAATCTCGCGCACGCTCTCGAAGTCGCCCTGGCTGGCGATGGGGAAGCCGGCCTCGATGATGTCGACCCCCATCTCCTCGAGCAACGCCGCAACCTGCAGCTTTTCCTCGAAGGTCATGGATGCGCCGGGCGATTGTTCGCCGTCGCGCAACGTGGTGTCGAAGATGACGACGCGGTCGTCCGATGCCGGGCTGTGGATAACGGGGTTCGCGGTGGTCGCGGACATGGCTTTGTCTCCTGTCGGAGCGGCGCCGGGTACGAGAATGACGTTCGAGGCGCCTATGGGTTCGGTCTGGTGCGGCTCGTCCGGTCCCCTGAGTGCCCAGGCGCACGCGCCCGGCCGGCCCTCAGGGGCAGCTAAGAAGCAGCAGCTGGGAAAGCAGGCCCGGGACGCACGACGCCGCCGGACGGACCCTGAGGGTCTCCGTCTCGATGCGGCGATGGGCAGCGCGAGCGGCCACGGCGTCCTCTCGTCCTCGGCCGGGTCAATCCCGGCGGACGCTCGTGCATAATCCCGCAGCCGTTCTCGCGCAAGTCCGCCCTTGGCGGCCGGTGAAGGAGGCGTTGACGTGGCGCTCACGCCCGTGACACTGCGGCGGCGAAGAAGCGGAGAGTCGCCCCATGCTGAAGCCTGTCCTCGTCCTTGCCGCCTGCGCCGCCCTCGCCGCCTGCAATTCCGCCGGTCCGGGCGGAACGGCGTCCGGCACACCTCCGGCTTCGTCGTACGCCGGCCTGCCGCCGGGCGTATCCCCGGAGGGCTTCAAGCTGCCGGATGGCAAGGGCTGCTCGGCGGACATCGCCCGCTGGAAGGCGATCCAGGACAACGACCTGAACACCGGGCACGTCAGCCAGACGGTCTACGACCGCATCCAGGGCGATATCGCCAAGGCGAGCGAGGCCTGCCAGGCCGGCCGCGATGCGGAAGCGAGCTCGCTCGTCAGGCAGTCGCGTGTCCGGAACGGCTATCCCGCCGGCTGAGGACCGGATCCGCCGGAACCGTTGCGGGGCGAGGCCGCAGACTGGCTCGATGTGCGCCGGACGAGCGACTACCCGGCGAGTTCCCGTTCCAGAAATCCGGCGACGAAGTCCGGCATGGCGGGCGTGATGTCTGCCCTGCTGCGGGCGATGTGGATGCGGGCGAGTTCCGGCTGCGGATCCCGCGTCAGAAAGTCATGGATCCGCGCCCGCAGCGCGTCCGCGTCGGCGTCAACCGTCACGGTCTGCAGGAAGGCCACCTTCTGTCCGGCCTCGACGATGGTCCATGCCGGTTCGAACCTCGCCTCGGCGGCTGAAAGTCCTGTTTCCTCCTCAAGTTCCCGGGCCACGCTGCCGGCGAGGTCGACCCTTCCGTCACGAATGTCGGAGGGATCGGGCGTCCCGGAGGGAAAGTAGACCTGCCCGGCATTGGCGGTGTGGGCACCCATCTCGCCGAGCAGCCAGGCGCCGTCCGCGCTGCGCAGCGCCGCCATGGCGAAGCCGTTGCGGATCGAGCGGTCGGGCGAGCCGAAGTCACGCCACGCCATGAAGCGGGAGAACCGCGTGAACAGGTAGGATCCGCGGAAGACGCTGCCGTCGACCCGCCCGCTGTGCATCAGCAGCACCGCGCCGTCGTAGAGTGCGGGCTTGCGGGCGACGAGCGTGGCCCAGTGCGCGTCGATACGGGCGGCCTCCGCCTCGGCCCAGGCCCACGGACGGTCGTCGAGCCGGCAGTCGACAGCTTCGACGCGATGAAACACGAGGCTCACAGCCGCAATGCCCCCTCGGCGACGATCACCGCAGAGCCGCCAATGGTGGCGCGCGCAAGCCGGCCCTCCTCCATGACAAGGCCGAGGAGGATCTCGGAGGCCCGGCCCATCTCGTAGCCCTGGCGGATCGGCAGGAAGGACTCGCCCTCGGCCTCCTCTCCCGCACCCGCCAGCCAGCCAGAGATCGCCGCGGCTGCCGATCCCGTGGCGGGATCCTCCCGGATCCCCGCGCCGAGGTCGCTGGCGAACATCCGCGTGCGGAAGCCGCCCTCCGGGTCTCGCGTGAAGAGGTAGGCATTGCCGACCGCGCCGCCGAAGGTTCCGGGCCAGGCGCGCGGATCGGGCTGCACCGCGCCGAGCGCCGCCAGATCAGACACGGGCACGCAGACATAGGGTACGCCGGCACTCCAGACCTGAGGCGCCCGAAAGCCGTGGCAGCCGACCTGGCCGAGGTCGAGACCGAGGCCAACCGCCACTTCTCCGGGGGAAGGCGCCCCGTCCAGCCGCTCCGGGAGGCGCGGCACGGTGAAGGTGGCCTGCCCCCGTCCCTCGCCGGAGATCTCGACCGCGCAGGGCACAAGGCCAACGCGCTCCTCCAGCCCGAATGCCGCCACGCCGTGGCTCTGGCCATGGTCGAGCAGCCCCAGCAGGACCGCCGTGCCGACCGTGGGATGGCCTGCGAAGGGCAGCTCGCGCGAGGGCGTGAAGATCCTCAGCGCGGCGCGCTGGTGCGGGTCGGCGGGCGGAAAGACGAACACCGTCTCCGACAGGTTGAACTCGCCGGCGATGGCCTGCATCGCGATATCGGTAAGGCCCTGGCTGTCCAGCACGACGGCGAGCGGGTTACCGGCGAGCGGCCGGTCGGTGAACACGTCCAGCGTCAAGAAGCGCCTGCGCATGAAACTCCCCTCGTACCGGTGACGCTAGAACTCGAATTCGACGATCAGGGGGCAGTGATCGCTTGCCTTGGGCCGATCCCAGCCGACGCGGGGATAGCGGTCGCAGGTCGTCGCCAGCCTGGCGATGGACCGGTCGGGATCGCGCGGGTCGAGCGGCGCCCGGTAGGGTAGCCCGCGGCGCACGATCTCGGCTCTCGCCCCATCCGCCAGCGCGGGGGAGAGAAGCACGTAGTCGAGTTGCACGTGCTGCTCGACGAGGCGCGCCCTGCCCGAAGACCACGCCCGGTGGAAGTACGTCCAGCGCTCGTGCGGCGGCAGCGCTTCGACCGGGTTCACGGCAAAATCGTCGAGGAGCGGATCGATTCCGCTCGGCTGTCCGGGCACCGCCCTGCCGCCGGGCTCGATCGCCGCGGTGTAGTCGTTGAGGTCGCCGGCGACGATCCAGGCCGCCTGAGGCCAGTCGGCCCCGAACCGCCGCTCGACGATGCGGCGCACCGCCTGCGCCTCGGCGCGACGCAGCGGGATCGTGCTCTCGCGCCCATCGTCGCGACCGGCATTGTCCATCGAGCGGAAGTGGCACAGGAACAGCGTCAGTTGGCGGCCTTCGATGGCAAGCTCGACCTGAAGGCAGTCGCGCGTGAAGACGCGGTCCTGCGGCGTGATGCCGAAAACCTCGAGATTCTGGTCGAAGACGTCGAGCTCGGCGAAGGTGGCTTCGGCATGGCTCGTCAGGCGCGGCGTTCCCTCGGGAACGAGCGAGCGCCGCGCGGCGAACGCCACGTCGATGCCGCGCCGGTCATTGCCCTCCTTCAGAGCGAAATGCCCGTAGCGGATGTCGGAGATCCGATTCACGTATTTCGAGAAGAACGCCTCCAGCGAGCGCAGATTGTCGACCTCCTGCAGGCAGAGGATGTCCGCACCCGTCTCGGCGATCGCGAGCGCCGTCATCTGCCGCTTGTCGTCTTCCTGCGCGAGCGCGACGGAGAGCTGCGCGGCCGCCCGTTGCTCCTGGTCCTGGATGTCCGCGAGAGCCAGCGCGGCCGCCGCATCGCCCCGCTGAAGGTCGTCCGGCCGCCAGCGGGACGACAGGTTCTCGACGTTGAAGGTGGCGACGCGCAGCCTCATCGGCGGCTGTCCCGGTGGGGTCGACGGTCCCGCCTCACAGCGCCTCCGGCGTGAAGCGGGTGGTCGGCGCCACGAACTCGTCCTGCGCGGCAACCGTCAGGATCTCGCGCGACCCGGCTTCGGCGGTCCGGCGCAGGAGGCCGTAGACCGAGGACGCGGCCAAGGCGAGGGCCTCGGCGGTCGAGCGCGACCTGAGCCAGTGGACGAAGAACAGCGCCGCGATGGCGTCCCCCGCCCCGTTGACCGAGATGTCCAGCCGGGGCGTCCGGACTCGCCAGACCTGCCCGTCCTGCGAGCCGACGAGATCGATCGCGTCCTCCGGCGTGTCGTCGGCGACGAGCGAGGTCACCAGGATTACCTTCGGGCCCAACCCGTGCACCGCCTCGAGCGCGGCGCGCAGCCCGTTCCTCGTGTGGCTCTCCGCGCCGGAGAGCATGTCGAGCTCGAACTGGTTGGGGGTGATGATGTCGGCTGCGGGGACAGCCTTCTCGCGCATGAATTCCGGGATCCCGGGCCGCACGAAGACGCCGCGGCCGACGTCGCCGATCACCGGGTCGCAGCAATAGATCGCGTTGGGATTGGCGTCCTTGACCCGCGCAACCGCCGAGAGAATGGCCGTGCCGATGTCGGCGGATCCCATATAGCCCGACAGCACCCCGTCGCAGCGGGACAGCGCCCCGCGTTCGGCGATGCCCTCGACCAGCTCCTCGATCATCGGCCCGTCGAAGACCCGACCGCGCCAGTGGCCGTAGCCCGTATGGTTCGAGAACTGGACGGTGTGGATGGGCCACACCTCGCAGCCCAGCCGCTGCATGGGGAAGGTGGCCGAGGCGTTGCCGACATGGCCATAGGCGACGTGGGACTGGATGGAGAGGATGTTCATCGACGCGCACATTGATCCCGGGAGACGCGGAGCTTCGGTCCGGCACCCGTACGCGGCAAGCGAATTTCGCTGATGGATGGGATCAGTGGCGACACGAAACCCGTGTCATTCCATGCGCGGAGCAGCGCGGAGCGGTGCGCCGCAGACACGGGATCCAGGAACTCAGAAGCGTGGTGGCCCTGGATCCCGGGTCTCCGCTTCGCTTCGGCCGGGATGACAAAGTGCTCGACGAGTGCCGCGGTGGGCGGCAATCGCAGCTTCTACACAGCCACCGGCGCCCGGATGGCGGGGTGCGGGTCGTACCCCACGACGGCAATGTCCTCGAAGGCGAAGTCGAAGAGGCTGCGAACGGCGGGGTTGAGCTGCAGGCGCGGAAGCGGACGTGGATCGCGGGACAGCTGCAGCCGGGCTTGCTCGACGTGATTCGAATAGAGGTGCGCGTCGCCGAAGGAATGCACGAAATCTCCGGGCTTTAGTCCGGTGACATGCGCCACCATGTGGGTCAGCAGGGCGTAGCTGGCGATGTTGAAGGGCACGCCGAGGAACACGTCGGCGGAGCGCTGGTACAGCTGGCACGAGAGCCGGCCCTCGACGACGTAGAACTGGAACAGGCAGTGGCACGGCGCCAGCGCCATGCGGTCGAGATCGGCAGGGTTCCAGGCCGAAACGACGAGCCGGCGGCTGTCGGGATTGCGGCGGATCTCGTCCAGCACCCACCGGATCTGGTCGACGGTGCCGCCGCCCGGCTTCTCCCAGGAGCGCCACTGCTTGCCGTAGACGGGGCCGAGTTCGCCCTCGTCGTCCGCCCACTCGTCCCAGATCGTCACGCCGTGCGCCTGGAGATAGGCCACGTTGGTGTCCCCCGCCAGGAACCAGAGCAGTTCGTGGACGATCGACTTCAGGTGCAGCTTCTTCGTCGTGACGAGCGGAAACCCCTCGGCGAGGTCGAAGCGCATCTGGTGGCCGAACAGGGACAGCGTACCCGTGCCGGTCCGGTCGTCCTTGCGGACGCCTTCGGCGAGGATGCGGGAGAGGAGGTCGTGATAGGCCTGCATGGGCTTCATATTAGCCGAGTCCCGGGTGCCGTCGAACCCGCAGAACAGGTTGCCCACGAAAACGTGCTGGGCACCCTTCCTTCGCGAGCCCGGACTGCCTATATTCGGTGTGCCGTCGCAAGGCGGCTATGGTGATAAACGGTCATCGGAATAAGCCTTTCGGACCCGGGGGCGGTACCCGGCGCCTCCACCAGGGCCCACTCGCAAGGGTGGTCTCCGGCGGGGGCGAAATAGGATCGACGAGGGTGTAAAGGGTGTTCTTTTGCCCGGCATGGTTCCGCCGTTATCGGGCCGATCGTATAGTTGCCAACGACAACTATGCTCCGGTTGCGGTGGCCGCGTAAGCGGTCTCTAACGCCGAAACGAAGCCCTTGCGGGTAGCACCGTAAGGCGGGGCCCGGAGGCGCCTGGCAACAGAAGCCTCCACCTTTTTGCCTTCTCAGCAGACCATGGAATGGCACAGGATCTTATCCGCTACGACCTCCTGGTCCAGGACGCGCTGAAGAGCGTCGTCCGCAAGGTCCTGACCGATGCGGCCGCCCACGGCCTGCCGGGGGATCATCATTTCTACATCTCGTTCAGGACCGAGGATCCCAACGTTCGCATCTCGCAGCGCCTCCGGGAGAAATACCCGGTCGAGATGACGATCGTCCTGCAGCACCAGTTCTGGGACCTCGCCGTCACCGAGCACACCTTCGAGGTCGGGCTGTCCTTCTCCGGGATCCCCGAGCGCCTGCTCGTACCCTTCGATGCGCTGACGGGATTTTTCGATCCGAGCGTGCAGTTCGGCCTGAAGTTCGAGCTGTCCGGATCCGAACCGGCCGACAATGACGAAGACGACGACGAGGACATCGCCGGCAAGGGTGCCCTGCCCGTGATGCTGTCGCCCTCGGGCACCCGGCCCGGTGAGGGTGACAAGAAGGCGGGTCCGGAAACCTCTGCCGCCGGCAAGGACAAGGCCGGGACTGCAGCCGCCAAGCCCGACAAGGATGCCGAGGCGGAGGACGGCAAGGACGGCAGCGGGGCCGAGGTCGTGAGCCTCGACGCATTCCGCAAGAAGACCTGAGGCGGCATGACCGCCGAGATCGTCAACCTCCGCAAGGCCCGCAAGTCGAAGGCCCGTGCCGTCCGCGAGGCCGAGGCAGACGCCAATCGGGCCAAGTTCGGCCGCGCCAGGGCCGATCGCCAGGCCTCGAGCCTCGAGGAGGCCCGCAAGGCCCGCGCTCTCGACGCACATCGCCGCGACGAGCCGGGCGGCGACGCCTGACGGCGCGATGGCGGAACGCCGCGATACCGCGATCGTTAAGCGCTCGGTTCTGATTTCCGGGCACGCCACCAGCGTTTCGATCGAGGCCGCGTTCTGGGACGGGCTCAAGACGATCGCGCGGGAGCGCGGCGTCAGCCTCAACAGCCTCGTGGCCCGAATCGATTCGGAACGGGCGACGGCAAATCTCTCGTCCGCGATCCGCCTCGCCGTCCTTGCGCACTACCGCGACGGCGCCAGCCCGGGCGGCACGGCACCGGGCTGACCGGCGCCGCTCACTGCTGGGCGGGAGCCGCGGACCCCGGCTTCGGCGGAACGAAGGTCTGCACGGGGTTTATCTGGAGCGGCTGGATGGCGGCACGGGGCACGGTAACGGTCGGCTTGGTCAGGCCCATCAGGCGCGTCGCCTCCTCCAGCGCCTTCATCCGCTCCTCGTCGTCCATCTCCGGCACGATGTTGGCGGGAGGTTGGGCGGCGGCTCCCTGGCGTTGCGGGGGCTGCGGGGGCGTGGCAGGCCCGGCCGGAACGCCCGGCGCCGGCGTCTCTCCCGAGCCCTGCACGGCAGGCGGAGCCTGCTTCTGCTGCGCCTGCTCCTTTGCCGCGGCCTCGGCGGCGGCCTGCTCCTCGCGCCGGCGCGCCTCCTCGGCCTGGCGGGCGAGCTCGGCCTGCTTGGCCTCCTCGGCGCGGCGGATGACCTCTGCCTCGCGGCGGCGGCGCTCCTCCTCGGCCTTGCGCTCCTCCTCGGCCTTGCGGGCCTCCTCGGCGAGCCTCGCCTCCTCCTCGGCCTGGCGCTGACGCTCCAGCATCTCGCGGCCGACATTGAGGCGGCGCAGGAAGTAGGTGCGTTCGCGCAGGTCGGCCTCGGCCGCTTCCATCTTGGCGAGCTCGCGCGCCACGATGCGCGTCGTCAGCACGTTGGTGAGCCCGGACACGTCGAGATCGCGGATGGCAGGCGTGCCGAGCCTGGCAGCTTTCCAGGTCAGGTTCGCCTCGGGCAGCGGACCCGACCAGCCATCCGGTGTGTCGCGGGTGACGATCGCGGCCCTTGCGTCGAAGCGTCCGGAGCGCGTGTCCAGGCTGGCGAGACCGTTGATCTCGGCGGCACCCGCCTTGAACGCGAGGGGGCCGAGGCGGGCGATACCACCTGAGACCGTGAGCGGCGCATCGAGGCTGGGCACGACGAGCGGCGCCGAGTCGAGGCCGGCGGCCACGGCAGCCTGTACCTGCGGCAGGTCCGGCGCGTCCTGCCCGAGGTCGAACCGCTTCGCCACTTCCGCGACCGCCCCGACGGCCATCCGCGGCAAAGTGAGGCCGGACAGGCGCATGGTGCCTCCGCCGGACAAGGTCGAGAGCAGCGCGGCCATGCCGTCGCCCGAGCCTGCGGCGTCGAAATCACCGCTGACATAGGCGAGGACGGGCGAAGCCGGCATCATGCGCTGCAGCGCCACATCCTTCATGCCGAGGCGCAGCGCGACGCTGCCCAGCCCGCCCTGCCGCCTCAGGCCGAGACTGCCGGACACCCGGCCGCCGCCGATCGCCGCGTCAATTCCGGAGAGCTCGAGGGCTTCGGCCGTCCAGCGCAGCTGGAAAGCCGCGTCGGTGGCCGGTGCGGGAAGACCGACATCCACCTGCTTTGCCCGCACCTTCAGCGTCGTATCGAGCGGCGGCGGCAGCGGCGTGCCGAAGCGGCCGGCCGGCCAGATGCTGCCCGGCAACGGCGCCTGTAGCTGGCCGAGGTTGAGCCCGGCGATGACGCCGAGTGACAGCCGGTCCACGGCGACTTCGCCGGTGAGGGCTCCCGCCTTGGTGTCGGCCACGAGGGCAGCGCCCACCGGCTGACCCGCGACGTTTCCTGTGATGTCGGACAGCGCGAACCGCGTCCCCGCCAGCGAGGCTTTCGCCTTCAGCTGGGCCGGAAGGCGGCTGAGACTGTCGGGACCGGGGAGCGCGAGCACCTGCGTCAGCGGGCCGAGATCCTGGGATTCCAGCGTCAGGGTCCCGGTGAGATCGGGTTCCTGCGGGCCGACACCAAGCCGCCCTTCGCCCCGTACCGCGGTGCCCAGGGCGTCGGCCGCCATGCGCAGCGTGGCCCCGTTGCCGAACCGCCCGTCGAGTTCAACCGCGATCTGGCCGCGGCCGAGGCCGGGAAGGGGAAGAACGTCGAAGCCGAGCTGGGTGAGCAGCGCAACCGCCTCGGGCGCATCGGCCTTGAAGCCGCCGACCACGCGATCGGCCGCCTGCGGGCCGCCGATCCGCGCATTGGCGTCGATCTTCGTGCCCGCCGCCGTGCCCTGCGCGGAAAAGACCGTCTCGCTGAACTGGCCCTTGCCGCGCTCGGCCACCAGTTTGAGCTTGAGAGGTCCAAGGGCGGCAGCCCGTGAGGCCACCAGCTCCGGGAAGCGGCCGGGCATGATGCGGGCGAGGATGTTGGCGAGCGGCTCGACCCGCCTTGCATCGACCACGGCTTCCATGCGGCCGCCATCGGGTCCGACGCGCCCGCTCGCCCTGACGGACGCGCCAGCCACGTCGGCCATGTCGAGGGTCTTGATGTCGATCCCCGCTGCACCGATCGAGAACCGCAGGCCCACCCGGCCCGCGCCGACATTGGCGCCGGTGGCCTGGCCGAGCCTGACGTTTCGGGCATCGAGCGTGACGTCGACGTCGATGCCCCGGGCGGCGGCGGAGACCACGTCGGGATCGAGGATTTGGTCGATGACCAGTCCGTCGGAGGTCAGCAGTGCCTCGAAATGGCCGCGGGTGGCATCCTCCGGCGGCGTATAGCGCAGCGTGCCCTGCAGGTTCGAGCGCCCGAGCGTCAGCTTCATGTTCCGCGCGCCGATGACGCTCGACGAGAGCGTCACGTCCGCCTGCGCCACCAGGTCCGACGCGTCGCCCAGCCGCGACGAGCGTCCCCCCTGCCCTTCCAGCCACGCGGCCAGGCGAGGCGCGTCACGAGACCGCAGCGACATGCGACCAGAAAACTCGCCACCGCCGGCCAGCGACGCCTCACCGGCGGCGTCCAGCGACGAATTGCCGGGAAGCGCCGCGGCAAAGCGCTTCACCTGGATGCCGGTCGGCGTCAGCTCGATAGCGGCATCGATCCCCGACAGCGCGTCGCCGCCGAGGATTGCGTTGCCGACCTTCGCCTGGATGGCGATGGGCAGCGGAAGGTCGAGCGCGTCGTCCTGCGCGAAGGCCCCCAGCCAGGCCGCCGCGACGGTCGGGAACGGCGCCGGCAAAGGCGGCGTCTGCGACGTGTACGGCCGGTCGAAGTCGATTTGGCGGGACTCGACGTCCAGCGAAAGGCGGGGCTGCGCGCCGAAATCCAGCGTGCCGGCCCCCGTGAACTTCACGGCGCTTTCGTCACCGCCGGCATCGAAGTCGATGCCCTCCAGGGTGCCGGACCGGCCGCGCAGATCGAGGTTCGCCGCCAACGTCCAGGGGCGCGGCGAGACACTGTCGCGGTCCGGCCAGCGCAGGCGGCCACTGGCCGCCAGCCGGCCCTCGAAGCGTGGGCCGGCAGGGTCGCCAGGCACGAGACGGCCGTCGATCTCGCCCCGCCGGTCGCCGGACTGGGCCTCCACGACGAGTTTCATCCTGGCGGACCCGTCGGGCTCGGGGCTGCCGGTCGCGAGCCGCACGTTCAGCGGCGCGTCGCCCGCCCGGACCTGCCCCGTCGCGCGCCACGGGCCGGTGAGCGATGCTGCATCCGCCTCGACGTCGATGTCGTCCAGCCGAAGCGTCCTGCCCGCGGCCGGATCGGTCAGGGCGAGCACGCCGTCTCGCAGGGACAGGCGCTCGATCGAGATTGCGCCGGCGGAGCGCCGGAGCCCCGCCACGAGATCGCCGAGCCCGTCGACGGTGCCGTCTGGTGCGATGCGTGCGTCCACGCGCGCCCCGTCCAGAAGCGCCTCGGTGACGAGGACGTCACCGCGCAGCAGCGGCATCACCGACACTTCGACCACCACCTGGCGCACGCCGAGCTTGGGGCCGTCGCCGGGGGTTACCGCCTGCACGTCACCCAGCCTCAGCCGGGGCGTCGGGAGGAGCTTAAGGTCAATCGGCCCTCGAACCGTGACGGGAGCCCCGACATAGTTGCTGATGCGGGCCTCGATGTCGCTGCGCCTGGAGTTCCAGTCGACGAAATATGGTCCTGCCAGCGCCACCGAAAGCGCAATGATCAGCAGGATGGCGAGGCCGGTCAGTAGATCACGCAATGCCCATGGCCCCGGGACGAAACGAAGCGGATATGAACCTCAGGAGTCTTCATGGTCGCAGGTTGACGCAGGAATCAGGCGGCATTGTCAATCACACGGCGATAATCTTGCCAGGATTCATGATGTCGGTCGGGTCGATCGCGCTCTTGATGGTCCGCATCAGGTCGAGTGTCGCGGCCGGATGTTCAAGGTGCAGATACTTCATCTTTTGCTGGCCGACCCCGTGCTCCCCCGTGCATGTCCCGTCCATGGCGAGCGCGCGCTCCACCAGCCGGCCCAGGAAAGCCGTGAGCCTTTCCACCTCGCCGGGATCATCGGCATTGACGAGCGGCGTGAGGTGGAAGTTGCCGTCGCCAACATGGCCGACGATGGGAGCGACGATGCCAGTCTCCTCGAGGTCCCTGTGCGTCGCCTCGACGCAGTCGGCCAGGCGGGAGATCGGCACGCAGACATCGGTGGCCATGGTGCGCGCGCCCGGCCGCAGCGTGCCCGTCGCCCAATAGGCGTCGTGGCGGGCCTGCCAGAGGCGGGAGCGCTCCTCGGCCTGCGTTGCCCAGGAGAATGGGCCTCCGCCGAACTCTGCCGCGATCTCGCCGAAGCGGCGCGACTGCTCCTCGACGCCGGCCTGCGTGCCGTGGAACTCGAGAAACAGCATCGGCACTTCGGCCAGGCCGAGCTTCGAGTGCAGGTTGATGGCGTGGATCTGCAACGCATCCGCGATCTCGATGCGGGCGACCGGCAACCCCGACTGGATGGTCGCGATGGTGGCGTCGCAGGCGGCCCGCACGGTGGGAAAGGGGCAAACCCCGCCCGCTATCGCCTCGGGGATCCCGAACAACCGCAGGGTGAGTTCGGTAAAGACGCCGAGCGTGCCTTCCGAGCCCACCATGAGCCGGGTCAGATCGTAGCCGGCCGAGGATTTGCGGGCTCGCCGGCTGGTCACGGCCACCTCGCCGTTGGGCAGCACGGCCCGAAGCGAAAGCACGCTGTCCTTCATCGTTCCATAGCGCACCGCGTTGGTGCCCGAGGCGCGCGTTGCCGCCATGCCGCCGATCGAGGCGTCGGCGCCGGGATCGATGGGGAAGAACAAACCGGTCTCCCTGAGCTCGACATTCAGCTGCTTGCGGGTGACGCCGGGCTGAACGACACAGTCGAGATCCTCGGCGTGAATGGCGAGAACCCGGTTCATCAGCATCATGTCGATGCTGACGCCGCCGAAGGGCGCGTTCACGTGTCCTTCGAACGAAGTGCCTGTTCCGAAAGGCACAACCGGTACCCCGCGTGCCCCGCACAGCTTCACGATGTCGACCACCTCCGCCTCGTCGAGCGGTTGTACGACGATATCGGGCGGCTGCACCGGCAGCCACGTGAGCGTGCTGGCGTGCTGGCGGCGGACCGCGTCTGCCGTGGAGGCACGGTTGCCCATGCGGTGGCGCAGGATATCCACAACTTCCGCGAGCAACGTCGAATCTGGCCGCTGACGGAGTGTGTGCTGTCCAGTCATGCCCTTGCTTTCCTCGCTCCATCTCCACACTATCGGGGTACGCCTATTTCAGGACGTCCGCGACGGTCTTCTGAAGATCTTGCGGCTCCACTCTGCCGAGACGACGACGAGCCCATGTCGAAGGGTACCGAAAGCACCGCATTCTTCTTCGCGCCCTTCGTCTCGTCGACGATGCGGGTCGAGCCCGGCTGGATCGACTACAACGGCCACATGAACATGGCCTATTACCATGTCCTGTTCGACCGGGCGCTGGAGGAGGCATTCGCCTGCCTCGGCCTCGGTGAGGCCTATCGTTTTTCCGCCGATGCCTCGACCTTCACGGCGGAGTGCCATGTGCGCTACCTGCGCGAGCTCACGGCCGGCGAGCCGGCGCGCGTGACCGTACAGCTGATCGGCTATGACGAGAAGCGCATCCACTTCTTCAGCGAGCTTCGGCACGCCCGCGACCTGTGGCTCTCGGCCACGTCGGAGACGATGAACATCCACGTCGGACTGCGCGAGCGCAAGGCCGCGCCCTTTCCGTTAGAGGTGCTCGACGCGCTCGCGGTGATGAAGGCGGCGCATGCCAGGCTTCCCGCGCCGGGGGACCTCGGCCGCCGCGTGGCCATGCCGATGCGCCAGCTGGAGACGGGCGTCCACTAGGCTCACGCCCGCGACGCGATGCTGCGCCCGGCATCAGACATCGACTTGATGCCGAACAGGATGAAGGTGACGCCCACCACGCGCGTCACCGTGGCGCCGTGGCGCAGGAAAAAGCGCCGAACTGGCGGGAGCCCGGCCCAGAACAGGATGACGACGTAGCCGGCGAGAAAGCCGGCTATGGCCGCCGCCATCAGTGCCGGCGCCGTCTGCCAGCCAATCTCGCCGGCGAAGCGCACGGTGAGTGCCGTGAAGACGGCCAGCGACACCGGATAGGCTTTCGGGTTCGTGACGCCGAAAAGGAGCCCTGCCTGCACCGGCCGCAACGCCCCGACAGGCGCCTGCGACGAAGACTTGCCTGAGAGCACCGCCTTCATCCCGAGGTAGATCAGGTACACGCCGCAGGCGATGCCGAGCGTGTCGAAGAGCATTGGGCCCAGTTGGTTCACGCCGACGATCGCCGCCAGCGCGAGGCCGCCCCAGAGCACGTCGCCCGCCAGATGGCCCAGCAGGAACTTTCCGCCTGCCCCGCGCCCTTTCTGTGCTGCCAGAGCGAAGACGGCGAGGAAGGCCGGACCAGGCGTGACCGCGTAGATGAAACCCGCCGCGACTGTCGCGGCAAACAGACCAAGGCTGATCACGGCATTCCTCCGGGTATCGCACCAGCTACGCTCCTTCCGGGCAGCCGCGCAACGGAAAGCGTCAAAATTTATCGATCTTATACTCCGCATTTTCAGCTGTTCTTTAACTCGCAATTAACACAGCTGGACAGTATCGGCAGACGATTTGGTTCAAACTCTGTCATAGTATGAACCTGTCGCCGCGAATTCGACGCTATATTGATCGTCGCTTGACCTGACGGCGATGACGATTGTTTCAGAGAAGCAGGATATGACATGACGATATTCGCTGAACTTGGTTCAGTCTCATCATTTACAGAGACGATCATGCCGTTTTTCAAGAATACCGAGGCCGTCGGTGACGCGATCGAGGTTCTCGCAGCATCTGCATTGATGATGATCATTGCAAACCTCGTCGGGGCCAGCTTACGCGCCATCTTTGGCCGGAAGCAGTTGGATCCGCACAACCGCGCCACCACGCATCCTTGGGACGCCGTCTCGCTGCAGGACCAGGCCGCGGTCGGCATCGATCTGTCCCCCTTGGCGATCGTGGCACCGCGGGGGGCGCGAACCGACCTGCTGCCGGTGCAGAGGAGCAGGCCAATGGATGATCATCGCAACGCGGCCTGAGAAGGCAGCTGCGGCCCGATGCCTGCTTGAGGAGCTTTGACGGCGCACGGTCGACACCGCCGCCGTTTGGCTGCATTTTTCGGTGAGAACGAATCGTGCCCGCACGGTTGTGCGTGGCACCCTTCCACGGTCCGTGCCATAGGACCGGACCGGCGCTGCCGCGTCCTCACCCGAGCTCAAGCGACGTGACGGATCTGACTCAAGACGACGATTTTACCCCCCGCCCAGGGGGCCTCGCTGCCCGCGCTCGCGCAGGGGTAGCTGCGCCCGTGCCCTATCTGTCCGGTCTCAACGACGAGCAGCGTAAGGCGGTGGAAGCTTCGGACGGGCCGGTCCTGGTTCTGGCAGGAGCCGGAACGGGCAAGACCCGCGTGCTGACGACGCGCATCGCGCACATCATCGCCACCGGACGGGCTTGGCCGTCGCAGATCCTGGCCGTCACCTTCACCAACAAGGCGGCCCGCGAAATGCGCGAGCGTATAGCCGTCCTGGTGGGGAGCGCCGGCGAGGGCATGCCGTGGCTCGGTACCTTCCACTCCATCGGTACAAAGATCCTGCGCCGTCACGCGGAACTGGTGAGCCTGAGGTCGGACTTCACCATTCTCGACACCGATGACCAGATCCGCCTGATGCGGCAGGTCATCCAGGCGACGGACATCGACGAGAAGCGCTGGCCGGCCCGGGCCCTCGCCGCCTTCATCGACGGCTGGAAGAACCGGGGCCTGACACCGGACAAGGTGCCCTCCGGCGAAGCCGCGGCCTTCGCCAACGGACGGGGCGCCAAGCTCTACGCCGCCTACCAGGAGCGCCTGAAGCAGCTGAACGCCGCCGACTTCGGCGACCTGCTGCTCGAAAATTTGCGGCTTTTCCGGGAGAACCCGGACGTGCTGACGGCTTGGCAGGAACGCTTCCGCTACATTCTCGTCGACGAGTACCAGGATACCAACGTCGCCCAATATCTCTGGCTTCGCCTGCTGGCCCAGGGACGCCAGAACGTCGCCTGCGTCGGCGACGACGACCAGTCGATCTACGGTTGGCGCGGTGCCGAGGTGGACAATATCCTACGCTTCGAGAAGGACTTCCCGGGCGCGGTTGTAGTTCGGCTTGAACGCAACTACCGCTCGACTGGCCACATTCTCGCGTCCGCATCGCACCTCATCGCCCACAATGAGGGACGGCTCGGCAAGACGCTGCACACCGACGACGAGGACGGCGAGAAGCCGACACTCACGGGTGCGTGGGACAGCGAGGAAGAGGCCCGCCTCATCGGCGAGGAGATCGAGGCTCTGCAGGCCAAGGGGCATTCCCTGGCCGAAATGGCTGTCCTCGTCCGCATCTCCGCCCAGATGCGCGAGATCGAGGAGCGTTTCATCACGCTCGGCCTGCCTTACCGGGTCATAGGCGGACCGCGCTTCTATGAGCGCCTGGAGATCCGCGATGCGCTGGCCTATCTGCGCTGCGTGGCCAATCCAGGCGACGATCTCGCCTTCGAGCGCATCGTCAACACGCCCAAGCGCGGCCTGGGTGACGCCACGCTGGAGCTGATGCATACCTTCGGGCGCAAACAGCGCGTGCCGCTGATGCAGGCCGCACGCATGTTGGTCGAGAGCGAGGAGCTGAAGCCCAAACCCCGCACGTCGCTGCGCGACCTCACCGGCGCGTTCGCCCGCTGGGCCGCTGCCTCCGAGACGATGAAGCACGGCGAGCTCGCCGAGCTTGTCCTGGAGGAGAGCGGCTACACGGAGATGTGGCAGAAGGAGCGCACCGCCGAGAGCGCCGGGCGGCTCGAGAACCTGAAGGAACTCGTCCGCTCCATGGAGGAGTTTCCGGACCTCGGTGCGTTCCTCGAGCACGTCTCGCTGGTGATGGAGGCTGCCGACAGCGACGAAACCGAGAAGATCTCCATCATGACGCTGCACGGCGCCAAGGGGCTGGAGTTCGACACCGTGTTCCTCCCCGGCTGGGAAGAGGGCCTGTTCCCCAACCAGCGCGCCCTCGACGAGAGCGGCCGTGCCGGGCTGGAGGAAGAGCGCCGCCTCGCCTATGTCGGCATTACGAGGGCCCGGCGAAGAGCCAAGATCTACTTCGCCTCCAACCGCCGCATCCACGGGCTCTGGCAGTCGACCATCCCCTCGCGCTTCGTCGACGAACTGCCGGAGGACCACGTCGAGGTCACCGAGGCCCCGGCCCACTATGGCGGCTATGGCGGCAGCCGGTTCGACCGGGTCACGCCCTTCGGCTCCACCTACTCGACGCCGGGCTGGCAGCGCGCGCAGGACCGCATGCGGCAAGGCCAGTATGGCCGGGACACGGGTCCACGCGAGACATCCCGCGGCGGAAGCCGCGGCGATGACAGCAGCGGCTTCGAGGAGGCGGGCGCTTCCTACACGCCAGGACCCGGCCGGCGCGGGCCCCTGCTGATCGAGGGCGAGTTGGTCGCCAAGTCGACGGGCTCGCCGAGTTCCTTCGCGACGGGCCAGCGCGTCTTCCACATCAAGTTCGGCAACGGCACCGTCGCCGCAGTCGACGGCAACAAGCTGACGATCGACTTCGACAAGGCGGGCCGGAAAATGGTGCTGGAGAGCTTCGTAAAGGCGGCGTGAGGGCTTGGTCTACAAAACGAGACCGTTTTGCCCCGAGGCTCAGGCTTCCGGAAGAGGCCGGATCTTCGCGAGCACATCCTCTGTGTAAGGGATGCGGCCGTCCCAATGGTCGACGAGAACGGCGAGGTTGAGGAGAACCCACTTCCGCACCTGGACCAGTTCCGCCCTGGACAAGGTTCCGCTCAGATCCTCCACTGTCGGCCTGAGGGCGATGGTGACCCAGTCGGGGCCCGCCTTCGGCGTGCGCGACAGCTTGATGCGAATATCGTGCTGGGCACCGCCACGCTGGGAAATCCAGACAATGAAGGGCAGCCCGGTCCGCTCGGGACGCAGGTTCGCCATTTCAAAAGGCGCTTCTCTGAATTCGGTATCTGAAACGATGTCGCCGGTCGTCATTGTTCCAAGACTAGCATGCGCTCTACCACCCGAGCCAGCGTCACGAAGCCCGCAAGCCCCGCCACCCACCAGGCCTGCCACGCGCCATAGCCGACCATGGCAATGATGATCCCGGTCACCAGCGCGGCGGCGACGTAGGGGGAGAGCCAGGGTTTCAGCCCCGCGGCCAGCCATCCGGCGCGGGCCAGGAAGGCGGCCATCAGCAGGGCACCTATGGCGCCGAGCTCGACCCAAACCTGCAGCAGCATGTCGTGGGGATGGCTGTCGACGATGCCGGGCCTCAGCGCTTCGGCGAACAGGTCCAGCCGCTCGCCGCGCCCGATCCAGCCGGAGGCGTTGAAGCCCCAGCCGAGCACCGGCTTCATCGCCGCCGCCTCGGTGAAGGCCTGCCAGATGACCAGCCGCTCCTCCATATGCGCGCCCTTGAGGGCGTGCTCGACCGGGCCGGTGAGCAGCCGCGCGACGACATCTGCCATCAGCGGCTGAAAGGCCATGGCGGCCACCAGCGCCAGCGCCAGCACGGCCGCCCTGCCCTTCCAGGGCAGCGCCCAGACGAGCGCGGCGACAATGCCGAGCAGCAAGCCGAGCTTGGCCGACTCGCTCTCGCTCACCATCACGGCAGCGAGCACGACGACGAACAGCCCGCCCGCCGCCAGGCGCGCCCGGCGCCCCATCAGCAAAGCCAACACAGGCCAGACCCACAGCGAGAGAATGACGGCGGCCTGGTTGATCTTCGAGGCCCATTCGCGCGAGCCGATCAGCCGGCGCAGGGGCATGCCCATGCGCGTTTCCACGATCAGCAGCACGGCGCCGAGTGCCAGCATGCCGGCCATGACGGCGGCCGCGCGGCCGGCTTCGACCCTTGGCCCTGCCCACCAGGCAAAGCAGGCCAGCGCCACGAACAGCAGCACTTCGAAGCCGAAGACGCGCAACCCCGACCGGAAGTCCAGCGTCCAAGAGAGAGACACGGCGCCCAGCAGCAACAGTGCCGCCAGCAATGCGGCGAGAAGCCCGTCGAAGCGGTTTCCGCCGGAGGCCGGCCGCCCTGCCCCGAGCGCCATCAGCAGCATGCCGACGCCGGCCGTCAGCGGCACGGCGCGGTAGCTGAGCACGGCGACGGGCATGGCCGCGCAGAGCACGACGAGGCCGGCCAGCACGACCCCGGGGCGCTCGCGCCCGTACCAGGCCGACATGTTCATCGCTGCGCTCCGTCCCGTCCGCGCCGCAACGGGGTGGCCCGCGCCAGCGGTCAGGTCGATACAACCGCAGCTAGGCGCTGGGCAAGGGCGACAGCTTTTTTGCGTGGCACGGCCGCTCAGGACCCCAGTTCGGGCCGCTCGTCTTCATCGTCGTCCACCGCCGCCACCGGCACGGCGTAGACGCCGTTCAGCCAGCGCGACAGGTCGAGGTCGGCACATCGCTTCGAGCAGAATGGGCGGTATTGCAGTTGCACGGGCTTCCCGCACATCGGGCACTCGCCCGACATCACGGGGACGGCGTCGTTTGCCGCCTGCGGTATGGTCTTGTCGTTCTTCATCGGCCCTGTCCTTGCAGGCAGCGGCATATCGGGCGGCACCGGGCCGCAGGCAAGCGCGCCGCCCGGCGTGCCGTGCAGACCAGCTACACCGCATTCAGCCAGGAGAGGTGCACGGGATAGCCCTCACCGCCCAGCACCGAGAGCGTTTCATAGAGCGGCAGGCCCACCACGCTGGAATGCGACCCGACGAGCTTGGTGACGAAGGCGCCGGCCCTACCCTGGATGGCGTAGCCACCAGCCTTGCCGCGCCACTCGCCCGAGGCGAGGTACGCCTCGATGTCGCTGCGGGAGAGATGCTTGAAAGCGACCCGGGTCTCGACGAGGCGCTCCCGGAACCCTTCCTTCGGCGTCACGACGCAAAGGCCCGAATAGACCCGGTGGCCGCGGCCCGAAAGCAGGCGCAGGCATTGCGCGGCCTCGTCGACATGCTCGGGCTTGGGCAGGATGCGGTTGCCGCGGGCCACCACCGTGTCGGCGGCGACGATGAAGGCGCCGGCGAGTTCCGGACGCGTCTTCAGGACCTGCAGGGCCCGCTCGGCCTTCTCGCGCGCCAGCCGCCGTGCAAGCGCCTTGGGCCGCTCGCTCTTGAGAGGCTGCTCGTCGATGTCGCTCGGCAGCATGGCGTCGGGCTCGATGCCGATCTGCTGCAGCAGCGCCAGCCGCCGCGGCGACGCGGAGGCGAGCACAACCTTGGCGCGCCAGTCCTTGCCCTCGACTCCCACGTGACGCTCTCCGAAAGCTCCGGCTCCGCCTGTGCGGAGGGCCGCGGGAGGCCACCACCCGGCCGGAGCGCGCGGACCGTAGTCGAATCGCAGGGGCTTGTGAACCGGCGCGGCCGGAAAAGCTCGACACCATCCAGCCGCGGCCATATTCCTGATGCCGGGCTCGTCCACTGATCAGTGGACACTTTTCGGGCCAAACCACCGGAGTCTCAATGCAGAGCCTGCAATCTCGCGCCTTTGGCGCGTCCTTCGCCGCCTTCGAGGCCTCCGTCGCAGCAGCGGTGACGATCGCCGCCCGGGCTCCCATCATCGCGGGTCACGTCGCGGGCACCCGCTCAGGCCGCCCCGACGAAAGCCTGCGCATGGTGACGGAGAAGATGGAGGCCGCCGCCGAGGGCGTTATGGCGGCGCAGATGGCGATGTGGTCGCTGTGGGTGCAGATGGCGTTCGGCGGCGTTCGCGGCCCCACCGCGCTCGCACACGGCTTCGTGGACATTGCCGAAGCGGCGATCCGGCCCGCCCACCGGCGCGTGCGGGCCAATGCGAAGAGGCTGTCCGGCCGCTAGCCGGCCTCGCCGGAGGGAGATGGTTTCGCCGGCTTTTCCTCGATGGCCGGAGTGCTGCGCGACCGCGATGCATCGGCCCGCTCCAGGGAACGGTAGCGGCTCACGCCCCACGGGATGAGTGCGAGATAGACGAGTGTGATCGCGAGCAGCACCTGGAAAGTGTAGCTGAGCAGCAGTGCCACGAAGAGCGCCACCGCAAGCAGCAGCGGGATCACCCATTCGCGCGGCACCCGGCTGCCCAGCGTCTTCCCGGCATAGGTCGGTATGCGGCTCACCATCATGAAGGCGACGAACAGCACGTACACCGCCTCGAGGACCGACGCTCCGGCGGGAATGGGCAGGCCGACGAGGTGGAGGTAGACGGGCAGAAGTACCGTGAGCGCCCCAGCCGGCGCGGGAATGCCTGTGAAGAAATTCTTCTGCCAGTCCGGCCGCGATGGATCGTCCAGCATGACGTTGAAGCGGGCGAGGCGAAGCGCGCAGGCCATGGCGAAGACCAGCGCCACGATCCAGCCAATCGAGGTGATCTCGTGCAGCCCGAAAATGTAGAGCACCATCGCCGGCGCCACGCCGAAGCTGACGAAGTCGGCAAGCGAGTCGAGCTCCGCTCCGAAGCGCGACGTGCCCTTGAGGAGCCGCGCGAGCCGTCCGTCGAGGCCATCCAGCACGGCCGCAGCCAGGATGAAGAGCACGGCGCGGTCGAGCTTCTCGCTGCCGCCTTCGATGGCCAGGCGCATCGCCGTGAGGCCGGCGCACAGCGACAGGAGCGTCACGAGGTTCGGCAGCAGCACGCGAAGGGGAACGCCCTTGAAGCGGCGGCGGCGCGGTTCGTCTCCGGGATCAAAAGGCGGAAAAAGGTCGGTCATCTCGGTCCGTTTGGCGGCGGGAGCATAGAAGCTGCGCCGAAGCCTCACAAGGGAGAGGCCGGCCACGGCGGCGCACGGCCCAGACCGGCACGCTTACACGCGCGTTGTGAAGAACTGCTGAACCGCTTGTCCCACCACGCAAAACGGCCGGCGCGAGGCCGGCCGTCCGATGCGCTGGGAAGGACCGATCAGGGCTGCGTGGAGCCCGTTGTCGACGGGGTCGCGGGCGCTGCCGGCGCTGCAGGAGCCGGCGCGGCCGGCGCGTTCGTGGCGCCCTGGTTGGCGGAAGTCGCTGTCCCGGTGTCGGGGGTGCCGGGTTTGTCGACGCCGCGCCAGACGAAGAACACGACGGCCACGACCGCGAGAACACCGACGATCGCGCCGATCATTCCGGTGTTGCGCGAGCGGGGCGCGGTGGTCCGGATGCGGTCCGCCTCTGTGGTCGCCGTGGTGCCGACATAGGGGTCAGTCGTGCCGGTCGTGGTCGTGCGGCGGTTCGGATCGGCGGGGTCAAAGGTCATGGGGTCCTCCTGTCCGTAATGGTCCCGGTGTGTGGGAGGCCCAACGTCGGCAACAGGGGATCGTTCCGATTTGAACGGACGGCGCGCGGGATCTGAGGCCCGCCATTTTCTTGGAGAAGGAGCGAGGGTCTCCAGACCCGCTTCTCTAGAAAAATGAAAGACAGCGCGCCTGAAAACGTGCTGTTCAGCGCTCAGGGTTCCGCGCCGGACATGACGAGGCGGTAGGTGATCGAGTCGATCAGCGCCTGGAAAGACGCATCGATGATGTTGGCCGACACGCCAACGGTGGTCCAGCGGTCGCCGGTGCCGTCGCCACTCTCGATGAGCACGCGGGTCACGGCGTCCGATCCGCCCTGGAAGATGCGGACCTTGTAGTCCAGCAGCACGAGGTTGGTGATGTAGCGCTGGTACTTGCCGAGGTCCTTGCGCAAAGCGAGGTCCAGCGCATTCACCGGGCCGTTGCCTTCGGCCGCCGAGATCAGCACCTCGTTGCCGACCTTCACCTTGGCAATCGCCTCGGCGACGGTCACCAGTTCGCCCGCCGCGTTGTAGCGACGCTCGACATTGACCTTGAAGCGCTCGACCGAAAAGAACTCCGGAACCTGTCCCAGCACGCGCTTGGCGAGCAGGAAGAACGACGCGTCGGCCCCCTCATAGGCGTAGCCCATCGCCTCGCGGTCCTTGATCTCGTCGAGGAGGCGGGCGACACGCGGATCGTCGCGCTGGACGTCGATGCCGAGCCTTTCCAGCTCCGCCAGCACGTTCGAGCGGCCACCCTGGTCCGACACCAGGACGAGCCGCCGGTTACCGACGGTGTCGGGCGGCACGTGCTCATAGGTGCGGGGATCCTTGAGCACCGCGCTGGCATGGATGCCGGCCTTGGTTGCGAAGGCGGACGCGCCGACATAGGGCGCATGGCGGTTCGGCGCGCGATTGAGCAACTCGTCGAGGGCCCGGGACACAGCGGTGAGCGACTCCAGCCCGGCGGCATCTACCCCGATGGCGTATCGCGAGGCATAGTCCGGCTTGAGCATCAGAGTCGGGATCAGCGTCACCAGGTTGGCGTTGCCGCAACGCTCGCCGAGCCCGTTCAGCGTTCCCTGGATCTGCCGGGCGCCGGCCCGGACCGCCGCGAGCGAGTTCGCGACCGCCTGCCCGGTGTCGTCATGAGCGTGGATCCCGAGCCGGTCTCCCGGGATGCGTTTTGTGACCTCACCGACGATGCGCTCGACCTCGTGCGGGAGCGTGCCGCCATTGGTGTCGCAGAGGACGATCCAGCGCGCGCCCTGCTCGAAGGCGGCCAGGGCGCACGCGAGCGCGTAGTCGGGATTGGCCCTGTAGCCGTCGAAGAAATGCTCGCAGTCCAGCAGCACCTCCCGCCCGGCTTCGCGGGCGAGGGTAACGCTTTCGCGAATACCCTGGAGGTTCTCTTCCAGCGTCACTCCGAGCGCGACACGGACATGGTAGTCCCACGACTTGGCGACGAAGCAGATTGCGTCCGCACTGGCGTCGAGGAGCGACGCGATACCGGGGTCGTTGGCGGCGGAGCGCCCGGCCCGCTTCGTCATCCCGAAGGCGGTGAAGATCGCAGACCGCGTACGCCGGCTGCCGAACAGCTCGGTGTCGAGCGGATTGGCGCCGGGATACCCGCCCTCGACATAGTCGATGCCCAGCCTGTCCAGCAGCCCGGCAATGTGCAGCTTGTCGTCGAGCGAAAAATCGACACCCGTCGTCTGCGCCCCATCCCGCAGGGTTGTGTCGAAAAGATAGATGCGCTCGCGGGCGTCATAGGGTGCGGCGGACATGGTGGAACCCGGGGCCTTTCAGGCGAGGCCGTGGAGACGAAGGGCTGGCCTTGACGCGCTACGGCGGCTCGCGCCCGCACCAGCGAGAACGAAGGGACGGTGGAAGCTCGTCATCTCTTCACGTCCCACGCCGTGACGAGCTCGCCCGTGGCGGGATCCTTGCCGTCCATCAGTTGGATCCCCATGGCGACGAGTTCGTCGCGTATGCGGTCGGACTCGGAGAAGTTCTTGGCCTTGCGGGCGGCAATGCGCTCGGCGATCAAAGCCTCGACCCTGGCCGTGTCCACCGCAGTATCGACGCCCCGTGCCGTCGCGTCATGCCGGGCGATTTCGTCCGCCGTGGCCCGGAAGCCGAGGAAGTCGAGCGTCGCGGCGCGCACGGCGGCATCCTCGACCCTGTGCAGACGGGTGATGGCGGCGGCCGTGTTGAGGTCGTCCGCGAGCGCCGCCAGAACCTGACCGTCCGGAGCCGCCCCTGCCCCCTCCCCCGTCGCGCGCCAGGCGAGGAGTGTCGTCTCGGCCTCCTCCAGCGCACGGGCGGTGAAGTCGATCGGCTGCCGGTAGTGGGTGCGCAGCATGGCGAGGCGCAGCACGTCGCCATGCCATGCACGGCCGCCCATCTTCCCCGTCGCCAGGAGCTCGTGGATGGTGACGAAGTTGCCGAGGCTCTTCGACATCTTCTCGCCTTCCACCTGCAGGAAGCCGTTGTGCATCCAGACCTGTGCCATCACCGGTTTCCCGAAGGCGCAAGTCGACTGGGCCAGCTCGTTCTCGTGATGGGGAAACACGAGGTCGATGCCGCCGCCATGGACGTCGAATGTCTCTCCGAGGTGCTTCCAGCTCATGGCCGAGCACTCGATGTGCCAGCCGGGCCGCCCGGCCTCGGCAATGCCACAGGGAGACGGCCAGCCGGGCTCGCCGGGTTTCGACGGCTTCCACAGCACGAAGTCGGTCGCATCCCTCTTGTAGGGAGCAACGTCGACGCGGGCCCCCGCGATCATCTCGTCCAGGGAGCGGTTGGCGAGCGCGCCGTAGCGCGGAAGAACGCCATTGGCCGCATCCATGGCCGCGGGCGAGAACAGCACGTGCCCTTCTGCCACATAGGCGAAGCCGGAGGCGACGAGGCGCTCGATGATCACCTTCATTTCGGCGACGTGCTCGGTGGCGCGCGGCTCGACGTCGGGCGGAAGGCAACCCAGCGCGGCCACGTCGGAGTGGAATTGCGCGGCGGTAGCCTCCGTCACGCGCCGGATGCCCTCGTCCGGAGGCAGGTCCGGAAAATCGCGGGCAGCGCGGTCGTTGATCTTGTCGTCGACGTCCGTGATGTTGCGGACGTAGCGCACGTTCCCGGCCCCGTAGACGTGCCGGAGAAGACGGTTCAGCACGTCGAACACGATCACCGGCCTGGCATTGCCGATATGCGCGTAGTCGTAGACCGTCGGTCCACAGACATACATCCGCACCCGGGCCGGATCGAGCGGCTCGAACGTCTCCTTGCGGCGGGTCAGCGTGTTGTAGAGCTTCAGTTCCATGCGGGCGTCCACCTTGGCCTCTGGCCGGGGATACCGCTCCGTATGTCAGGAAACGACGGCTCCAGCCAGCAGCAACGCTAGCCGATAATGCTTCCGAAAAGTGGAAGGCGCGGGGTCGTCATGGGCAAGACCGTGCGCACAGCAGGGGTGACGCGTCAAGACGCGGTTCACCGTCCGCCGCGGAACGTTGGATCTCCTGGGAGGCAACGACGTTTGAGCAGGGTACCGGTGCCGGGCGTTGCACGAACGCCACGTGCGCCGGCACACCGCTGCGTGCCTGCTGAATCTTTAACCCGTTCGTTACGGATTGAGCCAAAAAGTCGCCCGACCTCTCCCGGACCGGAAAAGCCATGTTTCGTCGTCTCCTCGCCTCCGCCATCGTCGCCGCCGGATGCGTCACCGCTGCCGCCGCAGCGGAGACCGGCCGCTCCTTCGTCATCCCGGCCAATGACGGCTACGGGCTGGGCGAGTGCCTTGCGACGGGTGCCCCCTGCGGCCGGCTGGTCGCGGATGCCTGGTGCGAGGCACAGGGCCTCGGCAAGGCCGAGTCCTTCGGCCCCGCCGATGCGACGGACGTCACCGGTACGGTTCGTGTGACGCAGGCTGCCCAGCCGCAGCACCCGGCCCAGGCTTACGTTGTCACCTGCCACGAGTGAGCGGAAACACCTGACCGGCGCGACGCGAGGTCCGCCGGTCTGCATCGGCCGGTGACAACGGCCCGAGCGAGTTCGGAAATTACCCCTACTCGAGAAATTCCCCGCAGCGCGGAGCGTCGTTCGTCGCTCCCCAGGGCATGATCGGCACGGCCGACGTCGAGTTCTTGGGCGATCCGTCGATGATTTTGTCGGAGTAGGCGAGGTAGACCAGCACGTTGCGCTTGGCGTCGCAGCCGCGCACGATCTGCATCTTCTTGAAGAAAAGCGAGCGCGACTGGCGGAACGCGACGGCTCCCTGCTCGAACTTGCTCTTGATCTTGATCGGCCCGGTCTGGCGGCAGGCCAGCGACACGTCCGACACCTCCTCGGCAACGCCGATCATGCCCTTCACCCCGCCCCGCTCGGGAGCGGTGAAGAAGCACGACACGCCATCGACGTCGGGATCGTCCACGACGTAGGTGACGAGCTTGTCGTCCGGCGTGAGCATCTTCCACACCGTCGACTTCTTGAAGATCACCTCGGCATCCTGCGCGAGCGACGGCGCCGCGGCGAACATGGCGAAGGCGACGGCGAGGGCCGGGGCAACGATTCGGGATGCAAGACGCATGGAAGTCCTCCTGACGCGAGCGCATATGGTACTGGCCGCCTGCCATCGCCAGTGTTCCGGGCGGGATCCACCACTCCGGGTTGCCGGATTCAACGTTTGTTTGCGAAACGCTCGATTTCGACAATTCGGTTAAGCAGCGGCGAACGTTTGCACATGACAATTGCGTCAGGAGAGGCTTACCGACGGTTTCCCATGTGACCGCCGCCGCGAGCCGAGACGTCATCCCGACCGTAACCCAGAACGGGAAGCGGCCTGAACCGAGAGCGGACCGGACGCCAACCATGGCCAGCACATCCCCTGTCTTCCGCGACGGCGCAGCCGCGATGCCGGGCGGAGGTGCGCGAAATTCCGGCGACATCGCGGAGGGCCTGCGCCTTCTCGTCGTCGACGACGACCGCATCCAGCGCCTGCTGGTCGGTGAGGTCGGCCGCCGGGTCGGCTACGTCGTGGACGAGGCCGCCTCGGTCGAGGAGGCCGTTCAGCGCCTCGCCGAACAGACCTACTGCCGCGTCGTGGTCGACCTCTCGCTGGGCACCCAGGACGGCGTCGAGGTGATCCGCCGCATCGCCAGTTCGGGCCAGCGCCCGGCCATCCTCGTGATCTCCGGCTTCGACAGCCGCATCCGCGATGCCGCGATGCGCTTCGGTCAGTCGCTCGGCCTCGCTGCGCTGGGCGAACTGCGCAAGCCGCTGAACGTGGCCGACCTCAGGGCCGCCCTGTCTCAAAAGGTCGGAACGACGGAGATTTCCGACAAGCCATACGCCGCGAGCTCCGAGATCAAGCCGGAGCACCTGCGCACGGCACTCGCGATCGGCGAGGTCAGGCCGTTTTACCAGCCGAAAGTGAACCTGCGGACGGGCCGCATCGCCGGCGTCGAAGCGCTGGCGCGCTGGAGCAGTTCCCTGCACGGGGACGTGCCGCCCATCGTCTTCGTCGAGCTCGCCGACCGCTGGAACCTGGCCTTCGAGCTGACCACGACGATGCTCCGCAACTCGCTGAGCGACCTCGCCCGCTGGCGCGCCGCCGGCCATGAGATCGGCCTCGCCGTGAACGTGCCAGCCCATGCGCTGGGCGACCTCGACCTGCCGGACTTCATCGAGGACGAGATTGCCCGGGTCGGCGTGCCGCCGGGCTCGCTGACCATCGAGGTCACCGAGACGACCGCGATGTCGGACGCGGTTGCGAGCGGCGACGTGCTGACGCGGTTGCGCATCAAGGGCGTGCAGATCTCGCTCGACGATTTCGGGACGGGCTATTCCTCGCTGGCGTCGCTGCTGCGCATGCCGTTCAGCGAGCTCAAGATCGACCGCTCCTTCGTCCAGGCCTGCGACACCGATCCCTTTGCGTGGAAGATCGTCCGCGCCAGCCTGTCGCTGGCCCGCGAGTTTGGCATGAAGGCCGTCGCCGAGGGCATCGAAACGGCTTCGGTTGCCGACATGCTCCGCCAGGCCCAGTGCGACGAAGCCCAGGGCTATCTCTTCTCGCGCGCCGTGCCGATGGAGAAGCTTTTGGAAAAGCTCGACGCACAGGGCTGAGCCGCTGGCGCACGCGCGCCGGGCTCCATAGTTTGGTCGACATTGCCGACGAAGGATCGGTGTCCGGGTGAGTCGCCGGGCCAGCCCGGCACGAGCCCGGCCGGAGCCAAGGTTTCATGATCCCAGTTCGCTGGCGTGTCCTGCTCGCCGTCGCCGCATTCTGCGCCGGTGCAGGACAGGCTCTCGCGCAGTCGTCCTATTGCGAACGCCTGCGCGCCGATA
The DNA here is from genome assembly GCF_059501845.1 of Alsobacter sp. NCBI lineage: Bacteria > Pseudomonadati > Pseudomonadota > Alphaproteobacteria > Hyphomicrobiales > Alsobacteraceae > Alsobacter > Alsobacter sp. The sequence continues at coordinate 665,486 of NZ_JCACDK010000001.1, read as the reverse complement.
TCGCGTCACTCGACAGGTACGCGAATGCAGGGCGCAATCGCGCCGTCAACGACCAGATCGCCCGGCAGCGGGGCGAACTCGACCGTGCGGCTGCGCGGAGCCGCGCGCTGGGCTGCGGCCGGCAGGTCTTCCTGATCTTCGGCGATCCGCCCCCACCGGAATGCGCGGCGCTGGAAGCGCGGATCAACCGCATGGAAGCGGCTCTGGCCGAGCTCGATGCGCAGGCACAGCGCGGCGGCGGGCCGGGCCTCGACGCGCAGCGCGCCTCGCTCGTTGCCGCCTACGAATCCAACTGCTCCGCCGTGGACACGGCCCCCGCGCAGCGCAGTGCCACACGTCAGCCCGGTCTCCTCGAACGGCTCTTTGGTGGCGCGGCCGACGATCCGCCGCCCGTCGAGGAGGAACCTGCGCCCGTCGAGGAGCCCGTCGGGCCGGAGGGCGTCGGCGCGACGTTCAAGACGATCTGCGTTCGCAAGTGCGACGGCTACTACTTCCCGATCTCGCAGGTCTCGAATCGCGCGCGGATCGAGGAGGACACGGCCCTGTGCCAGGCATCGTGCCCCAATGCGGAAGTCGAGTTGTTCCTGCAGCCGCTCGGGCGAGAGGCGGATGCCTCGGTCTCTGCCTATGACGGAACCGCATACGCCTCGCTGCCCAATGCGTACCGCTACAGGAAGGCTGTCGACCAGTCCTGCACCTGCCGCCGTGACGGCCAGACCTGGGTGGAAGCTCTGGGGGAAGCCGAGCGCCTGATCGGCGAGCGCGGCGACGACATGATGGTCACCGAGGAGAAGTCGGCCGAGATGGCCAGACCTCTCGACCCACCGAAGCCGAAGCCGGCCAAGCCGCAGAAGGGCAAGCAGGCTGCCGCAGCGCAGGCCGCCGCTCCCAATGAGAGCGCAGCGCAGGCTGCCGCAGCGGCCGCGGCGCCGACGGCGGGAAACCAGTCGTCCGGCATAGGCGGGGGCGCCAAGGGTCCGGCGACGCTGCGGGTCGGAGAAGGCGAGACCCGGCAGGTCGTGCAACCCGACGGGTCGAAGAAGTCGGTTCGCATCGTCGCGCCGACGCTCGGGCCGGACATCGTGCCGCAATGACGTGGCGCGTCAGGCCGCGATGCCCGACAGCCGCGCCGTCGCACGGTCGCGCCCGATCAGCGGCAGCAGGCCGCGCAGTTCCGGGCCGTGCTCGAGCCCCGTCAGCGCCAGGCGAAGCGGCATGAAGAGGGTTCGTCCTTTCCGGCCGGTCGTGGCTTTCACCGCTTCGGTCCAGGTCCCCCACGTCGTCTGGTCCCACGCTCCGGCCGGAAGCTGATCCTTCGCGGCGGCGACAAAGTCGCGGTCCTCGATGACAGGCTCGACCGGCCCTTGCACCACGCGCCACCAGAGCGCGGCATCCTTGAGCATGGCGGCGTTGCCGCGGACGGCCAGCCAGAACTCCTCGCCGCCGTCGACGCCCATCGCGCTCAGCCGCGCAGAGACCGTCGCGAACTCCGCCTGGTGCAGGATGCGCGCGTTCAGCCCGGCAAGCTCAGCCTCGTCGAAGCGGGCAGGCGCGCGTGACAGGCGGGCGAGGTCGACGAGGCCCGCCAGCTCGGCGAGGTCGTGCACGGGCTGCACGGCATGGGCGGATCCAACCAGCACCGCCAGCGCCGCGACGGCAAGCGACTCGTAGCCCTGCTCGCGCAGTGCACCGACCGAGAGATGACCGAGCCGCTTCGACAGGCCCTCCCCCTCCACCGTGGTGAGCAGATTGTGGTGCCCGAAAGCGGGAACCGGGCCGCCGAGCGCCTCGGCGATCTGGATCTGAACGGCCGTATTTGTGACGTGGTCCTCGCCGCGCACCACGTGGGTGACGCCGAGGTCGAGGTCGTCCACCACCGAGGGAAGCGTGTAGAGGAAGCTTCCGTCAGCCCGCACGAGGACGGGATCGGAAAGCGAGGCGCAATCGATGTGACTTTCGCCGCGGACGAGGTCGTGCCAGGCCACGGCGCGGTGATCGAGCAGGAAGCGCCAGTGCGGCCGCCGCCCCTCGGCCTCCAGCCGCGCCCGGTCGGGCTCCGTCAGCTTCAGGGCGGCTCGGTCGTAGACGGGTGGAAGACCGCGCGCGGCCTGCAGCTTGCGGCGGCGCTCCAGTTCCTCTTCGGTCTCGTAGCAGGGGTAGAGCCTCCCCGCAGCACGCAGGCGTTCCGCCGCTGCGTCGTAGAGGGTCAGCCGCTCGGACTGGCGTACGGTCAGGTCTGGCGCGATGCCCAGCCACTCGACATCGTCGGCGATGGCCCGCTCGAACTCGGGCCTCGATCGCGCCTGGTCCGTATCGTCGAAGCGCAGGATGAAGGTGCCGCCCTCCCGCCGCGCGACGAGCGCGTTCAGGACCGCCGTCCTGGCATTGCCGATATGGATCTTTCCCGTTGGCGAAGGCGCGAAGCGCAGGACGGGAGCGGCGTGCGGTGCCGGTCGACTCTCTTGGGTCATGGCCCTTCTATCGCGCGGCCCCCCTCCTTTCGCAATGCCGGCCCGGCACCCGACGTAGACCGCCCATGATGCAAGTCATTCGGCTGCCCACGTTTGGGACGGATTGAGCATGACAGGCTTAACTCCCCGTTAGGGTTACTTCTTTACTTATCGAAGGGCAGAAGCGGCCGGCGTGCGGCCGCGTTCCAAGGGTTTTGAGCCATGCGCGCTTCCGCCGCTCTCGCCGTGCTGTCGCTGTCCGCCGCCCTTCCGATGGGCCCGGCCATGGCGGCCGACATGCTGCCTCCCGTGCCGACGCTGGAGGACGCGACGCATTCCGATTTTTCCTGGGAAGGCCTCTATGGCGGCATCCATGCCGGTGCAGGCACGGCCGACTTCACCAACCAGGACGATCTCGGGGGCCTCGTCAACCAGACCTGGAACCCGGTGGGGCTCACGGGGCTCGCCTCGGTGGCGTCCGTGGACAATTCGAGCTCCGACAACCAGGCGCTGATCGGCGCCTTTGTCGGCTATAACCGCACATTCGACGACGCGGTGGTTGGTGTCGAACTCGGCTACAATCACTGGTTCAGCAAGATGCAGGGCGACTCCACGAATGCGGGGGTCGCGACCAACAGCGCAGGCGGCGTCGTCAGCCGCCTGAACTGGTCCGCAGAGCAGACCTCGCGCCTCGGAGACTACCTCGATCTCAGGGTGCGCGGCGGCTGGGCGTGGGACCGGGTGCTGTTCTACGGGACGCTCGGCGTCGTGGTGGCCAACCAAAAGGTCGCCACGTCCTACCAGGGCGATGCCACCATCACCACCGCAGGTGTCCTGACCGCCTCGTACTCGCCGTCGCCCGCCTACATCTCCAACAGCGGCTGGAATTACGGCTTCTCCGCCGGCCTCGGCGTCGACGTCGCCTTCCTCGACAATGTCTTCGCCCGCGCCGAGTACGAGTACATCGGCATGGCCGACTTCAAGGGCACCAGCGTCTCTGCCCACATCGGCCGGGTCGGCATCGGCATCAAGTACTGACCCGAAGCGGATCAACGAAAAAGGGCGGCCACCGGGGCCGCCCTTTTTGGTTTCCAGGCCAGCTACCGCCTACTCCGCCGCTTCCACCGCCGGGCGGCCCCGGGCGAGGCGTTCCTTCTTGAGGAGTTCGGCGACGAGGAACGCGATTTCCAGCGCCTGCTCGGCGTTGAGGCGCGGGTCGCAATGCGTGTGGTAGCGGTCGTGCAGGTCGGCATCCGAGATGGCCCGGGCGCCGCCCGTGCATTCGGTGACGTTCTTGCCCGTCATCTCCAGGTGCACGCCGCCGGCATGCGTCCCTTCCGCCGCGTGGACGGCGAAGAAGTCCCGCACCTCGCCGACGATCTGGTCGAAGGGCCGCGTTTTGTAGCCGGACCCCGCCTTCACCGTGTTGCCGTGCATCGGATCACACGACCAAACGACGGTGCGGCCCTCGCGCTTCACCGCACGCACCAGCCCGGGCAGGTAGTCGCCCACCTTGTCGGCGCCGAAGCGCGCGATGAGGGTGAGGCGGCCAGGCTCGTCCGACGGGTTGAGGAGGTCGATGAGCCGGATCAACTCGTCAGGCTTCAGCGACGGCCCGCACTTCAGGCCGATCGGGTTGCGGATGCCCCGGCAGTACTCGACATGGGCATGGTCGGGCTGGCGCGTGCGGTCGCCGATCCAGATCATGTGGCCGGAAGTGGCGTACCAGTCACCCGACGTGGAATCGACGCGGGTGAGCGACTGCTCGTAGCCGAGCAGAAGCGCCTCGTGCGAGGTGTAGAAGTCCGTCGCGCGCAGCTCCGGATGCGCCTCGGGATCGAGCCCGATCGCGCGCATGAAGTCGAGCGTCTCGGTGATGCGCTCCGCCAACTCCGTGTAACGGCCGGACTGCGGGCTGTCCTTGACGAAGCCCAGCATCCAGCGATGCGCGTTTTCGAGATTGGCATAGCCGCCGGTGGCGAAGGCGCGCAGCAGGTTCAGCGTCGCCGCCGACTGGCGGTACGCATCCAGCTGGCGCTGCGGATCGGGCATCCGCGCCTCCGGCGTGAACTCGATGCCGTTGATGATGTCGCCGCGGTAGGACGGCAGCTCGATGTCGCCGATCTTCTCGGTCGGGCCCGAGCGCGGCTTGGCGAACTGGCCCGCGACGCGGCCCACCTTCACGACAGGCGAGGAGCCGGCGAAGGTCAGCACCACCGCCATCTGCAGGAACAGGCGAAAGAAGTCGCGAATGTTGTCGGCCGAGTGCTCGGCGAACGATTCCGCGCAGTCTCCGCCCTGCAGGAGGAAGGCTTCGCCGGCCGCGACCTTGCCCAACGTCCGCTTGAGCTTGCGCGCCTCGCCTGCAAAAACGAGCGGCGGAAACCCGGCGAGCTGCCCCTCGACCGCGGCAAGGGCCGACGGATCAAGGTAGTCGGGCACCTGCTGGATGGGCTTGTCTCTCCAGCTCGACGGCGTCCAGCGCTCGCTCATGGTCTCTTCCCCTTCGCCCGCGACGGCGGACGAGCAGTTTACAGCAAGGCGCGCCTTATAACGAATGGCCGTGCCCGAGGAAAGCGCCACGCCGCAGCCTGTCGCACCAGCGTTGCGTTTGCGGCTGGATCGCATCGTCACTTTTTTCCAAGACGGTCGCCGCGGTTCGGCTAGTGTCCGGCGCATGAACGTGGTCACCCAGCGAGAGACACTCGGCCTGAGCCCGCTCGGAAACACCGAGAGGGCGCGGTTCTTCGTGTCGCCTCAGCATGGCGACCTCGAATGCCTGAGCGCGACCTTCCGCACGCATGTCTATGCGCCGCACGCGCACGAGACCTACGTTGTCGGCACCGTGGTCGAAGGGTGCGAAACCTTCGTCTGCCGGGGTGCACGCCACTATGTGGGGCCGGACGACCTCACCTTCGTGAATCCGCTCGAGATGCATGACGGCGAGCCCTACGAGGGCGGATACAGCTATCGCATGACCTATCCCGGCCCGGCGCTGATGGCCGAGGCCGCGCTGGAGGCAACGGGTCGGCCAACCCTGCCGAGCTTCCGGGCGCCGTGTGTCCGCGACCCCGAGGGCGTCGCGCTGTTCCTGTCGGCGCACCGTGCTCTGGAGCAGGACGAGGACCGGCTGCTCGGCGAGGAGACGCTCCTGCGCGCCATGGCGCTCCTCGTCAGCCGGCATGGTGACCTGCCCTTTCGGCCGCTCGGCCGGGAGACCGGACCGGTGGCGAGGGCACGGGCACTGATCGATTCGCGCTACGACGAGAGCCTCTCGCTGGAGGACCTCGCCCGGGCAGCGGGCCTGCCCCGGCATCTCCTGATCCGGGCCTTCCGCAAGGAGACCGGGACGACGCCGCATTCCTATCTCGTCAACCGCCGCACGCTTGCCGCGAGGGCCCTCCTGCGCGCCGGCACCAGCCCGGCCGACGCGGCCTTCGCCGTCGGCTTCTTCGACCAGAGCCACCTGACACGGGCCTTCAAGGCACGCCACGGCGTGACCCCGGGAGCCTACAGGGCGGCCTTCCAGCACTGAAGGTCCCGCAATCATGTCCCGCTGGCCGGAAGCCCGCGACGGGCTGCGCGACATCGCGCCCGCCCTCATCGCCTGCATCCCCATTGGCCTTCTCTACGGCGCCCTCGCCTCGGCCAAGGGGCTGAGCGTGGCCGAGACGGCCCTCATGTCCGCCTTCGTCTTTGCCGGAGGCGCACAGTTCGCGGCCGTCGAGATCTGGCGCACGCCGGCCCCTGTCCTCGTGCTCGCCTTCTCGACCCTTCTCATCAATCTCCGGCTCGTCCTGATGAGCGCGTCACTTGCGCCGAGGACGGGAAGCTGGAGGCCGTGGCAGAGGGCGCTGGGCTTCTACGTGCTCGCGGACGAGAACTGGGCCATGGCCGAGCGGCGGGCGGGGCAGCGCACCCTCACCCCGTCCTACTTCTTCGGCGCCATCGTGCCCTTCTATCTCGCCTGGCTCGTCACCTCGACCGCCGGTGCGATTGCCGGGAGCTTCCTGGGTGACCCCAGGCGGATCGGCGCGGACTTCGCCTTCACGGCCCTTTTCATTGGCCTCGTCGCGGGCTTCTGGAAGGGGCGGGCCACCGCGGTCACGGTGGTGGCCAGCGCCATCGCGTCGGCCGGCACGTACTTTCTCTTCGGCCCGCCCTGGCATGTCGCGGCCGGCGCGACTGCCGGAATCGCGGCTGCCTACCTTGCCGACGTCCGTCCGGCGGAACTGGCCGAGGTGCGAACATGAGCGCGCTGTCTGTCGATCCCATGACGGCGCTGGCCATCGCCGCAATGGCGGCCGTGACCTATGCCACACGCATCGCCGGCGTGTTCCTGGTCGGGCGCGTCGCCCTGGAAGGAAGGGCGAAGGCTGCCTTCGAGGCCATCCCCGCGGCCGTCCTCGTGGCGGTGGTGGCTCCCGTCATGCTGGCGACCGGCTGGGCGGAGACCATCGCCGCCGCCGTCACCATCCTCGCCGCGGCTCGCCTGCCGCTGCTGGCAGTGGTCGCGGTCGGCGTCGTGTCCGTGGTTCTGCTGCGCATGGCCGGGGTTTAGCTTGGAGCGCGGGTCTTCAGACCCGCATCCGGCCGGTTCGAAACAGCGCGTCTGAAGACGCGCGCTCCACTGCTCTCACCCGACAGGCCGCGTGGCCTGGTCGAGCCACACCAGCGTCTCGCCGGTCACCTGCGGCCCGACGATGGCGCGGACCTCGGCGTGGTAGGCGTCCAGCCAGGCCTTTTCCTCCGCCGTCAAGAGGGCGGGCTCAACGAGAGCGAGGTCGATCGGCGCGAAGCTCAGCGTCTCGAAGCCGTACATCTCCCGCACGGCCCCGGGGATGTCGCGCTTCTCGACCAGGATCAGGTTCTCGATTCGGATCCCCCACGCGCCTGCCTTGTAGTAACCCGGCTCGTTGGAGAGGATCATGCCGGGCTCCAGCGGAGTGGTTCCCAGCTTGGAAATGCGCTGCGGGCCCTCATGCACCGACAGGTAGCTGCCGACGCCGTGGCCCGTGCCGTGGTCGAAGTCGAGACCGGCCTCCCACAGGGGCCGCCGGGCGAAGCTGTCGAGTTGCGCGCCCCAGGTGCCCTTCGGGAACACCGCCGTGGAGATCGCGATGTGCCCCTTCAGCACGCGGGTGAAGCGGTCGCGCATCTCGGGCGTCGGCTCGCCCACTGCAACGGTGCGGGTGATGTCGGTGGTGCCGTCCTCGTACTGGCCGCCGGAATCAATCAGGAAGATGCCGGGATCGAGCCTGCGGTCGGAGCCGCGCGACACCCGGTAGTGCGGCAGCGCGGCGTTCGGCCCGGCGCCCGCGATGCTGGGGAAGCTGACGTCCTTCAGCGCGCCCGTCGCCCTGCGGCACTCCTCCAGCTTCTCCGCGGCCGCAATCTCGGTGACGGACCCCTTCGGCGCCTCGCGTGCCAGCCAGGCCAGGAAAGCCGCCATTGCGACGGCGTCCCGCCGGTGGGCGGCACGGGTGCCCTCGATCTCGGTGACGTTCTTGGCGGCCTTCATCAGGGCGACGGGGTCGACGCCCACATCCGCCGTTCCGCCCGCCTTCTCGACTAGCGTCACGAGGCGCTGCGCCGCCGTCGCCTGGTCGAACCGCACCTTCCGGCCAGCCTTGCCGAGCGCCGCAAGCGCCGTGTCGAGCGCGGCAGGCTCGGCGATCTCAGCCATGCCGGCGAGTTCAGAGCGCACGGCGTTGGAGAGCTTGCGGCCGTCGATGAAGATCTCCGGCCGACCCTCGCGCGGCACGACGGCGTAGCCCAGCGGCAGCGGCGTATGGGAGACGTCTCCCCCACGCACATTAAAAATCCACGCCAGCGCGTGCGGATCGGAAACGACCAGGGCGTCGTCGCCCAGCGAGCCGAGCTTCTCCCCGATGCGGCGGAGCTTCGCGGCGGTGTCCTCGCCCGCCTTGTCGAGTGCGTGCAGAACGACGGGAGCGAGCGGCACGGGCGGGCGCCCCTCCCACACCGAATCGATCGGGTTGCCGTCGAGCGGCACGAGCGTGGCGCCCGCCTTGGCGCAGGCGCGCTCGAGCTTCTTCACGGCGTCGGGCGTGTGCAGGTTGGGATCGTAGCCCAGCCGGTCGCCCTTCTTCAGGTGCAGTTCCAGCCAGGTCTCCGGCGGGGTCTCGATCAGGTGCTCCGGCGTGAAGGCCCCGGCATCGACCTGCTCGCGAACCTGGACCGTATAGCGCCCGTCCACGAACACGGCCGCCTTGTCCATCAGCGCGATGGCAGTGCCCCAGGACCCGGTGAAGCCGGTGAGCCAGGCGAGCCTTTCGGCGCAGGGCGGGACGTATTCGTTCTGGTGCTCGTCGGCGCGCGGCACGACGAAGCCCTGCACGCCCCGGCGCTTCAACTCGACCCGCAGCAGCGCGAGCCGGGGCGCGCCCTTCGTGCGGTCGGAAATTTCGTCGAAGCTCTGGAACACGGCGTTTGCCATCGGAGGCGCTCCGGTGCGATGGATGCGGGTCAGCGGAAAAGGCGGCGCGGCGAGGCACCGCCCCGGCGCAGCAGCAGCGTCGCCCAGCCGTCCAGGCCGAGGCGACGGGCCAGCGTCAGGCCCTGGGCGCGATAGGCGGCGAGCACGGCGGGCACGTCCGACATCTGCAGGCCGGACAGCACGATGTCCGCATCGTCCGATGCCGCCCTCGCGATGGAGGGGGCAAGCCGCACCAGCGGGCGGGCGAGGATGTTGGCAAACACCAGGTCATAGGCACCGTCAGCGCGCAGGCCGGGATGCTCGAGGCCCCTCGCCGTCACCGGCCGCACCCACGCTCCGGCGCGATTGTGGCGGGCATTGGCGAGGGCAGCCTCCGTGGCCACCGGATCGATATCCCCTGCCCTTACCGGCCGGCGCAGCGCCCGCGCGGCAGCGATGGCGAGGACGCCGGTGCCCGTGCCGACATCGAGGACGTGCCGGGGCCGCCTCTGCTTCAGGACGCCATCCAGCATCAGCAGGCAGCCACGCGTCGTGCCGTGGTGGCCGGTGCCGAAAGCGAGCGCCGCCTCGATCTCGATAGCGATGGCATTGAGAGGCACGCGGTCCCGGTCGTGCGATCCATGGACGAGGAAGCGGCCCGCGGGCACGGGAGCGAGCCCCTCCAGCGAGGCGCGCACCCAGTCCTTCTCGCCGATCGCGTCGAACCGGACGGCCTCTGCCGCCGCGGGACCTGCGGATGCCGCCACGAGCGCGCGGATCTCGTCCTCGTCCGGCGGCCAGGAGAAATAGACCTCGACCTCCCAGGCCAGGGTCTGCTCGTTCTCGAAGGCGGCCGCGGCCGTTTCGGCGGGGTCGAACATCTCCACCACGACGTCCGCCACGCGGCGTGCCGTCAGCTCGTCCGTGACGAGTCGCATGAGGTGGGTGGGGTTGTGAGGAGGCGTCCCTTCGAGCATGGGCCCCTCCTACACGATGGCGCGGCACCGGGCTACGGGCGGCGGTGCGGGCCCGCTGGCCGCTGCGACAGCGCAGACTGGTGAAGACTCAGCCCAGGCCGACGCCCTTCATGGCGCGGCTGATCCAGGAGCCCGCGTCTTCGCGCGGCTCGAGGCCCTTGCTCTGCAGGAGCGCGTAGGTGTCCTTGTACCATTGACTGTCGGGGAAGTTGTGCCCGAGCACCGCGCCGGCCGTCTGCGCCTCGTTGACGATCCCGAGGGCCATGTAGGCCTCGGCAAGGCGGGCCAGCGCCTCCTCGATCTGGTTGGTGGTCTGGTACTGGCTGACCACGGTGCGGAAGCGGTTGATCGCGGCCGTGTAGTTGCGCTGCTTCAGGTAGTAGCGGCCAACGGTCATTTCCTTGCCGGCCAACTGGTCCTTGACGACCTGGATCTTGAAGCGCGAATCCTCGGCGTACTCCGACTGCGGCCAGCGCTGGACGATCTCCTGGAAGGAGAGCAGCGCCTTCTCTGTGCGTTCCTGGTCGCGCGTCACGTCGGGGATCAGGGCGTAGTAGGAGGATGCCACCATGTAGGCGGCATAGGCCGCGTCCGGCGCGGTGGGATAGAGCGACAGGTAGCGCTTCCCGTTGACGACCGCATCGTCGTACTCGCGGCCCGTATAGGCCGCGTAGGTCTGCATGATCAGGGCCTTCTTCGACCACTGGGAGAAGGGATACTGGCGGTCGAGATCCGCGAATTTCTTGGCGGCGCCGTCGTAGTCGCCCTTGTTCACCAGGGCGAGGCCCTGGTTGTAGAGCGTGTCCGCGGGCACCTCAGGGGTAATCTGAGGCGTGTACTTTTCCGTCTTGTCGAACGGATTGAAGTTCTGGATCGTGTCGCACGCGGCCAGTGGCGCGAGAAGCGCGAGCACCAGGAAGGGCCGGACCACGGAAAAGCCGGCGCAGGGGCGGGCGGCTGCAATCGATCTGACGTCAATGCGCATGGACCGGGAAACCCTCGGATGGTCGGCTGCGGATCGCTGACACGACCACGCTCGCGGCGACTGTTTACCGCAAGCCGGACCGCGCCGCTACCCGCCTCGGTCGATCGGACGCAGGGCGGTGCAGGCAGGACACGGCTTGAGCGGGACCTTGCGGTTCAGCTGACGTCCGGCGCGAACGCCATGGCCGGCGCCAGTGCACCGGCGTCGACACCGCGCGAGGTCGTCTCGCGGCTGGCCGACTCGACGAAGGCGTACGCCGTGCGGTCGGCGAAGAGTGCAGCGAGGACCGCGACATTCATCCGATGGCCGCCGCAATAGGAGCGGTAGTGGCCGAGGATGGGTGCTCCGGCGAGAGAGAGGTCGCCGACGGCATCCAGCGTCTTGTGGCGCACGAACTCGTCGGAGAAGCGAAGCCCTTCCGGATTGATCACCTTGTCCTCGCCCAGAGCGACGGTGTTCTCCAGCGAAGCGCCGAGGGCAAAGCCGGCCTTCCAAAGCCGCTCGACATCGCTCATGAAGCCGAACGTGCGGGCCCTGGCGAGATCGCGGCGGAAAGTGGTCGGGTCGAGATCCGTAATGCGCTTCTGCCGGCCGATGACCGGCGTCTGGAAGTCGATCTCGACCTCCAGCCGGAAGCCGCGGGTGTAGGGGCGAAGCTCGGCGAAGGCGCGGCCATGCTCGATGCGGACCGGCTTCAGGACCTTGAGATAGCGGCGGGACGCGGACTGGCGGACGATGCCAGCCCTGTCGATCGCCTCGACGAAGGGGGCGGCGCTGCCGTCCATGATCGGCACTTCCGGCCCATCGATCTCGACGAGCACGTTGTCGATGCCGAGACCAGCCAGGCTGGCGAGGAGATGTTCGATGGTGGCGACCGACCCGGAGGCGGTCTCGCCGATGATGGTGCAGAGCTCCGTGGCGCTGACCAGATCGTGGCGCGCCTCGATGAGGCGCTCATGCCCGCCTTCGATGCGGGTCCTCAGGAACACGATCCCGGTGTCGATGTCTGCGGGATGGAGAATGATGCGGACGGGTACGCCCGAATGGACCCCGACCCCTTTGAGCTCTGCGCGATCGCGCAGTGTCGCCTGCTTTTGTCCAGCCATCATCCCATTCCACACTTTCATCGGATCGCGGAGCAATGCCGGTATTCCTTCGTCAGGGCCGACCTTCATTCCGTTCCGGTGTCCGTGCTCAGCTTGACGCGCCCCTGCGAGACGTTTGACGGGCTTTGATTATCGGCCTTGCGGCCCCGTCTCGCAGTCGGAACATAGCGGGGTGCCTTAGGCCATCCAAATCACGGTTTCTAACGGTTTGTAACACAATTCCGAGCCTTTCCGGCCGCTTCTCTTGCCACAAAAACGTAACTGATTTGAACGAGTTACGCCCGGCTTAATGAAAAGCCGGGCGCCAATCGTGGCGAAGATGACGACTGCCGTCAGTTGGTCTGGCGGCGCAGGAAGGCCGGAATCTCCAGCTGGTCGTCCTCGAAGGCGCGCGGCTGCGGCGCGGGCCGGCCGTGCTGGTCGAGACCCTGGTGCGGACGCTGCATCGGGGCGGCCGGGCGCTTTCCATACTCGTGGTGCACCGGCGCCGGCTGCTGCGGAGCGTACTGCGCAGGCCCCGGCTGGTGCTGGGGCTGTGCCTGCGCCGGCTGCGGCTGGGCGGAAGCCTGGCGAGGGGCCTGCGGAGCGGGCGCAGCCTCGTCGCGGCGGCCGAAGCCGGCCTGTGCGAGCCGCTCCATCAGGGTTACGCGCTTCTTCTCGACCGGGGCCTGTTGCGGCGAGGCCTGGCGGCTCTGCTCGACGATGCGCTGGCCCGGCATGGGCAGCTCGTCGACGCGCGGCATGCGCGGCGGGCGAACCACTTCCTCGGCCCGCGGCGGGATGAAGGTGGACGGCGGGGTGTGGTCCTGGATCTGAGCAGGCGCCGTCTCGGCCACCTGCGCGGAGTAGACGACAGGCTTCGGAGCCACCGGACGCAGGCTGACTTCGAGCGCCTGCGCGGCGGCGGCGGCCTCGATCTGCTGCTGGTGGTGGTGGGCCTGGTTGGCGTAGTGGCCCTGGTGGTGGGCTGCGGGAGCCTCGACCTGGGTCTCGACGCGGACGGGGCGCTGGGCCTGTGCCTCGTGGCGCAGGCGGGCTTCCTGCCGGAGGCGCTCGGCGGCCTCGGCGATGCCGCGCTCGGGAGCGATCTCGCGGCCGATCTCCTGGTCAATGCCGGTGGCCACCACGGAAACGCGGACGATGCCTTCCAGGGAATCGTCGCGGGTGGCGCCGAAGATCACGTTCGCGTCCTGGTCGACCTCCTCGCGGATGCGGGTGGCAGCCTCGTCGACCTCGTAGAGGGTGAGGTCGGAGCCGCCGGTGATCGAGATCAGCAGGCCGCGCGCGCCCTTCATGCAGACGTCGTCGAGGAGCGGATTGGCAATGGCGGCCTCGGCGGCGCGCAGGGCGCGCTTCTCGCCGGTCGCCTCGCCGGTGCCCATCATCGCCTTGCCCATTTCGCGCATCACGGCGCGCACGTCGGCGAAGTCGAGGTTGATGAGGCCTTCCTTGACCATCAGGTCGGTGATGCAGGCGACGCCGGAGTAGAGCACCCGGTCCGCCATCGCGAAGGCGTCGGCGAATGTCGTCTGCTCGTTGGCGACGCGGAAGAGGTTCTGGTTCGGGATGACGATGAGGGTGTCCACCGCCTTCTGAAGCTCGGAGATGCCGGCCTCGGCCAGGCGCATGCGCCGGGCGCCCTCGAACTGGAACGGCTTGGTCACGACGCCGACGGTGAGGATGCCCATGTCGCGGGCCGCGCGGGCCACGACCGGGGCCGCGCCCGTGCCGGTGCCGCCGCCCATTCCGCCGGTGACGAACACCATGTGCGCGCCGGCGAGCTGGTCGCGGATCTCGTCGATGACCTCCTCGGCGGCAGCGCGGCCGACTTCCGGCTGCGACCCGGCGCCGAGACCCTCGGTCACCTGCACGCCCATCTGGATAACCCGGTCCGCCTTGGACGTGGTCAGCGCCTGCGCGTCGGTATTGCCGACGACGAACTCGCAGCCCTGCAGGCCGATCTCGATCATGTTGTTGACGGCGTTGCCGCCGGCGCCGCCGACCCCGAACACCGTGATGCGGGGCTTCAGCTCGCGGATGTCCGGAACCTTCAGATTGATCGTCATCGTCCTAGGCCTCTCGATGCGGCGCCTTCGCGCCTTGTTCCCCGTTCCGACGTCGGCCGCCGCGCCGCCGCCGGGCTACCTTCTCAGAAACTGTCCTTGATCCACCGCCCCATGCGGGAGAAGTACCCGTCCGTGCCCGTGCCGAGGAGAACGCCCCCGGTCTGGCGTGGAACGAAATGCTCGAGCCCCGCGACCTGCGGATAGACGAGCAACCCGACCGGAGCGGCGAAGGCAGGGCCTTTTGCCGCTTCCGGAAGCCCCTGCACGCCCAGCGGCCGCCCGACACGCACCTGCTTGGAGATGGTGGTGCGGGCGAGCTCGACGAGCCCGGTGAGCTGGGATCCGCCACCGGTCAGCACGACCCTCCGGCCCGACTGGGCGGAGAAGCCGGCCGCCTTCAGGCGGTCGCGCACGAGTTCGAGGATTTCCTCGACCCGCGGCCGGATGATGCGGACGAGCTGCGACTTCGGCACGTGGTTGACGCTGTCGCGGTCGTCCTCGTCGACCGAGGCGACGGCGATGGTCTCGCGGTCGTCGGACGCGGTGGCGATGGTGGAGCCATAGAGCGTCTTGAGACGCTCGGCATGCGCGAGGCTCGTGGCGAGCCCGCGGGCAATGTCCATGGTGATGTGGTTGCCGCCCACGGCAACCGCGTCCGTATGCACCAAGTGACCGCCGGCGAAGACGCCGACGCTCGTCGTGCCGCCGCCCATGTCGACGACGGCGACGCCCATCTCCGCCTCGTCCTCGACGAGCGCGGCGAGGCCGGCCGCGTACGGTGTCGCGACCACCGCCTCGACGTCGAGGTGGCAGCGCTCCACGGCGAGCATCAGGTTGCGCGTGGCGTTCTGGTCGCTCGACACGACGTGCATGTCGACGCCGAGCGTCTCACCGACCATGCCGTGCGGATCGTTGATGCCGCGCGTCGCGTCCAGCGAGAAGCCGGTCGGCAGTGCGTGCAGCACGGTGCGCCCGGGCAGCGAGGCCACGGAAGATGCGGCTTCGAGCACGCGATGCACGTCGCCCTCGCCGACGGCACCGCGCAGCTTGACCTCGGCGTGGAAGGACTGCGAGCCGAGCCGCCCGCCCGTCATGTTGACGATGACGGACCGCACCTCGACCTTCGCCATGCGCTCGGCAGCGTCGACGGCGAGGCGGATGGCATGTTCGGCGGCGTCGAGGTCGACGATGACCCCGCCCTTGAGACCACGGGAGCGCTGGTGGCCGATGCCGATGATGCGGGCCCGGTGCGTGCGTCCACGCAGAAGATCGCTCTCTGCCACCGGGTCGAGCCGCGCGACGAGGCAGGCGATCTTGCTCGTGCCGATGTCGAGCACCGACAGCACCGCGCTCTTGCGCGGCGACAGGGGCTTCAGGCGCGGGGTGAGGCTCGGCCGGCGGTGGCTCAAATCGGGCTCCCCTTGTTCTTGGACCGGGCCTTCACCTCGTCGGCACGCCCGGCCGCCGCTTCTTCCGTCAGGCGGAGAACCACCCGGTCGGGCTGGCGGAGATCGATGGAGAGCACGTCACGCTCGAAAAGCTTCTGCTCCTTTTCGAGAGCGGCGAGACGCACGAGCGCCTTCTCAGGCGCCTCTTCCGGCAGGCGTACGTCCATGCCGTTGTCGAGCTTGATGTCCCAGCGCCGCTCGCCATGGAGGATGCCGGCACGCACATGCGTGCGCAGGGACGGCGCCGCCTCGAGGAGCTTCGTGAACTCGGGAGCCTTGGCGGCGGCCCCCTCCCCGACCACGAGGGGCAGGCCGGCGTAGCGCTCGTCGTCGTAGCGCTGGATCACGGTGCCGTCGTCGGAGACCACATAGAGATCGCCATGCGACTGCCAGAGCGCGAAGGGCTGGCGTTCGACCAGCGAGATGGCGAGCGCGTTGGGGAACAGCTTGCGGACCGAGGCTTCCTTCACGATCGGCGTCGCCAGCAGCCGGTCGCGCGCGGTGGCCGCGTCGAAGAACGGCGTCGAGCCACGCGGATCGACGCCGGCGATCTGCAGGACCTCGGTCTGGTCGAGTTCGACGATGCCGGAGATCGTGACCTGGTCGATGCCGAAGCCGAGCGTGCGGGCGACGATGTCGGCGGGCTCGCCGTAGACGGCGACGAAATCCTCGTACTGCCCGCCCTTGTAGACGCCGTAGAAGGCGACAGCGCCGAAGAAGCCCCCGAGCAGGGCGACACCCAGGAAGCGGGGGAGCTTGCGGCGCGACCTCTCGCTGGCGCGCAACGGCATGCGGGGCCTCGTGGGGGCCAGCCTGGGGGCGAGCGGGAGCATCCGGCCCGCCCTCGCCGGCAGCCCGGCGCCCGCAAAGGCGGGCCCATGGGCAATGCCGACGCCGAGCGCCGCATTCACCGATCGCAGGAGGCGTCCTCCACCATCCATCGAACCAACTCACCGAATGTCATGCCCGCATGGGCAGCGAGTTCGGGCACCAGCGACGTGGCCGTCATGCCGGGTTGCGTGTTGACCTCGAGACAGACGAGTTCCCCGGTTCCGCCGGGCGTGTCGTCGTATCTGAAGTCTGCACGGCTGACCCCGCGGCAGCCGAGTGCTTGATGCGCCGTTAACGCCATTTGTTGGACCTGATGGTAAATATTCGGTTTAATTTTCGCCGGGAGCTCGTGGACGGATCCCCCCTGCGCATATTTCGACTCATAGTCGTAGAAGGCGCCGGCATGGGGCAGGATTTCGATGACGCCGAGCGGGCGGTCGCCCATCACGGCGCACGTAAGCTCCCGTCCTGCAACGAATTTTTCCACCAGAACGAATTCGCCGAAGGCCCACTCGCTGCCTGCGAGCTCCTGCGGAGGATGGCTCCGCTCCTCCTTGACGATGATGACGCCGACCGAGGAGCCCTCGCTGACGGGCTTTACGACATAGGGCGCGGGCAGGACATGCGCGCGCGCCGCCTCGAAACGGTTAACGGTCACGCCGTGTGGCACGGAAACACCAGCGGCTGCCATCACCGCCTTGGCGCGGTCCTTCTGCATGGCCAGGGCGGACGCCAGCACGCCTGAGTGGGTGTAAGGGATCCGTTGCATCTCCAGGATGCCCTGGATGATGCCGTCCTCTCCCCACCGCCCGTGCAGGGCGTTGAAGACGACGTCAGGCTTCAGCCCGGTGAGCACGGCCGCTATGTCCCGCCCGACGTCGACGCGCGTGACGCGGTAGCCCTCGCCTTCGAGCGCGGCGGCGCACCCCTTGCCCGTGTTGAGCGACACCTCGCGCTCGGCGGAAAGGCCGCCCATCAGGACGGCGACATGCTTGCTCATGCGATCCCCCTTGCCGGGCGCATGCGCCCCGGCGACGGCGGTCAGCCCTGCCCTGCCGGCAGGCCGATCCGCTTGATCTCCCATTCCAGTTCGACGCCGGAATGCTCGCGCACCCGCCGGCGTACCTCCTCGCCCAGCGCCTCGACCTCGGCGGCCGTTGCGCCGTCATGGGCGATGAGGAAATTCGTGTGCAGTTCCGAAACCTGCGCGCGGCCCATGGTCAGGCCCCTGCAGCCGGCGGCATCCACCAGCTTCCAGGCGCTCGTTCCCGGCGGGTTCTTGAAGGTTGAGCCGCCCGTGCGCGTGTTCACAGGCTGCGTCGCCGAGCGCGCCTCGGTGATCGCCGTCATGGCCGCGAGAATGGCGGCCGGATTTCCCGGGCGGCCCTGGAAGACCGCACGCGTGAAAACGACGCCGCCTTCGACGGCGCAGTGCCGGTAGGTGAGGCCCATGTCCGCCAGCGTGTATTCCCGCAGCCGCCCGGCCCTGTCGACGCCGCGCGCGGAAACCAGGACGTCCTTCACCTCGCCGCCATAGGCGCCGGCATTCATCCGAAGGGCGCCGCCGATGGTGCCAGGAATGCCGCGCAGGAAGGTGAGCCCGTCGATACCCGCGTCGGCCGCCGCGCGCGCCACCTTGACGTCGGCTGCGCCCGCCCCGGCCTCGACCCGTAGGCCGTCCGTCCGGATCACCTGGAACGGCCTTCCCAGCCTGATCACCACGCCCCTGACCCCTCCATCGCGCACGAGGAGGTTCGAGCCGAGCCCGATCACGGTCACGGGGATCTCGGCGGGGCACTGCGACAGGAAAAGCGCCAGGTCCTCCTCGTCAGCCGGCTCGAACAGCCATTCGGCCGGCCCGCCCGTCCGGAACCAGGACAACGGCGCGAGCGGTGTGGCAGCGCGGTGAGAGCCGCGAAGCCTCGCTTTGGCCGGGAGGTCGAACGCGAAGGTTTGCTGGCTCATGCAACCTCCGGTCCGTTGCGCTGATCGACCGAATGAAGATATCCCCGAGCGATATTGCTAATTGAGATATTTCGATGAAAGTGGTTGTCTACTCGGCGAAGGCTCGCCGGGAACTGCTGGTGTTGCCGGAAGAGGTCAGGCTTCGCATTACCCAGAAACTCGAAAGATACGCGATGACCGGAGCGGCCGACATCAAGGCTATCGCCAATTCCGAACTCTACAGGCTGAGAGTTGGCGACTATCGCGTCCTCTTTGCCGAGGACCGCAGTCGGATAGCCGTTTCGAAGATCGGCCATCGCTCGAATATCTACTGAAGGACGGAGACCGTGTCGAAGCCGCAGATTATCAGAACGCCGTCCGGGGACGAACTCGTTGTTCTCCCCCGCGAAGAATACGAGGTGCTTCTCGCCCGGCTGGGCGACGAGGACGCCGAAGATGCCGTTGCCGCGCGGCTCATCCGCGAAAGCCTCGAAGCCGAAAAGCGCGGAGAGGAAATCTTCCTCCCCACCGAAACGTGGGAGCAGATCGAAACCGGCACGCATCCCATTGAGGCGATCCGTCGCTTCCGCGGGCTGACCCAGACGCAGCTCGCAAGCAAGGCCGGGATCACACAGGGTTTTCTCTCCGAGATCGAGAACCGGAAGAAGACTGGTGACGTCTCCGTCCTCAAGCGCGTCGCCGCCGCTTTGGGCGCACCGCTCGACGTGATCGCGGAATAGGCAGGCATCCGCCCGCCGCGGGCTGGGGAGGACGGAAGGGTGTCCGGAGCAGGTCACCCCCGCCCTCCGCCGAGGGCGGCGAGTTCGCCGGGCAGCGCGTAGGCCCAGTTGGTAATCGTGCCGGCGCCGAGAAACACGACGTAGTCGCCAGGCTCCGCGATGCCGGCGACGATCCCTGCGATGTCGGAAGGTGCCGGCAGCGGCACCGCGTTGCGATGGCCATGCGCCTTCAGAGCCGCGACAAGCGAATCCCGGTCCGCACCCGGAATGGGCTGCTCTCCGGCCGCATAGGTGTCCGCGACGATCACCATGTCGGCGTCGTTGAAGCAGGTGGCGAACTGGTCGAAGAGCGAGGCCAGGCGCGAATAGCGATGCGGCTGGACGATGGCGATCACCTGGCCTGTCGTGGAGGCCCGCGCCGCCTTCAGGACGGCCGAGATCTCCACGGGGTGATGGCCGTAGTCGTCGAAAATGGCGACGCCATTCCAGTCCCCCGTCCGGGTGAAGCGGCGCTTGACGCCGCCGAAGCTGCGCAGCGCCTCGCGGATCGTCTCGAGCGGCACGCCGAGATGGTACGCCACAGCGATCGCGGCCGTGGCGTTCAGCGCGTTGTGGTGTCCCGGCATCGGCATCGTCAGTTCCTCGATGCCGTTGAGCCGCCCGGACTTGCGGTCGCGGATGACGATACGGAAACGCGAGCGTCCGCCGGTGAGGTCGACGTCCATCAGGCGCACGTCGGATTGCGGGTTCTCGCCATAGGTGATCACCCGACGGTCCTCGATCTTGCCCACCAGCTCCTGCACCGTCGGGTGGTCGAGGCACATCACCGCGAAGCCGTAGAAGGGCAGGTTCTCGACGAAGTCCCGGAACGCGTCCTTGATCGCGTCGAAGGTCTTGAAGTGGTCGAGGTGCTCGGGGTCGATGTTGGTGACGATCGCAACGTCGGCCGGCAGCTTGAGGAACGTGCCGTCGGATTCGTCGGCCTCAACCACCATCCATTCGCCGGCGCCGAGGCGGGCGTTCGTGCCGTAGGCATTGATGATCCCGCCATTGATGACGGTGGGGTCGAAGCCACCGGCATCGAGCAGCGTCGCGACGAGCGAGGTCGTGGTGGTCTTCCCGTGCGTCCCGGCGATGGCGACGCACTGCTTCAGCCGCATGAGTTCGGCCAGCATTTCGGCCCGGCGGACGACGGGCAGCCGGCGCTCGCGCGCTTCCATCAGCTCGGGATTGTCCCGCCTGATGGCGGTGGACACGACGACGACGGCCGCCTCGCCCAGGTTCTCGGCAGCATGGCCGACATGGCAGGTGATGCCCTTGTCGCGCAGGCGCCTGACATTGGCGCTGTCGGACGCATCCGAGCCCTGCACCGTGTAGCCGAGATTGTGCAGAACCTCGGCGATGCCGGACATGCCGATGCCGCCGATGCCGACAAAGTGGATAGCTCCGAGGGTGCTGGGCAGTCTCATCGGTCTCTCCGGGGTCAGGCCGGGCCGGCGAGGTCGAGGACGAGGCCGGCCAGGCGCTCTGCGGCATCGGGCACGCCCGCGCTTTTGGCTGCTTCGCTCGCGCGGGTCAAACCCTGCGGATCGGCAAGGCGGCGCTGCAACTCTCCTGCGAGCCATGAAGGGGTGAACTCGGACTGCTTCACGACCTGCGCCGCCCCCGTCGCCGCGAGAACGGCAGCGTTCTCGGCCTGGTCGCCGTCGAGCGAGTGCGGCAAGGGCACGAGGATGGACGCGCGTCCGATCACCGACAGTTCCGCCACCGTCGAGGCGCCCGACCGGGCTATGACGAGGTGCCCCGCGGCGATGCGGGCAGGCATGTCGCGGAAGAAAGGCGAGACCTCGGCGGGAACGCCGAGCCGGGCATAGGTATCGCGGACGCGGCCCTCGTCCTCCACCCTCGCCTGCTGCACGATGGAGAGACGGGCGCGGGCTTCGGGCGGAAGCCGCTCGATGGCAGGCGGGACCACGTCGCTCATTACGCGTGCACCCTGGCTGCCGCCGAAGACGACGAGGCGGATGGGACCATTCTCCTGAGGCGGCTGGAACGGAATGCGCGCGGCGTCCAGCACGGCCGGGCGCACCGGATTTCCCGTCTGGCGCACCTTGGCCGCGGCGGCCGGGGAGATGCCTTTCACCGACGGGAAACCGGTGGCGATGATCTTCACGCGCGGCGCCAGCATCCGGTTGGCGCGGCCGATGACGCCGTTCTGCTCGTGGATGACCGTCGGCACGCCCCGCAGGGCTGCAGCCAGCACCGGCGGTGCGGTCGGATACCCGCCGAAGCCGATCACGACGGCCGGCCTAAGGCGGCCGACCAAACTCCATGAGGACAGAAAACCGCGCCCGAGCTGGAAGAGCGCCCCCGCCACCGCTCCCGGCGAGCGGCCGGAAAAGGTGGCGGACGGGATCTCATGGGTTTCCTTCGCCGGGAAGGCCTTTCCATAGCGGGTGGCACGCTCGTCGGTGGCGAGGTGCACCTCGCATCCCCGCGCCGTCAGCACGGTGGCCAGCGCCTCGGCGGGAAACAGGTGGCCGCCAGTGCCGCCGGCGGCCAGCAGGATGCGACGGCCGGTCATGCCTCGAGCCCGTCCTTGCGAGGAGCGGAGCGACGAAGCAATCCAGCCGCGGCCTCCGGAAATGGCGAACAGGCCTGGATTACCTCGCTTCGCTCGGAATGACGGGGGTTGCCGGCCACCTCACGCCTCCCGCGAGGCGGCGGGAACGATCCGGTCGAAATACTCCGAGCGCGGGCGGCGCCGGGTGACAGCCAGCAGGAAGCCCATGGCCAGCGCCAGCGAGATCAGCGACGAGCCGCCATAGGAGATGAAGGGCAGCGTCATGCCCTTGGCGGGCATCAGGTGCACGTTGACCGCCATGTTGATGCAGGACTGCAGGCCGAACAGCATCACCAGCCCGGCGGCGGCCAGCCGGCAGAACGGCTCCTCGTTGCGGCGCGAGAGCACGAAGCCGCGCATCACCACGAGCGCGAAGACGAAGACGAGCAGCAGGCAGACGAGGATGCCGAACTCCTCGCCCGTCACGGCGAAGATGAAGTCGGTGTGGCTGTCCGGCAGGATGCGCTTCACCGAGCCCTCGCCCGGCCCCTTGCCCAGCCAGCCGCCCGTGACGAAGCTCTCGATGGCGAGACCCGGCTGGAAGCCGATCGTGTCGTTGTCCATGAAGCTGTCGATGCGGGCCGTGACGTGCGGCAGCAATTGGTAGGCCGCGAACAGCCCGAGCATGCTGAAGCCGCCGAGCCCCATCACCCAGAACAGGTGCAGGCCGGAGAGGAACACGAGACCGCACCACACCATGGTGATCAGCATGGTCTGGCCGATGTCGGGCTGCAGCACGAGCGGAATGATGGTGCAGAAGAGGAGTGCGAAGCCGACGATGTTGCCGGGCACGTCCGGCCGTCGTCCGCCCTCGGAGAAGGCCCACGCGGCGAGGATTACGAAGCAGGGCTTCACGAACTCGGAAGGCTGCACGGCGATGCCGGCGAGCGAGATCCAGCGCTTTGCGCCCTTCACCTCCGCGCCGAAGAGCAGCGTCGCCACCACGAGCGCCATACCGACGACGTACAGCACGAGAGCCGTGCGCCGCACGTGGCGCGGTGACAGAAAGCTCGTCAGGATGAGGACGATCACGGCCGGGATGAGATAGGCGACCTGCCGGTTGACGAAGTGGAAGGTGGGCAGGCCCAGCCGCTCCGCCACGGGCGGGCTGCCGGCCATTCCGAGCACGATCCCCGACACCATCAGCACGGCGAGCGCGGCCAGGAGCACGCGGTCCACGGTCCACCACCAGTCGGCGAAGGGCGTGCGTTCGACGCGAGAGACCATGGCTCAGGCCTTTCCGGAAGCGGTGGCGGCAAGGGGCCCGGCGCCTGGCCGGGCGAGGACGAGGTCGCGAAAATGCGTCCCGCGCACCTCGAAGTTCGGGTAGTGGTCGAAGGACGCGCAGGCGGGCGACAGCAGCACCACCGGCTCGCCGGCGGACGACCGCGCCGCCCCGGCTGCCGCCGCATCTACCGCCGCGGGAAGCGTCTCGCACAGCGTGTAGGGAACCCGGCCTTCCAGCGCGGCGGCGAAGGCCTGCGATGCCTGCCCGATGAGGTAGGCGTGCTCGACCCTGCCGAAGAGCGGCTCCAGGGGGGTGATGCCACCCTCCTTCGCGATGCCGCCGAGTATCCAGTGGATGCCGCCGGGAAAGGCCAGCAGCGCCTTCTCGGCCGCGTCCGCATTGGTCGCCTTGCTGTCATTGACGAAGAGCACCCGCCCTTCCCGCGCCACCTGCTCCATGCGGTGCGCGAGGCCCGGGTAGCTCGCCAGCGCGACCCGGATCTCCTCATCCGAGAGGCCGAGCGCGGACGCAGCCGCGATGGCGCACGCCGCGTTCTGGGCGTTGTGTGCACCGCGCAGCGATCCAATTCCGGCGAGGTCGAACCGCCCGGTCTCGCGGCCGTCCTTTGCTCGCACCACGGCGGACCCGTCGCGGAAGAAGCCGTCGGCGAGCGGGCGCTCGACCGAGACGGCGATGACGGGCTTGCGCGCTTCCGCAAGCCTGCGATGGATAGCCTGACACCAGGGGTCGTCGACCCCAACCACTGGAACGTCGGCGCCCGCGACCAAGCGCTCCTTGACCGCGGCGTAGTTGTCCATCGTCCCGTGGCGGTCGAGATGGTCGGGCGTCACGTTGAGCAGGATGCCGACCGAGGGGTCGATCCCCGGCGCGAGATCGATCTGGAAGGACGAGCATTCGACGACGTGGACCCGCCCGGGAGCCGGGGGCTCGAGCAGAAGGACGGCCGTGCCGATGTTGCCGCCCATCTGGGTGTCGCGTCCGCTGGCACGCATCAGGTGGGCGGTCAGCGCCGTCGTGGTCGACTTTCCGTTGGTTCCGGTGATGGCGACGAAGGGCGACCCCGGTGCCCGGATCCGACGCTCGCGGCGGAAAAGCTCGACGTCGCCAACGATCTCGATGCCTGCCGCCTGGGCCCTCACCGCCGTCCAGTGCGGGGCCGGATGGGTGAGCGGCACGCCAGGCGACAGGACCAGCGCCGCGAAGCGGCTCCAGTCGGCGCGGGCGAGGTCGACGATGGGGATGCCGGCGCCGCGCGCCTTGTCGCGGGAGACTTCGCTGTCGTCCCACGCCGCGACCTGCGCTCCTCCCTCGGCCAGGGCCATGGCAGTCGCTTGCCCGGATCCGCCGAGCCCGAACAGTGCGACCTCCCGGCCTGAGAAGCAGGTGACCGGCGTCATGCGCGCCTCACCTGAGCTTGAGGGTGGAGAGGCCGACCAGCGCCAGCACGACGGCGATGATCCAGAACCGCACCACGACCTGCGACTCCGACCAGCCCAGCTGCTCGAAATGGTGGTGGATCGGCGCCATGCGGAAGACGCGCTTGCCCGTCAGCTTGAACGAGGCGACCTGGATGATCACCGACAGCGCTTCCAGCACGAAGAGCCCGCCGACGATGGCCAGCACGATCTCGTGCTTTGTGGCGACGGCAATCGAGCCCAGCATGCCGCCGAGCGCCAGCGAACCGGTGTCCCCCATGAAGATCTGGGCAGGCGGAGCGTTGAACCAGAGGAATCCGAGACCAGCTCCCAGCATCGCCCCGCAGAGAACCGCGAGTTCGCCCGTGCCGGGTACGAAGTGGATCTGCAGGTAGTTGGCGAAGATGGCGTTGCCCGACAGGTAGGCGATGAATCCGAAGGTCGCGGCGGCGATCATCACGGGCACGATGGCGAGGCCATCCAGCCCATCCGTCAGGTTCACGGCGTTCCCGGCCGCCACGATGACGAGCGCGCCGAACACGGCGAAGAAGATCCCGAGGTCGATCAGCACGTCCTTGAAGAAGGGCAGCGACACGGAGGTCGCCAGCTTGCCCACGCCGATCCTGGACAGGGCGTAGCAGGCGACCACGGCGATGAGAGCCTCGACCAGCAGCCGCGCCCGCCCGCCGAAGCCGGCATGGGTCTGCTTCGTCACCTTCAGATAGTCGTCGTAGAAACCGACGGCGGCGAAGCCGACGGTGACGAACAGCACCACCCACACATAGGCATTGCCGAGATTGGCCCAGATCAGGGTCGAGACGATGAACCCCGACAGGATCATCAGCCCGCCCATGGTGGGCGTGCCCTTCTTGGTCAGCAGGTGCGACTGCGGCCCGTCGGTGCGGATCGGCTGGCCCTTGCCCTGCTTCAGCCGCAGGCTGGCAATGATGCGCGGACCGAAGAAGAAGACGAAGAACAGTGCCGTCGCGGCCGCGCCGCCTGTGCGGAAGGTGATGTAGCGAAAGACGTTGAGAAAGCTGAACGTCGAGGAGAATTCGGCGAGCCAGTGGAGCATGGACGACCTGCGGCCCTCAATCGGCGGAATGGGGCGCAGGACCGAGCCGGTCCTTGAGCGCCGCGACGATGGCATGCGTGCGGCTGCCGTTGGACCCCTTCACGGTCAACACGTCCCCTGGGCGCAGGGCCGCGATGACCGCATCCTCGAGTCCCGCCGCCTGGGGAGAATGCGCACCCCGGCGGGCTGCCGGCAGCGCGCGCCACAGATACTGCATCAAGGGCCCGGCAGTGAAGACGAGGTCGACGCCATTCGCCGCCACCACCTCGGCCAGCCCGGCATGCATGGCCGGGCCCTCTTCGCCGAGCTCCAGCATGTCGCCGAGCACGGCGATGCGCCGGCCGCCGGGGCCGGGGCCGGTCCGGCCGAGGATGTCGAGCGCGGCACGCATCGAGGCCGGATTGGCGTTGTAGCTCTCGTCGTAGAGGCTGACGGACCCGCCGGCGATGGCCAGGCGGATCGCCTCGCCGCGCCCCGCGGGAGGCCGGACGTCGGCCATCGCAGCCGCAGCGGCATCCACGTCGCCACCGAGCGCCTCGACGCCGGCAAGGACGCCGAGGCTGTTCAGCGCGATGTGGCGACCGGGGCTTCCGATCCTGTAGCGGACGCGACGGCCGAAGACTTCAGCCACGACGTCGGAGCCAGCCGCGTCGAGCGCCACCTCGACGAGGCGCACGTCGCTTCCGGCCGTTTCGCCGAAGGTGACGATCCGCCCGGCGGGCGAGGTTTCCGCGTGGCGGCGCATGCGCTCGTATTGGTCATTGTCGCGGGTGACGATGGCGACCCCGCCATCCCGCAACCCCGAATAGATCGCAGCCTTCTCGTCGGCGATGGCCTCGATGGATCCGAGGTTCTCGAGGTGCACCGGCGCCACCGTGGTGATCAGGGCGGCGTGCGGCCGGACCATGGCCGACAACGGCGCGATCTCGCCGGCATGGTTCATGCCCATCTCGAAGACGCCGAAACGCGTCTCGGCCGGCATGCGCGCGAGTGTCAGGGGCACGCCCCAATGGTTGTTGTAGGACGCGACGGAGGCGTGCGTGGCGCCCTGCGGGGTCAGCACTGTCTTCAGGGCTTCCTTGGTCCCCGTCTTGCCCACCGAGCCGGTGACGCCAATGGTCCTGGCCTGGGTACGGTCGCGGGCCGCGAGGCCCAGCGCCGTCATGCCTTCCAGCGTGTCCCTGACGACGAGCAGCGGCCCCTGCCCCTCCAGCGATCCGGCGCGGTCTTCCGCCACCAGCGCGGCGGCGGCGCCTGCCGCATGTGCGGCTGCGACGAAGTCATGCCCGTCGCGGGCGACATGCAGGGCGACGAAGAGGTCACCGGGCTTCAGGGTGCGGGTGTCGATGGAGACGCCGGTCGCGGGACCGGGCGAGCCCACCCAGCGCCCGCCCGTGGCGGCCTGCATCGCCTCCGGCGTCCACAGCGGCGGGCTCATGCCTGAAGCTCCGCGACGGCGGCGGCGACCGCCTCGTGATCCGAGAAGGGTAGCACGCGGTCCCCGACGATCTGGCCAGTCTCATGGCCCTTGCCGGCGACCAGCAGCACGTCCCCCGGCTGCAGGGCATGCACCGCGGTGCGGATGGCCTTGCCCCGGTCGGCGATCTCGACTGCACCCGGCGCGGCGGCGAGGATCGCGGCGCGGATCGACGAGGGCGGCTCGGAGCGCGGGTTGTCGTCGGTCACGATGACGAGGTCGGCCTTCTCGGCCGCAATCGCGCCCATCAGCGGGCGCTTGCCCTTGTCGCGGTCACCGCCGCAGCCGAACAGGCAGACGAGCCTGCCGCTGGCGTAGGGGCGCAGCGAGTCCAGCACATGGGCGAGCGCGTCGGGCTTGTGCGAGTAGTCGACGACGACGAGCGCACCATTCACCTCGGCGACGCGCTCCAGCCGCCCCTTCACGCCGGCCAGCCGCGATGTCGAGGCGAGGACGCGCGACATGTCCTCGCCGGCGGCGATGGCGAGGCCCGCAGCGACCAGCACGTTGGCAGCCTGGAAGTCGCCTGCCAGCGGCAGGTGCACGTCGATCCTGCGGCCACCGGCCTCGACGATCATCACCTGGCCGAAGCCGTCGCGGATCAGCGAAGCCAGGCGCAGGTGCTTTCCCTTGCGGCCTACCGTGGCGACCCGCAGGCCGCGAGCCTGGGCAGCCTCGATCACGGCGGGCGAATACTCCCCGTCGGCGTTGATGACGGCGGTGCCGCCATCGGGCAGGAGCGTATCGAAAAGCCGCAACTTCGCCGCGAGATACGCTTCCATGTTGGGATGATAGTCGAGGTGGTCGCGGCCGAGATTGGTAAAGCCGGCGCAGGTCAGGCGGACGCCGTCGAGGCGCCGCTGGTCGAGCCCGTGCGAGGACGCCTCCATGGCGAGGTGCGTGACCCCTTCCCCCGCCAGATGGTCGAGCGTCCGATGCAGGGTCACCGGATCGGGCGTCGTCAGCGAGCCGTAGACGGCTCCGGCCGGGGTGACGACGCCGATCGTGCCGAGGCTCGCGGCAGCCCGCCCGCAACCGGCGAAGATCTGGCGCGAGAACTCCGCGACCGAGGTCTTGCCGCTGGTCCCGGTGACGGCGACGATCGTCCCGGGCTGCCGCGGAAAGGCAGCCGCGGCGGCGAGCGCCAGCGCGCGGCGGGCATCGTCCACCTTGAGATAAAGCGTTTCGGCCGGCAGCACGGCGGGACGGTCCGCCTCGCCAACCACGACCGAGGCGCCCGCCTGAACGGCGGCGCCGGCGAATCCGAGCCCATCTGCCTTGGCGCCCGCGACGGCAAAGAAGACGTAGCCCGGCTCCACCGCCCTGCTGTCGGCGGTGAGGCCGGCCACCGGGGTTTCGCCCTCCGGGCTCCCGGCAAGGTTCGGGAACAGATCGGCCAGCTTCATTTCGTGCCCCATGCGCCCAGTTTGGTCATCACAGGGAAGGGCAATTGTGGCGGTTCGAAGCGCGGCGGCAGGCCGAGCAGGGGCGCGACGCGCTCGACGATCTTGCCCGTGGTGGCGCCCGCGTTCCACGCCGCCGTGGCGAAGCCGAACGTCTCGGGAAGGGGTTGCGGCTCGTCATAGAGCGTCACGAACAGGTATTTCGGCTTGTCCGCAGGGGCGATCGCCATGAACGTCGTGAACAGCCGGTTCTTCGAGTACTGGCCGCCGATCACCTTCTCCGCCGTGCCCGTCTTGCCGCCGATGAAATAGCCGGGGACCGCCGCCTTGCCGGCGGAACCCTTCTCGGCATTGAGGCGCATGACGTAGCGCAGCGCCTCGCTCGTTTCCGGCTTGATGACGCGATGGGCGAGCGCGGCGGCGTCGTCTGGACTGCGCTTCAGGAAGGTGGGCGTGATCCAGTTGCCCCCGTTCACCAGGGCGGCCACGGCGGCGGATGCTTGCAGCGGCGCGACGGCCACTCCATGCCCGAATGCGATGGTGATGGTGTTCAGCTCGCCCCACTTCGAGGGGACGATCGGCTCGGCGTTCTCGGGCAACTCGGTGCGCAGACGGTCGAGCTGGCCCATCTTCTTGAGGAAGGCCTTGTGCCCGTCCACGCCGACCGCCAGCGCCATGCGCGCGGACCCGATGTTGGACGAGTGGATGAAGATCTCGGGGACGGTGAGGATGCGGTTGGTGGCGTGGTAGTCATTGATGGTGAAGCGGCCGAAACGCAGCACGCCACGCGTATCGAAGCTCGAATTGATGCTCACCTTGCCGGAGTCGAGCGCCATCGCCGTGGTGAGCGCCTTGAAGGTGGAGCCCATCTCGTAAACGCCCACCGCGAGCCGGTTGATGCGGTTCGGATCCAGCGCGTCGACGGGGTTGTTGGGGTCGTAGTCCGGCAGCGAGGAGAGCGCGATCACCTCTCCCGAATTGACGTCGAGGATCAGTCCCGCCGCCGCGCGCGCCTTGTAGTGCTCCAGGCCCTTCACGAGCTCGTCGCGCAGGGCGTGCTGGACGTTGAGGTCGATGGAGAGCTGGACCGGCTTCAGGTCGGCCGAGTCGGTGGTGAACCCGGCCATGTTGAGGGCCGCGAGGCCCTGGCCGTCGATATACTTCTCGATCCCGGCGATGCCCTGGTTGTCCAGGTTGGTGAAGCCCAGCACGTGGGAAAGCGCGCTGCCGTTGGGATAGACCCGCTTGTTCTCGGGCATGAACCCGACGCCGGGCAGGCCGAGGCGGTACACCTCCTGCTGCTGCTTGGGCGTGATCTCGCGCTTGACCCACACGAAGCCGCGCTTTGTGTTGAGCTTCTCGCGCAATTCGCGTGCGTCGACGCCGGGAAGCACCGCCGTCAGCAGCTCGACCGCCTCGTCCTTGTCGACGATGCGGCGCGGCTCGGCGAAGACCGACACCGTCTTCACGTCGGCGGCCAGGATCGTGCCGTTGCGGTCGACGATGTCGGGCCGCGCGCCCGACACCTCAGCGGCCGCCCGCCGGTAGGCCGTCGGCGGATCCGGCCGGAGCCCGAGCTGAACGAGCCTCGCCCCGATCACGAGGTAGATGCACGCAAAGCCCGCGGCGACCATGAAGACGCGCTGGCCGCTCTTGTCGAGCCGCATGCGGAACAGGTCTGACACCCAGCGCCACGTCCGGACGACACGGCGCCCGGGGGAAACGGCCGGAGCATCGTCGCCCACCTCGCCCGAGGGGACGTAGCCGCCGAGATGTCCGTGATCGTCTGGGGAAACCGGATCGCGCATCGGGCGGCCCTCAGGGCTTCTTGCTGCTGGTCGGCGTACTCGAGCCGCCGGACGGAGCTCGGGACGGGGTGTTCGTGGGCTCCGCCAGGCCGAGCGCTTCCAGCTTCTGGCCGATGGAATCCACGGGGGCCGGGCGGACCGGCACGTCCTGCCAGCGCACGATCTGGGTGACGGCCGCCGGCTGCAGGTCGAGATTGCGGTCGGCGAGGGCCTGGATGCGGTCCGGGCGCGAGACGAACTGCCACTCGGCCCGCAGCACCGCGATGGCTTCGCGCTCGCGGCCGATGCGGGTCTTCAGCTTCGCCACCTGCTCGGAGAGATAGATCGTGTCGTACTTCGTCCGGTACGCGTAAAGGGCGGACCCGACGAGGGCGACGATCGCGACGGAATGCAGGACTTTGCGCATGTCAGCGCCTCCCGCCCGGCCGGCGGGCCGGCGCGTCGGTGCGGATCGCGGCCCTGAGCTTGGCGGAACGGGCGCGCGGATTGGCACGCAACTCCTCCTCGCCCGCTACCACGGGCTTGCGCCCGAGGAGCTGGAAGGTCGGCGCCAGCCCGGCCGTGGCCGGTGCGTGGCGGGAGGGGGCTGCCTCGCGGCCGGACCGTTCGGTGAGGAAGCGCTTGACGATGCGGTCCTCCAGCGAGTGGAAGGTGACGACGACGAGCCGCCCGCCGGTGGCGAGCGCCCGCTCGGCGGCGGTGAGCGCGGCCTCGAGTTCTCCCAGTTCGTCATTCACCGCGATGCGCAGCGCCTGGAAGGTGCGGGTCGCCGGGTGGATGTCGCCGGGGGCGGAGCGCACGACGGAGCCGACGATGTCGGCGAGCCGCTTGGTGGTGGTTATCGGCTCATCGCGCCGTGCGGCCACGATGGCCCGCGCCACGGCGCGCGAGCGGCGCTCCTCGCCATATTCGTAGATCACGTCGGCCAGCGCGCTCTCCGTCAGCGTGTTGACGAGGTCGGCCGCGCTCTCGCCGGCGTTCTCCATGCGCATGTCGAGCGGGCCGTCCTGCCGGAAGGAGAAGCCGCGCTCGGCATCGTCGAGCTGCATGGACGACACGCCGATGTCGAGCACGACGCCGTCGAGCGGCGTGAAGCCGTGGGCCCGCGCCACCTCGTCGAGCTCGCCGAAGCGGCTCTGCACCAGCGTCAGCCGGCCGGCCATGGCCTCGACCATCCCATAGCCGCCCATGATGGCGGTGGGATCGCGGTCGAGCGCGACGACGCGGGTGTCGGGGGCGGCGTCGAGGATGGCGCCGGTATAGCCGCCGGCGCCGAAGGTGCCGTCGCAATAGGAGCCGCCGGGACGGGGATCGAGCGCGTCGATGACCTCCCGGACCAGCACGGGAACGTGACGGGCCGGTCCGCCAGCGGCGTCGGAGTTCCCTTCGCCGCGACCCGTCATCGTTCCCGTGCTCCGGGGTCGGGAGCCTGGCGCGCGATCGCGCCGAGCCCCTTCCTGAGTTCCCTGACCTTCGATTTGGCCTCGTCGAGATGACGTTTGAAGGCTTCGGGCTCCCAGATCTGGAATTTGTGTCCAAGGCCCACGAACGTGACCGCGTCCGTGATCCCCGCGTGGCCCTTCAGGGTCTCCGTCAAGCCGACGCGGCCCTCCGGGTCCACCTTCAGCACCTCCGAAATGCCGTAGAGAGCGGTCGAGAAGGTATCCCTCTCGTCCGAGAACGGCGTCAGGCCCGCGATGAGCCCGTCGATCTCGGCGAGGAGCCCGTTGCCTCCGGCATCCAGCGCCGATGCTTCCAGCGACGGATGCACGTAGAGCCCCTCGAAACCATCCCTCGCCAGCACGCCCCGGTAGGGAGCCGGGATCGAGACGCGCCCCTTCGCATCCAACCTGTTGGTGAAGCTGGAAACGAAGCGATCCATCCGGTCCCTGTGCCGCACGGCCGGCGGAACACGCACCGGCTTCACGCACCCCGCCCACTCGACGGCACGGCTGCGCACCGGGAGAGACCGTGACCTCTCCCCGAACGGCAGATCCGCAACGCCTTAGGTACGGGATGATTTGGGATACCATGGGACTATATGGTCGTCAATGGAACGGGACGGGTGCGCGAGCCCTCGCGGGAGGCCCGCAGGAGCATCCGTTCCACAACACATGGTTAACGTTAAGGAAGCGTTGACAGGAGGTTGCGCGTGGAGCGCGGGTCTCCAGACCCACTGGCCAGCGCCTCACGGCGCGTCTGAAGACGCGCAGTCCACGGAGCGCGGGTCTTCAGACCCGCATGGCCGTTCCGCAAGACTGCGCGTC
>NZ_JCACDK010000001.1:0-633083 GCF_059501845.1 Alsobacter sp. | reverse complement strand
GTCCACGGAGCGCGGGTCTTCAGACCCGCATGGCCGTTCCGCAAGACTGCGCGTCAGGAGACGCGCGGTCCGGGCCGACCGCCCCTACCGCGCCCGCACCACCATCCGCATCCCGCCTTTCGGGCGCAGGGTGATCCTCTGGGTGGGCATGGGCGGCTTCGCCCCCGGCGGGAGGTCGAGGCGGACGCGGCGCAGGATGGCAGCGAGCGCGATCACCGCTTCCTGCATGGCGAAGGCCGCGCCGATGCACACGCGCGGACCAGCGCCGAAGGGCAAATAGGCGAAGCGCGGGATGGCACCGCGGTTCTCGGGCAGGAAGCGCTCGGGCCGGAACCGGCCGGGCTCGCTCCACAGCGCCCGGTGGCGGTGCACCAGCCAAGGCGACATGATCACCAATGCGCCGGCCGGGATATCCACACCCCCTGCCCTGTCCGTGTCGACAGCGGCGCGCGTGATGACCGAGGCCGGCGGATAAAGCCGCATGCTTTCCTCGATCACGGCGCGCACCAGCGGCAACTCATCCTCGCCTGCCTCCGGACCGGCGGCGTCCGCCTCCGCCTCGCAATCCGCCCGGATGCCGGGATGGAGCGCGAGCATCAGCAGGGTCCAGGTGAGCGCGTTGGCGGTGGTCTCGTGGCCGGCGGCGAGGATGGTGAGGACGTTGACGCGGATGCTCTCGTCATCCAGCCCCTCCCCGGTCTCGGGGTCACGCGCCTTCAGGAGCGCCGTGAGGAGATCGGCCGAAGCGTCTGATGCGACTCCAGGTTGTGACGCGGCCGCCTTGCGCCCCTCCGCCACCATGCCGTTCACGAGGCCGAGCAGTTCGCGCATGGCCGGCCGCGAGCGCAACCGCCCGATGCGGGGGATGAAGGAAGGCGCACCCAGGACATCCAGCGGGTCCACACGCCCCGCCGTGAGGAGGTAGCGCCCCACGGCGTCGGTCACCGCCTTCGGCTCGGGTCCCGCGCCCGAGAAGATCGTCCGCGACAGCACGCCCAGCGCCAGATGGGCCATGTCGTGGTCCACCCGAACGACGGCAGTCCCTCGGGCGGCCTGGCCGGCCCATTCGTCCACAACCTCCTCGGCCACCGCCCGCATGGGCGCGGCGAAAGCCTCGATGCGGCGCGGCGTGAAGAGCGGCGCCATGATGCGCCGCTGCCGCTTCCAGGACTCGCCCTCCGCGTTGAGCACGCTGTCGCCCAGCAGGGGGCGCAGGATGTTCTGCTGGATGCGGTCCTTGCGGTAGTTCTGCCAGTTGTCGACCAGCACGTGTTTGATGGCGGCGGGGTCGCTGAACGTCACGGTGTCGCCGAGCACGCCCTTCTTGGCGAGCGCGAGCTCGTCGAAGTGCTCGCGGGTCCACAACGCCAGCGGATCGGTGGCGAGGCCGTAGAGAAAGGCCAGCCGCCCGGGCTCCCGGACGAGCTCGGGGGGAGCCGGAAGCCTCGGCTCCTCCGGTACAGTCTGGTGCGCGGGCCTCGCCCGGCCGATCGTCTCGCTCATGGCCTGACCTCCACCGCAGCATACATGGTGTCTCGGTCATGCGCGCGCAGGACCTGTTTCCTGCCTCCGGCCCCCGTCATCCCGGCCGGAGCTGCAGCGCGCCCGGGATGACCAGGCGGGACCGGTTGTCACCGCCGGCCAGGCAGCTTGCACCCGCGCACCCGCGCCTCCGCGCCGCAATGCGGGCGGAGGGCGCCATCGTGCCGGGGCGCGGAACGGCGGGCCGGTTCGCCCCGCGGCGAAGGCGGGGAGATGCGGGGAAGGAGACCACGGAGCCGCCGGGCTCCGCCGTTCCGCGCGTGGCGTGAGAACGGCTCGCCCGGTCCCCGGGGGGGTTTCAGCCCCCTGGAGATCCTCCTTAGGGCCGGACGGTCCGCGCCTCCAGCCGCCGGGCGTCACCCCGGCCGCCTCGGGCCGCCACCCCCGCCCACGACCGCCGACGCTGCAGACGTCCCGACCAGGCAGGGTGATGGAGAAATATAGGAATTTTTTCCGTTTGTCAATCCGTGTCCCGGAGCGCGGGTCTTCAGACCCGCCCTTTTGCGGGGCGGGAAGGAGTGCGTCCGGAGACGCGCGGGCCGGGGCTGCGCAAATTCTCCCCCGCCAGGCGGGGGAGATGTCGGCTAAGCCGACAGAGGAGGGCTGTTCGCCCTGTTCTGCCCGGTGGCGGTTCTCCCCCCCCCCTCCCTGCCCTCCCCCGTGAACGGGGGAGGGTTCCGCGCTCTTTTCGGCACGATGCAGAGGGGCGCCGGGCAGGAATTAAAGTAAAATCGCCAGTCGGCCTGTAAGCCAGGTTCTGTATGGCGCGGGTTGCCCCGCACGTGACGGCCATTCCTCTGGGACGGCCGTTGCCGGCCGCCTCGAGCAACCAACCCGGGCGACAAGGGGCGGAAACGCCCCCGCGGCGGTTGCCCGCCGCCGTCGCCCCTATTCGGTTTTGCTCCCGGTGGGGTTTACCCTGCCGCTCCCGTTGCCGGTCGCGCGGTGCGCTCTTACCGCACCCTTTCACCCTTACCCGGACGTGCGCGAGCGCACGCCGGGCGGTTTGCTTTCTGTGGCACTGTCCCTGGAGTCGCCTCCGCCGGACGTTATCCGGCACCGTGTTTCCGTGGAGCCCGGACTTTCCTCGAGACAGGGCAAGCCCGATCCCGCGGCCGTCCGGCCGACTGGCAGGGGTGACCTATGGGTGTTGCGCGGCCCGGTCAAGCCGGACCGGGGAGAGACGATGTCAGTTGCCGCTGGCCATGATGGTGCGGGCCTTTGCGCAGTAGGCGCGGTTGGCCGCGTTGATGCGCTTGGCGTAGTGCCCGCTCTGGTAGCGCATCACGGTGGCGCAGGTGTCCCCGCCCGACAGCTTGTAGGCGGCGGCGAGGTAGCGCATGCCGTAGCGCAGGTTGGTGTCGGGGTTCATCAGGCCCGAGGCGCCGCCGGCATAGCCGAGGCCGCGCGCGGTCTGCGGCTTGATCTGCATGAGACCGACGGCACCGCCGTTGCGGGCACCGGGATTGTAGCGGCTCTCGATGCGGATGATGGCATCGGCGAGCTGCACCGGCACGCCCGCTTCGGCGGCGTGCCTGGCGATGAGGTCGGCGACCCGCGAGCGCTTGTGCACCTCGTAGCCGAGGGCGCCGTTGCGGGCCTTGCGGATGCCCTTGCGCGTGGTGGCCTCGCCGGCCGAGGCGTCGTCAGCCGTGGACAGGCTGGCGGTCTTGATCTCGCCGGCATCCTTTGCGGCTGGCCGGGAGAAGGCGGCCGGGCTGGCGGTGGCGATGATGTCCATGTTGGCGGCCGCCCAAGCGGCGGGGGTCATGGCGAAGCCGCAGACAGTGACGCAGGTCGCGACGGCGAAGGTCTTCATGCGGGATACTCCACGCTAAGGGCGGGCGGCTTCGGCCGCCGGACTTCCTGGAAAAACGGGGCTCAGTAGAGCGCCGAAGCGAGCGTGACCTCCTGCACCCGTGTGCAGTAGGTCTGGGCAGCCTTGGTCATGGACGTGGCGCGATGGCCCGCCTGGTAGCGCAGCACGGTGCCGCACGTGTCCCCGCCAGCCAGTTCATAGGCCTTGGCGAGATAACGCAGGCCGAAGGTCAGGTTCGTCCTGGCGTCGAGGAGACCGTCAGCCGCGCCGGCATAACCGAGCGATCTCGCGGTCGGCAGGCTGATCTGCATCAGCCCGAAATGAGCGCGGGAGCGGGCCCGGGGATCGTAGCGGCTCTCGATGCGCACGACGGCGTCTGCGAGTTCGGCGGGGATGCCCGCCTCGTCCGCAACCTCGGCGATCAGCTGCCTGATCTCGGCACTCGACGCGAATCGGGGAGACTCACCGGCGGTTGCAACGGAGGCAGAAGCGAGCCCGGCGGCGAGGAGAAAGCCGCATGTCGCGACTTTGGGGTACGCCTTCGTGTTCAAAGGCCTCTCCTTTCGTACGGAACCCTATCCGTTTGCAGTAGCGCGATGCCGTGGCCTCCGGCGTGTGATCAGGCGAAACTACCTTGAATTAAGGCCAAGATGTGGCGAACGCAGAAGTTCCCTGATTTGGTCGCGTCTAGCTTCGCTATAGGGATCAGTAACCATCTGATTCGTTCTTCTTTGGGACGAATACGCGTTTCTTGAGAAAACTTGTCATCGAAAGAAACACCTAACTATTCATCAAATACGCGCGGGGGTACCCACAACTGCCAGTTGGCGGGAGCGGCGGCGCTCGCTAGAGTGGCAAAAGTGCGCATTGATGCGCCTGTCTGCGACATCGACCGGGAGGTATCGCAATGAAGAAGTGGTTGGCCATGGGCATCGTGGCCCTGTCGGTGACGGCGTGCGGCCAGCAGGAGCAGCAGCGCACGGTGACGGGCGCGGCCCTCGGCGGCGCGGCTGGCGCCGTGATCGGCGCAGCCACGGGCGGCACCGCCGGGGCGGCTCTGGCCGGCGGCGCCATCGGCGCAGTGGCCGGCGGCGTCATCGGCAACGCGACGACACCGCGCCGCTGCTACTACGACCGCTACGGCTACCGGAAGTGCGTGGTGTACTGAGCAGCGCATCCCATTCCGACAACGGTGCGCGTGGCGCGCCCCTCCGCCGGCGGCTCGATCCGCCGGCGGGGTTGACCCCGGGGGCCCGATGGCTCCTCATTCCGCACGGACGAACCAGAGAGGGCCCCTGCGGCCGCGGCATCCAGTGCGGGAGCCCACCATCGTGACGAACTCTGCATGACGATCTGGAGCAAGCTCGGCTCCACCGGCTGGGCCGCCATCGGCGGACCGCTGGGAGCGCTCGTCAGCGCCGTCGCGTCCTACGTCGCGGACAGGGCGAGCGGGCTGTTCGCCGCCGACAAACAGCTCGTGTTCACCACCGGCCTCGTCGCGCTGGCCGCCAAGATGGCCAAGGCCGACGGCGTCGTGACCCGCGACGAGATGCGGGCGTTCCGGCAGGTCGTCACCGTCGAGGGCCCGGACGCAGCGCGCATCGAGCGCCTGTTCGCGCTGGCCAAGGAGACATCGGCGGGTTTCGAGACCTATGCGAGCCAGCTCGCCGAGCACTTCCGCGACGAGCCCGGCATCCTGGAGGACGTGCTCGACGGTCTCTTCCACATCGCCAAGGCCGACGGGGCCGTGCACGAGGCCGAGCTGGCCTATCTGCGCGACGTCGGCAATCTTCTCGGCTTCGACGGGCGGGACTATGCGCGGATCGAGGCACGCCATGTGCGGCTGGCCGACGATCCCTACCTCGTGCTCGGCGCCGACCGCGGCATGGATGACGCGGAGCTCCGCCGCTGCTGGCGGGAGCTCGTGGCCGAGTACCACCCCGACCGGCAGATCGCGCTGGGCCTGCCGCCCGAGGCGATCGCCATCGCCACGTCGCGGCTGGCCGCGATCAACGCCGCGTGGGACCGCATCGCCGCCGAACGCGGCCTGCGCTGACGGACCGGCCCGTGCAACCCGATTCGCCCCTTGCCGTGAAGGTCGTGCCCTCCCCCAATTTGGGCGAGCGCAAGCCGCCGCGCCGGCCGGACATGATCCTCCTGCACTACACCGGCATGCCGGACGCGGCGGGGGCCATCCAGTGGCTGTGCAACCCGCTCTCGAACGTGTCCTGCCACTATGTCGTGATGGAGGATGGCCGCGTCTTTCAGCTCGTGCCGGAGGCGGCGCGCGCCTGGCACGCCGGCGCCGGCTCCTGGCAGGGCGAAAAAGACATCAACTCCGCCTCAATCGGCATCGAGATCGTCAATCCCGGCCATGACGGCGGCTACCCGCCCTTCCCCGACGTCCAGATCGAGGCCGTGATCGCCCTGTGCCGTGACATCGCAGCGCGCCATCCCGTTCTTCCGGCACGCGTGCTGGCCCATTCCGATACCGCGCCGCGACGCAAGGCCGATCCCGGCGAGAAGTTTCCCTGGGACAGGCTGGCCGCAGCCGGCGTCGGCCACTGGGTGCCTCCGGCGCCCATCGCCGAGGGCCCTCGCTTCGCCCGCGGCGACGAGGGGCAGCCGATCCGCGCGCTGCAGGCGCTCCTCGGGCTCTATGGGTACGGGCTCGACGTCACCGGCGTCTTCGACGAACAGACCGAAGCGGTGGTGCGTGCCTTTCAGCGGCACTTCCGGCCGGAGACGGTGGACGGCATCGCCGACGTCTCGACCGTGACGACGCTCCGCGACCTTCTGGCGAGCCGCCCTGCCGTGGCCACGGGCACCTGAGAGCAACACCCGCTCATTGCAAGCTGAGCGAAGCAACCCAGGCCTTTTTCGACACCTTCCTGGGTTGCTTCGTCGCTTCGCTCCTCGCAAAGACGACGTATCCACCCGGCGCGCCACATCGGTGCCGGATCTTGTGGAGGGGGGCGGCCGCCCCCATTTCGCCGCCAGCGCGTGGTCAATTCACGCAACTTTCCTCTGGAGGCCGAAGTGTCCCCCTCGTCTCAAATCCCGACCAACGGCTATGGCTGGCGGTGGAAGCCCCTCGATATCGTGGTGCTGCTCATCGCCTTCGCCATCTACTGGCCCGTCGGTCTCATCGTGCTGGCCTGGAAACTGTGGAACGACAGGCAGCCCAACCCGCAGGACCTCGGCGTTCTGCTGCAGACCGGCTTCGCTCGGCTGCAGGGCCTGTTCGACACGGTGGCCAACGGCTTCGGGGGCCAGCAGGCCCGGACCGTCAACCCGTTCGCGGCGAGCGCCGAGCCGCCTCAAACCGGCAATGCGGCCTTCGACGCAGAGATCCGCGAGAAGTGGTCGCGCACCGAGGCGGAGCGGCAGCGCATCGTCGACGAGGCCGAGGCCTTCAGGGCGTTCCTGGCGGCCGAGCGCAGCGGCGACCGCGACGTCTACGAGCGCTTCCGCCAGGCGCGCAACTCCGGCCGTGCCTGAGGCGCGTGATCAGGCGGCCTTCTGCAGCGGCTCGGGCCTGAGCCCGAGCAGATGGCAGATGGCATAGACGAGGTCCGCGCGGTTCATCGTGTAGAAGTGAAACTCGCGGACACCGCGGTCGAGCAGGTCGATCACCTGCTCGGCCGCGACCGCCGCCGCGATGAGGCGGCGCGTGGCGGGATCGTCGTCGAGGCTCTCGAACCGGTCCGCCAGCCATTGCGGAATGCTCGCTCCGCACCGCCGCGCGAAACTGGCGGTCTGCCGGAAATTCTGGACGGGGACGATGCCGGGCACGATCGGGATGTCGATGCCGTGCGACCGGACCCTGTCGAGGTAGCGGAAATAGACCTCGTTATCGAAGAAGAACTGCGTGATGGCGCGGGTTGCGCCGGCATCGACCTTCGCCTGCAGCACGTCGAGATCGTGCTCGAAGGACGGGCTCTCCGGATGCCGCTCGGGATAGGCCGACACGGAGATCTCGAAGTCGCCAAGTTCCCTGATCCCCTTCACCAGATCTGCGGTGGTGCGGTATCCCTCGGGATGCGGAACATAGGTCTCGCCCACGCCGCCGGGCGGGTCCCCGCGCAGCGCCACGATGTGACGTACTCCGGCTTCGGCATAGCCCCTGACGACATCGCCGATCTCGGCCCGGCTCGCGCCCACGCAGGTCAGGTGCGCGGCGGGATCGAGCCCCGTCTCCCGGACGAGGCGCGCCACGGTCTGCTGCGTGCGCTCCCGGGTCGAGCCGCCGGCACCGTAGGTGACCGAGACGAAGGCCGGGTGCAGGGGCGCGAGGCGCTCGATCGACTCCCAAAGGGCCGCTTCCGCCTCGTCCGTCTTGGGCGGAAAGAACTCGAACGACACCTTGAGCGGCTTCGGGCCGGAGCGGCGGCTGACGCGGATGGGAGAGAGCGACATCAGGCGACCTCCTTGGGGGTGTCGCGCTCGGCGGCGCGGCGGTCGCGCCCGAGCCAGAACGAAACGGTGAGCTGAGGCGACGCACTGGCGCCGGGGGCGAGAAGGCGATGGGTCACCGGCTCGAGCCCGGCCTCCTCCATCCAGCCGTCGATCTGGCCGGCTTCGAAACCGAGCCGCCGGTGCGCATGCTCGGCCCGCAGAAATTCGAGGTCGTGCGGCGCGAAGTCGACGACCAGCAGCCGGCCGCCGGGGGCCAGCGCCGCCGCCGCCTCGCGGATGGCCCGGGCTGGATCGTCGAGGAAGTGC
This sequence comes from Alsobacter sp., assembly GCF_059501845.1. Classification (NCBI taxonomy): domain Bacteria; kingdom Pseudomonadati; phylum Pseudomonadota; class Alphaproteobacteria; order Hyphomicrobiales; family Alsobacteraceae; genus Alsobacter; species Alsobacter sp. The sequence continues at coordinate 624,997 of NZ_JCACDK010000001.1, read as the reverse complement.
AGCACCTGGTGCACGACCACGAGGTCGAAGGCGTTGCGCTCCACCGGAAGCGCGTACATGTCGCCCTGCCGGAGTTCGGCCCGGCGCAGGCCCGCCTTCTCCAGATTGGCTCGGGCGACGGCGAGCATCGCGTGGTTGGCATCGACGCCGACGAGACGTGTCGCCACCGGCGCGAGGAGTGAGAGCATCCGCCCGGTGCCGGTGCCGAGGTCGAGCACGGCGCGCAGCCGGCCCGGCCCGGCCAGCGCCGTGATGGCCGCCTCGACGGCCTCGTCGGGGACGTGCAGGGAGCGGATACGGTCCCAGTCGCCGGCGTGGCGGTCGAAATAGGCGGTTGCCGCCTCGGCCCGCTGGGCCCGAACCGCGTCGAGCCGGGCCCGGTCGGCACGCAGGACGGGATCGGCGGGATCGAGGCCTGCGACGAGGCTCCGTGCCAGCATGCCCGCCGGGGTGCGCTCGGCGATGCGGAAGAAGGCCCAGGCGCCCTCCCGGTGGCGCACGATCAGGCCACCCTCCGCCATCAGCTTCAGGTGCCTGGAGATGCGGGGCTGAGACTGGCCGAGGATCTCGGTGAGGTCCGAGACGTTCAACTCGCCCTCGGCGAGCAGGGCCAGGACCCGCAGCCTCGTGTCCTCCCCGGCAGCCCGAAGTGCGACGACGAGATCGTCGAGCGGGAGCGTCTTCTCGGATCCTGACGGGGACATGCAAACCTTTGGCTCGGTCGAACTTCACATAAAGATATGTTTATATGCGTATCCAATTCATCGCAACAGCAAAGTGTCGCGCAACGGCCAGAAGGTGTCGCCTGGATCACCCGCTTCCGTCGAATTGTCCGGAATTTTCGATCAGCGCCTTGCGCCGGCCTTTCGGCCGAGCAGCACCGTCGCCACCACCGCCAGCGCGGCCAGCCATGTCAGCGGCTCCAGTGGCTCTCCGGCCAGCAGGGAGGCCAGCGACAGGGTGACGAAGGTCTGCAGCAGCTGAACCTGCGACACCCGCGCCACTCCGCCGAGTGCCAGCCCCGCATTCCAGGCGAAGAAGCCGATGTATTGGCTCATCAACCCGAGATAGAGAAACGCCCCCCAGGCCTGCCACGGCACCTCGGCCGGCAGGGGCGGCGCGTGCAGCCATGTCACGGGGATGGTGGCCGGCAGTGCCAGCACGACCGCCCACGAGATCACCTCCCAGCCCGGCATCGTACGCGTGAGCTGGGCGGAGATGACGTAGCCCGTCGCAGCGCTCGCGATGGCGCCGATCAGCAGCAGGTCCCCCGGCTCGACATGTCCGCCGCCTTGCCGCAGCGAGAATACGACGACGATCGCCGCCCCCGCGACCGCCCAGAGCCAGAAGGCCGACGGCGGCCTGTCGCGCGTGAACACCGCGCCGATGACTGCGGTGGCGAGCGGCAGGATGCCCAGCACGACGCCGCCATGCGCGGCCGGAACGCTGCGCATGGCGAAGGCCGAGAAGCCGGGAAAGCCGAAGACGAGCAGCGCGGCCGCGGCGGCCAGCTTCACCAGCACGAAGGGCGGCGGTACGGGCCGGCGCAGCACCACCAGAAGGACCAGCGCCGCTGCTCCCGCCACGACGGCGCGGCCCGTGGTGACGAACCACGGGTCGAGATGGGCGACGGCGATGCGCGTCATCGGCAGCGTGGCGCCGAAGATGAGCACGCCGACGAAGCCCAGCAGGAGGCCGAGTGTCTGGCGCGGCATGGCGGGGAAAACTCGCGGTGAGCGGGACGGCACCCTAGCCGTGGCGGGAAAGCCCCGCCAATTCCGAGAACTGATGGATCCGATCAGTCCGCGAGACGCTCATACCTCGACCGTCGGCCGCCCGGCATTGACGATCGCCACCCGGCAGGTCGCACCGGTGAAGCGCGAGAGCAACCCGACGAGGTCGTCGGCCGCGGCAGCCGCGCTCCCCTCACCGTTCGCCTGCAGGGTCACGATGGCCCGCCTCGTCTCCGGCGTGATGATGCTGCGGGCGTCCTGCCGCCAGTTCCAGCGCCTGCACAGCACGTGGCGTGTGTCGGCATAGACCACCTCGCCGGGCTTCGGGGGATCGTGCGGGTCCTCTCCTTCCTGCGCCGCCATGTCGACGAAGGTGTCGTCCGGCCGCGAGAAGCGGAAGGCGTAGGGCCCCTGCGTCTTGTCGACGTCGTCCGCGCCGACGCACAGCACATGTGCGAGCGACACGGCGTTGTAGGCGTCCACGAAGCCGTTGATGCGCGGCAGCGTGCGGTCCGCCAGCACGTTTTTCACCAGCCGCTCGACCGAGCAGCGGTAGCTCGTCTTCTTGATCCCGAAGCCCTTGTAGGCGCTGCGCCACGCCGCGATCCCGGGGGTGGCCGACAGATCCGTCCCGCCCCACCGGGCCCGGCATGCCGCCTCCCGCTCCGCGATCAACGCGTCGAGCTCCGCCGGCCGCTCCTGCGGGATCGACAGCCCCTCCGCCACGACGACGGCCGCCTCGAAGGCGGGGAAGGAGGCGACGAGCTCTTCGATGGTGACGGTGACGGGCATGGCGGAGTCCAGGGGATTGACTGGCAACGTGGGTTGCCAATCGGGACGGGGCTGTCAAGCCGCGTCAACAATTTTGGCGGGCTCGCGATCCCGGGCACGCGCGAAACCCTCACCCTGCATCCCTCTCCCACACGGGAGAGGGAGACTTCCACGTCGAGCCTGTAGCAAAAAAGGCGGAGCCAGGCTTCGCCGTCGCAGAACGAACGAGTACGTCAAAGTCCCCCTCTCCCGTGTGGGAGAGGGTAAGGGTGAGGGTGTGACGCCTACCGGAACGGCGGCTCGTCGAAGCTTCTGAGCTTCCTCGAGTGCAGGTTTTCGCGATCGCCGCGCAGGATCTCCAGCGCCGCGATGCCGATGGCGAGATGCTCGCCGACGGCCCGCTCGTAGAAGGCGTTGGCGGCGCCGGGCAGCTTGATCTCGCCGTGCAGGGGCTTGTCGGAGACGCAGAGCAGCGTGCCGTAGGGCACCCGCAGCCGGAAGCCCTGTGCTGCGAGCGTGCCGCTCTCCATGTCGACGGCGATGGCGCGCGACAGGTTGATGCGGCGGCGCTCCTGGCTCCAGCGCAGCTCCCAGTTGCGGTCGTCATTGGTGACGACGGTGCCCGTCCGAAGCCGCCGCTTCAGCGCCTCTCCCCTGTCGCCCGTGACACGCGCCGCCGCCTCCTGCAGCGCCAGCTGCACCTCGGCCAGAGCCGGGATCGGCATGTCGGTGGGAATGAGGCTGTCGAGGATGCGATCCTGCCGCAGATAGGCGTGGGCGAGCACGTAGTCGCCGATCTGTTGCGACTGCCGCAGGCCACCGCAATGCCCGACCATGAGCCAGGCATGCGGGCGCAGCACGGCGAGGTGGTCGGTGATGTTCTTGGCGTTGGACGGGCCGACGCCGATATTGACCAGCGTCACGCCCTGCCGCTCCGGCGCGACGAGGTGGTAGGCCGGCATCTGGAAGCGATGCCACGGCGCGGCGGCCACCATCGCGTCCGCCTCCGCCTGCGGTGTGTCGGCGGAGATGGACACGCCCCCGGGCAGGACGAGCTTCTCCCGCGCGCCGGGACGGCGAACCTGCTCCAAGCCCCAGCGGATGAACTGGTCGACATAGCGGTGGTAGTTGGTCAGCAGGATCCACGGCTGCACGGACCGCCAGTCGGTGCCCGTGTAGTGGACGAGCCGCCGAAGCGAATAGTCGACGCGCGGCGCGTCGAAGAGCGCCAGCGGCCGCGGCTCACCCTCCGAGAGCTCGAATGTACCGTCAGCGATCTCGTCGCCGACGACGGCCAGGAGCGGGGTGGGAAAGTGCACCGCGAGTTCGGCCGCCGTGACATTGCCGCGCCCGAGCTCGTCGCCGCGCTCGAAGACGTAGGGGTACGGGATCTCCTGCCGCCCGAGGCCGACCTCGATGCGCGCCCCGAACTCTGAGACCAGCGGGCGCAGCTGCTCCAGCAGGTAGGCCCGGAACGCCGCCGGCTGGGTGATCGTGGTCGTGTAGACGCCCGGCGCGGGAAACTTGGCGAAGGCGCGCCGGTTGGTCGCCGGCACGCCCTCGGGCCAATAGGTCAGCGCCAGCTCGGGATAGCGGAAGCCGGCACGCTGCTCCGGCGTCGGCGGCGTGCCCTCGCGGAAGAAGCGCTCGACGGCATCGTGCAGCGAGGAGGACGCCTGCTCGTACAGCTCCGTGAGGCGGTCGACCGCCTCCTCCGCGGTTTCGACTTGGGCGCGCCCCGCATGGAGGGCTGACAGGCCGGAAGATGCGCTCACGGTTGGGGCTCCTCTTGCGTGAAGCCTGACATAGGCGCGCGACGATGGGGCGTCCAGCATGACGGTCGGAGCGCCGGCGATGCGGGTCCATACGGCGCCAGTCCTGTCACCTCGAACATTGCAGGATGATAGTAGATACCCTAAGCTTTTCATATTTGAATTGCTATGTTGTTCTTCGGATTGCGGGCATGCTTCCACCGAACGCGAAGCCGGTCGTCTGGATCGCGTCCGCCCTGAAGGACTTGAGATCCATGCCGCCTGAGGTGCGGGAAACATTCGCCTACGCAATTGCGATGGCGTCGTCGGGACCCACCCATCCCGATGCCAAGGCCATGAAGGGCTTCAGGGGCGGAGGCGTGATGGAAGTCGTGGAGAACTATGACAGAGGAACCTACCGGGCGGTCTACACCGCCAAGCTCTCGACCGCCGTTTATGTCCTGCACGCCTTCAAGAAGAAGTCGAAAACAGGAGTGAAGACACCCCGGTCCGAAATCGACCTCATTGAGGCTCGCCTCAAGGCAGCCGTCGCGCATGATCAAGCCGCGCGGCAGACGGGAAAGAAACAGCAGTGAGCCTTCGAAGATCGGCAGACAGAGGAGTTCCCGGCATGGATCAAGCGGCACCGGATTTCGTGCCCGGCAGCGGCAATGTCTTCGACGACGTCGGCTTCGACAACGCCGCGGAAATGCGGTTGAAGGCCGAGGTTGCGATGGTCATCGGCGACGCGATCCGCGCGAAGGGGATGACACAGAAGGCAGCCGCCGATCAATTGGGGCTCGCGCAACCCGACGTGTCGAACCTGCTCCGGGGCAAGCTGCGCGGCTTTTCGCTCGACCGTCTCGTCAGCTTTCTCACGCGCCTCAACATGAATGTGGAACTGAAAATCAGCCAGCCTCAGGCAAGGCGCCCAGGGCGCGCCACCGTCAAGACCAGCAAGCCAAGGCCACGCGCGGCCGCATGAAAAAGGCCCCGGTTGCAGCCGGGGCCTTTCGCGAGACAGCGGGAGAAACTCCGCTCGCCGGAGAAAGCGACCTCCCTCAGCGCGTCAGCTTCTTGTACTTGATCCGGTGCGGGATGGTGCTGTCGAGGCCCAGCCGCCGCTTCTTGTCTTCCTCATAGTCCTGGAAGTTGCCCTCGAACCATTCGACATGGCTTTCGCCCTCGAAGGCGAGGATGTGCGTGGCGATGCGGTCGAGGAAGAAGCGATCATGGCTGATGACCACGGCGCAGCCGGCGAAATCCTCCAGCGCCTCTTCCAGCGCGCGCAGCGTGTCGACGTCGAGGTCGTTGGTCGGCTCGTCGAGCAGCAGGAGGTTGGCGCCGCTCTTCAGCATCTTGGCAAGGTGGACGCGGTTGCGCTCGCCGCCCGAGAGCATGCCGACCTTCTTCTGCTGGTCGCCGCCCTTGAAGTTGAACGCCGCGCAATAGGCGCGCGAGTTCACCTCGCGCTTGCCGAGGTAGATGATGTCGTTGCCGCCGGAGATCTCCTCCCAGACGGTCTTGCCGGCATCCAGCGCATCGCGTGACTGGTCGACATAGCCGAGGTTGACGCTCTCGCCGATGGTGATGGAGCCGCCGTCCGGCTTCTCCGCCCCCGTGATCATGCGGAACAGCGTGGTCTTGCCCGCGCCGTTCGGCCCGATGATGCCGACGATGCCGCCCGGCGGCAGCTTGAAGGACAGGTCGTCGATTAGCAGCTTGTCGGCAAAACCCTTCGACAAGTGATCGAAGTCGATGACGTTGTTGCCGAGCCGCTCGGCCACCGGGATGACGATCTGCGCGGTCTGCGGTGCCTTGTCGGACTGCTTGGCGACGAGATCCTCATAGCGCTGGATGCGGGCCTTCGACTTGGCCTGGCGCGCCTTGGGCGACGCCGAGATCCACTCGCGCTCGCGCTCCAGCGACCGCTGGCGCGCCTCTTCCTCGCGGCCTTCCTGCTGCAGGCGCTTCTGCTTCTGCTCCAGCCAGGAGGAGTAGTTGCCCTCGTAGGGGATGCCGCGGCCGCGGTCGAGCTCGAGAATCCAGCCCGTGACGTTGTCGAGGAAGTAGCGGTCATGGGTGACGATCAGGATCGCGCCGGGATAGTTGCGCAGGTGCCCTTCCAGCCAGGCGATCGACTCGGCGTCGAGATGGTTGGTGGGCTCGTCGAGCAGCAGCAGCTCGGGCTGGCTCAGCAGCAGCCGGCACAGGGCGACGCGGCGGCGTTCGCCGCCTGAAAGCTTGCTCACGTCGGAGTCGTCCGGCGGGCAGCGCAGGGCGTCCATCGCCTGGTCGACCTTGCTGTCGAGATCCCACAGGCCCTTGGCCTCGATCTCGTCCTGCAACGCCATCATCTCGTCCGCCGTCTCGTCCGAATAGTTCATGGCGAGTTCGTTGTAGCGGTCGAGCACGGCCTGCTGCGACGCAACGCCCTCCATCACGTTCTCGCGGACGGTCTTGGACTCGTCGAGACGCGGCTCCTGCTCGAGATAGCCGACGCGGGCTCCCTCGGCGACCCAGCCATCGCCCGAAAACTCCTTGTCGATCCCCGCCATGATGCGCAGCAGGGTCGACTTACCGGAGCCGTTGACGCCGAGCACGCCGATCTTGGCCGTCGGGTAGAAGGAGAGATGGACGTTGTCGAGGACCTTCTTCCCGCCCGGATAGGACTTGGTGAGGCCCTGCATGTGATAGACATACTGGTAGGAGGCCATGGCCGCCCTTCTCTGTGCGCGCGAGATCGGAAAACGTGCCGACTATCTAGCTGCGCCCGCGCGGCGCGGCAAGGTGCGGCGAGCCCGGCGAGCCGCCGTTCACCTCCCGCTAACCCTGTCCGTTCAGCCGGCGCTAACCCTGAAGGCGCCATGTGCGGGCACGCACCGCGCGGGACTGCCATCCGCCCCCAAATGGCCAGCATGGCAGGGCCCGATGCAACGGGCCCGCCGGACCGAGGGAGAACTGCCATGATCATCGTCGAAACCGTCCTCGACATCGTCGCCGACATCGTCTTCGGCACGGCCTCCCGCGTCGTTCGCATCGTGCGCCCCGAGCGCGGCGAACCCTGCGAACTCTGCGGCCGCTGAGCCTCCCCGGTGACCACGCCCCTGCGCGCCACGCTCTCGTCCGACACCCCGCCCGACGGTCTCGCTCCCGCCCTCGCCGCGCTGTGGTGGGCAGGCAAGGGCGAGTGGGACAAGGCGCACGCGCTGGTGCAGGACGACGAGGGCCGCGACGCGGCCTGGGTGCACGCCCACCTGCATCGCGTGGAAGGCGACCTCCCCAACGCCGCCTACTGGTATCGCCGCGCCGCCCGCCCCCTGGAGACCGGCCCGCTCGACGCCGAGTGGGACGCCATCGCCGCCGCCCTCGCCCGCGGCGCGTGAACGCCCGCCTCCCTGCCACCGCGCGGGACTGGACCGGCGGCCCGAAACACCGTAACGGATTTCCGCCTCCGGGCCCGTAGCTCAATGGTTAGAGCCGGCCGCTCATAACGGTCTGGTTGCAGGTTCAAGTCCTGCCGGGCCCACCACTCTTTTCATGTGGTTAGGCCGGTTTCCGAAGCGCATATCGCTCCGCTCGGAGCCCTGAGGCAGCACTCGGCCCGCCTTCTCAGATCTCGTTCGAGTGCGGAAAAGGCTCCCGGCCGAGACCGGGAGCCTTCGACGTCGTCAGTTGCCTGTCGGCAGGGGGATGCTGATCCCCTCCTTGCCGAGCTGTTCGCGGACGTACTGGAAGCGCTGATACTGAGTGATGGTCAACGGTCCGGAATAAGACTCGCTTTGCAACTTGCGCGGCGGGTACTGGACGTAAGTCTTCATGAGGTCCTTGATCGCCGCGCTGATCGAAACCAGCGTCCAGGTGTGCTCGGTGTAGTTGTTCATGAATATGTCGTAGCGCTCCTGCGGATCCTGCCAGAGATCGAACACCTGCGGGACCGTCGCGACATACTTGTCCGGACCCTTCCATCCGAGGTTGCTGTCGACCGCGAGCCCGCCTGTCGCTACGCCGTTGTCGCCGCGCAGGTTGAAGACGGCCTTGTAGTTGCCGACGCGTGCAGCGCCGGGAGTGAGTTCGTTCTCCGTGAAGTAGAACCAGTTCTTGCGGGCGGACTTGCCCGTGCCGAGCAGGATGGGGCTCATGTCGTAGCTGTCGAAGATGATCGGCTGGCCCTCGCGGTCCTTTTCGGGCAGCTTTATTCCGGCCGCGCTGGCGAACGTCGCCATCAGGTCCAGGCCGCCGACGATGTCGTGGTTCTTGGATTGCGGCTTGATCTTGCCGGGCCAGACGGCGATGGCGGGGACGCGGTTGCCGCCCTCGCGCACAGTGCCCTTGGTGCCGCGGAACGGTGTGTAGCCGGCATCCGGGTAGACGTCCTGCCAGGCGCCGTTATCCGTCGTGTAGAAGACGAGGGTGTTCTTGTCCAAGCCCGTGGCGCGCAGCTTGTCCATGATGTGGCCGATGCGGGCATCGAGCTCGACGATGCTGTCCGCAAACTTCGACTTCGACATCGACTTGTGCTCGAATTCGGGCGCCGGCATGCTCGGCTGGTGCACCTTCATGAAGTTGACGTTGATGTAGAAGGGCGTGCCCGGGTTCTTCGCTGCATCGTCCAGGAACTCGACCGCGGCTTTCTCGACATAGCTGTCGAAGAAGGGAATGCCGACCACGCCCTCCTTGCCGTCCACGACGGGCGTATTGACGTACTGCCCGTTGATCTTGAACTCCTCGACCGCCTTCTCGCCGGCATTTGCCGACAGCGCGCCCTTGGTGACCTGCTGGAACATCGCCCGCAGCTCGGGATCCATGTCGGGGAACCAGGTCGGGTCAGCATAGGTGTAGGCGTTGAGGTGGTAGAGCCCGGCATACTTCATCACGTCGTAGCCCTGGGCGTTGGGCAGCGCGTAGTCCGCCTCGCCGAGGTGCCACTTGCCGGTGAAGTAGGTCTTGTAGCCACCCGTCTTCAGGACGGAACCGAGCGTCCACTCGGCGGCCGGAAGGCCGCCGCCCTGGCCCTGGAAGGCCACCGTGGTCATCCCGCTGCGGTTGGGAATGCGGCCCGTCTGCATTGCGGCGCGGCCCGGCGTGCAGCTCGGCTGGGCGTAGAACGAGAAAAACGTCATGCCGTCTTCGGCCAGTCTGTCGATGTTGGGCGTCGGCATGCCCCGCCCCTCTCCTCCCCCGTAGGGACCGAGGTCGCCGTAGCCGGTGTCGTCCGACACGATGAAGAGGATGTTCGGCTTGCCCTGCGTCTGCGCCTGAGCTGCAGAACTGATGCCGAAGGCGAAAAGCCCTACCGCAAAAGCTGCGGTAAGCGGCCTGGCATTGATGCGATGCATGGTTTCCCCCTGTTCGACGCGGTTCTGCCACTCGCTCAGAGGTAGCAGCTCGGAGGTGGAGTGCTGGACCGCGGCTGCAGTGTCGCCAAGTCAACGAAGTTAATCAAATGCTTATTTTACTGCTTTTTGGGTGATGATGCTTTTTATTCCGACAGCACTCATGAAGCAGTAAGTGTCATGGTTGCGTATTTGTCCGATATCAAAATTCTGCCGAGGCGCGGGTGGAGTGGTGTTCGAGCATCCTTTCTGCTTCAGGTCGCCAAGACATCGGGCAACGGCTCCTGCTCGCTCTGCAGAGCTGCGTAGAGATGGAAGCCGAAGCCCGTCTGGAAAACAGCACCAAGTCTTTGGAGCGCCCAGGCAGGTCCATGGCCTGCCGGCCTTCTCACGCGCGGGTCGCTGACGGCGAACGAAGAAAACGAACGGACAGCGCAGCGATCGCGGCGGGGCCATCGAGGGTCCGCCCACCCTTGCGCCATCTCAACGCGCATCGCCAGCACCTCCCCCATCATCCCTCCGTCCGCCCGGAGATTACGGCTCCAACCGCTCCGGTGGGCGCAGGCCCGGTCAAGGAGCCCACCGGGCCGACTGGTTCATTGAAGCTCGCCCCGGCCCGGTTTCAGTCCCGGTGCCGGGGCGTTCCTTGCGGAGCTCCGGCGCGGGTGCGGCTGATGAGGAGGCACGCATCCTGACAATTGGTCGTCGCGGCGCTACCACAGTGCACGAGGGGAACCGGGGGCCACATGACGACAGCCGCGCGGATCGACCTGCGCCTGCGCACGGTCGGCCAGATCTTCAACACGCTCGACCCGTCGCCCTTCCGCGAGCAGGACCTGGACGCCGAGGCCGAAGAGTACATCGCCGAGTCCGCGGCGGAGCTGCCGCGCGACGTGCCGCTGGTCATCGCGGTCCACCTCCCTCGCGCCGAATGCGCCACGGCCCTCGCCGCGGACCTTCCCACGGTGGTCCGACGCTACTTCAGCGGCCGCGAGCTGCGTGAGGCCAGCCTGCGGCGCCAGCTGTTCCGCGACGGGCGGATCGCGCTTTTCATCGGGCTCTGCATCCTCGCGGCGTGCCTGTTCCTGTCGTGGCAGATGGCCGAAGGCCTTCTCAGCGGATCGTTCGGCAAGGTCCTGCAGGAAGGCCTCGTGATCGTCGGCTGGGTGGCGATCTGGCGGCCGGCCGAGATCTTCCTCTATGACTGGCTGCCCATCGAGCGAAGGCGGCGCCTCATGGGCCGGCTGGCGCGGGCGGAGGTGATCGTGCAGGAGGACAGTGGCAGACCGGCTTCTGGCAGCGCCGGGACCGAGGACAGGACGCTGGCATGAGCGCCCCCGAAGCACCGCCGCCGGGCACCATCGCCATCTATATCGATGCCGACGCCTGCCCGGTGAAGGACGAGATCTACCGCGTCGCCTTCCGCCGCAAGGTGAAGGTTTACGTCGTCTCCAACAGCTGGATGCAGATTCCGCGCGATCCCATGGTCGAGCGGGTCGTCGTGGCCGCCGGGCCCGATGCCGCGGACGACTGGATCGCGGAAAGGGCCGGGCGCGGCGCCGTGGTGGTGACGGCGGACATCCCGCTGGCCTCGCGCTGCATCAAGGCCAGGGCCGACGTCATCGCCCCCAACGGGCGCGCCTTCGACGTGCAGTCGATCGGCATGGCGCTCGCCACGCGCAACCTGATGGACCAGCTGCGCTCGGAGGGACAGGTGACCGGAGGGCCCCGTCCCTTTTCGGCGAAGGACCGCTCCGCCTTTCTGTCGGCGCTGGACATTGCGCTGGTGCGGCTGGAGCGTGCCGGGCTGCGGCCCGGCTGAAAGGTCTCAGGCGGCCTGCAACTGCGCCCTGAGCTTGATCTCCGACACGGCGATCTCGGCGAGGTTCCGCAGCACGATCCGCTGCCCCGTGTTGAGGCTGCGCGGCACCGTGTCGGCGATGCAGACGGCGCCGATCCGCACGCCCCCGCCGAAGTCGAGCGGGGCGCCGGCGTAGAAGCGGATGAAGGGCGCGTTGTTGACCATCGGGTTCCGGGAGAAGCGGCCATCCAGCCGCGCGTCCTCCACCACCATCACGTCCTCGCCGAGGATCGTGTGCGAGCAGAAGGCGTCCGACCGAAGCGTCGTCTCCACCGGCAGTCCGATCGAGGACAGGAACCATTGCTCGTCGCGGTCCACCACCGACACGAAGGAGATCGGTGTCCTGAAATGCTCCAGCGCGATGCGGCTGATATGGCCAAAGGCGGCGACGCCGGCGCCGCGCAGATGGGCCTGGGCGGACACGGCCTGCAGGCGCTCTCTCTCGTTGCGGGGCATTTGCATGTCGGCTCCGGTCGGGCTCATGGCGGCCCTTTCGCCGTTCCGGTCTGCCCGGCATGCAGGCGACAGTAGTGCCACTGCGTTTCCGAAAGCTGAAACTGTACACAATCTCGCCTAAGAAGGATTACGGACCCCAGCTCGCCAGAGCCGAGCAAGTTGTGCTGATATATATACTTGAACGTTTGCCGTGCGTTGGGCAGTTGACAGACGCGTTCTTGACATACCTTAGCCTGCTCCACCTCACTTGTGATCGCACAAGGGCGAGCGGGAGAACCGCGAGGGAGCGCATGAATCTGATTATCCGACCCGAGCGACCCGGCGACGAGGACGCAATCCGGACCGTCACTCTGGCCGCATTCGCCGGGCACCCCCACAGTGCGCAGACCGAGCACCTGATCATCGAGCGCCTCAGGACCGCCGGGAAACTGGCCGTCTCCCTCGTGGCGGCGGAGGACGGCGTCGTCATCGGCCACATCGCTTTTTCCCCCGTCCGCATCGGCCTCGCCAGCGAGGGCTGGTACGGCCTGGCGCCCCTGGCGGTGGCACCCCGCCGCCAGAACCGGGGCATCGGCACGCGGCTCGTCCGCGAAGGCCTCGCGAGCCTGAAGGAAAAGGGCGCCGCGGGCTGCGTCGTTCTCGGCGAGCCCGGCTACTATGGCCGCTTCGGCTTTTCCCCCGATCCCGCCATCACGCTTCAGGGGCCGCCGGCCGAATACTTCCAGACGCTGTCGTTCGGCCCGGACCGGCCTGAGGGGGAGACGTATTTCGACGACGCCTTTGCCGAGAGCTGAGCTACCGCAAAAAGGCTTGGCTCACGTTGGGTTGTGCCCACTGGAAATGTCGCGATCGAGATGTAGTCTTCCGGCCTCCCGATACCGGAGTACGCATCGTCATGTCCATCGACCGTCGCACGCTGCTCGCCGCCGGCGCCGCCAGCGCCGCTGTGCTCCCCCTGCCGGCCCTGGCCAAGGCTCCCCTCGCAGGGCCGGTGAACCCGGCCTACCGCTTCAAGGTGGGCGAATTCGAGGTCACCGCCATCTCCGACGGCTATATCGACCTCGAACTCGGCATGTTCCCCAAGAGCACGCCGGACGAGACGGGCAAGCTGCTCGACAAGTCATTCCGCGAAAAGACAGGAAAGATCCGCTCCTCCGTCAACGCGTTCGTCGTCAACACCGGCGACACCCTCGTGCTGATCGATTCCGGCACCGGCAGCGTCATGGGCCCGTCGCTGGGCCACGCACCCGCACGGCTGAAGGCGGCGGGCTTCGACGCCGACGCGATCGACGTCGTCCTGTGGACGCACATGCACCCCGACCACGTGAACGGCATGACCGACGCGTCGGGAGCACCGCTCTACAAGAACGCGCAGGTGCTCGTGCGCGACGATGAGCTGAAGTTCTGGACCGACGAGGGCATCGCCAGCCGCGCTCCCGCCGAGGCACAGCCCTTCTTCAAGCTGGCCAGCAGCGTGGCCAAGACCTACTCCAAGTCGACCAAGCCCTTCAGCAAGGATGTCGAGCTGGTCACCGGCATCACGCCGGTCTTCCTCCCCGGCCACACGGTGGGGCATACCGGCTACCGCATCACCTCCGGCAACGAGACGCTGCTGATCTGGGGCGACATCGTCCACGCACCGTCGCTGCAGTTCGCCAAGCCGGACTGGTCGATCGCCTTCGACACCGACCAGAACCTCGCGGCTGACAGCCGGCGCAAGATTCTGGACCAGGTCTCGACCGACAAGGTGCTCGTCGCCGGCATGCATCTCGACTTCCCGGCGCTGGGCTACGTCGTGAAAGCCGGCGAGGGCTACGAGTACGTCCCGGCCCGCTGGAAGCTCGACCTCTGAGGAGGCCAGGCCGGGCGCGCTTGCAGGCGCGCCCGGACACCCTTGCCGCGCTGCGCGTTGGAACGCGGCGGGAGACTGCTACATCCTCCCGCATGGAGGTGAGCGCATGGGCATGATGATCGACGGCGTCTGGCACCGCGACGACGGCGTCTGGGCGCAGGGCGACGGCCGCTTCGAGCGCAGGCCGACCACGTTCCGCAACTGGGTGACCGCCGATGGTGCCCCGGGCCCCACCGGCGAGGGAGGCTTCGCCGCCGAGCCGGGCCGCTACGTGCTGTACGTTTCGCTTGCCTGCCCCTGGGCACACCGGGCACTCATCTTCAGGCAGCTGAAAGGCCTCGTGGAGGCCATTCCGGTCTCGGTCGTGCACTGGCGGATGCTGGAGGACGGCTGGACCTTTGAAGACGGGCCGGGCGTCATTGCAGATCCCGTGTTCGGGGCGAGGGTGCTGAGCGAGGTCTATGCGCGGGCCGACAGCGGCTTCACAGGCCGCGTGACGGTGCCGGTGCTGTTTGACCGGCAGACCGGCCGCATCGTCAGCAACGAATCCTCCGAGATCATCCGCATGCTGAACTCCGCCTTCAACGGTGTGGGCGCGGCTCCGGGGGACTTCTATCCCGTGGCGCTCAGGCCGGAGATCGACGCGGTCAACGAGCGCGTCTACGCGACGCTGAACAACGGGGTCTACCGCGCCGGCTTCGCGCGCACCCAGCAGGCCTACGAGGAGGCGATCGCGCCGCTCTTTGCCACGCTGGACTGGCTGGAGGAGCGGCTCTCCGGTCAGCGCTACCTTGCCGGGAAGACGCTGACCGAGGCGGACTGGCGCCTCTTCACGACGCTGATCCGCTTCGACGCCGTCTATGTCGGCCACTTCAAGTGCAACGTCCGCCGGATCGCCGACTATCCCGCGCTGTCAGGCTACCTGCGCGAGCTCTACCAGTGGCCCGGGATCGCCGAGACAGTCGATTTCCGGCACATCAAGGGCCACTATTACGAGAGCCACCGCAGCATCAACCCGACCGGCATCGTGCCCGTGGGTCCCGCTCTCGACCTCGAGACGCCGCACGGGCGGGGCTAAGGGCCCACCTTTGTGATCCCCGGCGCGCCGGAGGCGCGGGAAGGGGATCCCGAATTTCAAGGGCGAGCACCCGTGATCGGCCGCCCCTGGATCCCCTTCCCCTCCGCCGCTGCGCGGCTCCGGCCGGGGATGACAGGGAGGGGCCGAAGCGGCTCAGCCTCAGCCTCTCACCCTCTCATTGGCGGGGTCGTACAGCGGACGCAGCGAGACTTCGGCCGGGACGCGCTCGCAGGCGACTTCCAGCTCGTAGGTGCCGCCGAGGACGAAGGCCTCATCCACGCCCTCGGGGCGGCCGGCATAGCCGAGCCCGATCGAGCGGCCCACCGTGTAGCCGAAGCCGCCGGAGGTAAGGTAGCCGACCTGTTGGCCGTCCCTGAAGATCGTCTCGCGCCCGAGCAGCACGACATCGGGTGACGCGCTGAAGGTGGCGAGCAGCCTTGGCAACGGCTTGCCCGCCCGCTCCTCCAGGGCCGCTCGGCCGAGGAAGTCGCCTTTCCCCGGCTTGCGCACCGCGAAGGCGAGCCCGGCTTCCAGCGGCGTGCTGTCCGGCGTGATATCGGCGCCCCACGCCCGGTAGCCCTTCTCCAGCCGCAGAGAGTCGATGGCACGGTAGCCCGCGTCGGCGAGGCCGTGCCGCGCCCCGGCAGCCTTGAGCGCGGCGTAGACCCTGGGTGCGTCATCGACGGGAACGTAGATCTCGTAGCCGAGTTCGCCGACATAGGTGATGCGGAGGACCCGGGCCGGTGCGTCCGCCACCCGCATCTCGCGCACATGGCCGAAGGGGAAGGCCACGGCGGACACGTCATCCCCGGTGATCGCCTGCAGGATGGCCCGTGCTTCCGGCCCCATCAACGCCAGGCAAGCGAACTGCCCGGTGACGTCGGTCACCGTGACGTCGAGCCCGTCGGGCACGTTGGCGCGGATCCAGGCGAGGTCGTGAGTGCGAAAACCCGTGCCCGTGACGAGAAAGTACCGGTCCTCGCCGAGGCGCGCGACGCTGAGGTCGCACTCGATGCCGCCCTTGTGGTTCAGCATCTGCGTGTAGGTGAGCCGCCCGGCGGGGCGGGTCACGTCGCCGGCCGCGATCCAGGAGAGCGCAGCCTGCGCGCCGGGACCGGACACCTCGAACTTGGCAAAGGATGTCTGGTCGAACAGCGCGGCCCGCTCGCGGCAGGCACGATGCTCCTCGCCGACCCGGGCGAACCAGTTCTGGCGGCCATAGCTGTAGTGGTCCCGTCTCTCGACGCCCGCCGGCGCGAACCAGTTCGGCCGCTCCCAGCCAAGCTTTTGGCCGAAGACGGCGCCGTTCTCCTTCAGCATGGGATAGAGCGGCGAGTTCAGCAAAGGCCGCGCGCTCTCGTATTCGTCGAAGGGCCAGGCCATGGCGTAGTGTTTGCCGTAGGCCTCCAGCGTCCGGGTGCGGACATAGGCGTCGTCGGCGTGGATGCCGGAGAAGCGCCTGATGTCGACGGCCCACAGGTCGAGCGGCTGCTCGCCGTCGATGACCCACTGCGCCAGCGCCCACCCTGCCCCGCCCGCCGAGGCGATGCCGAAGGCGTTGAAGCCGCAGCCGACAAAGACGCCGCGCGTTTCCGGTGCCTCGCCGAGGATGAACACGCCGTCCGGCGTGAAGGCCTCCGGGCCGTTGATGAACTGCTTGATCCCGGTGCTTTCCAGGACCGGCGTGCGCACCAGCGCCTGCTCCATGATCTGCTCGAAGTGATCGAGCCGGTTCTCGAGCAGGCTGAAGTGGAAGTCCTCCGGGATGCCGTCGAGGGCCCAGGGGATCGGGTTCGGCTCGTAGCCGCCCATCACGAGGCCGCCCACCTCCTCCTTGTAGTAGATGAGGCGGTCGGGATCGCGCAGCGTCGGCAGGTCGCGCGGCGCCCCGCAGGGCTCGGTCACGATGTACTGGTGCTCGACGGACTGCACCGGGATCGTCACCCCCGCCATCCGCCCGATCTCGCGCGACCACTGGCCGGCACAGATGACCACCTTCTCGCAGGCGATGACATGCTCGCCCACGTCCACCCCGGTCACCCCGCCATCCTTCAGGCGGATGCCGGTGATGCACGTGTCCTCGACGATCCGCACGCCCCGCATGCGGGCGCCCTTGGCGAGCGAGAGCGTGATGTCGGACGGGTTGGCTTGGCCATCGGTGGGCAGGAAGGCGGCGCCGACCACGTCGGAGACATCCATCAGTGGCCAGAGGTCGCGCGCCTCCGAGGGGCTCAGCAGGTGCATCTCCAACCCGAAGGAGTGCGCCGTGGTCGCCTGCCGCCGGATCTCGACCATGCGCTCGGCATTGCAGGCGAGACGCAGGCCGCCGTTCATCTTCCAGCCAGTGGCCTGGCCCGTCTCCTGCTCCAGGGTGCGGTAGAGCTCGACCGAGTATTTCAGGAGCTTGGTGATGCTGGCGGACGTCCGCAGCTGCCCGACGAGACCCGCAGCATGAAAGCTGGTGCCGGAGGTGAGCTTCTTGCGCTCCAGCAGGAGCACGTCCTTCGCGCCGGCCTTCGCCAGGTGGTAGGCGGTCGAGCAGCCGATGATGCCGCCGCCGACGACAATGATCTCGGCCTGTGCGGGAAGGCTCATGACCGGCTCTCCAGCCAGTCGAACCGGGCGACGGCATCCGCCAGGCGCTGCCGGTAGTCGAGCGTGTAGGAGCGGTAGTCGAAGTCGAGCGACGAATGGAGCTCCGACACCATGCTCCACAGCGTCTCGCGCAGCAACGATGTAGCGCGCATCGCCGAGTAGGACCGCCAGGCCGCGTCGCCCGGAGGTTCGCCGAGGTACAGCGCCAGCATGCGTCGCTCCGCCTCTTCGTCGAAGCCGCTGTTCGACGCGAGGTTGGCGAGATCGAAGAGCGGGCTGTTGTAGCCGGCATAGTCGTAGTCGATGAGCCAGAGCCTTTGGCCGTCGTCGATGAAGTTGGCGGCGAGCAGGTCGTTATGGCCGAAGACGATGGAGACCTGGCCCAGGCCGCGCTCCAGCCGCTGGATGAGGCCGAGCATCCCGCCCGCCTCCTGCGCCCAGTAGCCGCCGGCATCCTGGATGGTGCGAATGTAGTTGCGCACCACGTGAAAGGGCCAGAAGGCGAGCGCCGGCCCGACGAACTGCGCGCCGACTTCCGTATGGCAGCGCCTGACGAGGCCGAGGATGTCGCCAAGGCGCGCGGGGTCGCGCACGTCCTCGGGCGCCAGCGGACGGCCTTCGATATAGCGCATCACCAGCGCGCCCGGCTCGGTGTAGACGACTTCCGGCCCGATGCCGGCGGCATGGGCGGCACGGGCGGCGGCGCGCTCGTGCTCGCGCACGATGAGATGGACGGGAATGTCGTTCCCGACGCGCGCGACGAAACGCTGGCCGCGATCCGTGACCACGAAATTCCGGTTGGTCAGGCCACCGCCCAGCGGCTCCGGATGGACCGGGCCAGACCAGTAGCCGAGCGTTTCAACCGTGAAACGCGCGAGCTCCATTGCCTCCACCCGTCCAGACATCCCTGCGGTCCTTCCCTTGCATGGGCGTCACCCTTCAGCGGGCCCGCTGGTCACTCCTGGGGGCCGTGCTTGCGGCCGAGCGACCGGCTCAGAGCCGGCCGGCGAGGGCCTGCTCGAAGAGCTTCATGGCGGCCGCCTTGTCGAGGGGCACCGGGTTGCCCCCCGCCGTCGGATCCTCCGGCGACATGTCCGACATCAGGTCGAACTTGGCGTCGTCCACGCCCAGCCCCGCGAGCGTGTGCGGGATCGCCAGTTCCTCGCGCAGGGCCAGAACCCAGTCGAGGAAAGGCTGGTAGCCCGGCTTCAGTCCGAGCCAGGCCGACAGGCGCTCGATCTTTGGCTCGATCGCCGGGCGGTTGAACTGCAGGACATAGGGCATGAACACCGCATTCGTGAGCCCGTGATGCGTGTCGTAGAGTGCCCCCACCGGATGGGACAGCGCGTGTATGGCGCCGAGCCCCTTCTGGAACGCCGTGGCGCCCATGGCCGCCGCCGACATCATGTGGGCGCGCGCCTCGATGTCGGTGCCGTCGCGATAGGCGCGACCGAGATTCTCCTTCACGAGCCGGATGCCCTCGACGGCGATGCCCTCCCCCATCGGATGGTAGAAGGGCGAGCAATAGGCCTCCAGGCAGTGGGCGAAGGCGTCCATGCCCGTCCCGGCCGTGATCTTCGGCGGCATGCCGACGGTGAGTTCGGGATCGCAGATCGTCACCTTCGGCATCATGCCGGGATGGAAGATCACCTTCTTGGTGCGTGACGCCTCCTGGGTGATGACGCCCGCGCGACCGACCTCGGAGCCCGTGCCGGCCGTGGTCGGCACGGCGATCACCGGGGCGATGCCCTTCGGGTCGGCCCGCGTCCACCAGTCGCCGATATCCTCGAAGTCCCACATCGGCCGCGTCTGCCCGGCCATGAAGGCGATGACCTTTCCGGCATCGAGCGCCGAGCCGCCACCGAAGGCGATGACCCCGTCATGCCCGCCGGCGCGCAGCACTTCGAGGCCCGCCGCCACGTTCGACTCGACCGGGTTGGGCTTCACGGCGTGGAACATCGCCGAGCCCAGCCCCGCTTCCGCGAGCGCGGCCAAGGCCTTGGCTGTCATGGGCTGCGTGGCGAGGAAGGGATCCGTGACCAGCAGCGGGCGAGCCATCCCCACCTCTCGGCAGATCGCCGGGAGCTCGGCGATCCGGCCCGCGCCGAAGCGCACCGCGGTGGGGTAGTTCCAGTTGGCTTTCAAGGACATCGGCAGGGTTCCGGAATCTCGACCAGAAGTTGAAGTCTTGCTCGTCCGCACGCGTCAGATGCGGCGGAGATGATAGCTCTTCGGCCGCGTCAGCATGGCGTAGCCGATCTCCGACAGGCTGGCGCCCCGGCCGGTGTCCTTGACGCCGGTCCAGGCCAGCGCGGGATCCAGATAGTCGCAGCGGTTCATGAAGACGGTCCCGGTCTCGATCTGCTGGCCCAGGTGGAGCGCGGCCTCCTCGTCCGACGTCCAGATCGCGGCGGTGAGGCCGTAGGGGCTGTCGTTCATCAGCCGCACCGCCTCCTCGTCGCCGGACACCTTCATGATGCCGACGACGGGGCCGAAATTCTCCTCGACCATCACGGACATGGAGTGATCCACGCCGGTCAGGATCTGCGGGGCGACGTAGGTGCCCTTGCCGTCGTCTGCGGCAAAGGCCTTCGTGTCGATGTGGGCTCTGGCGCCTTTCGCCAGGGCCGCGGCGATCTGCGTGCGCACGACGCCTGCCCCCTTCACGGTCGCCATGGGGCCCAGCGTCGTCGCCTCCTCCAGCGGGCTGCCGAGGACATAGGTCCGCGTCAGCGCCACCGCTGCCTCGACGAAGCGGTCATAGAGGCTCTCATGCACGTAGATGCGCTCGATGCCACAGCAGCACTGGCCCGAATTGAAGAAGGCCCCGTCCACCAGATTCTCGACCGCGTGCTCGAAATTGGCGTCCGCCCGCACATAGGCCGGGTCCTTGCCGCCGAGTTCCAGGCCCAGCGACGTGAACGTGCCCGCCGCCGCGCGTTCGATGGCACGCCCGCCGGCGACCGATCCCGTGAAGTTGGCATGGTCCACGGCGCCGGAGGACAGGATGCGCGCCGTGTCGTCATGCGTCAGCACGAGGTTGGCGAAGAGCCCCTCCGGCAGGTCGGCGGCCCGCATGGCCGTCTCGAAGCGCTCGCCGACGAGGATCGTCTGCGCCGCATGCTTCAGGATCACGGCATTGCCCGCCACCAGCGCGGGAACGATGCTGTTGACCGCGGTGAGGTAGGGGTAGTTCCAGGGCGCCACGACGAGGACCACGCCCAGCGGCGCGCGCTCGATGAACCGCGTCAACCCCTCCTTCGGCTCTGGAACGACCGGCTCCAGCGCCTCGTCGGCGAGCGCCAGCATGCCGCGCACGCGCTCCTCGAACGGCCTGAACTCGCCGCCGAAGCGCACCGGCCTGCCCATCTGCAGTGCGAGCTCGGGCACGACCTCCTGGTTCATCGCCAGCATCGCGGCGAGGAACGCCTCCATCTTCGCCTTGCGCTCGGCCAAAGGCACCTTGGCCCACTCGGCCTGCGCCCGCCGCGCTGCAGCCAGCGCGGCATCGATGCGCTCCGGGCTGGCCGAGGCGCGCCGCGCCACCTCGCGGCCATCGATGGGGGAGATGCAGACGATGTCGGGCATGATGTCCTCACTCTACCTTGTCATCCCCGGCGCGCCGAAGGCGCGAGAAGGGGATCCAGGCCATCCGTAACGGCCCGCCGCGAAGCTTAAACCGGGAAATCTGGATCCCCTTCCCGCCCCGCTGCGCGGGCCGCCGGGGATGACAGAACAGGCCTAGATGATCTCGAAGTAGCGTTCCATCTCCCAGTCAGTGATCGCCTTGCGGAACTCCCGCTCCTCCCATTCCCGGGTGGAGGCATAGTGGTCGACGAAGGCGTCGCCGAACAGGGAGCGGGCGGCTTTCGAGCCCTTCAACTTCTGCGCGGCCTCCCACAGCGTGCGCGGCAGGGCCCGTTCGGCCGGATGCTGCACCTCATAGGCATTGCCCATGATCGGCTCGCCCGGCTCGATCCGGTTCTCGATGCCCCACAGGCCCGAGCCGATGCAGGCGGCGAGCGCGAGGTACGGGTTGATGTCGGCCGCCGCGATCCGGTACTCGACCCGCTGCGACTTCTCCGAGCCGGGGATCACGCGCAGCGCCGTCGTGCGGTTCTCGACGCCCCACGCCGCGTCCGTCGGCGCCCAGAAACCCGGGATCAGGCGCGTGTAGGAATTGACCGTGCAGGCCACCATGGCCAGCAGTTCCGGCATCAGCGCCTGCTGGCCGCCGACATACCAGCGCATCTCGTCGGACATCGAGTGCGCGCCCTTGGGGTCGTGGAAGGCGGACTTGCCGGTCTTCACGTTCCTCAGCGAGGAGTGCAGGTGGCCGGACTGTCCGGGCCAGTCGCGCGACCACTTGGCCATGAAGGTCGCCATCCAGCCGCGCTTCTGCGCCAGGATCTTGGTGTAGGTCTTGAACAGCGCCGCCTTGTCCGCCGCCTTCAGGGCGTCGTCGACCGCGATTGCCGCCTCCAGCACGCCGGGACCCGTCTCCGTGTGCAGGCCCTCGATCTCGAAGTCCATGCGCAGCCCGAGTTCCAGCAGGTCGCGGTAGAAATCCGCGTGGACGGAACTCCGCAGCATCGAGTAGCCGTAGAAGCCCGGCGTGATGTTGCGCATGTCGCGGTAGCGCTTCTCGCGCACCGAATGGGGCGTCTCCTCGAAGAGAAAGAACTCAAACTCGGCCGCGGCACTCACCGCGTAGCCCATGTCGGCCGCCTTGTTCAGCACGCGGCGCAGCGTGCCGCGGGGGCAGACGCCCTCATACTGCTCGGCGAACTCGCCGAGGAAGAGGGGAAGGTCTTCCTCGAAGGGAATGAGCCGCATCGTCTCCGGCAGGAGGCGGACGGCGGCGTCGGGATAGGCCGTGTGCCAGCCGGTCACCTGGACGTTGTCATAGAGTTGGTCGTTGGAATCCCACCCCACGACGACGTCGCAGAAGCCGAAGCCCTTCTCCATCGCGCTCTCGAACTTGCCGCGGCTCATGTACTTGCCGCGGAAGATGCCGTCGATGTCGAACACGCCGACCCGAACATAGGGAAGGCCGCGCTCGCGCACGTAGGCGATCGCCTCGGCGGGGCTGGTGATGGCGGGTCTCTGTTCCATGGTCTCGTCCGTGCTCGGAAAGGAAACGGCGCGGGCGAAGACCGCCCGCGCCTGAAGGTGCCGTGGAGATCAGGCGCCGGTCTCGCCGACGGCCGCCTCGGCCTTGGCGATCTCGGTCTGGCGCTTGGCGATCATGTCGCCGATTGGCGGACCCTGGAAGCGGCGGCTCTCGATTGCGAACCACACGATCACCGCCAGCACGATGAAGCCGATGGTGATCTCGAGCGCCCAGTCGTTCGGCGGCTGGATGCCGGCGATGAAGATCACCACCATCGCCACAAGCGAGAGCCAGGCGACGAGCTTGAAGGTGCCCTCGCCCAGGTTCCACGGACCGGGTGCCGGCCACTTCGCCGTGCCGTAGGCGAAGATCCCGAGCGCGATCGGCAGCGCAAAGGACAGGAACAGGAAGATGACCGTGCAGGACACGACGATGGAGTAGGCCGGCGTGCCGGCAATGGTGATCGCCGAGGTGAACCACACGAACAGCACCGACAGGATGGAGCCGGTCCAGATCGCCGCGACGGGCGAGCGATGGGCGTGGCTCACCGTGCCGAGGCTGCGCGGCAGGCCGCCGTCGCGCGCGAAGGCGAAGATCATGCGCGAGACGGAGGTGACGGTCGCAAGGCCGCATAGGAATTGCGAGACGAAGATCGCGACGTAGAGGATGTTCTTCAGCGTCGGGTTCACCTGGGCGTCCATCGCCCAGAAGAAGACGTTCCAGCCCTGCTTGGCGGCGTCGTCCATGTTCGGGATCATGATGACGAAGGCGCACAGCATGATCCAGCCGAAGATGCTGGAGTAGAGCACGGCGTTGACCATGCCCTTGGGCACGGAGATCGCCGCCTTCTTCGTCTCCTCGGAGGTGTGCGCGGAAGCGTCATACCCGGTGATCGTGTAGACCGGCAGGAGCAGGCCCAGCACGAAAGCCATCAGACCGCTGACCGCCATGGGCCACACGGCGCTGGCACCCTCCGTTCCGGTGTAGTTCGAGAAGGTCCACAGCCGCGCGAACTCGTAGGAGGGCGCAGAGACGAGGCACACAATGGTGAGCGCCACCGCCGTGAGCAGGATCAGGTATCCGGAAAAGTCGGTGAGCTTGGCCGTCAGCCCGATGCCGAAGTGATTGATCAGGGCCTGCAGGCCGGTGATCACGGCGACGAAGACGACGCGGTGCGTCAGCGTGTCCTCGAGACCGAACATGGGGCCGAAGGCGCCGAAGAAGAAGTAGAAGGTGCCGACGTTGATGGCACCCAGCACGGTCACGAGGCCGAGCAGGTTCAGCCACGCCGAAAGCCATCCGGTAAAGCGGTTTCCGAGGATGGAGCCCCAGTGGTAGAGGCCGCCCGCCGTCGGATAGGCGGAACTGATCTGGGCCAGAGCAAGGGCGAAGAGCCCCGACAGGATGCAGCCCACCGGCCAGCCGATGCCGATGGCGGCCCCACCCGCGCCCGCCGTGGCCTGGCCGAGCGAGTTGATGCCGCCCGACAGGATGCAAATGATCGAGAAGGAAATGGCGAAATTCGAGAAGGAGCTCATGCGCCGCTCGAGTTCCTGCGCATAGCCCATGGAATGCAGGACCTGGAGGTCCTTTTTCTTGTCCTGGTCTGAATAGTCCCCTGTCACATCGTTCATGAAACCCACTCCCGTTTGTTCCCGGACCCGTGTCTTCACGGTTGCTCCGGGCTGATTGCGCCGGCTCCGGAATGGCCCGGCGCTCCCCCGCCTGCGATGCGGACCAGCGCTCCGGCGAGCCGCCGGGCCCAGGCCTCCTGGCCTGGAGCATCGGCGATCTCGTCGTTGCGCACCTCGATCATCACGCTGGGCAGCCCCCGCGGCCCCGCGTGCTTCCCGAGCGTGTGATAGACCCTGTCCCAGGGCCCGTAAGGCTCGTTGACCCCGACCATCAGGCCATCGCCGCCGAGCAGTTCGATGAGCGGCGCCGACAGCCTTTCATCCGTGTCGAACAGGACGCCGACAGGCCAAGGGCGGGCCACGCCCCGGTAGACGGGCGTGAACGAGTGCATCGCCACCAGCGCGGTCGCCCTGCCCTGCGCAGCACGGCGATCCAGCAGTTCCGCGATCGCGGCGTGGTAGGGCGTGTAGAACGTCGCTGCGCGGCGCGACTTCTCCGCGTCGGAGATGCCCTCATTGCCGGGGATAACCGTGGTTTCCGACATCGTGGCGATCGAATCCGGCGCCGAGGGATCGCGATTGAGATCCAGCACCAGCCGCGACACGCCGGCGTGAACCAGGCAGGCGTCGAGGTCTCGCGCCATCAGGCGGGCCGTGTCGAGGGCTCCGGGATCCCAGGCGATGTGCGCCCGGCGTTCCGCCTCGCCCAGCCCCATGTCCCCGAACTCCGCGGGGATGTGGCGGCTCGCATGGTCGACGAGGATGACGTACGGGCTCGCCCCGGCCTCGTTCTCGATCAGCGCCACGGGCATCGCCCCGGCGGGCGCCGGCCTGTTCCGCGATCCTGCATGAGAGCTGCGCTGCACCGATTTCAATCCAAGATTGTAGATCTAATAAAAACGCCAGATCTGCGAGTTCCCGGTCGTGTGTAATTTTGATTACACTCACCGGGAGCTTGTCAACGGCTCGTTCGTTTCCGGTTTGCAGCCCTCGGGCCGAAATGCAGACTTGGCGGACCCAAAGGCAAAGACCCAGCTTGGCGGGAAGAGAGATGGACGGCAGCGCAGAAAGGCTCTCCCCGGATCCGGTTGGCCACGACGAGGCAGGCGGGCCAACGGTGGCGGCGGTACTGCACGAGCGCATGGCCGAGCTGCCGCCGAGTGAAAGGAGGGCCGCCCAGACCCTCCTCTCGAACTATCCGTTCGCCGGGCTGGAGACTGCCGCCGAGTTCGCCGCCCGTGCCGGCGTTTCCGCACCCTCCATCCTCCGGCTGTGCTCGCGGCTGGGCCATGTCAGCTACCTCGACTTCCAGAAGAAGCTACGCGCCGAGCTCGAGGCGCGGCTGCAGTCGCCGCTCGCCAAGGAGGTCGCCTCCGGCGCGCCGGACAGACGCTCGGTGCATTTCGCGCGCCAGTCGGCCGCCAACGTCGTTGCGACGGCCGAGGCGCTGTCGGATGCCGACTTCGAGGGTATTGTCGCCCTGCTCGCCGACCCCCGCCGGCGCATTCACCTCGTGGGCGGTCGTTTTGGCGATGCACTGGCCCGCTACTTCGCCAGCCACCTGCGGATCCTCAGGCCGGGCGTGACGCATGTCGCGCAGCAGCCCGGAGCGTGGGCCGAGCTCGCCGTCGACATGGACAGGCGCGACGTCCTCGTCTGCTTCGACATCCGGCGCTACCAGGAAGACGTGGTGCGTCTGGCCGAGGCCGTCGCCAAGCGGCGGGCGACCGTGGTGCTGTTCACCGACCAGTGGCTGTCGCCCATCGCCAAGGTGGCGAGCCACATCGTGGCAGCGCGCGTGCGGGTGCCGTCGCGCTGGGACTCCGCAGTGGCCACGCTCGCTCTCGTGGAGGCCATCCTGGCTGCGGTCACGGAGACCGTGTGGCCTGACGCCGCCGGGCGCATGGGCGACATCGAGGCCCTGCGCGGCCAGCCCTGATTGTCACCAGGCGAGGTCGAGCCGCTCCAGGCCGTGGAAGTGGTAGCTGTCGCGGTAGCGCGGCACCGCCGCCATGCGCAGTCCGCGAAGCCGCCGGAACAGGATGGGAAGCGCGACCTGCAGTTCCAGGCGGGCGAGCGGCGCGCCGACGCAGAAGTGGATTCCGGCGCCGAAGGACAGCTGTGCCGTCGCATCGCGACGCGGGTCGAGCAGGTCGGGAGCCTCGAAGCGTGCCGGGTCGCGATTGGCGGCCGCGAGCAGCAGCCCCACCGTCTCGCCACGCCGGATCGTGACGCCCTCGATCTCGACATCCTCCAGCGCGTAGCGGGTGAAGAGATGGAGCGGCGGGTCGTGCCGCAGCAGTTCCTCGACGGTCCGGGCCGTGGCTGCCTCGCCCGCAAAGGCCGTTCCGGTGTCGATGCCTGCCTCGAGCAACCCTTTCACGCCGTTTCCGGCGGCGTGGACGGTCGCTTCGTGGCCGGCGTTCAGCAGGAGGATGCAGGTCGAGACAAGTTCGTCCTCGCTGAGCCTGTCCTCCCGCTCGTGCGCCGCGACGAGATGGCTCACCAGATCGTCACGTGGCACCCTTCGGCGCTCGATGACTATTTCCCGCAGATAGGCGGCGAAGTCGGCTGCCGCCGCAGCAGCAGCGTCCTCGACCCCCCTGTCCCGGCCGAACTGGTACATGGCCACCATCCGGTGAGACCAGTCGAGCAGGCGCGGCGTCTCCTCCCGCGGAACGCCGAGGAGCTCGGCGATGACGATGACCGGGATGGGCGTGGCGAAGCTCTCGATCAGCTCGGTCGTGCCGCGCCCTTCGAAGCCGTCGATGAGCTCATGCGCGAGCGCCTCGACACGCGGACGCAGCCGCTCCACCTGCCGGGATACGAAGGCCCGGTTCACCAACGTCCTCAGCCGGGTGTGCGACGGAGGCTCGAGTTCCAGGAGGGAATGGCGGTCGACATCCAGGAATGCGCTCAGATGCTCGGGCGGTTCGGGCCAGCCCAGCTCCTCGCGGTCCATCACGTGGAGGATCTGGCGTCCGAACCGCCGGTCCCGCAACAGGGCGGAGACGAGCCGGTGCGAGGCCGCGCACCAGAACCCGTACTGGTCCCAGAAAAAGAACGGGCTGCGCGCCCGGATCTCGTGATAGGCGGGATAAGGATTCTGGACGAAACTGTCGTCGCGCGGGTCGAGGTCGAGGCTGCGCGCTGCGGGTCGGGACATGGGCGCTCCGGGTGCGCGGTACGCCCGCGCCGGGGGATTGTGGAATGGGCGTGGAAAAAGTCGATGGGCCCGTGCCGGCCTTCCAGAGGCCGGGCCGCATCCTGGTGGCCGGAGGCGCCAATCTCGACGTCAAGGCGCGCATGCACCGCGCCCCGAAGACAGGAACCTCAAATCCCGGCAGCGTGATCGTGGGAGCGGGCGGCGTCGGCCGCAATATCGCGCATGCGCTGGCGCTGCTCGGCGAGGAGGTTTCGCTGATCACCGCCGTCGGCCGCGACGCCGCCGGAGACGGTCTCGTCGCCGCGTGCGAGGCGGCCGGCATCGACTGCTCGCTCGTCCAGCGCGCCGCGGCACCAACCGGCGTCTACGTCGCCACGCTGGATCCGAAGGGCGAACTCTTCATCGGCGTGTCCGGGATGGAGGTGATGTCGGCGCTGACGCCGGTTCGCGTCGCGGCGCTGGAGCAGAATATTGCGGAGGCCGCGCTGGTCGTGGCCGACGCAAACCTGGCGCCCGAGACGCTGGTCGCGCTGGGACTCGCGGCCGCCCGGCACGGCGTTCCGCTGGCGCTCGAACCCGTGTCCGTGCCCAAGGCCGCACGCATCGTGACGCTGCTCGACGCCGGCGTGCCGGTGGCGCTGATGACGCCGAACGGGGACGAGCTGCCCGCCGTCTCGGGGGTGTCGACCTCCAGCCAGGACGATATCCGCCGCGCCACCACCCGCCTGCACATGCGCGGCGTCCAGCGCCTGCTCGTCGGCCTGGGCCACCAGGGCGTCCTCGTCTCGACGCCGGACGAGTCGCGCATGATCCCCGCGCGCCCCGGCCCGCTGGAGGACGTCACCGGGGGCGGCGACGCGGCCTTTGCCGCCGCGATCTGGTCGCTGCGCCAGGGCAGCGGCCTCGCCGCCGCAGCGCAGGCCGGGCAAACGGCGGCCCGCGAAGCGGTCGCCAGCACAGACAGCGTGCCGCAATCCCTGGCCGCGGCGCTCGCCACGGCGGGACGTGGATCAGGCCCATCCTTCAATCCCCCGCAGCGGAGCGGATCATGACCGGCGTCCCGCATCCCGACCTCGTCCTCTCCGGCGAGGTGCGCGAGGCGCTCGCGGCCGGACGGCCGGTCGTGGCGCTGGAATCGACCATCATCGCCCATGGCATGGACTACCCGGCCAATCTGGAGACCGCGCGGAGCGTCGAGGCCATCGTCCGCGAGGAAGGCGCAGTGCCCGCCACCATCGCCGTGCTATCCGGCAGGCCGACCGTAGGGCTAGAGCCCGCGGCGCTGGAGAAACTTGCCTCGACGCAGGGTATCCTCAAGCTGTCCACGCTCGATCTTCCCTATTGCGTGTCGAAGGGCCTCGACGGTGCCACCACCGTTGCCGCCACAATGCGGCTCGCCGCGCTGGCGGGCATCTCCGTCTTCGCGACAGGCGGCGTCGGAGGCGTGCATCGCGGCGCGCAGGAGAGCTTCGACATTTCCGCCGACATCACCGAACTCGGCCGCACGAACGTCGCCGTGGTCTCCGCGGGCGCGAAGGCGATCCTCGACCTGCCCGCCACGCTGGAGGCTCTGGAGACCGCCGGCGTTCCGGTGATCGGCGTCGGGACGGATGAATTCCCCGCCTTCTACTCGCGCAAGAGCGGCCTGCCGGCACCTCTGCGGCTCGACACGGCCGGGGAGATCGCCGCCTTTCTCACCGCGAAGTGGCGGCTGGGACTGGCTGGCGGGGCGCTGATAGCCAATCCCGTCCCAGCAGAGGCGGAGATCGCCGCTTCCGAGATCGGCAGTGTCATCGACGCCGCCCTCGCGGAGGCCTCGCGCAGCGGCGTATCCGGCAAGAAGGTGACGCCCTTCCTGCTGCGGCGGATCGTGGAGATGACGGAGGGGCGCAGCCTCGCCGCCAACATCGCGCTGGTGAAGAACAACGCCCGCCTTGCCGCCGGGATCGCTGTCGCGCTCGCCGGCTGACGCCTCCGCCTCCTGATCGCATTGTGCGCCGCCGCACTGCCCTGTTGCAGTGCGAAGAGCATGGTGGGCCCAGTCGGCTGTGCCCATTGGGCTGGCCCTGCCAGGGCGCGTGAGACGAACGCGCCCAACGATCCAGACCGGAGACGAACCATGACGACGCTCATCGGCCGCGCGGGCCTGCGTCGCACCGCGCCACTCTTCCTCCTGTCCGCCGCGGCCAATGGCGTGCGGTGGCTGCGCCGGCGCATCGTCGAGGAGTACCGCGTGACGCGCACGCGCCGGATGTTGATGGGCCTCGACCAGCGCACCCTGCGCGACCTCGGCCTTTCCCGCACGGACATCGAGCAGCTGTAGCGAAGGCTTCTGTGCGACCGGGTTCGCGGCAACACGCGCCGTGACCCGGTACCGCCGCGGCAAATCCGGCGGTGATCCGTCTGCGTACCAAAGGCTGAACCTCGGCAGCAGATCGTCAGCAGCACAAGGCCGATCTTGACCACGCGCCAACGCTCGCCTATGTCGAGAATGAACGTTCATTCTCATAGGCCCCGATGACCCTTCTCCCCGCCACGAGCACACCGGATACCGGCCACGAGCGCCGCGCCCGCATCCTCGATGCGGCCGAGCGCTGCTTCATCCGCAACGGCTTCCACCGGACCACCATGCAGGACGTCGCTGCGGAAGCGGGCATGAGCGCCGGTAACCTGTACCGCTACTTCCCCTCCAAGGACGCGATCCAGGCGGGCCTGGCCGAGCGCGACCGCGAGGAGATGTCGAGCGATTTCGCTGCGATGGCGGATTCGGACGAGTTCTTCACGGCCTTCGAGCGCATCGGCCGCAAGCACCTGATCGAGGACCCGCGCGACAAGATGGTCCTGGCGGTCGAGATCTGGTCCGAGGCGACACGCAACCCGCAGGTTGCCCGTTTCTGCTGCGGCATGGAGAACGAGGTGCGCGGCTTCATGGCCGAGGCCTTCCGCGATGCCCAGCGCAAGGGGCAGATCCACCCCGGCGTCGATCCCGACTGGCTCGTCTGGTTGCTGATGACGATGGCCGACGGGTTCTGCAAGCGCCGCGCGCTGGAGCCTGATTTCGACGGTGCTGCCGAGCTCGCCCGGGGCGCAGCGATGTTCCGGGCCGTCTTCGCCGGCGCCCTCCTTCCCTTTACCGGCCAGGCGCCCGACGCCACGGCCCCCTCCTCCGAGAGCACGTCATGATCCGTTCCCTGATCGGCGCGGCCGCTCTGGCCGCCATTCTCTCTCCGCTGCCCGTCTTTGCGCAGGAAAAGCCTGCCGCCCCGGGCGCGACCAGGACACTGGCCCTGCCGGGCATCAGCGCCGCCAAGGCGGAACGGCGCCGCATGGTCGAGAGGCTCGTCGTGTCCGGCAATCTCGTCGCCCGCGACGAGGTGCTGGTCGCGCCGGAAGTCGACGGGCTGCGCGTCATGTCCCTGCACGCCGACGAGGGCGACAAGGTCGAGGCCGGGCAAGTGCTGGCGCGCCTCTCGCGCGACACGCTGGAAGCGCAGATGGCGCAGAACGCCGCGAGCATCACACGCGCCGAGGCCGCGATCGCCCAGGCCAACGACCAGATCCCGCAGGCCGACGCGGCCCTGACGGAAGCCAAGGCGGCCCTCGCCCGCACCGTCGCGCTGCGCGAGTCCGGCAACGCCACTCTCGAGCTGCTCGACCAGCGCACCGCCGCGGCTCGCACCGCCGAGGCGCGCGTCTCCGCCACCCGCAACGGGCTTGCCATCGCCCAGGCGGACAAGGCCTCCGCGGAAGCCCAGCGCCACGAACTGGCCCTCAAGCTGGCCAGGACCGAGCTGAAAGCGCCCGTCGCGGGGATTGTCAGCCGCCGCACCGTGCGGCTTGGCGCCCTCTCCTCGCTGACCGGCGACCCCATGTTCCGCATTATCGCCAATGGCGAGGTGGAGCTGGAGGCGGAGGTGCTGGAGACCCATCTCGCCGGGCTGAAGCCGGGCGCACGCGTGCTCGTAACGCCGGTCGGCGGCAAGACGATCGAGGGAACGGTCCGCCTGATGCCGGCGGAGGTGGACAGGTCCACCCGCCTCGGCCTCGTGCGGATCGCGCTGCCGCGCGACCCCGACCTGCGCATCGGCGCCTTCGCGCGCGCCGACATCGTCGTCGCCGAGCGCGACGGCATCGCGGTGCCGACCTCCGCGTTGCTCTTCTCGACCGGCACGCCGCGCGTTCAGGTGGTGAAGGACGGCCGGGTCGAGACCCGCGACGTCAAGACCGGCATCACCGCCGACGGCCGCACCGAGATCCTCTCGGGACTGGCCGAGGGCGAGTCCGTGGTCGCCAAGGCTGCACCGTTCCTGCGCAATGGCGATGCCGTGCGCCAGCTCTCAGCCGACGCCGGCAAGACCGCGGCGCCTGAAACCACCGCTTCGACGTCGGGAGCGCAGTGATGTCGTACAACGTCTCGGCCTGGGCGATCCGCAAGCCGGTCCCCTCCATCGTCCTGTTCCTGGTGGTCGGGCTGCTCGGCATACTGAGCTTCCGTGCGCTGCCCATCACGCGCTTCCCCAACATCGACATCCCCATCGTGTCGGTCACTGTCACCCAGTCCGGCGCAGCTCCCGCCGAGCTGGAGACGCAGGTCACCCGCATCGTCGAGAACGCCGTGGCCGGCGTGAACGGGGTGAAGCACGTCATCTCCTCCGTCTCCGACGGCAGCTCCACCACCACGATCGAGTTCCGGCTGGAGGTCGACAGCGACCGCGCCCTGAACGACGTGAAGGATGCCGTTGCGCGCATCCGCGCCGACCTGCCGCGCACCATCGACGAGCCGGTCACGTCCCGGGTCGACATCGCCGGCCTGCCGGTCGTGACCTATGCCGCATCGGCTCCGGCGCTCTCGCCGGAAGAGCTGTCCTGGTACGTCGACGATGTCGTCGCGCGCGAACTGCAGTCGGTGAGGGGTGTTTCCAAGGTCGAGCGCATCGGCGGCGTCGACCGCGAGATCCGCATCGCGCTCGATCCCGACAGGCTCGCCTCTTTCGGCATCACCGCTGCCGACGTCAACCGCCAGTTGCGCGCCACCCATGTCGACCTCGCAGGCGGACGCGGCGAGGTGGGCACGCAGGAACAGTCGATCCGCACGCTCGCGGGCACGACCTCCGTCGAGGAACTGCGCTCGTCGATGATCGCGCTGCCCGGCGGCCGCAAGGTGAGGCTGGACGAACTCGGCTCCGTCACCGACGGCCCCGCCGAGGCCCGCACCTTCGCGCGGCTCGACGGCGAGCCCGTGGTCGGCTTCGCCGTGTCCCGCTCGCGCGGGGCGAGCGACGTCACCGTGGCCGCGGCGGTCGACAAGCGTGTCGCCGAGATCGAGGCCAAGCGGCCCGACGTGAAGCTGGCGCTCTTCGACAGCTACGTCACCTACACCGAGGGCAACTACCACTCGGCCATGGACACGCTGCTGGAAGGCGCGGCACTCGCAGTGCTCGTCGTGTTCATCTTCCTGAGGGACTGGCGCGCCACCATCGTCGCGGCCATCGCCCTGCCGCTGTCCATCGTCCCGACCTTCTGGGCGATGCAGACGCTGGGCTTCTCGCTGAACCTCGTCAGCCTGCTCGCCATCACGCTGGTGACCGGCATTCTCGTCGACGACGCGATCGTCGAGATCGAGAACATCGTCAGACACATGCGGATGGGCAAGTCGGCCTATCGCGCTGCCATCGAGGGTGCCGACGAAATCGGGCTGGCGGTCATCGCCATCACCTTCACCATCGTCGCGGTGTTCGCGCCGGTGAGCTTCATGGGCGGCATCGCGGGCCAGTACTTCCGGCAGTTCGGCCTGACCGTCGCCGTCGCCGTGCTCTTCTCGCTCCTCGTGGCGCGCCTGATCACGCCGATGATGGCGGCCTACCTGATGCGGGGCAAGCCGCACCCCGAGGCCAAGCATGACGGCTTCGTCATGCGAGGCTACACGCGGCTCGTGTCGTGGTCCGCACGCCACCGCTTCCTGACGGTCATCTTTGGCCTCGCGCTCTTCGCCGGGTCCATCTATTCCACCCGCATCCTGCCCTCCGGCTTCCTGCCGGCGGAGGACACCGCCCGCTCGCTCTTCGTCGTGGAACTGGCGCCTGGCTCGCGGCTGGATGACACGCGGACGGTCACCGACGGCGTCGTGGCCCGGCTGCGCCAGCGGCCCGAGGTGCGCAACGTTTTCGTCGACGGCGGTCGCATTCCCAATGCCAGCGGCGAAGTCCGCAAGGCGACGATCACCGTCAACTACGTCAACAAGGCCGCGCGCACGGTCAACCAGAAGCAGCTCGAGCGTTCGATCCTCGCCGATCTCGCGGAGATACCCGACATCCGCTTCTGGCTGCTCAACGAGAACGGCCAGCGCGGCCTCTCGCTGCTCGTCACCGGCGACGATACCGCCGTCGTGGCCGATGTCGGCGCCCGCCTCGTGAGCGAGATGCGGAACATGCCGACGATCCAGAGCCCGGTCTCGACCGCCTCGCTCGACCGGCCGGAGATCCGCATCAAGCCGCGTACCGACCTCGCGGCCGACCTCGGCGTCTCCACCGACACCATCGCCGAGACGGTGCGCGTGGCGACAATTGGCGACATCGGCGCCAACCTTGCCAAGTTCGACGTGGGCGACCGGCAGATCCCGATCCGCGTGCAGCTCGACGAGCGCTGGCGCGGCGACCGCGGCGTCATCGAGAGCCTGAAGGTGCCGACCGCCCGGGGCGGGTCGGTCCCGCTCGCGGCGGTGGCGGACGTGGAGTTCGGGCTCGGCCCGACCAGCGTCGAGCGCTACGACCGCGTGCGCCGCGTGGCAGTGGAGGCCGACCTCAATGGCACCGACGCGCTGGGCCAGGTGATCGAGGAGATCATGCAGCTCCCGGCGGCGAAGTCGCTGCCTCCCGGCGTCCAGATCCGGACCTCGGGAGACGCGGAGGTCATGGAGGAGGTTTTCCAGGGCTTCGCCATGGCGATGGGCGCGGGCATGCTGATGGTGTTTGCGGTGCTGGTGCTGCTGTTCGGCAGCTTCCTGCAGCCGGTCACCATCCTGTTCTCGCTGCCGCTCTCCTTCGGCGGCGTCGTGCTGGCGCTGATCGCGACCAACAAGCCCGTCTCGATGCCGGTCGTCATCGGCCTGCTGATGCTGATGGGCATCGTCACGAAGAACGCCATCATGCTCGTGGACTTCGCCGTCGAGGCGATGGCAAAGGGCGTCGACCGGCGCACGGCAGTGGTGGAAGCCGGCCGCAAGCGCGCCCGGCCGATCGTGATGACCACCATCGCCATGTGCGCCGGCATGGTGCCGAGCGCGCTCGCCTTCGGCGACGGCGGCGAGTTCCGCGCCCCGATGGCCATCGCTGTCATCGGCGGCCTGCTGGTCTCCACCCTGCTCTCGCTGGTGTTCGTGCCGGCCGTGTTCCTGGTGATGGACGACGTCGGCCGCTTCCTGAGCTGGGTCTTCGGCCGCTTCATCGGCGCGCGCGACGAGCCGGACGAGGCAGTGGCGGGTCACGCCACCCCGGCAGGCCCGGCCGCCGCGGCGGCGCTCGGCGGGGCGCGGAGGGAAGGCCCGCATCTGCCGGTGGCGGCGGAGTAAGCCGGAGGGGGACGGCCGTCCGCTCCCCCTTCCCTCCCCCGCGATTCTCGTCTAGGAACTCGCGACTTCAGCACGAAGTCGCCCACGATCCGCGCGCGCCGCACGAGCTTCCCCGGAGGCTGCGAGCCGGCGCGCATCGACGCGCGCAGGCCCGTCCGGGCCTGTTTTCGTAACGGCCGGAGCCGATTGCCGGCCGCCAACCGAAAAGAGTGACATGCCCAAGCGCACCGACATCGCCACCATCCTCGTCATCGGCGCCGGCCCGATCGTCATCGGCCAGGCGTGCGAGTTCGACTATTCGGGCACGCAGGCGATCAAGGCGCTGAAGGAAGAGGGCTACCGCATCGTCCTGGTCAACTCGAACCCGGCGACGATCATGACGGACCCCGAGCTCGCCGACCGCACCTATGTCGAGCCGATCACGCCCGAGATCGTGGCGAAGATCATCGAGAAAGAGCGCCACGCCGTCCCCGGCGGCTTCGCGCTTCTGCCGACCATGGGCGGCCAGACGGCACTCAACTGCGCTCTCTCGCTGAAGAAGATGGGCGTGCTGGAGACCTACGGCGTCGAGATGATCGGCGCCACGGCGGAGGCCATCGACAAGGCGGAAGACCGCGAGCTCTTCCGCAACGCGATGACGAAGATCGGGCTCGACACGCCCCGTTCGCATCACATCAAGACGCTTTCGGCCGCGCTCGAGGCGCTGACCGACATCGGCCTGCCCGCCATCATCCGCCCCTCCTTCACGCTGGGCGGCACGGGCGGCGGCATCGCCTACAACAAGGCGGAGTTCATCGAGATCGTCGAGCGCGGCATTGACGCCTCGCCGACCAACGAGGTGCTGATCGAGGAAAGCGTTCTCGGCTGGAAGGAATTCGAGATGGAGGTCGTCCGCGACAAGGCGGACAACTGCATCATCGTCTGCTCCATCGAGAACATCGACCCGATGGGCGTGCACACGGGCGACAGCATCACCGTCGCGCCGGCGCTGACGCTGACCGACAAGGAATACCAGATCATGCGCGACGCCTCGCTGGCGGTGCTGCGCGAGATCGGCGTGGAGACCGGCGGCTCCAACGTGCAGTTCGCGATCGACCCGGAAAACGGCCGGATGATCGTGATCGAGATGAACCCGCGCGTGTCGCGCTCCTCGGCGCTGGCGTCGAAGGCCACCGGCTTCCCTATCGCCAAGGTCGCCGCCAAGCTCGCCGTCGGCTACACGCTGGACGAAATCGCCAACGACATCACGGGAGGCGCCACGCCGGCATCCTTCGAGCCGACGATCGACTACGTCGTCACCAAGATCCCGCGCTTCGCCTTCGAGAAATTCCCTGGCGCCGAGCCGACGCTGACCACGGCCATGAAGTCGGTCGGCGAGGCCATGGCCATCGGGCGCACCTTCCAGGAATCGCTGCAGAAGGCGCTCCGCTCGCTGGAGACGGGCCTCACCGGCCTCGACGAGATCGAGATCGAGGGACTCGGCCAGGGCGACGACAAGAACGCCATCCGCGCCGCGCTGGGCACGCCGACGCCCGACCGCCTGCTCAAGGTGGCGCAGGCCATGCGGCTCGGGTTCGACGTCGACCAGGCCCACCAGTCCTGCAAGATCGACCCGTGGTTCCTGCGCGAGATCAAGGGCATCGTCGATACCGAGGCGAAGATCGCGGCCTGGGGACTTCCCGCCACGCCGGGCGCCTTCCGCCAGCTCAAGGCCATGGGCTTCTCCGACGCGCGGCTGAGCGTGCTGGCCAAATTGTCCGAGGCGGAGGTGACGCGTCGCCGGCAGGCGCTGGACGTGCGCCCCGTCTACAAGCGCATCGACACCTGCGCGGCGGAGTTCGCCTCCCCGACCGCCTACATGTACTCGACCTACGCCCCGCCCTTCGCCGGCCGGCCGGCGGACGAGGCCGCACCGTCCGCGCGCCGCAAGATCGTCATCCTAGGCGGCGGCCCGAACCGGATCGGCCAGGGCATCGAGTTCGACTATTGCTGCTGCCATGCGTGCTTCGCGCTCTCGGACGCCGGGTTCGAGACGATCATGATCAACTGCAATCCGGAGACGGTCTCGACCGACTACGACACGTCGGATCGCCTCTACTTCGAGCCGCTGACGGCCGAGGACGTGCTGGAGATCCTGGCGAAGGAGAAGGAGAACGGCACTCTCGTCGGCGTCATCGTGCAGTTCGGCGGCCAGACGCCACTGAAGCTTGCCCATGCGCTCGAGCAGGCCGGGATCACCATCCTCGGCACCTCGCCGGAAGCCATCGACCTCGCCGAGGATCGCGACCGCTTCAAGCGCCTGCTCGACAAGCTCGGCCTGAAGCAGCCGCAGAACGGCATCGCCTACTCCGTCGAGCAGAGCCGGCTGGTGCTGCAGGAACTTGGCCTGCCCGTCGTGGTGCGCCCGTCCTACGTGCTGGGCGGCCGGGCGATGGAGATCATCCGCGACGAGACCGCTTTCGACCGCTACCTCCTGGGCACCCTGCCGGAGCTCGTTCCCAACGACATCAAGGCCCGCTACCCCAACGACAAGACGGGCCAGATCAACACGGTGCTGGGCAAGAACCCGCTGCTCTTCGACCGCTATCTGTCGGATGCCATCGAGGTCGACGTCGACTGCCTGAGCGACGGCAAGGACGTTTTCGTCGCCGGCATCATGGAGCACATCGAGGAGGCCGGCATCCATTCGGGCGACAGCGCCTGCTCCCTGCCTCCGCACTCCCTGAAGCCCGAGACGATCGCGGAACTGGAGCGCCAGACGAGGGATCTCGCCCTCGCGCTACAGGTCGGTGGCCTGATGAACGTCCAGTACGCGCTGAAGGACGGCGACATCTATGTGCTGGAGGTGAACCCCCGCGCGTCGCGCACCGTGCCTTTCGTCGCCAAGGTGATCGGCCAGCCGCTGGCCAAGATCGCGTCGCGCATCATGGCGGGAGAGAGCCTCGCCTCCTTTGGCCTGAAGCGGAGCGAGTACGACCATATCGGGGTCAAGGAAGCGGTGTTCCCCTTCGCGCGTTTCCCGGGCGTGGACGTTCTGCTCGGCCCGGAGATGCGCTCGACGGGAGAGGTGATCGGTCTCGACCACTCCTTCGGGGTGGCCTTCGCCAAGAGCCAGCTGGGGTCGGGCACCAAGGTCCCGACGGAGGGAACGGTGTTCGTCTCCGTCCGCGAGGACGACAAGCCCCGCATCCTCGAAACCATGCGCACGCTCGCCAGCCTCGGCTTCAAGATCGTCGCCACCTCGGGCACGCAGCGCTACCTGGAGCAGAACGGCGTGGCAGCTGGCAAGATCAACAAGGTGCTGGAAGGCCGACCGCATGTCGTGGACGCGATCAAGAATGGCGGCATCCAGCTCGTCTTCAACACGACCGAAGGCAAGCAGGCCCTCTCGGACTCGCGCTCGCTACGCCGTGCGGCCCTCTTGCATAAAGTGCCCTACTATACCACGCTAGCCGGCGCGGTGGCCGCCGCCGAAGGGATCCGCGCCTACCGGGCGGGGGATCTCGAGGTCAGGGCCTTGCAGGACTACTTCGCGTAACGCACCTGAGAGATCGCGTCCGCCCTTGGACCAGCGGACGCGGTACTTGCGGTCACGGGCCCGGATTCGGGCCCGGAACTGTTTCTGTGGCCCAGTGTTTGGAGCATGGAAGGCACTATGGACAAGATTCCGTTGACGCCGGGGGGCTACAAGGCGCTGGAGGAAGAGTTGCGTCAGCGCCAGCAGGTCGAGCGCCCGCGCATCATCCAGGCGATCGCCGAGGCGCGCTCACATGGCGACCTGTCCGAGAACGCCGAGTACCACGCGGCCAAGGAACAGCAGTCCCTCAACGAGGGGCGGATCGCGGAGCTCGAGGACAAGCTCTCGCGTGCCGAGATCATCGACGTCTCGAAGCTGTCAGGCTCGACCATCAAATTCGGCGCCACGGTGAAGCTCATCGACGAGGACACCGAGGAAGAGAAGACCTACCAGATCGTCGGCGAATCCGAGGCCGACGTGAAGTCCGGCCGCGTCTCCATCACCTCTCCTATCGCCCGTGCCCTGATCGGCAAGAAGTCCGGCGACACGGTGGAGGTGAACACGCCCGGCGGAGGAAAGAGCTATGAAATCGTCGATGTCGCGTTCCATTGACCGCCGGGCCCTGCTGGGCACGGGCCTCGCGGCGCTCGCGGCAGGCCTCGCAGGTTGCGTCTCGGCGACGCCGTCGAAGACCGCCGGCGGTCCCTTCGGCCGGGTCATCGTCGACACCTCGGCGATGACGGCGAATGGCAGTGGCGAACTCGGTGCCAACATCCGGCCCATGGTCGCGCAAGCCGTCACCTCGGCTCTCGGCGGCCGCACCGGGGTGCGCGGAGCGCCTGACATCGTCGTCAACATAAAGTCCGTGACGCTCGCCATGTATGGTGGTCTCGGCGGCGGCGGGGACAACATGTTCCGGTTCGGCTTCAGCGACTCGCCCCTCGACTTCATCGACGCGAACGTCTCGGTGGTGAAGGGCCGCGAAGTGCTCGACACCTTCCCCATCCTCGCCAACCAGCCGGCCTCCTTCGGCGGCCCCGTCGTCGACCCCCGCAGCGAGTGGCGGCGCGTTCAGGCGCTCGTCAATGCACTCGGCTTCTGGATCGCCAAGAAGCTGGGCTGACGCGCTAGACCGGCGCGATGGGATCGTCTTTCACCCGATCGAGTGCCACGGCGGTCCGCAGCGTGCGGACGTTTGCGAGGCCCGTGAGGTCGGTGACGATCGACTGGAAGGCGCGGAGGTCTGCGGCCACGCATTTCAGCATGAAGTCGATGTCGCCCGACAGCGTCCAGCACTCGCGCACGGCCGGCCACGAGCGGATCGTTTCCTGGAATGCCGAAAGGTCCGCCTCGGCCTGGCTGGCGAGCTGGACGAAGGCGAAGAACACGACCTCGTAGCCCAGCGCCCGCTGGTCCACGAGGGCGCGGTATCCGCGGATGATCCCGGCCTCTTCCAGAGCCCGGACACGCCTGAGGCAGGGCGGGGCGGACATGCCGAGGCGGCGGGCCAGCTCGACATTGGTCATGCGGCCATCGGCCTGCAGCTCGCGCAAAATCCTGAGGTCTGTTTCGTCCAGGTCGAGGTTCAAGCATCACCCGCGATGAAGGCGCCCCTGTCTAGCCGCCGCCCGGCGGCGTGAACAGGCCCTGCGGCCCTGCCCTGTCGCGCGGCGGGGAAAAAGAGTAGGAGTGCCCCGCACTCTCCCCGGATCCCCGCCATGCTGCCGCCATCCACCACCTGCTGGGTCGTGACCGACGGGAAGGCGGGTGACGAGACGCAGTGCCTCGGCGTCGCGGACGCGCTGGGCCTGTCCGCCGAGGTGAAGCGGATCGCGCCGCGCATCCCCTGGTCTTGGCTGATGCCATGGGGGCCGCCGGATCCGCGCGAGGCGCCCGGACGGGCCGGCGGTCCGCTCGCACGGCCTTTCCCGGACATTGCCATCGCCTCGGGTCGGAGGGCGGTCACGTATCTCCGGGCGCTGAAGTCCGCCTCGGCGGGGCGCACCTTCACCGTCTTCCTCAAGGACCCGCGCACGGGGCCCGGGACCGCGGACTTCATCTGGGTGCCGGAACACGATCCGCTGCGCGGTCCGAACGTGATGGTCACGCCCACTGCCCCGCACAGGATCTCGGCGGCGCGGCTGGCGGCCTTGCGGGCCTCGCCCGATCCTCGGCTCGCCCCGCTGAAGCAACCCAGGGTGGCTCTGGTCCTGGGCGGCGACAGCAAGGCCTACCGTTTCACCGGGGACGACATCGTACGCCTGACGGCGCAGGTGGCGGCCCTCGGGAATGGCGGGGCCGGGCTCATGGCAACGGCTTCGCGGCGCACGCCCGCTGCACTTGCCGAGGGTGTGAAGGCGGTCATCCGCCAGAAGCACGGTTTTTTCTGGGACGGAGCCGGCGAGAACCCCTATCCCGCCATGCTCGCCCTCGCCGACGCTGTCGTCGTCACCGCCGACTCCACGAACATGGTCGGGGAGGCCTGCGCCACGGCCAAGCCCGTGCTGGTTTTCGAGCCGTCTGAACGGTCGCCCGGCTCGGCTGCCAAGATCAAGCGCTATCTCGACGGCTTGACTCGCGCAGGAGCTGTGCGTTCTTTTCAGGGACGACTTGAAAGCTATGCACATGAAGCACTAGATTCCACGCCGCTGATCGCAGCCGCGATCGCCGACGCCTGGCACCGGCGCCAGGGCTCCGACACAGCTTCTCCCGCCTGACGCGGCCCCCCGCAACGGCGACACCTGCCACCGAGGTCAACCCGGTCCGCGCTCCGGACGTCCTCCCGAAAGCACTATCATGACTTCGCACCACGCCAAGCTCATCATCCTCGGCTCCGGACCCGCCGGCTACACCGCCGCGATCTACGCAGCGCGCGCCATGCTGGAGCCCATGCTCATCTCGGGATACCAGCCCGGTGGCCAGCTGATGATCACCACGGACGTGGAGAACTACCCGGGCTTCGCCGACGTCATCCAGGGCCCCTGGCTGATGGAACAGATGCAGAAGCAGGCCGAGCATGTCGGGACGAAGATGGTCTCCGACCACATCGGGAAGGTGGAACTCGGGACGCAGCCCTTCAGGCTCTTCGGCGACAGCGGCGACGTCTACACCTGCGACGCGCTGATCATCTGCACCGGCGCGCAGGCCCGCTGGCTCGGCATCCCGTCCGAGGAGGTCTACAAGGGCTTCGGCGTCTCCGCCTGCGCCACCTGCGACGGCTTCTTCTTCCGCAACAAGGAGGTCGTGGTGGTCGGCGGCGGCAACACGGCGGTCGAGGAGGCCCTGTACCTCGCCAACCTCGCCTCGAAGGTCACCGTCGTGCACCGCCGCGACGGCTTCCGCGCCGAGCGCATCCTGCAGGACCGCCTCTTCGCCCATCCCAAGGTCGAGGTCGTCTGGGACAGCGTCGTCGACGAGATCCTCGGCCAGCAGCAGCCTCCGGGCGTCACTTCGGTGCGGCTGAAGAACGTCAAGACCGGCGCCACCTCGGAGCTGAAGACCGACGGCGTGTTCGTCGCCATCGGCCACAAGCCGGCGACGGAGATCTTCGCGGGCCAGGTGGGAATGCGCTCGTCCGGCTACATCGATACCGATCCCGGCCGGACCGCCACGAACATCCCGGGCGTCTTCGCGGCGGGCGACGTCACCGACGAGACCTACCGGCAGGCCGTCACCGCCGCGGGCATGGGCTGCATGGCCGCGCTCGAAGCGGAAAAGTATCTCGCCGGCCATGCCCTCCAGCGGCAGGCTGCGGAATGATGCCCTTCTCCAAGCTTCAGTCGACCCTGGACTGGGACAAGGTCCGCATCTTCTACACCGCCGCCGAGGCCGGCAGCTTCACCCATGCCGGCGACGCCCTCGGCCTCAGCCAGTCCGCGGTCAGCCGCCAGGTCGGCGCGCTGGAGCGCGATCTCGGCGTGCCGCTGTTCCACCGTCACGCCCGCGGCCTCATCCTGACCGAGCAGGGAGAACTGCTCTTCCGCACGGCCAAGGAGATGATGCTGAAGCTGGACGCCACGCGCGCCCAGCTCACCGACAGCCGCGAAAGGCCGAACGGCGAGCTTCGCGTCACCACGACGCTTGGGCTGGGCTCCAACTGGCTGACGCCGCGGCTGGGCGAATTCCTCGACCTCTATCCCGAGGTGCGGCTGCAGGTTCTGCTGACCGACGAGGAACTGGACCTCTCCATGCGCGAGGCGGACGTTGCCATCCGGCTGCGCCAGCCGGTGCAGGGCGACCTGATCCAGCGGCGCCTGTTCACCGTGCACTTCCATGCCTACGCCTCGCAGGACTACATCCGCGGCCACGGCATGCCCAAAGACATCGAGGATCTCGACAACCACCGGATCCTCAACTACGGCGCGGTGACACCGTCCTATCTCGCGGAAGTGCACTGGCTCACCACGGTCGGCCGCGATCCGAAAAGCCCGCGCATGGCCGCGTTGACGGTGAACAACATCACAGCCCTGAAGCGGGCGACGGAGCGCGGCATCGGTATCGCCGTGCTGCCCGACTACCTCGTCGAGCAGGATTCAAACCTCGTGCAGGTGCTGAACGTGCCCGACATGCCCTCGCTCGACAGCTACCTCGTCTATCCCGAGGAGATGAAAAGCGTGGCGCGGGTGCAGGTCTTCCGCGATTTCCTCGTCAGCAAGGCGCAGCGCTGGACCTACTGACGCTGCAGGCTGACTCCGCGCAGTGCCCAACTCCCGCGCATCGCATGCCTGCCATGACGTCATCTGCGTTGCCCGCAAAGGTGGCGTACCTCATATAGGTAACGGTTCCGGT
This sequence comes from Alsobacter sp., assembly GCF_059501845.1. Lineage (NCBI taxonomy): Bacteria > Pseudomonadati > Pseudomonadota > Alphaproteobacteria > Hyphomicrobiales > Alsobacteraceae > Alsobacter > Alsobacter sp. The sequence goes on along the minus strand of NZ_JCACDK010000001.1, from coordinate 581,779 downwards.
CGTAGTCTTCGTCACCCCTCCCGACGTTGAGACTACGGTGGACCGTTCCCCTCTGGACGGTTTTCGGGTTTCGATCCGGAACGACTCCAAATTGCCGGGTATCCCTTCGGGGATGCCCGGCTTTTTTTTACTTTGTGCCTGGCCTGCGTGGGAGCGCGATTGCGAGACATGCAGCGACGAAGCAACCCGGCAAATGGAATGAGCTCATGCTTAAAACACTGGGTTGCTTCGTTGCGCTCGCAATGACGATGCTCGAAGGGCGTGACTAGCCCCTTGCCCCGGCCGCCTTTCGGACCACGGCTTCCGCCGGCTTGCCGGCAAGCTCGGCGAGGTGGTCCAGCGAGGTGGTGAAGCTGCCGACGCCCGACGTGGCCGAGCGCAGCTCGATGATCAGGTCTCCCATCTCCGCTTCCGGCATGGTTGCCTTCAGCACATCCCAGCCATCCCAGCCCGGCCGCGAGTCGAAGCCGAGGATCTGCCCGCGCCGGCCGGTCACGATGGCGGTGGCGCGGGACATGACGTCGGCGGGGATGGCGATCTCCACCGCGTGGATCGGCTCCAGCAGCACCGGCTGAGCCTTCGGCAGCGCCTCGGCCATGGCGAGCCGCGCCGCGGCCCGGAAGGCCATGTCGGACGAGTCGACCGTGTGAAACGAGCCGTCGGTGAGCGTCACCTGAACGTCCACCACGGGAAAGCCCAGCGGGCCTTCGTGCAGCGCCTCGCGTACGCCGTGCTCGACCGAGGGGATGTACTGGCGCGGCACCACGCCGCCCGAGATGCGGTCCACGAAGGCGAAGCCGCTGCCGCGGGGCAGCGGCTCGACCTCGATCACCACGTCGCCGAACTGACCGTGGCCGCCCGTCTGCTTCTTGTGCCTGCCTCGCACGGTCACCTTTTGCCGGATCGTCTCGCGATAGCCGACGCCATGCGCCTTGCGCTCCACGGCGACGCCGAACCGTTCGGCGAGGCGTTCCAGGGCGACCTTGAGGTGCACCTCGCCCCTTCCGCGCATCAGGATGAGCCCCGACGCGGAGCCGTCGCCGCCCTGCTCGACGATGAGGGCCGGATCCTCCTCGACAAGCTTGGCGAGGGCACTGTTGAGGCGGACGTCGTCCTTGCGGTCCCTGGTGGCGATGGCAACGGAGAAGACCGACTCCGCCAGCACCGGCTCCGCCACGGGCAGCGGCGGCGCCTTGCCCGATGCGAAAGTATCGCCCGTCTGCACACCTTCGAGCCGGGCGAAGGCGACCACGTCGCCCTCCCCCACCTCGGCCTCGCGGACGTTCGAGGTTCCCATCATCCGCTGCAGGGCGGCGATGCGGGTCTCCGCGCCACGCGATCCGACGACGGTCTCGCCGTCGCGGAAACCGCCGCGCAGGACGCGGGCCACGGTCAGCTTTCCGCCATGGGCGGTGTGGATGGACTTCATGGCGTGCGCCAGCGCCGGGCCGTCGGCCGACACCCCGAGCCGCCGGCGCGTCTGGGCGATGCCCGGGGATTCGTGGCGCAGTTCCTTCAGCAACCGCGTCAGCCCGTTGCCACGCTCAGCCGAGCCGATGAGGACCGGCACCGCCAGCCCGTCCTGCAGTTCCCGTCGCAGATCGGCGAACACCTGGTCGCGCGGCGGGTCGATCTCTTCGATCAGCTCTTCCATGAGGCTGTCGTCGTGGTCGGCGAGGCGCTCCAGCATGGTGAAGCGGGCCTCCTTCTCGAGGCCCAGTTCGTCGGCCGGGATCTCGACCATCTCGCTGGCCGCGTGCTCGCGGTAGATGAAGGCGCGCTCGAGCGCGAGGTCGATGAAGCCGACGGCGATGCCGTGCTTGAGGATCGGGATCTGGCGAAGCAGGAGCGGCGTGCGCGAAGCCGGCTGCAGCATGGCCAGCACCTCCTGCACGCCGCGGCTGATGGTGTCGATCTTGTTGAGGAAGAGGAGGCGCGGGATCCCGGCTTCCTCGAGATCGCGCAGGATCACCTGAAGCGCCGGCAGCTTCCGCTCATCTGCCTCGCAGACCACGATGGCCGCGTCGCAGGCGGGGAGCACGGCCCGCATCTCGTGCTGAAATTCGACCGATCCGGGGCAATCCACGAAGGTGAAACGGTCACCGAGGAAGCTGGTACTGGCGACGTTGATCTCGACGCCATGGCCGTGGGCGCGGGCCTCCGCGCTCGCATCGCCGACGGACGTACCGTCCGGCACACGCCCGGCACGCTGAACGGCCCCGGTGCGCTCTAAAAGTGTTTCGAGAAGGCTCGTTTTGCCGCTCTGGAAGGGTCCGACGATCGCAAAGCACCGCGGACCCGCGGTTCCTCTGCCGTCGTGACGTGTCTCCTTGGATTCAGCCATGGCTACCTCCCTGCAGGGAAGTTGGCCGAACCGGGCCGGCCAACCCGGTCTCTCCGGTTTTGGCCCTGCCTCGGGAATGCTCTGCCTGTGTTTGAAGCAACGCAAGCGGAAAAAACGTACGAAGCGATGCAGCAGGCGCGGAGCTCGGCGAGCGCGCCTTTGCCGCTGCTCCTGCCCTGGGGTGAGCAGGAGCAAGCGGCAGTTGGTGAGGTCCTAAGCTGTCAGCGCAGTTCGGCGCAGAACTTCTGGATCTTGTTGCAGGCGGTCTCGAGCAGCTTGTTCGAGGTGGCGTAGGAGATCCGGAAGTTGGGGCCGAGACCGAAGGCCGACCCGTGCACGGCAGCGACGCCCTCCGCCTCCAGGAGCTCGGTGACGAAATCCTCGTCCGAGGAGATGACCCGTCCCGACGGCGCCGTCTTGCCGATCGCCTCGGCGCAGGACGGATACACGTAGAACGCGCCCTCAGGCATCGGGCACTTCAGGTACCTTGCCTGGTTGAGCATGGAGACGACGAGGTCGCGGCGCTCCTCGAAGGCCTTGCGGCTCTGCGGGATGAAATCCTGAGGCCCGTTCAGCGCCTCCACGGCGGCCCACTGGGCGATGGAGCAGGCACCGGACGTCTGCTGTCCCTGCACCATGTCCATGGCCTTGATCAGATGGTCCGGTCCGGCGGCGTAGCCGATGCGCCATCCCGTCATCGCGTAGGCCTTGGACACGCCGTTCATGGTGAGCGTGCGCTCCCAGAGGTTCGGCTCGACCTGCGCCGGCGTGGTGAAAACGAAGTCGCCATAGGTCAGGTGCTCGTACATGTCGTCCGTCAGGATCCAGACATGCGGGTGGCGCACCAGCACGTCCGTGATCGCCTTCAGCTCCTCGCGGCTGTAGGCCGCGCCGGACGGGTTGGACGGCGAGTTCAGGACGACCCACTTGGTGCGCTTCGTAATGGCGCGGTCGAGGTCAGCCGCCTGGAGCTTGAAGTTGTTCTCGATGGTCGTGTCGACGAACACGGGGGTGCCGCCGTTGAGCAGCACCATGTCGGGGTAGCTCACCCAGTACGGCGCCGGGATCACAACTTCGTCGCCGGGGTTCAGCGTCGCCAGGAACGCGTTGTAGAGCACCTGCTTGCCGCCGGTGCCCACGATCGTCTGCGTCCACTTGTAGTCCAGCCCGTTCTCGCGCTTGAACTTGGCGGCAATCGCCTCGCGCAGCGGCGTGATGCCGGAGACGGGCGTGTACTTCGTCTCGCCGCGGCGGATGGCCTCCATCGCCGCCTGCTTGACGTTGTCCGGCGTGTCGAAGTCGGGTTCGCCCACCGACAGGCTGATGACGTCGCGGCCCTGTGCCTTGAGCTCGCGGGCCTTCTGCGTCACGGCGATGGTGGCGGAGGGCTTCACGCGGGAAAGGGCGTCGGCGAGGAAGGCCATGGTTGGGCTCCGGATCGGCAGCGGAACGGATGCGGGCGGCCCTTTTCAAGGGCGGGCGGACCCTAGTGCCGCCGGCCGTGCAGGGCAAGCCAATTGCCGTGATCTCTTCGATAACCAAGGCTTAAGGACACTTTGCGAATTGCGCCAATCCCGTGCGGATTCACACACCGTTCAGCCCCCGGTTGCGGCATATGTGGACTCGCCGGCGGTCACGTGACCACCCGTGACGCCGGAAGGGGAGACGAGACATGACCGACCGCGATGCACCGCTCCGCATGCCAGCCGCCAACGGCGCGCCGGTCTCCCTCGATCGCCGCGAGGTTCGCCGCCAGCTCGGCCTGTCGCTGTGGCTCGTCGCCCTTCTCGGGCTTGCGATTGGCACGGTGATGATGGCCCGTCCGGCAGCCGCCGTGCAGGCGACCTCGACCGCACAGGTCGTCGCGACCCGTTGATCCGACGGCTCCGCCGCACCACCTCTCCGGAGGGGTTTGCGAAAGCCGGAGCCGATATGACGACCCGACATTCCGTTTCCTCCACCGGGGCGGCCCGCACCAGGGCCGCCTTCGCCGTTCTCGGGGCCTTGCTGCTAGCGCCGGCCGGCGCATCCGCCCAGTCCCAGCGCTTCGACAGCAAGGGCGGCCCGCTCGCCCTCGAAACGGTCGCCTCCGGACTGCAAAGCCCGTGGGGGATGGCGTTCATGCCGGACGGCGGCATCCTCGTGACCGAAAGGCCCGGCACGATGCGCATCGTCCGGGACGGCAAGGTGTCCGAACCACTCCAGGGCCTGCCGGCCGTCGCTTCCGGCGGCCAGGGTGGCCTCCTGGACGTCGCCATCGGTCCGGGCTTCGCCACCGACCGGCTTATCTTCTGGACGTTCTCGGAGCCGCGCGAAGGCGGCAATGGCACGGCCGTCGCACGCGGCCGGCTCTCCGAGGATGGCACGCGCGTCGAGAACGCTGCCGTCATCTTCCGGCAGATGCCGACCTTCCAGTCATCCGCCCATTTCGGCTCGCGCCTCGCCTTTGCGCCGGATGGAAACCTGTTCGTCACGCTGGGCGAGCGCTTCTCCGGCCGCGAGAAGGCGCAGGACCTCACGACCCACTTCGGCAAGGTGGTGCGCATCGCCGCCGATGGTTCCGTTCCGAAGGACAACCCGTTTGCCGGCCGGCAGGACGCACGCCCGGAAATCTGGTCCTACGGACACCGTAACCCGCAGGCAGCGGCCATCAACCCATGGACGCAGGCACTCTGGACTGTGGAGCATGGCGCCAAGGGCGGCGACGAGATCAACATCCCCCAGGCCGGGAAGAACTATGGCTGGCCGGTCATCAGCTACGGCGTGAACTACGACGGCTCGAAGATCGGCGAGGGGACCCGCAAGGAGGGAATGGAGCAACCCATCTACTTCTGGGATCCGTCCATCGCACCGTCCGGCATGGCCTTCGTCACGTCGGATGCGATCCCCGGCTGGAAGGGCAGCCTTCTCGTCGGCGCGCTGAAGGGCCAGATGCTGGTGCGCCTCAGCCTCGACGGCGACAGGATCACGGGCGAGGAGCGCCTGCTGCGCGATCTGCGCGAGCGCATCCGCGACGTGCGGCAGGGGCCTGACGGCGCCATCTGGCTGCTGACGGACTCCTCGAATGGCCGCCTGTTGCGGCTGACCCGGGCGGATTGAGGGGGAGGCTCCGCTGTTCGCCAGCCGCCGCTCGGTCCTGCTCACGGGCGGCATCCTCGCCGTCGGCGCCGCCGTGTCCTATGTGAAGGGTGTCGCCGTCACGCCACCGGGGCTGGGCAGGATGAATGTGTGGGATGCCTTCTTCGGGCCGGCCGACCAGGGGCCGGTGGACTTCGCCACCCTGCGGCGCCGCGCGACGCCCAACGACGCGCTCGTCGCACCGGCTGGGACGGCGGGAAGCGCACGTGTCGACCGTGCCCCGCCGGTCTGGTCCATCCCACCCGACATCCTGCGCGAGCGCCTTCTGAAGGTGGTGCTCGCCACCCCCGGGGTGGAGCAGGTCGCCGCGGCGAGCGGCGGAAAGGGCGACCGCTTCGTCGCGAAGACGCGGATCATGCGCTTCCCCGACACGATCGACATGCTGGTCGTCCCGGCGGATGGCGGCTCCTCGGTGGCCTTCTACTCGCGCAGCCTGCTCGGACGGTCGGATCTCGGCGCCAACCTCAGCCGGATCGAGGGCTGGCTGTCCGAACCATCGCTGAAGGCGGACAGGCGTCCCTAGAGCGACCAGATGCGCCCGGGAAAGGCAGCAGCCCCGCTTGCCGGGGCGGCTGACTCGGCCCATGTTCACGGTATGGCCAAAGCACCGTCCTCCTCCGCCCCGCGCAAACCCGTGCGTGAGACGCGCGCCAAGGCGTCGAAGCCCGAGCTCAAGCCGCTCGACGAGCACCTCGCCGCCCTGCTCAATCCCGGTATCGCGCGTGACGAGGCTCCTGCCCGGCGCGGCTTCGCCGAGAGCCCTCAGGCAGGCTACGACCCCGACGACGTCGAGAACCTGGACCCGGCGCTGGCCCGCAAGCTGGGCCTGCCCGGGGCCGACGACGCACCGGAGGAGATTTCCAAGGGCTCCCGCAAGCGCGATGTGGGCCTCTCCCGGTCGGACATCCTGAACGCCGCGCCCAAGCGGGTGCGGCAGGGCAACGTGCTGCGCGACGAGGACGAGGACGAGGACGAGCCGCGCGGCATGATCGGGGCGGCGGCCACCGTCGATTCGCTGAAGGCGCTGCTGGAAGCGGGCGATCCCAATCTGCGCGAGCAGCGTCCCTGGACGCCCCATCGCCCCTCCCGCCCCGAGAAGTCCGAAGGCGGCATCCGCTTCAAGCTGGTGTCGGAATACGAGCCCAAGGGCGACCAGCCGACGGCCATCGCGGAACTCGTCGACGCGGTCGGCCGGCATGAGCGCGACCAGGTGCTGCTCGGGGTCACCGGGTCCGGCAAGACGTTCACGATGGCGCAGGTCATCTCGCGCACGAACCGCCCCGCGCTGATCCTGGCGCCGAACAAGACGCTCGCGGCGCAGCTCTACGGCGAGTTCAAGAGCTTTTTCCCCGACAACGCCGTCGAGTACTTCGTCTCCTACTACGACTACTACCAGCCTGAAGCCTACGTCCCGCGAACGGACACCTACATCGAGAAGGAAAGCTCGATCAACGAGCAGATCGACCGCATGCGCCACTCCGCGACGCGCGCATTGCTGGAACGTGACGACGTCATCATCGTCGCATCGGTGTCCTGCATCTACGGCATCGGGTCGGTCGAGACCTACACGGCGATGACGTTCACCATCAAGATCGGCGAGCGACTTGACCAGCGCCAGCTCCTCGCCGACCTGACGGCCCTCCAGTACAAGCGCGGCATGGGTGACTTTCAGCGCGGCACATTCCGCGTGCGCGGCGACGTCGTCGAGATCTTCCCGGCCCACTACGAGGACCGCGCCTGGCGCATCAGCCTGTTCGGCGACGAGGTCGAATCCATCCAGGAGTTCGATCCCCTCACCGCCAACAAAACGGCCGACCTGGAGTTCGTGAAGGTCTACGCCAACTCGCACTACGTGACGCCGAAGCCGACGCTGCAGCAGGCCGTGAAGAGCATCAAGGAGGAGCTGAAGCACCGCCTCGACGAGCTCAACCGCATGGGCCGTCTGCTGGAGGCGCAGCGGCTGGAGCAGCGCACCACCTTCGACCTGGAAATGCTGGAGGCGACCGGCTCCTGCGCCGGCATCGAGAACTATTCGCGCTACCTCACCGGCCGCCGCCCCGGCGAGCCGCCGCCGACCCTGTTCGAGTACCTGCCCGACAACGCCCTCGTCTTCACCGACGAGAGCCACGTCACCGTGCCGCAGATCGGCGGCATGTACCGCGGCGACTTCCGCCGCAAGGCGACGCTCGCCGAGTACGGCTTCCGCCTGCCCTCCTGCATGGACAACCGCCCGCTGCGCTTCGAGGAATGGGACGCCATGCGGCCGCAGACGGTGCACGTCTCGGCCACGCCGGGCAACTGGGAGATGGAGCAGACCGGCGGCGTGTTCGTCGAGCAGGTGATCCGCCCCACCGGCCTCATCGACCCCGTGGTCGACGTGCGCCCGGCCCGTGCCCAGGTCGACGACCTCCTCGGCGAGGTGCGCGAGGTGGCTGCCGCCGGCTACCGCACGCTCGTTACCGTGCTCACCAAGCGCATGGCCGAGGACCTCACCGAGTACCTCCACGAAAACGGCGTGCGGGTGCGCTACATGCACTCCGACATCGACACGATCGAGCGCATCGAGATCCTGCGCGACCTCAGGCTCGGCGCCTTCGACGTGCTGGTCGGCATCAACCTGCTGCGCGAGGGCCTCGACATTCCCGAATGCGCGCTGGTCGCCATTCTCGACGCCGACAAGGAGGGCTTCCTACGCTCGGAGACCTCCCTCGTCCAGACCATCGGCCGCGCCGCCCGCAATGTCGACGGGCGCGTCATCCTCTATGCCGACCAGATCACCGGATCCATGGAAAGAGCCATGGCCGAGACCAACCGCCGCCGCGAGAAGCAGCAGCGCTGGAACGAGGAGAACGGCATCACGCCGGAAAGCGTGAAGCGCAACATCGGCGACATCCTGGAGAGCGTCTACGAGCGCGACCACGTCCGCGTCGACACCGGCGTGGCCAGGGAAGGCGCGCTGGTCGGCCACAACATGAAGGCCACGATCGGCGACCTCGAGAAGCGCATGCGCGAGGCCGCCGCCAACCTCGACTTCGAGACCGCCGCCCGCCTGCGCGACGAGATCAAGCGCCTGCAGGCCACCGAACTCGTGCTGGCCGACGACCCGCTCGCCACCCAGAGCGACGTCGACCAGAAGACCGGCGGCTATCGCGGCCCACGCAAATACGGCCGCGCCGCCAACGAACCCCCGCCCGGCGCCGACGGCACCCGCTTCGGCGAGGATCTGCCGGCCACGCGGGCGCGGAAACCCACCCTCGACGAAATGGGCCCCCACAATCTGGGCGGCGGCCTCGGCCGCCCGCTCGGCGCGGAATCCGTCGGACGCAGCAAGGCGGGCAAGGGCGGCACGCGGGCGTTCAGGGGCGGGAAGAGGAAGGGGTAGGCTCCCGAACCCAGGGAAGCCACCCTCCGATTGCGATGACGAACCATTTTGTGGTATCAGATTATGAACGCCAAGCACCGTCGTACCCTGGCGGCGATTTTCGACGATCCCGTGCGCGCCGATGTTCGCTGGGGCGACATCGAAAGTCTCTTGGTAGCCTTGGGGGCCAAGATCTCGGAAGGGCGTGGATCGCGGGTCCGTGTCCGCCTCGGCGCCGAGGAGGCTGTCTTCCACCGGCCGCACCCGCGGCCGGAGACCGACAAGGGCGCGCTCCGGGCGGTTCGACGTTTCTTGACGCTGTCCGGATGGCAGGAATGACCACGCTTACCCATGACGGCTACGTGGCCGAGATCGACATCGACGAAGATGCGGGCCTCCTCAGCGGCTCGGTGATCAACACGCGCGCCACCCTGCACTTCGCGGGGCGCACCGTGGAGGAGCTGAAGCAGGCCTTCGCCGACACGATCGCTGATTACCGGGACTGGTGTGCCTCCGAGGGCCGCGAGCCCGAGCGGCCCTATTCCGGCGCGCTGTCCCTGCGCATCGACCCCGAGTTGCACCGCCGCCTCGCGACCGCCGCCGCCCGTTCGGGCAAAAGTCTCAACGCCTTCATCGGGGACGTGCTGAAGAGCGTTGCCTGAGTTCGCCTACACGTCCATTCCGAGCTGCCTGTCCGGCCCCGCTTCGCGACGGGCCTTGCGGAAGACGGAGGCGTCGCGGAAGGGCAGGTCGGGACCGTCGCGGCCGTCGAGGAGGTCGGCGATGGTGACGATCTGGATCTTCGGCACCTTGGCGTGGTGCGGCGGCGCATAGAGCCCGGCCGCGGCGGCCTCGGTCACCATGGGCTTGGTGGGCGGGGCGAGGGTGAGAAAGATGCCGGCCTTGGCGCGCTCGCGGTCCACGGTGGCGATGAGGTCGCGGATCATCTTCACGTCGACATGCTCGCCGCCCTTCACGCTCACGATCGCCTTCTCGACCGTCTTCCCGTCGGGCTTGAAGTAAATGTAGCCGTCCACCCCGCCGTCCGCCCCCTTGCGCCCGCCCTTGAAGGGCTGCGCCTCCACCATGGAGAGCGCCCAGAGCTGGAACTGGTGCTTGTCCTGCGCCGCGAGTTCGCGCGCGCCGCCGAGGTCCTTCGGCACGCCGACCACCTCGACCTTCACAAACGGGAAGGCGTCGCGCAGGCGCTTGCGGATGAGGCCGATGGCGAGGTGAGTGACGTCGATGCCGATCCAGCGCCGGTTCAGCTTCTCCGCCGCATGGATGGTGGTGCCGCAGCCGCAGAAGGGATCGAGCACGAGGTCGCCCTCGTTGGACGAAGCGCGCAGGATTCTTTCCAGAAGGGCGACGGGTTTTTGGGTGGGGTAGCCGAGCTTTTCTTCGTTGGAGTGCAACGGAAGAATATCAGTCCAGTCGTTCTGAAGAGCTACACCAGGCATCTCATCCAAGTATCTTTTTTGCCTCGGCACTGTGCCGGGCGCAGACTGGATTATTCTGCCTTGCGCATAGAGTTCCTGCATGCGGTCCCGCGAGAAACGCCAGTATCGCTCTACGCCTAAAAATTCGTAGTGCGGATTGCGCTTCTCTGGTGAGGCTCCCCCGGGGGCTGTAATATCACCAAGCTGATATCGTCGGCCTGTGTCCGTCTCAACGTGTCTGTAAAATTTATCGACATATGCACTATCGTAAGGTGTATATAGCCAATCCCAGGTCCAAATCTTCGACTTAGTATAGAATAGAAGTATATCGCGCACGTTGCCATTTTGCTTTCGGCCTTGAGCTGCATCGTTGTGTGCGCTCTGACGACGCCAGCTGATCTCCGTGCGGAAGTTGCGGCCCCCAAACACCGCATCCAACAAAATCTTCAGGTAATGGCTCGCCGTGGGGTCGCAGTGCAGGTAGAGCGAGCCCGTGGGCTTGAGCACGCGGTGCAGCTCGATCAGCCGCACCGCCATCATGGCGAGGTAGGCCATCATGTCGTTCTCGCGCAGCATGGCGCGCATGGCGCGCAGCATCTCCGCCGCGTCGGTGTGGCCTGAGTCCATCACCTCGTCGAAGGCCCGCTCGGCCGCGTCGCTCCACTGCCAGGTATCCTCGAAGGCCTCGATCTGCGCCTGGCTCTGGTCGCCCGAGGGCGCCTTAAACAGCACGTTGTAGTTGGCGTTCGAGTTGAAGGGCGGATCGAGATAGATCAGGTCGACGCTCTCGTCCTCGATGTGCTCGCGCAACACCGCGAGGTTGTCGCCGAAAAACAACGTGTCGTCGGAGGGCGTCACACGCATCCTATGCGTGTCCCACGGCACGGAATACACTCTGGCATGGCAAGGAAGATCCGGAATATTTCGGAGATTCGGAAAAAATCGGTTCGCAACGAGCGCAGACTAGGCCAAAGGCCTTCTGGCGTAAACGTGGCTTCGATGCGGCCCGTGGGTCTTCAGACCTGCCCTTGTGAGCCAAAAGGCGCGTCCGGAGACGCGCGGTCCGGGGTTCGCGCCGTTCTGGTGCAAGGACTCTGGCTCCCCTTCCCGGCCCTGCGGGCCGCCGGGGATGACAAGGGCGGTGGCGGTCTCCCGGAGCGCGGGTCTTCAGACCCGCTCTTTGCCCGCGAGCGCGTCTGGAGACGCGCGGTCCAATTCTCCCCCTCGTCATTCCCGGCTCTCCGCTTCGCTGCGGCCGGGATGACCCGTGGTTCGAAGTGGCCGGCAACGGGATGCCGTTCTTCGCAGCGGCCTCCAGACTCGCCCATCCCTCCCCCGCCTGAAGCCGAACCATTCGATGCGCCGCGGGTTGTCGGGCGGATTGTTCACAGGGAGACACACGATGTCCGTCAAATCGCTTCGCCCCGCCATCGCCGCCATTGCCGCCACGCTGGGGCTGGCCGCAATCGCTTCTTCTGCGCAGGCCGCGCCGACGCGGGTGGGGGTGCTCACCTGCGAGGTCTCCGGCGGGGTGGGCCTCATCATCACCTCCAGCAAGGCGCTGGCCTGCACGTTCCGGCCGCAGAAGGGCGCGCGCGAGGCCTATGCCGGCACGGTGCGCAAGTTCGGGCTGGACGTCGGCGCCACCTCGGGCGGCCGGCTGGTCTGGGCCGTCTACGCGCCGACCCGCTCGTGGCAGCGCGGCGCGCTGGCTGGAGCCTATACGGGTGCGTCGGCTGATGCGTCCGTGGGCGTCGGCGGGGGTGCCAACGTGCTCGTCGGTGGCTCCAACCAGACGATCAGCCTGCAGCCGGTCAGCGTCCAGTCGCAGCGCGGCGTCAACCTCGCCCTCGGCGTGTCCGCCGTAGAGCTGGAAGCCGCCCGCTGAGGCACCTGCGGCGTCGTGGGGACTGGCCGCGGCTCTCCGGCCGCGCCAGTCTCCCGTCATGACCACCGCGAGAGAGACACCCGGTCCCGGACAGGAAAGCGTCTGGGACTTTCCCCGCCCCGCCATCGCGAGGCCATCGGAGAAGCACGTCGTCGTGCGCTTCGGCGGCATCGTCATCGCCGACAGCCGCCGTGCCTGGCGGGTGCTGGAGACGAGCCATCCGCCGAGCTGGTACATCCCGCCGCAGGACATCCGCATGGAGGCGCTGGTCCGCGTGGCCGGCGCCGGCAGCCTGTGCGAATGGAAGGGCCGCGCCGTCTACTACCATGTCACGTCTCCCGACGGCCGGCGCGCCGATCGCGCGGCCTGGGCCTATCCTGACCCGACCCCCGCCTTCGCCCCCATCGCCGACTTCGTCAGCTTCTACCCCGGGCGGATGGACGAATGCCTCGTCGACGGCGAGCGCGTGCGGCCGCAGGACGGCGGATTCTACGGCGGCTGGATCACGAGCGACGTGGTCGGCCCCTTCAAGGGACCGCCCGGCACCATGGGCTGGTGAGAACCCGCCTCAGAGCTCCCGGAATTCGACGAAGGCCACGGGCTCGCACTGGTCGGTGATCGAGTCGACCGCGGGCTTGTCGTCGCCGTCCAGCACTTTCGGAAGATCGTCCGGGGGCAGGTAGACGATATAGCCGACGCCGCCGTTCAGAGCCGCGTCCGGGTGCTCCTCGGTGTACTCGCGCACGTCCTCGAGGGTCAGCGCGTCATAGCGCTTCACGGCCTCGAGCGGCGACTCGTCGCGCGGCGGACCGTCGAGGTCGATCGTATCGGCGACGATGTCTCCCGTGATCGTGTCGAGGATGATGTAGCGGGGCATCGGGCTCTCCCTGGCGCGAACTCCCGCCGGATGTGGCACGGAACGCGCTTGCGGAAAAGGCCGCGCGATTTACACGGCCTGCCACTCGGCTAAGTTGAAGCAGGGAAACGCGGGACGGCATGGTTGGCGGTGCGCAGGCGCCGCAGGTTGCGTCACGAGACCGGATGGAGTCCCGCATGAAGTCGCTTCTCGATGCCTGCCCCAAGATGCCGCCCCGGAGCATCGCGGACGGAACGTTGCTCCTTGGCCAGGGCGAGCGGACCGGGCGGCTCTACGTGCTGGTGAGCGGAAAGATCGAGATCCTGCGCGGCGACAGCCGGGTGGCCGAGCTGGCCGAACCCGGCGCCGCCGTCGGCGAGATGTCGCTGCTGCTCGACCTGCCGCACACGGCCACGGCCCGCGCCCTGGGGGACATCGAGGTGCACGTCTTCGAGGACGGGCAGGCCTTCTTCCGCGAGCATCCGGCAGCGTCCTACATCGTCGCGGTGCTGCTCGCGCAGCGCCTCAATGCAGCGACCACCTATCTCGTCGACCTCAAGCGCCAGTTCGCGGGCGCCGACAATCATCTCGAGATGGTGGGCGACGTGCTGGAGAGCCTGATTTACCAGCAGCGGCGCAAGGTCAGGCCGGGGTCGGACCGGCTTCCAAAGTCGCCATGAACCACTCCGGCATCCGCGGCAGCGGCGCGATGGGTCGTTCAAGCGGCTGATCGAGCGCGACGGCCTGAAGCCCCATCGCCGAGATCCACAGCGCCTGCCCTACCTGAGTATCGATGACGATATGGGCGGGCGGCGCCCCATACTGGTGGCCGGCGTTGAACACCCAGGTCGAGCCGATCCGGTCGGCCCAGGAGCCGTCGCGCACGAAGGGCGACTGGTGCACGTGGCCGGACAGCACGATGTCGGGCGCATAGCGCTCGATCCAGGCCGCGAGCTCGGGATCCCCGAGGCTGGCCTTCCCCGTCCAGCTCACCGGCGATTCCTTGGGCGGCGCGTGGTGGACCCAGATCCAGCGGGCGGGGCGGCGAAGCGCGTCGGCGGCGATCTGCGCCTCGATGCGCTCCCGCGTCGCGGGGCCGTCCCACCACGGGCACACCGTGAACAGGGTGTCCCCCTGCACCAGCGAGCCACCGTCGAGAACGACGCCGTCCTCGGCGAGGTCGCCGAACCAGGCGGCGATTTTCTCTCCATCGGGACCGGGCGCGTCGAGGTCGTGGTTGCCGGAACTAAGGATCAGCCGGGTCGACGCCGCGATCTTCCGCACATAGCGCTGCGCGACGAGGATCTGCGCCTCGAAGTCGACCATCGACGCGAGGTCGAGCAGATCACCAGCGAGGATCGTGACGTCGTAGCGATGCGCGGCCTGCGCCACCCAGTCGAGCTGCGGCAGCGAATAATGCAGGTCGGCGACGAGCAGGCACCGCATGGACAATTCCGCGACCGAGGGAAGCAACACAAGCATAGCGGGAGCGGGGCCATGCATGTAAGGCCTCCGCGTCATGCGGTCGCGCTCATTTTTTGTGCGCAGGCCGCTCGGGAACCCGCCCGGACTCCTGCCGTTGGGAAGAGTAATTCCCAACAGATCAGGAGACGAGACATGACGGATATCCGCCAGGCAAAAGTGCTGATTATCGCGACTGACGGCTTCGAGCAGTCCGAGCTCGAGAAGCCCTTAAACCAGCTGCGCGAGAAGGGCGCCACGGTCGACGTCGCATCTCCGGCAAAGACGCAGCAGCCCGGCCAGATCATGGGCTGGGACCAGACCAATTGGGGCCGGCCCGTGCAGGTGACCAAGACGCTCGACGAGGTCGACGCTTCTGCCTACGACGCGCTCGTCATCCCCGGCGGCCAGATCAACCCCGACAAGCTGCGGCTGGAGCCGAAGGCAATCGAGATCGTCCGGCGCTTCACACAGGACGGCAAGGTCGTCGCGGCGGTGTGCCACGGACCGTGGCTGCTGGTGGAAGCCGGAGTTGCCAAGGGCCGCAAGGTCACGTCGTGGCCGTCCGTGAAGACCGACCTGATGAATGCCGGGGCGAACTGGGTCGACAGCGAGGTCGTCACCGACCAGGGCATCATCACCAGCCGCAAGCCGGACGACCTCGACGCCTTCGTCAGCAAGATCGTCGAGGAGATCGGCGAGGGCCGGCACGAGCGCCGTTCCGCTGCTGAGTGAACTGCGTGAGCGTGGGTCGTCAGACTCGCGCTTCTCGCCCGCCAGTTGCGTCTGACCACACGCCGCCCGGAGCAACGAAAAAGGAGGGTGGGGCCGCCGCCCTACCCTCCTTCAATTCGCAATCATGTCGGGTATTGGCCCGACGGATCTCAGACGAAGCCCAGGACGACCGCGCCCACGAGAACGAGGGACGCGCACAGGGCCAGTACGTCGAGCCTCTGGATCATGACCATCGGGTCCTCCTCCGGCAGGTGACGTTTTCTTAACGTACCATTCAGCAGCCCGCCGGCGAAGCAGTTTCGTCGCTGCACCGCGGCAAACACGTTGCAGCGCAACAGCTTCCGGCATCCCGGCGGCGAATCGAACGCTCGCCTTCACCGCCGGTTCCCGCGGCTCACGAGGCCGCAATGACCCTTTCGAGAAACGCCGCAGCCGCAAGCGCACGGGCATCGCGAGCGAATGGCGCGACGACCTGCAGGCCGACGGGCAATCCGGAAGGGGCCCGCAGGCCGGGAACGTTGATCGCGGGAACGCCGAGCAGCGTGAAGACACGGGCAAACCGGGGGTCGCCGGTGGTGGAACGGTCCGGTGCTTCACCCGCGGCGGAATAGGTGAGCAGGACGTCCACGCCATTTTCCTCGAACACGACCCGCGCCGCCGCGCGGGCGCGACGGGCCACGCCGCGAAGCCGGTCGTACTCGGCCGTCGGGATGGCATCTCCCTCCGCCAGCATGCCGGAGAGCAGCGGCGGCAGGTCTGCGCGGCGGTGCCGCCATTCCCAGCCCAGCGAGCGACGCAGCTCGTAGCGGTAGATCGTCCACTGCGCCTCCCACGCCTCGGCGAAGGCCGGCGGCAGGTCGAACTCGCGCACGGCGGCCCCGGCCGAGGCAGCCAGCCGCGCTGCCCTGTCGAGAGCCTCCACGCCTTCCGGTTGCGGTTTGCCCGCATAGGTCTGCCGCACGACGCCAATCCGGGGTGCGCCGTGATCGGCTCCGGGATCGCCCATCTCGCGGCCAGAGATGGCCTGGAGCGCGTGGGCCAGATCGGGCACCGTTGCCGCGAAGAGGCCGAGCGTGTCCAGCGTCCAGGCCGTCGTCTTCACCCCGGCGGTGGGCAGGAGGCGGAAGGAGGGCTTGATGCCGGCCACGCCGCAATAGGCCGCCGGCCTGATCACCGACGCGGCCGTCTGCGTGCCGATGGCGAGCGGCACGAGCCCCGCCGCGACGGCGGCTGCCGAGCCCGAGGATGAGCCGCCCGGCGTCCGCGCGGGATCGTGCGGGTTTCGCGTCGGCGCGGGGTCGAGCACGGCGAACGGCGTCGTGACCGTCTTGCCGATCACGCTGGCCCCGGCCTCCTGCAGCAGCGTCACGACCACCGCGTCGGAGCGCGGCTGCCATCCGCCGTAGATCGCTTGCCACCCCAGTTCGGTCGGCAATTCCGCAGTGTCGATGACATCCTTGACGCCCGTCGCGATGCCGGCCAGCGGCGCTGCGGGATCGGCGCCTTCATCTGGCTGCGCCACGACGCAGGCGAAAGCCTCCAGCTCCGCGTTGCGGGCCAGGATGGCCTCGCGCGATTGCTGCAGGGCGGCGCGGGGCGTGATCCTGCCGACCTCGATGCGCCGGCGGATGTCGAGGATGGACAGCATGACGGGTTCCAGGAGAATGGGCCGGCTTGGCCGTGCGCCAGTGTGCGGCGGGCGGCAGCGCGGTCAAGCGCAGCGGTGCATTGCTGGTGGGCGGCCGTTCCGCTAAGGCTGACGTCATGCATCGGCGACGCGGACCTTTCGGCGCAAACTGTGGTCCGCCCGGGGCCGGCGGCGCGGGCTTCGGGCCCTTCCAGCGGCGCGGCTATCATCACGGCCATCTGCGCGAGGCGTTGATCGAGGCAGCGCGGAGCCTGCTCGCAGAACGGGGGGCCGCCGGTTTCACCTTGGGAGATGCAGCCAAGCTCGCCGGCGTCAGCGCGGCGGCACCCTACCGCCATTTCCGCGATCGCGACGCCCTGCTGTCGGAGGTGGCAGCGGAAGGTTTCCAGCGCTTCGGCTTCGCACTCGCCTCGGCACTGGAGAGCGAGCCCGATCCGGAGAATGGTCTGGAAGCGATGGGCCGCGCCTATCTCGCCTTCGCGCACCGCGAGCCGGGTCTCTACGCCGCGATGTTCGACCGGGTCGTCCCAAACATCACCGAGCCGCCGGACAGCGGCGATGCGGAAGCCTCAGGCGCAGGCGGGCAGGCCTTCGAGGCGCTCGTCCAGGGTCTCGGAAGGGTGCTGGCAGGGCGCGGCCGTCCGGACCTCGATCCGCGACCTTTGGCTCTCCAGGTCTGGTCACTGGCCCACGGCGTCGCCTCGCTCGCCCGCGCCGGCCATCTCGGCCCGCAATGTGGAAATGATCCCGCTGCCGTCCTGCTCGCCGGCACCAGGGCGATCGTCGGCGCGGCCCTCCGCACCTGACCATCACGCTTGCGTGAACCCGGTTCCACCACTTGAACGCGGAAAATTCGTTACCATGTGAAGCCTCGTAACATAGAGGAGGGACACATGTCCTGTCGTACGTCCGCGTGGGCTCTTTCGCCCGGATCCGGCCAGGAGCGGCGCGGATCGGGCTGGAAGCCGGTCGAGCTCGCCGCAATGATCGCCGGCTTCGTGCTGTTCTGGCCCGTCGGCCTCGCCATCCTGGCCTGGAAGGGCTGGAAGGAAGGCTGGTGGGGCCGTTCCAACCGCTGGCAGGCAGCAGGCGCCAACGGCGCTGCGTTCAACTGCGGCCCGTGGAAGAGCGAGGGGCCCCGCTGGGCCCGCCACGAACTGCGCCGCGACAGCGGCAACGTGGCCTTCGAGGACTACAAGACCTCGGAGATCGAGCGGCTCGAAGCCGAGTATCGCCGCCTCGTCGAGGAGCAGCAGGCTTTCGGCGAGTTCCTGGCGGAGCTGCGCAAGGCCAAGGACAAGGCCGAGTTCGACCAGTTCCTCGCCTCCCGGCGCGCCCCGCCGGCTAGGCCGGCTGGTGAGCAGGATCCCGATGCCGGCCCGACCGGCATCTGACGAGGCCTGAGACATTGAGAGGCGGGCGCGCTGCGAGGCGCGCCCGCCTTGCTGTTCAGATCAAAGCGTCGAGCCCGCGCCTCAGCCCGGCGAAGCCGGTGACCTTCCGCGCGGCAAGCAACGTCCCCGCGACGTAGGGGGCGGCCGATGATCCGGCGTCATGGCGAATGACGAGCCTCTCGTCGGGCGCCCCGAACACCGCCTCGCACGAGAGCACGTAGGACGGAACGCGCACCGAGTGGACCTGCACGGGGCGCGGCTCGCCGAGGGCGGCTCCACGTGTCTCGCGCGCGCCGCTCAACTCCGAAACCGGCTTCGAGGTGGCAGCCTTGCGGACGGAGGCAAGCGTTTCCGCCAGTTCCCGGGCCGTGCCCGACGGCGTGTCCGGCTTTCCCGGCGACGCGTAGTCGATGATCTCGACATCCGCGACATACCTCGCCGCCTCCAGCGCGAAGCGCTTCAGCAGCGTGGCCGTGATCGAGAAGTTGCCGGCGGCGACCACGCCCCTGCCCGCGCCGAGCGCACACTGCTCGATCTCGGCAAAATCCTCGGCGGCAAGCCCCGAGGTGCCGATCACCACGCAGCGGCCAGCCTTCAGCGCCGCGATGGCGTGGCCCTTCACGACATGCGGCTTGGTGTAGTCGATGACGACGTCGCAGGGCGTCTCCAGCGCCTGCGCGATCGTCTCGACAATGGTCACTCCGACGGGCGCGATGCCGGCGGCCTCGCCCGCGTCCCGGCCCGCGGCGGAGCGTGCGACCGCTCCCGCCAGGACCAGGTCGTCGGCCTTGTCGATGGCTGCCACCAGGGCCTTCCCGACCCAGCCTGTGGCGCCACACAGGACGATGCGTGTCGGCATTGATCACTCCCTCGCGATTCCCGGACGCCACTCTGTTCGATCGCGGCGTCGTTTATAAGCGCTTAACTCTCTCGCTCGCATTGTCCCGGCCATGCGACGCGGAGTGTCCAAGTATCTCGTAGGCTCCGTCGTCCTCGTGCTCCTCGCGGGCTGCGGCATGTTCTCCTTTGAACGCCGCGCCCCGTGGCGCGACGAGGCCGAACAGGCCTGCAACGCCGCCAAGGCGGTCCAGCCCTCGGCCGACTTCGAGCCGGGCCGGACCATCAACGGGCCCGGGGCCTGCGGCATGCTGCAGCCCTGGCGGGTCACGGCGTTCGCCGGCGGCGAGGTGCACCTGACCAGCCGGGCGACCCTCGCCTGCCCCATCATACCCCAGATCGACCGCTGGATTGCCGAACTCCTGCAGCCGGCGGCGGAAATGTACTTCGGGGCACGTGTGACCGACCTGCGGGCCGGTTCCTACTCCTGCCGGGGCATGAACAACCAGTCGGGCGCTCCGCTGTCCGAGCACAGCTTCGGCAATGCCGTCGACGTGATGTCCTTCCGTTTCGCCGACGGACGCGAGGTCACGGTCAAGAATGGCTGGCGCGGCTCGCAACAGGAGCAGGAGTTCCTGCGCGAGGTCTTCGTCGGATCCTGCCGCTACTTCTCGACGGTGCTCGGACCAGGCGCGGACGCCTACCACAGCGACCACTTCCACCTCGACCTCGCCCGCCACAACAGGGGCAGGACGATCTGCAAGCCAATCATCAAGTTCGCTCCGCGGCTCGACCCCATGGCCCCGATGACGCCGCGCCCGTGGCAGCCTGCCCCGCGCCGCGAGGAGCCGGATCCGTCCGGGCAGCCGGCGCCTGAGGAGCCGATGGACATCGGCGGCCTCTACCCGGAACTCGGCGAGACCGGGACGGTGGGACGCATGTCGCTGACGCCTCCAGCGCCTGCCGCCTCCGACCAGTCCGGCGAACCGCAGATGGACGAGCCGGTCGACGCGCCCTTCATCCGGGGCGTCAGGCCCCCGGGCACCGTGGGATCGCTCCGCTAAGGCCGTTTACGAATTCGGGGTTGCGTGTCCTGCTTACACTTGACCAGGCCGTTGACGGCTAGCATCGTGCGCCAAATGAAGCAGGAGCGTTGCACGATGCGCGGTTTGACCCTGGCCGTCCTCGCGGGATTGAGCGTCACCGCCGCCGCGCTGCCAGCCACCGCAGAACAGCGGATGCCGGCGGAGCGCTGGACCGAGCCCTATTCCGCAACCGGTGTTCCGGCCTGCGAAGCGACCGAGGTGACCAGCAAGATCATCTCGCGCTTCTCCGACACCGATTCGACCTACTGGCACACCGGCCTGCAGATCGCGCGGTTTGACGCGATCAAGACGACCGACTTTCGCCCGTGGGGCCTCGACTTCATCCCCCGCCGCTTCTGCCGCGGCGTCGTGACGATGTCGGACGGTGTGCGCCGCGAGATATCCTACGTTCTCGCCGAGGATACCGGCATGATCGGCTGGGGCTGGGGCGTGCGGTTCTGCATCAACGGGCTGGATCCCTCCCTCGCCTACGCGCCGGCCTGCAAGATGGCGCAGCCCTGAGGCCCATCGTGTCAGCGCGATCGATCGCGGCCGCCGCATCGCTTGCGGCGGCCTTTTTCATGGGCTCTGCAACGGCGCAAGCACAGCAGGGGGGCGAGCGCCGCGGCGGGCCGCCCGGCGACTTCGATTTCTATGTGCTCGCCCTGTCGTGGTCGCCCGGCTTCTGCGAGATCGAGGGAGACCGAAAGAGCCGCGCCCAGTGCGATGCTGGCAGCGGCCTCGGCTTCGTCGTGCACGGCCTCTGGCCGCAATACACGCGGGGCTTCCCGACGGAGTGCTCGCCGGCAAACCGGTCACCGTCGCGCATCGCGCTCGAGGCGGCGCGGGGCGTCTTCCCGGACGAGGGGCTGGCGCGCTACGAGTGGCGCAAGCACGGAACGTGCAGCGGTCTCAGCCCGACCGAATACTACGAGACGGTTCGCGCGGCGCGCGACAAGGTTGCGATCCCGCCTGCCCTCGTGTCGCCGCGAAGCGAGCAGTCCTTCACGCCCATCTCGCTGGAACGGGCCTTTGTGGCCGCCAATCCCGGCCTGCGCACCGACATGATGGCCGTGGCGTGCAGCGGCGGAATGCTGGA
The DNA here is from genome assembly GCF_059501845.1 of Alsobacter sp. Lineage (NCBI taxonomy): Bacteria > Pseudomonadati > Pseudomonadota > Alphaproteobacteria > Hyphomicrobiales > Alsobacteraceae > Alsobacter > Alsobacter sp. Next base: position 560,494 of record NZ_JCACDK010000001.1, on the reverse strand, counting down.
GGAGGTCCGGATCTGCATCAGCAAGGACGGCCGAGGCTTCCAGACCTGCCCCGAAGTCGACCGTCGGTCGTGCCGCGGCGGATCCTTCACGGTACCCCCGGTTCGCTGAGAAGCAGCCTTTGCGTCAGGCGATCGTGTCCAGCGCGGTGCGCTGCATGTCGCTGGCGACGCGGGCGACCTTGGCGGAGATCGAGTATTGCAGCTTCGCCGTGATCAGGTTCAGCGCTTCGGTGGCCATGTCGACATTGGGAAGAGCGACCATACCCTTCCCGTTGGCATCCGGCGAGGATGGGTCATAGGGCTGGATGAAAGCCGAAGGATCCCGGCTGAAGTTGAAGCCGACTCCACCCTGCCCGCCCGCCTCGTATTGCTGCAGCCTCACGGGCTGGAACACGCGCCCTGCCCCTGCCGGTGCATCGGTTCCCGGCACGGCGCCGCCACTGCGGGAATTGGCGATGTTGGCGCTCGCAGCCTCGAGCCGCGCCTCGGCGGCGCGCATTCCGGTGACAGCGATGCCTAAGGCGGACATGGACATGAAGGAACCTCTCCACGGTTCTGCCACGTGCGCCTTGTGGAGAGCTGAAGTGGATCGTGAAAATGCTAGGGAATAGCCCACCATCCTGCTCAGCCCTCGCACCCGAAAGCCGCGGACCAGCATGAACTACCGCCACGCCTTCCACGCCGGAAACTTCGCGGACGTGTTCAAGCACGCCATTCTCGCCCGGATCCTCGTCCATCTCGGCCGCAAGGAAACGCCATTCCGCGTGCTCGACACCCATGCCGGCGTCGGCATCTACGATCTCGGGGGTCCGCAGTCGGAAAAGACAGGCGAGTGGCGGGCAGGGATCGGCCGTGTCCTCGGCGCCCAGTTCCCCGCCGAGGCCGCAGCTCTCCTCGCTCCCTATCTCGAAACGATCGCCGCCCTGAGGATGGAAGAGGGCCCGACGCTCTATCCTGGCTCGCCCGAGATCGCCCGCCGGCTGGTGCGCTGGCAGGATCGGGTCATCGTCACGGAGAAACACCCCACCGATTTGGCGGCGCTGACCGAGGCGATGGCCGGCGACAAACGCGTGACCGTGCTGCATCAGGACGCCTGGACCGCGCTCAAGGCGCACCTGCCGCCCAAGGAGCGGCGCGGGCTCATCCTCGTGGACCCGCCATTCGAGGATCCGGAAGAGTTCGCGCGCATGGAGGAAGGCTTCAGGCAGGCTCTGGCCCGCTTCGCGACCGGCATCTACGCGCTCTGGTATCCGATCAAGGACCCAGGCCGTCCCGCCGCTTTCGTGGCCAGCGTCGCCGAAGCCGCGGGTCCTCGCGAGGGATTGGTTCTGGAACTGCTCGTCCGCGCTGCGTCGGATCCGAAGCAGCTGAACGGTTGCGGCTTGGTGGTGGTCAACCCGCCCTGGACGCTCGCGACCGAATGCCGGTCGATGCTGGATGCGCTACTTCCAATCCTGAAGCAAGGCGACGGCGCTCGGGTGACCATCAAACCTTTGAGATAAATAGATTATTCCGCACGCCGCGCGTTCGCGAACCCAAATTCCAAGATCAAAATTGACATCCCGCATCAGTACAATAATCGATTTAAAGAACCCGCCTTCCCAAAGATAGCTTTGGTCTTGCCAAGAGCCGGTTCTTGCAGGACATAATATCTGACATGCGCAAAAGTTTGGTGCGGTCCACTACGGCCCCCCGGGCGCGCGTGTGCGGGCAACGGCCCTTTCGATTGGGGGATGGCGCGAGGGGGCGGCCCACGCGCCGGTCAGGGAGTTGATGGATGTCTCAAGAGGGCGTGGTGAAATTCTTCAATGCCGAGAAGGGGTATGGCTTCATCAAGCCCGACGACGGCGGACGCGACATTTTCGTTCATGTGACTGCGGTGTCGCGTGCCGGCCTGCCCACGCTCGACCAGGGTCAAAAGGTGTCCTTCGAGGTCGAACCCGACAAGAAGGGCAAGGGGCCCAAGGCGGTCAATCTCGTCATTCTTGCTGAAGGCTGAGTTGGCCAGGGCGGAGAGCCCTGGACTGCGGGGAACCCTGCTGCCCTTGCCGTGGCGGCAGGGCCTGCGCATGATCCGGCCATGATGATTCTACGCTCAGCTCCCGCCTCGCCTTTTGGCCGCAAGGTCAAGGTCGCCGCCCTCGTCCTCGATCTGATGAAGGACATCGACATCCGCGTGGCCGACACGATGGACGCCGGTGAACCGCTGCGGCAGCAGAACCCGCTGGGCAAGATCCCGACCCTCATCCTCGAAAACGGCGAGACGCTGTACGACTCCCGTGTGATCGTCGAGTACCTGGACGACCGCGCCGGGGGCGGCATCGTCCTGCCAAAGGGGCCGACGCGCTGGAGCGTCCTGCGCGGCCAGTCGCTGGCCGACGGCATCATGGACGCCGCGATCCTGCAGATCTACGAGAACCGCTTCCGCGAGGAGAGCCGCCGCGAGGCGCGGTGGGTCGATCATCAGGCCGGCAAGGTAACGCGTGGCCTGGCGGCCTTCGCCGCCTCGCCGCCCGCACTCTCCGCGAAGCCGGACATCGCGGCGATCACGCTTGCCTGCACGCTCGGCTATCTCGACTTCCGCTTCGCCGGCCAGTGGCGCGGCGAACATCCGTCGCTGGTCGACTGGTTCGGCTCCTTCTCGTCGCTCCTGCCCGGCTTCGCCGACACAGCGCCGCACTGAGGACGGGTCGAGAACGAACGAAAAGAGCCGCGCGATGCGCGGCCCTTCTGCTTCTGTGTTTGTGAGGCTCAGAACTTGTAGTTCAGGCCGGCGCGGACGACGCCGAACTCGGTGCCCGACTTGGTGACCGGGGCGGCCGGGACGAGATCGCTCTTGCCGAGATCGACATAGAGTCCCTCGACCTTCGCCGTGATGTTGTTGGTGAACGCGTACTCCGCGCCCGCACCCGCGGTCCAGCCGATATCCGTGCTGGTGCCGGAGGCGTAGCCCGGGATGCTGAGCTTCTGGTTGCCGTAGGCGAGACCGGCGGTCACGTAGAGCAGCGTCCGGTCGAGCGCGAAGCCGGCGCGCGGACGCAGGGTGCCGAACCACTCGACCTGCTGCTTTGCCTCGCCGAGCGCTGCGTAGCCGGCTCCGTTGGTCTTTGCCTCGAGACCCGCGTACTGAATGTCGGCCTCGGCGCCGATGACGAAGTTGGTGTTCGGCATCTGGTAGTTGGCGCCGATCTGCGCGCCGCCGACGAAGCCGGTGGGATCATCGAAATAGGCACTGGCGCCCTTGACCTGTCCCCAGCCATAGCCGGCGTTCACGCCGACATAGGCACCCGTCCAGGTGAAAAGAGGGGCGTAAACCACCGGCGCGGCCGGCGGCGCGGTGCGCATCGGCAGATCCGCGGCAAAAGCGGATGTGGAGAATGCAACCGCAATGGCGAGGGCGGCTGCGCCGGTCCTGAAAGAAGTCATGGCGATACTCCGGTTAGCAATGGGCCCCCTTCAAACGGAGGGTCCAGTCACGCTTGTGTTGGCGGCTATGTAATTCCAGATGCGTCCAGCGTCTGTGTCCGCTATCTCACAAGCTGTATCGAGATCGTGGCACAATTAAGCGCCAATAACGGCATGATTTTGCTTCATCAATGAGAAATAAAGGTAACAAAAAGGCGCCCCAAGAAAGCCTCGGAGCGCCCGGTTAGACGCGCTATCACTTCGCTGAACAGAACGATAGCACGCGAAAATACAACCTATACTAGAATTTATAGTTTGCACCCGCGCGGAACACATTGGTGTGCGTGTCGACCCCCGTCACCCCGCGCGAGGTCGGATAATCCGTGCCGCTGAAGTTGTAGTAGAGGTACTCGCCGCGAAGCGTGACGTTCTGGTGGACCTGCATCTCAGCGCCGGCGCCCAGTACATAGCCGACGTCGGTAGTGTCGGTCTTGCCGTACTGGTTGGAGTAGGAGTGTCCGCCAACGGCCAGACCGCCGGTGCCGTAGGCCAGGACATTGCCGAAGGCGTAGCCTGCGCGGGCGCGCGCCGTGCCCGTCCAATTCTCGCGCGACTTCTCGGACCAGCTCTTGTTGCGCACGTCGGAGAGCGTCAGGTCCGCCTCGCCGCCCACCACGACCTGGTCGAACTGCGCATTGTAGCCGCCCTGCACGCCGCCCAGCACGCCGCTGGTGTTGGTGGGCCCTACCCGGCCGACGCCACCACCCACATGGACGCCGGCATAGGGTCCCTGCCAGTTGGTGACGGGCCTGTAGGTTTCGGCCGGCGGAACATAGGTGGAGCGCGAGGGAAGATCTCCGGCCCACACTGAAGCCGGGAAAAACGCCGCGGCACATGCCGCCATGCAAATCGAACGCTTGAAGGTCATCGGAATCCTCATCGGCCGGGGCCGCGACACCGTCGTGAGGATGGGGATACGCCGTTTCCGGCAATCGTTTAACCCTAACCGCTTCCTACGGTAATCAGTCGGTAAACATGTAGCGTCTGTGTTCACCCGCGCTTCATACCTGCGGCGGCAACGCGGCAGGTTGTGCCTTGCTCCGGCAGACCCGGACGCTCTTGTGGCGCGGACGAAGACGTGGCAATGGCCACCCGATGCCGCAGCCCTCCGCCCCGCCCGTGGCCGCCCCAGCCCTGCCGCCGCTCTCGGTCTTCATCATCACGAAGAACGAGGCAGACCGCGTGGGCCGGACGATCGAGGCCGTGCGAGGCATCTCCGACGACATTCTCGTCGTCGATTCCGGCTCGACCGACGGAACGCAGGAGGTCGCCTCCGCCGCCGGGGCGCGCGTCGTCGAGCATCCCTTCGCCGGCTACGGACCGCAGAAGCGGCATGCCGAGACGCTGTGCAGGCACGACTGGATGCTCAACATCGATGCGGACGAGGTGATCCCACCCGACCTCGCCGCCGAGATCGCCAGCCTCTTCGCCCATGGCCAGCCGGCGGCGGACGCCTATCGCATCCGGATCGCGGAGATCTTCCCGGGCGAAGGTGCGCCGCATCCCCTCGCCTACGCGCTGTCCCCGGTACGGCTCTACCGGCGCGACAAGGGCAGCTACAATCCATCGCCGGTCCATGACCGCGTCGACCTCGTCCCCGGCGCGCGCGTCGCGCGGTTGCGGGGGACGATCCACCACTTCTCGGTGCGCTCCCTGGGCGACCAGATGAACAAGCTGAACCGCTACACTGACGCGCTCGTGGACGACCTGATGGCGCGCGGTGAAAGCCTGTCCATGTTCCGGCTGATCGCCGAGTTTCCGGCGAACTTCTTCAAGGCTTATGTTTTCCGCCGCCACTTCCTGCGTGGCGCCTACGGTTTCATGACGGCCATGAACTTCGCCTTCTACCGCTATCTCCGCGTCGCCAAGCATCTCGAGGCCAAGCGGCTCGAAGAGCGGCGGGTCGAGGCCCGGCGCATTGCGGCCGTCCGGAAGGACGCTCCGTGATGCCGCCGGGCGTCGCTCTCGTCACCGGCGGCGGCAGACGTATCGGAGCCGCCATTGTCTCCCGCCTTGCCGCGGAAGGCTGGCGGGTCGTGATCCACGCCAACGGTTCGCTCACGGAGGCGGAAGAACTCGCCGGCCGCATCCGGCTCGCAGGGGGCGAGGCGGCATGCGTCAAGGCGGACCTCCAGAATCCCGGCGCCACCGGGCCACTCATCAAGGACGCTGCCGCACCATTCGGGCCCCTGACGCTGCTCGTCAACAACGCCTCGCTGTTCAGGGCCGACTCGCTGCAGACCGTCTCCGACGACCTCTGGAACGCGCATCACGCGGTCAACCTGCGCGCCCCGGTGTTTCTCGCGCGGGACTTCGCCGCGCAGGCGCCGGCGGGGTCCTCGATCGTCAACATCGTCGACCAGCGCGTGCTGAAGCTGACGCCGCAGTGCTTCTCCTACACGCTCGCCAAGGCAGCGCTCTACGCCGCGACGACGACCATGGCCCAGGCGCTCGCTCCCGATATCCGCGTCAACGCCGTCGGGCCAGGACCGACCCTGCCCAACCAGCATGACGGGGAACAAGGCCTGCGACGGGAGGCGGCAGGCATTCCGCTGGTCCGCAGCATCGATCCCGCGGAGATCGCGGAAGCGGTGCTCTATCTAGCCCGGGCCCGTGGCGTCACCGGCCAGTTGATCGCCGTCGACGGAGGCCAGCACATCGGCTGGCGCACGCCGGACATCATACTTCCGTAAGCGCGATGGCCGAGATGAGGCGCCCATAGTCCGGCTCGCCGCGGTGTGTCGTGCGCCTGTAGCTAAAGAAACGGCCCTCGTCGGCATAGGTGCACAGGCCGAGGTCGACGAAGCGCCCCACGCCCGCCTCTCTCGCACGCCTGCCGATATAGGCGGGCAGGTCGAACATGGCGTGTCCCTCGCGCGGCGAGGGGGAGAGATGGCGTGCGTTTCCGCGATCGGCCGAGACGAGCCGCTCGACGAATTCCGGGCCGACCTCGTAGGCCGCTGCACTGATCGTCGGACCGAGCACCGCGACGATGCCGGGCCGCGATGCGCCCAGGCGCTCCATTGCCTCCAGGGTGGACTCGACCACCCCGGTGAAAGCGCCCTTCCACCCAGCATGGCAGGCGCCGATCACCCCCGCCGCGGCGTCGGCGAAGAGGACCGGCCCGCAATCGGCCGTCGAGATGGCGAGCGCGACGCCGGTCCGGTTGGTCACCATGCCGTCGGCCTTTGGCCTCTCGCCCGCCCACGCCCCATCGGCGACGACGACGTCGGGTGAGTGGACCTGATAGACGCTTACGAAGTTCGCGGGAGCGACGCCGAGCGCCGACGCCATCCGGCTGCGGTTTTCCTGCACGAGGGACTGGTCGTCGGAGGAGCCCTGTCCGCCGTTCAGGGTCGCATAGATGCCTTCGGAAACGCCGCCCTGGCGGGTGAAGAAGGCGTGCGCGACGCCAGGCAGGTCGAGATCAGGAGACACGATCTTCACGGCACAGGTTCCTGAACAGGGTCGGCGGGCGGGAAACCGGCCGGTGCAACATCCGGCGCGGTGATGGCGAGCACCTTAAAAAGATCGCCCATGCCGGCCGGGCCCGGGCCGACCAGTCGCTCCACGCCGGAGAGCACAGCCTCCGCCTGCCCGGGCGCCGCGCGGCGGGCGAGAACCTCCGCGCGTTCGCGCGCACCCAGAGCCACCAGGAACTCGCCTTGCGGAACCGGGCCGTGCACCCGTGCTCCTGCGCGCGACGCGGCGCGGGCCAGGGCGGAAAAATCGACATGGGCGGTGAGATCGGCCTCCCCCGGTTCGGCCAGCGGATCGGCAGGGCGGTGTGCCCGAACCGCCTGGAAGGTCTCGCCGAAGCCGGGCCGCACATGGCCATAGTCGACAGCGAGGAGAGCACCGCCCTGCGTCGAGATGCGGCCCGCCAGAGAGGCGGCCAGAGCGTAGGCTGCCTCCCCGACCTCGATCACGGTTCCCGGGGGCGCCTCGACCTCGACACCGGGCGCCGGGTCCGGGGAGAGGCCGAAAATGCGCCGTCCCTCCCCGTCATGCCCGACGAGCCGCTCGCGCCAGCCGTCGACGGCCCGCACGAACTGGCGCACGGGAAGCGCGTCGAAGAACTCGTTGGCGACGATCACGGCCGGCCCGGGCGGAAGGGTCTCCGGTGAGTCGTGCCAGCGCGGCGTCAGCCCCGACGCCGCGAGCGTGTCGCGCTGGCGCTCGCGCAGGACCGGACTGGTCTCGACGAGGTGCAGGCTCGCCGCCGCCGCGAAATTGGGAACGACACGGGCAGCCCGCAGCATGTCGGCCATCAGCGTGCCCCGGCCGGGGCCGAGCTCCGCGAGCACGAAGCTGGTCGGGCTACCCATGCGGCTCCAGGTGTCGACACACCACAGGCCAAGGAGCTCGCCGTAGACCTGCGAGATCTCGGGCGCGGTCACGAAGTCGCCCTGTGCCCCCAGCGGATCACGGCGCATGTAGTACCCGTGAGCGGGATGGCCCAGGCACAGCGCCATGTAGCGGGCGACCGACATCGGCCCCTCCACCGCGATCATGGCGTCGATCTCCGCGGCCAGCGCATTCATGCGGTCGCCGCCTTCTCCTCGCCGGCGCGCGGCCGCGCCATGGCGCGCCAGACGAGCACGGCACCTGCGATCAGCATGGGAAGCGACAGTGCCATGCCCATCGTCAGCACCTGCCCCAGCCGCTCGCTGTCCGGATCCGGCTCGCGGAAGAATTCGGAGACGATGCGTGCCAGCCCGTAGCCAATGCCGAAGACCCCGGCCAGCAGCCCCGGCCGGCGCATGCCGACGCGGCTGAGCAGCACGAGCATGACGCCCAAAAGCAGGATCCCCTCCATCCCCGCCTCGTAGAGCTGGCTGGGATGGCGCGGCTCGGGCCCGGCATTGGGAAACACCATGGCCCAGGGCAGGTCGCTCGGCCGTCCCCACAGCTCGCCATTGATGAAGTTGGCGATGCGGCCGAGGCACAGGCCGAACGGCGCAACCACGGCGAAGAGGTCGAAGAGCGAGAGGAGCGACAGACCGCGGCTGCGCGCGAAGAGCCAGGTGCCGACGAGCACGCCGATGAGGCCGCCATGGAACGCCATGCCGCCGCGCCAGACCTTCAGGATCTCGAGCGGATTGGCGGCGTAGTAGGGCAGCCCGTAGATCAAGACATGGCCAAGCCGGCCGCCGAGCACGACGCCGACCGCCGCATAGACGAGCAGATCGTCGAGGTCGATCGCCGTCGGACGCTTTTGCGCCGGGCTCCAGTAGTGGTCCGTTGCGACGATGCGGCGCATCCCCCACCAGCCGCCGACGAGGCCGGCGATGTAGGCGAGCGCGTACCAGCGGATCGCGAGCGGCCCGATCTCCACGAAAGTCGTGTGATCCGGGAAGAATGTCAGGAAATTGCCCATAGTCCTCCCGCCGCGCGAGGCCGCCTGCATGCGACGGCGCTGCCGGGGCGTCAAGGTCGGCCTGCGCCGCGACGGACACGTGAACGCGAGCGGCAAAGGTGCTAGAGAGCGCTCGTCCGACCCGGAGACCGCCATGGCCCAGAACCGCCTTCTCGACGATTTCGCCCGCCTGTTCACCGACGCGGCCGGCATGGCCCAGGGTGTGCGACGCGAAGCCGAGGGCGTGGTGCGTGCCCAGTTCGAGCGCTTCATCCGCGACATGGACGTCGTCAGCCGCGAGGAGTTCGAGGCCGTCCGCGAGATGGCCATCCTGGCGCGCGACGAAAACGACCGCCTGGCCGAGCGGATCACCGCGCTCGAGGCCCGTTTGGCGGCTGTCGAAGCCACCTCAAAATCTTGACGAGCGGTTAAGCACGCGCTCAACCGGGCGGGGATCGTTTTCGCATCCGCTGTGGACCGAGCAGCCGTGCTGATTGCCCCCGAAGGGCGAATCCCAGACGGTCCATCTCGCTCGTTGTGCGGCATGACTCGCCCGCGCTATGGTCGGTTCGAGAGGTGATTCGCCTTGTTCTTCGTCGATTCAGCGTTGAATCGGCAAGTAGAGGCGAAGATGACCGCGGTCCGCTCGGCGTGGCCGCGGCAGGTGTTCGACGAGCGTCAACGGTCGCCAGATCAACCTGAACTACCAGCCGGGGTCGGCATGCCATCTATAGAAGTGGACGTCGCGGAACGCAGCGAGCACCCGCTCGATGTCGTCGAGAGGCTCGCCACGATCCGCGACTGGTCCTTCGACCGCGCCGACGAGAACGAGATCTCGGTCTCCGTCGCCAGCGCCTGGACGGACTACCACATCGCATTCACCTGGCTCGACGAGATGGAGGCGCTGCACATCGCCTGCGCTTTCGACCTGCGGGTCCCCGCACGCCGGCGGTCGGACGTGCTGGAACTCGTGTCGCTCATCAACGAGCAGCTCTGGGTCGGGCATTTCGACCTGTGGAGCAGCGAGGAGGTGGTGATGTTTCGCCACTCCCTCCTGCTGGCTGGCGGCGTCGAGCCCAACGGGCAGCAATGCGAGACGCTGCTGAAGCTGGCCACCGACGCGTGCGACCGCCACTACCAGGCCTTCCAGTTCGTCCTGTGGGCCGGCAAGAGCCCCCGCGAGGCGATGGAGGGTGCCATGTTCGAGACCGTCGGCGAGGCCTGAAAGGCGCCTCTCTTCTCCGGTGACAGCGGACCCGGCGGCGGGCGATAAGGAACGGCGCTCCCGTTCCAGTTCGAGGCCGCCATGACCATCGCCCATCCGATATCGCCGCTGCCGTCCTCCCTCGTTCTCGCCGGCTGCGGCAAGATGGGCGGAGCGATGCTGGAGGGGTGGCTGCGAGGCGGGCTCTCGGGCGAACGCATCACCATCATTGATCCGCACGCCTCGACGCTGCTGGCCGCAACCTGCGAACAGCATGGCATCGCTCTCAACCCGTCGCGCGGCACTGTCCGCCCGCCGGAGGTGCTGGTGCTGGGCATCAAGCCGCAGATGCTGGACGAGGCGGCGGGTGACCTCGCCCCCATCGCCGGGCCGCGCACGCTCGTGCTCTCCATCTTGGCCGGAAAGCGCATCGGCGACCTCCAGGCCCGCCTCCCCGATGCCGCCGCGGTGGTGCGCGCCATGCCCAACCTGCCCGCCTCCGTGCAGCGCGGCATCACGGGTGCGGCAGCGAGCCCGCAGGTGTCGAAGGCGCAGCGCGACGTGGCGGACGCCCTGCTGTCGGGCGTGGGCCGCGTCGAATGGGTGGCGAGCGAGGACCTCATCGACGCCGTGACGGCGGTCTCCGGGTCCGGGCCCGCCTATGTCTTCTACCTCACCGAGTGCCTGGCCCGGGCCGCCGAGGCGGAAGGCCTGCCGCCTGACTTGGCGGAGCGGCTGGCGAGGGCGACCGTGGAGGGGGCGGGAGAGCTCATGCACCGCTCCGACCTCGCGCCCTCGACCCTGCGCGAGAACGTCACCTCCCCCGGCGGGACGACAGCCGCGGCCCTGGCAGTGCTGATGGTGGACGACGGCCTCGACGGGCTGATGCGCCGCGCCGTCGCCGCGGCAAGACGGCGCGCCGGAGAACTCTCGGGCTGACCGGGTTGGCGCGCGGGCTCCCCGCGCCCTATCTTGGGGGTTGAACGGGATCGGAGAACGACAATGGCGCGCGAACCCAAGCCACGCGGGAGCAAGGCCTCCCGCACCAGCTCCGTCAACGAGAAGGCGGCAGCAGCCTCGGAGGCCGCGTCACCGCCGCCGTCCGGCAGCCCACGCGACCGCGTCATCGACGCGCTGTTCCGGCTGGCGGAGGACCGCCGCTGGGACGAGATCGAACTGGGCGACATCGCCCAGGAAGCAGGCGTCACGCTGGCGGAACTGAGGGACCTCTTTCCTTCCAAGGGCGCCATCCTCGGTGCCTATACGCGGCGCATCGACAAGATCGTACTGGAGGGCACTACCGACGACCTCGTCGGTGAGAGCGTCCGCGAGCGTCTGTTTGACGTGCTGATGCGCCGGCTCGACGCGATGACGCCGCAGAAGGCGGCGTTGAAGGCCATCTCGCGCGACCTCCGCATGGATCCGCTGAGCATCGCCGCGCTGAACCAGGTCGCCCTGAACAGCCAGCGCTACATGCTGGCGGCAGCGGGGATCTCGACCGAGGGCCCCGCCGGAGCGCTGAAGGTGCAGGGCGCGGTCCTGCTCTTCGCCCGCGTCATGGACACCTGGTTCCGCGACGATGATTCCGGCCTGTCCAGGACCATGGCGGCGCTGGACAAGGAGCTGGAGCGTGCCGGCCGCAACGCCAGCGCGCTGTCCGACCTGTGCCGCATCGCATCGCCCTTCCGGGCCATGTTCCAACGTGTCGCCGAGGGTCCGCGCCGCTTCCGCGAGCGCGCCAGCCGCGACCGCGACGAGGACCGCAAGCGCTACGACGACGATCCCGACGAGGATTATGCGCCGGCTATGTAGCTGCCGCTGATTTTTGTCCTCACCGGGAACGGAAAAAGTGCGGGTCTGAAGACCCGCGCTCCCGGACCGCGCGTCTTAGGTCCCCGGACCGCGCGTCTTCAGACGCGCGGTGAGGCTTTCGACCAGAGAAAGGCTAAACGGGCACCCTGACAGCCGCCCTGAGCCCGCCCAGCGGGCTGTCGGCAAGCATCACCTCGCCGCCGTGCGAACGGGCGATGTCGCGCGCGATGGCGAGGCCCAGGCCCGTGCCGCCCTCGTCGATGTTGCGGGCCTCGTCGAGCCGCACGAAGGGCTTGAATACCTCGTCGCGCTGATCCTCCGGGATGCCCGGTCCGTCATCGTCGACCGTGATCGTCAGCCAGCGCGGGTCGCGCACGGCGGTGATGGAGATCCGGTCTCCATGGCGCACGGCGTTCGAGACGAGGTTGGCCAGGCACCGCTTGAAGGCGTCGGGGCGCACGGTGGCCACCGGGTCGCCGCTGACCTTGACCTCGGTGGCATGCCCGGCGCGCTCGGCATCGGCTTTCAGCTCCTCGAGCAGGGTGCCCATGTCGGTGGGCGTCGCCGTTTCCCCGGCGTCCCCGCGCGCGAAGGAGAGATAGGCCTCCAGCATGCGGGTCATTTCGTCGACGTCCTTCTTCATCGCCTCGACGTCGGGATTGTCCTCCTCGTCCATCAGCGCGAGCGACAGCCGGAACCGGGTGAGGATGGTGCGCAGGTCGTGGCTGACGCCGTTCAGCATGGCGGTGCGCTGCTCGAAGGCGCGCTCGATGCGTCGCCGCATCTCGATGAAGGCATGACCGGCCTGGCGGACCTCGCGCGCCCCGCGGGGATGGAACTCGATTTCCCGCCCCTTGCCGAAGCTCTCCGCCGCCTCGGCAAGGCGCAGAATCGGCCGGATCTGGTTGCGCAGGAACAGCACCGCGATGCCGAGCAGAACGAAGGACGTGCCGACCATCCACATCAGGAAGATGTGCGAGTTGGAGGCGTAGGCCTGCGACCGGCGGGTGAGCACCCGCATGATGCCGTTGTCGAGCTGGATGCGGATCTCGACGATGTTGGAGCGGCCGACCGTGTCGATCCAGAACGGCCGGCCGATCTGCACGCGGATCTCGCGCGACAGGGTGGAGTCGAGGATCGAGAAGAACGGCTTGGGCGCGGGCGGCGGCAGCGGGCCGGCCGGCAGGATCTCGACGTCGAGGTTCAGCCGTTCGCTGGCGATGCGCGTCAGCGTCTCGAACTTCGGATCCTGAGGATAGCTCTGCGCGATATCGATGAGGGCGGCGATGTCCTGCGTCACGGCCTGCGACAGCCGCCGGGTGACGAGTTGCCAGTGCCGCTCCATGAAAGCGTAGGCGATCACCGACTGCAGGATGATCATCGGGGCGATGATGATGATCAGCGCCCGGGCAAACAGCCCCTTGGGCATGCGCCGGCCCAGCCAGCGCGCAGAGCGGTGGTACAACGCGAGCGGTCGCCGGACGAGTGGGGTGCCGCTCCTCATCCGCTCCTCAATCGACGAAGAGCCGGTAGCCTATGCCGCGCACGGTCTGCAGGTGCAGCGGATTGGCCGGATCCGTCTCGATCTTGCGGCGCAGGCGATTGATCTGCACGTCGATCGTGCGTTCGTTCGAGACTTCGCCGGAGCCCGCGAGCGCGTCGCGCGGCACCGTCTCGCCGCCGCTCTGGGCGAGCACCAGCAGCATCTCCCGCTCGCGCTCGGTCAGGCGCACCACCTCGTCGCCCTGCCGCAGCTCGCCGCGGTCGAGGCGGAAGGTGAAGTCGCCGAAGCGCACCGACTCGGGGGCGCTTGGCGCCAGCGGCGCGGCCGGCGCATTGCGGCGCAGGATGTTGTTGATGCGCAGCACCAACTCACGCGGCTCGAAGGGCTTCGGCAGGTAGTCGTCCGCGCCGATTTCCAGGCCCTCGACGCGGTCTCGCGGATCGGCGCGGGCCGTGAGCATCAGGATCGGGATTTCCGACCGGGTGCGGATCCAGCGCGCGAGGTCGAAGCCGTTCTCGCCCGGCATCATGACGTCGAGCACGTAGAGATCGAAGACGATACTGGCAATCTGCGCGCGAGCGTCGACGGCGTCCTTGGCGGTCGAGATGCGGTAGCCGTGCTCCATGAGGAACCGGGAGAGCAGGTCGCGGATCCTCCGGTCGTCGTCGACGACGAGGACGTGCGGCGCGTCATCGGGGGGCGCCGCCCGTGCGCGGGTGCTCACCGCTCCCCTCCCCGCCCGATGGGCGAGCGGACCATCTGCCCCACCTCCTCGCGGTCCGCGGGCTCGACCATGGCGCGCAGGAAGGCGCGCGCCGCCTCCGCCGCCTCGGGCCCGGCCTCCTCCAGCGCACGCGAGATTCGCTGCGTCTGCATGGCGGCAAGGTCGAGCGCCAGCGCGGCGCCGCGTGGCGTCACGTAGAGGAGCCGCTGGCGGCGGTCGACGAGGCCCGCCCGCTGCTCGACATAACCCTTCTCCAGCAGGTCCTTCAGCACGCGGTTCAGGCTCTGCTTGGTGATGCGCAGGATGTCGAGGAGCGAAGCGATCGTGAGCCCCGGGTTGCGGTTGACGAAGTGAAGAACGCGGTGATGCGCCCGGCCGAAACCGTACTGGGCGAGGATCCGGTCGGGATCCCCGACGAAGTCCCGATAGGCGAAGAAAAGCAGCTCGATGAGGTCGAAAAGCGGCGGCTCCTGCGCATCGGCGCTGTGATCGTCCAGGCGGAACTCGACGGCAGGCTGCATCGCGGCTCGGATCCTATTTACGTCAGTGATGTTGACATATTTCAGGGCGATTGTTACGCGTCAAGGGCTCGCGGCGAAAGGAAAGAACCCGGATCGGCTGCCGCCCTTCCGGATGTGCCGCGCGAGGCAAGGAGACATCGTCATGTCCGTCATCCCGTTCGACAAGCGCGAAGGATTCATCTGGCTGGACGGCCGGCTCGTGGCCTGGGGTGACGCGAGGGTACACGTCCTGACGCACGGATTGCACTACGGATCCTGCGTTTTCGAGGGAGAGCGTGCCTATGGTGGCCAGGTCTTCAAATCCACGGAGCATTCGAAGAGGCTGAAGGCCTCTGCCGAGTATCTCGATTTCGAAATCCCCTGGTCGGTCGAGGAGATCGACGCGGCCAAGGCCCTCGTGGTCGAGACAAACGGCCAGACCGACGCCTATCTGCGTCCGGTCGCGTGGCGGGGTTCCGAGATGATCGGCGTGTCGGCGCAGGACACCACCATCCACCTCGCCATCGCGTCGTGGAACTGGCCGAGCTATTTCGACCCCGAGCAGCGCATGAAGGGCATTCGCCTCGACTGGGCGGAGTACCGCCGCCCCGACCCCGCGACCGCACCGTCGCGATCCAAGGCGGCTGGTCTCTACATGATCTGCACCATCTCCAAGCACAGGGCGGAGCGAAAGGGCTACGCCGACGCCCTGATGCTCGACTGGCAGGGGCGCGTGGCGGAATGCACGGGCGCGAACGTATTCTTTGCGCGCGAAAACCAGATCCACACGCCCATCGCCGACTGCTTCCTCGACGGGCTGACGCGCAAGACCGTCATCGATCTCGCACGCCGGAGGGGGATCGAGGTGGTGGAGCGGCGCATCCTGCCGGAGGAGCTGAAGGACTTCACGGAGTGCTTCATCACCGGTTCCGCCGCCGAGATCACCCCGGTCGGAGAGGTCGCAGGTCAGGTGTTCACCCCCGGCGCCATCACCCGCACCCTGATCGAGGACTATGCGGCCGAGGTCCGGCCCAGGGCCCGTGCTGCCTGACAGGAGGATGCCATGAGCGACCCACTGGCCGGCCCTCCTCCCTGGGCGGTGACGTCCGCCGAGGCGCAGCAGGCCCTCTCCGCCGTGCCCGAGCCTTTCGCCGTGCTGCTGCGCCACGGGACGATGAGCGTGGAGCTCTATGCCCCTGTCGGAGCAGACCGCCAGACCCCGCACGAGCAGGACGAGATCTATATCGTCGCGAGCGGCACCGGCGTGTTCTCCAAGGCCGGCGAACGGCGCAGCTTCGGGCCGGGCGACGTCCTCTTCGTCGAGGCGGGCGTGGAGCACCGGTTCGAGGAGTTCTCGACCGGCTTCAGCACGTGGGTCGTGTTCTGGGGCCCGAAAGGCGGCGAGGCCGCCTGAACCTGCAACGCCGTCATGCCCGCCGCGTTGTCGGCGGGCATGACTTTCTCGTCCGAAATCACCTTGCCGCCCATATCCCCTGGCTCCCGGGCGGGCTGAGACGATGCTGGTCTATGGCGACAGGTCCGTTTCGGTCGACGCACGGGACCGGCTGGCGGAAGCGCTCCAGCTCTGGGGCTCGGCGGTTCGGCTCGACGGACTTGCCCGGCATTCCGGGCTCGTCGCCGCCTTCATCCTCGCCGCGGAACTCGCGCAGGGGGTGGCAGACGCGGAGGTCGCGGAAAGCGGCGAGGACGAACCCGGCCCCGGCGCAGCAGCCCTGATGGGCCTCCTCTGCCGCATGGGCCACGTCATCTCGGGCTCATGGGACAGCGGCTTCACGGCCATGCCAGAGCGGATCGATACCGTCCCCGAGCCCGATCTCCCCGGGGCGGTCACATGCCGCCAGCCCGAAGGCTACGCCTTCTACGCTCTCTACCCCGAAGCCTATGCCGAGGCCGCCCGCGGCCTTCCAGCAGCCGCGCATGCCGTTATCGGCCTGCGGAGCATCGGGACGGGCCTGGCGGCCATGGTGGGCTCGCGCACGACAGCCCCGGTCACGGCGACCGTGCGGCCGCACGGCCATCCCTTCCGGCGCGTCATAACGCCGGGCCCGCAGCTGGAACACGAGCTTCTGTCAGACCCGGCCCTCCGTTTCGCAATCGTGGACGAAGGGCCGGGCCTGTCCGGCAGCTCCTTCGGCGCGGTCTGCGACTGGCTCGACGACCGGGGCGTGGAAACGGGCCGTCTCACCCTCTTCACAGGCCACGCGAGCTCGCCGGGTTCGCAGGCCGATCAGAGGCACCTCGAACGCTGGCCCCGCCTGGACCGGCGCTGCGTCGGGTTCGAGGACCTCGTCCTGCATGCGGCACGGACGGAGCACCGTCTGGAGCAGTGGGTGTCGGACCTCCTCGGCAAACCCGCAACGCTCGCAGCAGACCTGTCCGGCGGGGCATGGAGAGCCCGGCTCTTCGCGGCGGAAGAGTTCTGGCCGGCAGCGGACACGATGCAGGAGAGGCGCAAGTTCCTGTTCGAGACGCCGACCGGCCCGGTGCTCGCCCGCTTCGCAGGGCTCGGCCCAACCGGGCAACGAAAGCTCGCGCGGGCCAAGGCGCTGTTCGAGGCGGGCTTCACGCCGGAGCCTCTCGGTTTCATGCACGGCTTCCTGGTGGAACGATGGCACGCCGGCGCACGGCCGCTGACCCGAGCGGACGCGGGCGAAGCTGGCCTGCTCGCAAATCTCGCCGGGTATGTCGGAACCCTCGCCAGGGCCTTCCCGGCCGGGCGATCATCTGGAGCAACGCTTCCCGAACTCGCTGCGATGGCTGTCCAGAACACTTCAGAGCAGTTCGGAGACGAGGCGGGGCGTCGGCTGGGCCACCTCGCCGGGGTGGCCGACCGCCTGGAGACCACTGTTCGCAGGGTCGAGACGGACGGCCGGATGGACGCGCACGAGTGGATCGCGATCCAGGATGGCAAAATCCTCAAGACCGATGCTCTCGACCACCATGCGTCACACGATCTCGTCGGCTGTCAGGATCCCGCCTGGGACGTGGCGGGGGTAGCCGTCGAGTTCGAGCTAGGCCGCGGCCGCACCGAGGAGCTGCGCGGCCAGTCGGAGGCTGCGGCGGGTCGCCCCATCGCGCCGGAGCTGGTGGAGTTCTACCGCCCGTGCTGGATCGCCTTCCGCATCGGGGCGATCACGATGGCGCTCGCCTCCCACGCGGGGCAGCCGGCCGAGCAGGCGAGGCTGCAGGCGAGACTTCGCCGCTACGCACAGGCCATGAAACGGGAGCTCTGCGAGTAGCGTCAGGCCGGAGGCGACCGGAGGGAAAGGGTTATGGCGGTTCTGAACCGATGCGGACCGCGCCAGCCCGGCTTGACCCGTAGGCGCGCGGCCTGGACGGTCAACGCCCCTTGCCCCAGCGCTCCGCGGCCCGGTCGTCAGCCTCCTTGGCCTCGACCCAGTCGCCTGAGGTCCCGTCGACGCGGTGCTCCTTTTTCCAGAAGGGCGCGCGGGTCTTGAGATAATCCATCAGGAACGAAGCGGCCTCGAACGCGGCGGCACGATGGGCCGACGCGGTGACGACGAGCACGATGTTGCCGCCGGGCGGAATCTTGCCGAACCGGTGGATGGCAACCACACCCTGCAGAGGCCAGCGCGACACTGCCTCATGGGCGACCGCTGCCATCTCCTCCTCGGCCATGCCGGGATAGTGCTCCAGCTCCAGGGCAGCCAGCGTGCCGCCCTCGGCCCGGCAGAGCCCGGTGAAAGTGACCACCGCGCCGATGTCCGTACGGCCCCCGGTGAGTGCCGCGGCCTCGGCGGCAGCGTCGAAATCCTCCGCCTGCACGCGCACGACGACCGGGACGGTGGCCATGTCAGCCCCCGGTCATGGGCGGGAAGAACGCGATCTCGGCCGCACCGCCGAGGGGCGTGTCGGGCTTGACGTGCTTGCGGTCGATCGCGGCGCGGACGATGGCGGGGTTCTCGAAGGCGTAGGCGTATTCCTCGCCGCGCCCCGCCAGCCAGGATGCGAGGTCCGCAACGGTCCGGACGCTCTCTGGAGGCGACAGCTCTTCCTCGGCCTTGCCGATGCGCTCACGCACCCAGGCAAAATAAACGATCCGCATTCCTTGCCCTCAGTCGGCCTGCTCGATCACGTGGTGGATCCCGGCCCGGAAGTAGTCATAGCCCGTGTAGAGGGTCAGCAATGCGGCGATCCACAGCAGCACGATGCCGATCGTCACCGTTCCCGGCAGCACGCTCTCGCCGGCGGGACCGACGATGAGAAAACCGACGGCCACCAGCTGCACGGTGGTCTTCCACTTCGCCACGGTCGAGACCGGCACGCTGACGCGGAGCTCGGCGAGATATTCGCGCAGGCCGGAGACCAGGATCTCGCGCGACAGGATGACGATCGCGGCCCAGATCGACCACGACGCGATCGTCTTGTCGGCGACCAGCATCAGCAGTGTCGCTGCGACGAGGAGCTTGTCGGCGATGGGGTCTAGCATGCGCCCCAACGCCGATTGCTGCGACCAGGCCCGGGCGAGGTAGCCGTCGAGATAATCGGTGATGGCGGCCAGCACGAAGATGCCGAGCGCCACCCAGCGCATCCAGTACTCCTCGGGCCAGAACATGCAGGCCACGACCGCCGGCACGGCGACCACGCGCCCCGTCGTGAGGAGGTTCGGAAGGTTGAACGGGCTGACCCGCTTCATGTCTCTCGCCAGGGCGGTCCGCCGGTTCGCCTGCCGCCGGTCGGGCGGGCTGGCCGTGATCCGGCGTCCAGGGGATGGGAACAGGGCGTTGCCCGGCCGGTGTGCCCGGTCGCGCCACGTCCGTCGCTGAGGAAGCACACCCCGCGCTCGCCCGTCAACGGCACCTCCACGGTCCTCGCGGTGTTACGGGCCCGTTCATCCCCGGCCCTCGTGGAAGTGATCGTAGACGGCCTTCGCCGTGGCCATGTTCACCCCCGGTGTCTTGGCGAGGTCGTCGAGGGATGCGCGGGCGATCGCCTTGGCCGTGCCGAAGTGCAGCAGCAGCGCGCGCTTGCGCGAGGGACCCACGCCGGAGATCTCGTCCAGGGGAGATTTCGTGAACTCTTTCCGCCGCTTGGCGCGATGTGTTCCGATGGCGAAACGGTGGGCCTCGTCCCTCAACCTCTGGATGAAGTACAGGGCAGGATCGCGCGGAGCGAGCTTGAACGGCTCCTTGCCCGGCACGAAAAATGTCTCCCTCCCCGCATCGCGGTCGGGGCCTTTGGCAATCCCGACCAGCGGCACGCCCTCGACACCCAGCTCCGCCAGCACGCCGCGCGCCGCGTCGAGCTGTCCCCGTCCACCATCGACGAGCACGAGGTCCGGCCAGGACGGCATGTCGGAGGAGCCGGCATCGCTCGCCATCTCCGCTGCATTCGCTGCCGGGGATGCCGACGGCTCCCTCGGGGCCTCCTTCATGAGCCGCGAGAAGCGGCGGGTGAGGACCTCCCGCATCATGGCGTAGTCGTCGCCCGGGGTGAGTTCGGTCGAGCGGATGGTGAAGGTACGATAGTGCGGCTTGGAGAAGCCCTGCGGGCCGGCCACGATCATCGCCCCCACCGCGTTGGTCCCCATGATGTGAGAGTTGTCGTAGACCTCCACCCTGCGGACGGGGCCCTGAAGGCCGAAGGCCTGTCCCAGCGCGCCCAGCAGCTTCTGCTGCGATGACGTGTCGGCCAGCTTGCGACCGAGCGCCTCGCGGGCATTGGAAGCGGCGTGCTCGACCAGGTCGCGCTTTTCCCCCCGCTTGGGAACGCTGACCTCGACCTTGTGGCCGGCGCGGGTGCACAGGGCATCCTCCAGCACCTCGCGATCCGCGATCGGATGCGACAGCAGCACCAGCCGTGGCGCCGGCTTGTCGTCGTAGAATTGGGCGACGAAGGCCTCCATCACCTCTTCAAGCGGCACCGAGCGGTCCGCGCGCGGGAAATACGCGCGGTTGCCCCAGTTCTGGAAGTTGCGGAAGAAGAACACTTCCACGCAGAACTGGCCTGCCTCCTCGTGCAGGGCGAAGACGTCGGCCTCCTCCACGCTTTGGGGATTGATGTCCTGGCTTGCCTGGATGGCCGAGAGGGCGGCGAGACGGTCGCGGTAGCGGGCCGCGCGCTCGAACTCCAGCGCGTCGGAGGCCTTCTGCATTTCGGCAGCGAGGTCCTGCTTCACGTTCACGCTCCGCCCACGCAGGAAGTCGCGGGCCTGCGCCGCCAGGCGGGCATACTCGACATGCCCCACCTCCCCCGTGCAGGGGGCGGCGCAGCGCTTGATCTGGTGCAGCAGGCAGGGCCGCGTGCGGTTCTCGTAGTAGCTGTCCGAGCAGCTGCGCAGCAGAAAGGCGCGCTGCAGCGCGTTGAGCGTACGGTTCACGGCCCAGACGCTGGCGAACGGACCGAAATAGTCTCCCGGCCGCGACCGCGCCCCACGGTGCTTCGTCAGCTGCGGCGAGACGTGGTCGCCCGTGATCAGGATGTAGGGAAAGGACTTGTCATCGCGCAGCAGCACGTTGAACCGCGGCTTCAGCTGCTTGATGAGGTTTGCCTCAAGCAGCAGCGCCTCGGTCTCCGTCTCCGTGGTGACGAACTCCATCGTCGCCGTCTCGGAGATCATGCGGGCGATGCGGTTGCCGTGACCGACGCCGCGCGTGTAGGAGGCGACCCGCTTCTTCAGCGAGCGGGCCTTGCCGACATAGAGCACCGCTCCCTCGGCATCGATCATCCGGTAGACACCCGGAGCATTCGGCAAAGTGCGCCAGACCGCCGCGATGGCTGCGGCGCCGGCACGCAACCGGGCGCTGCCCCCACCCTCCTCGTGGAATGCGAGATCGACGCCGGAATCGCCCTCCTCCGGCGGCAGATCGTCCAGGCCCTGGATCTCCTCGTCGTCTTCGCCGTCCGGAACGGCGCCGGGAGGAAGATCAGCGTCGGATCGAGTCGTGTGGGGTGGCCTCGTCATGCGCGAGAGATAGGACGACGCGGCGCGGCATGGAAGTTGCCGGCGTGACGCGCCGCGCCTGGCGCGCTCGATGACAGGCTGGAGACACCATGGCCCTTCACTTCACGGCCCACGAGTTCGCGGCCCGACGGACGCGGCTGCTGGCGGCCATGCAGGAGGCTCGGCTGGACGGAATGCTGCTCTTCTCGCAGGAGAGCATGTACTGGCTGACGGGCTACGACACGTTCGGCTTCTGCTTCTTCCAGTGTCTCGTGGTGTCCGCCGATGGACGCATGGCGCTTCTCACTCGCTCGGCCGATCTGCGGCAGGCGCAACTCACCTCCACCCTCGCGGACATCCGGATCTGGAAGGATGGTCGTGATGCCGCCCCGGCGCTCGCGACCGCCGACCTGCTCGAATCCTTGCGCCTGCTGCCCGGCCGGCTCGGCGTCGAGTTCGACGCGCATGGCCTCACCTACGGACTCGGACGGCAGCTCGAGGCCGTGTTGTCGGAGCGCTGCGCGGTCGTCGATGCCAGCGCGATCGTGCCCCGGCTGCGGGTGGTGAAGTCACCGGCCGAGATCGTCTTCGTCCGCCGCGCGGCGGAACTCTGCGACGCGGCTGACCGCGCCGGCATCGACGCGGTCAGGGCCGGGGCTGACGAGGGCGAGGTGCTCGCCGCGCAGCAGGGCGCCGTGTTCCGCGGCGGTGGGGAATACCCCGGCAACGAATTCATCATCGGGTCGGGCCGGGAGGCCCTGCTCTGCCGCTCCAAGAGCGGCCGCAGAACGCTGGAGGTGCAGGACCAGATCACGCTCGAGTTTGCCGGCGCCTACCGGCGCTACCACTGCGCGGCGATGCGGACCATCGTCGTGGGGGAGCCTCGCCCCTTGCACCGGCGCTATCACGCGGCCGCCCGGAAGGCGCTGGCCGCCTGCGAGGAAGCCCTGCGGCCCGGAGCGACTGCAGGCGACGTGTTCGCTGCCCATGCGCGGGTGCTCGACAGGCTGGGCCTGTCGCAGCACCGGCTCAACGCATGCGGCTATTCGCTGGGCGCCAAGTTCGCCCCGTCCTGGATGGACCCGCCGATGTTCTACGAGGCGAACGACTGGCCGCTCGAAGCCGGCATGGTCATGTTCCTGCACATGATCCTGATGGACTCCGAGAGCGAGACGGCCATGTGCCTCGGCCGGACATCGTTGCTCACGGCGGAGGGGCGCGAGACCTTGAACGGTGCGGATCTGGACCTGATGATCCGATAGCGTTAAGGGAGTCCAAACGCGCGTGTAGCAATGGCGCGTCGGGAGGAGCGATGAGTCAGGCCCGGTTCCTGCCCCGGCGGTGTGTCACGGCCGTCGCTCCGGCTCTCGCCGTTCTCGCAGCTCTTTTCCTGTCGGGGTGCCAGGATACGACCGGCGGCCCGGTGGCCCGCATGGTCGACGCACCCGGGGTGCCGATCGCACTCGACGTCATCGAAGGTGCCCCGGACGCACTCGCTGGGAAGGTCAACGACGCGGTCGTCAACCAGGCGATGCAGCGGCGCATCGATCTGGTCTCTCCCAGCGATCCCGCCCGCTATCATCTGAAGGGCTACCTCACGGCTACTCCGACCGAGGCCGGCACGACCGAGGTGACGCTCGTGTGGGACGTGTTCGACGCCTCGCGACGGCGGGCCCAGCGGGTCACGAGCACGGCAACCGCGCCGGGCCAGAGCGCCGACCCGTGGGAGCGCGTGGGCGACACGCAGATCATGAAGCTCACATCTCAGAGCATGAACGAGGTGGCGGCCTTCATCAGCGGCGGCGGTTAGGATTCGGTGCAGCGCGATGGCGTCGTTGATGCGCTGGGCTATCGAATGCCGCGGTAGCAGCTTCTGCACCGTGCACAGAGTTTGGTGTGCATCCGGGGCGGGGTTCGTATTGTTCGCCCCGGGCGGGGCTGCTAAGAGCCGCGGCGAGGCTTGGCCGACACGCCGGGCCGCCTGCCGCGTGGATGCGAGAGAGCCGACACGATGAAAGCCGAGATCAAGCTCGTCTGCGGCAATTCGAACCGCGCTCTCGCCGACGCGATCGCCGCCTATCTCGAGGTGCCGCTCGCCAAGTGCCAGGTCCGCCGCTTCGCCGACATGGAAATCTTTGTCGAGATCCAGGAGAACGTGCGCGGCCAGGACGTTTATGTCGTCCAGTCGACGTCGTTCCCGGCCAACGACCACCTGATGGAGCTGCTGATCATCATCGACGCGCTGCGCCGCTCGTCGGCGCGGCGCATCACGGCGGTGCTGCCCTATTTCGGCTATGCGCGGCAGGATCGACGCGCCTCGGGCCGCACCCCCATCTCGGCCAAGCTCGTCGCCAACCTGATCACCGAGGCGGGAGCCGATCGCGTTCTGACAATCGACCTGCATGCCGGGCAGATTCAGGGCTTCTTTGACATCCCCACCGACAACCTCTTTGCCGCGCCGCTGATGGCCCGCGACATCAAGGAGCGGATGGACATCTCCAACGTCATGGTCGTGTCCCCCGACGTCGGCGGCGTGGTGCGCGCCCGGGCCCTGGCCAAGCGGATCGATGCCCCGCTCGCCATCGTCGACAAGCGCCGTGAGCGCGCCGGCGAGAGCGAGGTGATGAACATCATCGGCGAGGTGAAGGGGAGAACCTGCATCCTCGTCGACGACATCGTCGATTCCGGCGGCACGCTGTGCAACGCGGCCGAGGCCTTGCTCAAGGACGGCGCGTCCGAGGTTCACGCCTATATCACGCACGGCGTTCTCTCGGGAGGAGCGGTGGCGCGCATCGCCGCCTCGAAGCTCAAGACGCTGGTGCTGACCGACTCCATCCAGCCGACCGTGGCGGTGAAGGTCGCACGCAATATCCGCGTCGTCTCCATCGCGTCCCTGCTCGGCGAAGCCATTGGCCGCACGGCACTCGAGACGAGCGTGTCGAGCCTGTTCGACTGATGGCGCAGCTGCTGCCCCTGCATTGCAACTGACATCAATCGATGCCAGTTTGGATGCACCGGGAATAGGCAGCCATGCGCACGACACTGGCCATCGACGACGATCTCATTGCCAAGGCTAAGTCCCTGACGGGGGTCAGTGAGACCAATCAGCTGGTGCGCGAAGGACTGCGGGCTCTGATTGAGCGCGAAAGCGCACGTCGCCTCGCGAGGCTGGGCGGGACCGATCCTGAAGCAGCGGCTCCGCACCGACGCCGCCAGGGCGACTGATGCTCCTGGTGGATACGTCCGTCTGGATCGACCACCTCCGATCCTCGGACCGTATGGTGTCGATGCCCATCTCATCGCGTCGGTGTTGCTCACACCCGGCGTCCGTCTCTGGACGAGGGACAAGCGTCTGCGCGCGCAAGCCGAGCGGATGGCGGTCGCGGCCGAGCTCGCCTAGCCTGGACCGGCGGCCCTCGCGCAACCACCCGCCCTTCCCCCCGGCCGTGTTTTCGGCTATACGCGCGCACGCATCCGCCAGACACCCCTGGAGGCACGGATGCGACTGTTCGGGGCCGCTCGCGGCCCCTTCTCGTTGAAGGAACACTGTCCATGTCCACGACCGTCAAGCAGCTCAAGGCTTCGACGCGCGCTACAGGCGGCAAGGGGGCCGCTCGCGCCGTCCGCCGCCAGGGCCTCATCCCCGCCGTCATCTACGGCGCCGGCGAGCCGCCCGTCGCCATCGCGCTCGACTACAAGAACGCCCAGCAGCTCATTTTCGCCGGGCACTTCCTGACGACCCAGTTCGAGATCGACGTCGACGGGTCCAAGGTCCGCGTCCTGCCGCGCGATTATCAGCTCGATCCCGTCAAGGATTCGCCGCTGCACATCGACTTCCTGCGCCTGAAGGCAGGCCAGCAGATCCGCGTCGAGGTGCCCGTGCATTTCGAGAACGGCGAGATCTCGCCCGGCATCAAGCGCGGCGGCACGCTGAACATCGTGCGCCACACGATCGAGCTTTTTGCGCCGGCCGACGCCATCCCGGAATCCGTGACGGTCGACCTCAAGGGGCTCGACATGAACGACTCCGTTCACATCACGGACCTGCCCCTGCCGGCCGGCACCCGCCCGGCCAACCAGGAGCGCGACTATACGATCCTGACCGTGGTCGCCCCGTCCGGCCTGAAGGAAGAGGCTCCGGCCGCCGCCGCCGAGGCCGCCCCGGCCGCCGCCGCGCCGGCTGCCAAGAAGTAATCGCACCCGCGACCGGGCGGCCCGGCCGCTCCGATGGGCCGCGGACATCGTCCGCGGCCTTTTCCATTCTGAGGCACCGCCATGCTGCTCTTCGCCGGCCTCGGCAATCCCGGCTCCCGCTACGCCGGCAACCGCCACAACATCGGCTTCATGGCCGTGGAGGCGATCGCGCGTGCGTACAAGGCCGGGCCGTGGCGCCGCCGCTTCCAGGGCGAGGCGACCGAAACCACCATCGGGGGCGAGCGCGTTGTACTGCTCAAGCCCGAGACGTTCATGAACGAGTCCGGGCGATCGGTGTCGGAGGCCCAGCGCTTCTTCAAGATCGCACTCGCCGACGTCGTCGTCTTCCACGACGAGCTCGACCTCCCGCCCGCCAAGCTGCGCGTCAAGCTCGGCGGCGGCAATGCAGGGCACAACGGCCTGCGCTCGATCACGGCCCAGTGCGGCAACGAGTACCGGCGCGTCCGGCTCGGCATCGGCCATCCCGGAGCCAAGGAGCTGGTGCACCCCTACGTGCTCAGCGACTTCGGCAAGGCCGAACGCGACTGGGTCGTTGACCTTTGCGACGCGACCGCCGAGTACGCCCCGCTGCTTGCGGCGGGCGACGACAGCGCCTTCCAGAGCAAGGTCCATCTGCGCATGGAAGGGCACGGCTGGGGCGAGGTGAAGGGCGTGAAGGAGGCGGGCAAACTGTAGGGCGTCCACTTCCCGTTTGACGCCCCGGACAAGAGTCACGATATCACTGACCCACAGGAACACGGGCCGCTGATCATGAAGGACGTCACCATCAGCATGGACGACGATCTGGCGCGAAAGGCGCGGGTCGAAGCGGCGCAGCAAGGAAAGAGCCTCGGCGATCCTGTCCTCGTGCCGAGTTTTCCTCAGTGAGGACATGAACGACGGACAGACGATCGAAGGCGTCCTGATCGTAAATTCCTTCCGGCACGGCATCGAAACACTCGAACGATTGGCGCGATAGACATGGGCTTCAAATGCGGAATTGTCGGCCTGCCGAACGTCGGCAAGTCGACCCTCTTCAACGCTCTGACGCAGACGGCGGCGGCGCAGGCCGCCAACTATCCGTTCTGCACCATCGAGCCCAATGTCGGTGACGTCGCGGTGCCCGATCCCCGGCTGGACGCGCTCGCCGGAATCGCCAAGTCGGCGCAGATCATCCCGACGCGGATCACCTTCGTCGACATCGCCGGCATCGTGCGCGGCGCGTCGAAGGGCGAGGGCCTCGGCAACCAGTTCCTCGCCAACATCCGCGAGGTCGATGCCATCGCCCATGTCGTGCGCTGCTTCGAGGACGGGGACATCACCCATGTCGAGGGCAAGGTCGACCCGATCGCCGACGTCGAGACCATCGAGACCGAGCTGATGCTCGCCGACCTCGAGAGCCTCGAGAAGCGTGTGGTCACCCTGGAGAAGAAGGCGCGCGGCGGCGACAAGGAGGCCAAGGAGACGCTGGATCTCGTCCTGCGCTGCCTCACGCTGCTCCAGGACGGCAAGCCGGCCCGCCTCGTCGAGCGCAAGACCGAGGAGGAGAAGCTGTTCCAGCAGCTCAACCTTCTCACGGCGAAGCCCGTTCTCTACGTCTGCAACGTCGAGGAAGCCGCTGCCCATGACGGCAATTCCTTTTCGGCCAGGGTCTTTGCCCGCGCCAGGGAGGAGGACGCCGTCGCCGTCGTGGTGTCCGCCAAGATCGAGAGCGAGATCGCCGTTCTCCCGCCGGACGAGCAGGCGGAGTACCTCGAGGCCGTGGGCCTCGACGAGCCCGGCCTCAACCGCGTCATCCGCGCCGGCTACGACCTGCTGCACCTCGTCACCTACTTCACGGTGGGACCGAAGGAGGCCCGTGCCTGGACGATCACAAAGGGCACGCGTGCGCCGCAGGCGGCCGGCGTCATCCATACGGATTTCGAGAAAGGCTTCATCCGGGCCGAGACCATCGCCTATGACGACTACGTCAGCGGCAAGGGCGAGGCGGGCGCCCGTGACGCGGGGCGCATGCGGCTGGAGGGGAAGGAATACGTCGTCGCCGACGGCGACGTGATGCATTTCCGTTTCGCCAACTGAGCCCGCCCATGCCGCGGCTGCATTTCGAGGACTTCCACGAGGGCGACACGTCGTCCTACGGTTCCCATTCCGTCACGCGCGAGGAGATCGTCTCCTTCGCCGCGCTTTATGACCCGCAGCCCATGCATCTCGACGAGGAGGCTGGCAGGGCCTCCATCCTGGGCGGGCTGGCGGCGTCGGGATGGCACAGCTGCGCCATGCTGATGCGCATTCTCTGCGACAGCTGGCTCGACGACGCAGCCGCTATGGGCGCTCCCGGCATCGATGAGGTCAAGTGGCTCCGTCCCGTACGGCCCGGCTCTGTGATGACGGTCAGGCACACCGTGCTGGAAACGCGGGCTTCGCGCTCGAAGCCGGACAGGGGATTCGTCCGCTTCCGCTTCGAACTCGTCGACCAGGATGGCCAGGTCGCGATGGAGCAGACGAACAGCATCATGTTCGGCCGCCGCGACACTGTAGCGGAGGCCGCGTCATGAGCCGCTGGTTCGAGGACCTCGCCATCGGCGAAACGGACGAGCTCGGCTCCCACACCTTCACGGCACCGGAGATCAAGGAGTTCGCCCGGCAGTACGATCCGCAGCCTTTCCACCTCGACGAGGAAGCCGCTCGCAACAGCGCGTTTGGCGCCCTCTGCGCGAGTGGCTGGCACACGGCGGCAATCTGGATGCGCCTGATGGTGCGGCGCCGGCAGGACGAGGAAAGCGCCGCGACCGGACCATCCGCGCGACTTGGCCCGTCGCCGGGCTTCCGCGACATGAAGTGGCTGAAGCCCGTCTACGCCGGCGACACCATCACCTATGCGTCCACGCTGGTCGACAAGCGCCCATCGGGCAGCCGCCCGCAATGGGGCCTCGTCACGCACCGCAACACGGGCGTGAACCAGAAGGGCGAGCTGGTCTTCGAGTTCCAGGCCAAGGCGTTCCTGGAACGGAAGCAGCAGTTTGAACAAAAACGACTGTTTCGCCCGGAGTAATCCAGACCCGGATACGTCATTGCGAGCGAAGCGAAGCAACCCAGGTCTTTCGGCTTGTCCGGTACCGTTTCCTGGGTTGCTTCGCCGCTGCGCTCCTCGCAATGACGCTGAAGGCAGGCGGGGAGCAAGGCGCGGATCGGCGCCTTCACCCCGGTGCTTCACGGCATCAGCTGGCCGCCATTGACCTCGATCACCTGGCCCATGACGTAGCCCGACAGCGCGTCGGAGGCGAGATAGAGGAAGGCGCCCGTGCAGTCGTCGGCATCGCCGACGCGGCCCATCGGAATGGTGGCGCGTGCCGCCTCGACCTGCTGCTCCGTCGAATAGCGGGCGTGGAAGGGCGTGGCGATGAAACCCGGCGACACCGCGTTGACGCGGATCTTGTCGGCCCACAGCTCCTTCGCCATCCCCTTGGTGAAGGTGGACACGAAGCCCTTCGACGCGGCGTAGATCACCGAGCCGCCTCCCCCGCCATGCCGGGCGGCGATGGACGTGACGTTGATGATGTTGCCGCCGCCCTGCGCCTTCATCACGGGGTGGATCTCCCTGGTGAAGGCGAAGACGGACCAGGCGTTGAGGCGCATCACCCGCTCGTAATGGGCGTCGTCGACCTCCTGCAGCGGACGCCGGCCCAGCATGCCGCCGGCATTGTTGATGAGCACGTCGACGCGGCCGAAGGCGTCCAGCGCGGCGGCGATGATGCGCTTCGGCGCGTCGGCCTCCATCACGTCACCCTGGATCGTCACGGCCTGACCGCCGGCCGACCGGATGGACGCGGCGACCTCCTCGGCCGGGCCGGCGCTCTCGTTGTAGTGCACCGCCACGCGTGAACCATTGGCGGCGAAGCCGCGCGCGGCGGCCGCGCCGATGCCGGTCGAGCCGCCGGTGACGAGGACGACCTTGTCCTTCAGGTCCGGGATCATGGGCGTTTCTCCTGTTATTGTCCCGAACACCGGGAATGGAATCGGTCGTCAGTGGCCCTCGAAGGCCATAAGGGTTCGAACCTCGACACCGAGATCGCGGAGCTTCTGCGCACCTCCGAGGTCGGGCAGGTCGACCACGAACACGGCCGCCACCACCTCGGCGCCGATCTGGCGCAGCAGGTTCACGGCAGCGGTCGCGGTACCGCCCGTGGCGATGAGGTCGTCGACGAGGATGACGCGCTCGCCCCTGGCCACCGCGTCCTCGTGCATCTCCATGTGGTCGATGCCGTATTCCAGCGAGTAGGCGATGGAAACGGTGGCATGCGGCAGCTTGCCCTTCTTGCGGATGGGCACGAAGCCCGCCGAGAGCTGGTGCGCCACCGCGCCACCCAGGATGAAGCCGCGCGCCTCGATGCCGGCGACCTTGTCGACCTTGGTCCCCGCATAGGGCTGCACCAACTCGTCGACGGCGCGCCGGAAGGCCCGGGCGTTCCCCAGCAGCGTCGTGATGTCACGAAACAGGATCCCGGGCTTGGGATAGTCGGGGATCGTTCGGATGGCGTCCTTGAGGTCGAGCATGGACGGAGCGGGTCTCCTGTTGTCGGATGCATGATAACGGACCGGCCGGTCCGTACCAGTGTGGAGGCGCGGCATGAGCATGCAGACGGGGCCCGGTGTACCTCAGCCGGTGGTGATCACGGACGTCGACATCTCCTTCGGGCGACTGGTCGTGTTCTTCTTCAAGGCCGGGCTTGCCGCGATACCGGCGGCTATCGCGGTTTCGATCGTGATGGCGGTCGTGATGGCCGCCCTCGGCGCGATCTTCGGCGGGCCGTGGTGGCATCGCGGCATGCCGCTCTGACGCGGATCAGCCGCGCAGCACCCTCCCCGCCACCGCGTCGAGCTTCGCCAGCAAGGCCGGGTCGCGCGCCGAGGGCGCGGTCATGATGGCGTGGTCGAGCGCGCGGTGGGATCCCACCGGGCAGTCCTCCCGCTCGGCCGGAAAATCGGCAGCGAGCCGGGCCACGATGCGCCGGGCCTTCTCGATGTTGGAGTGCATGATGGCGATCACCGATTTCACGTCGACCACGTCGTGCTCCGGGTGCCAGCAGTCGAAATCCGTCACCATCGCGAGCGTGGCGTAGGTGATCTCTGCTTCCCGCGCGAGCTTGGCCTCCGGCATCGCCGTCATGCCGATCACGTCGTAGCCCAGGCCCTTGTAGGTCATCGACTCCGCGTAACTGGAAAACTGAGGTCCTTCCATACAGACATAGGTGCCGCCCTTGCGCATCGGGACGTCCTCGGACTGTGCGGCGGCAGCGAGCCGGTCCACCAGCCTCGGGCCGACGGGATGCGCCATCGACACATGCGCCACGCACCCCTTGCCGAAAAAGGAGCTCTCCCGGCGGTGCGTGCGGTCCACAAACTGGTCGACAAGCACGAAGGTGCCGGGCGGCAGTTCCGGCTTGAACGATCCGCAGGCCGAGAGCGAGACCATGTCGGTGACCCCGGCACGCTTCATCGCGTCGATGTTGGCGCGGTAGTCGATGTCCGACGGAGAGAGCCGGTGCCCGCGCCCGTGCCGGGGCAGGAAGACGATCTCGGTCGCTCCGATCATGCCGCGCCGCAGCACGTCCGACGGCTCGCCCCAGGGGCTGGCCACGGCCTCCTCCCGCACGTCTGTAAGCCCCGGCAGGTCGTAGATACCCGATCCGCCGATGATGCCGAGAATGGCGCGCGTCATGACCGAGGCTCCCTTCGTTGCGGTGACAGGGTAAGGGGCCGGGCCGATCGATCAAGAACGCCGGGGTTGCAGAGTGGCTGTATCGAGGCAAGACGCGTCGACGCCAACTCGCCGCCATCCCGGCCGGAGCCAGCCCCAGCGAGCGGAAGACAAACGAAAAAGGCTCCCAGCGGGAGCCCTTTCGTATCTCGTCAGGCGGAAGCGCCTCAGTGGGCGCCGGCCTCGTCGCCGATGCGCGACCAGATCCGCTTCTTGGTGAAGTAGAGCAGGCCCGCGAAGACGAGCAGGAACAGCAGCGCCTTGAGCCCGAGCGCCTTGCGGGCGTCGAGGTGCGGCTCGGCGGCCCACATCATGAATGCCGCGATGTCGTGCGAGTACTGCGCGACGGTCTCGGGCGCCTGGGGCTGCCCGTCGGGGCCCTTCGGATAGGTCACCTGCCCGTCGCTGAGCGGAGGCGGCATGGAGATAATGTGGCCGGGGAAATACTTGTTGTAGTATTTGCCGTCGGGGACCGTGACCCCCTCCTGCGGCTCCTCGTAGCCCTGCAGCAGGGAGGAGATGTAGTCGACGCCCTGCTCCTGGTACTGCGTCACGATGTCGATCAGGAACCAGGGGAACCCGCGCTCATAGGTGCGTGCTTTGGCGAGAACCGAGAAGTCGGGCGGATAGGCGCCGCCATTGGCGGCCATCGACGCCTGCTTGTTCGGGAACGGCGACGGGAAGCGGTCCGCCGGACGCGCGGGCCGGTCGAACATCTCGCCGCTGTCGTTGGGGCCGTCCTTCACCTGGTACTCGGCCGCAAGCGCCTTCACCTGTGCCTCGGAGAAGCCGGGGCCTCCCTCCTGCTCCAGGTTGCGGAACGCCACCAGGCTCATCGCGTGGCAGCCGGAGCAGACCTCGCGGTAGATCTTGAAGCCGCGCTGCAACTGCTGCGGATCGTATCGCCCGAATGGCCCCGCGAAGCTCCAGGAGCTCCGCATGGGCAGCACACCTTCCGCTGCCGAGGCGGGGGCCACCGCGGCGCCGATAGCCGCGGCAATGAGGCCGGCGGCAAGGCCGCGCTTGAGGATCGTGATCATCGCATGCATCCCCGTATCCGGCCTCAGCCCTTCGTGCTCGGTTCCGACGCCGCACCCGCGGCGACGACGGATGCCGAACCTCCCTTGCTGCCGAGCACCGCTTCAGCGATGGAACCCGGCACGCGCCGCGGCGTCTCGAACAGTCCGAGAACCGGCAGAATCACGAGGAAGTGGATGAAGTAGTAGGCCGTGCAGATGCGCGACGCGATCACATATCCACCCTCCGGCGGCTTGGATCCGAGCCAGCCGAGCAGGACGCAGACGATCGCGAACACCCAGAAGAACTGCCGGAACAGCGGCCGGTAGGCGGCCGACTTGACCCGCGACGTGTCCAGCCAGGGCAGGAACACCAGCACGGCGATCGAGCCGAACATGGCGAGCACGCCCATCAGCTTGTCCGGGATGGCACGCAGGATCGCGTAGAAGGGCAGGAAGTACCATTCCGGCACGATGTGCGCCGGGGTCACCGCCGGGTTCGCCTCGATGTAGTTGTCGGCATGCCCGAGGTAGTTCGGGATGTACATGACGAACCACATGTAGACCATCAGGAACACGCACAGCGCGAGCGCATCCTTCACCGTGAAGTACGGGTGGAAGGGAAGCGTGTCCTTCTCCGTCTTCTTCTCGATGCCGGCCGGGTTGTTGGAGCCCGGAATGTGCAGCGCCCAGATGTGCAGGACGACAACGCCCGCGATCATGAACGGCAGCAGGTAGTGCAGCGAGAAGAAGCGGTTCAGCGTCGGGTTGGCGACCGAGTAGCCGCCCCACAGGAACGACACGATCGTCTCGCCGACCACCGGGAAGGCCGAGAAGAGGTTCGTGATGACCGTGGCGCCCCAGAACGACATCTGCCCCCAGGGGAGCACGTAGCCCATGAAGGCCGTCGCCATCATCAGAAGGAAGATGATGACGCCGAGGATCCAGAGGACCTCGCGGGGGGCCTTGTAGGAGCCGTAGTACATGCCGCGGAAGATGTGCACGTAGACGGCGATGAAGAACATCGACGCCCCGTTGGCATGCAGGTAGCGCAGCAGCCAGCCATAGTTCACGTCGCGCATGATGTGCTCGACGGAGTTGAAGGCGAGGTCGGCCTGCGGCGTGTAGTGCATCACCAGCACCACGCCGGTGATGATCTGCGCCACCAGCATGAAGGCGAGGATGCCGCCGAAGGTCCAGAAGTAGTTCAGGTTCCGCGGGTTCGGGAACACGATGAACGAGGAATGGACCAGACCGACGATCGGCAGGCGGCTCTCGAACCACTTGCCGACGGCGCTCTTGGGAACGTAAGTGGAATGTCCGCTCATGGCATATCCCTGCGCAAGGCGCTCAACCGATCTGGATCTTGGTGTCCGACGCGAAATCGTAGGGCGGCACCGGCAGATTTGTAGGCGCGGGGCCCTGCCGGATGCGGCCGGACGTATCGAAAATGGAACCGTGGCACGGGCACTGCCAGCCCTCGTAGGGGCCCTCGTGGCCAAGCGGCACGCAGCCCAGATGGGTGCAGTTGCCGTAGACGATGAGCCACTGGTCGTGGCCCTCCTTGACGCGGGCCGAGTCGGGCTGCGGGTCCTTCAGCTCCGAGAGCTGCACGTCCTGGGCGTCCTTGATCTCCTTCGCCGTACGGTGACGCACGAAGATCAGCTTGCCACGCCAGAACAGCTTCACGATCTGGCCTTCGGCGACCGGCGCGAGGTCGAATTCCACGGGGGCGCCGGCTGCGACGGTTTGCGCGTCGGGCGCCAGCGAGCTGATGAAGGGCCACAGGGCCGCCGCAGCACCGACTGCACCCACAGCGCCCGTGGCGATGAACAGGAAGTCCCGCCTGGTATGTTCAACCGCAGTTGTGGCCACGTCTGTCATCCCTGAAATGATCGTACACGCCCCGCCGAATGCGCCGGGGAGGATTGTGCAGACGCACCTCCGGAGCGGAGTATTGGGCGGATGGTCGCAAACGAAATCCCGGCCGGTATGCGCGCAAGACACTGAGCCCGCAATGCGACCGGGAGTCGCCGCGCGGCGGCTGTTTCGCATGCGTGCCAGCCCTTGTCCATAGTTCAACAGGCGCAGGCCGTGAGTTTCCCGGGGGTTTACCGAATGAAAGATCAAGACGGGGCAGCGGCGGCAGGCGGGGCAGGCCTGCGGCTCGCGCTGTACCAGCCGGACATTCCTCAGAACACGGGGACCATGCTGCGCATGGCGGCCTGCCTCGGCATTGCCGTCGACATCATCGAACCCGCCGGATTCCCGGTGAGCGACAGGGCCTTCCGCAGGGCCGGCATGGATTATCTGGACCATGTCGCAGTCGACCGGCACGTCTGCTGGACCGACTTCCTTGCCGGCCAGCGCGCGACCGGGCGGCGGATCGTGCTGGCGACGACGCGCTCGGAGCTGTCGCACACGCAGTTCGGCTTCCGCGCCGGCGATGTGCTGCTGGTCGGCCGGGAGTCGGCGGGCGTCCCTGAGGATGTGCACGACGCGGCGGACGCCCGCATCGCCATCCCGCTTCAGCCCGGGCTGCGATCTCTGAACGTCGCGGTGGCGGCGGCGATCATCGTCGGCGAGGCCTTGCGTCAATGCGGCGGCTTTGCTCCCTTGGCGGAGCAAGGAGCATCCCCGTGACGGCACCGCAGACGAAGACGACCCCCCTACCCCCAGCCGGCGAGCTGGAGGACCGCAAGGCCACTGCCACGGCCTGGTTCCGCAACCTGCGCGACCAGATCTGCGTCGCCTTCGAGGGCGCCGAGGATTCCGCCTCGGGCCCGTTCGGCGCGGAGGCGCCGTCAGGCACTCCGGGGCGCTTCGTGCGCAAGGCTTGGACCCGCACCGACCATTCCGGCGCGCCGGGCGGCGGCGGCGAGATGAGCCTCATGCATGGCCGGGTCTTCGAAAAGGTCGGCGTCCACATCTCGACGGTGCACGGCGAGTTCGCTCCCGAGTTCCGCGGCCAGATACCGGGTGCTTCCGAGGATCCACGTTTCTGGGCCTCCGGCATCTCGCTGATCGCCCACCCCTGGAACCCGTTCGTCCCCACCGTGCACATGAACACGCGCTTCGTGGTGACGACGAGGGCGTGGTTCGGCGGCGGAGCTGACCTGACGCCCGTCCTCGACCGGCGCCGGAACCAGGAGCACGAAGACACGCGCCACTTCCACGCCGCCATGCAGGCCGCCTGCGACGCCCATCCCGGCATCGGCGACTATCCCCGCATGAAGGCATGGTGCGAGGAGTACTTCTTCCTCAAGCACCGGGGCGAGCCGCGCGGCATCGGCGGCATCTTCTACGACTGGCTGGACACCGGGGACTGGAAGGCCGACTTCGCCTTCACCCAGGACGTGGGCCGCGCCTTCCAGAAGGCCTACATGCCGGTGCTGGAGCGCAATGTGTCGTCGCCCTGGACCGACGCCGACCGCGAGGAGCAACTGGTCCGCCGGGGCCGCTACGTCGAGTTCAACCTGCTCTACGACCGCGGTACGATATTCGGCCTGAAGACCGGCGGAAACGTCGAAAGCATCCTGTCGAGCATGCCGCCGCGGGTGAAATGGCCTTAACTTTGGCGACTCGCAAGACGGACGGCGACGACGCGGGTCATCCCGTGCGCATCGCAGCGCGAAGCGGTGCGGTGCAGACACGGGATCCAGGACAACGTCGCCATACGGTGTGCCTGGATCCCGGCTCTTCGCTGCGCTCCGGCCGGGATGACAACTAAGATTCGCAGAACGTCACTTCTGCAGCCCCAGCGTCAGTCCGCGCACGAGGTGGCTGCGCATCAGGAGAACGACGACGAAGGCCGGAAACATCGCCGCCGTGCCGAGCGCGGCGACGGGGCCCCAGCTGGATGTCGCGATGTTGGCCATCTTCACCGGAAGGGTCCGGAACGAGACGGTGAGGAACACCGCCATGACGAACTCGGTCCAGGAAAAGACGAGGCAGAGGACCGCGGTCGCGGCGATCCCGCCCCGCACGAGCGGCAGCGCCATGCGCCAGAACACCTGATAGCTGCCTGCACCGTCGAGCCGGGCCGCCTCGTCGATCTCCCGCGGCACGTCGTCGAAGAACGACTTCAGCATCAGCAGCGCGAGCGGCAGGTTCAGCACTGAATGCGCGATGACGAGCCCCGCACGTGTGTCGAAGAGGCCTATGTCACGGAACAGGAACACCATCGGGATGATGAGCGCGATGGGTGGGACGAAGCGAAACAGCACGAAGCCGGCGAGCAGTGCATCGCGCTTCCGCGAGGGATGGCGGGACATCGCGAAGCCGGCCGGCAGGGAAACCGCGAGCGTCAGCACCGTGGAGAAAACGGCCACCAGCACCGTGTCGGCCACGGCCATCCACCCGTTCGACACCTCGGGCGACCCTGGCCCGAAGACGAACACGTAGTTGGCAATCGTGGGAATGAAGTCCAGTGCGACCACGCCTCCACGGTCGAACTGGGCCGACAGCGGCTTGAGCGAGGTGAGCGCCCACCACGCGAGTGGCGCCATGAAGAGCGCCACCACGAGGGCTGCGGCGGCGGTGTGGAGCCCTGACACCAGGCGGGCGCGGATCGGCATGCCGCTCGACTGCGCCTGCCCGCCGCCGCCAAGTCAAGCCGCTGCGCGTCAGGATTGCTCAGCGCCCGTGCAATCGCTGACCTGCCGCCCTATTCTCCCTGCCATGTCCGGTCCCGCATCTTCCGCCCCGCCGTCGAACCTCGACGCCCTCGCACGGGCCGCCGGCTCGGCCGCGGGGAAGGGCCTGCCACCGGTGCACCTGTGGAACCCCGCCTATTGCGGCGAGATCGACATGCGTATCGCGGCCGACGGGACCTGGTTCTACGGCGGCACTCCGATCGGGCGGCCGGCGCTCGTGCGATTGTTCTCCACCATCCTCCGGCGCGATCCGGAGAGGTTCGTCCTCGTGACGCCGGTCGAACGCGTCGGCATCGCTGTGGAGGACGTGCCCTTCGTGGCGGTCGAGATGAAAGTAGAGGGAGACCGCGGCCACCAGTCGCTGTTGTTCCGCACCAATGTCGACGACTGGACCATCGCCAGCCCCGAGCACCCGATGCGGTTCGTCAGGGAACCGAGCGGCGGACTGCGGCCCTATGTCCATGTTCGCGGAGGACTGGAGGCACGGGTCAACCGCCCGGTGTTCTACGATCTCGTTGCGCTGGGCGAAGAACGGGACGTCGACGGCGAGGCGTGGTTCGGCATCGCGTCAGCCGGCGCGTTCTTTCCCATGGCGCCCGCCGGAGAGCTGGACGCCATCGCATGATGGAGACGCCGCCGGGCTCGCCCTTCTCGTCCGAGGCTCTCGAGGCGCGGGCGCGGGCACACCTCAGCCTCGTCGTTCCCGACGCCGCCTTCGATCCCGCCACGATGCCGCAGCGGGGCGACCACCAGCTTGCCCCCGGCGTGCTGGATCATGCGCCGCCCGTCCATCGCCGGGCGGCCGTGCTCGTGCCGGTTGTCGTCCGTCCGGGCGAGGCGAGCGTGCTCCTGACGCGCAGGGCCGCTCATCTGCGCGATCATTCGGGCCAGGTCGCCTTCCCCGGCGGCAAGATGGACGACACGGACGGCTCGCCGCTGGAAACAGCGCTGCGCGAGGCGGAGGAGGAAATCGGCCTGGCGCGGCGGTTCGTCACTCCGCTGGGGTATCTCGACCCCTATCTGTCCGGGACGGGCTTTCGAATCCTCCCTGCCCTCGCCCTGGTGAGGACAGGCTTCGAGCTGTCGCTCAACGCGGCTGAGGTGGATGCGGCCTTCGAGGTGCCCCTGGCATTCCTGATGACACCGGACAACCACCAGCGCCACGAAAGGGAGTGGAAAGGCGGTGTCCGGCAATACTATGCGATGCCGTTCGGGGATCACTATGTGTGGGGCGTAACGGCGGGGATCCTGCGGAACATGTACGAGCGGCTTTACGCCCCATGACACGGGCCCTGTCCGAGGAACTCCTCCTCTTTCTCCTCCCCTTCCTTCTCTTTGCTCTCTGGCTGCTTGCACGCCGCCGGACGCCGCTGGCACGCGTCCACTGGAACGGGCAGGTGCCTTGGCTCGTCATCGCAGGGCTCGTGCTGGCGACGGGCTGGGTGATCTGGACCGGGCTCACCGCAGAGCGCAGCACCGGCGTCTACGTCCCCGCACACATGGAGAGGGGCACGTTCGTGCCCGGCCACTTCGAGTGACGACGAGGCTTCCGCCCGGTCCGCTCCTCGCCGATCCGGCGGTCCGTACTGCGCTGGCCCTGCTCGATCGCGATGGCGAGCAGGCGCGGCTGGTCGGCGGAGCCGTCCGCAACACCCTGCTCGGGGAGGCCCCGGGCGACATCGACGTGGCAACGACCGCGCTTCCCGACGTCGTGCTGGCCCGCGCGGCGCAGGCGGGGATCAAGGCCGTCCCGACGGGGATCGAGCACGGCACGGTGACGCTGGTCATCGATGGACGCCCGGTCGAAGTGACGACGCTCCGCGAGGACGTCGAGACCGACGGGCGGCGGGCCGTGGTCGTGTTCGGGCGCGACTTCGAGCACGATGCCCGCCGGCGCGACTTCACCATCAATGCCCTCTATGCCCGGCTCGACGGCACCGTCGAGGACCACGTCGGAGGGCTTGCCGATCTCGATGCGCGCAGGGTCCGCTTCATCGGCGACCCCGCGCAGCGGATCCGCGAGGACTACCTGCGCATCCTCCGGCTCTTCCGCTTCCACGCCTCCTATGGCCAGGGCCCGATAGACCGGCCTGCCCTGCACGCGGCGATTGCGCTTCGCCATGGGCTCGCCAGGCTGTCAGCGGAGCGGGTGCGCTCGGAACTGCTCAAGCTGCTCTCCGCACGGAATGCCGCGCAGACGCTGCCGGACGTGTCCGAGGCCGGGTTCCTGCTCACCATCCTGGGCGGAGTACCGGATGTCGGCGCCTTCGCCGCTCTTGCGAAGCTCGGCCCCGTCGATCCCGTGCAGGGCCTGCTCGTGCTGGCCGTCCGGATCCGGGAGGACGCGTCGAGGCTTTCCGACCTGCTCCGTCTGTCGCGGGCCGAGACCGACCGGCTGTACCAGGCCGCGATCGTGGCAGAGCACCTTCACGGCCGGCTGGCGGCCTGCGACGCCGCGACGCTGCGACGTCTCGCCTACCGGCACGGGACGCAGGCCGTAAGGGACGCGGTTCTGCTGACGGCAGCACGCGAGGACAGCGTACCGCTGACCGGTCCGCTGGCGGCGGCGGCGTGCGTGCTGGACGAGCCGCTTCCGGCCTCGCCCTTCACCGGAAAGCGGCTGATGGCGGCAGGCATCCCGGCCGGCCCGCGCATCGGAACGCTTGCCGCGGCGGCAGAGGCGCGCTGGATCACGCTGGGCTTCCCCGCGGGAGAGAGCGAAGTCGCGGCCATCCTGGCAGACACCATCGCCAAAGAGCGAAGCTGAGTCGGCCTGTTTCGGTCCAATTGGCCCGACTCCCATTCCGCAATCAGGCGCGATACGATGTCGCGCAGGGGCGCATGGCGGTCCCGTGAGAGAGGCGCGTACAGGATGACCCGCCAGCCCCCCAGACCGGCCGACGTGGCGCGCAGGCTCGCCCGCCGGCGGCCCGATGCAGGGCTGCGCGAGGGTGGCAGGTCGGGCGGCTGGCAGCGGGAAACCTTTACGCTTCCGCGTGAAGAAGCCCGGGAAAAGGCCCGGGAGTGGTTCTCCCGCTTCCCGAAGGCCGCCTACATGACGGAAATCGAGTGGTGGCGCGAGCTCGATGACGGCCGCATCGAATTCATCATGCGCCGCCTTCCCAGCGCCGACTGACGAGCTCCAGCGCCGCGCTTAAGCTCTGCCACGCTTTCGCCCGACCACGTCTCCAGCGTCGAGACCGCACAGGATCGAACTCCGTACCGCGGCGGCGTGTTGTGGATGGATCGGACGCAGCACCGGAACGTGAGGCCGCACGCTTCCTTCCGCTTGGACATGAACGGCATCACGCGCGATGCTGGCACCCCTGCCGCATGCAACGGCGCGGGACCGGTCGCCTCGAAAGGACACACGATGAGCGCAGACACCGCCACCAGCCTCGACACGATGGTCGTGCGCGCCGCCGAGGCCGCCGTCGACCAGGTGGCGAAGGCGCGCGAGGCGATCGGCCAGGTGGTGTTCGGGCAGACGGAGGTCGTGGAGAATGCCATGATCACCGTGCTGTCCGGCGGCCATGGACTCGTCGTCGGCGTGCCGGGCCTCGCCAAGACGAAGCTCGTCGACACGATGGGCTCCGTGCTCGGCCTGGAGGCCCGGCGCATCCAGTTCACACCGGACCTGATGCCCTCGGACATCCTCGGTTCCGAGGTGCTGGAGGAGAACTCCGCCGGACGCAGGTCCTTCCGCTTCGTGAAGGGGCCCGTTTTCGCCCAGCTGCTGATGGCCGACGAGATCAACCGCGCAAGCCCGCGCACCCAGTCGGCACTGCTGCAAGCGATGCAGGAGTACCATGTGACGGTGGCCGGCGAGAGCCATGACCTGCCCAGGCCCTTTCATGTTCTGGCGACGCAGAACCCGATCGAGCAGGAAGGCACCTATCCGCTTCCGGAAGCGCAGCTGGACCGGTTCCTGATGCAGATCGACGTCGGCTATCCCGATGCCGCGACGGAGCGGCGCATCCTGGTGGAAACGACGAGTGACGCCGACAGCCGGCCGAAGCCCGCCATGACGGCCGATGACCTGATGGCCGCGCAGCGGCTCGTGCGCCGTCTCCCGGTCGGGAATGCCGTGGTGGACGCCATCCTCGGCCTGGTCCGAGCCGCGCGCCCCGGCGAGGGTGGCGATGCCGTCGCCCAGCCGCTCGCCTGGGGCCCCGGCCCGCGTGCCGGCCAGGCACTGATGCTGACCGTGCGCGCCCGTGCCCTGTTGCAGGGCCGGCTCTCCCCGTCGCTGGACGATGTTGCGGCTCTCGCCGGGCCGGTGCTGAAGCACCGCATGGCGCTCACCTTCGCGGCGCGTGCCGAAGGCGCCACCATCGATTCCGTCATCTCGGCTCTGGTGGGACGGCTCGGGTGAAGCAGGCGGGCATCAGGGTCAGGGTTCTCGACGCGGCTGACGCCGCAGTCGGTCCGCGCCATGGCCATGATGCGCTCGACCTCGCCCGGCGCATGCCGCGCATCGTCATCGAGGCACGGCGCATCGCCGCGACCGCCGCCCAGGGCATCCACGGCCGCCGGCAGGCCGGCACCGGCGAGGCGTTCTGGCAGTTCCGGAACTTCATTCCCGGCGAGCCGGCCAACCGCGTCGACTGGCGCCGTTCCGCTCGCGACGACCGCTACTATGTCCGCGAGAAGGAGTGGGAGGCAGCCCACACGGTCTGGCTCTGGATCGACCGCTCGCGCAGCATGGCCTACTCGTCCTCGCTCGCCCTCGCACCGAAGATCGACCGGGCAGTGACCATCGGCCTCGCCCTCGCGGACGTCCTGGTGCGCGGCGGCGAGCGTGTTGGCTTCATGGGGCTCACCAATCCCGTGGCGTCGCGCACGATCGTCGATCGGCTGGCGGAAGCGATGCTGGCCGATAAGACCCCGCCCGCCGACCTTCCGAATGCGCCACCCCTTCCGCCGCTGACCGAGGCGGTCATCGTGGGCGACCTTCTCACCCCGGCTACCAGGGTGAGAGAGGCCATCGAGCGCCTGTCGGCCCGCGGCGGACGCGGCCACGTGGTCATGGTGGTCGATCCCGTCGAGGAAACCTTCCCGTTCGAGGGACAGGCGGTCCTGGCCGACGTCGAGGGCCGCGACACGTTGCGTGTGGGGGATGCCGGATCGTTCCGCGAGCTCTATGTCAACCGGATGACAGCGCACCGGGACGCCATCCGCGAAGCATGCGGACGGCGAGGCTGGAGCTTCATCGTGCACCGGACGGACCGGACCGCCTCGGAGGCCCTTCTGGCCCTCGCGAGCCGGATCGCGCAACGCGGGGACGATCCCCGCGCGGGAGGCTGAGACATGTTCGAGCTTCCCTTCGCATTCTCCACCCCGGCGGTCCTCCTCGCACTGGCCGGGCTCCCTGCCCTTTGGGTCCTGTTGCGGGTAACGCCGCCGCA
Source organism: Alsobacter sp. (assembly GCF_059501845.1). NCBI lineage: Bacteria > Pseudomonadati > Pseudomonadota > Alphaproteobacteria > Hyphomicrobiales > Alsobacteraceae > Alsobacter > Alsobacter sp. The sequence goes on along the minus strand of NZ_JCACDK010000001.1, from coordinate 517,970 downwards.
GCCGCGGCGGATCGACTTCCCGCCGCTGCGCCTGATCCTCGATCTCGTGCCGAAGCAGGAGACGCCGGCGCGCACGCCGTGGTGGCTTCTCCTCCTCCGGCTCGTCATCGCTGGGCTGGTGGTTCTCGCCATGGCCGGGCCGGTCTGGAACGCCCGCAACGACGCGGCCGCGGGCTCCGGGCCGCTCCTGGTTCTGCTCGACAGCGGATGGGCGGCGGCTCCCGACTGGGCCGAGCGCGTGGCAGCCGTCGAGGACCTGGTGCGCGACGCGGAGCGGTCCGGCCGCGGCATCGCGCTGGTTCCCACCGGGGAGCCCGTCTCCGACATATCGATCACCGAGCCGGGGCGCACGCTTGAGCGCCTCCGCGCTCTGAAGCCCGCGCCCTACACGCCCGATCGGGCCTCCGTGCTTCCCGCGGTCGAGACCTTCCTGGCCCGCGAGCCTGCGGCACGGATCGCCTGGGTCTCCGACGGCGTCTCGGTGGGTGCGCCGACGGCATTCCTCGACGGGCTGAAGCGCGCGGCCGGAAACCGGACGCTCACCGTCATCGCAGGACCGGTCGCCCGGCCCATCGCCACGGCGGGGGCGACCAACTCGGCCGCAGGGCTGACCGTGCGCCTCGTGCGGGCGGAGCCCAATGGCCGCGACGCTGGCGAGGTGCGCGCCACCGACAGGCGCGGCCTGCCGCTGGGCGGCGCACGCTTCACCTTCGCCGCAGGAGCCACCGAGGCCGAGGCCGTGCTCGACCTGCCGGTCGACCTGCGCAACGATATCGCGCGTCTCGACGTCGCCGACGAGCGCACGGCCGGGGCCGCCACGCTGCTCGACGAGTCCAGCCGGAGGCGCCGCGTCGGGCTGGTCTCAGGCGGGACGGTCGAAACCTCCCAGCCGCTGCTCTCGCCGACCTACTACGTCGCCCGCGCGCTGGCGCCGTTCGCCGACGTGCGCGAGCCGCGCGTCGGGCCCGCGGATGCGATCGTGCAGCTTCTCGACGAGAAGGTGCCGATGCTGGTGCTGGCCGACACCGGCACGCTCCCTCCCGACATCCGCGACCGCCTCAGCCGCTACATGGACGAGGGCGGGCTGGTGATGCGCTTCGCCGGATCCCGGCTGGCTGCGGCCGAGGGCGACGACCTCGTGCCGGTCAAGCTGCGCCGTGGCGGCCGGTCGCTGGGCGGGGCCCTGTCCTGGGAATCGCCGCGTACGCTGGCCCCGTTCGACGAGGGCAGCCCCTTCCACGGCCTGACCCTGCCGCGCGACGTCGGCATCACCCGCCAGCTCCTGGCCGAGCCCTCGGCCGATCTCGGCGCGCGCACCTGGGCCTCTCTGTCGGACGGCACGCCGATCATCACGGCCGACCGGCGCGGCAAAGGTCTTCTGGTCCTCGTCCACGTCACCGCCGACACGACCTGGTCCAACCTGCCCCTGTCGGGTCTCTTCGTGGACATCATGCACCGGGTCGTCGACCTCGCGGGCACGGGCGACGGAGCCGGCCGTGCACCGGGAGGAGAGCGCGTGACCGTGGCTCCCATCCGCACGCTCGATGGCTTCGGAGTGTTCCAGACGCCGCCGCCCACCGCCCGGCCCATCGTTCTGGGCGGCGCGCAGCAGCCCGTCCTCGTCGCAGGCCTCGACCATCCGCCCGGCTTCTACGGATCCCCCGACACGCCGGTCGCGGTGAATACGCTTGCCCCCGACACAGTGCTGAGCCCGATCGACCACGCCAGCCTCGGCGTCACGGTGCAGCCCATTATCCGGCCGGCACCGCTCGACCTGCGGCCATGGCTGATCGGCCTGGCGCTGTTGCTCTTCGCGGCTGACAGCCTCGCCGTGCTCTGGCTCTCCGGCCGGCTCGGCCGGCCTCGCCGGGCGGTGGCCGCGGCAGGAATTCTCCTGGCCGCGCTCGCCGGTGGGGCAATGACCGCGTCGCTTCTCCCCTCCCCGGCATTCGCGGCAGAGACGACGCCGATCAGCCCGAAGGAGATCGATGCCGCGCTGGCGACCCGCTTCGCCTACGTGCTGACGGGCGACGCGACGGTCGACGAGACAAGCCGGTCCGGCCTGTCCGGCCTCGGCACCTTCCTTACGGCGCGCACCGCGCTAGACCCCGCCGAGCCCGCGGGCGTGGACATCGAGCGCGACGAGCTCTCCGTCTACCCGCTCCTCTACTGGCCGATCGTCGCCAACCGGCCGATGCCGGGCGAGGCTGCGATCCGCAAGCTCGACGACTTCATGAAGGGCGGCGGAACCGTAGTGTTCGATACCCGCGATGCGCTGGCACAGCGCCCGGGCGGGCCACCATCACCGGAAACGCTGATGCTGCGCCGCATCCTGGCGGGCGTGACCGTGCCGGAGCTGGAGCCCGTGCCGCCCGACCACGTCATCACCAAGGCGTTCTACCTGATCGATGCGTTCCCCGGCCGCTATGCCGACGGGCAGACATGGATCGAGGCGCTGCCGCGTGAAGGCCCCGACGCCGAGCGGCCGGCACGCGCCGGAGACGGCGTGTCGCCCATCATCATCACCTCCAACGACCTCGCAGGCGCTTGGGCGAGCGGACGCCGGGGAGAACCGCTCTACCCGCTGGTACCCGGCGGTCCGCGCCAGCGCGAACTCGCCTTCCGCGCCGGCGTGAACATCGCCATGTACGCGCTGACGGGAAACTACAAGGCGGACCAGGTCCACGTCCCGGCCCTGCTCGAGCGACTGGGCCAGTGACCGGACCTTCATGATGCACGTCGATTTCTCCCCCCTCCTGCCTCTTCCGATCGTGGCGGTCCTCGCCCTGGTCGGTTTCGGCGCGGCCGTGCTGGCGCTGGTCCTGCGCCAGAGGGGATCCGTGCTGCGGGTCCTGGCCGTCACCGCCTTCGTGCTCGCGCTGCTCAACCCCTCGCTGGTGCGGGAGGAACGGGAGCGCCTGAAGGACGTGGTCGGCCTCGTCGTCGACCGCTCCGCCTCGCAGTCGCTGTCGGTCCGCCCGGGCCAGATCGACCCCGTGGTCCAGGCCGTGCAGCGGCGGCTCGCCGGGCTGCCCGACGTTGAGGTGCGCCCGATCGAGGTGCGCGAAAGCGCCGGCGACGACGGGACGCGGCTCTTTTCGGCGCTCCAGTCCGGCCTCGCCGACGTGCCGCCCGAGCGCATCGCCGGCGCCATCATGGTGACCGACGGCGTCGTCCACGACATCCCCGAACAGGCCGCGCTGCTGGGCTTCAAGGCGCCGGTGCACGCGCTGATCACGGGCTTCGAGGGCGAGCGCGACCGCCGCATCGAGCTCATCGACACGCCGCGCTTCGGCATCGTCGGGCGGGACCAGACCATCCGCCTGCGCATCGACGATGCCGGGCATGAGGCCGCCGTGCGCGTGGTGGTGCGCCGGGACGGAGAGCAGGTCCTCGCTCGCGAGGCCTTTCCCGGCCAGGTTCTCAGCCTTCCCGTACGCATCGATCATGGCGGCGCAAACGTCGTGGAGATCGAGGCCGAGCAGGCCGATGGCGAGCTGACGGCGGTCAACAACAAAGCCGTCGTTCAGATCGAAGGCATCCGGGAAAAGCTGCGTGTGTTGCTGGTCTCCGGTCAGCCGCACGCCGGCGAGCGCACCTGGCGCAACATCCTGAAGTCGGACGCCAATGTCGACCTCGTCCACTTCACCATCCTGCGCCCGCCGGAGAAACAGGACGGAACGCCGATCAACGAGCTGTCGCTGATCGCCTTCCCGACGCGCGAGCTGTTCGAGACCAAGATCAACGAGTTCGACCTCATCATCTTCGACCGCTACGCCAACCAGTCGATCCTGCCGAGCGTCTATTTCGCCAATATCGTGCGCTACGTCCGCGACGGCGGAGCCGTGCTGATCTCGGCCGGTCCCGAGTTCGCCGGCCGCAACGGGCTGGGCTCCACCCCCCTCGCCTCGGCCATGCCGGCCCAGGCGGACGGGCGCATCCTGGAGCAGCCGTTTCAGGCCCGTGTCACCGATACAGGGCAGCGCCATCCCGTCACCCGCGCCTTGCCGGGCTCGGAAACGAACCCGCCGCAATGGGGCGAGTGGCTGCGCCAGATCTCCGCCGACGTGCGCACCGGGGCGGCCGTGATGTCCGGCGCCGACGACAAGCCCCTGCTCGTCCTGTCGCGGGAGGGCAAGGGGCGCGTCGCGTTGCTGCTGTCCGACCAGGCATGGCTGTGGGCGCGCAACTTTCGCTCCGGCGGCCCGCATCTCGACCTGCTCCGCCGCCTCGGCCACTGGCTCATGAAAGAGCCGGACCTGGAAGAGGAAGCACTGCGGGCGTCCGCCCGCGGCCAGCAGGTCACCGTGGAACGCCAGACGCTGGCCGACACCGTCGAGCCCGTGACGCTCACCGGCCCATCCGGCGCCACCGTGCAGGTGACGCCAGCCGCGGACCGCCCGGGGCTCTGGCGCGGCACGGCTGAGGTCGGCGAGAGCGGCCTCTGGCGGGCCTCGGACGGCAAGCTGAACGCCTTTGTCAGCGTCGGCCCTGCCAATCCGCGCGAATACCAGGAGGTGGCATCCACCATCGAGAAGCTGAAGCCGCTGGCGGAGGCGACGGGCGGATCCGTCCGCCGCGTGGCCACGGCGGCTGGTGATACCCCCCGCATCCCGACCATCGTTGCCCTCTCCGGCACGACCCGCTACGCGGTGGGCGACACGCTCGGCATCAAGGTCACGGACGCGTCCGTGGTCCGTGGCATGGGCGTGCTTCCGGTCTTCCTCGGTTTCGCCGGCCTGGTCCTGCTCGCGGCGAGCCTGCTCGCCACATGGCTCTCCGAGGCGAGGCTGGGCAGGCGCCGGAGCGCCTGATCACCGGGGCCGAAGCCTCATCCGGCCTCGCTTGGCTCACCATCGTCTCCCTTAAAGCGGGAAAAGGTGGGCAGCAGCTCGAAAGGTCTTCGAGCCTCAGGACGCGTCGGCCAGCCCCGCGGCCTTGTCCGGGAGAACCGCGCCCTTGGCGTCTTCCAGCGCGCCAGAGATCAATTCGAGCGCCAGGAGGCGGGCGGGGTCGACGGGGCCGGGCATGAGCAGCTTGGCGTGCGGCACGGCCCTGAAGCCGATGCGGCCGTAGAATGGCACGTCGCCGACGAGGATCACCAAAGCATGGCCGTGGTCGCGCGCCGCATCGACGGCGCGGGTCAGCAGCGCCATGCCGATGCCGCGCTTCATGAAGGCCGGCTCCACCGTCAGTGGCCCGAGCAGCAGCGCCTTGCGGCCACCGGCGAGGATCGGCGTCAGGCGGATCGAGCCCACCAGCAGCGTGCCCACTTCCGCCACGAAGGAGAGCTCGGGGCGGTGCGGAACGCCTTCACGTAGACGGAATGCCGTGCGGGCGAAGCGGCCGGGGCCGAACGCCCGCGCATGCAGCTTGTCGATGGTTTCGGCGTCGGAGGGCATCTCCGGCCGGAGGGAGAGCGAAAGGTCGGTCATGGTTCCGCGTGGGAAGTGGGCCGGCGCGTCGTCGATCAGCGCGCGGCGGGATGCGGATCGTCCGGCAATCCGGACGGCGGCGTGTCTCGCGCAGCCCCGGGCCGCACGCTCAGCTGCGTCGTCGCTCCCGCCTGGCCCTCATCGCGGTTCCCCCGAACGGGCCTTGCCCGCGGCGCGGCTGCGTATCACGGGCCCGGCCATGCGTCCACCGCCATCACCAGACGGATGCGGGCGGCCTGCCGCTCATGATTTCGCCCAGCCTTGCCAGCGTGGCGGGGCTCGTGTCGTCGGGAAGCGCGTCGACCCGAAAGAAGCGGCACTCGGCGATCTCGCCATTCGGCACGAACTCGCCCGTGCGCCGGAAGCGCCGAGCGACGTAGAGCAGGACATGGTCCCGCTTCGACACGCGGCGGTTGAGGAACACACCGTGCAGGGTTGGAGGATCGAGAAAGGCGACCGACGCCTCCTCCCGTGCCTCGCGCTCCATGGCTTCGATCGCCGTCTCGCCCGGCTCGACGCCGCCGCCGGGCAGGTACCATCCCGAGACGTAGCGGTGCCGTACGAGCAGCACGCCCTGCTCCGGGTCAATGACCGCGACGCGCACGCCCAGCGTCATCGGCCGCGAGAAACGCCACCATCCGTGGAGAACACGCTGCAGCAGCCGTTCGCGAAGGCGGCTGCCTCCCCGGCCCGAGTCACCCGAACTCATGCTGACCCCGTCGCTCACGTCCGCCGTCGAATCTTAGGGGCGACTCAACCGCCATGGGAAGGCTTGTGCGTCGCAAAAAGGAGATTAGAATGATTCCAAGATAGGAGACATCTTCATGGCGCTGATGACGCTTCCCCAACTCGGCGAGCGCGAGGTTCTCGCCGTGGCCATCGCCAGCGAGGAGGAGGATTCTCGCATCTACCAGACCTTCGCGGAGAAGGTGCGGGAGCAGTACCCCCACAGCGCGGCGGTCTTCGAGGAAATGGCTGAGGAGGAACGCGGTCATCGCCAGATGCTCTACGAGCTCTACCGCGAAAAGTTTGGCGAGCACCTGCCGCCGATCCGTCGCGAGGACGTGAAGGGGTTCCTCAAGCGGCGGCCCATCTGGCTGACGGCCAATCTCGGCGTCGACAAGATGCGGCAGGAAGCCGCAATCATGGAGATGCAGGCCGCCCGTTTCTACGAGAAGGCGGCCTCCCAGACGCTGGACGTCAGTGTCCGCGAGCTTCTCACGCGGCTGGCGGAGATCGAGCGCGGCCACAAGAAGAAAGCCGAGCAGCTGGAGGCGACGCACCTGCAGGGCGATGCCAAGGCCGAGGAGGAAGCCACCAAAAGGCGCATGTTCGTGCTGCAGTTCGTGCAGCCCGGGCTTGCCGGGCTGATGGACGGCTCCGTTTCGACGCTGGCGCCCCTCTTTGCCGCGGCATTCGCGACGCAGAACAACTGGGAGACGTTCCTCGTCGGTCTCGCCGCCTCGATCGGCGCCGGAATCAGCATGGGTTTCGCCGAGGCCTTGTCGGACGACGGCTCGTTGACCGGCCGGGGTACGCCATGGCTGCGCGGCCTCGTCACGGGCCTGATGACGACGCTCGGCGGCATCGGCCACACGCTGCCCTTCCTCGTGCCCGACAGCGTCCCCAACGCCTTCTACGTGGCAACGAGCATCGCCGTCGTCATCGTTCTTATCGAGCTCTGGGTTATCGCGTGGATCCGGGCGAAGTACATGGACACGCCCTTCCTGCAGGCGGCGTTCCAGGTCGTGCTCGGCGGAGCGCTGGTGTTTGCGGCGGGCATCCTCATCGGCAGCGCTTGACGCGGGCGGGGCGATCGGCAGAGGTGGGCGCGAATGTTCAGACTCGCTCATCTCTCCGATCCGCATCTCGGCCCCCTCCCCCAGCCCCGCCTCCGGGAGCTGGCCGGCAAGCGGATCACCGGCTACATGAACTGGCGCCGCGGGCGCGATCGTGTCCACGACATGGCGCTCATGGAGCGCCTTCTGGAGGATATGCGGGCGCAGTCTCCCGACCACATCGCCTGCACGGGCGATCTGGTGAACATCGGCCTGCATGGCGAGTTCCACGCCGCGAAGGCCTTCCTGGAAAAGCTCGGGGCCCCCACCAAGGTCAGCTTCGTACCCGGAAACCACGACGCCTACGTGAAGACCTCGCTGGGTGACATCGAGCGCTTCCTGGCGCCGTGGATGACCTCCGACAATGGCCGCTTCGAGGGCTTCCCGTATGTGCGGCTCGTCGGCCCCGTGGCGCTGGTGGGGCTGTCCTCCGCCGTGCCGACGGGACCTTTCCTCGCGTCCGGCACGCTGGGGCGTGAGCAGCGGACCCGGCTGGCGACCGTCCTGACCTTCCTCAAGGAGCAGAAACTCGCCCGCGTCATCATGGTGCACCACCCGCCCCACCGGATGGTGCCGCCCACGGGCCGCGGCCTGACCGATGCGCGCGCCTTCGAGTCCGTCATCGGCGAACATGGCGCCGAGCTCATCCTGCACGGGCACAATCACGTCACGTCCGTCAATCGCATCGCCGGGCCGAACGGGCCGGTGCCCGTCGTCGGCGTGCCGTCCTGCTCGGCCATCCGAGGCACGCTGACCCACAAGGCGGGCTACCACGTCTTCGACATCGATCTGAACGAATCCGGCGTGACGATATTGGGACGCACGCGCGGTTTGCGCCCCGACGGCAGTATCGAAGACATCGGCCCTCTCCCGCTCTAGCCACGGCGAGGTATTCCGGGCCAACCCTATCGTCTTTGCGACGAGAGTGGCGACGGATCAATCCAGAGTACGGCGCCGGACAGCAATCCATGCCGGGATTGCTTCGCCACGCGCGAAGAGGCTGTCCGTCGTCTCTCCGAACAGTCTGGCGGCGACCGGTGCTCCGATCAGCGCGGCCAGAACGAAGACAGGTCGACGCCGTGAGCGTGGAGGTAGCTCCACGCAACCACTCCCAGCACGCCTGCGCCGACGCCGATGAGGAATGCGAACAGCATGTCGCTCGGCGTATAGTGGCGCGATGCGGGAGCCCTTGTCGTCGGGATCGGCGTCACCGTGACGGCCGGTGCCCGGCCCTGCGCGTCCGGCGCGGGCTGCGCGTCCGTCTGCGGCAGCAGTGCCGGGGCCGGCGCCAGGGCGGCGGGGACGACGTCCGCGGCCAGCGCCTTCTCACGCTCGACCAGCCTGCGGCCGATGTAGAGCGTCACGGCCTCCACCAGCGGCTCGAGCCGCTCGCTCTCGGCCAGCAGGAGGCGGCCTGACCGGGTCTCCTGCACGAAGCGGAAGGCACGGCGATCCCGGCCCATCTCGACGAAGGCGATCATGTCGACGAACAACCGGGGTCTTTCCCCCGGCACGATGCCGACATCGAAGAGATCCACCCCCTCGGGGACCTGCGCCAGCACGGGGGCCAGCGCTTCCTTTAACATCTCCAACCGCGCCAGCTCGGCACCACGCAACTCTGCCGCCACCGAAGACCGCTCCGCCTCTTCGATGCGGGCCCGCCGCATCGCTGCCTGAAGGTCGGTTCCGCCACGCGGAAACGCATACACACTCTCGTCCACCGACGTACTCCCTCCAGCAGAGATGGCGCTTGGTGAACGAATGGTAAACGATCGGCGCCTCCGTACAAGCCGGGCGTGACCCGCCGGCGGCCTGTCCACGGCATTCGTCAGGGGTTGCGGATGTCGTCGTCGTCGAGGATCCGCGCCGCGGCCCCGTCGAGGTCGTCGTATTGGCCGCTCTTCAGCGCCCACAGGAAGGCGCCGAGCCCCATAAGACCCAGCCCCAGCGCGATGGGAAGCAGGTACACAAGCACATTCATCGCGCTGCCTCCGCCGGTCGCGCAGGCAACCCCCGCGCGCGGCCCCTCGCCTCGCGCCCGGTAGCTGCCGGCCGGCTTGCCATGCCACGCGCCCGCAACGCGTTCAGAGTGACCAGGACGGACGAACCCGACATCGCCGCGGCGGCGATGAGGGGAGTCACGAACCCGGCGATGGCGAGCGGCACGGCCACGACGTTGTAGATCACCGCGATGGCGAGATTTTGCCGCATCACGGAAACAGCCCGCCGCGAGATGGCCGCCGCCTCGGCAACGGAGGAGAGCCCCTCACCCAGGAACAACGCGTCGGCCGAGGCCTGGGCGATATGGGCCGCCGTCACGGGCGACATCGAGGCATGCGCCGCGGCAAGCGCGGGGGCGTCGTTGAGACCGTCGCCGATCATCAGCACCTTGCGGCCGCCGGCGGCCAGAGCCTCCAGGACGGCAATCTTGTCGCCGGGCTTGAGGGCCGCGTGGACCTCGGTGATGCCGAGCGCCCGTGCCACCGAGGCGACAGGCTCGTCCCGGTCGCCGGACAGCACGGCGAGGCGGTAGCCCGCCTTTCGCAGCCGCTCCATCACCGCGACCGCATCCGGCCGCAGCACCTGGCGAAGCATCGCGACGGCCCTGCGCCCACCCCACGAAATCGCGACGAGCGTCGCGTCCCTGTTGCGGGACAGCGCGGCCTCTGCCTCGGCTTCCGCACCACAGAAGTCAGCGCTGCCCAGCCTGGCCTCCATGCCGTCCACGATGGCGCGCACGCCGCGGCCGCTTTCCTCGGACGCGCCTTGAAGGGGCGTCCGGTCGGCTGCGCCGGACGCCAGCGCCGCGGCAAGCGGGTGACGGCTGGAGAGCGCCAGCCTGCACGCCAGCGCCAGCAGGTCCGGCTCGATCTCGCCGGCATTGACGATCCGGGGCTCCGGGGTGGTCAGGGTGCCGGTCTTGTCGAAGGCGATCGTGTCGCACGCTGCGATCCGCTCGATGGCATCGGGCGTCTGCAGCAGCACGCCTTCGCGGAACAGCGCCCCGGAGGCGACAACCTGCGTCGCCGGCACGGCGAGCGCGAGCGCGCAGGGGCAGGTGATGATCAGCACGGCGATGGCCGTGATCAGTGCGTCGTGCAGGCCCGCGCCGGCAAGGAGCCAGCCGATGCAGGTCAGCAGCGCCGTGACGTGGACGACCGGCGAGTAGACGCGGGCCGCCCTGTCGGCGAGGCGCAAATAGCGCGAGCGGGCGTCGGAAGCCGTCTCGACAAGGCGGTTCACCTCGGCGATGAGCGTCGCCTCGGCTGCGGCGTTGACGTCGACGGTCAGCGTCCCGTCGAGGTTCATCGTGCCGGCATAGACCTGTGCCCCCGGGCCGACGCGCACATGCGCGGTCTCGCCGGTGACCAGGCCCGCGTCGACGGAAGAAGCGCCCTCCCGCACGATGCCGTCGACGCTGACCCGTTCGCCCGGACGCACGAGCACCATGTCGCCGGGGCGGACCGCCTTGAGCAGGACTTCCTGCAATTCGCCGTCCGTCCCGATGCGCGCCGCCGTCTCCCCGCGCAGCGCGAGAAGGTTGCCGGCCACCGCCCGCGTCTTGCTGCGCATCACCTGGTCGAGCACGCGTCCGAGCAGCAGGAAGAACAGCAGCATCACCGCGCTGTCGAAATAGGCGTGGTGGGCGTGGTGGAATGTTTCGTAGAGGGACATCGAGAGCGCGAGCACCACGCCGAGCGAGATCGGCACGTCCATGGTCATGGAGCGGGCACGGATGGCCCTGATCGCACCGCGGAAGAAAGGCTGCCCGGCATAGGCTGCGGCGGGCATGGCGATCAGCGCCGAAAGCCAGTGGAAGAGGTCGCGCGTCTCGTCGGTAATGTCGGTGGCGTTGCCCGACCACACGGAGATCGAGAGCAGCATGATGTTCATCGCGGCGAAGCCCGCCACGGCGAGGCAGCGCAGGAGGAAGCGCATCTGCGCCTTTTCCAGTGTCTCCTGCGTCGAGGGCTCGAACGGATGCGCCTTGTAGCCCAGTTCCGCCAGGCGGCCGACGATGGCCGCGGGATCGAACTCCGGATCCGTCCACGCCGTCGCCAGCCGGCGGTGCGTGTAGTTCAGCCGCGCGCGCGCGAGGCCCGGCGTTCCCGCAAGACCGCGCTCGATGTCGCCGATGCAGGCGGCGCAGGTGATGCCCTCGATGGCGAGTTCCAGCCGATGCTCGCCATCCGGAGTTGTCTCGACGAGAGCGGAATAGTCGGTCGCGGGGGACATCGGACCTGCCTCGCGCTCAGCGCAGCGTGACCCTGTTGCGGGACATGAACATGCGCTCGCCGCCCTTCGTGAGAGTCACCACGAGGTCCCACTGGCCCGGCGGGACATTCTCGATCTCGGCCCGCCAGCTGCCCGATCCCGTGGCGACGAGGTCTCCGGCGCGGTCGAACTTTTTGTCCGCGGGGAACTCCAGCTTCGCCGCCCCCTCCAGCCCGCCGAGAGGCTGGCCCTTTGCGGCACCGTGCACGTCGATCCGGGCGTGCCCTTCGGCGCTGCGCTCGACATGCGCGTCGACCGTCCAGCCCAGCGCGTCCTGCCGGCGCGAGGCCTGCAGCTCCGTGTTGTAGGCGAGCCCGTCCTTGTAGGCGGTGTCGGTCTCGGTGCCGCTGAAGGTGCTCAGCGCGGCGCGCACCAGGAAAAAATTGGCGGTGAAGATCACGCCGAAGAAGGCGAGCACCATGGCCAACACATGCCAGCCGGTAAGGCGGAACCCACCCGCGGTCCCGCCGCCCGAGTCCGGGCCACTCTGCGCGGTCCCACGCATGACATCGCTCCTCATGGCGCGCTCCTCGGTCCCTGGAAGGTGTCGTCGACGATCGACGTGGCGCCGGTGGCCACATCGGTGAGGCGGAAGCGGATGCCTCTGGTGGAGAGGTCCTCACCCTTGGGAAGCGTGACCAGCACCCTGAGCTCGCGCGTCTGGTCCGGCTCGACCGACAGCAGAGCCGACTGCTCGGCCGTGCGCGGCGTGCCCACCACCTCCATTTGCGCGTCGGGCAGTCCGATCAGCTCGATCCGGAACGGCCGCTCCTCCAGCGCCTTGTTGCTGAGGCGGACGGTGAAGCCGTTGCGCACCGCCCCATCGGCAAGGCGGACATAAAGCGGATTGCGGTCGTGCAGGACGCTGAGGCCCAGCGTCTTGCGGGCCGCGAAGGTCCACGTCATCAGCGCGGCCACGAGCACGATCAGCGCCGTGTAGAGGATCGTCCTCGGCCGCACGATGCGCGTGATCGGCTCCTCGTGCGCGATCCGCCGCTGCAGGTTCATCTCGGTGTCGTAGCCGATCAGGCCGGTCGGCCGGCCAATCCTGGACATCACGTTGTCGCAGGCGTCGATGCACAGACCGCACTGGATGCAGCCGAGCTGGAGACGTCGCGAATGTCGACGCCGGTCGGGCAGACGGCGATGCACTGCCGGCAGTCGACGCAGTCACCCGCGGGCCCGTGCGCCTTGCGCGCGACTTCGGCCTTCTTGGCCGACATGCGCGGCTCGCCGCGGTCGTAGCGATAGGTGACGTTGAGCGCGTACTCGTCCGTCAGCGCCGCCTGGATGCGCGGCCACGGGCACATGTAGAGGCAGACCTGCTCGCGCATGAAACCGGCGAGCGCGTAGGTCGTCAGGGTGAGGATGGCGATCCAGACATAGGCGAGTGCCGGGGCCTGGAAGGTCACGAGTTCGCGCACCAGCGTGGGGGCGTCGGCGAAGTAGAGCACCCAGGCGCCACCCGTCCACCACGCGATCATCAGCCAGATCGAGTGCTTGAGGACCTTCTCCGAGATCCGCTCGAGGTCCCACGGCCCGCGGTCCTTGATGGCCTGCTCGCGGCTGTTGCCCTCAATCAGGCGCTCGACGGCATAGAACAGGTCGGTCCAGACGGTCTGCGGGCAGAAATAGCCGCACCACATCCGTCCCGCCACGGCATTGCTGAGGAACAGCACGAGCGCGGCGAGGACAAGCAGCCCGGTGACGTAGTAGAGCTCCTGCGGCCAGATCTCGATGAAGAAGAAGTAGAACCGCCTGTTGGGGAGGTCGAGCAGCACCGCCTGGTCGGGCGCGTTCGGCCCACGGTCCCAGCGCAGGAACGGCAGGAAGTAGTAGATGCCGAGCGCCACGACGAGGATGATCCACTTGATCGTCCTGAAGCGGCCCTTCACGGCCTGCTGGAAGATCTTCTTCCGCGCTTCGTAAAGCGGAAAGTCGTCATCGTCAGCGACGACGGACACGGGAGCGGGCGCCCCTGCGGGCACGGCTGCCGGTTCGACCCTGTCTGCGGGACCCGCGTGGTCCAGGCTGGTCATGGCTTGACGCCTTCGGAGGAATTTGGGGGACGGCTGCCGGGCGTCCCTCCGGACGCCCGGGCCGGATCGCAGGCGAAGGCCTACTGGCCGCCGCCGAGGGTGTGGACGTAGACGGCCAGTGCGTTGACGGTGGCGGGATCGAGGCGCTCTCCCCAGGCCGGCATCACGCCGCCCCGGCCGTTCGTGATGGTCTCCTCGATCGTCTTCTGGTCACCGCCATAGAGCCAGATGTTGGAGGTCAGGTTGGGCGCGCCGACCTCGGCATTGCCCTTGCCCTGCTCGCCGTGGCAGGCAGCACAGTTCTCGGCGAAGAGCTTGGCGCCCTTCTCCAGGTCCACCTTGCCCTCGGCCTTGTGGCCCGTGAGGGTCATCACATAGGCGGCTACCGACGGGATGTCCTCCTTGGGGATGATGCCGTCCTTGCCGAAGGCCGGCATGTTGCCCTGGCGGGACTGCTCGTTGGTGTTGCGGATGCCGTACTGAATCGTCTGGTGGATCTGGTCCGGCTTGCCGCCCCACATCCACTGGTCGTCGACGAGGTTCGGGAAGCCCTTGGCGCCGGCGCCGCCGGAGCCGTGGCACGGCGCGCAGTTGGTGCCGAAGGCCGCCTTGCCCGCCGCCTGCGCGGTCTGCAGCAGCTTCGGATCGGCGATGATCTCGGCAGGGGTGGCGCTGGCGAGCTTGGCGATGTTGGCGCCGCGCATGTCCTGCAGCGCCTTCATGTCGGTCTCGATCGCGTCGCGAGACTGCCAGCCGAGCACGCCACGCGTGTAGGAGCTGACCAGCGGCCAGGACGGATAGGCGATCCAGTAGACCACGCCCCAGACGATGGTGGCGTAGAAGAGCCACAACCACCAGCGTGGCAGCGGCGCGTTGAGTTCACGGATGCCGTCCCATTCATGGCCCGTGGTGGAGTACCCGCTGACGGGGTCCTTGGCATTGTCTTGGGCGGACATCGATCAGTCCTTCTCGAGAGGCATCCGCGAGGCTTCGTCGAAGTCCTTGCGGTTCCTCGGGTTGAGTGCGTAGACGAGCACCAGGCCGAACAGGACGACGAAGCCGATCATCCCCCAGGTCTGTGCGAAGCTTGCCATTGTCTCGTAGGTCATGACCGGCTCCTCAGCGGACGTTGGCTTTGCTGTCGTAGGTCTTGAAGTCGACGAGCGTGCCGAGCACCTGCAGGTAGGCGATCAGCGCGTCCATCTCCGTGACCTCGGCAGGGTTGCCGTCGAAATCGCCCATGTTCGCCTTGGGGTAGCGCTTGGCGACCGCGGCGGCGTTCGGGCTGTCCTGCGTGCCCTGCGCGGCGGCGTCGGCCTGGGCGTTGGCAATGTCCTCGTCCGTGTAGGGCGTCCCCAGCACGCGCAGAACCGCCATGTCCTCGGCGATGTGCGCCGTCTTCACGGGTGTCTGCGCCAGGAAGGGGTAGCCCGGCATGATCGAGGCCGGCACGACCGAGCGCGGGTTCGTCAGGTGCGCGCGCTGCCACTCGTTGGAGTACTTGCCTCCGACGCGCGCCAGGTCGGGACCGGTGCGCTTGGAGCCCCACTGGAAGGGGTGGTCGTACATGCTCTCGGCCGCCAGCGAGTAGTGGCCGTAGCGCTCCACCTCGTCACGCAGCGGGCGGATCATCTGCGAATGGCAATTGTAGCAGCCTTCGCGGACGAAGATGTTGCGCCCCGCCAGTTCGAGCGGCGAGTAGGGACGAACCCCCTCCACCGTCTCGATGGTGCTCTTGAGATAGAAGAGCGGGGCAATCTCCACGAGGCCGCCGATGGCGACGACCACGAGGATGCCGAGGAGCAGGATGATCGAGTTCTTCTCGAAGACCTGGTGCTTGACCCAGACGGACATGGAAGCCCCCTTACTCGGCCGGAACGAGTTGGGGACGGCCTGCTGTCTCCGGAGCGGTCTCCGGTGAGCGGATCGTCATCCACACGTTGAAGGCCATGATCAGCGCGCCCAGGAGGAACAGTCCTCCGCCGATGGCACGGATCACGTAGAACGGATGCATGGCCTCGCTCGTCTCGATGAACGAGTATTCGAGGAAGCCGAGCGAGGTGTAGGCGCGCCACATGAGGCCCTGCAGGATTCCGGACACCCACATCGCCGAGACGTACAGGACGATGCCGAGCGTCGAGACCCAGAAGTGCCAGTTGACGAGCTTCAGCGAGTACAGGCGGCTGCGGTTGAACACCCACGGGACGAGGCAGTAGATCGCGCCGAAGGAGATGTAGCCGACCCAGCCGAGTGCGCCGGAGTGGACGTGGCCGATGGTCCAGTCAGTGTAGTGCGACAGCGAGTTCACTGACTTCACGGACATCAGCGGACCTTCGAAGGTCGACATTCCGTAGAAGGCGATCGACACGACCATCATGCGCAGCACGGGGTCGGTCCGGAGCTTGTCCCAGGCACCCTGCAGGGTCATGAGGCCGTTGATCATGCCGCCCCAGGACGGCATCCACAGGATCACCGAGAACACCATGCCGAGCGTCTGCGCCCAGTCGGGCAGCGCCGTGTAGTGAAGGTGATGCGGGCCGGCCCAGATGTAGGTGAAGATCAGCGCCCAGAAGTGCACGATCGACAGCCGGTAAGAGTAGACCGGGCGGTTCGCCTGCTTGGGCACGAAGTAGTACATGATGGCCAGGAAGCCGGCCGTCAGGAAGAACCCGACCGCGTTGTGGCCGTACCACCACTGCACCATCGCGTCCTGCACGCCGGACCAGACGATGTAGGACTTGGACGAGAACAGCGACACCGGGATCGCGGCATTGTTGCCGAGGTGCAGCATCGCGATCGTCACGATAAAGGCGAGGTAGAACCAGTTGGCCACGTAGATGTGGGGTTCCTTGCGCTTCCACAGCGTGACCAGGAAGACGAGGAGGTAGACCACCCACACCACGGTGAGGAACAGGTCGGAGTACCACTCCGGCTCGGCGTATTCCTTCCCGTCCGTGATGCCGAGCAGGTAGCCCGTGCCGGCGATGACGATGAAGAAGTTGTAGCCGAGGATGACGAACCACGGTGCGAGGGTTCCAGCCAGCCGCGCGTGGCAGGTGCGCTGCACGACGTAGAAGGAACTCGCGAGAAGCACGTTGCCGCCGAAGGCAAAGATCACCGCCGACGTGTGCAGGGGGCGAAGCCGTCCGAAGTTCGTCCAGGGAAGGTCGAAGTTGAGCAGCGGATAGGCGAGCTGCAGGGCGATGATGAGCCCGACCGTGAAGCCCGCGATCCCCCACACCATGGCGGCGATCGTCCCGAACTTGATCGGGCCGTAATTGTAGTTGGGTTTGCCGTCGATCTCCTGCGGATCGGGTTCCGCCGGCCGCTCGAAATAGCGATTGAAGATCACGAAAACACTGGCCACGCTCGCCGCCGCGAAGAGGTAGGCGTGGAAAGCGTATTCCGGCGTGTAGGCCTTTGCCGCGACGACGATGCTCAGAATGGCGAGCCCGACGAGGGCTAGGATCGTCCCGCCCTCCCCGATCGTCATCATCTTACGGATGGCCGCTGGTTGCGCCATGACTTCCCCCTTGGGACCCGTGGTCGGTCCGAATGGTCCCGCACGCACGGCCGGCAAGTCCGGCACGGCGGTCGGTTCAACGGGTCGAACAAAGCGCTCACGCGCAGCACAGGGCGTTGATCAGGATCAAAGCGGCTCGGATTCGGCGCAAAGTCAGGGGTAGTCCTGATAGGACAGCGCGCCGCACGCACAATCTGGCTCAAAAATTGAGCATCGGCTCAGACGAAAGTCGATGCCGGCGCGACCTCCCGGTCGTGCCCAACCGGGAACCGCCGGCCGGAGGACGCGATTCTGAGCCCATGCGGATGCTGGTGTCGTGCAGGCCGGCGCCGCCTCACCCGTCGCATTGACCGAGCGTCTTGCCGCCTGATCGGGGCTTCCTCCGTCGCCTGATGTCGCGCTGATGTCGCCCCCGGCCAATCGGCGCACGACTGCGCCCGTAAGATTGCCATAGTGAAGATGTGGAACGAACCACACGCGAGGGGGGAGCCACACGCATGAACCAGGACGTGATCATCTCCTGCGCCATCACGGGCGCGGGCGACACCGTGGGCAAGCATCCCGCGATCCCCGTCACGCCTCGGCAGATCGCCGAATCGGCCTTGGAGGCGGCACGGGCCGGCGCGGCCATTGCTCACATTCACGTCCGCGACCCCGCCACGGGAAAGGCCGGACGCGACCTCGCACTGTATCGCGAGACGGTCGACATCATCCGGGACTCAGGCGTGGACGTCGTGCTCAACCTGACCGCAGGCATGGGCGGCGACTTCTTCTTCGATCCCGCCAACCCCGCCAGCGGCGGCACTGGAACCGACATGGCCGATGCCGCGGAGCGCGTGGCGCATGTCGAGGAGCTTCGGCCGGAAATCTGCACGCTGGACTGCGGCTCGCTGAACTTCGGCAATGGCGCCTACATCGCGACGGCCGAAGTGTTGCGGGAGATGGCGCAGCGCATCCAGGCCGCCGGCGTCAAGCCGGAGATCGAGGCGTTCGAACTTGGCCATATCTGGCTCGCCAAGCAGCTGATCAAGGAAGGGCTGGTCGACGAGCCGCCGCTCTTCCAGCTCTGCCTGGGCATCCCGTGGGGCGCCGAGGCGACCACGGAAGCCATGCTGGCCATGCGCAGCCACCTTCCCCAGGGATGCAACTGGGCGGGATTTGCGATCGGCCGCAACCAGATGCCCTTCGTGGCGCAGGCCGTGCTGCTGGGCGG
This sequence comes from Alsobacter sp., assembly GCF_059501845.1. Taxonomy (NCBI): domain Bacteria; kingdom Pseudomonadati; phylum Pseudomonadota; class Alphaproteobacteria; order Hyphomicrobiales; family Alsobacteraceae; genus Alsobacter; species Alsobacter sp. The sequence continues at coordinate 499,647 of NZ_JCACDK010000001.1, read as the reverse complement.
CAATGTGCGCGTCGGCCTCGAGGACAACATTTGGCTTGACCGCGGCGTGCCCGCCACCAACGGCTCGCTGGTTTCGCGCGCCAGGGAGATCGTCGAGCGCATGGGCGCACGCGTCCTCGGACCGGAAGAGGCGCGCCGCAAGCTGGGGCTGCGCAAGCAGCGCTGAGCGGAGCTGGACATGAGCGGCGAGGTCCGGCGCGTCACCGCGCCCTATGAGGGGATCCCCTTCAAGGGATGGGACCCGGCTGCCCCGATCCCGGCGCCACTCTCGCTGCATGCCTGCACGGTGAAGCCGGAGTGGACCGACTACAACGGCCACATGAGCGAGAGCATCTACCTGCTCGTGATGGGCGACCATTCGGACGCGTTCTTCCGGTTTTTCGGCATCGACGAGGCCTACCGGGCGACCGGCCGCTCGCTCTACACGGTCGACACGCGGATCCGCTACCTGAAGGAGTGCTCGGAAGGTGACCGGCTGCGTTTCACGCTGCGGGTGCTGGACCTCGACGAGAAGCGGCTGCACATTTTCCACGAAATGCTGGATGCCGGCAGCGGCGCGTTGCTCGCGACCGGCGAGCAGCTTCTCGTGCACGTCGACATGAACGCCGGTCGGTCGAGCCCTCTGCCGCCGGAGCTCCACCAGCGCCTGGAAGCCATCCGGAAGGCTCACGCCTCCCTGCCCGTCCCCTCTACGGTTGGCACCGCCATCGGCATCGTCAGGAAAAAGGACCAGGCATCGTGAGCTTCCCCCTCAGCGACGAGCACCTGATGATCGTCGACATGGTGCGCGCCTTCGTCGAGAAGGAGCTCTACCCGCACGAGGATCTGGTCGAGCGCACCGACGACGTGCCGGACGAACTGGCGCAGGAGATCCAGCGCAAGGCGATCGAACTCGGTCTTTACGCCGCCAACATGCCGGCCGAGCACGGCGGCGGCGGCCTCGACGCGGTCGGCGTGACGCTGCTGGAGCGCGAGCTCGGGAGGGCGTCCTACGGGCTGCAGATGGCCGTGGCCCGCCCCTCCAACATCCTGCAGGGCTGCACCGGCGACCAGATCGGGCGCTACCTCGTGCCCACCATCAAGGGCGAGCGGCACGACTGCCTCGCCATGACCGAGCCCGGAGCAGGCTCCGACGTACGCTCCATGAAAACGCGCGCGGAGAAGCGCGGCGGCGACTGGGTCATCAACGGCGCGAAGCACTTCATCAGCCACGCCGACAAGGCCGACTTCGTCATCCTCTTCGCCGCCACCGCCCACGAGGACACGCCGAAGGGTCGCAAGGCGAAGATCTCCGCCTTCCTCGTCGACATGGGCACGCCCGGCTTCACCATGCGGCGTGGACCCGCCTGCGTGTCGCACCGTGGCTACCACCAGTGTGAGCTCTTCTTCGACGACTGCGTCGTCTCCGGCGCCCAGCTCCTCGGCGAGGAAGGCAAGGGCTTCGACCTGATGAACGACTGGCTGGGCGCCACCCGCCTCACCGTCGCCGCGACCAGCGTCGGCCGCGCCCAGCGCGTGCTGGAGGCGACGCTGGACTGGGCCTCGCAGCGCAAGCAGTTCGGCGAGGTGATCGGCAAGTTTCAGGGCGTCAGCTTCCAGCTCGCCGACAGCCGCACGGAGATCGAGGCCTCCGACCTCCTTACCCTGGCGGCCGCATGGAAGCTGGACCAGGGCACCGTGACCGACATGGACTACGCCATGGCCAAGCTCTTCGCCTCCGAGACGCTGGCGCGCGTCACCGACAGGGCCATCCAGATCTATGGCGGCATGGGGCTGATGTCCTCGCTGCCCATCGAGCGCTGGTGGCGCGACGCGCGCGTCGAGCGCATCTGGGACGGCACCAGCGAGATCCAGCGCCACATCATCTCGCGCGCCATGCTGCGCCCGCTCGGGGCCTGACGGGGATGAGCACGCCCTACGCGTCCCTGAAGGCCCGGCTGGACGCCGGCGATGCCGTGATCCTCGACGGCGCGACGGGCACCGAGCTGCAGCGCCGCGGCGCACCGATGGACCCGTCTGCCTGGTGCGGCCCCGCGACGCTCGGCAACGACGCGCTGCTGACCGCCATCCATGCCGACTACATCCGGGCCGGCGCCGAGATCGTCACCGCCAACACCTTCGCCGCCTCGCGCATCATGCTGAAGGGCGCGGGGCTCGCCGACCGGTCCGACGAGATCGTCGCGCGCGCCGTGGACGCCGCGCTGAAGGCGCGCCAGGCGACCGGGGGCGGTGCCGGTGTCGTGGTGGCCGGCTCGCTCTCCCACATGGTGCCGGTTTCAAGCGGGACCGACACGGTGGACCTCTCGTCCGTGCCGTCCGACTCCGAGGTGTCGGAAGCATTTCACGCCCTCGCGACGGCGCTGAGGTCCGCCGGCTGCGAACTAATCCTGCTCGAGATGATGTACCATCCGGGTCGCGCGCGGCTGGCAGTGGAGGCAGCACTGTCGACGGGACTGCCGGTTTGGTACGGCATGAGCGCCCGCCGGGGCCCCGCCGGCGAGGTGCTCGCGTTCCATCACGCAGACGATCTGCCCCTGTCGGCAATAACGTCCCTGGTTCCCCCGGCCGGCGTCGACACGGTGGGCATCATGCACACGGGCTCAGAACTGGTGTCGGACGCCGTCGCGGAGATCCGCAAGGGCTGGGGCGGGCCCATCGCCGCCTACCCGGATTCCGGCTATTTCGAGATGCCCGACTGGAAGTTCGTCGACGTCATCCCTGCCGAGCGGCTCGAAGGCTATTTCCGCCGCTGGCTGCGCGAGGGTGTCCAGATCATCGGGGGCTGCTGCGGCCTGGGCGTGCCGCACATCGAGGCCGCGGCAAGGGCGCGGGACGCGGTCCGCGCGGAGCGGCGGCCATGAACACCCACCGGACCGCGGGTCTTCAGACCCGCTCTTCATCAACAGCAACACACAGCGCGTCTGAAGACGCGCGGTCCGCATGACCCGCGCACCCCTCGCACGGCTCCTGTCGCCGCGCTCCATCGCCGTCATAGGAGGCCGCGAGGCGGCGGAGGTGATCCGCCAGTGCGAGCGCATCGGCTTCAAGGGACCGATCTGGCCGGTGAACCCGCGCCGGCCCGAGATCGCCGGCCGGCAGGCCTTCCCATCCGTCGAGGCGCTGCCCGAGGCACCCGACGCGGCGTTCATCGCGGTGCCGCGCGAGGCGACGGTGCAGGCTGTCGCCGCGCTCGCGGAGCGGGGCACGGGCGGAGCTGTATGCTACGCATCGGGTTTCGCAGAAGTGGGCAAGGACGGCGCCGAACTGCAGCGGCAGCTCGTCAGGGCATCCGGCGAGATGGCCCTGCTCGGACCCAACTGCTACGGGCTGATCAACTACCTCGACGGCGCGGCGCTCTGGCCGGACCAGCATGGCGGCGTGGCGCGCGAGCGCGGCGTGGCCATTCTCACCCAGTCCGGCAATATCGGGCTCAACCTCACCATGCAGGCGCGCAGCCTGCCCGTCGCCTACCTCGCCACGGTCGGCAACAAGGCGAAGGGCGACCTGCACGAGATCGTCGAGGCCTTTCTCGACGACCCCCGCGTCTCCGTCATCGGCCTGCACGTCGAGGGCATCGCCGATGTCGCCGCCTTCGCCGCCGCCGCGCAGCGTGCGCTGGCGCAGGGGGTGCCCGTCGTCGCGGTGAAGACCGGGCGATCGGAAGCCGGTGCGGCGCTCACCATGTCGCACACCTCCTCGCTGGCCGGATCGGACGTCCTCGCGGACGCTCTCTTCGAGCGCTGCGGGGTGGCGCGGGCGCCGGATCTCTCGGTGCTGCTGGAAACCCTCAAGCTGCTGCACGTCCACGGCCCGCTGCCCGGCCGCACGTTGTCCTCGATGAGCTGTTCGGGCGGCGAGGCCTCTCTCGTGGCCGACCTGGCAGAGGCGGCCGGTCTTGCCACGCCTCCCTTGCCCGCTGCGACCGAGAAGGCGCTCGCGCAGGCGCTCGGTCCCAAGGTGCCGCTCGCCAACCCGCTTGACTACCACACCTACATCTGGGGCGACCTCGCCGCGACGACCGCGACGTTCACGGCGATGCTGTCGGCCCGTACGGAAACCCCGCCCTCTTCCCCGGCGTGCACCCCCGCCGACGAGGGGCGGGCCTATACGGTCAACCTCCTCGTCCTCGACCTACCGCGCGCCGACCGGTGCGACGCATCCTCGTGGGACGTGACGCTGGAGGCGTTCGAGGCCGCCGTGCGGGAGACTGGCGCACGCGGGGTCGTCGTGTCCTCCCTGCCCGAGACCCTGCCGGAAGCCGTCGGCGAGCGCCTCATGCTGACCGGCATCGCGCCGATGCAGGACCTCGGAACCTGCATGCAGGCGATCGCGCTGGCCGCCGGCATCGGCGACGCCAAGGCTCGCCCGGCCGCGCCTCCCCTCGCCCGCATCGTCCCGCTCCGGGACGGAGCAGCCAGAGTGCTCGACGAGGCCGCCAGCAAGGCCCTGGTCGCCCCGCACGGGCTGCGCATTCCGGCGGGAGAGGTGGTCGCGCCGGACGAAGCGGCCGCCGCCGCGCAGCGCGTCGGCTATCCCGTCGTGGTCAAGGCCGTGTCGGAAGACATCGCCCACAAGACCGAGGCCGGCGCGGTGCGGCTCAACCTGCGGACCCCGCAGGAGGTCGAGGCCGCGGCAGCTCACATGGCAACGCTGTCGGACCGCGTGCTGGTGGAAAAGATGCAGCATGGTGCGGTCGCCGAGCTCATCGTCGGCGTCACCCGCGACCCGCAATTCGGCCCCACGCTGACCTTCGGCGCCGGAGGTATCCTCGTCGAGCTGCTGTCGGACACCGCAACGGTGCTGCTGCCCACCACCGCCGGCGAGGTGGCGCGCAAGCTGGACGGGCTGAGGTCTGCCATTCTGATGCGGGGCTTCCGCGGGCGGCCGCCCGGCGATATCCCCGCGGCTGTGGAAGCGATTCTGGCGGTGGCGCGGTTCGCGCAAGCTCATGCCGACCGGCTGCTGGAGCTCGACGTGAACCCGCTGATGGTGCTGCCTCTGGGGCAGGGCGCGGTCGCGGCCGACGCGCTGGTGCGGCTGGCCGGCGACGCCTGACGGAGGACGTGATGGCCGATGCGGTTCGGGTGACCCGCGACGGGGCGGTCTGCGAGATCGTTCTCGACCGCCCAAAGGCCAACGCCATCGACGTGGCGACCAGCCGCGCGCTTTACGCTGCCTTCCGGGGCTTCCAGGACGATCCCACGCTCACCGTCGCCATCCTGACGGGCGGAGGAGAGCGCTTCTTCTCCGCCGGCTGGGACCTCAAGGCCGCGGCCGAGCGCGAGGCGGTTGATGCCGACCACGGCCCGGGTGGCTTTGCCGGCCTGACCGAGTTCTTCGACCTCGACAAGCCCGTCATCGCCGCGGTGAACGGCCTCGCCCTGGGCGGGGGAATGGAGCTGGCGCTCGCCTGCGACATGATCGTGGCCGCCGGCACGGCGGAGTTCGGCATGCCGGAGGCCATGCTGGGCGTGATCGCAGACACAGGCGGTGTCCAGCGCCTGCCCAAGCGGCTGCCGCGCGCCATCGCGATGGACCTGCTGCTCACGGGGCGCCGTTTCACGGCCGCCGAGGCCGAACGCTGGGGGCTCGTGAACCGGCTCGTGCCCGCTGCATCGCTGATGGACGAGGCCCGCGCGCTGGCTCGCACGGTCGCCGGGGCCGCCCCTCTCGCCGTGCGGGCGGTGAAAGCCACCGTCACTGCCACGGAGGGCTTGTCCGATCGCGAGAGCTTCGCCCTGCTGAAATCGGGCACAGTCGCGGTGCACCGCCAGTTGCAGGACTCGGAGGATGCAAAGGAGGGGCCCCTCGCCTTCGCCGAAAAGCGCAAGCCGGTGTGGAAGGGCCGCTGAGATGTCAGCCGTCGCAAGCACCACGACCGAGAGGCGGGCCTATCTGGTCGGTGCCGCGATGGTGCTGGCGGCGGGCACGATGTGGAGCTTCGGCGGCATCACCGTGCGTTTCGCTCCGGATTCGGACAGCTGGCAGTACCTGATCTGGCGGTCGGTCGGCCTGTTCTGCGCCCTGGAGGCGGCCAGCCTCGTCCAGGGTCGCGGCTCCACGCTGGCGCGTGTGCCGTCCGCCGGATGGGTGGGCCTCCTCGGCGGTTTCTGCATGATGCTGGCGGGCGTCGCCTTCGTCTTCGCGCTGAAGCGCACGAGCATCGCCAACGCAATCTTCCTCGCCTCGATCACCCCGCTCCTGAGCATGCTGCTGGCCCGCCCGATCCTCGGTGAGAAGCTCACCGGCATCGGCATTCTCGCCGTCGGGGTCGGACTTGCCGGCCTTCTCGTGATGGCTGGCGGCAAGCTGGGCGATGGCAAGCTCGTCGGCGACATCGCCGCCCTCGTCTCCTCGCTCGGTTTCGCCGGCTACACGATCTGCGTGCGGCTGAGCCGGAGACGGGATCTCTCCGCCATGATGCCGCTCTCGGCGGTGATGGGGGTGGTGGTCTGCGTCGCGGCCACCTTGATCAACGGTCGCCCGCTGGTGCCGCCGGCGCAGGACGTCTCCATGGCTCTCCTGCACGGGGCCGTCTTTATCGGCATCGGCGTGACGCTGTTCAACACCGCCTCGCCGCATGTGCCCGCGACGGGGCTCGCCGTCCTCGCCCAGACGGAGACGATCCTCTCGCCGATCTGGGCCTACCTCATCCTGGGCGAAACACCCTCCGCGACGGCACTTGCGGGCGGTTGCCTGATCCTGGCGGGCGTGATGATGACGGCCGTTGCGGGATCGCGTCCCCGCCCGCCGGTCACGGGGCCCGACGCTCCTCTCTGAGCCGCCCCGCGAGGTGCCAGAGCACGGCGCAGAGCACGATGGCGCCGCCGAGCAGGGCCGCCTGGGACGGCCTCTCGGCAAAGAACACCCAGACAAGGATGGGGGCGACCACCGTGTCGAGGAGGCTGATGAGCCCGGCCTCCGCTGACGGAACATAGCGCGCGCCGCGCATGAAAAGGACCAGCGCGAACCCCAGCGTGACGAAGCCGAAGCCGGCGAGCACGACGACATCGTAGAGCGTGACCGTGGAAGGCTGGGCCAGCGGAAAGCAGGCAGCCGAGCAGAGGATGGCGGCGAAGGTGTTCACCGGGGTCATCGACACCGTCGGCTGCTTTCGCGCGAGGCAGATGATGGCCGCGAAGCAGACGACCATCACGAAGATCATGAGGCTGCCCAGAAGGTCCGCCCCGGCCGGCGAGCCGGCGACCATGACAACGACACCCGTCGCGGCCAGTGCGCTGGCGAGGACGGTGCGTCGCGTCACGCGTTCGCCGAGCCAGATCCAGGCAACGGCCGCCGTGACGAAGGGCGTCGTCGCGTAGACGATCATGACGTTGGCGACGGTGGTGAGCTGCAGCCCCGCGACGTAGCTGAACATGCCGAGCGCGGAGAGCGGCACGATGGCCCAGCCAGCCGGTCCGAGGTTCATGAACTCGCGCAGGCCGCGGTGGCGGAATTCCCACCAGCCCAGCGCGATCATGAAGAGGGCGCCGAAGGCCGCCCTGCCCCACTGCATCGTCCAGAGGTCGAGCGACAGCGAGCGGGAGAACAGTCCAGCCGTGCTCCACATCAGCGCCGCGGCGACGATCATCGCCATCCCGAGGCGCCGCTGCGCGCTGGTGTGCAGGGCTGCGGTCGCAGTCGGCAGGGGCGTGCTGGCGCCGGCCCGTTCGTCCATGGCGCTCATCGGCCCGTCCCGGGAAACACGCGTAGTCTAGTGCGGCCAGTCGTGAGTCGCATGACGTCTGCGGACGCTTCCTGTGCGCCCGGCGACGCCGATGGCGTTGGCCGGGTCGCGCGTTGCCAAGTGCGGGTCGCCCCGCGTCAAGGCGGCGGGCCGGGTATCGCCTTCACTGGCGGCGAATGGAAATGCGGGAGAGGGACATGGCGGGCATCCGGACGATGGGCATCGTGGGGGCCGGCGTGATCGGCTCGGGCTGGGCGGCACGGGCGCTGGCGCATGGCCTCGACGTCGTCGCGTGGGACCCCGGTTCCGACGCGGAGGCAAAGACCCGCGCCACCATCGCCAACGCCTGGCCGGCTCTGGAGCGCAGCGGCCTCGCCCCGGGCGCGTCGCAGGATCGGCTGCGCTTCGTGGAGACGTTGGCGGAGATCGCCCAGGCCAGCGACTTCATCCAGGAGAACGCTCCCGAACGCGAGGAGCTGAAGCAGGGGCTTTTCGCCGAGATCGATGCCGGCGCACGCCCGGACGTGGTGATCGCCAGCTCGACGTCCGGGCTCCTGCCGACGCGGCTCCAGGAGCGCATGGCCCGTCCAGAGCGGCTCGTGGTGGGGCATCCCTTCAACCCGGTCTATCTGCTGCCCCTCGTCGAGCTCGTGGGCGGTGCAAAGACCTCGCCGCAAGCGATTCAGGCGGCTGGAGATTTCTACCGCACGTTGCACATGCGCCCGCTGCACGTGCGCAACGAGATCGACGGCTTCATCGCCGACAGGCTGATGGAAGCGCTGTGGCGCGAGGCGTTGTGGCTGGTGGAGGACGGCGTCGCCACGACGGAGGAGATCGACGCGGCCATCGTCTATGGCTGCGGCCTGCGCTGGTCGCTGATGGGCACCTTCCTCACCTTCCACCTGGCGGGCGGCGAGGGCGGCATGCGCCACATGCTCCACCAGTTCGGCCCGGCGCTGAAGCTGCCCTGGACGAAGCTCGTCGCACCCGAACTCACCGACGACCTCATCGACCGCGTCGCCGACGGCTGCGAGCACCAGGCCGCCGGCCGTTCGATCAAGGACCTCGAGCGCCGGCGCGACGACTTCCTGATCAAGCTCCTGGCGCTGGTGAAGGAGTACTGGCCGGAGGCCGAGGGGCTGAAGGGGCGGATTTGAGCAGCTTGCACGGGGTCATCCCGGCCGTCGCGGAGCGGAGAGCCGGGATCCAGGACCTCCGCCCATCGCGGTCCCGGATTCCGTGTCTGCACCGCACCGCTGCGCGCACGCGATGACGGAGAGTGGCTGATATGAAAACCGACGCCGCGCCCCTGCTTGTCTGGTCCGGCGAGGTCCTGCCGGAGTGGGTGGACTACAACGGCCACATGAACGACGCGGCCTATGCCATAGCGTTCAGCCGTTCCGTGGACGCGTTCATGGAGGTCATCGGCCTCGGCGAGGAGGGCCGGCGCGAAACCGGGCACACGCTCTACACGCTGGCCATCATGATCCGGTACGTAAGGGAGGCGAAGCTCGGCTCCCCCCTCGCCGTGACCATCCAGGTACTGGAGCACGACGCCAAGCGCTTCCGCCTCTGGCTCGTGATGCGCGACCCGTCTACGGGCGAAGAGCTGGCGACGAGCGAGCAGCTGCAGCTCTGCGTGGCATCGGCAGAGGGCCGTGCCGCGCCCTTCCCGCCGGGCGTGGCGGACAGGCTGGAGCGTGTCGTAGCCGAACAGGCCGGGCTGGCCAGTCCGGCCGACGCGGGCAAGGGGATCGCGCTGCGCCGGAGCTGACTGATCGGGTCACGCGCCGGACCGCGGGTCTTCAGACCCGCATACCGACTAGAAGACCGGCAATGCCTACACGAGGTCGCGGGGCGTCACGTCGTCCCATTCCCGCACGGCGACGGACACGTCGTTCTCGAACGCCTCCAGCCTTCCTGTCAGAACAAAGGCGTCCACGGTCGCGGTCATCTCGGTCTCGACCTCGATGCGGATGTTCCAGCCCTCGCGGCCCATCTCGTAGGTCTCTGCGACACGGCTGCGGGCGCAGAGCGGATCGTCGGCCGCGATGTCGAGGACGCGTGTGATGTCGTGCGACAGGACGGTGCCAATCTCGTCGAAGCGTCGTACCCCCTCGCCGAAGACACCGCCCTCCCCTCGGGTCACATAGGTCGCGGTGCCGTTCTGCAGGTCGAAGGTCGCGGTGCGGGCGGACGAGCCCTGCGAGATGCGTGTCACCGGCGCATCCGGGGCCGTGGCCGGCGGAAGAAAGCGCACCTGCACGTCCTCCGCCCGTGGCGTCCGGACCGGGAGCGAGAGGGTGCTCGCGCCGAGCCGGAAGGTCAGCGTTGCCGCCGCCGGAGCGGGCCAGACGAGGGGCCAGTAGGCCGTCGACAGCGCCACCCGGATCCGGTGGCCGGCGCGGAACACCGTGCCGCACGCATTCAGTGCAAGCTTCACCGTCTCGAAGCGCCCCGGCTGCAGCGGCTCGGGATTCTCGTGAGAGTGGCGGTGAGTCAGGTTGAGCACGTGATAGGACACGCGCCGCGACGCTCCATGCGGCGCGACATCCATGAGCCGCACCGCGACCTGTGCGACAGGCTGGTCGGAGGCGAGGACGAGCTCGACCTCCGGAGCGCCCAGGATCTCCAGGTCCTCGGGCAGCGGCTCGGTGTCGAACACGAGAGAAAAGCCGTCGTCGAGCCGCTGGTCGGCGGGCTGCTCGCCGGGCACTCCCGCGCCCATCCATTCGCCCGAGCCGGCGCCGGTCCACTGCGGCGAGCGGAACGCCACGTCAGTCTCTGCCCCGGCGGAGGCACGCAGGCCTCCGGCGGTCAGGTGCAGTGTCCGCGGCACGATGGAAGGCGACGGCCACACCGGCTCGGCCACCCACCGCCCGGGGCAGGGATCGACCCAGGCGCCCGCGGGCCTGTCGTCCTCGACAAAGGCGCGCAGCATGGGCCCGTGGGTGATGCCTGTGTCCTCGCCGGCGAGCCAGTGCTTCCACCAGCCCACCATCTCCTGCAGCATGCCGATGGCAGGGCCGGGCGTACCGTCCTGCGCGTAGACATGGGCCCAGGGCCCGATGATGCCCTGCCGGGGACAGGTCAGCTTCTCCAGCAGGCGCGGGACGGCGTTGGTGTACGCGTCCGCCCAGCCGCCGACGGCCAGGGTCGGCACCTCGATCGCAGCCCAATCCTCGTTGACCGACCCGTGTTTCCAGTAGGCGTCCCGGCGCTGGTGCTTCAGCCACAGGGCGGGCCAGAATGGCATGTGGTTCAGCCGCTCCAGCCACCGCTCCCGCCAGCCTTCGCCGACGATCTCCGGGTCGGCCGGACGGGCCTGGTAGGCGAGCATGATGGCGCCCCACCAGAGATTGTCATTGAGCAGGCAGCCACCCATCCAGTGGATGTCGTCGGTGTAACGGTCGTCCGTGGAGCAGACCGTCACGATCGCCTTCAGCGCCGGTGGCCGCCGGGCCGCGACCTGGAGCGCGTTGAAGCCGCCCCAGGACTTTCCCATCATGCCGACGGCGCCGCTGCACCAGGGCTGCGCCGCAATCCAGGCGATCACCTCCAGGGCGTCGTCCTGCTCGAGCTTCAGATACTCGTCGTCGAGCAGCCCGTCCGACTCGCCGGAACCGCGCATGTCGACACGGATGGCCGCCAGCCCGTGACGGGCGAAGTAGCCATGCATCGGATCGTCCCGCCCCCGCGTGCCGTCGCGCTTGCGGTACGGAATGTACTCCAGCACGGCCGGGACCGGGCTGGCGTCAGCTCCGCCGGGCAGCCAGAGACGGGCGGCGAGCCGGGTTCCGTCGGCGAGGGGGATGAAGACGTTTTCAGTGACCGTGCAGGCGGCAGGAGTATGAAGCGTCACAATGCGGTCCGGATCAAAGGGGTCGATGTATTGGGAATGTCCGGCCGGCCATCATCCCTCACGCACTGCACAGCGAAGCTGTGCCGTGCAGAGCCGTGATGGCGGCGCAGTAAAATGCACGGTGGCTATGCTCACGAGGCCACGCGCTCGGCCAGGACGTCGTCCAGCCAATCGGTGCGCATTTGCGGCACGGAGGACAGCAGGCGCTCGGTGTAGGGGTCGTGCGGACCCTCGAACACGCTGGCCGTCGGTCCGTTGGCCACGAAGGCGCCCTTCAGCATGACGCAGGTCCGGTGCGCGATGCGCCTGACGATGCCGAGGTCGTGCGTGATGAAGAGATAGGCCAGTCCCATCTCCTCCTGCAGGCCGCGCAGCAGCTTCAGGATGTCCTCGGCGACCAGCGGGTCGAGAGCCGACGTCGGCTCGTCGCAGATCACGAGTTCCGGCTCGGCGGCGAGCGCCCGGGCGATGCAGACGCGCTGCTTCTGGCCGCCTGACAGCGCCGAAGGGAGACGCCCGGCAAAGGATTCCGGCAGGCCCACCTGGCTCAGGAGTTCCTGGACGCGGCGCTTCTTCTCCGCCCCTCCCCGGCCGAAATAGAAGTCGATCGGCCGGCCGATGATCTCGCCTATGGTCTGGCGCGGGTTCAGCGCCACGTCGGGCTGCTGGTAGATGAGCTGGATTCTCCGCAGCTGGTCCTTGCTGCGGCTTTCCAGCTTGGGCGGCAGCGAGGCGCCCTGGAACACCACGTCCCCGGCGGTTCGCGGCAGCAGCCCCACCACGCAGCGTGCGAGCGAGCTCTTGCCTGAGCCGGACTCGCCCACGACCGCGACCGTCTCGCCGTGGTGAACGTTCAGGCTCACGTCCTTGATCACCTGGAACAGACCGTAATTGGCCGAGACGTGGTCCACCTTCAGGACGACCTCCCCGCCGATCGGCTCCATCCCGGAGGCATGGTCGGCGGAGACGCGCTCATTGACGAGGGCGCGCGCATATTCGGTGTTCGGCCGCTGCAGGATCTGGCCGGTTTCGCCGAGCTCGACCATCTTGCCGTGCCGCAGCACCATGATGCGGTCGGAGATCTGCGCGACCACGGCGAGATCGTGCGTGATGTAGAGCGCCGCCGTGCGGTACTCGTGAATGATCTTCTTGAGAAGCGCGAGCACCTCGATCTGCGTCGTGACGTCGAGGGCCGTCGTGGGCTCGTCGAGCACGAGGATGTCGGGCCTGCAGGACATCGCCATGGCGGCCATGGCGCGCTGCAGCTGGCCGCCGGAAACCTGGTGGGGATAGCGCTCGCCGAAATGGTCGGGGTTCGGCAGGTCGAGGTCGCGGAACAGCTGCACCGCCTGGGCCTTCGCCTCGGCCATGCCCATGAGGCCATGCTTGATCGGACCCTCGCAGACCTGCTCGTAGAGGGTCATGGCGGGATTGAAGGACGCCGCCGCGCTCTGCGCGATGTAGGCGATGCGGGCACCACGCGTTTCCCGCCGCTGGTCGGCGTCCAGCTTGCGCAGGTCCTTCCCGTCCAGAACGATCTCGCCGCAGGTGATGTGGCAGCCGGAGCGGGCATAGGCCATGGCCGCGAGGCCGATGGTGGACTTGCCCGCGCCGCTCTCCCCGATCAGCCCCAGCACCTCGCCGCGCTGCAGGGTGACGTCGACATTGTCGACGAGAACGGCCCCGGTGCGTGCCTCCACGCGCAGGTTCCTGATGTGGAGCACCTCGGACTCGCTTCCGGCCATGCGGCGTTCCCCTCCTGCCCGCCAGCCTTCGCTGGGCGGAGTGCCAGAGTGGTGGCGCGAACCGCCGGCGGTCAAGCAAAACACCGCCGGACTGCGCTGTGCGGCGGGATCAGCCGCGCCCGCAGGCACTTCCGGCTCTTTCACGAAGCCCTCGTTTCAGCTGGCGTCGCGGGAAGAGCAAAGAGAGTCGCCACCGGAACGCGATGTCGAGCGGTCGCCTGAAATCGTCATGGGCAGGGTGGTTCCGGGCCATCAAAGCGCGTGGGGGAGGTTTGCATTTTGCGCAGCCCCCGTCCTACTCTGAGGCCAGACAGGCCTCCGGGACGCGGTGAACACCCGGCCGGGGCAGCCTGTGGACGAGGTGACGCGTGGGGCTTGGCGCCCTGCCGGGAGGGATTTCGACAATGAGCATGGACAATACGAAAGAAGGCGGTTCCGGCCTGATCGTCGATCGCCGCCAGCTTCTGGCAGGCGCAGCGGCGCTCGGCCTCTCGACGGCGTTTGCCGGCAAGGGCTTCGCGGCCGAGACGCCCAAGAAGGGCGGCACGATGCGGATCGGCATGGAAGGCGGCGGCGCCAGCGACTCGCTCGACCCGCGCACCTATGCCGACTCGATCCCGATCGCCTTCAGCCTTGCGATCTGGAACACGCCGGTCGAGATCGACGAGGCGGGCAAGGCCACGGGCGAACTGCTGGAGAGCTGGGAAGCCAAGCCCGGCGCCAAGGAGTGGGTCTTCAATGTCCGCAAGGGCATCAAGTTCAGCTCCGGCAAGGAGCTCGACGCCGACGACATCATCTACTCGATCAACCTGCATCTCGGCGAGACGAAGTCCCCCGCAAAGGGAATTCTGAAGCAGATCACCGAGATGAAGAAGCTGTCGCCGACGCAGATCCAGTTCACGCTGGAGAGCGGCAACGCCGACCTTCCCTACGTCCTGTCCGACTACCACCTGATCATCGTCCCCAACGGCTTCACCGACTGGTCGAAGCCCGACGGTACCGGCGCTTACAAGCTCGATTCCTTCGAGCCCGGCGTGCGCATCGTCCTGAAGAACAAGGGCGACTACTGGAAGCCGGGCCGCGGCAACTTCGAGACTGTCGAGATCCGCTACATCCTCGACAAGGCGGCCCGCGTCGCAGCCCTGCAGTCGGGCCAGATCGACGCGGCCAACCGCCTCGACGCCCGCACCGTCAACCTGCTGATGAAGGACAAGAAGCTCAACATCGTGCGCACCAAGGGCACGGGCAACCGCTTCTGCTTCGTCGCGCGCGTCACCGACAAGCCCTTCGACAACAAAGACCTGCGGCTGGCCCTCAAGTACGGCATCGACCGCGAGAAGATCATCAAGCAGATCTACAGCGGCTACGCGACGCCGGGCAACGACCACACGCTCGACGCCAACGACCCGTTCTACAACAACAAGATGCCGCAGCGGGCCTTCGACCCAGACAAGGCCGCCTTCCATTTCAAGAAGGCCGGCATCTCCGACCAGAAGATCGAGTTGCAGACGTCGGAAGGAGCCTGGGGACAGGCGGTCGACTGCGCTTCGCTCTACCAGGAGTCCATGAAGAAGGCGAAGATCGACCTCGAGGTGAAGAAGGTCGCGGCCGACGGCTACTGGGACAACATCTGGCTCAAGCAGCCCTTCTGCGCCGTGTACTGGGGCCGTCGCGCCACCGCCGACCTGACCTTCTCCACCGTCTACAAGTCGGACTCGGCCTGGAACGACAGCAACTGGAAGAACCCCGATTTCGACAAGATCGTCATCGAGGCCCGTGCCGAGCTCGATGAGGGCAAGCGCAAGGAGATGTACTTCAAGTGCCAGGAAATGATCGCTGACGACGGCGGCATGGTCTGCTTCGCCATCGGCGACTACCTGGACGGTTACTCCAACAAGGTCATGGGCGTGAAGCCCCATCCCCGCTACGACCTCTGCGACCAGAGGGTCGCCGAGAAGGGCTGGTTCGCCTGACGGCAAGACTACACCGGCGGCCGGAAGCGGCCGCCGGTTTCGTATACAGGCGGACCGCCGCGGCCGGAGGGGGCGGCAGCGGATCCCGCAACTAGTCCTGGTGCCGGCACAGAGGGGGACGGCGCTTGCTCCGTATGATTGCCGTTCGGATCGCGCTCGGTCTCTTGACCCTCGTCGCGGTCAGCGTCCTGATCTTCGCCGCCACCGAGATCCTGCCGGGGGACGTCGCCAGCGCCGTACTCGGGCAGGGCGCCACGCCCGAAGCACTGAAGGTGTTCCGGCACGAACTCGGCCTCGACCGGCCATCCTATGTCCGCTACTTCGAGTGGTTCTGGGGAGCCATTCGCGGTGACTTCGGCGTGTCGCTCACCAACAAGCGCGTCATCGTCGACGAGGTGACGCCGCGCTTCTTGAACACTCTGTTCCTGGCCGGCTACGCGGCACTGATCGCGGTCCCCGTGTCCGTCGGCGGCGGCATCATCGCGGCCATCAACGAGGGGAAGGTCTGGGACAAGCTGGCCAACGTGCTCACGCTGATGACGATCTCCGTGCCGGAGTTCTTCATCGCGTACCTGCTGATCCTCGTCTTCGCCGTGAACAACGAGTGGTTCCCCTCCCTCTCCACCGTCTTCGAGGACATGCCGCTGGGCGAGCGTTTCTACGTGACGACGCTGCCGGCGGTGACGCTGACCCTGCTGGTGGCCGCCCACATGCTGCGCATGACGCGCACCTCCGTGCTCTCGGTGATGTCCCAACCCTACATCGAGATGGCGTTCCTGAAGGGCCTGACGCGGTCCCGGGTGATCACGCGCCACGCGCTGCCGAACGCAGCCGCCCCGATCATCTCCGTCGTCGCGCTGAACCTCGCCTACCTCATCGTCGGCGTCGTCGTGGTCGAGGTGGTGTTCGTCTATCCTGGCGTGGGCCAACTGATGGTCGACGCCGTGTCGAAGCGCGACCTCCCGGTCGTGCAGGCCTGCGGCCTCATCTTCGCGGGCGCCTTCATCATCCTCAACACGCTGGCGGACATCCTCGCCATCCTCGTCAATCCGCGCCTGCGGAAGCCGAGATAGGGAGGGCCGGACAATGCGCATCCTCGGCTACAAGCCCCCGATCTCAGCCTGGATCGGCATGTTCATCGTCGCGGCGTATCTGCTGATCGCCATCTTCGCCCCATGGCTCGCGCCCTATGGCGAGGCCGAATCGGTCGGCGGCACCTGGGACCCGTCCTCGCCGGAACTGCTGCTCGGCGCCGACAATATCGGGCGCGACATCCTCTCCCGCCTGATCTACGGCGCCCGCATGACGATCGGCGTGGCGCTCGCCTGTACCCTCCTGTCCTTCACCCTCGGGACCATTCTCGGCTTTCTCGCCGCGGTCGGCGGGCCGATCATCGACACCATCCTGTCGCGCCTCGTGGACGTGATGCTGTCGATCCCGCTCCTGATCTTTGCGCTGATCATCCTCTCGGTGTTCGGGTCTTCCATCCCCGTGCTGGTCCTGACCATCGCGGCACTGGACTGCACGCGCGTGTTCCGGCTCGCCCGCGCCGTGGCGATGAACCTCGTCGTGCTCGAATATGTCGAGGCGGCGCGCCTGCGCGGCGAAGGCCTGTGGTGGGTTATGCGGCGCGAGATCCTGCCTAACGCGCTGCCGCCGATGATCGCGGAGTTCGGCCTGCGCTTCTGCTTCAACTTTCTTTTCGTCGCTGGCCTGAGCTTCCTCGGCCTCGGCATCCAGCCGCCCTACGCCGACTGGGGCGGCATGGTGCGCGACAATGCCCAGGCCATCACCTTCGGCCTGTTCGCGCCTCTCTGGCCTGCCGTCGCCATCGCCATCATGACGATCGGCGTGAACCTCGTGGTCGACTGGATCCTGTCCATCAACTCGAGACCGACGGGCGCCTCGCCCGACATGTGATCCGGAGCCTGTCATGAAAGCCGCAGTCTGCCGCGCCTTCGGCGAGCCACTCGTCGTGGAGGATCTCGAGCTCGCCTCGCCGGGGCCCGGCGAGATCAAGGTGTCGATGCGGGCCTGCGCCATCTGCCACTCCGACATCTTCTACGCCGACGGGGCGTGGGGCGGGACGCTGCCCGCCGTCTACGGACACGAGGCCGCCGGCGTTGTGGCCGAGGTGGGGCCGGGCGTGACCCGTCTCGCGCCGGGCGACCACGTCGTCGTTACCCTCATCCGCTGGTGCGGCGAGTGCCCCTCCTGCGCCAAGGGCTCGCCTGTTTTCTGCGAGGAGGTGTTCCCCCTCGACCGGCACACGCCTCTTCGCGACAAGGCGGGGGCCGAGGTCGTCCACGGCCTGCGCACCGGTGCCTTCGCCGAGGAGGTCGTGGTCGAAGCCTCGCAGGCCGTGAAAATCCCGAACGACATCCCCTTTGCCAGCGCCAGCCTGATCGCCTGCGGCGTGCTGACCGGCGTTGGCGCCGTACTGAATACGGCGGGGGTACGGGCCGGCGAGAGCGTAGTGGTGATCGGCTGCGGCGGCGTCGGGCTCAACAGCGTGCAGGGCGCACGCATCGCGGGCGCCTCTCCCATCGTGGCCATCGACATTGCCGACGACAAGCTGGAAGCCGCGCGCACGTTCGGAGCAACCCACACGATCAATTCGAAGTCTGGAAACGCCGCCGAACAGGTCGCAGACATCACGGGCGGGCGGAAGGCGGACTGGGTGTTCGTCACGGTCGGCGCCAAGGCGGCGATCGACCAGGGCATCGGGCTGATGGCGCGCGGCGGTTCGGTCGTCATCGTCGGGATGCCGGCATCGGGCGTCACCAACACCTTCGATCCCGGCTGGATCGCCGCGGACGGCCAGCGCATCATCGGCTCGAAGATGGGCTCGGCCCGCCTGCCGGTGGACGTGCCGCGCTTCGTGCAGCTCTACCGCGAGGGCCGGCTGAAGCTCGACGAGCTGGTCACCGCCACCTACCCGCTCGAAGAGATCAACGAGGCCATTGCCGCCGTGAAGAACGGCAAGGCGCTGCGCAACGTCATTGTCTTCGGGGATGCCTGATCATGAAGGTCACCGGCCTCGAGACCTTCGTCGTCGGCAACCCGCCGCCCTACAATGGCGGTCGCTACTTCATCTTCGTGAAGCTGACGACCGACGACGGCGTCACCGGCATCGGCGAGGTCTACAACGCCACCTTCGGCCCGCGCGTGGTCGAGAGCATGGTGGCGGAGATCTTCGAGCAGCACGTGCTCGACACCGACCCCTTCCGCATCGAGACGCTGTGGCGCAACGTCTATGGCCGCGGCTACTCGATGCGGCCCGACATAACGCTGATGGGCGTGCTGAGCGGCCTTGAGATCGCGCTGTGGGACATCATCGGCAAGGCGACCGGCAAGCCGGTCTACGAACTCCTCGGGGGCAAGGTCCACGAGAGGCTGCGCACCTACACCTACATCTATCCCAAGGAAGGGCGCGGCCACGCCTATGACGACGTCGACGGCGTCTACAGCAAGCCGGACGTGGCAGCCGAGCGGGCGCTCGACTACCTCGCCATGGGCTTCACCGCCGTGAAGTTCGATCCGGCCGGCTCCTACTCCACCTTCGACCCCCGCCAGCCCGACCTGGAGGCGCTGGAGGTGAGCGAGGCCTTCTGCCGCGTGCTGCGCGAGGCGGTGGGACCGCGCTGCGACCTTCTCTTCGGCACGCACGGCCAGTTCACGCCGTCCGGCGCAATACGCCTGGCGCGCCGCCTGGAGCCCTATGACCCGCTCTGGTTCGAGGAGCCGACGCCTCCCGAACTGCCGGAGGAGATGGCCAGGGTGGCCCGGCAGACCACGATCCCGATCTCGACGGGCGAGCGCCTGACGACCAAGTACGAGTTTCAGCGCGTCCTGGCGCTGCAGGCCGCCTCGATCCTGCAGCCGGCGCTCGGCCGCGTCGGGGGGCTGCTGGAGGCCAAGAAGATCGCCGGCATGGCAGAGGCGCACCATGCCCAGATCGCGCCGCACCTCTATTGCGGGCCGGTGGAAGGCGCCGCCAACGTCCAGCTCGCCGCCTGCACGCCCAACTTCCTGATCCTGGAGAGCATCGAGCGCTGGGAGGGCTTCCACGCGAAGCTCCTCAAGAAGCCGATCCGCTGGGAGGACGGCTACGTCATCCCGCCGACGGAACCGGGCCTCGGCATCGAGCTCGACGAGGAGGTTGCCCGCGCCCATCCCTGGACGGGATCGATGCTCCACCTCAATCCCACCATGCGGCCGCTCTGAGGAGCGCAACGAGGGTCCCATGCGCTACGGTTTCGTCGGCCTCGGCCATCTCGGGGAAAAACTCGCGGGCAGCCTCCTGCGCGAAGGCTTCTCCATCACCGTCACCGATCTCGACCGCCGCAACGCCGAGAAGCTGCTCGCCGCCGGCGCCTCCTGGGCCGGGAGCGCACGGGAGGTGGCTGCCGCATCCGACGCGGTGATCACCTGCCTCCCCTCCCCCAAGGTGTCCGAGCGGGTGCTCGCTGGACCGGACGGCATCCTCGACGGGTTGCGCCCGGGCGGCACCTGGATCGAGATGAGCACCAACGGCCGCGACGAGATCCTGCGGCTTTCCGCCCTCGCTGCGGCGAAGGGCGTGCGCGTGCTGGAGAGCCCGGTGACGGGCGGCGTCCACAAGGCGGCGGCCGGCGAGATCACGGTGCTGGTGGGCGGCGATGCCGAAACCTTTGCCGAACACAAGCCCGCGCTGGAGGCGATGGGCGGCGCCATCTTCCACATGGGTCCGATCGGATCTGCCTCAGTGATCAAGGTGATCACCAACATGCTCGCCTTCATCAACCTCGTCGCCGTCGGCGAGGCACTGATGCTGGCGAAGAAGGGCGGGCTGGACCTCGCCCAGTCCTTCCACGCCATCGCGGCGAGCTCGGGCACGAGCTTCGTGCACGAGACCGAGGGGCAGGTGATCCTGAACGGCAGCTACAACATCAACTTCACCATGGACCTCGCCTGCAAGGACCTCGGCTTCGCCATGAACTTCGGCCGCGAGTTCGGCGTGCCGCTCGATCTCGCCGGCACGACCGAGCAGACCTTCATCCGCGCCCGCGCCGCCTATGGCGGCGGCGCGTGGTCGTCTCAGGTCGTCAAGCTGCTGGAGGACGCCGTCGGCGCCGACCTGAGGGCTCCCGGCTTCCCGGCGGAGCTGGAATAGGGCTCACGCCGCGACGGGCGGGCGGCTGTCGGCTTCGCTGAAGAGCCCGGCCCTGCGGAAAGCGAGCTCGGCCTGATCGACCCAGTCGCGCAACTCCGAGGCGCCGGCGATGGCGGTGAACAGGTCGACGTCGAGCCGGCCGGCGAGATCCTCGTCGTTCTCTTCGGAGAGCACCGACTGGATCGACACGCGCTTGCGCTCCATCGCGACCCAGATTTCCGAGTAGCAGCGCGGCAGTTCGACGAAGCGGATCGGCGCGTTCTTGAACGACAGGCGCTTCTCCACCTCCCCGTCCGGGAACGGACCGCCGGCCGCGTTCTTCACGACGTAGATGGCGTTGAGCAGGAAGGGCCGGCGCTCCAGCGTGTCGGCGATGAGGTGGTGGATGTTGTCGTAGGCGTGCCCCTCGGGCCGCACGACGCAGACGAGGTCGAGCTTCGAGCGACCCTTGCGCTCCATGAGCGAGGCGAGATGCCGGTCCAGCGCCCAGGTCACCACATCGCCATAGACGTTTACGCCGAGGTCGATGACGTGGCTGTCTCTCAGCAGAAGACCCCCCAGCCGATCCCAGTAGCGCAGCGGCGCATTGGGGTTGTTCTCCTGGCGGGCGGCGGTCAGCGATGCCCCGACGCCGAGCTCGACGGTCTTCTGCGGGAAGAGCTTGCCCAGCTTCGAGCGGCCGGTCGCATCGATGAAATCGGCGCTGACAAGGCCGAGTTCGAGGCCGGCGCGCGCCCCGAACAGATGTATCAGCTGTGTGACGGTCGTCTTTCCTTGTCCGCCCACGTGCGAAACGCACATGACATTGACCTGGGCCATGGGATTCTCCGCAATCGCTACGTGCAATTCTGACTGGGCACCGCAAAGGCGCTCCGAAAACGAGGCCACTCCAGCATGTTTGCGGCGCCAAATCGAGTCCTGCCGCGGCCACGGCGGTCGCGCGGCGCCCGTACCGCCTGCTAGAACCGCGGGGCAACGGAGATTCGGGATGGACTGGTCGCCCCAGCAGGACGAGGCGCTCAGGCAGGTGGCGGCCTGGCTCAAGCACCGGCGCCCGCAGGTGTTTCGCCTGTTCGGCTACGCCGGCACGGGCAAGACGACGCTGGCACGCCACTTCGCCGAGGGGATCGACGGCGAGGTCGTCTTCGGCGCCTTCACCGGCAAGGCCGCGGCGGTTCTGCGCTCGAAGGGCTGCGCCGGCGCCACGACGATCCACAGCCTCATCTACAGGCCGAAATCAGTGGACGCCGAAGAGCCCTCTTTCGTCATCAACCGCGACGGCGGCGCCGCGAAGGCCGATCTGATCGTCATCGACGAGTGCTCGATGGTGGACGAGGACCTCGGCCGCGACCTGCTGTCGTTCGGAGTGCCGGTGCTCGTGCTCGGAGATCCGGCCCAGCTGCCGCCGGTCAAGGGCGGCGGCTTCTTCACCGAGCATGAGCCGGACATGATGCTGACCGAGGTGCACCGGCAGGCCCGTGACAACCCGATCATCCGCATGTCGGTGTCGGTGCGCGAGGGCGAGCCGCTCGACTTCGGCGACTATGGCGAGAGCCGCATCATCCGGCGCTCAGCCATCGACGCCGACGCGGTTCTGCGCACGGACCAGGTGCTGGTCGGGACCAACAAGACCCGCCGCCTTTACAACCGGCGCATCCGCGAGCTGATGGGGTTTCGCGATCCCATGCCGGCAGCAGGCGAGAAACTGGTCTGCCTGCGCAACGACAAGAAGAAGGGCCTGCTCAACGGCAGCGTCTGGACCGTGGCCCGCCTGCGCGAGCCGTTGAAGGGGCATGTCCGGATGGAGGTGACGCCAGACGAGGCGCCCAACGCCAAGCCCGTCCGGGTCCGCGTCCTCCGTGACTTCTTCGAGGGCGCGGAGGAGATTCCCTATCAGCTAAGGCGCGACAGCGACGAGTTCGACTATGGCTACGCCCTGACCGTCCACAAGGCTCAGGGCTCGCAATGGGACGACATCGTCCTGTTCGACGAGAGCTGGGCCTTCCGCGAGCATCGCGACCGCTGGCTCTACACCGCGGTCACGCGCGCGGCGCGGCGGCTCACGGTGGTGCGGTGACGGCTCGCCTACCCCCTGGGGCGGTTTAGGAAGCTGGCGTCTGCGGCGCTGCGGTCCGGAGAAGGCGGGTGCACAGACCCGCGGGTCAGGCGATTCCTGAAGCTGCGCACCATCTTCACGGCATCCCGGACCACAGGCTGGCGATCGAACCATTTGAGATCGGCGATGTCGGAACGTGACGCGCGCTGAACGGCGAGCGGCGGCACGGTCAGATACGTGGCGAGCCGGAGCTGCCGGCGAGCGAGGTTCATCATTCCGTCGACCGCGATGCGCCCGCCCTCCGGATGACCTTTCTCCCGCGACAGGAAAATGTCGTAGCGATCGAGCAGGCGCGGGATTGCCGAGCCCTTGACCGCGTAGCAATGCATGCCGACGAACTCAGAGAGCGGACGGGCAGGCACCAGGCCTTCCTGCGGCCAGTCCTCACGGCAATAGTCGAGCTGGCGCCAGCCCGCATAGAACACGTCCCAGTCCGCCGGCAGTTGCTCGACCAACCGGCTGCGCTCCGCAAAGTCGTCGGAAAAGCGCACGTCGTCTTCCAGGATCAGAACGCTCTCGCAGTGCTGGTGCGCGCGCAGGACCGCCATGTGGCTCATGCAGCACCCGTGCTCCCCCGGGGACGCGAAGCCAGAAGCATCGGCCGTCTTGATGGCAGAAAAGAATTGGACCGGTCTCGTGCAGCCGACTCGCGCGAGTTCCGCCTCGGTTTCACGGCGCCGGTCGCGCCGCTCGGCGAGATTGATCACGCAAATGGCTTCGAATGCATCGAACATCCGATCCTCCATCAATCCAGAGAGCGCTAAGGCCGTAACGACTTGCCGTTTGCGTCAACCTGCGCCGGATTCCGTCGACAATCAGTCAACGGATTACGCCGAACAAAGATGCTCTAGGTCGATGAAGTGAACGGCCTCTGACACATCCGGCACGGGGGACGGCCGGCATCGCGGGTGAGGCAAGCGCGTTTGCGTTTGCCGCACTCCTCGACGCACCAGCTTACCAAGAATGGCGCCGATGCGCGATTAGATTGATGGTGCCTGGCCAACCAGAAGGGAACGCTGACTTAACCTGCTTCCCCGCCGGCTCCAGCCGTGGTCCATCACTGTCCCACGAAGCGGACGGGCTTGATCTCGAAGAGCCAGAAGCCCTCGCCCGGTACGGCACCACCGGATTGCGTGACATCGACCAGAACCTCTCGTGCAGCGCAGGTGGCCTCGTGCTCTGACGAATAGGTGAACATCAGCGACAGATCCTCGACCAGTTCGCCGCGCTCAACAGTCGCAAGGGCATATCGCTTGCCGCGGAGACTCTCTGCCCGATCGTCGTTCATCTGCAGGATCCTCAATGTCACCAACTCTCGGCACAATTAATAGTCTACTAAATTAGTATGTCAATGCACCGGCGCTTAGCCGTGGGCCGTGGGCGGCCATGGGCTTCGCTGATCTGCTTCGCGATCAACCACAGTCACGACGGAGGTGCGCGAGGCTAGGCGGCACGTCCGCCTGGGCGCGCCAGACTGGCGAGTTGGCCGACGGTCTTCTTCAGACCAGTCCTCAGCCGCCGCCCTATGATCTGCCGGAGACGTTCCTGGCCGAACTCCGCGAGGAGATGAGCATCGGTGGCGTAGAGCCACTTGTAGGTCTCGCCCCCGATGGAGAAGTCGAAGCGCCGATGCCCCCGCGCATGGCTCTCCCTCAGCATGTCGCGGAGAAGCCTGTGGCCGAGCGAATATTTCTTGAGCGCCGGGTCCTGGTCGAAGGTGAACACCCAGCCGGACAGGACGCCATCGTGGACGTAGCCGAGCCACGTCGCGAGGAGCCTTCCGTCAATGCGGATCGTGGAGGCCAGGAACTCTGGCCGATCGCGCATGGCGCGAAGGAAGCGCCAGGTTCCCTCGTCCTCAAACATGTCGGTGGCGCCTGACGCCATGAGTTGCTGTCCCTTCCACTTCGCCGCGAAGGGAAGGACGTCCGGGTCGGGGTCGTCGAAACGGAACTCGACGCTTCCCACCTCGCGCTCCAGCTGGCGGTGCCTGCGCTCCGTTTCCTTCATCAGGCTCTTGTTCCCGTCCCGCGTGAAAGCGAGGTAGGCGTCAAAGCTGTCAAACCTGGACCAGGACACGAAGGGTGCGCACGCAATCGTGGTGCGCAAGGCTGGGTCGATGTCATCGGCGGGAACGGTTGCCACCACTGTGTTGGGCAGGTGAACGAGCCGCGCGTCAGGCAACGCCTTCGCCAGGGTGGGCAGCGGGACGTGGTAGTCCAAAAAGCGCGGCTCGGTGAGGAAAAACGCGTCGTCCACCAGGAGCAGGCGATAGGCGCGGCCCTGGAACAGCACCTCGCGCACTTCGGTTCGTTGGCAGGGAAAGTAGGCGTCCGCCACCACAGACAGGAAAGCATCGGCGGAATAGAAGTGCTCGGGATCGAACTGCTGCATGGCCTCGTCTCGCACGGTCCAGACCCACGGCGCCATGGCGCGGTGGGCTTCGGCGTCAGCAATACACCTAGATCATGATAGATTTAATCAGCAATTCCGCGCACGACAAATCGTGGTGAATCCGGCGGGCGGCCCACAGCTCGCACATTCGAGGGGGTTTCGGCCCTGAAAAGCCGCTTCGATCACGACAGCAGCCCGGAACGAGCCCGACGCAACGATTACGCGCCGAAGGACGATGGCTTGACGCCCTTTACAAGCTTCGTCACTAGGCTCAGCCTTCAAACAGCGCATTGCGCCAGGGAGACAGGGATTGGCCCAGACAGACGATCTCCATGCCGGCGGCATCGACGGAGCGGGCTTTGATACGGCAGCGCCGGCAGCAGCCGCTCCCACCGGGCTGAAAGCCCTCAAGGCAGGACTTTCCCACTCGCTGTCACGCTGGATGCTGCCGGCGGTACAGCGTGTGGCCCGCGACTATGTGGGTGGCGAGTCCATCGAAGACGCCATCGCCGTCGCACGCCGCCTGGCCGAGCAGAAACTGACGACGTCACTGGGCTTCTGGGACACGCCGGACTACCAGCCCACCGAAGTCCGGGACATCTATCTCGATTCCATCCGTGCGCTTGCAAATAGCGGGCTCGACAGCTACCTGTCGATCAAACCCCCTGCCCTGCGCTACAGCACTGCCCTCGCCGAGGACGTTGCAGCTGTCGCGGCGGAGCATGGAGTGCGGCTCCACTGCGACTCCCACGGCGTCGAGACGGCCGACCCCAGCATCCGCTTCCTCGACCATATCCGGACGGTGGCGCCGGGCGTTCCCCTCAGCATCACGATTCCCGGGCGCTGGCCGCGCAGCCCCGGCGACGCGGAATGGGCAGCGAGCCGCGGCATCGGCGTGCGGGTCGTGAAGGGCGAGTGGCCGGATCCCGCCGACCCCTCACGCGACCTGCGTGAAGGCTTCATGGCCGTGATCGAAAAGCTGGCGGGAAGCCGCGTCACGGTCTCGGCGGCGAGCCACGACGTTCCTCTCGCGGCGAAAGCGCTCGCGCGGCTGAAGGAGGCGGGCACGCCGGCCGAACTCGAACTGCTCTACAGCATGCCGCAGGAACCCTCCCTCGCCTGGGCCGCGGGAGCAGGGTACACGCCGCGGATCTATGTTCCTTATGGCCGGGGCTTCATTCCGAATGCGCTCAAGGTCGTGAAGCGCAGGCCCAAGCTGGTCGTGCACCTCGCCCGGCACGCCATTCTGGGACGCTGACGGCGGGCGTCTCAGGATTTGGCGGGAGCGCGGCGCAGCCAGCCTTCCCGCCAGAACCACAGCGGGGAGCGCGGGCAGAAGAGCCGCCCACGGTGCACGAGGCCTCCGCACTGCAGTTCGTCGAGCACGATAACGGGGTTGCCGAACCGGATCATCTTGCCTGTGCGCTCGTCGATGATGGTCTTGAGCTTACCTGTCACCCGGTAGGTTTTGCCGCAGAACTGCTCCATCTCACGGTCGAAGAACAGGCCGAAGTTCTTGCGCTCGGAATCCAGCGTGCCGAGGATCTCGGCGGCAGGGCGCACCTGCACGTACTCGCCGACCTCGAGGTTCAGCACCTCGGTCTTCTTCGCCTTGGCAGCAGGATTCGCAGGCTTCTCCTCGCTTTTCGAGAATCCGAGTGCCTTGGCGTAGCGCGAGAAGAGCGACCACAGGATGAGGTCGCCGACATACCAGACGAACTTGAACAGGCCGACATTGCCGGTGCGCATGTCCTCGACATACTGGCCGAGTTCGCGCGGGTGGATTTCCTTGCTGGCAAACACGACGTCGGTGGCCTGGCAGGCGTAGCGCGGCGTCTCGTCTCCCTCCACGGTCCGGCGGGTCTGTGCCGCGAGGAAGGCCATCTGCTCCTCCGTGGGAGGCGCCACGGGGGTGTCGGGCCCAGGGCCATCCACCTTCTTCAGCCAGTCGGTCTTCCAGTAGATGAGGCAGCGCGCCTGGCACCCGTCGTGGCCGGAGCCGTCGCAGCGGGCCTTGAGATGCACGGTCCGTTCGAGCCTGCGCAGATTGGTCGACCCGGTGGGGTCGCAGGTCTTGTGCGCCGACTTCACCACCATGAGCCGCTTGCCACACAGCCGGGCCATTTCCGGCATGAAGGGCAATGCGTCCAGCCTTGCGTGAGGGTCGAGCGTCGCGATGATCTCGTCGAGCGGTCGCACTTCGGCCCAATCGCCGACGCGGTACGTTTCAGATTGAGTCAAGGCGACATACTCCAATCGATCCGAGACATGCGACTTCCCTGGGCCGGCGGCGGTGCATAGCGTAGCCACCGTTAAGGTCTCTCGCCCGACGGATACCACGAAACCAGCCAATTTCCATGGGTCATACGCCAATGGGTTCACTTCAAAGTAAATTGAAATCACTTTCGAAGTTCAAGGCCTGCATGGCCCTTCACGAGGTCCAGCGGCGTACAATTAAGCATGTTCAACAAGACGTGCGCCGACGCTCCATTGCTCAACGCGAGTAAATTTGATAATAACGAAAACGTTAACAGTGGCCAGCGAATCAAAATCAATGGCGCGCGCGCAGACCCGGATCGAGGCTCAGGTCCGGGGCGCGCCGGCAGCGTGTGGTACGGCGGAAACCAGCCCGGTTCAGCGGGATGAGTGCGGCCGAGGCGAAGAGACACCAGGGTCCGGAGCGTGTGATGAATTTTTTTGCGTCCCCCGAATACCTGGACATCCTTGGAGACGTCTATTTCCCCACCGGGCGCAAGCGCATCTGCGATGTCGCCGTCGGCGGCATGGTCCTTCGCGTTCTCGAGGTGGACGGCAAGCCCGTCGCCCGGTCGGATTTCCTGGACTACCACCTGCCCCTGTCCGACCAGGAGACCAGGGGTGCGGAGCAGCGCAGGCTCTTCGCGCCGTGGGTGGCGCACGAGACCATCCCCATCGAGGAGTATGACGGTGTCGCCTCGGACACCGTGACGATCGCGCCGTTCATCGACTGGACGCGCTTCAAGACCTTCGACGATTACCTTCAGCTCATCCGGCAGCGGCCGCACATCAAGGAGTATGAGCGGCGCAGGCGAAAGTTTATCCAGGCCCACGGGCCGGTGCAGTTCACATACATCGACAAGGGTGATGACGTGTTGCCGCTCGCACGGCAATGGAAGTCGCAGCAGCTGAAGCAGACCGGACTGCCGGACTGGTTCGCGACGCCCAAGAACGTCGCGTTCTTCGATGCGATGGCGGCCCGCGGCGCGCTGATTTCGTCAACCTTGCGCTGCGAGGGGCGCCTGATCGCCGTCTTCCTGGGAGCCGTCTGCGATGGCCGCATGTCCGGGTGGCTGTTCACCTACTCGCCGGATCCGGAACTCCGCAAGTTCTCCATCGGTCACCAGCTTCTTCTGTCCCTGCTCGAGTACAGCCACTCCGTCGGCCACCGCGAGTTCGACTTCTCGATCGGCCCGGATCCATACAAGATCGGCTACGCAACCCATGCCCGCGTGCTGCGGCCAGTGGGGCCGCGGCCTCTTCCTGACGCCGTCATCAGGGGCGCGAGGAATGGTGCGAAGGCACTCCTGTCGAAGGCGCCTGTGCTTCAAAATGCGGCACGCACGTGCAAGCGGCTGATCGGACGCAAGCCGCCCGTCGAGCAGACGCCGGACATCGGGGCCGTCGAGGCGAATGGCGCCGTCGCCCGGGCCGAAGCTGCACAAAAGCAGCCGACAAACGGAACCCAAGTTCTGAACGGCTCGCACCCCGCCCCTGAAACTGGTCCTGCGTCCCCCACCTCTGATCTGACGACGGAAATCGAGGCCAGGATCGCCGCGCGTCTGGAGGCCCGGAGGTCGAAGGATTTCGCGGGCTCGGACAGGATCCGGGACGAACTGGCGGCCCTGGGTGTCAGGCTGCGCGACGGCAAGGATCCGGAGACCGGCGAACCCGTGACCCGCTGGGAGTTCGAGCGCCCGGCCGTCGCCACCTCCGGCGAGCCCATGCGGCCCTCAGCCTGACCGGCCTGGCCGTCAGGCCGGGCGCAAGACCCTGAGCGGACGCTCGGTCACGCCGAGTTCGAGCGGCAGGGTTGTGACGATGTCGCCGTCAGCCTGCACCGGCTCGCCCGGCGTCCCGGCGATGACGCCGGCGCGGGCCGTAACGATCTCGTAACCCTCCATGCCCTCCAGCCGGCCAGTGCCGAGCGCGAGTGCGTAGCGCAGCGCATTCAGCCTTCCCGGCGTGTGGAACAGGCAGAAGTGCAGTTCGGGAAGCTCGACACGCGCCTTCGGAGCGCAAGAGAACGATCCGCCATAGTAGAGCGACTTGGCCACAACGACCGACGCCGCGCTGTACACGCCTTTGCCGGGGATGCTGACCTCATAGCGGCGAGGTTCGAGCCTCATGAGGACGCGCGCAGCGGAAGCTGCATAGGCGCCACGGCCGATCAAGCGCTTGAGGCGGTGATCGACGGCGTCGACGACAGCGGCGTCGAATCCCACGCCCGCCATTGTCGTGAACACGGCGCCATTGGCCGTGCCAAGGTATAGGTCGCTTTCCCTTCCCTCCCGCAGGACTCGCACTGCGCCGTCGACGTCGAACGGGATCGCGAGTTCGCGCGCCAACACATTGGTGGTACCGAGCGGAAGAATGCCCAAGGCGGGGCGCTGCCCGGCCCCGGCCCGGATCATACCCTCGGCCACGTCGCGGACGGTCCCATCGCCGCCTGCTGCAACGATCAGTTGCACTGCGGAGTCCTGCGCTGCATCCCGGGCACGCAGGCGCATCTCCTCGACGCTGCACGCCTCGTGGACGGATACAGCGATGCCGGCATCGGCCAGCATGCGCACCGCTTGACTGAGAACAGGAGGCGTTACGCGGCCGGCTTTGGGGTTGGTCAGGACGATGATGCGTTTAATGGGAGGAGCTCCACGGCAGGCCGCGCATCATCTCCGAAAAATCTGCAATTGTAAGTCAAAACAGAGCTCTATGGAATTTTTTGACGCTTGCATGGCACTGTGTATGTCAATTGTGTTACCAGTAAACGCCAGGATTCTTGACCGGCTTTTCGCCGGGTAGCCGCCCTCCGCTGCAAGCAGCCGGGCCACGGCGCAGCCGCAAGCGAGAGACCACGATGCTGGCAGGATCTGGGACCGGAGCTCTCGCAGGATTCGCTCGGCGCGCCGGGCAGCTCGCGTGGGAGTACCGGCTCGCGATCGTGGCCAACCTGTTCCTGATCTCGCCGATCGTGATCTTCGACATCTTTCTCTCGGCGGAGAGCGGGCGCGGGATCGACAAGCTTGCGCTCTTTGCGCTCCCAGCGTCGGTGTTCCTGCTCCTCGCGGTCCAGGGCCTGTTTGCGCGGCTGTGGGTGAGCCATCTTCTGCTCTTCCCGTTCTACTGCGTCGTCGTTGCCGAGCTCTACCTGATCTCGACCTACGACATGCGGCTCACATCGAGCACGATCGGGATCTTCCTCGAGAACCTGCACCATACCGCAGACTTCGCCCGCACCCAGGGCATGATGGAATTCGCCGCGGTGGCCGCGCTGCTGGTCGCATTCGTGCTGCTGCTCTGGGGCATGCGCAGGCTCAGGGTGGCGACGTGGCGCCCGAGCCTCGTGGGAGTGCTTGGTGCCCTTCTCGTCTATACCGGTGTGACCGCCCACGGCTATGGCATGTTCCGCGACGTCGGCGTTGCATGGATGAACGTCGTTTCACACGACCGGGGCAGCCCGTTCGGCGTCATTCCCCAGTCCTACGTCGCGAAGGTCGTCTATGACGACGCGCTCGATCATCAAAAACGCTCCGCCAGCTTCCGCTTCGACGCGACACGTCCGGGTGCCAGGCCGGGACGCGAGGTCGTCGTCCTGGTCGTCGGCGAGAGCTCACGGCGCGACCGCTGGAGCCTGTTCGGCTACTCGAAGCCGACGACGCCGCGTATGCAGAGCATGCCGGGGGTGATCGCGCTCACCAACATGGTGACGCAGCAGGCCCTGACGCAGGTGTCGGTCCCATTGATGCTCACCCGTCGGTCAATCGACAAGCCGCAGGAGCGCATGGACGAGAAGTCCATCATCTCGGCATTCGAGGAAGCCGGGTTCCGCACGTTCTGGCTCTCGACCCAGCAGCGCGACCAATGGACGGGCGCCATCAACCGGTACTCGGCGGAAGCCGACGTCAGCCGGTTCCTGGAGCGCCGGCACGACGGCGTGCTCGTCGAAGAGGTCAGGGACATTCTCGAGGAGGCAGAGGTGCCGGACGCGAAGCTGTTCATCGTGCTGCATACGCAGGGCAGCCACTTCGTCTTCGCCGACCGCTATCCTGCTCAGACCGCGCCGTTCAAGGCCGAGGGTGACCGCAAGCAGAGGATCAACGCGGAGTACGACAACAGCGTCGAGTACACCGACCAGTTCCTGGCCCGCCTGGTCGGCGCGCTCCAGGACTTCGGCGGCCGCAACGCGCTCATGTATGTGTCAGATCACGGTGAGAACCTCTACGACGACGACCGCAACCTCTTCGGCCATTTCCTCAACAACGAGTATGACATGCCGATCCCCGCCCTTCTCTGGACATCCGAGGAGTTCGCCACGGCGGAGCCGGACAAGATCGCCGCGGCCCGCGAGAACGCCGGCCTGCCGCTCAACACGAGGATCGTCTTCAGCACGCTCGCCGACATCGCCGGCATCCAGATCCCGACCATGGACATCGGCGAGCTCAGCTTGGTCAGCCCGCGCCTGGATCCGCCACCCCGCATGTTTCCGAAGGACGGGACTTTCAAGAACTGGGACGAGTGGCTGGCCAGGCAAAGGCGGGAAGCAAGCCTTCGCTAGGGCCTGGTGCCCCGCCCCGCTACGGTCCGATCGGCCAGAAACTTGCGGGCGCGGCCTACCGTTGCGCAGAAGCGCGGCTCCGGGCTTTTCGTTGCGCGTGCTCGGACAAGCAGGTCGTTGCATCGCCCATGCGCAGGCGGCGGTGCCGCCCGGTTCACCCGTCCGTGGCGATCTGCACCAGCGCCTTGCCGTATTTCGTCTTGCCAAGCCGTTCGCCGGCGCGTGCCAAGTCGTCCCGGCTCATCCAGCCCTGCCGGAACGCGATCTCCTCCGGGGAGGCAATGAGCTGGCCCTGCCGGGCCTGAAGCACGCGCACGAACTCGCCGGCTTCCAGAAGCGCCTCGTGCGTGCCCGTGTCGAACCACGCATAGCCACGGCCGAGCTGTTCGACGCTGAGCTTGCCACGCTCGAGATACACGCCGTTGAGGTCGGTGATCTCGTACTCGCCGCGCGGAGAGGGCCGCAGCGAGCGCGCGATCTCGGAGACCTCCTCGTCGTAGAAGTAGAGGCCGATCACGGCCCAGGAGGATTTCGGCTTGGCGGGCTTCTCCTCGATCGACATCGCCCTGCCCTGCGCGTCGAAGGCGACCACGCCGTAGCGCTCGGGGTCCTCGACGCGGTAGGCAAAGACGCTGGCCCCCTCCTTACGCTTGCCCGCATGTGCGAGCGCGTCGGTGAGGCCGTGGCCGTAGATCAGATTGTCGCCGAGCACCAGGCAGCTCGGCCGCCCCTTCACGAAGCTCTCACCGATGACGAAGGCCTGCGCCAGTCCGTCCGGGCTGGGCTGCACGGCATACTCGATGGAAATGCCCCATTGGCTGCCGTCGCCCAGCAGCGTCCGAAAATTCGCCTGGTCGTGCGGCGTCGTGATGATCAGCACCTCGCGGACGCCCGCCAGCATCAGCGTCGTCAGGGGGTAGTAGATCATCGGCTTGTCGAAGACGGGCAGCAGCTGCTTCGACGTGACCAGCGTCAGCGGATGCAGGCGCGTGCCCGATCCTCCCGCCAGAATAATGCCTCTCCGCTCGCCGCTCATGACGCCCTCGCCTCGGGAATGGGGTGTGCGAGCGCGGCCACGGTCTCTGCCACGCGCTCGCGCCAGGATGGAGCCCGCCAGCCGAAGGCGGCTGCAAAGGCTCCGGAGTCCAGTTCGGAATTGGCCGGCCGGCGGGCCGGTGTCGGGTATTCGGCCGTGGTGATCGGCGTCACTGCCGGGCGCCGCCCGGTGAAGCGGGCCTGCTCGGCCACCGCATGGTCGACGAAACCGTGCCACGTCGTGGCGCCGGTGCCAGCCAGATGGTAGGTGCCCCATTCAGCCCCGCCGCCCGACAGCATGGGTGCAACGGCGAGAATGGCTTCCGCGAGATCACGTGTGCAGGTCGGGCATCCCCGCTGATCGGCCACGAAACGGAGCTCGTCCCGCTCAGCCGCCAGCCGGAGCACCGTCTTCAGGATATTGCGGCCGAAGCGGCCATAGACCCAGGACGTCCGCAGGATCAGGTGGCGCGGGTTTTCCGCCCGCACCGCCTCCTCCCCTTCCGCCTTGGTGCGCCCGTAGACGCCGAGCGGAGAGACGGGGTCGGTCTCGACATAGGCACGTGGCTTGGTGCCGTCGAAGACGTAGTCCGTCGAGATGTGCACGAGCGGCATTCCGGCGCGAGCGGCTTCCTGTGCGAGCACGCGCGGGCCTTCCACATTGCCGCGCCGCGCTTCGTCCGGCTCGCTTTCCGCTGCGTCGACCTTCGTGTAGGCGGCCGCGTTGACCACCACGGCTCCGGGTGCGGCAGCGAGGGCCGCGCGAACCGCTGATGCATCGGCGATGTCGGCCTGCGCCCGCGTCACCGGAACCATTGCAACGCCCGCCCGGCTGGCTGCGTCGGCAAGCTCCTGGCCGAGCTGGCCGCCCGCCCCGAACAGAGTGATCACGCCACGACCCCGAGCCGCTCGCCACGGTAGACGCCCGTGCGGATCCGCTCCCACCAGGCGCGATTGTCGAGATACCACCGGACGGTTGCGGCGAGACCGCTCTCGAAGGTCTCGCGAGGCTCCCAGCCGAGTTCCCGCCGGATCTTGGACGCGTCGATGGCGTAGCGCTTGTCGTGGCCCGGGCGGTCCGCGACGAAGCGGATGAGATTGCGCCGGGAGCCGATGGCGGCATCCGGAGCGAGCTCGTCCATCAGCCCGCAGACGGCCTCGACGACCTCGATGTTCTGCCGCTCGGCATTGCCGCCGACATTGTAGGTCTCGCCCGGCACGCCCGTCTCGGCGATCAGCCGCAGCGCGCGTGCGTGGTCATCCACGAACAGCCAGTCGCGGACATTGTCGCCCTTGCCGTAGACCGGAAGCGGCTTGCCTTCGAGCGCGTTCAGGATGATCAGCGGGATGAGCTTCTCGGGAAAATGATACGGCCCGTAATTGTTCGAGCAGTTGCTGGTGACAGTCGGCAGCCCATAGGTGTGGTGCCACGCCCTGACGAGGTGATCCGAGGCCGCCTTTGACGCCGAATAGGGCGAGTTCGGCTGGTAGGGCGTCTCTTCCGTGAAGAACCCCGCCTCTCCCAGCGAACCGAACACCTCGTCCGTCGAGATGTGGTGGAAGCGGAAAGCGCGCCTTGCCGGCTCGTCCAGCCCGCGCCAGTGCTCCAGCACGGCGTTCAGCAGGGAAAAGGTGCCGACGACATTGGTCTGGATGAACTCGCCGGGTCCGTCGATGGAGCGATCCACATGGCTCTCGGCGGCAAGGTGCATCACCACGTCGGGACGGAACCCGGCGATGGCCTGCCGGACTGCGGGCGCATCCGCGATATCGGCCTGCAGAAAGGAATAGCGCGGATCGTTGGAGACCGGCGCGAGCGAGTCGAGGTTGCCGGCGTAGGTGAGCTTGTCCAGCACCAGCACGTGGTGCGGCGTCTCCCGGACGAGCTGCCGTACCACGGCAGATCCGATGAAGCCGGCCCCTCCGGTCACGAGGTAGCGCTTGGCCTGCGGGATCTGGACCGTCATGAACAACCTCTCGTCGATAACCGGGCGGTCAGCGAACGACCCGCTCCCGGCACCTGGGAACAGCAGGTTAGGAAAAACGCCCTACCCGACGCTGAAACCCGCGTCCAAAACTTCCGCTAAAATGAACGGTACTATTCCAGTCATGTCCGACGAGGCTAGCACACCGGCATGCACGACGGCGAGCCTCGCGCACCGGTTTGCCGGTGCACGGGCTCGCTCCAGTGTTCGCAGGCAGTTAAGCCCGAATCAGCCGAAGAAAAGCGCGAGGACAGGCGCTGCGAGAACCGCGGCTCCTGCCCCGACGAACGCCATCATGCTCATGTGCGACCGCGGATTGGCAATTCGCCGTACGCCGCGCGCCACCTTCCCTGCCGACATGCTCCAGCCATTCAGGCACGAGCACATCAGCCGATGGGCATCATCCTCCGAAATTTCGAAGAAGCTCATGCCATCGCCGAGGCGATCGCTGGAGAGACCTGCGCTGCGCAGCACCGGATCCTCGAAGGCGATCGTCAGGGGCGAATCCGGCGAGCGCATCAGAAGCCGCTCGGCCGGGGTACGCGACTCTATCTCGCCCAGGGACCGCAGCCGCCTCGCGGGATCCCGCTCGAGCAGCTCAGCCCAGCGTTCCAGGCGCTCCGCCCTGCTCAACGCGGGACGGGTTTCGCCGTGGACGTCGGCCACGTCGAGCAACGAATCGAAGCTCTTGTATTCCATGGGACCTCTCCTGTGCAGCGAGGCTGGGCACTGTTGGCCTTCAACCGCCCTATAGAAACATTAACTCTCGGGCGGGAAATTCGATCCTGCACCTGCAATGGGACAGGAGGTTGGCGTGCACGCAGACGTGAGCGTCTGAGCGAAACCGTCCGAAACCGGCATCTGCGCCGACAGCCGCGCCCTTCCCGCGTGAGCTTGGAATAAGGCCCGGCACTGTCCGGGGCTAAAGCTTAAAGCTTGCCCGGCCTCACCGGGTCGCTAAACAGGCTGCTGAGACGTCCGAGAGAGACTGCGACAGAGAGACTGCGATTTGGGTTCGACCCCCCGCCATGTGTCCTGGGCCGTCTCTTCGCCCCAAGACCTTCCCGCACAAGTGATCTCCCAGTGGGCCGACATCGTCGGTGCTGACGAGAATTACACGAGCCCGTATTTTCACCCGAGCTTCACGCTTGCGGTCGGCAACAGCCGTCCAGGAAAGATTAGCGTCGCTGTCGCGATGTCCGGCGAGACCGTCCTGGCATGTCTTCCGTTCGAGCCAGATCATCTTGGCATAGGCCGTCCGGTTGGCGGCCCGCTGTCGGATTACCACGGCATCGTGAGCAGGCCAGGCGTTGCGCTCGACCCTAGTGGTGTCCTGCGGGCGTGCGGGTTGACGGGTTGGCGCTTCGATCACCTGCCCGCGACCGACCCGACCTTCGCGGCGGCAGCAACGCGCAACGGGACGTCGCCGCGTATCGACGTGGGAACCGACTGGGCCGGCTTCGTCCAGCAGACGACGTCGAAATCGATGATCTCGACGACGGAACGAAAGGCCCGGGCACTGGCCAGGGAGGTCGGGCCCTTGCGGTTGTGCACCCTCTCTGACGATGAGGCTGCATGGGCAGTGATGCGCCGGTGGAAGTCGGAGCAGTACATCCGGACCGGACTGCCCGACCTGATGTCACAACGTTGGGTGAGCGCGACGCTGTCGACCATCTGGCGGACAAGGCAGCCCGGCTTCGCCGGTGCACTCACAGTGCTCTACGCCGGAGACAGCATTGCCGCCGTCCACTTCGGAATGCGTTCCAGCCTGACGTGGCACTGGTGGTTCCCGACCTACGCACCCGGGCTTTCAAAATACTCGCCGGGTGCGATCCTGCTTCTCGAGATGATCAAGGCTGCGCCCGGCATGGGCATCCGCTGGATCGACCTCGGCAAGGGCGCGCAGACCTACAAGGACAGGATCGCCAACGACGTGGTGCCCCTGCTGGAGGGAGTAGCGCTGAGGCCAAGCCTGCGTGGCTACTCATGGAGGGCTGGACACGACGCGCTCATTTTCGCCCGCGAGTCGGCCAGGGCCGGAAAACGGGCCGTGAAGAGGCTGCTGCCGGGATCCGCGCCCGCGTCGGCGCCTACCGTGTCGACCGACTGAACCACGCCTGCCGGAGGCGGAGAGGTCACCCCACCGCTGGATGGGCCGTCGCCTTGTGCTCCTTGAGCACCACACCGGTCTGTGGATCGACCTCTTTCAACAGGACGTCATAGCCCCACAAATCCGCGAGATGCTGCATCACCCGCCCGGCGTCGATTTCGTCGAGCAGCACGCGGTTGACGACGTTGTGGTGAACCACGAGGCGGCGGTCACCCGCGAGGTCGACGTCCACGACCTGGATGTCGGCGTCCGTCCAGGCCACGTCGTAGTGGCGTGCCAGGGCGCGGCGGAGCCGCCGGTACCCGCGCTCGTCATGGATGGCGTCGACCCGCACCTCCGGCTGCGTGTCGTCGTCGACGATGTGGAACATCCGCCACTCGCGGATCAGGCGCGGACTGAGAAACTGCAGGATGAAGCTCTCGTCGCGGTAATTGGCCCAGACATCGCGGAGGACGCCCATGGGATCGCCCACACCGGCGATATCGGGGAACCAGTCGCGGTCCTCGGCTGTGGGATCGGTCGCGATCCGCTCGATGTCCTGCATCATCGCGAAGCCCAGCGCGTAGGGGTTGATCCCGTTGTAGCGGCGATCGTCGTGGCGCGGCTGGAACGTCACGTTGGTGTGCGAGTGAAGAAATTCGAGGTAGTGGCCGTCGCCGATCCGCCCGGCCTCGTGCAGCCGGTTCATGATCTTGTGGTGCACGAAGGTGGCGCAGCCCTCGTTCATCACCTTGGTCTGGCGCTGCGGATAGAAGTACTGCGCCACGTGGCGGACGATCCGCAGGATCTCGCGCTGCCATGGCTGCAGGCGGGGCGCCGTCTTCTCCATGAAGTAGAGCAGATTCTCCTGCGGCAGCTGGAGCAGCGCCCGGCGCCGCTCCTCGCTGGGCGAGCCGGCACTCTCGCGCTTGCGCTGCGGCACGGTGCGCCAGAGGTCGTTGAACATCTGCTCGTCGTGCTCGCGCCGCTCCCTCTCACGGCGCTCCTCGGTGCGCAGGTCGGGCTTGCCGCGGCGCGGGTAGCGGTGCACCGACTGGTTCATCAGTGCGTGCGCGGCATCGAGCAGCCTTTCCACAGCGGCATGCCCGTAGCGCTCCTCGCAGGAGGAGACGTAGGCCTTGGCGAACTCCAGATAGTCGAGGATGCCGTCAGCGTCGGTCCACTGCCGGAACAGGTAGTTCGACTTGAAGAAATGGTTGTGCCCGATTGCGGCGTGCGCGATCACCAGCGCCTGCATCGTGGCGGTATTCTCCTCCATGATGTAGGTGATGCACGGGTTGGAATTGATGACGATCTCGTAGGCGAGATCGCTCCACCCCTTGCGGTAGACCTGCTCGTGCTGGGCGAAGTGCTTGCCGAAGGACCAGTGCTTGTAGAAGAGCGGCATGCCGGACGACGCATAGGCATCCAGCATCTGCTCGGCGGTGATGATCTCGATCTGGTTGGCGTAGACATCGAGGCCCAGGTCCCTGGTGCCGATCTCCTCCACGGCCTGGTAGATGCGGCGCAGCGTGGTAAAGTCCCAGTCTGAGCCTTCGAAGAGGAGATCGCTGGACAAGACTGCCGACATCAGGCCCCCGCCTTAGCGCCGTCACGCTTCTGGAACAGCTCCCGGAACACGGGAAAGATATCGCGGCGATGGCGAACCTTGCGCATGGCAAAGCTCGGCCAGTCGTCCTTCAACGCTTCGTAGGTGCGCCAGAGATCGCTCGGGCGCATGCCGAGGCCGAGCGACGAGGGCTCGTCCTCCGGCCCCACCTCCAGATACGCGTAATACTGGCACAGCGGCAGGATCGCCTGGGTCAGCAGCGCGGCCGTGCGGTCATTGTCGTTGGGCGCATTGTCGCCGTCAGACGCCTGTGCGGCGTAGATGTTCCAGTCCTCGGGGCTGAAGCGCTCCTTCAGGACACGGTCCATCTCCTCCAGTGCGGTCGAGACCACCGTCCCGCCCGTCTCGGTGGAATGGAAGAAGGAGTCCTCGTCCACCTCCTGCGCCACATGCGTGTGGCGGATGAAGACCACCTCGACGTTTCGGTAGCGCTTGCGCAGGAAAATGTAGAGCAGCGCGAAGAAACGCTTGGCGAGGTCCTTCATTGGCTCGGTCATCGAGCCCGACACGTCCATGAGGCAGAACATGACCGCCTGCGCGACGGGTCGCGGATGCGGCTGGTACTGGCGATAGCGCAAATCGATGGGATCGATGAACGGGATGCGCCGGCGCCGCTGGTCGCGCAGAGCGAGGTCGGCCTTGAGCGCGGCCAGATGGTCAGCGTCCGCGCCCTCGGCCTCCAGCCGCTCGATCTCCGCCTCGAGCTCGACCATGTCAGCGGTCTTCGGCCGCTTCAACGCGATGCGGCGCGACAGGCTGTTGCGCATGGTGCGGGGCAAAGCGAGGTTGGCGGGGGATCCGGAGACGGAGTAGCCCGCGCGCCGCCAGACGGGCGAGGTGATGCCCTCCACCCGCTGCTTGGCAAGATCGGGAAGCTCCAAGTCTTCCAGGAAGAGGTCCAGGAACTCGTCCTGCGACAGCGCGAAGCGGAAATCGTCCTCGCCTTCGCCGTCCGGCGAGCCTTCCGAACCACGCCCCCCGCCTCCGGAAGGCGGCCGAGGGATCGTGTCTCCTTCGAGGAAATCCGTGTTGCCGGGGAGAACGACGTCCCGCATGCCGCCGCCACGCCCGCGCCGCAGCGTAGGCTCGCGCACGCCGTCGGCGGGGATGGAAATCTCCCCGCCCTGGTCCATGTCGCGGATACCCCGCTCCTTGGAGTTGTCGCGAACGGCACGCCGTACGAGGGATTGCGCTCTCCGCAGAAAGCGCTGCCTGTTCCCGAGGCTCTTGCCCCCGGGGTTCAGACGTCGGTCTACGATGTACATCGCATGCGCCCGCCCGACCTCATCCGGCCTGTTTCACGCGCATGTACCACTCCACAAGGCGCCGAACCTGACGCTCCGTGTAGCCGCGGTTCATCATGCGGTTCACGAATTCAGTATGCTTCTTTTCGCTGTCGGAGTCTTTCTTCGATCCGAAGCTGATGACCGGCAGCAGCTCCTCGACCTGGCTGAACATCCGCTTCTCGATCACGTCGCGGATTTTCTCGTAGCTGGTCCAGGACGGGTTCTTGCCGCCGTGGCTGGCTCGGGATCGCAGCGCGAACTTGACCACCTCGTTGCGGAAGTCCTTCGGGTTCGCGATGCCGGCCGGCTTCTCGATCTTCGTGAGCTCCTGGTTCAGGAGTTCGCGATTGAGCAGCTGCCCCGTGTCGGGATCCTTGAAGTCCTGGTCCTCAATCCACGCGTCGGCGTAGTCGACGTAGCGGTCGAACAGGTTCTGCCCGTAGTCGTGGTAGCTCTCCAGATAAGCCTTCTGGATCTCGTGGCCGATGAACTCAGCGTAGCGCGGCGCCAGCTCCGACTTGATGAACTCGAGGTAGCGCTTCTCCGTGTTCTCCGGCAGCTGCTCGCGGCGCACGGTTTGCTCGAGCACATACATGAGATGCACGGGGTCGGCTGCGATCTCGGTCGTGTCGTGGTTGAAGGTCGCCGCCATCACCTTGAAGGCGAAGCGGGTGGAGACGCCATCCATGCCCTCGTCGACGCCGCCGGCTTCCTTGTATTCCTGCAGGCTGCGGGCCCTCGGATCCACCTCGCGCAGGCTCTCGCCGTCATAGACCCGCATCTTGGAGAAGATGTTGGAATTGGCGTGCTCGCGCAGGCGGGACAGCACCGCGAAGCGCGACAGCATCTCCAGCGTCGCCGGAGCACAGGACGCCCCGGCCAGCTCCGAGCCGCGAATGAGCTTGTCGTAGATCTTCTGCTCTTCCGTCACACGCAGGCAGTAAGGCACCTTGATGACGTAGATGCGGTCGATGAACGCCTCGTTGTTCTTGTTGGTCTTGAAGCTCTGCCACTCCGCCTCGTTGGAGTGCGCCATCACGATCCCCTGGAACGGGATCGCACCGATGTTCTCGGTGCCGACGTAGTTGCCCTCCTGCGTCGCCGTCAGCAGGGGGTGCAGCATCTTGATGGGCGCCTTGAACATCTCGACGAACTCGAGGATGCCCTGGTTCGACCGGTTCAGGCCGCCGGAATAGGAGTAGGCATCCGGATCGTTCTGCGACAGCGTCTCCAGCTTGCGGATGTCGACCTTGCCGACCAGCGACGAGATGTCCTGGTTGTTCTCGTCCCCCGGCTCGG
The DNA here is from genome assembly GCF_059501845.1 of Alsobacter sp. Lineage (NCBI taxonomy): Bacteria > Pseudomonadati > Pseudomonadota > Alphaproteobacteria > Hyphomicrobiales > Alsobacteraceae > Alsobacter > Alsobacter sp. The sequence continues at coordinate 458,580 of NZ_JCACDK010000001.1, read as the reverse complement.
TCTTCGAAATGCCGATTTGCCGCAGGCGCGACGGGTTCACCTTGACGACGCGGAAGCGCGAGATGTCGCCGTCGAACTCGTCGAGCCGCTTCAGGCACCACGGGCTCATCAGGCCGGTCAGGCGCCGGCGGGGGATGCCGTAGCGCTCCTCCAGAGCCGAGCCCATCGACTCCGGATCGAACAGGCCGAGCGGACTCTCGAAGATCGGGCTGATCTCGTTGCCGGCCTTCAGGACGTAGATCGGATGCGCTTCCATCAGCGCCTTCAGCCGCTCGGCCAGCGACGACTTGCCGCCGCCAACCGGACCGAGCAGGTAGAGGATCTGCTTGCGCTCCTCCAGTCCCTGCGCCGCGTGCCGGAAGAAGCTGACGATCCGCTCGATCGTCTCTTCCATGCCGTAGAATTCAGCGAAGGCAGGATAGGTTCGGATGGTCCGGTTCATGAAGATGCGGCCGAACCGGGCGTCTTTGGCCGTATCGACGAGTTGCGGCTCACCGATAGCAGCCAGGATGCGCTCGGGCGCACTCGCGAACATCATCGGGTCGTCGCGGCAGCCTTCAAGATAGTCGGACAGCGACATCTCGACTTCGCGGCGCGCTTCGTACTTTTTGGCGAAGCTGGCGAAGATTTCATTCTCGGGGAACATGTCCACCTTCCCGCGCTTGCATGGGCCAATCGATAACACGTGGGTTGACTAAGGGTTGCGTCAAGGGTCGAGCTTCCGCTCGACACAACAAATTCTTGGTACTGACTGAGACAGACCGGGAAAAAACGGCACAACACACAGGCTTGATCGCAATCGTCTCCGATGCGGCCTTGATTGCCTGCCAACGACTGCGACGCGGACGGCTTGGCCCTCCAGTGGTTTCATCATATGACCGACGCAAACCACTGTCGATGATTGCGTACTCCACCCACGTTCCCTTCACCGTTTCCCCGTACCGTCTTCTGCGTTCCGGAAAGTCTCCAAGGCACCGTTCATGGCCGTCCTCAACCTGCTGCTCATCCTGCTTGTGCTGGTCGTTGCCGTGCCCGTGCTCGTCCTTCTCGTTCAGGCCGCGGCCGCCCTGCTTCTTGGCCGAGGCGTTTCAGGTGAACTGACCGGCAAGGAGCGGGCCAACTCCGGTGCCAGCGTCGCAGTCCTCATCCCGGCCCATAACGAAGGCGCCGGGCTGCTCCCCACGATCGGGGACCTGCGCCCGCAACTCGGGCCGCAAGACAGGATCCTCGTCGTCGCCGACAATTGTAGCGACGATACGGCAGAGCAGGCCGCCAAGGCCGGCGCCGAGGTCATCGTGCGGCACGATCCTGCCAAGCGGGGCAAGGGTTTCGCCCTCGATTTCGGCATGCGCCACCTTGCCGCTTCTCCGCCCGACATTCTCGTCATGTGCGACGCCGATTGTCGCATCGGGCCGGACGCCGTCGCGCAACTCGTTGGCGCATGCCTGCGGACGGGACGCCCCACGCAGGCGCTCTATCTCATGGATCCACCCCAGGACCGTCCGGGGGAAGGCCGTGTGTCGCAGTTCGCATGGCGGCTGCGGAACAAGACACGTCCGCTCGGCATGCTGGCCATGGGGCAGCCTTGCCAATTAATGGGCACCGGCATGGCGTTTCCCTGGAACGTCATCAGGACCGCCGACCTCGCCACGGCCCGTTTGGCCGAGGATCTCGAGCTCGGGATCGAGCTGGCCCGTGACGGTCACCCGCCCCTGTTCTGCCCCGCCGCATCGGTGACGAGCGAGTTCGCCGCCACGAACTCGGGCGCCGACACCCAGCGCGAACGCTGGCAGCGCGGCCATCTCAACGCCATCCGCAAGCAGGTCCCTGGCCTTCTTCTCGCCGGCCTGCGCAAACGCGATCCGCGGCTGATCACGATGGCGCTCGACGTCGCCGTGCCGCCCATCGTCATGCTGACGGGCGCCACCCTCGCCGTCTTCGCGGTGTGCGCCGTATTTGCACTGTTGACCTGGAGCGCAGCCCCGGCGTTGGCCGGGAGCGCATTGCTCCTCGCCCTCCTCGTGGCGCTCTTCCTGTACTGGATCGATGTCGGGCGCGACATCCTGCCGCTCGGCAAGGCGGCCGGGGCCTTCGCCCGCTATTCCGCAAAGGCGGTACCCTTCGCCGGCCATATTCTCGCGAGCAAGGGAACAGCGGGCTGGGTACGCACCGACAGAACGAAGCCGCCGACGTGATGCGGTTCACTCCGTCGAGGCGTCAGGCCCTTTCGCTGCTGCTTCCCGCGACCCTCCTGCTGACGGGCGCAGCGCGCGCCGCCGGAGCGGGCCGGACTTTCCATGTCTCTCCAGACGGCGACGACAACGGGCCCGGTTCGCTGCAGCGGCCGTGGCGCAGTGTCGAAGTCGCAACCGAGCGCCTGCGGGCCGGCGATACCCTTCTGCTGCGCCGGGGAACCTACAGGCTCGCCCGGCAGGTTCGCTTTCCCCACGCCGGCACGCCGGGACGCCCCATTAGATTGGCGAGCTATCCGGGCGAAACCGCCGAGCTGGACGCCTCTGATGTCGTGACGAGCGACCTTTCGCCGCCCGGTCCGGAACAGCGCTACAACGGCGCCATCCAGATCGAGCGCACGGCGCACATCCGGATCGAGCGGTTGCGGCTGGTGAAGTCGCATGACGCCGGCATCACGATCCGGGACAGCTCCCATGTCGTGATCCGTAACAACACCATCGAGTCCACGTTCTCGTCCGGGATCGCGGCCTGGGACACCGAGCACAAGGGACTGACGACGCGCCACATCGTGGTGACCGGCAACACGGTTATCCGGCCAAACATCTGGGAGATGGCACCCGCCGGCCGGGAGAAGGACGACATCGGGACCCCGCAGGAGGGGATCAGCATCGCCGGGGCCATCGGCTTCGAGGTCTCCCACAACGTCGTCAGCGATGGCGGCAAGGAGGGGATCGACGTGAAGGAGACGAGCCGCGACGGCGTCGTTTTCCGCAACCACGTCCACCACATGGCCCGGCAGGGGATCTATCTCGACTCGTGGTTCGGCGCGGTCGAGAACGTCGTCGTCTCCGAGAACCTCGTGCACGACTGCCGCGGCGCGGCTGTCGCACTTTCCGTGGAGAACGGATCGCGGATGGACGACATCGTCATCCGCGACAACATTCTCGTGAACAACAAGGGCACGGCCATCCTGTTCTCGCGCTGGGGCGTGGACGGGCCGAGAAGCCGGATCCGCATCGAGAGGAATACGATCGACGGCAACGGTTACGGCGAGACGGACATGGGCCGGGCCTATTACTGGATCACCGGTGGGATCTATTTCTACTCCGGTTCCGTCTCGGACGTGGTCGTCCGCCGCAACGTCGTCTCGCGCAACAATGGCTTCCAGATCGGCTACAGCGCCCGCTTTGCCGATGGCCCCGGCAAGCTTGCCGAGGCGCTGCGCGAAAAGCGCGTGGACATCCGCGACAACCTGCTCAACCAGACCGAACGGGTAAGCTATCCCATCAGCAATGGATGGCCCGCCGAGCAGACCTACGCGATGGAAGGACGCGACGCTCTCGTGGCGGTGCCGCGCTTCGCCGATCCCGACCGGTTCGACTACCGCCTGCGCTCGCCGCGCGGCAAGTATGGCGCGTCAGCGAAAGCACTGGAGTGGGCGGCCGGGATCGGGCGCGCTGACGCGGCAAAGGGCCGCGCGCCCTGACATCGCGTCCCGGCTCGCGCCGGGCAGCGCCGGCCGTCGCACTCAGGGGCATCTGCCCACCTTAAATTCATCGTTTCCTGAAAGCATCCAGTCCCGGCCGGGACCGATCCCGCCCGCACACAGGGGAGACTCACCTTTGACGCCAGAGCCGAGCATCGGGACCGACCGGCGGACCCGGACGGACGCTCTTCGCGTCGCCTACGTGACCACCCATTTCCCCAGGCTGTCGCAGACCTTCATCGCCACCGAGGTGCAGGAACTGGAGCGCACCGGGACCATGGTGTTCCCGGTCGCCATGAACAAGCCGGGGACCAACGATCTCGCAACGGAGTGGGCCCGGCAAATTTCAGCCCGCACGCTTTACCTGAAGAAGCCGGCCGCGCTGGCCACGGCGGTGACGCGGGTCGCGCTGCGCCATCCCGTGAAGCTGCTGAGGCTCGCGGGGAAGGTCATCGCGTCCGCCCGCCTCTACCCGACGCTCATCGCAAGGCGCCTTGCCCATCTGTGCTACGCCACGCTGGCCGTCGAGCACTGCCGTGGGGCGGGCGTCCGGCACCTGCACGCCCATGACGGACAGTCTTCCTCCACCATCGCCTGGTTGTCGGCGGAGGTCGGGAACTTCACGCCGGGCGAGCGCTGGACGTGGAGTTTCACCCTTCACGGCCCCTACGACTTCGTCGATGAGCTGAACGCGCGCCTCGACCTGAAAGCATCCTCTGCCGCCTTCGTCGCCTGCATCAGCGACTTCACCAAGGCTCAGCTGTGCCGGGTCGCCCACAGCGACGACTGGGACCGGTGCAAGGTCCTGCGCTGCGGCATCCGGCTCGCCGATTTTCCCTCCCGGCCCGAGTTCCCTGCGCGGGATGATCCCAGGGTGCTGATCGTGGGCCGGCTGGCGCCCGAGAAGGGACACCTCATCCTCCTGCGCGCCGTGGCCCTGCTCGCATCACGCGGCGTGCCGATCGGCGTCGATGTGGTCGGGGGCGGCCCTTTCGAACCGGTGATCCGGCGCGAGTGCGACCGGCTCGGGATTTCCGACAGGGTGACGCTGCACGGCGAAATGCCCCCTGTCGAGGTCTCCCGGAAACTCGCGGAGACGGACGTGTTCTGCCTTCCCTCGTTCGCGGAGGGACTGCCGATCTCGATCATGGAGGCCATGGCGGTCGGGGCGCCGGTGGTCACGACCTATATCGCCGGAATTCCGGAACTGGCGGTCGACGGTGTGACGGCGCTCACGGTTCCGTCGAGCAACGTGCCGGAACTCGCCGACGCCCTTCAGGCGGCGGTCAGCGACGAGGCGCTGCGGCGCCGGATCACAGCGAAGGCGCGTGAGGCCGTGGAGGAACGCCACGTGCTCGAGGCTTGCGTGGCGAAGCTGCGCGAAGAGTTCGCCGCCTGCATTTCGCCCGCCGCGCCGCGCTGATAGGCGCGCCAGTCAGGTCACGCCGCGCCTGCCACGGTCTTCTCGATCGCGTCCCGGAAAGACACGGCAGGCGTCCAGCCGAGCAATTCCTTCGCCTTGGCGTTTGAGAAGCGCAACGGCCTCCAGCGCGCCTGCTGGCGCGGGTAGGACATGATCTCGGGCAGCTTTGCACGCCCGCCAAGGGCGTACCGATTGACGAGGTCGATCACCTTTCCGCCGCCGCCCAGCACGAACCATGGCACCGGGAGGCCCGGGCCGACCTTGGCGCCGGCACGCCGGCTGGCACGGAAGAACTGCCCGTAGGTGGGAAGCTCGTCGTCGATCACGTTGATCACTTCGCCGGCCGCCGCCGGCGCGGTGACTGCCTTCACGAGAGCGTTGGCGCAGTTGTCCACGTAGGTGACCGGAAAGCGCGCTCCGGACGAGAAGATCAGGTTGAGGCGGCCGAGCGAAAGGCCGGCTCCGAACAGCCAGTCCTTGGTCGGCCCGTACACCGCACCCGGCCTGACCACGACGACCTCTGCGTCCTTCTCGGCGCATGTCTCGCGCACCAGCCGCTCCTGGACGATCTTGGTGATCGTGTATTCGCCCCGGCGATTGGGATTGCGCTCGATCGGCGTCGCCTCAGTCAACCGGCCGAAGGCCGGCACCGACGCGTAGTCGTAGACGGAGAACGAGCTGACATGGACGAACCGCTTCAGCCGCGCGAAGTCGAGTTCGGCCAGCAGGTTCTCCGTCGCGATCACGGTGCCGGCGAACTGGGTCGGCAGGTCGCCGCTGAGCGAGGCCGCGAGGTGGATGACGGCCTCCGCCGTCTTCACGCTGTCGCACCACGGGCCGCGCTGGCGCAGGTCGCACCTCACGAGCGTGACCCTGCCCTCCGGCCATGATCCCTGGTCGGCCTTGCCGGCGGGACGCACCATCGCGAGCACATCATGGCCAGCCGCGACGGCCTGCGCGACGACGGCGCGGCCGAGAAAGCCGGATGCTCCGGTGACGAGAACTCTCATGGCACGGCCACCAGCTTGACGCCGGGGCGGACCGGCTCTCGCAACGCCACGAGGCTGTCGACGAGCAGGGCGGTGTCGAGGATCTCCTGCCGGGTTATCGGCGGCGCGTCGCCTCGTCGCAAGGCCTCGTAGAACTTGTCCAGCATCACGCCGAGCCCGTGATACGGCGAATGCTGCATCACCTTGTCGCGCAAGTTCCTGAAGCCCGCCGCAACGAGGGAGGCCCCCGAAAGCACCTGCTCGATGGGAGCGCGCTTGCCGACGTTCGCCCCGCCCTGCACCCGCATATAGGGCTGGAACAGATCGACCTCCGCCCTGCCCTTCGTTCCCGCGACGCGGACGAAGAAGCAGTCCGGCTTGATCTCGGACGACACCGTCAGGCGGCCACGGACGTCTCCGGCTTCGAGAAGCGCGTCGAACGTATCGTAGCCCACGCGCACGTTCCCGCTGCGGTTGGTGAGGATGCCGGACAGGTCGTCGACCCGGGTGGCGCCGGCGTAGTGCAGGAACAAATAGGCCATGTGCGGCAGCAGGTCCTGGACCGCGCCGCCCGGCAAGGCGACACCGGGGCCGCTGAGGTTGAGGTCGCCGAAATTGCTCTTCGGCAGATCGAGGGCGATCAGGACCTCGACGTCCCTCACCTCGCCGAGGCGCCCCTCCGCGATGATCGCGTCCAGCCGCCGTATGGGGTCGTTGTAGAGGTAATTGCGCGACTCGATCAGGATCCTGCCTGCCTGGTCGGCAGCGTCCAGCAGGTCACGCGTTTCCGCCGCGGAGCCCGTCATGGGCTTCTCGCAGACCACATGCGCACCGGACTTCAGGCAGTCGACGACCAGCCTCGAATGGGTCTGCGGAGGGGTCAGGACGTGGACGACATCGGGACGCGCCACAGCGAGCATCTCGGCACTGTCGGTGTAGGCCGCCGCCGCTCCATAGCGCTCTGCAGCAACCCGCGCCGCCGCCCGGGATGTGTCGCACACGCCGGCGATCTCGACGCCCGGGAGCCTGGACAGCACCGCCAGATGTTGGTGGGCGATGGCGCCGCAGCCCAGTACGGCCACCCTCAACCGGCCCGTAGATATTCCGCGATCCATGGGCGTCCCTTCGACGAGTAATGCGGACCTTGCGCAACCGTACCAATCAAGCCGGACACGCTCGCGACAATGCCACCTCCCCGCGCAGGAGGTCGGATAGCATCAAAGCGGATAAGCGCACAACACCGTTTCCAGACGCTCAACCCGTGCAACTCTGCCGTTTCTGGCGGCAAGTACACTTTCTCAAATCTTTTCAGGAATCCAGCATCCGGCGGCAAAGCGAAAACGTGCCGTTTACCTTAAAGTCCGGTCGTGTGGCAGGACAGCTCGCGGGATTGAGTTGACTGGCGAAGAGCCTACATCCGAAGAATGCGGGCAGGGAAAGCGGAGTCGGACATGGGTGATCAAAGCTGGCGCTGGGTCGCGGCTCTCGCCGCGGGAGGCCTGCTCATGGGCCTGTCCGTGGCACAGGCTACCGAACCTGCGTCATCGGACCGCCCGAGCGTCCACGAGGTGACGATGGCCGCGCCGGACATCATCGCCGTCGAGATCCGCGATCCCGCCTTCGTGCAGAACGGCATTGTCCCACTGCCGGGCGGGAAGCAGCCGGCGAACCGCGGCCATTGGGTCGATCTGGGCGGCCAGTGGGCGAAGATCGTCGGCCCTGAAGGAGCGTTCGCCCGCATCTCCGACCGCCCGCCACCCGCCTATCTGGACCGCGCCGCCATCGATGACGCATCCGCCTACGGCAAGATCGGCGGGCGAACGGTGACGAACGTCTACCGCAAGTCCGTGCCCTACGATTCCGGCATCTTCCCAGGTCCGAATGCCGAGGACCGCACAGGCGCCAGCCTCAAGCACTATGTCTACCTGAAGCTCGACGGAAAATTGCCGGATGGCGCGTACACCATCTCCTTCCCGCGCGACGCTGCGGCACCGGCCTCCTTCAGCTTCTCCGACCGGTCGACGAGGGCGATCGCGATCCATGCGAATCAGAACGGATATGCTCCGGGCGACGAGTCCAAAATCGCCTTCCTTTCACTCTGGCTTCCCGGAGGTCCGGCGGAGGGTGCGGTCGACTTCCGGAACTACGGGCTGAAGCAGTTCGAGATTGTCGACGAGGCGGGCAAGAAGGCCTTCTCGGGCGATCTCGTGCTGAGAAAGGGACCGGCCGATCCCGAGCCGGGCAACGGCCTTCCAGGCCCCGTCATCGAGTACCCGAGCGCATCGGGAAAGCCGGTGACCGTCACGCAGTTCAAGCCGGGCAAGCCGGTACGCCTCGTCCTGTCCGGAGGCGCCTTCAAGCCGGGACAGCGCATCTGGATCAAGGGCTTCGAGGGACAGTACTGGCCCGTCAACAGCTTCCACACCGTCACCGCCGTCGACGGCGACGAGGTGACCCTGGCGGATGTCGACGGGACGGAAATGCCGCCCCTGAAGGGCGAGATCGGGCAGGCCTTCACGGTGAATCGCGCCAACCGGGCCGGCACCTACGTATTCCAGATCGACTTCGGCGCCTGGAAGCCGGCGGCCGAGGGGCAATACCGGATCAGGATTCCGGGGCTGGGCGTATCCGACCCATTCCCCGTCACGAGGAACGTGTGGGCGAAGGCCGCGCAAGTAGCAGCCGCTGGCCTCTACAACCAACGCTCCGGCGTGGCGCTCGACGGACGCTACGGGCTGAAAAGGCCCGCGCCGTTCCGGCCCGGCGAGTCCATCGAGCAGTTCCGCAGCCGCCTGCCCTTTGCGTTCAGCGGGGAATCCACGACGGGCTTCATCGGTTTTAAAGACGCCGGAAAAGCGCCTTGGATCACGAAGGAGAAGACCCCGCCAGACTACTGGGGCGGCTACATGGACGCCGGCGACTGGGACCGGCGGATCCACCACGTCGATGTCAGCTATCTCCTTCTGGATCTTTACGAGACGCTCGGTCCGACGAAAAACGTCTCGCTTGGAATCCCAAAATCCTCCGAGGCCCTCGATCCCGCTCTCTATGCTGGGACGGACTCTCTTCCGGACCTGCTGCAGGAGGCGATCTGGAACCTCGACATGTTCCGGCGCATGCAGCAGCCCGATGGCAGCGTCATCGGCGCACTCGAGAGTTCCGGTGACCCGCTGCCCGGAGAGCCCAGCTACCTCTCCGGTGATCCCGCCTTCGCCTATGCGCCGGACCACGTCTCCACCTACCGCTACGCCGCAGGGGCGGCGAAGCTCGCGACATTACTCGATCCCCTCGCGCCGAAGCTCGCGGCCGTGTTCGCCGACAGCGCCAAGCGGGCCTGGACGGCTGCGGAGGGCGCGCGCGCTGACCCCGACGCCTATTACGCAGAGGCCATCAAGATCGCCGAAGACAACAAACTGTTCCAGGAAGGCGGGTGGGATGCGTTCAAGCAGACGCTGGCCAAGGCCGCCGAGCGGGAGCGGATGGGCGCCGCAGGCGCCCTCTTCCGGCTCACGGGAGATGCCGCTTTTCGGGACGCTTTCGAGCAGATGTGGAACAAGGGGTTCGAGTTCGACGGGCACCCGGCCGACGGCGCCTGGGAGTATTATCGCAGCACGTCACCTCTCGCCGACACGAAGCGCAAGGCGGAGATCCGGGCCGCCATACTCAAGGCCGCGACGTTCTTCTACAATGGCTCGGCTCAGCAGGCCTACGACAACCTGAAGCACTTCTACGCGCCGCTGGGCTGGGGACAGGGCCTTCCGCCCGACTACAATGCTGTCACGACGCTGATCAGGGCACACCAGCTCGCGTCCAACCCCGCGATCCTGAAGGCCATGGAGAACGGGTCGGGCCAGCTTCTGGGGGCCAACCAGGTGGGGCTGAGCTTCACCACGGGCCTCGGCCTGCGCAACATCCGGCATCCGCTGCACGAGGACCATCGCGCAATGGGCGTCCCGGCGCCTCCCGGGATCACGGTCTTTGGCTGGGCGCCGCAGTGGCAGACGTCCAACTTCTGGATCTTCGGGCCGCCCTGGTCACCGCTTCCAGTGTCGGGCACGGATGAAAACGCCGCTCAACGCAGCGTGTCGCCGGAACGCTTCACCATGCCCGTCTTCGAGTACCTGATCGAACAGCCACAACTCGTCATGCAGCAGGAGTATACGGTGCAGCAGTCCACCGCGACGACGCTGGCGATGTGGCTTTACCTCGCCGACCACGTCCGTTAGGACGACCACGCACCGGCCGTAGTCGCTGCCGTCCTTTCCGGCGGCCGGGCCTGCCCGGTCGCAAACCTACGCCTCGCCGCGCATCCCGGCGGATGAGGACGGCGCAGTCCGGTTGAATGCGCCGGACGGCAACTGTTCCTTCACCTGGTTGGACGACACCCTTCTTTCGAATGCTTCAGTCCGCCCGGCACATCAACCACAGCCTGATCTGGATCGCCGGCCCCTACGCGGTCTCGGTCGTTCTACGCTTTGGCACGAACATCATCCTGGCGCGGCTGCTCTCGCCGGACATTTTCGGCGTCATGCTCATCCTCACCACGCTGCGGGTGGGCGTCGAGCTCGTCACGGATGTCGGCATCGCCCAGAACATCGTTCAGCACAAGGAAGGCGGCGACCGCGCCTTCTACAACACGGCGTGGACGGTTCAGCAGATCCGCGGAGTGCTGATCGGCGGCGTGATGGTCGCTTCGGCCGTGCCTCTTGCCCGGCTGTACGAAATCGATCCCACTTACATCCTTTTCAGCGCCGCCGTGATGGTGATCGGTGCGATGCACGCGCCGTCCCAGCACCTGCTCCAGCGCAGCGTCAATGTCAGGTTCTATAACCTGTTCGATCTCGCGCACGACGTGCTGTCGTCCGTCGTCTATCTCACCTTCGCGAAGCTGTTCCCGACCGTATACGGGCTGCTCTACGCCGGCCTGCTGACCGTGGTGTTGCGGACCGTGTCGACGTTTTTCCTGCCCAAGGGGCGGGTCTGGTACAGTCTCGACCGGCGCTACGTCCGCGACATCCTGTCGTTCGGCAAATGGATCTTCCTGGCGTCGCTGGTCAGCTATCTCTGCAGCAACTTCGACCGGCTCTACCTCGGGCAGGTGGCGCCGCTGGCCGCGCTGGGCGTGTTCGGTATCGCGCGCGGGATCGCCGACCTCCCGGTTTCGCTGATGGCCCGCATCGGCAACACGCTGCTCTTTCCCCTGATCGCCGCGTCACGCGACGGCGACCGCGCCACGCTTGAGAAGCAACTAGCGTCGACACGGCTGCGGGTCTCGCTTCTCGCAGCGGTCGTGCTGGCCTTCGGGGTGTGCATATCGGACATTTTCATCCGGGTCGTCTACGACCACCGCTACCAGGATGCCGGGTGGATGCTGCCCATTCTGCTGACGGGGATCTGGACGACGCTCCTCGCCTCGCCGGCGGAATACACGTTGCTGGGATTGGGCAAGCCGAAGATCACGGTTGTTGGCAACGCCGCCAAGTTCGCGCTCTATCTGGTGGGGCTGCCGCTTGCATTCACCACTTCGGGCATGTTCGGCGCGGTGGTGATGATCGCGGTCTCGGACATCGCCCGTTACATTCCTGTCGCCTACGCCCTTCGGCGCGTCGGCCTGAGCACGTTGAAACAGGACGGGGTGGCGACGCTGGCGTTTGCTGGAACCCTCGCTGCGATGTGCGCCATACGCTACGCATTCGGTTGGGGTACGCCCTTTGATGGGATTTCGCTCCTCGTTAATTAAAGGCTTTGTAGCATCGCTTCTGGGATCCACCCGGGCAACCCAGCGTTTCTCCCCTGAGGTGCAGTTCCTCCAGGCCGGGTGGCCGATCATTAAGGTGTCGCAAGTAAACTGCGACAATCAATCCGGGACACATCCCGGTCGGAGCATACTGTCGCCTCGTCGAGGGGCCGCAGGACCGAAACCACTGGTCGGAGCAGGGTAGCGGCAGGGCCGCAGGAGACAGGGTTGTGCGTCTACTCTTTGTTCAGTACAGCGGCGACTGGCGAAAGACCTTCATCGGGCTGAATGAAGGGGATGAAGAGACTTACCACGGGCAGCGCTACGTCCAGGACTTTGTTGGCGACCTGGCGCGGACGGCCGAGCAGGTCGGGATGCTCTGCTGCAAGACGGCGACGGCCTATGACGAGGTCCTTCCCAGCGGCGTCCGGGTGATGGGCGGAGGGCAGGCGGACTTTAGTTGGCGCGGCGCGCTGCGGCTCATCGCCACCTTCAATCCCACGCACATCGTCACTTTGCTGCCGCACCCCAGCATTCTGATGTGGGCTGCCGTCAAGGGACGCAGATGCCTGCCGCTGCTGGCAGACTCCTTCACCCCCCGCACGATGAGGGCGCACGTGAAGAACTGGGTGCTGGCGACGTTGCTGAACAGCCGCGCCTTCGACGTGATCGCCAATCATGGGGTCAACGCCAGCCTTTCGCTGGCCTCGATCGGAGTGAAGCCCGAGAAGATCGTGCCGTGGGACTGGGAGTATGATCTCAGTCCCGGCATCCACGAGCCAAAGGCGTTGCCCGAGGGGCAGGCACGCCGGCTGATCTATATCGGCTCGGTCTCGAAGGCGAAGGGCGTAACCGACCTCATCAAATCCCTCCCCCATTTTGCTGCCGCCGGCCTCGACGTTCGCGCCAGCATTGCCGGCAACGGCGACATCGACGAGATGCGGTCCCTCGCGCAACGGCTTGGTGTCGCCGACCGCGTCGAATTCCTGGGCCTGTTTCCGCACAGCAAGGTGGTGGACCTGATGCGGTCGGGCGATCTGGTGATCGTCCCCAGTCGCCACGTCTATCCCGAGGGATTCCCGCTCACCATCTACGAGGCGCTGACCTCGCGCACGCCGCTGATCGTGTCCGACCATCCGATGTTCATAGGCAACCTGGTCGACCGGGAGTCGGCCATGTTCTTCACGGCGGAAGACCCGCAATCGCTATTCGGCGCGGCGGCAGCCGTCCTGAGCGACCCCGGGCTCTACTCGGCCATCTCCACCAACTCCCTGGCCGCCTGGCGCGACCTGCAGATCCCGATGAAGTGGGGCGAACTCGTCCGCTACTGGCTCGTCGACGACGTCCACTCCCGAGCGGTCCTCGCGCGGCATGCGCTCAGCAGCCGGGAGTACACGGACCGGATTGCCCGTCTCAGGGAGTTGTCGAACCCCGTGCTCATCACCGCACCAGTCCATTGACGGATTGCGTGATAGCCGTGGGAACGAGACGCAGCGTTGAAGCGGGGGGCGCCTATCCCTGCCGTTACTCCTGTCCTCCCGGGGCGACCGGCGCATGATTGTTGCCTACCTCATCCTCGCCCATAACCGGCCCGACCAGTTGGCGCGGCTGGTGTCGCGCCTTGGCGAGAGCTCGCCGGTGCTGATCCACTTTGACGGAAGGGCGAGCCAGGAGGAATTCGAGCACGCCCGTTCTGCCGTCGCCGCCATTCGTAGCGACGTGATCTTCGTCCGCCGTATCCGCTGCTATTGGGGCGACGGCGGCATCATGGACGCCACGCTGGAGCTGGTACGCACACTCGTCGGCTCGCAGGTCGCGTTCGACTACGCGGCGCTGCTGTCGGGTTCCGACTATCCGGTGATGGCTCGTGGTGAACTGCGTGCGCTGCTCGGGAAGACCCCGGGCCGGGAGTACATCGAGTCCTTCGATCTCGACGCACCCAACCGATGGAGCACGGACGAGGGCCTCTTCCAGGCCTCCGCTCGCGTGCGGAGCCGCAGCATCCGCTTCCGCTCACAGGTGTGGAAGCTGCCGGGCACGCGGACGATCCCGTTGGGCCTCCGCCCCTTCGGCGGCTCGCAATGGTGGTGCCTGACCCGGGCCTTCCTGGTTTACGCCGTCGCCTTCACGATCGACAACCCTCGGTTCGAAGCCTTCTTCCGGCGCACTTTCATTCCGGACGAGAGCTTCATGCAGACCCTGATCTCGAACTCGGCGTTCGCCGGGGCGGTCACCGGCGACAACCTCACCTTTGCCATCTGGGACAGACCCCCGATCTTTCCCGCCACGCTGGGCATGGAAGACCTTCCGGCCATCAGGGCGAGCGGCAAGCCGTTTGCTCGCAAGTTCGACCCGTCGGCCGACCCGGCGCTGCTCGACACGATCGACCGCGAGTTGCTCGGCCACGCGAAGCCCGGCACCCCGGCGGTCCAGCCGGCAACGCGCAGCGCCGACAACATCGTGGGCTGACCGTGCAGGGCTCAACGACACCGGCAGATGCCGCCACCTCACCCACGACAGTGAGCATCCTCGGCGTCACCGTGACCGGGGCGACGCGGGACGAGGCCGTCGCCCGCGTCCTCGCGGCAGTGGCCAACCGCTCGACGCTCAGGCTCGCGTTCCTCAACGCCAACCTCGCGAATATCGCCTGGACGGCACCGGCGGTGAGGCAAGCCCTCTCCGGGTTCCTGGTGCTCAATGACGGTATCGGCGTCGACCTCGCCAGCCGCATCCTGCGGGGCGAGACCTTCGCCGAGAACCTCAACGGCACCGACTTCGTGCCCTATCTGCTCGACCGTGCCGGGGGGCTTCGGGTCTATCTCTACGGCGGCCGGCCGGACGTCAGCGCCCGTGCCGCGCAGCTCGTGGCCGAACGCTGGCCCCGCCACGCGGTGGTCGGCGCAACCCACGGCTACCTGCCGGAGGATGAGCGCGCATCCCTGCCGGCCCGGATCGCCGAGGCACGGCCGGACATCGTGATCGTCGCTCTCGGCAATCCGCTCCAGGAGCTGTGGATCGCGGACCATGTCCCCGCCGTGGCCCCCTGCGGGATCGGGGTCGGCGCGCTTCTCGACTTTCTCACCGGCGAGGTGAAACGCGCGCCCGAATGGGTCCGCAGAACGCGCACCGAGTGGGTCTATCGACTCGCGCAGGAGCCGCGACGGCTATGGCGGCGCTACGTCGTCGGCAATGTGCTCTTCCTCAACCGCGTGATGCTGCAGAAAGCCGGCCGCGGACCTGCCGGGCGGCGAGGCTGACCGGCCTCGTGCAGCCTCACCGGCACCTTCACGGTGCGGCAGCTGCGGATCAAAGGGCTTCGGCGAACATCGGGATCAGCAGGGACGTGCCCTCGCGCGTGAGGTGCGCCTCGTCGCGATAGATGGCACGGCCATCCCGCTCATAGATGCACGCGCCGCCGTTACAGAGGGCCGGCGCGAGGTCGATCGCGCGCGCTCCCGTCTTCGCAGCAAGAGTGGCGAGGAAAGTCTGTGCGCCTGCCTCCCTGCTCCACCACGGATCGCCAACGGCACGCGGCGCGAAGCTGGCAAGCCCTCGGCGTTCCAGCAGCACGGCCTGAGGCACCTGGAAGCGCTGTTCCGCCACGGGCCCCACGAGCCAGACGCGCTTGCCAGCGGAGGAAAGCTGTTCCGTCAGTGACGAGAGCCCACGCGACAACGCGGCCTCGTTACTGCCCTCCCCGCCTGTGCCGGCCGACATGAGGTCCGCTCGGCCGAGCCTGGAATAGGCTTCGCCGCCGATGCGCTTCCCGGTGAGGTTGCCGGTCCAGTACGATCCCAGGAACACGTCCTTCACGTCGGGGTGGGACAGGATCGTCGCGAGTGCCGCCTTGTTGACGGCGATGCACGCTGGATTGCGGTCCGTCGCAAGATCGGGCACCGGCGGGCAGTTCCAGGCTCCCAGTTGCAGTCCGGAACGGCCCTTTTCGCGGGCGGCGCCGTCGAACGCCGGCGCCAGCGCTTCGGCGTGCGAGTCACCCCAGAGGACGAAATCGGCAGGGCGCCCGGCCTCCCCCAGTCGGCATGCAGGCACGTCTCGCGGGCCGTCGTCGGAGAGGCAGTGGGCAACGAACCAGGCCTGGAGTTCCCGGTCCAGCAGCAGCGGGCTCGCATCACCGGTCCCGTAAAGGGCCTGGAGGGTCCGGTCGGAGCGCCAGAGCAGACGCGAGGCCGAGGCGAGAACGAGCAGCGTGAGCGCCGATGCCGCGAGAACGCGGAAGGCCGGAACGGCGCGGAAGCGTCGTCCTCGAAACGGCTGCTCGACATAGCGCCATGACATCACTGCGAGCCCGTACGAGGCGGCGATGCCGGCAAGCAGCCATGGAGCCGTCAGCGGCTCCTGGCGCAGGTGCCTGAGGAAGACGAGGACAGGCAGGTGCCAGAGATAGAGCGAGTAGGAGATCCTGCCCGTGAACAGCACGGGCGCAACCGCGAGAAGCCTCCCCGAGATCGATCGCCCGCCCGCGGCGATGATGAGGACGGCGCCCAGCACCGGCGGTATGGCGAGCGCACCGGGAAACGGCAGGTCGGCGCTGTATCCGACGACGCTCGCCAGGATGAGCGCCAAACCGGCGCCGCCGGCCCAGCTGCGCCCTTCGAGGCGTTGGGCCAGGGAAGGCGCCGCGGCCAGGATCGCCCCGGCGAGGAACTCCCAATCACGGAACGGCAGGAGGAAGAACGCCGCCTGCGGAGCGAGCTGCACTGCGACGATGGCCGCCACCAGCGAGACCGCGGCCAGGGCCGCGAGAACGGTTGCCGCAAAGGAGCGCCTGATGGCGATCAGCAGCAGGGGAAAGACGATGTAGAGCTGTTCCTCCACCGAGAGCGACCACGTGTGGAGGAGAGGAACGAGGTCGGCCTGCGGAGCGAAATACGAGATGTCCCGCCAGAAATGGACGTTGGAATAAAACAGGCTCGCCGCGAAGGCGCTGGCGGCAAGCGAGCGCAGCGAGGTGGGGGTGAGCAGCACACTCCCGGCTACGAGAGTGGCCACCAGCACGAGGGCGAGCGCGGGAAGGATGCGCAGCGCCCTGCGCTTGTAAAACGTCGCGAGACCCGCGAGCCGTCCCTCCTCGCCGCTCAAGAGTATGCGGCCGATGAGGTAGCCCGAAATCACGAAAAAGACGTCGACCCCGACGAAGCCGCCGGAAAAGCCGGGCACTGCGGCATGAAAGAGGATCACGGCAGCCACCGCGATGCCGCGCAGGCCGTCGATCTCGGGCCGGTAGGAGAGACTTTTCTCCGTCATCGTCCGAGGAACCCACAGCGAACGAGCGTAAGCGCACCCCGGCGCAGCGGGCGCACTCCGTCGCCTGCAATCGCCGCGGTCAGGAGCACAATGCGAATGGCTTGCAGCAGGTCTTTCTCCGTCAACGGCTCGCGGCGCACCACCACCCGTTGCGACGATCCGGTATCGGGACGTTTACGGTCGGCGCTTAGGTTCGACAAGCTGCGACCCGCGCTGCGGGCACGGCTCCGGGGAAGCGGCATCGCAGGGCGCGGCGACTTCGAACTGGCCCGGGCAGCCTCCAGACGCTAGAGACTTCGCGTGGCGCCGGCCGGATTGGATGGACGCTGTCCGCAGCAGATCGCGTAACCGGGATCACCCGGCATGTGACGAGGTGAAGGACTTGACGAAGTGACGGACATGGCCGCGAAGCAATCGGCCCGGAAGGAATCGGCGAAGTGAAGACCGCCATATTCTTCCTGAGCATCCTCGCCGCCCTGCCGCTGGCGATGGTGCTGCGATCGGACCGCCGGTTCGTGCTGATGGCATGGATCGTGGTCGGCACGCTGCCCTTTGTCTCGACCCTTGTCCGCATCCGGCTGTCACTGCTCGGCTGGGAGGAATGGACGGGCCATACGTACGGTATCGAGATCTCAATCGTCGACATCGTCATCCTGGCGCTGCTCCTGGCGGACCAAAGGCGGCAGAAGATCCCCTTCCCGCACTTCCCGTTCCTTCTGTTCGGCGCCGCATTGTCGGCGTCGATGCTGCAGGCGCCGGAGCCCATCGCCGCGAGTTTCTCGGTGGTGCAGTACCTGCGCTTCTATTTCATCTGCTACGCCGTCACGCTCTGCGCCACGGACGACTCGGTCCTGCTCAACGTCATGCGGGGCATGGCCTTGGGCCTGCTTTTCGAGGCGGGGGTGGTCTTCTACCAGCGCTTCGGCCTGGGTATCGCCCAACCGGCCGGGACGTTCATCCACCAGAACTCGCTGGGACTGTTCTCGCACTTCGTCACCTACCCGCAGTTCGCTCTGCTCCTGGCGGGCGAGACGGGAGTGATGACCGTGCTTGCGCCGATCGCAGGCGCGCTCATCGCGGTTCTCACAGCCTCACGCGGCGCGAGCGCCTTCACGGGCCTCGGCTTCATCGCGACCCTGCTGCTGTCTTTCACGGACCGCGTCACGCCCCGCAAGATGATGGCGGCGGGCGCGGGTGTGCTCGCTCTGCTCGTCCTGGTACCTCTCGCAGTCTCGTCCTGGCAGAAGCGCATCGAGGCGGGCGAGAACGTCAACGACGAAAGCGTCTATGACGAACGCGCCGCCCTCAACATGTCGGCGAGCCTCATGCTCGACGACTACCCGTTGGGCGTCGGAGCCAACAACTACTCCTATGTGGCCCGAAACGAGGGTTACGCCGTGCGCGGCGGCATCGTTGCGGTTGAATCCAACCTTGGGACGAACGTCCACAACGTCTTCTGGCTCATGGCGGCGGAAACGGGATACCCAGGCATCGCAGCCTATATGGTTTTGCTTGCCTGGCCGCTGGTGGCTGCAGTGAGCGCCGGGTGGCGGGCACGACGAACGCCGCGCGGGATGCTGAGCCTGGGCTTTGCCGTATCGCTCGCGGCCGTCTACGGCCATTCCACCCTCGAATGGATCCTCCTGAGTTACGAGGGACAGGTGATGCTGTCGCTCGTTTTCGGCCTGGTCTTCGCCCAGGCGTACCGCGTGGCGGAGGCGCTCAAGCAGACCGACCCCGCCCGTCAGCAGGTCGCCGAGGTTCGGGTCACGAGCAAGCAGGTCTGATAGGGGCGGGCTCGCCCCGTCCGGCGAACCCGCGACCGCGCCTTGGGATTGCATCAACGGTTGCACTATAGAAACGGCTCGCCGGAGATTGGGAACCGGCGTCCAAGCACGACACGCCCCGGCGCGACGAGGATCGGATGACGACGCAAACCCGAGTGGATCCAGGCCTTTCCGCCCCGGACTCCCGGTCCGCGCGGGTGGGTGTCGTCGTCATCGGACGCAATGAGGGCGAGCGCCTCGTCACCTGCCTGAAATCGGCGATGGGTGGCTCGGGATCGCTCGTTTACGTTGACTCCGGATCGAGTGACGGGTCCGTCGAGAAGGCGCGGTCCATGGGCGTGCGGGTCGCGGAACTCGACATGTCCACCCGCTTCACCGCCGCGCGGGCCCGCAACGAGGGCGTGCGGACCCTGCTGGAAGAGGGCGGTTCATTCGACTTCGTCCAGTTTGTCGACGGCGACTGCGAGCTCATCCCGGGCTGGATCGAAGCGGCAGCCCGGTTCCTGAGCGAAACGCCGCGAGCCGCAGCCGTGTGTGGCCGCCTTCACGAGCGACATCCCGAGCGGTCGGTCTACAACGCCCTCTGCGATATCGAATGGGACACGCCCGTGGGAGAGGCCAAGGCGTGCGGCGGCATCGCGATGTTCCGCCTTTCGGCCTTCGAGGCGGTGGGCGGCTTCCGCGACGACCTCATCGCGGGTGAGGAGCCGGAGCTCTGCGTGCGTTTGCGCGAGGCCGGCTGGACAATCTGGCGCATCGATCGCGACATGGGGCTTCACGACGCCGCGATGACCCGCTTCGGCCAATGGTGGAAGCGGATGGTGCGCGGCGGCTTCGCCTACGCCCAGGCTGTCCACCTGCATGGCGCACCGCCCGAAAACCACGGCAAGCGGGAGAGCAGGAGCATCTGGGCGTGGGCCTTCGCGCTCCCCCTCGCGACCCTGGTTCTTGCAGGACTGATCGGCCCTTGGGGCTTCGCGCTGCTGTTGGCATACCCGCTTCAGATCGTACGGCTTGCCCTGCGCGGCGACAGGTCGCCGCGGATGAACTGGGCACGCAGCGTCTTCCTGGTCGTCGGAAAGTTCGCCGAACTGATGGGACAGCTCAAGTTTCTGCGACAGCGGGTGTCCGGACGAGCCGCGCCGCTGATCGAGTACAAGTGACGGGCGGATCGCTCAGTTCGGGCTGCGTCCGCGGACCGCATCCTTGATGGTCTCGAAATACAGGTGGCGGGGCAGGTCGAACTCGGTGTGGGCCCTGTTGATGGCGATGGGGTTCGTGCCGAGGCGCGAGATCCCGGCAGTGCCCAGCATGCATGCCAGCCCGGCACGGCTCATCGCCTCGTGTTCGAGATGGGCTGGAAGCCGGCGGCCGAAAGGATAGGCGAAGGGCAATTCACCCAGCCCGAGCGTCTCGCGCAACCGCCGCGCCGGCTGGACGAACTCCGCGTCGAGGTCGTCTTCGGTGAGCTCGCTGCAGAACGGATGAGTCAGCGTGTGCAGGCCGACCGTATGGCCTTGCTCGATCCAGTCCTTCAGGTCGTCATGGGTCATATAGGGACGATGGCGCGCCAGGAACGAGGCCAGGGGCGGCATTCCGGCCCGCTCCCACATATCGTCCACGAGCCCGTCCTTCTCCGCCGGCCGCCACGGAACCGCGCAGAACGGGAAGTCACACATCCCCGAGATCGAAGGACCGGCACCGCGCCTCGAAACCGTTTCGTTGTAGACCCGGACGAATGCCTGCTCGCCCTTCTCCGCCAGAATGGCAGTGAGCTTGTGGACCCACATGAGGTGGGCGTTGTCCACGCAGGCTTCGGTCACGAACATCGCGGCCCGAATGCCGAACTCATCGAGGATGTCGCGGCAGTGTTCGACGGTCAGGCAATCGTCGAAGGTGAGGCAAATGGCAGGCTTGTCCAGCCGCTCGCCGCTGCTGTTCAGGCGCATCGCCTTCTCGAAGGTGACGAAGCGGAACCGGCGGGACAGCAGTTCGAGGTCGCTGCGAAACTTCTCGACGTCTATGCCACCGAACAGGCGGAGCGCCTCGCTGCCGGCGGGCCAGACACCGTGGTAGAAAACCATGTTGAGGCGGCGTGCGAAAAATCCGCCGAGCAGCGGCGCTGCGATCTCGCTGGACAGCGCGGAAGCTACGATCCGCTTGACCCTGTCTTTCATCACCGCCTCGGTTCGAAGTCACACGCAGCCGCGTCAGCGACCACAAGGAACTGGCCGGGGACCGGGTCCCCGAATTCCACTTTGGCAGATTCGCCACGTCGAAGGTGACCCGACCTGCAAAGGTCCCATGACAGGCCGGCGAGGCCTGTGCCGTCCTCCCGACGCGGCGTCCCGCCGCAGCAATGACATGAACGCAGTATGCCTGCTCCGGAAGCTCGCACAATTACTTATCATAATGATTGAAATGCAACAGCGGCCTACGAGACCGGTTAAAGCGCGTCGGCCGAGCAAGCTAACGTCACGATATGAAGCCATTAATAGCCCGCCTGCGACGCTGGCCCCGTTTCTGCCCCGGCCCGCTTGTATCTGAGTGTGGCGCCTACGATTTAAAATTTGACCGGCTGGGTACTGTCACCGGTCACCAACCGATGCTAGAGGCATGAAACGATGCAGGGTGAGAGCGCGTATCGGGGAGGGAGCGTCCATGTGCGGGCGCGTCCGGCCCGCTTCGCGGGGTAGTCTTGGCATGCGGCGTGCACACAGTGGGCTGCACTAACGGATTGATCGGATTGCGTACCGATTTCGGACGCAGGTTTGGACAGTGTTTAAGGCGACGTGCACCTGAACTGGCGTAAGGTCAAGACCACACAGTTCAATTTGGAACGGATTGCCCGTTTACGGGTGTTGGCGGTCCCGGCTTGGAGCATCAGAACGTTATGTTGGAATATCCCAGAAATCGGAACCTGGATGCTCCGACCTACCATGAGAGCACGAGCCTCGCCGAGGTTTCTGAAGTCTGGCTCCGCGAGATGCTGCGGATCCTGCGCCGCCGCGCTGGACTGATCCTACTCTTCACGTTTGCCCTGACGGCTCTGGGCGCCGTCTACTCGCTCGTAGCGACGCGCATCTACACCGCCTCCACATCTGTCCTGGTCGGCGCCAACCGCATCAACCTGACCTCGGACGTCCAGGCGCCCCTGCAGGCGACGGACAACCTCGTCGAAAGCCAGGTCGAGATCATCCAGTCGGAGACGATCGCCAACCGGGTCGTGGAGAAGCTCAAGCTCTACGACAATCCGCTGTTCAACGGGTCGTCGGCCGGACGTTTCGGTAACTATGCCAACAACGCACTCGACGTGATTTCCGACTGGCTGCCGGCCAGCTGGGGCGTGATGAAGTACAAGATCCTGCCGCGGTCCACCGTCGACCGTTCGCCGGAGTCGCTGCGTCTCGTGGCTGCGGCGACCCTGCAGGGCAATCTGAAGGTCGCCCGCTCGGCGCGGACCTACGTCATCACCATCGCCTACTCTTCGCCCGACCGCGTTCTCGCCGCCGAGGTCGTGAACGGTGTCGCGGAGGCGTTCCTCACCGACCAGCTCGAAGTCCAGTACGACCAGACCCGGCGCGCCGCGGCATGGCTGAGCTCGCGGCTGGAGGAGATGAAGCAGCGGGTCGAATCCGCCGAGCGCGAGGTCGAGGACTACCGCGCCTCGAAGAACCTGACCCAGGCGAACGGCCGGCTGATCGGCGACCAGCAGCTGCAGGAACTCGACACCCAGCTCACTCTGGCGCGCGCGCGCGCCGCCGAGACCAGCGCCAAGATGGAGCAGGTCCGGGCCATCGACCTCGCCGGCACCGACCCTGGGGCGTTGCCCGAGGTGACGAACTCCGAGGCCGTC
The DNA here is from genome assembly GCF_059501845.1 of Alsobacter sp. NCBI lineage: Bacteria > Pseudomonadati > Pseudomonadota > Alphaproteobacteria > Hyphomicrobiales > Alsobacteraceae > Alsobacter > Alsobacter sp. The sequence goes on along the minus strand of NZ_JCACDK010000001.1, from coordinate 435,844 downwards.
ACCCGGCTGAAGACGCAGTACAGCGACGTCGTCCGGAACATCACCGATCTCTCGAACAAATACGGCTCGGCCCACCCGCTCGTGCAGAGCGCGCAGCTGCAGCTGCAGAACGTCAAGAAGCTGATCGAGGACGAGGTCCAGCGGATCGGCGAGAGCTACAAGAACGACTACGAGGTCGCAGTCGCCCGCGTGGCGAGCCTGAACAAGAGCTTCAACGAGCTGCAGGCCCGCAACGTGGAGCAGAACCAGGCGCTCGTCCGGCTGCGCGAACTGGAGCGCGAAGCAAGCTCCAGCCGCACGATCTACGAGAAGTTCCTGAACCGCTACAAGGAGATGAGCGGCAACGAGGCGCTGCCCTCGCCTGACGCGCGGATGCTGGCGACCGCCACCGTGCCGCAGGATCCGAGCCAGCCCCAGCCGGTGCTCATCATGTTCCTGAGCCTCTTCGGCGGCGCTTTCCTGGGCCTCGGCACCGCCTTCGCGCTGGAGCACCTGCACACCGGACTGCGCACCCGCAAGCAGGTCGAGGACGCGTTCAACGTGCCCTTCCTCGCCCTGGTGCCCCTCCTCCGCGGCAAAAAGCAGCGCGACATCGCGAGCTACGCGGTGGACCACCCCCTGTCGAACTACGCGGAGGCCATCCGGTCGATCCGCATGGCGATCCATTTCGCCGGCGGTTCGGGAGACGCCCGGGTGGTGGCGATCGCGTCCGCCCTGCCGGCAGAAGGCAAGAGCACCACGGCGCTCAGTCTCGCCCGCTACTCTGCCAAGAGCGGCCTGAAGACGGTGCTCATCGACGCCGACATGCGCAGGCCGACCGTGACGGGGCTCGTGGCGCCGCACAGCGAAGTGGGTCTCGCCCAGGTCCTGGCCGAGGAGGCCAGCCTCAAGTCGGCGCTGATCCCGGACGTGGTCACGTCGATGGCTTTCCTGCCCTGCGTCAGGAACAGCCAGGGTGCCTTCACCGCGGAAATGCTGGCCTCGGATGCGATGAACAAGCTGATCGCGGACTGCCGCGCCCAGTTCGACCTCGTCGTGATCGACGTTTCCCCGCTGATCCCCGTGGTCGACGCACGCGCCCTGCTTCCCCTCGTCGACAAGGTCATTCTCGTCGTCGAGTGGAACAAGACCTCGCGCTTCGTCGTGAAGGAGGCGCTTCAGCTTCTCTGGACGTGGAAGGAAAGCATCCTCGGCATCGTCCTCAACAAGACGGACATGCGTCGCGTCCACCACTACGAGCAGTACAACAGCAAAGCCTACGCGAACCGCTATCCTGACTATTACGGAACCAAGCGCTGAGCCATGCGTGAGACGGGGAAGCGGGCCGGCAAACGCCCGCACGCCTCAGGTCATCGTGAGCCCGGGATGCAGCCGCGCGCCGGGACGACAAGGGAATGGACATGCATTTTGCAGTGAGCACAACGCCGATGCGGCGCTTCGCGGCCTGGCTGGGCGCCTCGTTCATGGCGCTTGGGCTGGCGTGCTCGTCGGCGAGCGCGGCCTATCTCCTCGGCCCTGGCGACAAGCTCGTCGTCACGGTCTACGGCGCACCCGACCTGGAGCGGCGCACTGCGGTCAACGCCGACGGGCAGATCATCATGCCGCTGATCGGGTCCGTGCCGGTCGCGGGTCTGTCGATCGACGATGCCAAGCAACTGATCCAGAAGCTCCTGGCCGAGAAGAACATCGTTAAGGTCCCCGACGTCTCCATCGACATCACCGACCATCGTCCCTTCTACGCGACGGGCGACCTGTCACGCCCGGGCTCCTACGCCTACCAGCCCGGCCTCACGGTCCGGCAGGCTGTGGTGCTGGCCGGTGGCTATGATCTCGTGCGGTTCCATTTCGGCCAGAACCCGTTCATCCAGGCTGCCGAGCTGCGCTCCGACTACCAGACGCTGTCCACCGACCTTGCCCGCGAGCAGCTGAAACAGGTCCGGCTCCAGGCAGAACTGGCGGGCAAGACGGACGCCGATTTTGGCAAGTTCGCCGATATCCCGATCAGCCAGAAGACCTTCGAGGACCTCGCCTCGATCGAGCGCAGGTCGCTAAAGGAGCGCATGGACAACGCAGCGCGCGAGCAGGCCTCGCTGCAGCGCGTGGTGGATTTCAGCAAGGCGCAGGTGAGTGCTCTCGACGCCTCGATCGCAGGCGAGAGCGACAACATCAAGCAGCAGCTGGAGGATACCGACAAGTTCAAGACGCTGAGCGAAAAGGGCCTCATCACCTCGAACCGCGTGCTCGACGAGCAGCGGTCGCTCAACCTCGCCCGGACGCGCCTGCAGGACAACCAGGCCCGCGCCGCTCTGGCCCGTCGCGAACTCGAGAACGCGCAGCGCGCCGTCGACCGGTTCGTCGAACAGCGCCGCAGCGACCTCACCACGCAGCTCTCCGAAACCCTGGCCAACATCGAGCGGATCAAAAACCGGGTCGAAGCCTCGGCCGAGAAGTTCGCCATTCTCGGGACCGGCAGCTCGGCCATCCTCATGGCGGGCGGCGATGGCCCGGAAGTCACCGTGTTCCGCGCCGAGAACGGCAAGCAGGTGACCATCCGCGGCGATCTCGACACCGCGATCGAGCCCGGCGATGTGGTCCAGGTGCAGCTGAAGGCGTCCAAGCTGCTCGGCATGGCCGTGGACAAGTAAGGGCAACCGGGATCGCTCCCGCTTCCGGACAGGGATTGCCGTTGACGAGAGGCGCATGACGGTCGGCAACACAGAGACGCAGGGACACCGCCCGCGTGGCCGCTCCCGGCTCCTCACCCTCGCGGTCGGCCTCGCGCTGGCCGCGGGCGGGCTTGCCGGGTCATACAAGCTGTATCGCGAGTTCAAGCCGGTCCGGTTCGTGACGGCGCCGTCTCTCGAGACCATCGACTTTGCACTGCCTGCCCTCCCCGGCGTCCTGCTCGCGGACGGTTCGCCGGCGCCGGGACTGTCGCGCAAGGACTTCGAGGGGAAGGTCACCGTCCTGAATGTCTGGGCGTCATGGTGCCCGAGTTGCCGGGGCGAGCATCCCGAACTGATGGAACTCGCCAGGGAACTCGACGGCAGGCTCGTCGGGTTCGCTCATCGCGACACGGCGGACAATGCGGGGAAATATCTCCAACAGGCCGGCAATCCCTTCTCGGCCGTCGGCATCGACACCACTGGTACGCTGTCCAGCCATTTGCGCGTGGTGGGAATCCCGGTGACGTTCGTGATCGACGGAGCCGGCCGTATCGTGCACCGCATTGAGGGCGGCCTCGACGCCACGTCGATCCGCAAGCAGCTGCGCCCCGCCATGGAGCGCGCCAGGGCGGCAACCGTACCGCAGGCCGGCTAGTCCGGGCCGCTCCGAGCGCTCGTCAGCCAATCCGTGCGATGGCGTGGAAGAAGCAGCCAGTGACGTTGCCGCGCCGGCTGCCCGTCGCGGCCGGAGCCGAGCCATAGGCATCCGTGGCCATGGCGAAGGGCTCGTCGGCGCCCCTGTCCACCACTGTCGAATAATGGAACTCGTGACCGGCGAGCAGGGTGCCGGCCGGGCCGAGTGGGCCGTCGGCGACGAGTTCCGCCCGGCGGTATCCGAGGTTCATCTTGCGATGGGCGAAGCTGGTCCTGAGATCGAGCAGGCCCGCCATTACGTGCTCCTCGCCTTGGGCATCCGTCAGCGAGCGGCCGAGCACCATGTACCCGCCGCACTCGCCGTGCACCGGATGGCGCGCCGCGAACCGGCGCAGGCCGGAGAGGAAGCGGCCGGCCCGCGACAGGGCGGCGGCATGGAGTTCGGGGTAGCCTCCTGGAAGCCAGCACGCATCACAATCGGGCGGTGGCGGCTCGTCGTTCAGGGGTGAGAACGGCACGATCTCGGCCCCTTGCGCCCGCCAGAGCGCCAGGAGATGGCCATAGGTGAAGGAGAACGCCTGGTCCTGGGCGAGCGCGATACGCCGCCCCGGTGCCGGCAGGCCCGCGGCGGGTGATCCGCCCGGCATCGTCGTTGCACCGCCTGCCGCATGCTGCACGGCGGTCAGGTCGACATGGGCGGAGACGAGGTCTGCCATGGCGTCGAGAATGCCCGGGAGATCGCTGGTCTCGCCGGCCTGCACGAGGCCGAGATGCCGCTCCGGCAGCTTCACGGACTCGCTGCGCGGAATGGCGCCGAGAACCGGGATGCCGAGCGCCTCGATCGCCTCGCCTGCGAGGCGGCGATGGCGCGGGCTGCCGACGCGGTTGAGGATGACTCCTGCGATGCGGATGCGCGGATCGTAGGCGGCGCACCCCGCGGCGATCGCCGCGGCGGACTGCGACTGTCCGCTGACGTCGAGGACCAGCAGCACCGGCCAGCCGGTGGCGGCCGCCACGTCGGCGGACGAGCCGGAGCGGCCGGAAGCGGCGGGCACCCCGTCGAAGAGGCCCATCAGCCCCTCGCATAGCACGAGGTCGACGTCGCGCGACGTGGCTGCGGCACAGTACTGCAGCATCTCCGGCGGCATCGCCCAGGCGTCGAGATTGAGGCTGGGCCTGCCGGTTGCCGCGGCATGGAAGGCGGGGTCGATGTAGTCCGGCCCGCATTTGGCCCCCGCGACCCGGACCCCGGTGCGCGACAGCGCGCGCAGCAGCCCGAGCGTCACGGTCGTCTTGCCGCTCGACGAGCGCGGGGCGGCGACGACGAGGCCACGGGTCAACGCACGGTCTCCAGGCCGATCGCAAAGGGGGCGAGCACCTCCCGCAGCGCCACGATGGCGCCGATCGCGACGATGGCGGGAGCCCCGAAGCCGCGGCGCTCCGCCTCGTCCTTGGCCCCGCCGAGCGTGGTCACCAGCACGCGCTGGCGCGGCGTCGTCGCCTCCGTGACCACCGCCACGGGCGTATGTGGCGAGAGGCCGCCATCCTGAAGAGCGAGCGCGATCTCACCCAGATTGCTCATCGCCATGTAGAGCACGATCGGTGCACCCGTGCGCGCCAGCGCCGCCCAGTCGACGCCGCCCTCGGCATCGGGCGCGCAATGACCCGTGGCGAGGATGACGGCGTGGTTCGTGTCACGCGTCGTCGCGGGAATGCCGGCATAGGCGAGCCCGCCGAGGCCGGAGGTGACGCCCGGGATCACACGGTACGGAACCCCCTCGGCCACGAGGGCCAGGGCCTCCTCCCCGCCCCTGCCGAAGACGAAGGGATCGCCGCCCTTGAGGCGCAGAACCCGCTTGCCCATGCGCGCCAGCGCGATCAGCCTGTCGGTGATGGCGCGCTGTGTCGGAGAGGGTTTACCGCCGCGCTTGCCCGCGAATTCCAGCGCCACGTCGGATCCGGCGAACTGCAGGATCGCGTCGTTGACGAGCGCGTCGTAGACGACGATGTCGGCCGTCCGCAGGGCGTGCACGGCGTGCAGGGTCAGCAGGCCGGGGTCCCCGGGCCCCGCACCGACGAGCCAAACCGAGCCCGGCTCGAAGACAGGCAGGAACGACGCCGCCTCGTCCAGACCGATCATGCCGACGCTCCGCCGCAACCCTTCGCTTCACCCGCGCTTCCCCGCCATGCCGTGACACGGTAGGAGGGCTCATGTCGAGCGAAGAAGCGCCCCGATCCGTCTTGCGCCGCGGCTGGACGACCGGCACCTGTGCCGCCGCCGCCACCCGCGCGGCCTGCGAGGCGCTGGTCACGGGCGCCTTCCCGGACCCTGTCGAAGTGGCGCTGCCGGGCGGCGGGCGCCCGGCCTTCGCCCTGGCGCTTACCGAGAGCGGCGAAGGCTATGCCCGCGCCGGCATCGTCAAGGACGCCGGCGACGATCCGGACGTCACGCATGGAGCGCTCGTCATCGCGACGGTCCGGCCTGCTTCCGCCGGCAGCAGCGTCCTGTTCCGCGCCGGGGCCGGCGTCGGCATGGTCACGCGCCCCGGCCTGCCGATTCCGCCGGGCGAGCCGGCGATCAACCCCGTTCCGCGCGCCATGATCCGCGCGGCGGTCGAGGAGGTCGCAGCCCTGTTCGGCCGGGGTGGCGACGTCGAGGTGGAGATTTCCATTCCCGGAGGAGAGGAGCTTGCGAGCCAGACGCTCAACGCCCGGCTGGGCGTCGTGGGCGGCCTCTCCATCCTCGGCACGACCGGGATCGTCGTGCCCTATTCCTGCGCGGCCTGGATCCACACCATTCACCGCGGCATCGACGTGGCCCGCGCCATGGGCCTGCGGCACGTTGCAGGCGCCACGGGAGATGTCTCCGAGAAAGCCGTGCAGGCCCTCTACGGTCTTCCCGAGCCCGCGCTCATCGACATGGGTGATTTCGCCGGCGGCATGCTGAAATACTTGCGCCGCAATCCCGTCCAGCGGGTCACGGTCGGCGGCGGCTTCGCCAAGATGTGCAAGCTCGGGCAGGGCCTGCTCGACCTGCACTCCCGCCGCGGCAGCGTCGATACGGGCTGGATCGGCGAGCGCCTTCGCGAGATCGGCGGCAATCCCGCCTGGGCAGAGGGGACACAGAGCGCCAACGAGATCCTGTCGCGCTCCGGTGACCTCGCCGGCGCGCTGGCGGCGCGGGTTGCCGGAGAGGCCTGGGCGACCGCGGCCCGCGCGCTCGACGGGCATGGTGCCGCCTTGGACATCGTCGTGGTCGACCGGGAGGGAACGATCCTGGCCCGCACGGAACCCCGCGCGACCGGCTGACGGGTAGCTCACGCACTCCCTCCCCGCCATCCCGGCGTGCGGAAGCGGCGGCGATAGCCGGCGTCATAAAGCGCGCTGGCGCGAAAATCCTCCGCGCCGAGGACACGGCCGATCACGATGAGCGCCGTGCGCTCGATCGGCGCTTCCCCGACGCGGGCCACGATGTCGGCGAGGGTCCCCCGCACGATGCGCTGGTCCGGCCAGCTCGCCCGATAGACGACCGCCATGGGGCAGTCAGCGCCATAGTGGGGCAGGAGGTCCGCCACGACGGTGTCGAGGGCATGGACGGAGAGATGGACGCAGAGCGTCGCGCCGGTGCGCCCGAAGGCGGCGAGCGTCTCGCCTTCCGGCATCGACGAGGCCCGTCCCGGCGTACGCGTGAGGACGACGGACTGGGCGACCTCCGGAAGGGTCAGCTCGCGCCCCAGAGCCGCCGCGGCGGCAGCAAAGGCAGGTACGCCGGGGGTGAGCGTCCAGGAAATGCCGAGACTGTCGAGCAGGCGAAGCTGCTCGCCGACGGCGCTCCACACCGAAAGGTCGCCGGAGTGGAGCCTGGCGACGTCCTGCCCTGCGGCGTGCGCCTGCGAGAACTCGGCACCGATCTCTTCCAGCGACAGGGGCGCCGTGTCGACGATGCGCGCCTCCGGGGGGCAATAGGCGAGGAGTTCGGCAGGAACCAGCGAGCCGGCATAGAGGCAGACGGGGCAGCGGGCTAGGAGGTCGCGCCCGCGCACCGTGATCAGGTCCGCGGCGCCGGGGCCTGCGCCGATGAAATGGACCGTCATGCCTCCGCCTCCGTGCCGCGCGCCGCCGCACAGGTTGCACCGCCCTCCGCCACGCGTTTCACCACCAGCGCCGCTCCCTGTCCCGCCCCCGCCAGAGCGGCGGTCTCGGCGACGGAGGGAACCCCGAAGAGCTCGACCACCCTCTCCGAGCGCGTCTGCGCGCCGGGAGACGCGGCGGCCATCACGGCGCGCGGCAGATAGACGAGAGGCAGGCCCAGGGCGACAGCGGCGGCGGCGATGCCGGGTTCGCCCTGCTTCTCGATGGTCGTGAACAGCGCCATCATGGGCGCCGGGCCCGCCTGCGCCATGACGCGGCGCACCAGCGCCTCGATGGCCTCGGCCGGGCAGCCAGCCCGGCATCCGACGCCGAGCGCCAGCAGGCCGCGCAGAGGCCCAGGCGTTCCGCTCACGGCTTCACCGCCGCCCATTGCACGACTGGCATGGCCGCGCGCCAGCCGCGAAACCCGCCGACTGCTTCGGCCCGCGACACCTGCATCTGAACCAGTTCTCCGCCAAGGGCCGAGTGTCGCGCCATCACCTCCGACTGGGTCTCCAGCGTCACCGCGTTCACGACGAGCCGCCCGCCGGACGGCAGGACCTCCCAGACCGCGTCCAGCAGCCCGGGAACGGTTCCGCCACCTCCGACGAAGACGGCGTCGGGCCGGGGCAGGCCGGCCAGGATTGCCGGCGCCCTGCCCTCCACCACGCGCAGGCCCGGCACCCCGAGTGCCGCGGCGTTGCGCGCCACCCTCGCCGCGCGATCCGGCCTTGCCTCGACGGCAATGGCGCGCATGGCGGGGTCGCTCAGCATCCATTCGATGCCGACCGAGCCCGAGCCCGCGCCGACGTCCCACAGCAGGTCACCCCTGCGGGGCGCCAGCGCGGCCAGCGTCACGGCGCGGATCTCGCGCTTGGTGATCTGGCCGTCATTCTCGAACCATTCGTCCGGCAGGCCTGCAGCGAGCGGGATCACGCGGGCGGAGCGGTCGGCAGCGACTTCGATCCCGACGAGGTTGAGGTCGGCGACGTCTTCCCCGGCAAACGCCTCGGCAGTCGTGTCCGTGACGCGCTCGCGGCTCCCGCCCAGCGCCTCGAGCACCACCATGCGCGAGCGTCCCATGCCGTTTCCGGCGAGCTCGGCCGCGATGCGCTGAGGGGTCGTCGCGTCCCATGACAGGGCCAGGATGCGGGCACCGGGCTGCAGATGCGGCTTGAGCCGCTCGAAGCTCCGTCCATGCAGCGACAGAAGCGCGCAGTCCTGCAGCGGCCAGCCCAGCCGGGCGGCCGCGAGGCTGAACGACGAAGCAGCGGGAAGGCACAGGATCTCGTCGGCCGGGACATGGGCGGCCAACGTCGCGCCGACGCCGTAGAAGAAGGGGTCTCCCGAGGCGAGGACGCAGACGTCGGTGCCCCGCCGCTCCAGGATGGACGGGATGGCGTCCGTCAGCGGCGAGGGCCACGCCATCCGCTCCGCCGGTCCGGGCGGCACCATGGCGAGGTGGCGCTCGCCGCCCACCACCAACCCCGCTTGCGCCACGAGCCGCGCTGCGGCAGGAGAAAGGCCATCGAGCCCGTCTTCGCCGATGCCGACGATGGCAAGCCAGCGCCGCGGCGCCTGCGGTGCGGGCGCGGCACTCACGAGACTGCTCCCGGGACAGATCGATGCGCGTGCTGGTGCTGGGCGGAACGACGGAAGCGAGCGAGCTGGCCCGTGCCCTCGCCGCGCGGCCGGAGTTCGATGCGCGGCTGTCCCTTGCCGGCCGCACCGCCAATCCCGCACCGCAGCCGCTTCCTACCCGGGTCGGCGGTTTCGGCGGCGCAAACGCGCTTGCTCATTTCCTCCACGAGGGCGGCTATCACGCCGTCGTCGATGCCACGCATCCCTTCGCCGAGCGCATGTCCTTCAATGCCGCCGAGGCAGCCGGGGACGCCGGCGTGCTGCTCGCCGCGCTGGTCCGCCCGGCCTGGACGGCGGGCGAAGGCGACGTCTGGACGGAGGTCTCCGACGCGGCCGCGGCGGCGGAAGCTCTCGGCGGAGCCCCGCGAACGGTGTTCCTGACGGTCGGCCGCCTGTCCCTTCCCGCCTTCGCCAGCGCCCCCCAGCATCTCTACGTCATCCGCAGCATCGACCCGCCGGACCCCGCCGACCTGCCACCCCGGCACCACCTCGTGCTGGATCGCGGACCGTTCGACGCCGAAGACGAGGAGCGGCTGATGCGCGAGCATGGTGTCGAGGTCGTCGTCACCAAGAACAGCGGCGGCTCGGCCACCGAGGGCAAGCTGGTGGCCGCGCGCAGGCTCGGCCTGCCCGTGGTCATGATCGCGCGGCCCCGGCGCCCGAGCGTTCTGGAATTGCACGACGTCGCGGAAGTGCTCGACTGGCTCGCCGCTCATCGACCGGCCCCGTAGCTGCGCGGCGTCAGCATCCAGGCCCGCTTGCCGCCGGGCCTTTCGATCAGCCTCGTGTCGCTGGAGCCCACCAGCACCAGCGTGCTCATGTCGGCGAGGCCGGGGTCCGCTTCGGCCAAGGTGGTGATGGCGACCGCCTCGTCGGACCGCCCGACCGCGCGGGCGAAGGCCACGGGCGTCGAGCCCGCCTTCAGCCGCCGCAGCAGCGCGAACGCCTCGTGGATCTGCCCGGGCCGGGCTTTCGAAGCGGGATTGTAGAAGGCCATCACGAAGTCGCCTTCAGCGGCAGCCGCGAGCCGCCGCTCGACGACGGACCAGGGCTTGAGATTGTCCGACAGCGATATCGCGCAGAAATCGTGCCCCAGCGGCGCACCCAGCCGCGCGGCAGCCGCCTGCATGGCGGACAGGCCGGGCAGGACGCGGATGTCGAGCTCCCGCCACGCGGGATCGCCTGCCTCGACGGCTTCCAACACGGCGGCGGCCATGGCGAAGATGCCGGGGTCGCCGCCCGACACCACGACGACGCGCGCTCCGCCCGCCGCCAGCTCCAGCGCGTGGCGGGCCCGGTCCACCTCGACGCGATTGTCGCTGGCGTGGCGGGAGAGCCCGTCCCGGTGCGGCACGCGGTCGACATAGGGGAAGTAGCCGACGATGTCGGTCGCCTCGGCCAGCGTGGCCTCGACCTCGGGGGTCACCCAGTCCGGCGCGCCCGGGCCGAGCCCGGCCACGGCGAGCCAGCCGCTCACGGCCGCCTCCCCTGCCCCGGGACGACGATGATCGAGAAGTAGGGCGCGAGGTCGTCCGTCTTCTCGGCCAGGGGAACGACCTTCTCGCCCGGCATGGTGCCGCGCTCGACATAGATGGCCCGGTCGAGGAGGCCAGCCTGCGTGACGGCGGCCCGCACCTTGGAGAAGTTCTGCCCGAGCTTCATCACCACGGCGGCGTCGGTCCCGGCAAGGCGGGCGGCGAGGTCGTCGCGGTCGAGCGTGCCGGGCAGGACGGTGAGCACGTCGTCACCCCAGGTGATCGGGGTCTTAGCCGCTGTCCAGCACCCCGACATGCCGGTGACGCCGGGGCAGATCTCGACGCGGTGCCGGTCCCGCAGCCGGACGAAGATGTGCATGAACGAGCCGTAGAAGAGCGGGTCCCCCTCGCACAGCAGCGCCACGTCCCGGCCGTCCGTGAGGTGGGAGGCCACGAGCTCGGCCGACTGGTCGTAGAAGCCGCCGACCTCGCTGACATAGTCGGCGTGAGCGAAATGGATCTCCGTCGTCACCGGGTAGAACAGCGGCAGCTCGGTGCTCTCGGGCCTGATCCAGGGATCGACGATGGTGCGCGCATTCCCGCGCCGCCCCTTCTTGGCGAAGTAGGCAATGACGGGGGAGGACTGGACGAGCCGCACCGCCTTGACCGTCAGGAGGTCGGGATCGCCCGGCCCGAGCCCGACGCCGTAGAGCGTGCCGGGCCCGCTCATTCCGGCGCTCCCGCGAGCGCGTTGACCGCTGCCGCCGCCATGGCGCTGCCGCCCTTGCGGCCGCGCACGACGATGGCGGGCACGCGGCCGTCGGCCAGCAATGCCTCCTTCGATTCCGCCGCGCCGACGAAGCCGACGGGCATGCCGATGACGCAGGCGGGCTTCGGCGCCCCCGCATCGAGCATCTCGAGCAGCCTGAACAGCGCCGTCGGCGCATTGCCCACTGCCACCACCGCACCAGCCAGACGCTCCCCCCAGAGCTCCATCGCGGCGGCCGTGCGGGTATTGTCCATGACCTTTGCGAGATCAGGCACGCGCGGATCGTCCAGCGTGCAGATCACGTCGTTTCCGGCCGGAAGCCGGGTGCGGGTGACGCCGTTCGCCACCATCCGGGCATCGCAGAGGATCGGGGCGCCAGCCTTCAGCGCCGCACGCCCGGCCTCCGCCGCGCCCTGGATAAAGGCGATATCAGCGGCAGCCTCGACCATCCCGCAGGCATGGATGATACGCACGGCGACGACCTCCTCCTCCGGCGAGAAGCGGCCGAGGTCCGCTTCCGAGCGGATGATGGCGAAGGAGCGCCGGTAGATCTCGGCTCCGTCGCGGATGTAGTCGTAGCGCTCGCTCACGCGGGCCGTCCTCCCTGGCCGCCCCCGGCGGCGCGCGCGATGAACTGCGCCGCTGCCCCGGCCGTCAAGCCTTGCGCCGCGGGAACGCCGTCGGCGGAGCCGCCCAGAACGACATCGTAGAGGCCGTCCCGGCCGACCAGTGTCGCAGGAGCGACGCCGGGATGGGCGCAGCCCTTCCTGCAGCCCGACACGTGAAGGCCTACGCCGCTGGCCGACAGGGACCGAGCCAGGCCGGCCAGGTCCGCCGCGTCGGGGCGAGTGCGGACGGTGGCCGAAGCGCAGCCCGGCATGCCTGCACAGGCGGCGACGGACAGCCGGGGATCCTCCGGGTCGATGATGAGATCGGCCACGCCGGAAAGCGCGACGGGATCGGCGACGCCCGGCAGCAGGACGAGCCGCCACGGCGTCAGGCGCAGTTCGCCGTTTCCATGGCGTTCCGCGCAGTCGGCGAGAACAGCGAGCGCGTCGGCGGTCCAGGTGCCGAAGGGCGCGGCGACGCCGAGCACGGCGAGGTCACCGGTGCGCCATGCGCCGGGCCTGCGAGCCGGGGCCGGGACGTCGGGGCGAGCCGGCGCGGCCCTGCGCACGAGGCCGGCCGAGGCTGCGAGCGCCACGGGCCCCAGCGCGTCGGCCAGCCGTGCCATCCGACGGGCCTGGGGGCGCACCTCGCCCGCGAGCGCGAGGAATGTCTTTCCCAGCGAGGCCGCGACGTCGGGAACATCGGCCGGGCGGCAGACGGCCACGGGATGGGGCTCACTTTCGCCCGCAGCCTTGACCGCGAAAGCGGCAGTGCCGTCGTCCCGGCGGAACGCCTCGAAGCGGATGTCTGCATTAACGCCGTCGAGCCGCGCCGTTCCGCCGTCATCAACGAGGAAACCGAACTTGCCGGGCAGGGCATGCAGCGCGCGGTCGGCTTTCAGCCGAGCCTCCAGCGCCGCCACGACGGGGCGGATGTCGAGCACGGCCGCCGGATCGAGGCCCGCCAGCGGACCGGCGATGACGTTGCGCACGGCCTCGGCCTCCGCATCGTCGTCGAGGACGCCCAGGCTGTTCAGCCTTTCCGTCAGGGCGGGGAGACTGTCTTCGGTCACGCCACGCAATTGCAGGTTGGCACGGGCCGAGTGGTCGACCAGCCCGTTCCCGAACTCGCGTGCGCACTCCGCGAGGGCGCGGGCCAGCGCCGGAGGGACGATGCCGCCGCTCAGGCGCAGCCGCACCAGCAGTCCGTCACCGGTCCGCATGGGGCGCAGGGCACCGGGGCACCAGCCCTTGCGCAAGCCGTCACGGGCGCTCATTCGGCAGCCTCCAGTGTCTCGCGCAGCACTTCCACGCTGGAGTTGCGGCGCGACGTCCAGTAGCCGCGCGCCAGAGCGGCCTCGAAGCGTGCCGCCATGGCGCGGGCAGCGCGGGGGTTGGAGGCCATCAGGAACGCGCGCACGGCCTCGTCGCCGAGCGTCGCGTCCCAGACGAGGTCGAAATGCCGGCTCGCGACCGTCTCGGTGGTCGCGGCGAAGGCGTAGAGGTTGTCCAGCGTCCCGGCGATCTCGGCGGCGCCGCGATGGCCGTGGCGCATCTGGCCGGCGATCCATTTCGGATTGGCGGCCCGGCTGCGCACCGTGCGCGCCACCTCCTGCGCCAGCGTGCGGACGACCGTCTTTCCGGGCGAGGTTGCGTCGACGTGGTAGATGGCCGGGCTGGAGCCCAGCGCCGCCGCAGCCGCGGAGAAGCCGCCCTCGTGCTCGGCGAACGCGTCGGAGTCGAGAACGTCCTGCCCCGGCAGGTCCTGCACGTGGAGGAAGGCATCAGCCGCCCCGACTCGGTCCCGGAAGGCCTTGCCCGCTTCGCCTTCGCCCGCCTTGCCGTAGGCGTGCGACGTCGCCGCGAGGTAGGCCTCGCCCAGCGCCTCGCGATCCTCGAACGCGTCGGCGCTGATCAGGTCGGAGAGCCCCGCGCCATAGGCACCCGGCGCGGCGCCGAAGATGCGGGCGCCATGCTGTCCGCCGCGCGCCGCTGCTGCGATCGGATTGTCCGTCTCGTCCTCGTCCAGCGTGGCGACCCGGGCCACGGCCTCGTCGAAGAGCGCGATCTGCGCGGGGAACATGTCGCGGAACAGGCCGGAGATGCGCAGCGTCACGTCCACGCGGGGCCGGCCGAGCGAAGCAGGCGGCACGATCTCGAAGCCGGAAACGCGCGACGACGCGTGGTCCCAGGCCGGCCGCGCACCGATCAGCGCGAAGGCTTGGGCGAGGTCGTCGCCCCCGGTCCGTGTCGTTGCGCTGCCCCAGAGGTCGAGCACCACGCTGCGCGGCCAGTCGCCATGGTCCTGCAGATAGCGCAGCACGACCTCCTCGGCCGTCCGGCGACCGATCTCCCACGCCGTCCGCGTCGGCACGGAGCGGGGATCGACGGCAACGAGATTGCGCCCCGTCGGCAGCACGTCGATGCGGCCACGCTGCGGCGCGCCGGCCGGGCCAGGAGGCACGAAGCGGCCATCGAGTGCGGCCAAGAGCCCGCTCGTTTCCTCCAGGCCGCACGCCTTGACGCGGGACGTCCAGCCGGGATCCCCCTCGCCGGCCACGGCAAAGGCCGCAACGGCGGCATCCGTGGGCTCAACCCCGAAGACGTGCAGCCCTTCGCCGATGCGCATGTCCTTGAGGTCGCAGAGCCACGCATCGAGCCGCTGCAGCGCCTCGGCCTCGTCCACCTCGGGGCCGAGCCCGGCCTCCCCGGCGAGGCCCGTCTCCCGCGCGCGTTCGAGGATCAGGGACGACAGGCGCCGCGCCCGGCGGGCGTCGAGGCCCTGCGCCTCGGCATACTCGTCGAGCAGGCCCTCGATCTCCATCGCCGCGCCATGACTGCCGGCGGACACGAGAGGCGGCGTGAGGTGGCCCACCGTCACCGCCGCAATGCGGCGCTTGGCCTGAGCCGCCTCGCCGGGATTGTTGACGATGAACGGGTAGACGACGGGCACCGGCCCGAGCACGGCTTCCGGGACGCAGGCTCCCGAGAGCGCGACAGCCTTGCCCGGCAGCCACTCCAGCGTGCCATGCGTGCCGCAATGGATCATGGCGTCCAGACCGGCCACCTCGCGCAGCCAGAGGTAGAACGCCACATAGGCGTGCCGGGGCGGCCGGACGGGATCGTGGTGATCCGCCTTGCGGTCCAGCGCGGCCCCGCGGTCGGGCTGCAGCGCCACGGTGAGCCGGCCGGCGCGGACGGCCTTGAAGTGGAAGTCACCGTCCTGCGCTGCGGGATCGGCATCCGGCCCGCCCCACGCCTCGACGATGGCGGAGCGGACTGAGGACGGGAGGCGCGCAAAGGCTTCGGCATAGGCCGCGACCGGCCAGGTTTCGACGGCCTCGCCGGCCAGCGTTTCCATCAGGGCGTCCCCCTCGGGCAGGTGGCCAACGGTGTAGCCGGCCTCGCGCAGCGCCGCCGCGATGCGACCGATGCTGGCCGGCGTGTCGAGCCCCACCGCATAGCCTTCCCGGCCGCCTCTGCCGGGATAGTCGGACATGACCAGCGCGAGGCGCCTGTCGTCAGGCTTCGTTCGCCCCAACCGCGCCCATGCGGCGGCGAGATCGGCGACATGGGCCACGCGCTCCGCGTCCGGCGTGTGCACGAGGCGCGAGAACTCGAGCGCCTCGCTGCGCGCGGCCGATTCCTTGAACGAGATGGCCGTCGTCACGATGCGTCCGTCTGCCTCGGGCAGGACGACGTTCATGGCGAGGTCCGCGGCAGAAAGTCCGCGCGATCCCGCCTCCCAGGCCTGCCGCGCGCTGCCGGCCAGGATCACCTGGAGAACGGGCCGGTCCGCCCGGTCGAGCACGCAGCCGCCCGCGTCAAGCCGGCCGGAGAAGGCCGTGGCGTTGAGGATCACGTCCGGACGGCTCGCGGCGATGTGCTCCTCCAGAACCGTCGCCGCGGCGGGATCCTTGAGGCTGGTGACGAAGACGGCGTCCACCGCCAATCCTCGCGCGGCCAGCGCATCGGCCAGCGCGGCGATCGGCGCCGTGTCGGCCGCAGCGACATGGGCGCGGTAGAGGACGACGAGGGCCCGGGGGGGCTGGGCGTCTGAAGACGCGCTATTGAACTGCGCGTCTGAAGACGCGCGGTCCGGCTCCGGCCGGCACGCCTCGGCGAAAAGCCCGGCTGCGGGCAGCGCCTCCGGCTCGGCCCACGGCCTCTCGTTGCCGATCGCCGAGGCAATCCAGCCGAGGCAGGACGCGGCATTCGCCAGCCCCCCGGACTGGAACCAGCCCCAGAGCCGGCGCAAATCCTCGACCGGCAGGGTCGACGCCGCATCGAGGCGCGGGTCCTCCATGTAGTCGCCAGGTAAGACGGCGAACTGGAAGCCATGTCGCCGCGCCGCATCCGACAGCTGCTCCACGCCGTAGCGCCAATAGTCCATGCCGCCGAGAAGCCGGACGAGAACGAAGCGCGCACGGGCGCAGACCTTCTCGACGTGGAGGTCCACCGAGTAGGGGTGCCGCATGAGGGCGAGGTTTGCGAGGCGCAGCGAGGGCGCATCCTCGCCACCGCGCTCCCAGGCGGCAGCCATCAACGCGAGGTCACTGTCGGTGAACGACAGGAACACGATGTCGGCGGGCGACTGCGCAAGATCGACAGCCTCGACCGTGTCGTCGAGGCTGATCGTCTCCGTGCGCAGGATGTGCATCACCGGGTCTCAGCTCGCCAGGGCCGCCTCGATGGCGGCACGGTCCAGCCCCTTCTCGCCGATGACGACGAGGCGGCCGGCCCGTGGTTCGCCGGCCGTCCAGGGCCGGTCGAACTGGTGCCGGAACCTGCCGCCGACGCCCTGCACGAGCAGACGCATCGGCTTGCCCTCCACTTCGAGGAAGCCCTTCATGCGCAGCACGTCGAACTGCTCCGCCACGCGGGCGAGCCGCTCCACCAGCGCGGCCGGGTCGGCCACGGCGGGAATGGACACGACGAAGCTGTCGAAATCGTCGTGGTCGTGCCCCTCCTCCGCGTCGTGGTGGGACGGCCGCGCCGCGAGATCGTCCTCTGCCGCCGCACCGATGCCGAGCAGGATCTGCGTGTCGATGCGGCCCTCGCGCGTCTCGACCACCTTCACCGCCCGCGGCACCGTGCGCGAGATCTCGGCGCTCACCCGGCCGATTTCGCCGGCGTCGAGCAGGTCGGCCTTGTTCAGGATGATCAGGTCGGCGCAGAGGAGCTGGTCCTCGTAGACCTCCTCCAGCGGGTTGTCGTGATCGATGCTGTCGTCCGCCGCGCGTTGTGCCGCCAGCTTCTCCGGATCGTCGGCGAAGCGTCCTGCCGCCACCGCGGCGCCGTCCACCACGGCGATGACGCCGTCGACGGTGAGCCGCGTGCGGATCTCGGGCCAGTCGAAGGCCTTGACCAGCGGCTTGGGCAAAGCGAGGCCCGAGGTCTCGACGATGATGTGCTCGGGCCGGTTGGGATGGTTCAGCAGCCCTTCGATGGCGGGTACGAAGTCGTCCGCCACCGTGCAGCACAGGCAGCCATTGGCGAGCTCGACGATGTTCTCCTCCGGGCAGCTTTCAACGCCGCAGGACCGCAGGATCTCACCGTCGACGCCGACGTCGCCGAACTCGTTGATGACGAGGGCGAGCCGCCGGCCATTGGCGTTCTCCAGCACGTGGCGGATCAGCGTCGTCTTTCCCGCGCCGAGAAATCCCGTGACGATGGTCACGGGAATCTTTTGCGTGAGCTTGAGCATGTCGCGGGAAGTCATTCAGCGGCCTCGCCAATCGGAGGTTGCGTAAGGGGTGGCATACGCGCAACGACGCCCTTCTTGATCGCCTCGGGACGCTGCCGCCAGGGAATCAAACCGTCGGGTGCGGCGGCGTAGAGAGCCGCACTGTCGAGGATGAGGTCGGCCGATGTTTCGGGCGGGAAGTCGCCGTAGACATAGGTCCACTTGCCCGGCGAGGCGAAGCCGACCGTGCACGGCCGCTTGCAGACGCTGAGGCATTCGACACCGACCACGAGAACGTCGTCGCCCCGCTCGGCCGCGCGTCCGAGCACGGCCCGATGCAGCCGTGCCCCGGCCCGGTCGTCCCGGTCCTCGGAGGGATCGTCCGCGCCGCGGCAGGTGGTGCAGACGTGAATGACGGTGGGCGAACCCATCGACCCGGAGCCTTTCCCGCGCCCTCGGGCGCGTCGAACCGGGTGCACGCAGCCGCGAGCCCTGAAGCCCCGGCGCCGGAGGGCCGCGAGCGGCCCCGGCCGTCCCGGGAGCACCCCGCCCGGGACATGCAGGTTGGCGATGGCAGGTCTCCTGGCTCGCGGATCGGCGCCTTGCACCGCCTTCCCGCCGCAAGCGGCAGTGGCGTTCCGGTGCAGGCTACCCGCTCACAGTTGCGGGGGCAGCTGCGGCTTGGGCCCGGAGGCCCGACCGCATTCCCTATTCTCCCTCCGGAGAGGGACCATCGTCGGACCAGTGTTAGAGGCGCGCGTCATCCCCTGTCAATGCAACGACCGGGGGACGGACTCGCGCCGGCGGTGGAGCGGTGCTAGCAGGGCGGCATGACCGCCCTGCCCCGCCTCACCCTGGTGCTCGGAGGCGCCCGCTCCGGCAAGAGCCGCTACGCTGAGGCGCTGATCGCAGCCCTGCCGCCGCCGTGGCACTACGTCGCCACGGCGCAGGCCTTCGACACCGAGATGGAGGAGCGCATCGCCCTTCACCGGCAGCGCCGCGACGGCCGCTGGTCGACCCACGACGCGCCGCTAAACCTCGCCGAAACGCTGGACAGGATCGCGGCCGGTGCGTCCCCGGTGCTTGTGGACTGCCTGACGCTATGGCTCACCAACGTCATGCTGGCGGGCCGCGACGTCGTGGCCGAGTCCGACGCGCTGGAGGCGGCGCTGGCCCGCGCGGTCGCGCCAGTCGTCCTCGTTTCCAACGAGGTCGGCTTGGGCATCGTGCCGGACAATGCCCTCGCCCGCCGCTTCCGCGACGAGGCCGGCCGCCTGCACCAGCGCCTTGCGGCGCGGGCGGACAGCGTGCTTCTGATGGTCGCCGGCCTGCCCCTGACAGTGAAGGCTCCCGGAGCACCCCATTGAGCGAGATCGAGACGGAAGAAGACCGCCGCCACCGCGAGAAGATGGCGAAGCGCAAGGCCGTTCAGGATGCCGAGGTCGCGTCCAAGACCATCGAGAGCAAGGGCCTGCTGATCGTCCACACCGGGCCGGGCAAGGGCAAGTCCACCGCCGCCTTCGGGCTGGTGATGCGCGCGCTTGGCCATGGCTGGCCCGTCGGCGTGGTGCAGTTCATCAAGGGTGCCTGGGAGACGGGCGAGCGCCGGGCGCTGGAGCGTTTTCCAGATCTCGTCCGCTGGCACACGATGGGCGAGGGCTTCACCTGGGAGACGCAGGACAAGAAGCGCGACATCGCCGCCGCCGAAGCAGCCTGGGCCAAGGCCCTCGAATTGATGGCGGATCCCGCCGTCCGCCTGCTTGTGCTCGACGAACTCAACATCGCGCTGCGCTACGAGTACCTGCCGCTGGACGATGTCGTGGCGGCCCTCCGATCACGCCGGCCGGACCTGACGGTGATCGTGACCGGCCGCAACGCCAAGCCGGCGCTGATCGAGGCGGCCGACCTCGTGACCGAGATGACGCTCGTGAAGCACCATTTCTCCGCCGGGGTGAAGGCCCAGGCCGGGATCGAGTTCTGATGGGGTACGCGCCATGAGCGGCCGCGCCCTGATGCTGCAGGGCACGGGATCGGACGTCGGCAAGTCGCTGCTGGTGGCGGGCCTGTGTCGCGCCTTTGCGCTGAGGGGCCTCCGCGTCCGCCCGTTCAAGCCGCAGAACATGTCGAACAACGCTGCGGTGACCGCGGACGGTGGCGAGATCGGCCGGGCGCAGGCGCTTCAGGCGCGTGCCTGCGGCGTTCCGCCGGTCACCGACATGAACCCCGTTTTGCTGAAGCCGCAAAGCGAGATCGGCTCGCAGGTCGTGGTGCAGGGCCGGGTCGTCGGCAATGCGAAGGCGCGGGAGTACCAGTCCTGGAAGCCGCGCCTGATGCAGGCGGTGCAGGAGAGTTTCTCGCGGCTTAGGGCGTCGGCCGACCTGGTGCTTGTCGAAGGCGCCGGCAGCCCTGCCGAGGTGAACCTGCGCCGCAACGACATCGCCAACATGGGTTTCGCCCGCGCGGCCGGCGTGCCGGTCGTCCTCGTCGGCGACATCGACCGGGGCGGCGTGATCGCCCAGATCGTCGGGACGCGGGTGGTGATCGACCCCGAGGACGCGGCCATGGTCGCAGGCTTCCTCGTCAACAAGTTCCGCGGCGACCCCACCCTCTTCGCCGACGGCATGGCCTTCATCGCCGAGAAGACGGGATGGGAGGCGCTGGGCCTGGTGCCGTTCTTCCACGAGGCCCGGCGGCTACCCGCCGAGGACGGCGTCGTCCTGGCGACGCGCAACGGCTCATCGGGCGGCCCGGTGACGGTGGCCGTCCCCGTGTTGCCGCGCATCTCGAACTTCGACGACCTCGATCCGCTCGAGGCGGAGCCGGGCCTGAGCCTCGTGCTCGTCCGGCCGGGATCGCCGATCCCGCCGGAGGCCGCCGTGGTCCTGCTGCCTGGGTCCAAGGCCACTATCGCCGACCTCGCCTCGCTGCGGGCGGAGGGGTGGGACATCGACATCGCCGCTCATGTCCGGCGTGGCGGAAAGGTCTTCGGCGTGTGCGGCGGCTACCAGATGCTGGGCCGGCGCATCGCCGATCCCGACGGCATCGAGGGCCCGCCCGGCGAGGTGGACGGTCTCGGACTGCTGGACGTGTCGACCGTTCTCACCGGCGACAAGACGCTGACGACCGTTGCCGGAACCAGCGCCGACGAGGGTGCCGCCTTCCGCGGCTACGAGATGCATGTCGGCCGCACCGGGGGCCACGACTGCGCTGCCCCCGTCCTGCGCTTCGCCGACGGCCGGCCGGACGGCGCCACGTCGCCCGGCGGCACCGTCAAGGGCGCCTATGTCCATGGGCTCTTCGCCGAACGGGCCTACCGCGACGCGTGGCTCGGCTGGGCGGGAGCCCCATCCTCGGGACTGGACTACGAGGCACAGGTGGACGAGACGCTGGACGCGCTCGCGGCCCATCTCGCCCGGCACGTCGACCTCGACAGGTTGCTCGCCCTCAGCCGGTGACGGCGAGCACGAAGAGCAGCAGCACGACGCCCTGGATAATGCAGGCGTTACGGTAGAGGCGAAGTGCGCGCCTGATGTCGGCGGCGGTTGCATCCCTGCGACCCTTGCCCATGTAGGCGTCCCGCACGAGTTCCGTCCCATAGTGGCGCGGACCGGCCAGGGCGAGGCCGAGCGCGCCGGCCATGGCGGCCTCCGGCCAGCCGGCGTTTGGCGAGCGGTGATGGCGCGCATCGCGGCGAACGGACCTCCAGGCCTCCCGGACCCGGCACCCCGGCGTGACCAGCGCGGCGGCTGTCAGAGAGACTGCCGAGAGCCGCGACGCCGGCAGGTTCACCCAGTCGTCCAGCTTCGCGGAGGCCCGGCCGAAGTCGATGTGCCGGCGTGTCTTGTGCCCGATCATGCTGTCGGCGGTGTTCACGGCCTTGTAGAGCGCTGCCCCGGGCAGGCCTCCGATGGCCATCCAGAACAGCGGGGCGACGACGCCGTCCGAGTAGTTCTCGGCAAGGCTCTCGACGGCCGCCCGCGACACGCCGGCCTCGTCCAGCATCTGGGGGTTGCGCCCCACGATCATCGACACGGTCCGCCGCCCGCCCTCCAGGCCATCCGCATCCAGCGCGTCCGCCACGGCACGGACATGGCTGAAAAGGCTGCGTTGGGCCAACAGCGACGACGCCACGACGGCCACGAGCAGCCAGCCAATGTACGGAACCGAGAAAAGGACGGCCTGCACGACCAGCGACGCGATGAGGGTGGCGGTCAGAAGCAGGCACAGCGCCTTCACGCCCGCGCCCCTGCGGCTCGGCGTGGGCGCCTCGTCCCGGTTGAGCCGGCGGTCGAGAAAGGCGATGAGAGCGCCCATCCAGGTGACGGGATGGCCTATGGCGCGGTACACGCGGTCGGGATAACCGGCGGCCGCCTCGATAATGAGCGCGGCGAGTGCGAGGGCAAGCGTGGCGGGAAAGACCATCGGGACGGCCGGCACTCCGGACAGGGATTCGGCCCCCGGCGGGACCGGCGCGCTCCTCTACCATGGAGGCAACCTCGCCGTCGCCCGCAGCCTTTGGCCGCTGGCTCCCGAGCCGTGGATCGATCTCTCGACCGGCATCAATCCCGTCCCCTACCCTCTCCCGGACCTGCCCGCGGAGGCCTGGACACGGCTGCCGGAGCCCGCCGAGGTCCGCGCGCTGGAGGAGACGGCCGCGGCGGCCTGGGGCGCCGATCCTGGGTCCGTCGTGGCGGCTCCCGGCACGCAGGCGCTGCTGCAGGTGCTGCCGCGGATCGTCCCGGCCGGAAACGCCGCCCTCCTGGGCTTCACCTACGCGGAGCATGCGCGCACATGGGCCGAGATCGGGGGCGCACGCGTCGTCACGGTGGAGAAGCTCGACGATCTCGCCGCGGCCGACGTGGCGGTGGTGGTGAACCCCAACAATCCCGACGGCCGGCTCGTCCCTGCCGACGATCTCGCCCGGCTTGCCCGGGAGATGGCGGCGCGGAACCGGCTGCTGGTCGTGGACGAGGCCTTCGCCGACGTGCTTCCCGCCGCAGCCAGCGTCGCGTCCCGGGCTGCGGAGTGCGGCGCCGTCGTGCTCCGCTCCTTCGGCAAGACCTACGGGCTGGCCGGTGTCCGGCTCGGCTTCCTGATCGGCCCGCTTTCGCTGGCGAAGACCGTCCGGGACGCGCTCGGGCCCTGGGCGGTCTCCGGGCCGGCGGTCGCCGCCGGGCGTGTCGCACTGGCGGACCGGGCGTGGCTGGCCTCAACGGTCGAGCGGCTTCACGCCGACGCGGCGCGGCTGGACGGCATGCTCGCGGAGTGGGGAATGGTGCCTGCCGGAGGTACGCCGCTGTTCCGGCTGGCCACGGCTTCCGACGCGCAGGAGCGGTTCCGCCGGCTGGGGGCTTCGGGGATCCTGGTCCGTGCGTTCTCCGCGCACCCGGACCGGCTGCGTTTCGGCCTCCCCGCCCCCGCCCAATGGCGCGTGCTGGAGGAACGGTTCAGCCGGCGCTAGCCTGCGAGGTCTTGTCGAGCAGGGACGAGAGCAGGCGCACGAGATCCTCGTCCCGCACGGGCTCTGTCACATAGGCGTCGGCGCCGAACCGGCTGGCGCCCTCGCGATCGCCGGACAGGACGGCGGCCGCCGAGATCAGGACCACCGGGAGCCCGGGGCGATCCGCCTTCAGCTGGCGGCAGATCGCACCGCCGTTCGTATCGCCCAGGCGGACGTCCAGCAGGACGAGGTCCGGCCGGTGCTCGGCCGCAGCCTTCAGGGCTTCCTCGCCCGATTTTGCCTCGACGACTGCGAAACCGGCACGTTCCAGCCCGCGGCGGCGGACGTAACGCATCGCCTCGTTGTCGTCGACGCTCAGGATTCGCACTGTGTTCACGGAGCGTCCGGTCCCTCTGGCATCGCATCCGGCGCCTAGATTGCCCCGGCCGACGCCCCCATTCGATGAGACATACAAAATACGCGCGTGAGTTGCATCGGTTTAAATAGGGTCCCCGGGATGCCCGTGCGGCAGGCCCAGCAGGTCGCCCAGAAGGTCGCGCGTGAGGTCGTCCTTGCTCAGGACGGTGCGTGCCCCGTCCAGCCGGCGCCTCAACTCGGGCGTGATCGGCTGCGACGTGAGCACCACGACCGGCACGCCCGCGAGATGTCTGTCCCTCCGCAGCTCGCGCAGCACCCCCTCGCCGTCGAGTCCGGGCATCTGAAGGTCGAGCACCACGAGGTCCGGCATTTCGGCGCGGGCCACCGCGAGACCCTCTTGCCCGTTCGCTGCCTCCAGCACCCGGGTCACACCGTTTGCGAGCGCGGCCTGACGCACGACGTAGCGGAACGGCTCATGATCGTCGACGACGAGAAGAGACCGGGCGCTGCCGGCCGGAACGTCGCCGAAACGGAGCGGAATCCGCAGCCGGAACGTCGAGCCTTTGCCGGGTTCGCTCTCGACGGAAATACCGCCGCCGAGGAGCTCGGCAAGCTTGCGGGACAGTGGCAGTCCGAGGCCCGTGCCCTTCTGCCGGCCCTGCAGCCGGCCATCGACCTGCTCGAACTCGTCGAAGATGCGAGCGACGTCTTCGGGCTGTATGCCGATGCCGCTGTCGCTCACCGCGAAGGTGACCCACGTCCCGTCGGTATCGGCGCAGAGACGAACCTGACCACGCTCGGTGAACTTCAGGGCATTGGAGATGAGATTGCGCAGGACCTGCGCCACCTTTCCCTCGTCCGTGACGAGGTCGGGAAACCCGGCCGGCGGATCCTCGATGACGAGCGCGACGGACTCGACCTGGAGGGGCTTGAGCGCGCCGCGAAGGGCCCCGAAGAGTTCCGCCACAGACATCGTGCCGTTGCGAACCTGCAGCTTTCCCGCCTCCGCCTTGGCGATGTCGAGCAGGTCGTCGACCATGGACCGCAGGCTCGACGCGGCCTGGAGGATGAAGCCGACCTGTTTTTCCTGTTCGCCCGACAGGTCTCCGTCGGTGCGGTCGAGGAGAAGACGCGAGAGGGCGAGGATCGAGTTGAGAGGCGTCCTGAACTCGTGGCTCATGTTGGACAGGAAGCGGCTCTTCATCTCGCTCGCCTTCCGCAGCTGTTCGGCGCGCGTGTCGAGCTCGGCGTAGAGGGCCACCACTCCCCTGTTCGTTTCCTCCAGCTCGGTGCTGATGCGCTCCAGCTCCGCATTGCGGTCGGTGAGTTCCGTCAGGCTGCGGATCAGCTCGCGATTCTGGTCGGTGACCACCGCGTAGGGATCGGCGGCCCTGAACTTCGCGAGCTCCGGCGCGACCGCCCGCTGCGCCGCGCTGGTATCCGCGTTGCCGGGCAGGCGCTTGACGAGGTCGAGCCGCGCTCCGGCACCCGGATGGCCGGCCACCTCCACCCTGTCCATGAGACGGGCGGCTCCGGCGAGCCCGAGCCCGCTGCCGCGCTGGGTGGGAACCGGAACGGGCGTATCGCTGTCGACTCCAGGCAGGCCGGGACCGTCGTCGGTGATGCGAACCAAAAGGACGCTGTGGCCGTCCTCCTTCTCGACGCGGAACTCCGCACCGCCGCCACCGCCATGGCGAACGGCATTGCGGGCGATCTCGGACACCGCCGTGGCGATGCGGACCTGATCGTTGCCGTCATAGCCGAGCTGGGCAGCGAGAGCGCGCGCCTGCTGGCGCAGGGTGACGACCTGCTCCTCGCGGTCGAGCGGGGCGGAGAACAGGACGCTCACCGCACGGTCCTCGCAACAGCGACCGTGGCGTCGTCGCGCCCACGCGCAAAGTCGCGGTAAAGCACGCCGGCCACGAGGGCGGGATGGGCGCTCGCGAGCCCGGGATAGCGGGCGAGGCTCCATCCGGTCGAGACACCGTCCGACTGCATGATCACCAGCGTCGCGTCCGGCACGGCATAGGAGAATGCCTGGATCTTCTGCAGCGTGTGGCCCGCCGTGCCGTTGTGGGACACCATGCGCTTCAGGCTGTCCGAAGCGGCGATCGCCCCGGCGATGTTCCCGATGCCGCCATAGCGCGCCGTCCGCGACGACAGGTCCACCTCGGAGATTGCGACGGCAGCCCCCCGCGTCGAGCGGAGAGCGGCGTGCAGCAGGCCGAGCATCTCCTCGATCCCGGTCCAGGGCGCCTGCCGGAAGGCGCCGACTGCAGCCCCCGAGGCCTGCGCGGCCAGCAGCCCATGTCCCAGGCCGTCGGCGACGAGCAGATGGATGCGGTCGTCCAGCCTGATGCCCCACCAGTCGTCACCGCAGACGCTCTCGCCCGGCTTGGGAACGCCCACCCCTGCGACCGTCGGAAACGGATCCAGTGCATCATGGGCGTGGCGCCCTGCCCGCAGGCGGGCAAGCACCGCGGTGCCCTGTCCGGGCCATGACGCGATGTCGAAGGCCTGCGATTGCCTTCGCGCCGCACCCAGCCCCTGCCCGGCGCTGCCGGCGCTCGAAAAGCCGTCGCGCAAGGCATCGGCGATCCGCGCGATCCCCTGGCCCTTGTCGAGCGCGATGAGCTGGAGGCCCGACCCGGTCTCGTCGTCGAAGCTCGCGGCCAGCAGCTCGCCGCCGCCGCCGTGCTTGACGAGATTGGTGGCGAGTTCGGTGGCGACGATCGCAGCCCGGCCGCGATCGGTTTCGTCGAAGGCGAGCCCCGCTGCGAGCCCCACCACGGCGCGCCGGGCCTCCGCCACCTGGCTGGAATGCGAAACGGCGAGCGCCTGCGTGGTCATTTCCAGCGCGCCACGATGATCGTCGTCCCGACCCCGACCTGCGATTCGATGCTGAACTCGTTGCACAACCGGCGCGCGCCGCCGAGACCCAGGCCGAGGCCGCCGCCAGAGGTGAAGCCATCGGTCAGGGCCCGCTCGATATCGGGAATTCCTGGTCCCTGGTCTTCGAACACCAGCCTGACACCCCGGCGGATGCCGTCCTGCACGGACTGGACACGCGCCGTTCCGCCGCCGCCATAGTCGAGCGTATTGCGGGCGAGTTCGCTGGCCGCCGTCACGATCTTGGTCTGGTCGACGAGGCTGAGCCCGGCTTCAACCGCACGCGCCCGCACTTCCTGACGCACCCGCACGACGTCGTCGGACGTGCGGATCGGCATGGCGTCATCGCGTGTGACGAGCACGACCTGCTCCACGCACCGCCTGCCTTTCCTCGATCCGGCGGCGGATGAGAGCCATCCCGCGTTCGACGTTGAGAGCCGTCCGGACCCCCTTCAGCGACAGGCCGAGTTCCACCAGGGTGATGGCTACGGCGGGCCTCATTCCGACCACGACAGTCTCGGCGTCGAGCACCCGCGACACTGCCGCGATGTTGTCGAGCATGCGACCGATGAAGCTGTCCACGATCTCCAGCGACGAGATGTCGAGCAGGACGCCGGCGGCGTGCGTGCGGGCGATGGCGGCCGTGAGGTCCTCCTCGAGCGCGAGCGCCAGCCTGTCGTGCATGTCGACCTGGATGGTGATGAGCAGGGCGTCGCCCATCTTCAGGATGGGAATGCGGTCCATCAGGCGTGACCGGCTTCGACGCTGGTCACCCGGCGGCCGATGCGCGCCAGGGCGAGGGCGAACGCATCGGCAAGGCTCGCCTTGGAAACGACGTTCAGCTCCACGCCGAGATGCACCATCGTCTGGGCGATCTGCGGGCGGATGCCGCTGACGATGCAGTCGGCGCCCATCAACCGCGCAGCCGCGATGGCCTTCAGCAAATGCTGGGCGACCAGTGTGTCAACGGTGGGCACCCCCGTGATGTCGATGATGGCGATCTCGGCGGCGTGGTCGAGGATGCTCTGCAGGAGGTTCTCCATCACCACCTGCGTGCGCTCGCTGTCGAGCGTCCCGATCAGCGGCAGGGCCAGCACGCCGTCCCAGAGCTTGACGACGGGGGTCGAGAGCTCGGTGATCTCGCGCTGCTGGCGGATGATGATCTCCTCGCGGCTGCGCTGGTAGGCTTCCATGGTGAAGAGCGCCAGCCGGTCCAGCACGACCGTCACCTCGCGGTTGGCCGCGGCGATGCCGGCTGCATCGTTGGTCAGGGCGGCCTCGATCGCCGCGAAGCAGGGCAGCTTCAGCGCGAGAACGAAGTTGGCGGTGTCGCTCGGCGAGAATCCGTGGGCCGCTCGCGCCCGGCTGAGGTCGGTGAGGAAGCCAGTGACGGCCTCCGTTTCCGCGCGCCCGGGACCGCCGCCCGTCTGCAGGAGCTGCAGGAGGAGGTCGACGAAGCGCCGGCACTCGCCTTCCAGGTCCGTGTTGCGGAGCCGCCCTCCCTGTGATGCGCCGGTGCGCTGCAACTCGGTCAGCCATTGCGAAACCAGTTCCTCCCGGCGGGCCGAGAGGATGGCGGGGATGTCCGCCGTGGTGGCCATGTCGATCTCCTTGCAGGCATCCGGGACGGGATGTGGTCCGGTCGTCGCAGGCGGGGGCGACGAGGGCCTGCACGTAGGCTGGCCTGGCATGGGGAACGCATCCGGGTGCTCGCGAGTTCCTTTGCGCTGTGCGCCCGGCTTGCTTGCTCTTGAGGTCCGGCGGCCCTTAGACTTCGGCCGCCTTCAAACAAGAACAGGGCCAGGGGAACGCACATGGGTTGGGCCGAACGCTTTTCGATCGCTGGTCAGCGCGCCGTCGTCACCGGGGCCTCCAAGGGCATCGGCTCCGAAATCTGCGCGGTCTTTGCCGAGGCCGGTGCCGACATCGCCGCCGTTGCGCGTGACGAGGCCGGCCTCGCCGAGGTCAGGAAGGTCGTCGAGGGCCATGGCCGGCGCTGCGTTCCCATCATCGCCGACCTCAGCAAGGTCGAGGATTGCCGCCGCGCAGGCAAGGAAGCGCTGGCCGCTTTCGGAACGATCGACATCCTCGTCAACAATGCCGGCGTCGCGCTGAACGACTTTCTCGACAAGGCCAAGGTCGAGGACTGGGATACGACGATGGCCGTCAACCTGCGGGCGCCGTTCCTGATGGCGCAGGCGCTGGCGCCGGGCATGATCGCGCAGAAGCGCGGCAAGATCGTCAACGTCTCATCGCAGGCCGGCACCATCGCCATCGAGCAGCATGCCGCCTACTGCGCCTCCAAGGGCGGCCTCGACATGCTGACCAAGGTGATGATGGCGGAGTGGGCGCGCCACAACGTTCAGGTCAACGCCGTGTGCCCGACCGTCATCCTGACCCCGATGGGCCAGAAGGTGTGGGGCGACCCCGCGAAGGGCAAGCCAATGCTCGACAAGACGCCGCTCGGACGATTTGGCCAGCCCGTCGAGGTTGCCGACCTCTGCCTGTTCCTCGCCTCCCCCGCGGCCGACCTGATCAACGGCGAATGCGTGATGATCGAGGGCGGCTTCTCGTCCATGTGAGCGGTTCAACGTCCCCTGGCCGCGATGGCGCGGGCAGGGGATGGCAGGCCGTCGCGCTCAGGCGGAGACGGCCGGCGGACCGGGATCATCGGCAGGAACATGCTGATCGAGATCCTCGAGCCAGATGTCGGCGTTTCCGTCCGACGGAGCGCGCCAGTCTCCCCGCGGAGAGAGTGACCCGCCCGCCGCGACCTTGGGTCCGTTCGGCATCGCGGAGCGCTTGAACTGGCTGAACCCGAAAAAGCGCGCCAGGAACACGCCCAGCCATTTGCGGATGACCGGCAGCGGATAGGACGGCCGGTTCTCCAGGGGATAGCCCGGCGGCCAGTCGCCGCGAGACGCGTCGGCCCACGCATGCCAGGCGAGGAAAGCGATCTTCGAAGGCCGGAAGCCGTAGCGAAGTGTGTAGAACAGGTTGAAGTCCTGCAGCGCGTAGGGTCCGACCTTCTCCTCCGTGCTTTGCGGCTTCTCCCCCTCGGCCACCGGGACGAGTTCCGGCGAGATCTCGGTCGAGAGGATCGCTTCCAGCGTCGCGGGAACCGGGTCGTCGAACTGGCCGGACGCCGCCACCCAGCGGATCAGGTGCTGGATCAGCGTCTTCGGCACGCCGGAATTGACGTTGTAGTGGGACATCTGGTCGCCGACACCATAGGTGCACCAGCCAAGTCCCAACTCGGACAGGTCGCCGGTGCCCACGACGATGCCGCCATGGTGGTTGGCGAGGCGGAACAGATAGTCGGTGCGCAGCCCCGCCTGGACGTTTTCGAAGGTCACGTCGTAGACGGCCTCGCCCCGCGCGAAGGGGTGGTCGAGGTCGGCCAGCATCTGCCGGGCGGCCGGGCGGATGTCGAGTTCATGGCTGGAAACGCCCAGCGCCCGCATCAGCGCCCATGCATTGCCCTTGGTCTCGCCGCTCGTGGCGAAGCCCGGCATTGTATAGGCGAGGATGCCGGTGCGGGGCAGGCCCAGGCGGTCGAACGCCTTGGCCGCGACGATCAGCGCCTGCGTTGAGTCGAGCCCGCCGGAGACGCCGATTGTCACCGCCTTCGCCTTGATGGCGGCGAGGCGCTGGGCGAGGCCCGCCACCTGGATGTTGTAGGCCTCGTAGCAATCCTGCGCGAGGCGGGCGGGGTCGTCGGGCACGAAGGGAAAGCGGTCGACCTTGCGGGCCAGCCCGATGTCGCGAAGCGGCGGGTCGACGCGGAACGTCACTGTACGGAAGCCCTTCGGCTCGACACCCAGCACACGCCGGTTGTCGTCGAAGGTGCCCTGCCGCGCGCGTTCCTGACGGATCAGGTCGAGGTCGACATCGGCGACCGCCATCTGGTCGCCCTCGGGGAACCGGCCGGTCTCGGCCAGGACGACCCCGTTCTCGAAAATCGACGTCTGCCCGTCCCAGGCGAGGTCGGTGGTCGACTCGCCTACCCCCGATGCCGAGTAGAGATAGGCGGCCATGCAGCGGGCCGACTGCGACTGGCACAACAGGCGCCGCGTATCGGCTTTGCCGATCGTGATGTTGCTGGCCGACAAATTGGCGAGCACGGTCGCGCCCGCAAGCGCGCCCAGGCAGCTGGGGGGAACGGGCACCCAGAGGTCTTCACAGACCTCGGCGTGGATCACCAGCCCGGGCACGTCCTCGGCGGCGAACAGGAGGTCGGGCCCGAACGGGATCTCCTGCCCGGCGAAGCCAACCGTGCTCCCATCCGTCCCCTCGCCGGAGGCGAAGTGCCGGCGCTCGTAGAACTCGCGGTAGTTGGGCAGGTGCACCTTTGGCACGATGCCCAGGATCCGGCCGCCCTGGATGGCGATGGCCGCGTTATAGAGCCGCCCGGCGTGGCGGACCGGCGCGCCCACGAGCAGCAGCGGGCGAATGTTCGCCGTCGCGTCCGCAAGGCCCGCCACGGCCTTCTCGACAGCGTCCAGCAGCGTGTCCTGCAGCAGCAGGTCGTCGATGGCGTAGCCGGAAATGCCGAGTTCCGGGAACACGGCCAGCGCCACGCCCCTGTCGTGGCAGGTCTCCGCCATCAGCCGGACCGTCTGCGCGTTGGTCACGGGGTCGGCGATGCGCACGCGCGCCGTGCAGGCCGCTACCCTTGCAAATCCATGCCGGTATGCGGAGGAAAAGGGCATCAGGCGGTTCCCGCGGCGCCGGAAGGGGCGCCTCCTGTGACATACGACGGCCTGCATCGCATGCAAGCGCGAGCCTATCATAGGAGGAATGCCTTGCCCTTTTTCAAACACAGGCCGGTCGAAGTTCAGCCTGACCGCCCGGTTTGATTGCGTGCTTCCGTATCCCTCGCGCAGCCCCCGTCCGGGGCTGTCTTTTTGTCAGCCGAAGCCTGGCACGCCGCCATAATCGTGGCTGCGTGCGTCAGCGCACATCGCGGTTCCTCTCGCCCCAGCTAACCCCTGCCCGAGGCTCAACCGGTCGCGCATTGTTGCGTAACCGGGAGCCCGCACCGGAAGAAACTGGACAGGGGCCCGGCCATCACTCGGCCGCGCGCGCCCTGCCACAATGAACGGGCGAGGAATGATGACTGCGGAAGCGATCCTGAGGGCGGAACGCAACCTCCAGCGCATGCTGGAGTGGATTGGCCGCCACGATTCCCGAAGCGCCGGCGTGCTCGGCGTCACCCTCGCCATGATGGGCGCGCTCTCCGCCTCGTTGCCTCCGCTGTCGCGCTGGCCAGCGCACCTCCTTCCCGTCGTTCTCCTCACGGCCACCGGCTTCGCCTTCGTGCTCTTCCAGCTGCTGCGCAGCCAGTTCCCGCGCATTCACGTTCACAGGCCGTCGATCTGCTTCTTCGGTACGATTTCTCGCATGGACCTCGACGAGTACCGGCGCCGTTTCACCGGGCTCGACGACACGGGGTATCTCGACGACCTGCTCTCGCAGTGCCACGTCAACGCCGCCATCCTGACCACCAAGTTCGCCTGCCTGAAGCGGTCGCTGATCGCGCTCCTCGCCACCGCCCTGCCATGGGCTCTTGCCATCGGCCTCGGCCGCTCAGCCTTCTGAGCGGCGTGTCGCGCTGAAGCAACGCTGCCGGCGTTTTGCTCAACTAACTCAACAGACTCAATTCCTTCGGCTCCCCGCGGCGTCTACGCTGCGGGCGGCGGCCGGGAGGTCGTGGGGAGACGGCTGATGCCCCGATCCGTGAATCGAACGAGGAACAGGATGACGCGCTGCCTGCCGGTGCGGACAGGCGCCCTCATGGCGGCGACGGCGCTCGCCCTGCTCGCCCCGGCGCTTCCAGCGTTCGCACAGAGCCCGGTTGCCCGCTCCACCCCGGTCGCCGGCAGCATCGTCGACGCCAAGGGCGGCGAGGAGATGCGCTTCGCACGCGAGGAGGCGTGGCGCTGGGCAGGCATCAAGCAGGACATCCTCGGCGGCGACACCCTGCGCACCAACACGATCGGGACGCTTGGCCTTCTGTTCGCCGACCAGACGATGATCCGCGTCGGCCGCCAGTCGACGCTGGTCGTCAACGAGGTGGCGTCGGAGAACACTCCCACCGAGCTGACGCTTCCGGTCGGCAATGTGTGGGCGCGCGCCAATCGTGGCGGTTCCAGCGTCGTCGTGAAGACGCCGGCGGCGGCAGCCGCCATTCGCGGCACCGACTGGTCGCTGACCGTGGACGGCTCCGGCCGCACGGGGCTCGTCGTGCTGGAGGGCGAGGTCGTGCTCTCCAACCCGCAAGGCTCCGTGACAGTCCGCCAGGGCGAGGGCGCGACGGCGGCGATCGGGCAGGCACCCACCAAGATCGTGCTCGTGCGCCCGAAAGACCGCGAGCAGATGCTGTTTCACCTGTCGCTCCGCGACGCGTTCACAACCCTCCCCGCCTCGCCCATCGAGGGCCGGCAATTGCGGCAACAGCGGGCCCAGCTGGAGCAGCGGCCCGCCGAGGCACGATCGGCCGAGGACTGGCTGACCCTGGCCGAGACCCGTCTCCGGCTGGAAGGGACGCCTGCCGCGCAGGAGGCTCTGGCGAGGGCCCGTGCACAAGGGCTGAACGCCAGCCAGCGCGCCCGGGCCGTCCTGCTGGATGCGCTGTTCGCCGGGGCCGAGCGCAACTACAAGGAAGCCGCGGCCCTCTTCGCCAAAGCGCGCCCCGGTCTCTCCGGCCGCCGGGCGATCGTGGCCGAGTACGGCCGCTACATCGCCGCTTCGCTGGCCGACCCGCGCAAGGTGCAGCCGCGCCCGCGCTTTCCGGCCAGCGATCCGTGGGCCGTGATGGCAGATGCCTATGTGACCGGCTTCGCCGAGGATCTCCAGGCGGCGGCCGCAATCCTGAAGAAGAACGAGGCGAGGCACGGCGGCAACGTCCAGTATCAAGTTCTCTCTGCCCAGGTCGCCCTCACCCTGGACCGCAGGGAGGAGATGAAGGCGGCGGTGGACCGCGCCAAAGCCATTGATCCCGACGATCCCGACACGCTTCTCGCCTCCGGCTACCTTCGGGCAGACATCGATAGCGACATCGACGGCGCCATCGCCGATCTGCGACGCGCGACGGAGATAGCGCCCGGCAACTCGGAGAACTGGAACGCTCTCGGGCTTGCGCTCGAGGCGAAGGATGCCACCCTCGAGGCAGAGGAGGCCCTGAAGCGCGCCATCGCCGTGGATCCCAACGATCCCGTGCCGCTCGCCAACTACGCCATTCTGCTGCTCGACCAGAGCCGGCTCGACGAGGCCATCGGCTATATCGACAAGGCGCTCGCGCTCGATCCCGGATTCTACGTCGCGTATACCGCCAAGGGCCGCTACTTCCTGCAGAAGGGTGACCAGGCGAAGGGCCTCGAGTTCCTGCTCGCCGGGTCCGCGGCAAACCCGGCCTATGCACAGGGGCTGCTGGGCGTCGCCATCGCGCAGTACCAGGCCGGCGACGAGGCCCTCGCGCAGCAGGCCTTCGACAATGCCGACCGGCTCGACCCCAACGATCCCGTGACGGCACTGGCCCGCACCGCAATCGCCATCGACCAGGACCAGGCCGACCAGGCCATTCTCAACGCCCGCGAGGCCGTGCGCCGGTTCCGCGCGCGGGGCGGCTATTTCTCTCCGCTGGCGACGACGCGGCAGGGCGGCAGCTATCTCGCCGACGCCTATCGCCTCATCGACCTCGACCAGTGGGGCCGGTTCTACGGCGACCGGGTGTTCGATCCGTTCGAGGCGTCCGGCTACTTCGACCAGGCACAGAACCGACGATATGCGCCGTTCTTCACGCGGCAGGACCCGCTGGAAGGCTTCGCCGGGCAGTACGACCTTGCCTCGCTGAACCTCGTGCTGCAGGGCGCGCTGCTGGATCCACTCGCCGTGTCGGGCCGGATCGGCCGCATCGACCTTTTGCGCCGGCCATTCCTGGACGTGGAGATCGGCGGCAGCGTCATTGCCCGCGACGGCAAGACCGGCTGGGCTGCAGACGTGAACGTGCAGGGCTACAGCAACGATCCCACACCCGTCTCCTTCTCCGCCCAGTTCGGCACCGTTCGCACGAGCGATCCCCGGAAAGTGCTGGGGGAGGAAGCCAAAACCGCCACCGTCTTCGTCGGCGTCGAGCCCAGCGCAGCAAACCGCCTGCTGTTCTGGGGAACGGCGACGCAGAACGAGCCCGACCTCTCCGTCCGCGACGGGGCCCAGGTCGCGACCGACGGCAGCAAGCAGGACGCCGCGCAGGTCGGCGCCGGCTTCAGCCACACCTTCGGGTATCGCAACGTTCTGAACGCGGCTGTCGTCGGCACGCGCGCCTCGCAGCTTCAGGACCGGAGCAGGTCCTATCTCGGCTCCCTCGACTTCTTCGGCTTCCAGCTGCCGACGACGCTGGACACCGCCACGCGCGAGAAAGCCACGGTCGACAGCGTCGTCGCCACCATCGGGCACAGCTACGGCATCGACGATGTCACGCTCCGCTATGGCGCCGAAGGCCAGTTTGCGAAGGTCAACGCCTGGCAGAGCCAGGACACGACCCTCGCCATTCCCATCTTCGCCTTCACGAACGCGACGAGCGACTTCGCGCGGACCGACAGCAACATCCAGGCCGGACGCTTGTACGCGGACGCGTTCTGGCGCCCGTCCGACAGGTTCGAGGCCCAGGCCGGCCTGCAGGGCGTGCAGTTGCGCCGAGCAGGCGAGACCGAGCAGCACCTCGATCCGCGCATCGGCGTTGCAGTCTCGCCGATCGAGGGGCAGTGGCTCCGCGCCATGTGGCGGCAGGACTCGGAGCTCGTGTCGGGCTCCTTCACGCTCGCACCCATTGCGACGGTGGGTCTCATCCCCAACACGCTGCCCGTGACGATCGGCTCGCGCACCGAAACGGCCGCGGTCCGCTGGGACGCGGAATGGACGTCGCACCTCTTCACCGCGGTGGACTACCAGCACCAGAAGATCGACGGGCTTTCCATCGGAGTGCCCGACACGCTGGACTCGCTGCCTGTGGTCAAGGGCACCGTCGACACCGTCGCGGCCAGCGCCAACATCTGGCTGCCCGGCGGCATCGGCGTGTTCGGCACGGTGGGCGCGTCGCAGTCCGACAACAAGACGCCGGGGCTCGTCGGCCGGGACATCCCCTGTGTTCCCGACCGCTTTGCCCGGGCGGGGTTCACCTTCCTGCACCCGAGCCGCATCCGCTTCACGCTGGCCACGACCTATGTCGGCGAGCGCGCCGGCGACTTGCTGGGGGCGGAGCTGAAGGCGTTCGCCACCACGGACGCCTACCTGTCCTACGAGACACCGGACAGGCGCCTCTATGTCAGCTTCGCCGTCCTCAACATCTTCGACCGGCAATATGACTTGGCCCCGGGCTCGGCGGCATCGGTGCAGGTCCTGCCCAACAACCCGGTGCTCGTCAGCACACCCGCGGTCGCACCGCTGGAGGGCAGCGGACGCACATTCGTGGCCACGGTGAAGGGCCGCTTTTGATGGGCTCGCGCGGGCTCCTCGCGGCGCTCGCCTCGGGCGCGCGGGAGCTGCGCTCCTCCCTTGCGGCCCGGATCCTCGGCCCTGCCCTGCTCTCGTCGGCCGTGGTTCTCACGCTGGGCGCAACCGATGCGTACCGGCTGGTCGAGGCGCGAACCTGGGACCTCCTGTCTGTCGTCGCCCCGCCTCGCCCGGCAGCACCGGGCGTCGTGGTCGTGGCGGTCGACGAGCCCTCCTTCGCCGAGCTCGGCCGGCAATGGCCGTGGCCGCGCAGCCTGCACGCGAAGCTGGTGGAAAGCCTGCGGGCAGCGGGCGCCAAGGTGATCGGCCTCGATATCCTCTTCGCCGAACCGTCCTCCCCGGACGAGGACGCCGCGCTCGCCCGCGCCATGGGACCGGACGTGGTGCTGGCTGCTGACGAGGAAACCCTCACCCTCGAACAGGGAACCCAGGTCTCCCGCGTCGGGCCGCTGCCGGCGCTCACCGCGTCGGGCGCGCGTTCCGGGCTGACCTCGCTCGTTCTCGACGGCGACGGGGCGCTGCGCCGGATGCCCGTCTCCCCGGACAGCTTTGCCGCAAGAGTCCTGGCAGCCGCGGGCCACCCCGCCGGCGAAGTGCCGGAGGGTGCCCTCATCCAGTTCTTCGGCGATCCCCGCACCTACCCCACCATTTCCTATTACCAGGCCCTCGACCCCCTCCGCTATCTGCCCAAGGGGCGTCTGGCCGGCCAGACGGTGCTCGTCGGTCTGAGCCTGAAGAACGCGCCCGACGTCGCGACGGGCGGCTCGGACGCCTTCGTCACCCCGTACACGCTGACATCGGGACGGCTGACGGCCGGTGTCGAGGTGCACGGCACGATCATCGACAATCTGCGGGAGCAGTTCTGGGCCGTTCCGCTGGGCCGCGCGGCAGTGGCGGGCATCGTCCTGTTGGCTGCGCTCGCTGCCGGGCTGGCGGCGGGGCGGCAGACCTCTTGGCGCACCGGCATCGCAGCCGCGGGCAGCATCGTCCTGCTCGTGGCCGCCAGCTGGATGCTGCTGCGCTACGGCAGGGTGTTCGTCTCCCCCGCCCTGCCCTCCGCGGCGGCGCTCGGCGTCTTCGGCATCCGGTTCGGGCTCGACTACGCGCTCGAACGCCAGCAGAGGCGGGCCGTGTCCGAGGCTTTCTCCCGCTACGTCGCGCCCGAACTGGTCGAGCAGCTGGCGCGGGATCCCTCGGCGCTCAGGCTGGGCGGCGAGTTGCGGCGGCTCACAATCCTGTTCTGCGACGTACGCGGCTTCACCTCGCTTTCGGAGAAGCTCAAGGACCAGCCACAACGCCTGACGAGCGTCGTCAATCGCCTCCTCGACGCGCTGACGGCCGAGGTCCTGGCCGAGAAAGGCACCATCGACAAATACATGGGCGACTGCGTGATGGCGTTCTGGAACGCCCCCCTGCCGCATCCCGACCACGCGGCGGCGGCGGTCCGTGCCGCGCTCGCCATGTCCGGCGCCGTGGAGAGGGTCAACGAGGAGCTTGCGGCAAGCTGGGACGGCCCGGCCCCCAAGCTGGCGGTCGGCGTGGGGATCAACACGGGCGAATGCGTGGTCGGCAACATGGGCTCGCGCTGGCGCTACGACTATTCGGTCCTCGGCGACCCCGTGAACCTCGCCTCGCGGCTGGAAAGCCTCACCAAGGATCTCGGCGTGAAGCTCATCCTGGGACCGGGGACCGCGGCTGCCGTGAAGGACCGCTACGTCCTGGTGGAACTCGACAGGATCGCGGTGCGCGGGCGCAGCGAGGCGACTGCCGTGCACACGGTGCTGGCCGACGCGGCCCATGCCGGCGACCCACAGGTGATCGCGCTCCTGGACACGCAGTCACGCATGCTCGCCGCCATGCGCGACGGTCCGGAGCGCGCCGGCGAGGCACGGATGCTGATCCACGAATGCAAGCGCCTGGCCCCGCAACTCACCAGCCATTACGACAGGCTCCTGGACCGGCTCGACGCCCTCGCCTGAATGTGAGGTTCCGCCCGGCTGCCATGCCGGGGGTGGGCTTGCCAGAAGGGCGCCGGGGCCGCACAACGCGTGCAAGCCATGAACGCGCCTCAAAAGCCCCTCGCCGACATCGCGGCGCCGCCCGCCCATGCGCCCATGGGGTTCAAGGAATTCGTCGTGCTCGTCGCCGGGCTGATGGCACTGAACGCCATGGCCATGGACAGCATGCTCCCGGCCCTGCGCGAGATCGGCAACTCGCTTGGCGTGGTCGACGAGAACGACCGGCAGGGCGTGCTCACCGCCTACCTCCTCGGCTTCGGCGTCGGCCAGCTGCTGATCGGTTCGGTCTCAGACCGCTTCGGCCGCCGCACCGTGCTGCTGACGGGGCTCGCGCTCTACGTCGGCAGCGGCATCGCCTGCATGGCGGCGCCGACCTTCGCTGCGCTGCTGGTCGCCCGGATCGTCCAAGGGCTCGCCTCGGCGGTTCCCCGGGTCATCACGACCTCGATCGTGCGCGACTGCTATGGCGGCCGGCGCATGGCCAGCGTCATGTCGCTTGCCATGACCGTTTTCATGGCGGTTCCGGTTCTGGCGCCCTCCATCGGGCAGATGGTCATCCTGTTCGCGCCCTGGCGTGCCGTGTTTGCGCTGCTTACCGTCTTCGGGCTCGTCATGGCGGTCTGGGCCGGGCTGAGGCTGCCCGAAACCCTGCCGCGCGAGATGCGCCGCTCGATCGCCCCGCGTGACCTCGCAACGACGTTCTGGAGCGTCCTCACCACGCGCCAGACAATCGGCTACGCCCTGGCAGGCGGCGCGATGTTCGGCGCCATGTTCGGGTTCCTCGTGTCGGCGCAGCAGCTCTTCACGGAGATCTTCGGCCTCGGCGCCCTGTTTCCGCTGGCGTTCGCCGGGGTGGCGGCAACAATGTCGCTGTCGTCCTTCCTCAACTCCCGGCTGGTCGGCCGCCTCGGCATGCGCGTTCTCAGCCACGGCGCCGTGGTGGTCTTCACGACGCTTGCGCTGATCATGGCCGTGCTGGCGCGCCTCGGCCTTCTCGGCTTCGTTCCCTTCATGGCGTTGCTGGCCGGGATCATGTTCCTCGTCGGAATGATCTTCTCCAACTTCAATTCCCTCGCCATGGAGCCGCAGGCGCGTCAGGCCGGCACGGCCTCCTCGCTGTTCGGGTCGATCACCACGCTCGTGGCGGTCAGCATCGGCTTCGTCACCGGCAAAGCCTATGACGGCACGCTCGTGCCGCTGTCGACCGGCTATCTCTTCTGCGGTTTCGCGACGCTGGCGATCATCGCGTGGACGGAGAAGGGGCGGCTCTTCCGCTCGCCGGTGAACGGCTGAGCCGCGGGCCCGCCGGAGCAGGCCCGCGGCTCGTCGTCAGCCGAGGTCGGGAAGCACGGCCTCGATCTGGGTCCGCCGGGCTTCGAGAAAGTCCGGCAGCTTGAGAGCGTGGCCGAGTTCCGCGGCGGGTTCGTCCACGGCAAAGCCGGGATCGTCCGTCGCGATCTCGAACAGCACGCCGCCGGGCTCGCGGAAGTAGACGGACCGGAAGTAATTGCGGTCCTTCTGCCCGGTCGCGCGGATGCCGAGTTCGCCCAGCCGACGCACCATCTCATCCTGTTCGGCATCGTTTGCGGCACGGAAGGCGACGTGGTGCACCGATCCCGCCGACTGCCGCCCGCGCGGAAAGCCACCTGCCTCGCGCAGGTCGACGATGCCGCCGGGGACCACTCCCGGCGCGACGAAGCGATGGATCGCTCCTTCCACACCGCCCGGCTCGAAGCCGAACACGCGCTGCAGCACCTCGGCCGTCGGCCCGGCCTCCTCGAGAAGCAGGGTGACGCCGTGGAAGCCACGAATGGCGTGCTCGGCGGGAACCTCGCCGCCGCCCCATCCAGGCTCATCCTCCGCACCCGCCACCGCGACGAGTGCGAACCTCATCCCGTCCGGGTCCCGGAAGGGCAACAGCGTCTGTCCGAAGCGCTTCTCGGCCGGGTCGTGCGCAACGCCCTTCTCGATGAGCCGGTGTGTCCAGTAGCCGACCGACGCGGCGGGGATACGGAACAGGGTGTCTTGCGTCTCGCCGACGCCGAGGCGGCCGGGAGCCGCGTTCTCCCACGGAAAGAAGGTGAGGATGGTGCCCGGCCGGCCTGCCTCGTCACCGAAGTAGAGATGCCAGGTGCCGGGATCGTCGAAGTTCACCGTCTTCTTGACGAGCCGCAGGCCGAGGACGCCCGAGTGAAAGGCGAGATTGCGCCGGGCCGGCCCGGAAATGGCGGTGACATGGTGGATTCCGCTGGTGCTCATGGCGAACCTCGTTGCGTTGGAGGCGATTGCCTCGTTACGGCTGAGATGGCGCACGTGACCGATCGGTACCAGTGCAAGATCCTTGCAGTGCTGCAAATACCGGCATGCGGAGCGCAGGACGTCAGATGCCGGGCGGCTGCAGCGATAATCTAAACTTAACCAACTAACACATTGAATTTTCGTGGTAAGCTCGCCCTGGCTCAACCACGACTTGAGGTCGAGCATGCACATTTTGGTGTGCACTACGGAACAAACCCGCGGCGTTCGCGCTTTCCAGACCTGCGGTTACGTAGACAGGCCTGCCCCGGGATCAACAACGGTCCACCGGAAGCGCGGGCAGCCGCACAGGAGGCCAGCCTATGAAGATCGCCCAGATCGCTCCCCTGTATGAGAGCTGCCCGCCACGCCTTTACGGTGGAACGGAACGGGTGGTGTCGTACCTCACCGAGGAACTGGTGCGCCAGGGCCATGACGTGACGCTGTTCGCCAGTGGCGATTCCAGGACGGATGCCACGCTGGTGAAGTGCTGCGACATCGCCCTTCGGCTGAACCCGTCGGTACGCGACCCCATCCCGTACCACATGATCATGCTGGACGAGGTCCGCCGCCGGGCCAACGAGTTCGACGTGCTCCACTTCCATGTCGACGTGCTGCACTTCCCGGTGATGCGGGACATCGCCGCCAGGACGCTCACGACCCTCCACGGCCGGCTCGATCTCGCGGACCTCACGCCCTTCTATTCCGTCTTCCCGGAATTTCCGCTGGTCTCCATCTCGGACGATCAACGCAAGCCCATGCCGCCCGTGAACTGGGTCGGCACCGTGTTCCACGGACTGCCGGAGTCGCTCCTCCCGTTCACCCCCGCGCCCAAAGATCCCTATCTCGCCTTCCTCGGCCGCATCTCGCCCGAAAAGCGTCCCGACCGCGCGATCGAGATCGCCGCGCGCACCGGCATGCGGCTCAAGATGGCGGCCAAGGTGGACCGCGCCGACCAGGCCTACTGGGACGACGTGATCGGCCCCATGGTAAGCGCCTATCCCAATGTCGAGTTCATCGGAGAGATCAACGAGGCGGAAAAGGCCGAGTTTCTCGGCGGCGCAGCCGCTCTCCTATTCCCCATTGACTGGCCGGAGCCCTTCGGCGTCGTGATGATCGAGGCCATGGCCTGTGGCACGCCCGTCATCGCATTCCGCTGCGGCTCGGTACCGGAGGTGATCGACGACGGCGTGACGGGCCGGATCGTTTCGACGGTCGACGAGGCCGTCGCCGCCATCGATCGCCTGAGAGATCTCGACAGGAGCCGCGTCCGCGCCACCTTCGAGACACGCTTCACTGCCAGGAGAATGGCGGAAGATTACGTGTCCCTCTACCGGGGCCTCGCCGGCGTCCGCACGGAAGCCGCGCATCTTCGCCGCGCACGCGGCAAGGATGTCGGCCTTCAGGTGGTCGCCTGACCAGCGAAAGCCCGGCCGCGGAACGGAGATCCGGCATGGAGCATGCTCGCGAGGCGGGCGCGGATGCGCGCCCGCAGGCCGCGTCCGAAGCCGGTGAGCTCGGACAGTATTTCATCCCCGCGACCGCATCCCTCCAGGAGCGCCGGCCGCGGGTTCTCAAGCACGACGATACCTTCGCCGTTTTCGACCACAATGGCGACGCCCTGGCCGGACCGGGCAGCGCCGAGGGTGTCTATTATCGCGACACGCGGCATCTCTCGCATCTCGTCCTGACGATCGACGACCGCCGCCCGATCCTGCTGTCCTCGACGCTGCGCGACGACAACGCCACCCTCACCTGCGACCTTACCAATCCCGACCTCCGCGACGAGGCCGGGCACATGGTGCTTGAGCACGACCTCATCCATCTCAGGCGCTCGCGCTTCCTGTGGAGGGCGGGCTGCTTCGAACGCGTCTCGGTCAGCAATTTCGACGAGTCGCCCAGGCGGATCCGTATTTGCATCGCCTTCGCTGCTGACTTCGCCGACCTCTTCGAAGTGCGCGGCACGACGCGCACCCGCCGCGGCCAGATGCTCCAGCCGGAGCTCGAGGGACCGGACGGCGTGCGCCTCGCCTATGTCGGCCTCGACGGAATCAGGCGCGAGACGGCCCTCCGCTTCCACCCCGAACCCGACCGCCTGGGGCCGGACCACGCCGAATTCACGTTCGACCTCGAGCCACGCACCACGCGTCTCGTCTTCGTCGAGATCCGCTGCGCCGGCGCGCCGTCCGCGGTGAGCCCCGAGCGGAGCTTCTTCGTCGCGCTGCGCGATGCCCGCCGCTCCCAGCGTGCGGCGAGTGCACGGGCAACCTCCGTCGACAGCTCGCACGACGTCTTCAACGAGATGGTCCGCCGCAGCGTGGCTGATATCCGCATGCTGACGACGAACACGCCGGAGGGTCCATATCCCTATGCCGGCATCCCGTGGTTCAGCACCGTGTTCGGCCGCGACGCGCTGATCACGGCGCTCGAGACGCTCTGGTTCGATCCGGCTCTCGCGCGCGGCGTTCTCCTCCATTTGGCGGCGAACCAGGCGACGCACAGCGACGCGGCTGCAGATGCCGAGCCGGGCAAGATCCTGCACGAGGTGCGCTACGGCGAGATGGCCGAGCTCGGCGAGGTGCCGTTCCGCCGCTACTACGGCAGCGTCGACTCGACGCCGCTGTTCGTGATGCTGGCCGGCGCCTATCTGGAGCGTACGGGCGACCTCGCAACGATCCGCACGCTGTGGCCGCACGTCGAGGCAGCCCTCGACTGGATTGACGGGGACGGAGACCGCGATGGCGACGGCTTCGTCGAGTATGGCCGGCGCACGGCGGAAGGCCTGATCAACCAGGGCTGGAAGGACAGCCACGATTCCGTCTTTCACGAGGACGGGACTCTTGCCCGCGGCCCCATTGCGCTCGCCGAAGTGCAGGCCTACGCCTATGGGGCGTGGATGGCCGCCGCCGCTCTTGCGCGCGCACTCGGAAACCACGCCCGGGCGGCCGGGCTCGAGGATCGGTCCGAGCGGCTGCGCATCCGGTTCGACGAAACCTTCTGGGATGCCGGCCTCGGCACCTACGTCATCGCGCTCGACGGCGACAAGCGGCCCTGCCGGGTCCGCTCGTCGAACGCTGGGCACGCCCTGTTGACCGGGCTGGCGCTGGACGGGCGCGTGTCGTCCGTCGCGTCCGCGCTGATGGACGGGTCGTCCTTCTCGGGCTGGGGCGTGCGCACCATCCCGAACACCGAGCCGCGTTACAACCCGATGAGCTATCACAACGGCTCAGTCTGGCCGCACGACAACGCCCTGGTGGGCGCCGGCCTCGCCCGCTTCGGAATGCGCAGGGAGGCCGGCCGGATCCTGTCGGGCCTCTTCGCCGCCTCGACCTATATGGAACTGCGCCGCCTGCCGGAGCTGTTCTGCGGCTTCCCGCGCCAGCGCAGCCGGGGGCCGACCTTCTACCCCGTCGCCTGTTCGCCTCAGGCCTGGGCAGCGGGCGCGCCACTCTCCCTGCTGCAGTCCTGCCTCGGCTTGCGCTTCGAGGTGGCGGAGCGCCGCGTCGTCTTCGACCGTCCGGTGCTGCCGGACTTCCTCGGCGAGGTCGTGCTGCGCGGCCTGTCGCTCGGGACCGCTCGCCTCGACGTCGCGCTCCGGCGAGAGGGAGAGGACGTTGTCACGTCCATCCTGCGCCGAGACGGCGAGGTCCACGTCGTGACGATGAGCTGAGCCGCTACTCCGCTGCCTGGAGAATGTCCTCCCGCGAGGCGGAGAGGCGTTCCTGCGTCATCCGCATCCAGTCGCCGATCTTCTCGTCCTCGACGCCGAGTTCCGTCAGGACCGTCATGGCGACGTCGAGGCCCGGCGGACGGCTGCGGTCGAGGATGGGGTTCATGCCGATTTCGGCGAACTGCTCCCTCTCTGCCTCGGTGGTCACGACGGCGAAGCGCTTCAGGTTGGGGAAGAGCCGGGTGATCAGCGGCGAGATCTCCCGCGACGTCTCGAAACGCGGCGCCGTGATCACCGTGATCCTCCGGCCTTGCATGGCGAGCGGCTCCCAGATGCGGTGATCCGAGGCGTCGCCGAATGCGACGGCATAGCCATCGGCCACCGCCAGCGCGAACTGGCGCTGGTCGCGTTCGACCGCGGCATAGCCGATCTCGAACTCCGTGAGCGCGTCGGCGAGCGTCCGGCCGACAGGGCCCATGCCGACGATGAAGACCGGGCCGGGCATGTCGCGCGGTTGCAGCTCGGGGTCCGAGGTGACCTGCCGCCTGCGCCGCAGCCTGCCCGCGAGCGCCCGTCCGGCTTCGGCGAGGTTCGGCGTGACGGCGAGGGTCAGGGCCACGGCGGCCACGAGAACGGACGTGGTCGCGTCGCCGACGAGGGCCCGCACCGGCGGAAGGCTCAGGACGACGA
Source organism: Alsobacter sp. (assembly GCF_059501845.1). Taxonomy (NCBI): domain Bacteria; kingdom Pseudomonadati; phylum Pseudomonadota; class Alphaproteobacteria; order Hyphomicrobiales; family Alsobacteraceae; genus Alsobacter; species Alsobacter sp. The sequence goes on along the minus strand of NZ_JCACDK010000001.1, from coordinate 391,321 downwards.
AGGCGAACTCCGATCCCTGCGCGAGCAGGAAGGCAAGCTGCGTCGACCCCGGGACGGACCAGCCGAAGACGAGGCTGGCGGCTGCGTTGCAGAGGATCTTCACCGCCACGAGGCCGACTGCGATCGCGATGACCCAGTGCCACGACTGGGCGAGGACGCCGAGGTCCAGCGACAGGCCCACCGAGATGAAGAAGAAGCCCAGCAGCAGCGAGCGGAACGGCTTGATCTCCGACTGGATGATGACGCGGAACGGTGTCTCGGCGATGATCATGCCACCCAGGAAGGCCCCGAGGGTCAGCGACAGGCCGGCGTGTCCCGTCGCCCAGCCGGCTGCCAGGGCAACGAGAAGCGCCGTCGCGGTGAACACCTCCTCGTTGCGTCCTGCCGCGATGATGGAAAAGAGCGGCCGGACGACGAAGCGGGCGAGCAGCACGGCGATGCCGAATGCCGCGGCGGCCTTGACCAGCGCGAGCCCGGCGGTGGGGAGCATCGTGGCCGTGCCGCCGTCGAGGGCGCCCGCGATGATGAGCAGGAAGATCGCGGCGACGTCCTGGAAGATCAGGATGGCGGTGGCGGTGAGCCCCACCGGACAGTTCTGCTGGTGCCGCTCGGCGATGAGGCGGGCCACCACGGCCGTCGACGACAGCGAAAGGATCGCGCCCACGAGAAAGGCGGGGAGCGCGGCCATGCCGAGCGCCATGCCGATGAGCCCGAAGCCGAGCGTGCAGGCGATGACCTGCACCGGCCCGAACCCGAAGATATCCTTCGCCTGCTCGCGGACATGCTTCAGGGAGAAGTGCAGCCCGATGTCGAAAAGCAGGAAGACGACGCCGAGCTCGGCCAGCAGCGCGATGGTGCCGGCATCGGACAGGATGCCGAACCCGCTCGCCTTCATGCCGAGCCCGAGCGCGAGATAGCCGACGATGGGGCTCAGTCCGACGGCCCGGCTCCCGACGGCCGCGACGATGCCCAGCGCCAGCAGGACAATGACGGGGACGAGCGTCGCCAGGAGATGGTGTGAATCCGCCATTCAGGCCTCGACAGGAGCGAGATAGGAGTGAACGGCGGAGACCACGATCGACCCCTCCCCCACGCTGGACGCGACGCGCTTGATGGAGCCCGACCGCACGTCGCCCACGGCATAGATGCCCGGCCGGCTGGTCTCGAACGTCGCTGCGGCAGCCTTGGAGCATGCCTTGCCGGTGCGCACGAAGCCCTTCTCGTCGAGATCCAGGCAGCCGACCAGCCAGTCGGTGTTCGGCTCCGCGCCGATCATCACGAAGACATTGCCGATGGTCCGCGTCTCGCTCTCGCCAGAGCGCCTGTCCGTCCACGTGACCTCACGCAGGCCGCGGTCGCCTTCCAGGCCCGTGATCTCGGTATGGGTGTGAAGCGTGATGCGCGGCGACATGGCGATGCGCTGGACGAGATAGTCAGACATGGTCGCCGCAAGCCCGGGCGCGCGGACGAGAATGTGGACGTGAGCGACCGTCCGCGACAAGAAGACTGCAGCCTGGCCGGCGGAATTGCCGCCGCCGACGACGATCACCTCCTCGCCCGAACACAGGTTCGCTTCCATCGCCGTGGCCGCGTAATGGATGCCCTGCCCCTCGAACCGCTCATAGTTGGGCACCGAGAGCTTGCGGTAGCGCGCCCCGGTGGCGATGACGATGCTGCGCGCGGAAACGAACTGGCCGCCCTCCAGCTCCAGCCGATAGGGGTGGTCGGCGCAATGCAACTGGACCACCGGCCGCGAGATGGCGAGCCGTGCGCCGAACTTCTGGGCCTGTACCTGCGCGCGGCCGGCCAGCGCCTGCCCCGATATGCCGGTGGGAAAGCCGAGGTAGTTCTCGATCTTGGAGCTGGTGCCCGCCTGCCCTCCCGGCGCGATGCCCTCCACGACGATGGTCCTGAGCCCCTCGGAAGCGGCGTAGACGGCAGCCGCCAGGCCGGCCGGACCGGCGCCGACGACGGCAACGTCGTGGACGACGTCGGGGTCGAACCGTTCGGTGAGGCCGAGGTCGTCGGCGAGCTGGGCGTTGCTGGGATTGTGGAAGACGCGCTCGTCCGGCGAGATGACCACCGGCAGTTCGTCGGCGGTCAGTTCGAAGCAGGTCAGGAACCCGTCGGCCTCCGGATCTGCCTCAGTGTCGAGCAGGCGGTGCGGGTAGCCGTTGCGGACGAGGAAGCGCTGCAGGCGCAGCGTGTCGGCCGCATGGGCGCGGCCGATCAGCACCACCCCGCCATGACCGCGCCGGATCAGGCCGACGCGGCGCAGGATGAAGGCGCGCAGGATAACCTCGCCGATGTCCGGCTCTGCCGTGAGCATGCGCCGGAAGTCCGGCCGCCTGATCCGCAGGATGCGGCTGTCCCGCCCCGTGCGCCCGCTGACGAGAATCTCGCGGTCGTTGAAGAGGTCCAGCTCACCCGTGAACTGCCGGTCGGACTGCACGGTGAAGACGCGGGGTCCGTCCTCGACCATCTCGTAGACCTCGACCAGGCCTTCGATGATGACGAAGAAGTCGACGCTGCGCTGCCCGCGCTGGAACAGGATCGTGCCGGCCGGGATGTCTTCCACGACGCCGTATCCGGAGAGCCGATCGAGCATGTCGCTCGACAGCTTCGGAAACGTCTGGGCCTCGCGGGCATAAGGATCGCTGGGATCGAGGACGATGTCCTGCTCTGGAGCTGCTGTCGCCACTGGACTCCTCGCGTGGATCAAGGGGCACGCAGGCCGGGGCCGTCTGCTTGGAACGGACTGGCCGGTGCAATATGAGCTGCCTGCAATCAGCAGGCCAGCCCGACTGTTAACCGATTAGTTATATACCGAAACAAGAAAGTCCAGTGACGCTCGCGCTCACGTGTTCGCCATTGCGGGAACCTGCTCGCGCGTCGCGGTCCCGGCGCCAGGCTCCGAAAGCGTGCCGGGCTGGAAGTAGCCGACCGGCCTGATCTCGTACGACCCACCCGGATTGGCTTTGCCGAGATCGCGCGCCACGCCGAGAGCGTCCTCCCGGCTCTCGCAGTCGATGACGTAGAAGCCGAGCAACTGCTCCTTCGTCTCCGCGAACGGACCGTCCAGCACCAGCGGTGGCTCCTGGTCTTTCCTGAGCGTCGTCGCTGCACGGGTCGGCAGCAGCCGGGCAACGGGGCCGAGCTTGCCCCTTCGCACGAGATCCTGCTGCACAACCGCAAGTCGCGCCATCACCGCTTCGTCCTCCTCGCGCGACCACGCGCAGACGACCTCCTCGGAGTGGTAGCACAGGATGGCATAGAGCATGGGCAGGCTCCTCGGCGTGCGACGCGCCACTCTAGCTTCATCGCAGCACCACCGCGAGCGGGGGCGGAGCCGTCGCTCGCGAGCTTGTGCGCGGCCGCCGATGGCGTGCGACTTGCTGGCGGCCCCAGTGGCGGGTTCAACCGGAGGTGGTCATGCCCTCGTCGGAAGAGGCCGCCATACTCGATCGTCCCCTGAACGGAGCACGCCGTTGAAGACCGAAGACATCCTGCGACTTCCCTCGATCCCGGCCGCGAGCCCGAGCTACCCCACCGGTCCCTACCGGTTCATCGACCGGGAATACATGATCATCACCTACGAGACCGATCCGGACCTCGTGCGGGCGGCGCTCCCGGAGCCGCTGGAGCCGGCAGACAGGCCGCTGGTGAACTACGAGTGGATCAAGATGCCGGACTCCTCGGGCTTCGGCAGCTACACGGAATCGGGGATCGTCATCCCGGCGAAGTTCAAGGGAGAGGATGTCGGCTTCGTCGCCCAGATGTATCTCGACGACGATCCGCCCATCGCCGCCGGGCGCGAGATCTGGGGCTTCCCGAAGAAGCTGGCCCAGCCGAAGCTCGACATCGCCAGAGATACCCTCACGGGCACGCTGCACTATGCCGGAGAGCGCGTGGCGATGGGCACCATGGCCTACAAGCACGGCAGCATGGCCGCGCGGCACGACGAGGTGATGGGCTCGCTCACGCGGACGCAGATCAACCTGAAGCTGATCCCCGACGTGGACGGAAAGCCGGCCATCTGCCAACTCGTTGCCATCAACCTCACGGAGATCACGATCAAGGGTGCCTGGGAGGGGCCGGGTCGGCTGCATTTGGTGCCGCACGTCAACGCGCCCGTGGCCGACCTGCCGGTCCGCAAGGTCATCGGTGCGAAGCACATCCTCGGCGACCTCACTTTGCCGTTCGGACGGGTCGCGCACGACTATTTGCGCTGAGCAGCGCGCGTCCTCTGCCGTGCCGGCGTTTCAAGACGGGAGAGGGCGGGTCTGGAGACCCGCGCTTCACCGCCTCGCTTGCGTCCCTTCCCCGCCGCCTCCACCATGCCGGGACAGCACGCCGGGGAGGCAGAGGCCATGAGCGATCCCGCTGCCTTCGAGGCGTTCGAGCGCACCGTCCACGACAGGATCGCGCCCGGCTATCACGACGCCTTCACGCCGGTTACGGCGCTCGCCCACCCCCAGCTCCTCGACGCAGCCGGCGTGCGCGAGGGCACACGGGTGCTCGACCTTGCCTGCGGGCCGGGCGCGATGACCGCCCTCGCCTCGTCGCGCGGTGCGTCGGCAGTCGGCCTCGACCTCGCCCCCGGAATGGTGGAGCAGGCAAGACGGCTTCATCCCGGGCCGGATTTCAGCGTCGGCAGCGCCGAAGACCTCGCTTTCGAGAACGGCTCGTTCGAAGCAGTCGTCTGCGCCTACGGGATCGGCCATTTCCCGCGGCCGGAGCGGGCTTTCGCGGAAGCCGCCCGCGTGCTTCGGCCGGGCGGAAAGCTGGCGGTGTCGTGGTGGTGCGGTCCACACGAGAACCGCATCAACGGCGTGTTTTTCGACGCCATCCGCGACTCCGGGGTAGCACTGCCCTCCACCCTGCCGCCCGGTCCAGGGGCCTTCCACTTCTCGGACGAGGATAATCTGCGCGCGTCCTTTGCAGCGGCCGGCTTCGCGTCGCCCCGCATCGTCACGCACGAGCGGCTTCATCTCCTGCCCGACTTCGAAGCGCTCTGGGCTCTCGCCGCCACGAGCTTCGCCAGGATCGGAACGCTCATGGCCTCGCTCTCTCGGCCGGACCTCGAGCGCTACCGGAAGGCGGTGGAAGCGCGGGTCGAGCCGTACGGCGACGGCCCTCTCCGCATTCCGGTCGCCTACCGGATCGCGTGGGCAGGCAAGCCCTGATCGGCCTGCTCAGGCCGCCTCGCCTCCCGCAGCCGCCTTCGCGGCCTGCGAGACTTCGACGGGCGGCGTCTCGCGGCGGCCCGTCCGCTCCTCGATGATGAAGGCGGCGCAGCGGCTGCCCATCATCATGGCGGGCGCGTTGGTGTTGCCGGCATTGATGTCGGGCATGGCGGAGAGGTCGCAGACCCTCAGCCCCTCGACGCCGCGCACGCGCATCCTGGCGTCGAGGACTGCCATCGGATCGCCGCTCGAGCCCATCCGAGCGGTGCCGCTGGGGTGGTAGTTGGTTTTCACGAAGCGCTTGCAGTGCTTCATGATCGCCTCGTCGCTGACGTCCTTCGGGTCCGGAATGCGCACCTCGCGGATACGCTCCTTCAGCGGGCTCGTCTGGAATGCGCGCAGGAAGAAGCGCTGCCCGTCGATCATGCGGCGGGCATCCTCGGGGTGGCTGAGGAGGTTGGGAGAGACCAGCGGCATGTCGTCGGGATTGGCCGAGCGCAGCCGCACCGTTCCGCGCGACTTTGGCTTGATCACGACGGTGGTGATCGTCAGGCCGTACGTGTCCTCGACAAGGCCCAGCGTATCCCGGTCGAGATAGACGATGGGCACGCAGAAAGCCTGGATCGTCGGTTCGCCGGCGGGGTCTTCCGGGTTGACGAAGGCGCCTGCCTCGACGCCGGCCGACAGAATCCGGCCGCTCCCGAACAGCTTGAACTGGATCCCGTTAAGCAGCATCCGCCAGCCCACGCCCTGGCGGTAATAGCCGTGCTTGCCGCTCGCCATGGAAACGATCGGCACTTCGGGATGATCGATCAGGTTCTCGCCCACGCCCGGCATGTCGGCGACGCAGGAGATGCCGTGCTGGCGAAGCTGGTCCGCCGGGCCGATGCCCGAGAGCATCAGCAGCTGCGGGGTGACGAGAGAGCCCGCGGAGAGGATGACTTCCGCCTCGGCGCGAACGCTGTGCTCCGTGCCGTTGCCGTCGCGGTATGTGACGCCCACGGCCCTGCCGTTCTCGACGTCGATCCGCCTCACCCGGCAGTTCAGGCGCAGGGTGAGCCGATTGTCGTTCTCGAGAGGCGCGATGAAGGCGTAGGCGGCGCTGGAGCGCTTTCCGCGCCGGTTCATGAACTGGTAGAAGCCGACGCCCCGCTGCACGGGTCCATTGAAGTCGTGGTTGTAGGGCTCGCCCATGGCCTGCACGGCCTGCACGAACCAGCGCGACATGTCGTCGATATGGCCGGGGTCGGACACCAGCAGCGGGCCGTCCGAGTTGTGCCGCTCGTCATGCAGGCGGTTGTTGCCTTCCATGGCCCGGAAGTGGGGAAGCACGTCCTTCCAACCCCAGCCCGGCGCATCGTTGTCGCCGCGCAGCGCCTCGTCCCACGCGTCGTAGTCCGACGGCCGCCCGCGAATGTAGACCTGCGCGTTCACCGATGAGCCGCCACCGAGCACGTTGCCCTGCGGGATGTCGTGCACCCGCCCGTCGAGGTGCGGCTGCGGCACCGTCTGGTGGTAGCGCATGTACTTGCTGCCGTTGATCATCTTGAAGATGCCCGGCGGCATGTCGAGGAGCGGATGGCGGTGCGAGTGCCCGCCTTCCAGCAGCAGGACCCGCGCCCCCGCCTCGGTGACGAGGCGCGCGGCGGCGACGCAGCCCGACGATCCGCCGCCGACAACGATGTAGTCGAAGCTCTCAGCCATGGGTGTCCCGGTTCTTCTCAGCCGCGGATCGCGTCGAGGCCCTGCCAGTCGAAGGCGATGCCGTGCCCGGGCCGGTCGGGCGCGATGGCAAACCCGTCCTCGATCCGCAGCGGCTCGGCGATGTAGCGCTCCAGCCCAAAGCCGTGCGCCTCCAGGTAGGAGCGGTTCGGGCAGGCGGCGAGAAGATGGACCGTCACGTCGTGCGCGCCGTGCGTCGTAACGGGCAGGTTGAAGGCCTCGGCGAGGTGGGCGATCTTCATGAAGGGCGTCACGCCGCCACAGTTGGTGACGTCCGGCTCCGGATAGGTGACGCCGCCGCTGGCGATGTACTGCTTGAACTCCCACAGGGTGCGCAGGTTCTCGCCGGCCGCCACGGGAACGCCGCCCTCGCGGACGATGCGCACATGGCCCTCGAAATCGTCGGGGATCGTCGGCTCCTCCAGCCAGGTGAGGTCGTAGGGCTGGAAGGCGCGGGCGGCGCGGATCGCCTCGTCGACGCTCCACTTCATGTTGGCGTCCGCCATCAGGGGGAATCCGTCGCCGAGGAACCCGCGCATCGCGTTCACCTTCTCGACGTCTTCCGACAGCCGCTTGCGCCCGACCTTCATCTTGATGGCCCGGAAGCCCTTGGCGAGGTTTCCCTCGGTTTGGCGCAGCAGTTCGTCGGGCGTGAGGTCGAGGTCGATGCCGCCCGCGTAGCAGGGCACCTTCGGGTCGAAACCGCCGAGGTAGTTCCACAGCGGCAGGCCGGCGCGCTTGGCCTTGAGATCCCACAGCGCCATGTCGAAGGCCGAGATGGCGAACACCGTGGGTCCGCCGCGGCCGCCGTAATGCAGGGCCCACCAGCCCTTCGTCCAGAGTCGCTCGATGTGGTCGGCTTCCTCGCCGAGGAAGATCTCCGGCATCTCGCGGGTCAAAATCGCATCGATGGCGGCGCCGTTGCGGCCGACCGTGTAGGTATAGCCGACGCCCTCCGCTCCGTCGGCGTCGCGAACGCGCACCGTGTTGAGCTCGAAGGCCCGCATCTCGCCATGCATGCTGTCGGTCAGCACCTGCGGCAGCGGTATGCGGTAGAAACCCGGCTCGATACCGGTCAGCTTGGCCATGGCGTTTCCTCGTCACCGGGCGCCAGTCGGCGCAGCACCTTCGCCGGGAAGGTGCCCCGGCCCTCGCCTGCCCGCAAGCTGAGCCGGCGCAGCCCTGCCCGTCACAGGCGCGCGGAAGCAAGCTTGGCCTGCGACGAAGCGCCGGTTGAACGGCGCCCCTGATTCACCTATTTCAGGAATGTCTGAAATTACGGAAGCCGGCGATGAATCTCCCCCCGCTCGTCGCGTCGTTCGTGCTGCACTTCGGTGAGATGGGCAGCCGCTGGGGCATCAACCGCACGGTCGGCCAGATCTACGCGGTGCTGTTCGTGGCGGACCGGCCGCTCTGCGCCGACGACATCGTCGACCGGCTCGGCATCTCCCGCTCCAACGTGTCCATGGGCCTGAAGGAGTTGCAGGCCTGGAATCTCGTCCGGCTCAGGCACGTCCCGAACGACCGCCGCGACTATTTCTCCACCCCCGACGACGTGTGGTCGATCGTCCGGATCCTCGTGGAAGAACGCAAGAAGCGGGAGGTGGACCCGACCCTTTCCGTCCTGCGAGAGCTGCTGATGCAGACGCCGCATGACGAGACCGAGCGTTACGCCCAGGAGCGCATGCGCTCCATGCACGAGCTGATCGAGCTGCTGACGTCCTGGTACGCGGACGTGCAGCGGCTCGAGACAGAGCGCCTCGTCCAGCTCCTGACGCTGGGCTCGAAGGTGGTGAAGGTCCTCGACATGAAGGACCGCCTTTTCGTGCTTCCTGGCCGAAAGGGCAGCAAGACCGTCACGGCTGAGGCGCAGAGTGCGCCGCAGCCTTCCCCCGAGACAGGAGACCAGTGATGGATCCCGTCATTCTCGCCCGGATCCAGTTCGGCGCGAACATCTCGTTCCACATCCTCTTCCCGACGATCACGATCGCGCTGGGCTGGATCCTTCTCTTCTTCAAGCTGCGCTACAATGCGACGCGCGACGAGAAGTGGATGGACGCCTACCGGTTCTGGGTGAAGGTGTTCGCCCTCTCCTTCGCCATGGGCGTCGTCTCCGGCATCACGATGAGCTTCCAGTTCGGCACGAACTGGCCCGGTTTCATGAACACGGTCGGCAACATAGCGGGGCCGCTGCTGGCCTACGAAGTGCTCACGGCGTTCTTCCTGGAGGCGACCTTCCTCGGGATCATGCTGTTCGGCTGGCGGCGCGTGTCGAACGCGGTGCACACCGCCGCGACGGTTCTCGTGGCCTTCGGCACGACGATGTCGGCCTTTTGGATCCTGGTCCTGAACTCATGGATGCACACGCCCGCCGGCTTCGAGATGCGCGACGGCGTCGCGCACGCCACGGACTGGTGGGCGATCGTCCTCAACCCGTCGCTGCCCTACCGCCTCGTGCACATGCTGCTCGCCTCGGGGCTGACGGCCGCGTTCCTGATCGCCGGGCTCTCGGCCTATCGGTGGCTGCGGAGGGACAGGTCACCTGCGGTCATGGCCGCACTGCGGACCGGCGCCTTCCTCGCCGCCATCCTGATCCCGGCCCAGATCGTGGCCGGCGACATGCACGGCCTGAACACACTGGAGCACCAGCCCCAGAAGGTTGCGGCCATGGAGGCCAATTGGAAGACGCAGTCCCACGTGCCGCTGCTGCTCTTCGCCTGGCCTGACGAGAAGGCGCGCGAGAACCTGTTCGAGATCGGCATTCCCAACGGCGCCAGCCTGATCCTGCGGCACAGCCCGGACGGTGTGGTGCCCGGCCTCGACGACTACCAGGGCAAGCACCCGCCGGTGGCGCCGGTCTTCTTCGCCTTCCGGGCCATGGTGGGCGTGGGCATGCTGATGCTCGCCGTCTCCTGGTGGGCGGCATGGACGCTGTGGCGGCGGCGCGACCTCACGCCGTGGCTGGCCCGCGCCCTCGTCGGCATGACGCTGTCGGGCTGGGTGGCCACCCTGGCGGGCTGGTACGTGACCGAGATCGGCCGCCAGCCCTGGCTGGTGTCGGGCGTGCTGACGACGGCGCAGGCTGCCTCCAGCGTCGCGGCGCCGTTGATCGGCATGAGCCTCGCGATGTACCTGGCGCTCTATGCGGTCCTGCTCGCGGCCTATGTCAGCGTCATCTTCCACCTTGCCGGACGCGGCGGGGCTCCGAAGTCGGGCACGCCCGCATCGGTCCCCGCGCCGGCCGCCGCCGCGATCGCAGCCGGCATCTGAGGAGGCGCCCGTGACAGAACTGGCATCCGGGAACTGGCTTCCCCTCGCCTTTGCCGCGATGATGGGCTTCTCCATCCTCGCCTACGTCATCCTCGACGGCTACGACCTCGGCGTGGGCATCCTCATGGCCCGCGCCGACCGGACCGACAGCGACCGCATGGTCGCCGCGATCGGCCCCTTCTGGGACGCCAACGAGACGTGGCTGGTGCTCGGCATCGGCCTGCTGCTCGTGGCCTTCCCCGTCGCGCACGGCATCGTGCTGGGCGAACTCTACGTGCCGGTCTCGCTGATGCTGGCGGGCCTGATTTTGCGCGGGGTGGCGTTCGAGTTCCGCGTCAAGGCCCAGCTGCCGCTGCAGCGTCACTGGGACCGGGCCTTCGTCGCTGGCTCCGCCCTCACGGCACTGACGCAGGGCTACATGCTCGGCCGCTATGTGCTGGGATTCGAAGCCGGCCTGGCGGCCTATGCCTTCGCCGTGCTCTCGGCCGTCTGCGTGGCGGCGGCCTATGCCTTCGTCGGCGCCACCTGGCTCATCTACAAGACGGAAGACGGGCTGCAGGCCCGCGCCGTCCGCTGGGCACGCAGGACGCTGGCCCTGACGGCGGTCGGCATGGGAGCCGTTTCCGTCGCGACCCCTCTCGTCTCCTCCCGCATCTTCGAGCGCTGGTTCTCGGTGCCGGAGATCGTGCTGCTCGCGCCGTTGCCGCTGATCACGGCAGCGGTCTTCGCAGCGCTGTGGATCTTCCTCCGGCGCATGCCGCGCAGCGACCACTCGCTCGACATCGTGCCCTTCGCAGGTGCCGTGGTGCTGTTCGCGCTCGGCTTCGCGGGGCTCGCCTACTCGTTCTTCCCCTATGTCGTGCCTGGCCGGCTGACCCTCTGGCAAGCTGCCAGCTCGCCGGAAAGCCTGATGATCATCTTCGTCGGCGCCTGCGTCGTGCTGCCTGTGGTGATCGCCTATTCGGTCTTTGCGTATTCCGTGTTCCGCGGGAAGGCTGTGGCGCTGAGCTACGACTGAGGTGTCGTGCCGGCGGACACACCCGTGAGTGCAACCTGGAGCTGAGGACTTGACGTCGAGCTACCGGCAGCACCTTCATGGCTGCGGCTTGGCCGGCGGGGCCGGCCGTTCCCGAAGGGGGCGGCGCCCGCCCGAGGGGGAGCTTGACCCATGCGCACCGTCACCACGTTCTTGTCAGCCGCCGGCATCGCCGCGCTCGTTGCCGCAGTGCCCGCCCGGGCGGAGGACCTGCCGGACCTGCAGGGCGGCTGGATCGACTCGATGCTCACCTGCGCGGACGTTTTCAACAGCAGCAACGGCAAGCTGGTGCTCCGCAACGACGACGGCTTCAACGTCGGCGGCTTCATCGTCGAGGGCAACCGGATCAAGGGTCAGGCGCGCGGCTGCACGGTGGACCGTTCGCGCAGGAAAGGTTCGACGATCACGATGCTGATGTCCTGCAAGGACAGCGTCCTCGCCTCGACCCAGGAGATTACTCTCAGGCTCAACAAGAATGGCACGGTCACGCGGACGCTGTCCGGCTTCAAGGACTTCTCTCAGACCTTCAAGCGCTGCCCCGTTCAGTGAGCATGACGAGGAGCAGAGCGCGGTCATCCAGGATGCTTTCGCCTGGTTGGCGCTGGCCTGGATCGCTCCGCCGCCTGCTCCTCGCACAAACGAAAAGGGCGGGCTTTTCGGACCCGCCCTCTTCAGATCCGTAGCCTGCCCTCAGGTGGCGCCGCCGAGCTGCGGCGAGGAGGGACGGTTGCGCGGCTGGGTGTCCGGCGCGCCTGCTCCGGGCACGGCGCTGCGCGGCGGCCTGGTGGAGCCAGGCTCCTCCGGCGTCCGCACCGGCGGCCGACCGGCGAGAAGCGCCTTCACCTCTTCGCCCGACATCGTCTCGTATTCCAGCAGCCCCTGGGCCAGTGCCTCGAGATCGTCCCGCTTCTCCGTGAGGATGCGGCGTGCGACCTCCACACCCTCCACGATGATACGGCGGACCTCGGTGTCGATCTTGCTGGCCGTGGCCTCCGAGACGTTCTGCTGGCGCGACACGGACATGCCCAGGAACACCTCGTCCTGGTTGGAGCCGTAGGCCACCGTCCCGAGCTCCTTGGAAAAGCCCCATCGCGTCACCATCGCCCGGGCGAGCCTCGTCGCCTGGTCGATGTCGGACTGGGCGCCGGACGTGATGCGCTCCTTGCCGAAGACGAGCTCCTCCGCGATGCGTCCGCCCATGAGCACTGCCATGCGCGAGGTCATCTGCTGGAAGCTCATCGACAGCTGGTCGCGCTCGGGAAGCTGCAGGACCATGCCGAGGGCACGGCCGCGCGGGATGATCGTCACCTTGTGCACCGGGTCGGTGGCAGGCACGACCAGCGCGACGATGGCATGGCCGGCCTCGTGATAGGCGGTAAGCTTCTTCTCGTCCTCCGACATGGCCATGGTGCGCCGCTCGGCGCCCATCATCACCTTGTCCTTTGCGTCCTCGAACTCGCTCATCATCACGATGCGCTTGCCGCGCCGGGCGGCAAGCAGCGCGGCCTCGTTGACGATGTTGGCGAGATCCGCGCCGGAGAAACCAGGCGTTCCGCGGGCGACAGTGCGCAAATCGACGTCCGGGCCGAGCGGCACCTTGCGGGTGTGCACCTTCAGGATCGCCTCGCGCCCGTTCACGTCGGGGTTGGGCACCACGATCTGGCGGTCGAAGCGGCCGGGGCGCAGCAGCGCGGGGTCGAGCACGTCCGGACGGTTCGTGGCGGCGATGATGATGACGCCCTGGTTCGCCTCGAAGCCGTCCATCTCGACGAGAAGCTGGTTCAGCGTCTGCTCTCGCTCGTCATTGCCGCCGCCGAGGCCCGCTCCGCGGTGACGGCCGACGGCGTCGATCTCGTCGATGAAGATAATGCAGGGCGAGTTCTTCTTCGCCTGCTCGAACATGTCGCGCACGCGGCTGGCGCCGACGCCCACGAACATCTCGACGAAGTCCGAGCCCGAGATCTGGAAGAACGGCACACCCGCTTCGCCAGCCACCGCCTTGGCGGTGAGCGTCTTGCCGGTGCCGGGCGGGCCGACGAGCAGCACGCCGCGCGGAATGCGGCCGCCGAGGCGCTGGAACTTCTGCGGGTCGCGGAGGAAGTCGACGATCTCTTGCAGGTCGTCCTTGGCTTCTTCGATGCCGGCCACGTCGGCGAAGGTCACCACCGCGCTCTCAGGCGCCACGAGCTTGGCCCGCGACTTGCCGAACGAGAACGGCCCGCCGGAGCCGGTCATGTTCTTCATCGCGTTCCTGCTCATCCAGATCCACACGCCGATGATCAGGACCATCGGAAGCAGTGCCCAGAGAAGGCTCGCGAGGAATGAGGGGCGTGGAGGCGGGACGACCGTCACCTCGACCTTGTTCTTATTGAGAAGCGTGAAGGTGTCGGCGCTCTCAGGCGCGTAGGTCGTGGCCTTGCTGCCGTCGCTGCGCACGGCCTCGATATCCTGGCCCTGCATCTTCACGGACCGGATCTCGCCGCGTTCGACCGCGCCGATGAATTCCGAATAGGGAACGGCCTGCGACCGTGGCGCCCCGTTCAGCGGAACGAGTTCGCCGAAGACGGCGGACACGAGCAGAAGAGCGGCGATGATGATGAGGTAGCGGCGGGTGTGCGGCGGGGGAACCATTCGGTCCGAGCTTTCTGTGTAGTGTGTCGGCGTTTGGAGTCCGACATCGCGAGGACGCGTCAGCGCATCTCGCCAGAGGGGCCCGGACTCAGGCACTTTGACACGTGGGCCATTACGTGACGCTTTTCAAGGCCCCACGGCGCGCTAAGCGCCGCGGGCCCGGGCGCAGGCGGCCTCCGGCTTAGCGGGGGCGCAGAAAACGCGAGAGGAGCGCCTGCAGCAGAAAGCCTTTCAGGCCCTTCGGCCTGTATCCGTACGGCGCCGGGTACCCGGGATAGCCGGGCGGTGATCCCGGGGGACCCCAGCCGGCTTCATAACCCCGGTCGTACCTGGCTTTCTTCCTCCAGCCTTTCTTCCAGGGCTTGCCGTAGGAGCCCTGGCCAAAGCCGGTCCTGTGCCCGGAATAGGCGGAGGCCAGCTTGAGCAACGTCTTGAGCATGGTGACCCTCAGGAGCGCGGCAGGGGACGGCTGCCGCCGAGCAACCGGGCGGCAACCGGAATGAGAAGAAGCACGGCAAGGCCGATCAGCCACACCACGACGACGCCCGCGAGACCAAGGCTCGTGAGGAGTCCCGCGGCCTGCGACAGCAGGACCACCGTCTCAGGGTGACCCGTCACGACATCCGCATTGGCAGAGGCGAAGCCGCCAGCCCATTCGACGAGGGCATACGCGCCCCAGGCGAAGAGCGACCAGAGCACGCCGAGAACCACGGCCGCGCCGGTGAAAAGACGCTTCATCGTGCGCCTCCCGCCGCGGGGGCGAGGTCGAGGATCGCCCCGCCCCTTTCCTCTCCCGGCCGCATCGGCATGACCCCGCCGTGACGGGCATGCAGCCCGTCGAGGTGCTCGCGCAGGATCGCCAAATTGCGCTGGTTGGAGCGGTAGAACACGTCGCCCACCCAGCCGATGAACGGCACGATCCCGATCAGGAAGTCGATGCCGAGATGCTTGAACATCCGCAGCATCGTTGGCACGGGCACGCCGAGCCGCCGGGCTTCGAAGATGATGTAGGCCGCCAGCAGCTTCGCCGTCAGCGTGCCGAGGCCCGGCACGACGTTCAGCGCGGCATCCGCGCCGAACCTGATGGAGGTGCCCGGCACGCGCACGGCATTGTCGAGGAACCACGCCAGCGTTTCCAGCCGGCGGCGGGTGGCCGCGATGTCGCGCGGATCGATACTGGTGTGAGAAGAAGTCATCAACGACATCTCCCAAGTGCAGGACGCCCGTGCGTCCGTCAGGTGGAAGAGTCCGACATCGCAGGAGCATGATCCTGCCAGAGGGGCCCGGACCCCGATACTGATCAGGTGGTGATGCCCGGTGCCGGATCAAGGCGGGTGCGACCGATTTGCCCGGCCCTCCTGCCGGCGGGCGCGGGCTTGACCACGGGCTCGGCTTGCCCCACCTCAACGCCGGGCAGCGTCCTGTCCCACCGGCCCGGAGGCTCCCGTGTTCCCGTACGTCCTCAAGGCCCTGGATGCGGCGATCGTCGTCGCCGCGCTGGCATCGTCCTGGATGTGGTGGCTGGCGAGCTGCCAGCGGGTCCGCCGGATCAGCCGCACCGAGGAACTCGATGCAGCCGACATCAACCGCATGGTGACGGCGCTCAACCGGACCCAGATCCTGAACTCCCGCGCCGCGCTGGCGACTGCCGCCGCAACCGTCCTGGCCGGGGTGCGCCTGGCGCTCAATCATTGAGGACAGGAGGCTGTTCCGCAGGGCCTGCCTTGCCGAAAAAGTGCGGATCTAGAAAATGCAACTGAAACGGGAAGCCACGCATTAGGCGTCCCATGCTTTGCCTTGGCCGTAGCGGGCCTGGAATCGCCCGCATTAAGCATTTCGTGGCCGATCGGGCGCATGCCGGTGACGAAGGACCGGCCAGCACCCATGAAGCTTCTCATCGTCGACGACAACCAGATCATGCTCTCCGTGATCGGCGGCATCGTGAGCCGTCTCGGCGACCACGAGGTCGTGACGCTGCTCGATCCGATGGAGGGACTTCGGGCCTGCTCGCAGCAGGTGTTCGACATGGTCGTGGCCGACTACATGATGCCCGGCCTGGACGGCATCCGCTTCATCGGCACGATCCGCAAGCTCCCCGCGTATCGGGACATCCCGATCGTGATGGTCACCTCGGCCGACGCGAAGAAGACCTGCATCGAGGCCCTGGAGGCGGGAGCGACGGACTTCGTGACGAAGCCGATCGACCCGGCAGAGCTGCGCGCCCGGCTCCAGAACCTCCTCGCCCTCAGGCAGGCCCAGGTCGACCTCGGCAACCGCGCGGAATGGCTGACCCGCGAAGTCGACAAGGCCACCCGCCAGCTCAAGTTGCAGGAGCGCGAGATCATCGTCCGCCTCGCCCGCGCGATCGAGTGCCGCGACAACGAGACCGGCGACCACGTCGCCCGCATGGCCGACATCTGCCGCATCCTCGCCCGCGAACTGGGGTTCGACCACGAGACCTGCGGCGTCATCCACCTCGCCGCCACCCTTCATGACGTCGGCAAGATCGGCGTGCCGGACGCGGTCCTGTCCAAGCCGGGCCCGCTGACTCCCGACGAACGCAAACAAATGTGCGAGCACGTGCTGGTCGGCGAAGCGATCCTGTCCGGCGGGTCATCAACCCTGATGCACGTGGCCGCAGCCATCGCGGCGACCCACCACGAGCATTGGGACGGCCGCGGTTATCCGAACGGCCTCAAGGGGGCCGAAATCCCGGTCGAGGGCCGCATCGCAGCCGTGGCGGACGTGTTCGAGGCGCTGTGCGCGGACAGGGTCTATCGCCCGGCATGGCCGGTTTCGGAGGCGCGCGACTACATCATCGCGCATAGCGGCAGCCAGTTCGACCCGGACTGTGTCGAAGCCTTCAAGCGCTGCTGGGACGAGATCGTCGCCTGCATCCAGCCGCCGCAAGCCGCCTCGCCCGGATCCCGCGCCCGCATGAACGGCCACGCCACGAACGGCGCAGCGCCGCACGATCCCGATCCAGAATCAAAGGAGTGAAGACCATGCTCAAGACTGCCCTTGCCGCCCTTGCTCTCGCCTTCATCGCTATCGCCGCGCCCGCGCGCGCCGGAGAACTCGCCAAACCCGAGGGTGAGGTCGTTCTCACGGTGACCGGGAAGATCGGCAACGTGAACACCGAGGGCGCCGCTCTCTTCGACATGGCGATGCTGGACAAGCTCGCCGGCCGTAAGTCGGAGGTGGAGACCCCCTGGTACTCGAAGAAGGTCGCCTTCGAGGGTCCGCTGGGCGCCGCCCTTCTGGACGCCGTCGGTGCTAAGGGCGCCAAGCTCCGCGTGATCGCGCTGAACGACTACGCGGCCGAGATCCCGGTCGAGGATTTCCGCAAATGGCCGGTCATTCTCGCCACCAAGCTCGACGGCAAGCCGATGTCGGTGCGTGAAAAGGGCCCGATCTTCGTCATCTACCCGTTCGACGCTGATTCCAACCTGTTCAACGAACAGTATTTCGCCCGCTCCGTCTGGCAGGTGAAGGCCATCGAGATCCAGTGACGTGCCGGATGCGGTGATCAACGACAGGGCGGCCTTCTTCAGGAGGCTGGCCCTCGGCGTCCTCGTGGCAGCGAGCCTCGTGCTGCTTGCGACGGTGGTGACGACCTTCATCGCTATCAACGAGCGCGGCCGGGCCATCGCCGACAGTGTCCGCGAGGATGCTATCTGGGCGGCCTACCAACTCGACCGCGAGGTTGCGAAGCTCGATGGAGCGCTGATGGCCCTCCGCCATCAGGCGGCTCCGAAAGACTCCGGCAACGTCGTCTCCCGCTACGACATCCTGTACAGTCGCACGGGCCTCCTCTCTGGAGGCAACTACGCCATCAAGTTCAACAGCAAGCCCGAGCTCAAGGCGCTCGTCGGCGACGTCAAGGCCCGCATCCTGGGCCTCGAGGCCGACATCGACCGCGTCAGGTCCGACCCCGGGATGTCCGACAGCGAGCTGGCCGCGATAGGCTCGAAGATCGGTGAGCTCCGATCCAGGACGGAACGGCTCCTCCAGACCAGCAATGCGGAGATCGCCTCCATCAGGGTGAACGACCGCAAGGCGATGGAGGAGTTTTACGAGGTCCTCGGCTGGGCCGTCGGTGCGCTCACACTGACGCTCGGCGCCGTCGTTGTCCTCCTCGGCCTTCAACTGCGACAGATCCGGTCTTCACAGGTCCGTCTGCGCAGCCTCAATGCTGATTTTGCCCGTGCCGCAGCCCTGGCCGAGGCCGGGAACAAGGCAAAGTCGGCGTTCCTCGCGGCCATGAGCCACGAGATCCGCACGCCGCTCAACGGCATCCTGGGGTCCGTGGAGCTGCTCGGCACCGCCGACCTGTCGCCCCGGCAGCAGGCGAGGCTGGCAACCATCCACGAATGCTCGCACTCCCTGCTCGGCATCATCTCGGACGTACTCGATTTTTCGAAGCTGGAATCCGGGTCGATCGATATCGAGAGCAGGCGCTTCGCCCTGCCGGCGGCGGTCGAGGGGGCCATGCAGGTCGTGCGGCCGCTGGCGCGCGAGAAGGGCCTTGTGCTGACCAGCGAATGTCCTGCGCTCGCCGTGTCAGGAGACGAGGCCAGGCTCCGGCAGATCCTCCTCAACTTCCTCTCGAACGCCGTGAAGTTCACCCGCTTCGGCGCCGTGGCGTTGCATGTGGCCGAGGAGGCCGGGCAGCCCGGCTGGATCCGGTTCGAGGTCGAGGACACCGGCATCGGCATTCCCGAGGAGGCGAAGTCGCGCCTTTTTCGCGAGTTCAGCCAGCTCGATGCCAGCATCAACCGCCGCTTCGGTGGCTCGGGGCTCGGCCTCGTCATCTCGAAGCGCCTCGCCCGTGCGATGGGCGGAGACATCGGCGTGCGCAGCGTCGAGGGTGAAGGCAGCACGTTCTGGTGCATGCTTCCCCTCGGGCCGGCCGAACCGATCGCCGCTGTCGACGAGACGCGAAACGCCTCGTCGCGCCGCACATTCAAGGGGCGCGTGCTCCTGGTCGAGGACAACCGCATCAACCAGCGCGTCGCCGGCGACCTGCTCGCAGGGCTCGGCGTAGAGGTCGACATGGCTTCGGATGGCGTCGAAGCCGTCGAATGTACCATGGGCCAAAATTACGATCTCGTCCTCATGGACGTGCAGATGCCGCAGATGGACGGGCTGGAGGCGACCCGTCAGATCCGCGCCGCGGGACTGGCGGCTTTGCCGATCGTGGGCCTGACTGCAAATGCCTTCGTATCCGACCGCGACGACTGCCTTGCGGCCGGAATGAGCGACTTCCTGGCCAAGCCCGTCACGCGGGCGAAGCTGGAGGGCATGCTGGCCGCGTGGCTTCCCGCGCACTCGGAGGCAATCGGCGAGAGCGACGAAGGCGTCTCGGTAATTCAGGACGCGCCGGCGTCAAACCTGGTCAATGCCGTCCAGCAGGAGTCCCTCCGCGCCGGGCTCGGCGAGGACACGCTGGAGGCGCTGGTCGCCAGCTTCTGGACCGATGCGGAGCGGCTGTGCGATGCCGTCGAGGAGGCCGTCGCGGCAGGCGACGCGGAAGCGATCCGCCGTCACCTTCACACGATCAAGGGTGTCGCCGAGACGGTCGGGCTGGTCGGGGTGGTCCCTGCCGTGGCGGCAGCCGGGACAGCCTTCAAGGACGGAGCTGCTGTCGACGTGGCGGCGATCCGGGCCGCGCTGATCGAGACGCGCGCAGCCCATGAGGAGTGCAAGCCGAACCGGCTTGCAGCTCCGCGGGACACCCGCACGGCGGCCTGAGCCGCCGGCGCGTGTTTCAGGACGCCCGCCGCCTCTTCGCGATCTCGCGCTCGGCAGCCATGGTGTGCTTGGCTGCACCGGAAATCCCGGAGACGATGTCGTCGGACGCCGGGGTCTGGGCCACCGGGCCCAGTTCCACGATGAAATCGCCGAGCGTTCCAATGGCCATCCGGCCAGACCGCTCCACCTCGTCGATGCCGTCGAGTTCGGCCGCGGTCCGCGTGAGCGCGGCGCATCCCGTGTTGGCCTGACGCTCGATCGAGGACAGCCGGCCGGACAATGACTGGCTGCCGGCCCGGACCGCATCGAGCACGTCCCCGAGCCTGCCGTCGAGACCGCGCGTGGTGGCGGCGCCGGCGCCATTGCGCCCCAGCCGCTCCGCCTCACGCGTCACGACGTCGAAGCCCTCCATGAGATCCTTGGCCTCGGTCACGATGCGGTCGGCGTAGAGTCTGAGATCCTGGGCGATGACGGCCAGGGCCTGGCCATCGGAGCCGAAGCGGGCCGAACGGACGGCTGCGTTGATGCCGACGAGCGTGATGCCGGCGACGATCTCCTGGAGCTCGCGCGTCTGGTCCTGGAGCCGCCCGAGGGTGTCGTCCACCGAACGCACGGCGTTCTCCACCGGAGCACGGGCGGCATCGCAGGCCGCCGTCAGTGCAGCCGCCTTGGACAGGCGGTCGGCCAGCCCTTCCATGAAGGAGTGGGACGTACCAGCACCGGCGGCGAGGGATCTGGCTGCCTCGACGAGGGTCTGCGCTTCGAGCGCGAGATCCTCGAGCGCGCCGCGGACGCTGCCCGCGTCGACCGACATGGTGTCGAGCGCCCGGTCGAGCTGCGCGGCCTCGATCTCGGCCAGCGTTGCCAGAGCGGCGGCGAAGTCGGGCGCCGCGTGAGCGGACCCATTGGCAGACAGCATGCGGTCTATGCCCTCGCAGACATGTTCCAGCCGCTGGCGGGTGCTGTCGCCGACCTGGAGCGACATGATGGCCGACCCCACCGATGACGACATGCTGGCCGAACAGTTCGCAACGCTGTCGGAGAGATGCAGGGCATCCTCGCGCCGTGCGGCCAGTTCGGCCGCGGCAGCGCGGAGATCCTCGGCAAGCACGGTCAGGCGCTGCCCCTCCCCTCCGACGAACTGCCGGTGGGCCGTGACGGCGGTGCTGATCGTGGCGGACAGCTTGCCGTGGTCCGACTGGAACCGTCCGACGACGGACTGCGCAGCCACGGCGAGCCTGACGATGTCGTCGGCGAACGCCGCGAAGCCGGCATTGCCGGCGCTCAGGGCGGCCGACTGGATGCGGGCAGTCCGCGCCAGGATCACGATGGTCCGGATGCTCTCGACCAGCGACTGGACATGCCGGGACACCGACTGGTTGGAACCGGCCAGCGACGCGAGCGCGTCCGTCTCGCCGGGCAGGCCGCGCTGGACAGCGCCCATGGCACCAGCGACGGCGACGAGGTCGTCCTCGGCCGAGCGGATGGCCGGAGCGTCGATCTCGGACGGAAGAGCCGCGACCGAGGTGCCGAGTTCGCCCAGGACGACCATCGCCCCTTCGAGATGCCGCCCAAGCGCGACGAAGACGGCCTCGATCCCGGAATTCGCGGCAGTGATGGTGTCGCGGGCCTGCATCAGGCGTGAGAGTGGCGGTCTCGAGTTCATCGCGCTGCCCTCAGCGCCGGCCGTTCGTCGTCGACGGCGCGCATGATCTCCCTCGGGATGTCGTCGAGCGCCACGATCGCCATGGCGGCATTGCGCTCGATCGCTTCCTTGGGCATGCCGAAAACGACGCAGGTCGCCTCGTTTTGCGCCACGGTGTAGGCGCCTGCGCGGCGCATCTCGAGGAGACCCGCGGCGCCGTCGTCGCCCATGCCGGTCATCAGGATGCCGACGGCGTTGGCACCGGCAAACTGTGCCGCCGAGCGGAACAGCACGTCGACGCTCGGCCGGTGGCGGGAGACAGCAGGGCCGTCCTTGACGGCAACGTAGTACCTTGCGCCGCTTCGCTGGAGGAGCGTATGGCGATTGCCGGGCGCGATCAGCACCTGGCCGGGCAGCACCGCGTCCCCGTCCTTCGCCTCTCGCACGTCGACCTGGCACAGCCCGTCGAGGCGGCGGGCGAAAGCGGCCGTGAAGGCCTCCGGCATGTGCTGCACCACGACGATGCCAGGCGCAGTCACGGGCAACACCTCCAGAACGGCGCGAAGCGATTCAGTGCCGCCGGTGGATGCGCCCATGCAGACGACCTTTTCGGTCGTCACCGTCATGGCGTGGCGCGAGGGCGGGGGCATCATGGCGTCGGCAGTGAGCTTGGCCTCGATCTTTTGCGCGGCCGGCCGGCCCGGGCGGACACCCGGCCGGGCGCTCGCGGCGGCCTTGACCGCCTCGATGACGCGCTTCCGCGATTCCAGGAGAAATGCGCGGGTGCCGAGCTTCGGCTTCGGAATGACCTCGACGGCCCCTGCCTCGAGGGCTTCCAGCAGCGTCGCGGATCCCTCTTCGGTCAGCGTCGAGCAGATGATCACCGGGATCGGCCGCTGCGCCATGAGCTTGCGAAGGAAGGTGATGCCGTCCATGCGCGGCATCTCGACGTCGAGGATGACGACGTCGGGCACGACCTCGGAAATGCGCCGGGCGGCGGCGTACGGATCGCCCGCCGTCCCGACCAGCTCCGTCGCGGGATCCTCCTCGATGATGGACGAGAGCGCCTGGCGGACGGAGGCGGAGTCATCGACGATGAGAACGCGAATGGGAGGCTTGTTCATGCCACCTTCCTGATTTTCGTGGCGTTGTTCTGGAAGACCGTGGGCCTCACCTGGCGCAGCTCCGTCATTGGTTCGCCTGACATGGCCTCGGAATGGCCGAGCACGAGGAAGCCGCCAGGGCGCAGGTGCCCGGCGAGCATCGAAACGACGCGGGCCTGGGTCGGTTTGTCGAAATAGATCAGCACGTTGCGGCAGAAGATGACGTCGACGTCCCGGTCGATGTGCTGGACCGGCTCGATGAGGTTCAGTCGCTCGAAGCGCACCAGCCGGCGAAGCTCAGGCACGATCCGGACCTCCGGCCGTTTCGGGTCGCGGGCCATCAGAAGGTAGCGCTTGCGCATGGCAGGCGGGACGGGCTCGACGAGGTCAGCCGGGTAGACCCCCCGGCGAGCCTGCCGCAGCACCTCGCTCGAGATGTCGGTGCCGAGGACGGCGAACTGGAAGTCACGCCGCTCGGCCGCGAGATCCGCCGCCACCATGGCCATCGTGTAGGCCTCGGCGCCGATGGAGCTTGCGGCGCTCCAGAACTTCATCATGTGGGGGCCACGGCCGCCGCGCACGGCGAGCAGCTGCGGAATCGCGGTGTCCCGGAAAAACGCGAAGTGATCGGGCTCGCGGAAAAAGTCGGTCTTGTTGGTCGTGACGGAGTCGATCAGGTGGACGTCTTCGTCCGGCGACAGCGCACCACTGAAGAAGCGGTCGGCATACTCGTTGGCAGAGTCGAGCCCGAGTGCGCGCACCCGCTTGGCGACCCGTCCCTCAACCATCACGGACTTTCCCTTGGGCAGGCGGATGCCGGCCCGTTGCTCAATATAGCGGGCAATCCGTTCGAAGTTCCTTGCGCTCAATCCGGTCATGATCACGCAGCCTCGGAGCCGAGATCGGTCCCGGCTGCGAGAGGGCGCTCGGAGGCGAGCAACTGGGCGAGATCAAGCACGACGACGAAGGCGTCGTTGCGCCGCCCGATGCCGGCGATCGCCTCGCCGCGCCAGCGTCCGCCCGTGCTGGGGGCAGGCTCCAGCGCACCGTCGAGAGCGGTGACCTCGAAGACCCGGTCCGCGATCACGCCGAGCGAGGGAATGTCGGCGGCCTCCGACGGCCGCAGTACGACGATGCGGGTGGCGGGCGTGGGCTCGGCGCTGGGAAGGCCGAGCTTGATGCGCAAATCCACCACCGGATAGGCCTTGCCCCGCACGTCGATGATGCCGGCGACACAGGGCGGTGCCTGCGGCAGGCGGGCGACCGGGACGAGATCCAGGATTTCCTGGACGTTCGCAACGGGCACGGCGAAGACGTCGCGGTCGATGCCGAGCGTGACGAACTGGACTGGCTGGGTCATCCGGGCCTGCTCCCACGCGGTCATGAACGGCGGAATGCCGTGTCTTCGCGGTCGTCCTCGTCGAGGTCGAGCACGAAGCCGCCATTCGCGACCTGCCTGCCTTTCGGCGCGCGGGCGGCGCGGAGCTCGGCCTTCCCGTTATCGGACGAAGCGGCAGACTTGCCGGACTGCCCCTTGCGCGCCCCCGGGAAGCTCGCCTTGACACGGCCCTGCAGCGCACGGGCGTCGGCCTGGACCGGCGTAGCGTCGCGCCCGTCTTCGCCACTGTTCACGTTGAAGAAAGCGATGGTGGTCTGCAGCTGCTCGGCCTGGGTCGCCAGCTCCTCGGACGTGGCCGAGACCTGCTCGGACGCCGCCGCGTTCTGCTGCGTCACCTGATCGAGCTGCTGCAGCGCCTGATTGATCTGGGCAGCCCCGATGTCCTGCTCGCGGCAGGCCGCGCTGATCTCCTCGACCAGTTCCGCCGTGCGGCGGATGTCGGGGACGAGCTTGGAGAGCATCTCGCCCGCCTCGCGCGCCGCCTTCACCGTGTCGCCGGAGAGCGAGGAGATCTCGGCCGCCGCAGCCTGGCTGCGCTCGGCGAGCTTGCGCACCTCCGAGGCGACCACCGCGAAGCCGCGTCCGTGCTCGCCGGCCCTTGCCGCCTCCACCGCGGCATTGAGCGCCAGCAGGTCGGTCTGCCGGGCGATCTCCTGCACGATGGTGATCTTGGCGACGATGGTCTGCATGGCATCCACGGCGCGTTCGACGGCCTGGTTGGAGTGCTCGGCATCCTGGGCGGAGCGCCGGGCCATCTTCTCGGTCTGGGAGGCGTTCTCGGCGTTCTGCTTCACGTTGGCCGCCATCTCCTCCATCGAGGCGGAGGCCTGCTCGGTCGCGGCAGCCTGCTCGGTCGCGCCCTGAGACAGCTGTTCGGCGCTCGCAGAGAGCTGCTGGCTGCCCGAGGACACGTTGGCCGTGGCAGCCGACGCATCGCCGACGACGGCACGCAGCTTCTCAACCATGTCCTCGAGGGCGATGCCGAGCACATCCTTGTCGGACCTGCGCTGCGGCCGCACGGACAGGTCGCCGGCCGCGATGTTCGCGGCCAGTTCGGCAGTCTCGCTCAGCCCGGCGCTCATTTTGTTGAGCGCCCCGATCATATCGGCGAACTCGTCGTCGGACCGCGGCGTGACACGCTGGCTGAGGTCCCCCATCGCCACGGCATTGGCGAGATCGACCGAGTCGCGGACCGCCCGCATGATGTTCATCGACAGAAACACTGCGGCGCCGACGCCGACCAGCATCGACATCAGGAACATGGCGCCAAGCACCAGCTGGGCCGAGCGGAACTGCGAAGCAGCCTCGGCCTCGGTCTGCTCGAACACCAAATCCAGCGTTTCGAGGTACTTGCCAATCTGGCCGGTAGCCTCGTTCAGGATCGGGTCACCTTCGGCGGTGGACAGTTCGCGGGCTTTGAGCGGACCAGCCTCGCCGGCTGCCTCGATGGCCTTGCCTGCAGCCGCCAGGAAGGCATCCGTCGAGGCCAGAACCGGCGCGAGCGCTGCGCCTCCCTCCTGCGGTTTGGCTGCAGCCGCGGCCTCCCGCTGCTTGCGGAGAACGTCGAGCTGGCTGGCCGCATCCTTGCCGAGCTGGATGGCATCGGCGGACGAGGCCGCCGCCGCCATCGGCCAAAGCGCGTTCAAGGCGCGCTCGACCTCGCTGCGCAGATCGGCGGCCATACGGGCGGTTTCGGAACCCGGTGCGCTCTCGACGGCACCGCGGGCCGCGCTGGCCACGCCATCCGACGCGGCGTCGACCTCTCCGCGCAGGAGCGCCGTCGTCTTCTCGACGGAGTTGAGGCCGTCAAGGGCGACAACCCTGTCCTGCACCCCAATGTGCTTCTCGTAGGTCTTCCCGAATGCCTCGAGCGCCTTCTTGCCTTCTTCGGTCGTCGCCAGGGCGAGCAGTTCGCCGCGAAGCTTGGAGACCTCCTGGCGGTATTCCGAAAGCTTCGCCTTGCCCTTTTCGGCCTCGGCAGCCGTCTCGGCCTCCAGCACGATCCCCTGCATGCGCTGATCTTCGAGGAGCGCCGCGCGTAGCTCTCCGGCGAGCTGGATGCGCTTGGCGACGCTCTTTATGGTGTAGTCGAGGCTCTCATTGAGCGTGTTCAGCTTCATGAAGCTGATACCGCCGGAAACGGCGGAGAGACCAAGCACGGCTGCGAAGGCGAGACCGAGCTTGGCGCGGACGGAAAAGCGCATGGGAGATAGCCTTCAGACGGGGGTCAGTGGAGAATGCGGGCAAGATCGGGGACGACGACGAAGTCGTCTCGCCACCGGGCGATGCAGCGGACGTAGTCAGGGCGCCAGCGCGTGCCGATTCGCGGCACGGGCTGGGCGGTCGCGGTGGCGAGGTCGGTGACCTCGTGAACCTTGTCCGCGATGACGCCGACCAGAATGGGGTCGCCGCCGAGGGCGACTTCGACCACGACGATCCGCGTATCGATCGTCGCCTCTGCCGGCGGCATGCCGAAGCGCAGTCGAAGATCGGCAAGCGGGATGATGCGGCCGCGAACATTGACGATGGCGGGCACATGCTCGCTGGCGCCAGGGACGCGCGTTGCGGGGACGGGGTCGAGGATCTCGCGCACCATCGCGGCATCGACGGCGAAGACCTCGTCGCCGATGCCCAGCATGAGCGCCTCGAAGTGGTTGGGAAGCTCGGTCACGGGCGCGCTCATGCCGCCTCCTTCACGCTGTCGGACGGGCGCCCGGTCGGGCCCTCCGCCTGGCCGCCCTCGACAAGCTGGGCCACGTCGAGAATGAGAGCGGCAGTGCCGTCCCCGAGAATGGTCGCGCCGGCGAAGCCCGGCACTTTCGCGTGCAAGGGCGACAGCGACTTGATGACCGTCTGGTGCTGGCCGATGATCTGGTCGACGACGAGCCCGACGCGGGTGTCGGAGCTTGCGACCACCACCACTTTCTCGTGCGGATCCGGCTCGCCGGCCGCCCCGAAGCGCGTGCGCAGCTTGAGATACGGCACGAGGTCGCCGCGAATGGACAGGAAGTTGCGGCCGTAGCCCCGCCCGTCCTCGAGCGCGGGCAGTTCGACGCATTCCTCGACGCAGGCAAGCGGGATGATGTAGCGGGCGTTCTCGACCCGCACGAGCAGCCCCTCGATGATGGCGAGCGTCAGCGGCAGCCGCAGGGTGACCTGCGTCCCCTGCCCTTTCTGCGTCGACAGCTCGATGCCGCCGCGCATGCTCTCGATCACCTTCTTGACGACGTCCATCCCGACGCCGCGGCCGGACAGGGCCGAGACTTCCCGCGCCGTGGAGAAGCCGGGATGGAAGAGATACTGGAAGAGCTCGGCGTCGGTGAGCTTCGTCTCCGGCGAGATCAAGCCCTGCTCCTCGGCCTTCGCGCGGATGCGCTCTGGATCAAGGCCCCGCCCGTCGTCGGCGATGGTGACGAGCACCTCGGCCCCGACGTGCCGGGCGGTGAGGCGCAGCGTCCCGTTTTCGGGCTTGCCGGCGGCGCGCCTCACGTCGGGCGTCTCCAGTCCGTGGTCGACTGCGTTGCGGATCAGATGCACGAGCGGATCGGCGAGCCGCTCGATCATGGTCTTGTCGAGTTCCGTTTCCTCGCCGGAGGTGACGAGTTCCAGCGGCTTGCCAAGGTCGCGCGACAGGTCGAACACGAGGCGCCGGAAACGGCCGAACAGGGTGCCGATGGGCACCATCCGGATTTCCATCGTCGTATCGCGAAGTCCTGCAGCGAGACGCTCGATCTCCTCGGCAACCCCGGCCAGCGCCAGGTCGCCCCGGCTGGCGGCAATCTGGGACAGGCGGGCCTGGGCGATGACGAGCTCGCCGACCCGGTCCATGAGGGCGTCCAGCCTGTCCGCGTCGACGCGGATGGTCGCCGCCGCGCGATCGCCCGCCGTGGCGGCCGCCTCGCGAGGCTTCTGCGCGGCCCGCGGAGATGGCGCGACGGGAGTATCATCCGGGATGTCGACGTGCGCTTCAGTGACTGCCCGCTCGCCGCCTTCGCCCGACACCGGGGCCGGGTCCTCGACTTCCGTCGGCTCCACGACGAGTTCCATCTCGTCGTGCACGAACATGAAGACATCCTCGATCGCGTCGCGGGCGGCGGTCGTGACCAGGACGACGTCCCACGCGACCCAGCACGCCGTCGGATCCATGCTCTCGAGGCCGGGCAGCGCGTCGAGGACCGGCCGTACCTCGCACTCGCCAAGCCCGCGGAGCTCGTCGAGCAATGCGAGCGGGTTGGTGCCGTTGACGAGGATGCCAGGCTCGAAGCGCATGCGGATGCGCCAGGTCTGCAGGCTGTCGGTGGCGGTCGCGGCAGGTCCAGCGTCTCCGGCGCCCGAGTCCGGCAGCACGGCACCGATTTGCGCCTGAAGGTCGGCGAGGAGCGCTTCGCCGATCACGGCGTCGGTGTCCTGGGGACGTTCCACGAGCATGCGGATGTAGTCGAGCGCCGAGAGCGCCACCTGCACGAGGCCAGACGGCACCGGCCCCTGGCCCTTGCGCACGCGGTCGAAGGCGGTCTCGAAGTCGTGGACGAAGGCCGCGACCTCGTCGAAGCCGAACATGGCTCCGGAGCCCTTGATCGTGTGCATGGCCCGGAACGCGGCATCGACGAGGTCGCGGTCGGCCGGCGAGGCCTCGAGATCCAGCAGCGTCTGCTCGAGTGTCTCGAGCAGGTCCGCGGCTTCCTGGCGGAAGATATCGGCGGGGTTCTCGCTCATCAGGCGAGGAACTTCTGCACGACCATCAGGAGCTGGTCCTGGCGGAAGGGCTTCGTGATCCAGCCGGTGGCTCCAGCGGCCTTGGCCTGCTGTTTCAGCCCGGCGTCGGATTCCGTCGTCAGGAACACGATAGGCACGCCACGGTAGGCGGGCAGGCTGCGCAGCTCACGGATCAGCCCGAGGCCGTCCATCACCGGCATGTTGAGGTCAGTGACGACCATGTCGACCTGCGATGACTTGGCCTTGTTCAGGCCCTCGGCGCCGTTGCCGGCCTCCAGCACGGTGTAGCCGGCGGGTCCCAGCGTCAGCCGGATCATCTGCCGGATGGACGGGGAATCGTCGACGGTGAGAACGCTCTTCATGACAGTTTGGCCTCGCGCCAGAAAATTTGATCGAAGTCGGCGGCGCGCTCCGGGGAGGGCGTCAGCCCGGCCCTCGCCAGCGCCACGGCGAGCGGGCCGGCTGGTGCTCCGGTCATCACCAGGGATACGCCCCGCATGGACGCCGTTGCGGCGGCAGCCATGAGGGTTTGAAGGAAGGTCAGGTCCACCTGGCTCGCGGCCGAGACGTCGACCACGCAGCCGCCCGGCTCGTCGAGGGCCGCGAGGAGGCGATCACGCACCTCCTCTGCGGTGGCTACCGTCATCAGCCCTTCGAAGGACAGGATCGGCATGGCTGAATATCCGGGTTGGTCGCGACGCAGGGGTCAGAAGCGCTTGAACGAGGTGTCCTCGGCATCGTCGTCATCGAGATCCAGTACAAAGCCGCCATTCGCGACCTGCTTGCCGCGAGCGGGCCTTGCCGTCTGCGGCTCCCGCTTCTTCTCGGTTGCAGCCTTGGCAGGCCTCTTGCGCCCCGCGGGGAAGCTTGCCTTGACGCGGCCCTGCAGTGCGCGTGCATCGAGGGCTGCCTCTTCCGCCGCGGTGGCCAGGGTCCGGTCGTCGGCCGCCGTCTGGAAGTAGGCGATGGTGGTCTGCAGCTGCTCCGCCTGGGCGGCGAGCTCCTCGGACGTGGCCGAGACTTGCTCGGACGCCGCCGCGTTCTGCTGCGTCACCTGGTCGAGTTGCTGCAGCGCCTGGTTGATCTGGGCAGCCCCGATGTCCTGCTCGCGGCACGCCGCGCTGATCTCCTCGACCAGTTCCGCCGTGCGGCGGATGTCCGGCACGAGCTTGGAGAGCATCTCGCCCGCCTCGCGGGCCGCCTTCACCGTGTCGCCGGAGAGCGAGGAGATCTCGGCCGCCGCAGCCTGGCTGCGCTCGGCGAGCTTGCGGACTTCCGATGCGACCACCGCGAAGCCGCGTCCGTGCTCGCCGGCCCTGGCCGCCTCCACCGCGGCATTGAGCGCCAGCAGGTCGGTCTGCCGGGCGATTTCCTGCACGATGGTGATCTTGGCGACGATGGTCTGCATCGCATCCACGGCGCGCTCGACGGCCTGGTTGGAATGCTCGGCATCCTGGGCGGAGCGCCGGGCGATCTTCTCGGTCTGCGAGGCGTTCTCAGCGTTCTGCTTCACATTGGCCGCCATCTCCTCCATCGAGGCGGAGGCCTGCTCGGTCGCGGCAGCCTGCTCGGTCGCGCCCTGGGACAGCTGTTCGGCGCTCGCAGAGAGCTCCTGGCTCCCCGACGAGACGTTGTGCACCACGCTGTGCGTGTCGCCGACGACGGCGCCAAGCTTGACCCGCATGTCCTCGAGCGAACCCAGCAGCACGGCGATCTCGTCGGAGCCCTTCACGTCCACGGGGTGGGTCAGGTCGCCTTCCGCGACACGCGTCGCGACTTCTCCGGCCCGGCGCAGCCCGCGGCCGATCAGGGTGATCAGCCAGAGGCCAAAGGCGAGCGCCGCGAGAGCCGAGATCGCGACGGCCACGACGACGACTGTTTCGGACTGCTTGGCCTCGGCGTCGGCTTCGGTCTGTGCCTCTGCCATCAGCCGTCCGGTGAGAGCGCGATAGTCGTCGACGGCCTTGACCACCTCTCCCATGGCCTTCGCACCGGCACCCCGCGACAAGGCATCGGCGTTCAGGGTACCCCCGCCGCGGGCGGTCTCGACGACATGGCGGACCTCGGTGACGAACGCCGAGAGAGCTCCCCGGAACTCGGCAGCGTCCACGCCGTCGGCAGTCAGGCGCTCGACTGCAGCCTTGCCGTTGGCCTCTAGCGCATCCGTGGCCGCCGCGACCGTGGCCACGCGGGTGGCAAGATCCTCGACGCTGTCGGCCCGCGTCAGCTGGTCTGCATCGAGCCAAAGCGACATCGTCGCGGTGCGGAAGTGCGAGAGCTCCGTCTCGGCGGTGCGCGAACCGGCCGCACGCTCGCCCATCCCGTCCAGCGCGGCGCCAAGCTTCTTTTGCGCTTCCGCAGCCGGTCCCTCGAGCGCCTCCGAGGCACGGGACACCGAGTGCTGGCGGGCGAGGTCCACCACCTGTTTCTGCTCGATCGCGAAGGCGTCCATGGTGGTGATGACGCGCTGCATCAGCGGCTTGGCCTGCGGGCTCGCTGCGGCCTCGATCTCTCGGGCGTGCCTGTCGAGTTCGCTGCGGCGCTGGTCGATTTCGGCAGCCAGTTTCTCGGTGTCTGCCTCGATCCGGGACGCGATGAGATCGCGTTCGGAGCGCATGTTGGCGAGGATCCCCGCCTTCAGTTCCTCCGCAGCCTCGATCCTGTGGGCACGCCCGGCCAGGTTGCCGATCGACGTGTTGAGGTCTGTAAGCGACACGAATGCGAGGGCACCCGTCGCGGCCGACAGGGCCACGATAGTGCCGAAAGCCAATCCGAGTTTCGCTTTGATGGTCAACCGCATGGGCCAATCCGCCTCGCTTTGAACGAGAGGGCCTCTCCCCATGCCCCCGCGTGTTTCAGGCACCAAGCTACGACCTAGCCGTGAACAACGTGTTTAGACGCGCATGCCGGGAACAGTAAACACAACGTAAACGGGCCAGAAAAACGCAGAGAATGCTTTCGTGTCATCGAGGATCGTGAGAACGTCGGAAGGATCGAGTTGAGTATATCAGTCAAAATGAGTGATTAAATTGCCGATTGTACGGTCAGATGCCGGACAACGTCTCGCCGTCTGCCAGCGCACCCCATGACGCCTGCTGAGCCCTTGACCGCGCCCCGCCCAGGGTGGTCTGTCCTGCAAAAGTTCAGGGAGGACAGCCATGTACACGCGCTACGCAAGTCTCGACGGCGCCGTCGTCTTCATCACGGGAGGGGCGTCGGGGATCGGCGCGGAGATCGTGAAGGCCTTTGTGGAGCAGGGATCGAAGGTCGGCTTCGTCGACATCGACAGGGAGCGCGGCGCCGCTCTCGCCAAGGAATTGGGATCAAACGGAAGCACCGTGCGCTTCGAATCGTGCGATCTCCGCGACATCCCCGACCTTCAGCGCGCCTTCGCCGCCCTCGCCGGCCAGATCGGGCCGGCAACCGTGCTGGTCAACAACGCCGCGCGCGACGACCGCCATCCCTGGCAGGATGTGACGTCAGATTATTACGACGAGCGCATCGCGGCCAACATCAAGCACATGTTCTTCGCGATCCAGGCGGTGGCACCGGGCATGATCGCCGCCGGCAAGGGCTCGATCGTGAACTTCGGCTCGAACTCGTGGTGGGAGGCATCGGGCGGCATGCCCGTCTACACGACGGCGAAGGCTGCCGTGCACGGGATGACGCGCGCGTTTGCCCGCGACCTCGGTCCCCACCGCATCCGCGTCAACACCGTCGTTCCCGGCTGGGTCATGACCGAGCGCCAGAAAGAGCTCTGGGCCACTCCGGAGGCGCTGGAGCGGCACCGCAAGCGCCAGTGCCTGCCGGACCTGATCGAGCCCCATTACCTCGCCCGCATGGCGCTGTTCCTCGCCTCGGACGACGCGGCCATGTGCACGGCCAACAACTACATGGTGGAAGCAGGCTCGATCTGAGCGCACCTGGTCCGGGCGCCGCCTGGCGCCCGGCTCTTCAGAAGGAGGCCCGCGGCGGCGGCGGCGCACGGCCGGTGGTGCGGCTCTCGACGTAGTCGTCGATGATCTCGAGCATCCGCTGCCGGCCGAACGGCTCGCGGTGCCCACCCAGGACGAGGTTCACCGGCAGGCTGCGCAGCCGTTCCATCGTCGCGAGATAGTCTGGAATGCTGGCGTCCGGCGTGGTGTCGATGATCAGCCCGTCATAGATGACGTCGCCCGCGATGAAGAGGCCGGTCTTCTTCTCCCAGAGAGCGACGCCCCCGGGGGAATGGCCGGGCAGGTGCATGACGTCGAACACCCGTCCGCCGATGTCGAGCACGTCGCCCTCCCCCACCAGCCTGGTCGGCTCGACGCCGTGCACGGTGTACCCGTCGAGGTCGTACCCTTCAGAGGGCACCGCGTTCACGAGCCAGCCGCTGGTGTCGAACCCGGCCGCGCGGTAGGCGGCCCGCTGCGTCTCCGAAAAGCCGGCATAGCTGAGCCCCGTCGGGAAGTCCGGTGCTTGCAGGCTGGGCGCCTCGATATGATGGATCAGGATCTCGACGTCCCGAAACCCGGAGTGGCCGCCGATGTGGTCGAGATGCGTGTGCGTGGTGAACAGCAGCAGGGGTTTGTCGACGAGCGGGGCGATCGTGGCCCTCAGGTCGCCGATGCCCATGCCGGTATCGACCAGGAGGTCATGGGTGGTGCCCTTCACGAGGTAGAGGTTGGCCCGGTAGAGCCGCGCGACATGCGGCTCGGTGAGGACGTAGATCCCGTTTTCCACCTCGCTGCAGGTGAACCAGGGATCAGCGACAGGCAAAGGGTCAGTCATCGTCCCTCCAGTGCAATCCGTGCTCCACCCACGCTGCGAGTGGGAGAAAGGCGCAAGCCTCGCTAGCGTTGGCACGGCGCATGTATAGTCAACTCCAAACTGCTTCTGTGCCGTCTGGCCGCACGCCGGTCTGCTCCGGAACGTTTGCCCCGAGGAGGACGCGGTGACCCATCACACGCCGGCGATGAGCGAACACGAGTACCGCGAGAACAGCTTCTTCAAGATCTTCGGCTCGGTCCCCGAGCCGCGCTTCGAGACCCCAGAGGAGCAGACAGCGGTCTGGGGCCGCCCGTGGGGTTGCACCAGCGATGTCGGGCGGCTCAGGGCCGTCCTCATGCACCGGCCGGGTGAAGAGCTGTCGGTGGTAAAGGACAAGCCCATTCCCGAGATCGGCGGCTTCGGCGACCCCGACAGCGGATGGTACTGGATGGGCAGGACCCTGCCCGATCTCGCGGCAATGCAGGCCGGCCACGACCAGCTCGCGGCGATGCTGCGTGCCGAGGGTGTCGACGTCATCTATGTCGGCGAGGCCGCCCCAGGACGCATGAAGCAGGTCTACACACGCGACAGCGTGATCGGAGTAAAGGGCGGTGCCATCGTCACGAGGCTCGCCCGCAAGGTGCGGCGGGGCGAGGAATTGCCGGTGACGCGTGCACTGGCACAGGCCGGATGCCCCATCCTGTCCACGCTGCACGGGGACTCGGTGTTCGAGGGCGGCGGCTTCGCGCACCTCGACGAGAAAACCGCCGTCTGCTCGGTGAGCGTCGCGTGCAATCCGGAAGGTGTCAGGCAGGTCGAGGCGGCGATGAACCTCCTCGGCGTGGAGCTGATCAAGGTGCCGATGCCGGGCTACCGGATCCACATCGACGGCGCCTTCGTCATGATCGACGTCGACACCGCCATCGTGAACATCAATGAACTGCCGTTTCCCTTCATCGAGGAACTGCAGCGCCGCAAGATCCGCATGATCGAGCTGCCGCCCGACGACAACGGCTTCTCTCTGAACTGCCTCGCCGTGGCTCCGGGCCGGGTGATTATGCATACCTCTCGCACCCCCCGCCTCGCGGATCGCCTCGACAAGGCCGGCATCACGGTCCTGACGCTCGACTATGACTGCGTGGAGCTTGGCGGCGGCGGCATCCACTGCTCGACCGCGCCGCTCGCCCGCGATCCCGTCTGACGTACCGGCTGCGCTTGACGCGGCGCACCGACCCAAGAGACATTGTTGGAGTGGACTCCAAGTTCAGGCGGATATCGCGCTGCGGAGGACAGGACCCTGCTGAAGGCGACCGAAAGGACCCCTCATGCCTCCCTCGGCCCGGCCGGGCGTCACGGGCGGCCTGATCGCCGCCACGCTGCTGGTCCTGTGCGCCAATGTGTGCTTTCCGCTGCAGGACACGGTGACGAAGAAGCTCGTCATGACACTCCCGGTCTGGGAGGTGATCATGGTCCGCAGCATGACGGCGTTGCTGCTCGGGCTGGCAATCGGGCGCGGGCCGCTGCTGCGCCAGTCCCTCGCGACCCCGATCAAGAAGCAGCTGATGCTTCGCGGCGTGCTGATGCTCGGCGGATGGTTCTGCTTCGCGCTCGCGGCGCGGACCCTGCCGCTGGGAACGCTGACGATCATCTACTTTCTGTCGCCGGCGATCGTTTCGTTCGTTTCGGGTCCGATCCTGGGCGAGCGCCTCACCTGGGCGCAATGGCTGGCGGTCGCGGCCGGCTTCGGCGGGGTGGCGCTGGCCAGCGGGCTGGCGCATTTCGAGCTCTCGGCCGGCGTCGCCATCGCGCTGCTCGCTTCGGTGTGCTGGGCGGGCGCGCTCGTCATGCTGCGCTGGCAGGCGCAGCAGGAGAGCGCGCTCGTGCAGATGACGTGGTCCAACACCATCCTGGTCGCGGGGGCGGCGCTCGGCTTCCTGTCGGGGCCGATGCAAAGCCGCCCGGCCGATATCGGCTGGATGGCCGTCGCCGGCATCATCGGCGCCGGGGCGCAGTTCACGCTCTACGAGGCCGCGAGCCGGGTGCCGGCGCCTGTGCTGGCGACGCTGGAGTACAGCTCCATCCTCGTTGCCTTCCTGCTGGGCTACCTCGCATTCGGCGACGTCCCGGAGACGCGCGCCTATGCCGGCGCGGCTCTGGTCGTCGCGTCGGGCGTGCTGATGGTCTTCGCCGAGCACCGCCGCGAGTTGGCCGCGCAAGCGGCGCGGCCCGCCCCTTCCTCACCCTGAAAGGACTTCCATGAGCACGCACGACGACGTCGTCCAGCACATCTCGAAGACGCGCTTCCCCTTCCCCGGCCAGACGACATGGCCCGACGGATACGTGACGCTCACCAACGCCCCGGTGAAGACGAAGCCAATCCCGACCCCGATGGGCGAGCACTATCCCGATATCCACATCGTGGACCGCACCGGCCGCACGCGCGAGATCGGCGAAGTCGAGATGGAGGTCGACCCCGCGCGGGTGCCCTGGCTGAAGGCGGCTTCGGAGGCCACCGACAACGATACGCCCACCCACGTCAGGCACTTCTTCGTCTACGTCCCGGCTGGCAAGGAAGACGCCGCGCAGAAGCTGCTCGAGGAGAACGGCATCTCATACGCCGGCGTGCGCGGGTTTACCGTGGACGGATCGGGGAAGGTGTCCGTGGTCCCCTACGTCACTAAGGGCGATCCCTACGACCACCAGTGAGCGCGAGGGCGGCACATGCCGCCCCGCCCCTCCTCAGTCGAGGACCGGCTCCAGCAGGTCCCAGGGATCGGGCATCTTGCCGACCGGCACCTCGATGAGCGTCGGCCCCCTCTCCGCCTGCGCCCACCGCAGGGCCTCGGAGAGACCGGCAGGTCCCTCAGCACGGCGCGCGGCCACGCCGAAGGCCTCGGCATACTTCACGAAGTCCGGATTGCGCAGCTCCGACGCAACCACACGGCCGCCATAGAGGTCCTCCTGCATGCGTCGGACGTTCCCGTAGGCGCCGTCGCTGAAGACGACCGCAATGGCCGCGATGCCGTGCTGCGCTGCGGTGGCCAGCTCGTTACCGGTGAACAGGAAGCCGCCATCCCCGCACAGGGCCACAGCCGGGTGGTCGGGCCGCCCGACCTTTGCACCGAGCGCTGTGGCGTAGGCGAAGCCCAGCGTGCCCTGGTAGCCGGGCGTGACCAGGCGGCGGGGCTCGTGCACGTCGAAGGCCGCCGTCGCGACGTAGGCGACCTGCGTGTAGTCGCAAACGATCGTCGCCTCGGGCGGCAGCGCGGATCTGAGGGCGCGGACATAGGCCATCTGCGGGCCGAGACTTCTGTTGAACACCGAGGCGATGTCGGCTTTCAGCCGCCGCATCTCCTCGCGGCGCGAAGGACGCGACGGCGCTGCCGGGAGCCGGGCCAGCAGTGCGGCCGTCACAGCGCGGGCGTCGCCGTGCAGGGCGGCATCCGGCGCCGCGCCGCGCCCGAACTGCGCGGCGTCGATGTCGATGCGCACGACCTTCTGCCCGGGCCGCAGCCGCCATGCCTTGCGGGGCGAGTTGAAACGCGTGCCGATCGCGACGATGACATCGGCGGAGGGCCACAGCCGGGCACCCTCGGCACGACCGACGGAGTATGGGCTCGCGCTGTCGACAATCCCCCTGCCCTGCAGATGGCTGAGCACCGGAGCCTCGAGACGGGCCGACAACACGTTGACCTCTGCGACTGCGCCGATGGCTCCTCCGCCGACGACGATCAGTGGCGTTCGCGCCGCGGCGATGATCCGGGCCGCCTGTTCGATGTCGTTCTCGCCCGGGAAAGGCACCGGCACAGGGCCGGGCGTTTGAGTTGCCGCTTCCGGCAAGAGCCCCGCCTTGAGCACGTCGGCGGGGAGTTCCACCGCGACCGGTCCCGGCCCCGCAGCGAGGCGGGCGAAGGCCTCGTTCATCACAGGACTAACCTCGTCGGGCGCCATGGCGATGCCATTCCACCGCGTCAGCCGGGCGATGATCCCCGTCTGGTCCGGCAACTCGTGCAGCTCCCCGCCGCCCTCGCCGATGAACCGTGTGGGGATCTGGCCGATCAGAGCCACGACGGGGACGCCGCCGGCATAGGCGGTGGAGAGCGCGGCTCCCGTGTTGAGCAGGCCGGGGCCCGGCACGCAAGCGTAGACGCCGGGTCGTCCCGTCGCGTGGGCATAGCCGAGAGCCATGTAGGCGACACCCTGCTCGTGGCGGGCGTTGATGATCCTGAGGGCGTTGCCGCCGTCGTGAAACGCGTTGAAGAGGCCGTCGAGCTGAACGCCCGGCAGACCGAAAACGGTGTCGACGCCCTGCATGGCGAGGGCGGCCACCACGGCGTCACCGCCGGTCCTCGGCGTGAAAGGAACGTCGCTCACGTTAGCCTCACTGGTCCGGGCCCGGATTTCCGCCGAGGATCAGGACCGGATCATCCCTCTCCGTCGTGGCTATGTTGATCGGGGCGGCGGGATCGCGGTAGCCGACGCACATTCCGCAGATCAGCGTCAGGTTGCCGGGCACGCCGAGATGCTCACAGACAGTTCGCTCGAACAGGGCCCAGTCTGCCTGCGGACAGCTGTCGAGGCCAGCCTCGCGCAGCAGGAGCATGACCGTCTGAAGATAGATGCCGAGGTCCATCCACTGCGACTGGCCGAAGCCCTTTTCCATGAAGAAGAGCAGGCCCATGGGCGCGCCGAAGAACTGGAAGTTCTCGTGGATCCAGGCCAGCCGCGCCGCCTTGTCCTTCCGGTCGATCCCGAGCGCCCCGTAGAGGATCTCGCCATTGCGCACGCGTCGCTGCCAATAAGCGTCGGGGAGGCGTTCCGGATAGAAGGAGTAGCTCATCGGCTCTCCTTCCGGATCCTCAGCGCAACGGCGCGCCATCAGCGCCTTCAGCGTATCGAGGCGCGCTCCCTCCAGCACGTGCACGAACGAGGGTTGCAGATTGCCACCAGAGGGAGCGCGCGCGGCGAGCCTCAGGAGCCGCTCCACTTCGCCCGGCGGCGGCGCTTCCGGCAGGAAGGCGCGGATCGAGCGGCGGGTCGCCACGGCCTCCGACACGGTGCGGGCCGGCTCGCCCGAATACACGGCTCCCTCAGTCTTGCGACTCACGGCACCGTCCACTCCTCGCCGCGGGGCGTGACCACGTATTCCGGCCAACGATAGCCGATCGGCGCCTCGAAGTCGGGCGGCAGCAGCGGCGCGACCCACTTCGTTCCGCCGATCCCGCCCCCCGTGCGCTCCTCGAACTCGGCCTTTGCCTTCGCCAGCCATTCCGGCTTTGTGAGGAGGTCGACGATGGTGGTCGAGATCACCTCGGCCGCCCGCATCCACATCGGGTCTATGCAGGCCGGCACGCCGCCCATGGCGTGGCGCACCCATTCCGGATAGCGCACGCCGGGAGCGGGGGGCTGCAGCGTCGGACGGGCCACGTAGAGGCGGACCGTCGGCGCGTGCCACGTGTAGTCGACATAGTCGTCGGCGGCGTAGTTCATCTGCCAGGGCGGCAGCTGCGAGCGGAACGCCTTCTCGGCCTCCCAGGGCGGCGTGAGTTCCGTCAGCCCGTCGAAGAACGGCTCGGGCATCGGCGTCATCTCGAGGGACGCCTGGAGGTCTCGTGCGAAGGCCTTCGCCTCCTCACCCCAGGCAGGCGCACCCAGCCGCTCGAAATTGCGGTAGGTCACCTCGGCCATGACGTGGTTCGGCAGCCCGGCACGGGTCTTGGTGATCCACGCCTTCGTCACCGCGCAGTGGGTCATCGCCGCGATATGGTCGGCGTTGCGGTCGAGCACGTCGAAGACCGTCTCGCACATGGCGAGCGTCGGGCCGCGCATCGAGTACTGGATCTGCCCGATGCCGGGCGCGATGTTGTCGGCGGCCGCCTGCCCGGCGATCGGAATGAACTCGTTGAGCGTCCAGCTGCCCGCGTGCGGCAGCATCGACTCCTTCATCATCTTGGAGTTCGTGTACATCAGGCAGACGGCGTCGATGGCACCCGGGGCCCGCGCGATGGCGTGGGCGTGGGTCACCGCACCGGCACCGATGTGGGCCTGCCACGTCTCGGGGTTCTCGCACTCGAACGTGTAGATGCGGCTCCAGTAGGGCGCGCTCGTCGTGTCCCAGAAGCAGCCATTGGTGAGCGCGGGAAACGAGTGCGGGTGAAAGCTGATCGCCGCATCCAGCCCGTCATAGAAACCGTGCGCGGCGTGGACGGGCTTTGCTCCGCACATCTTCTCCGCAGGCTCGCCGAAATAGACAAGCGTACCGCCGATGCCGTGCGCCTCCATCGCGGCCTTGGCCGACAGGAAGCCCGCCAGCGATCCCATCCCGAGCGCGGAATGCGGATCCGTATGACCGGCCGCGCGCGCGCTCACGCCATCGCGCGGCTTGCGGTAGGGCACCGGCGCCTGCGACTGACCCGGGACCGCGTCATACTCGGCATAGCCGGCGATGACCGGCCCGGGTCCGTTCGACCAGCGGGCGCGAAAGGCCGTCGGCATTCCCGCCGTGCCCTGCTCCACCGTGAACCCTTCCCGGCGGAGCCGGTCCACATACCATTGGGAGGATCTGTACTCCCGCCAGGACGGCTCGTGGAAATTCCAGATCGTCATGTGGTCGGCTGAGAAGGCGGCGCGGTTCCGGTCAAACCATGCCAGCGCCGTCGCCTGTGCCTCGGTGAAGCCGCTGTCCGTGCTCATCGGTCGGCCCTCACGGATCGTCGCGCACCAGCGGCGCCGTCGAGCAATGCAGCCCGCCTCCGCCGGAGATCATCTTGTCGTAGGGCACCGTGATCACCTCGACGCCGTGCAGCGCGAGCCTGTCCATCGTGTATCCGGACACGCCCTCTGGCATAATGACCCGCCCCGGCGCGACTGCGAGCGAGTTGATGATAGCGCCGTCGTCCTCGTGATGCAGTTCGATCAGCCGGATGCCGAGGTCCTTCAGCTTCTGCAGGAACCAGAAGGGCAGCAGCGTGATGCTGGCGAGCGCGAGGTCGGGCGCGATCATCACGAAGAGCCCGTCGATGTGGAGCCGGTAGCCGGTCAGGTGCACCTTCAGCAGTTCGACGCCCTGCGAGCGCAGCACCTCCTCCACCTGCAGCGCGCCCTCCTCGTTGACGCGGGAGGACAGGCCGATTACCGCAGTCCTGCTGTTGATCCAGGCGAAGCTGCCCCCCTCGGCTACTCCGGTGCCGGAAATCGTGCGCAGGATCGGGCAGCCGAGGCGGGCAAGGGTGCGCGTCGCCGGAAGTTCCTCCCCGCGGCGGATGCGGGGACCCAGCCGCATGATGAGGGCGCCGCCTCCGACCCCGACCACGGCATCGCGCGTGTAGCAGGACTTCATGCGCCCGGGCGCGGCTTCGTCGAGATAGACGACCTCGACCCCCTCGGCCTTCAGAACGGCCACGTAGGCGTCGTGTTGCGCCTGCATGGCCGCGAGGTCGGGACCCTCCGTGCCGCGCCAGTACCAGCCGGCCTGCACGTCGCCGAAGGCGTTGTTGTCCAGCCTCTTGGCCGTGTCGACGACGAGCACTTCCGAGCCCGGCCGGTGCATCAGCACCACCCGCAGCCGTCCGACATCGGTGGTGCAGCCCCATTTCCGGCCCCACCAGGTCGTCTGCTGGTGCTCGTCCTCGAAGGCGGGCTCGGGCTCGGAGGGGAACTGCTTGATGAGCTGGTTGTAGCGCCACTCGTTCTCAGTCAAGGCGCCCATGACCAGGCCTCCGTCGCTCTGGCGCGGCAAATGCAGGGACCTTGCTGCCAGAGGTCCCGGGCCGGCCGCACCGCCGTCCTCGAGCCAGCGTAGAAAGCCCAGGCGGGCGCGGCAACCGAAACGTGGAGTCCACTCCAAATTTCATTCGATGGCGCGGATCCGGGGTTGCCCGGCGGGAGCGGTCATGCCGGCGAGGATCAGGTCGAGATGCGGCCGGCTCAGCGCCAGGTGATCCTCGATCGACATCGACGTCGCCGCGATGAACCGGGAGAAATTCCAGGTGGTGATGCCGACGATGAGTTCGGCCAGGACAGCTGCATCCACGGCGGGATCCAGTCCGCCCTGCGCCTGGTAGATCCTGAGGAGCCGCACATATTGGCGCCTGATCAGCATGTTCAGCCGCATGCCGGTGCGATGGGCGCGGCCGCCCGGCTCGAGATATTGCGCCGACAGGATGATGCGCCAGCATTCGCGGGAGAGGTGGCGCATGGCCTGCCGAGCAAGCAGGTGCTCGAAGCCGTTGATGCCCTCGCGCGGGTCGGCGGGCAGCTTGGCCATGTAGGCGCGCCGCTCGGGGATCGACGCCTGGACGTGGCGCAGGGCGAGTTCCATGAGCAGGTTCGGCTTCGTCGAGAAGTAGTTGTAGACCGTCTGCGGCGCGACGGACGCGGTCTCCGCGATCTCCTCGATGCGCGTCGCCTCATAGCCCTGCTCGGCGAAGAGCGCCTCCGCCGCGTCCAGAACTTGGGCAGCGCGCTTTCTCCTGTGCTTCTCTCTTAGGCTCTCGCTGTTCATGGGTCTCCGGTCCGGCTCCGCGAATCCGTGGCAATTCCAACGACCGACCGCTCATGCCCCAACTTGGACTCCGCTCCAAATTTGGCGTTGACGCTACACCCCCGCCCCGCAAAGATCACCCGGAGAGACGTCAGGGGGAGCACCCGGGCATGGGTCTGAAGCTAGTGAAAAACCCTCCCCCCTGGCCCGGCGGGGCACGCTGTGCCGTCTGCTTCTGCTTCGATTTCGACGCGGAAAGCCTCCTTCACCTCTACTACCCCGATGATGCCGCGCGCCGCATCAACCTCTCCTCCAGCCTGCGCTACGGGCCGAAGGTCGCCATCCCCCGCATCGTCGAGATCTGGCGCCATTTCGGCATCAAGCAGACCGTCTTCGTCCCGGGCTGGTGCGTGGAAACCTACCCCGACGCGGCGGAGCTCCTCGTGTCGCACGGGCATGAACTGGGCCATCACGGCTATTTGCACGAGCGCCCCAACCAGCTCACCCGCGACGACGAGTTGAAAGTTCTGGAGGCGGGCATCCGGGCCATCGAGAAAGTCACTGGAAAGCCGCCCGCCGGGTACCGGTGTCCCTCGGGCGCCACGTCGGCACACACGATCGGCCTCCTGATCGACCACGGCTTCACCTACGACGCCTCGCTCGGCGGCGATGACGTGCCCTACCTGATGGAGGACGAAAAGGGACGCAGGCTCGTAGAATTGCCG
Organism: Alsobacter sp.; assembly: GCF_059501845.1. NCBI lineage: Bacteria > Pseudomonadati > Pseudomonadota > Alphaproteobacteria > Hyphomicrobiales > Alsobacteraceae > Alsobacter > Alsobacter sp. The sequence continues at coordinate 348,900 of NZ_JCACDK010000001.1, read as the reverse complement.
TCGGACCACACGCTCGACGACTGGCCGCAATATGTGAACATGAAAGAGTTCAACATGGGCATGACGATCCAGTCGCCGCAGCGAGCGATGGACGTCTTCCAGGCGGAATTCGACGCGGCGTGGGAGTACGGTGGATTGTGGGCCGCCATCTGGCACCCCTTCGTGTCCGGGCGCCTGGCCCGGGCGCATGCCATGGTCGAGCTGATCGAACACATGCAGGGCAAGGGCGGCGTGTGGTTCGCGACGATGGCGGAGATCGCCGCGCACATCCAGGGACTGGTCGACCGTGGCGAGTGGTCGCCGCAGGTGGAGAAGGTGCCCTTCTGGCCGGAGCCCGTGCCGCAGGTCGCGCGGCCAAAGACTTGAGCGCGACTGCGGCCCGTTCCTTGCCTGACGGGACGTGGTGCGGAAGCGGGGCAAGGCGGGCCGGGAACCAGGGCGGCCGTCCCGCGTGAGTTTCCAGGGATCCCGGAGAGGATCCCGACACACCGGAGAGAGGGGATAGTGTGATGTCTCGTACCCGTTTGAGGAGCCTGGCGGTGGCGTTGTGCCTGCTGGCCCCGGCTGTTGCTCTGGCGCAGGAACTACCGCCGGAGATGGCCAAGACCAAGACCCTGCGCGTGGCGCAGAATGTCGGCTATCCGCCTCTCGAGTTCCGCGACCCCAAGACCAACGAGGTCGTCGGTTTCGACATCGACATGGTCAACGAGATCGCCAAGGAACTCGGCGTCAAGGTCGAGTGGCAGGACGGCGCCTTCGAGAACATGACGCCGTCGCTCCAGTCGGGCCGCGTCGACATGATCATGAGCGGCTTCTACGACACGCCGAAGCGCCGTGCGATCTTCGACTTCATCGATTATCTGAAGGCCGGCGCGCAGTTCTACACGCTGGAAAGCCTGAAGGACCTCAAGACGCACGCCGACCTGTGCGGCAAGACGATCACGACGACGCGCGGCACCAGCTATCCCGACACGGTGAAGGCCTACAGCGAGAAGATCTGCGCCGGCAAGGAGCCGATCACCGTCATCGTGGACACCGACCTCGGCCAGCAGCTCAGCAACATCAAGCAGGACCGCGCCGTCGCCGGCGTGCAGGGCCTCGAGGCCGTGCCCACCATCATCCAGATGGAGGCCGGCACCTATCGTCCGCTCGGCGAGCCGATTTCGTCGACGCTGATGGGCATCGCCTTCAACAAGAGCGACACCCAGCTGCGCGACGCGGTCTACGCGGCCCTCAAGAAGGTGATCGCCGACGGGCGCTACGACGCGGCGATCAAGAAGTGGAAGCTGGACCTCAGCGCCTATCCCAAGCTGTCGATCAATGAGGGCCCCCAACCGTGACGGCAGCGCCGTCGGTGCAGGGGAGCCGTACCGTCCCGGTCGTCGAGCAATCGGCGCACCGGGACGACATCGACATCGCGACCCTGCGCCACGTGAAGCCCAAGCACTATGGCCGCCTCGCGGCCATGGTGCTCATTCTCGCCTTTGCCGTCTTCCTCGTCCGTGCCTTCGCCGTCGGCCAGATCGACTGGGTCACGGTCCGCGAATACATCGTGTGGCCGACGATCCTGTGGGGCCTCGTCAACACGATCTGGATGTCCTGCGCGGCGATGGCGCTCGGCATCGTCCTCGGCGTCGCCTTCGCCGTGGCGCGGGGATCGCCGAACCCGATCCTGCGCGGCGCCTCCATCTTCTACGCCTGGCTGTTTCGCGGCACGCCGGTGATCCTGCAGCTGCTGATCTGGTTCAACCTGGCGCTGGTCTTCCCCCGCCTCGGCATCCCCGGCGTGTGGGACGTGAAGACCGTCTATGTCATCACGCCGGTGGTCGCGACGCTGCTCGGCCTTGGCCTCAACGAGGGTGCCTACATTTCCGAGATCGTCAGGGCCGGCCTGCTGTCGGTGGATGCCGGACAGTACGAGGCCGCCAAGGCCATCGGCATGTCGCGCATGACCGCGCTTCGACGGATCATCCTGCCCCAGGCCATGCGCGTGGTCGTCCCGCCGCTGGGCAACGAGTTCATCGGCCTGATCAAGATCACCTCGCTGGCCAGCATCATCGGATTCTCCGACCTGCTGCACAACGCGCAGGACATCTACTACGCCAACGCCAAGGTGATGGAGCTGCTGATCGTCGCCGCGCTCTGGTACCTCGTGGTGGTGACCGTGCTCAGCATCGGCCAGAGCCTCATCGAGCGCCGCTTCGGCCGCGGCTTCGCCAGCACGAACGCGCGCCGATGACCGCCATCGTGTCGGCACTGCGCGTGGGAAAGAAGTTCGGCCATGTCGCCGCGCTGAAGGACGTCACGCTCGACGTCACCACGGGCGAGGTCGCCTGCATCATCGGGCCCTCCGGCTCGGGCAAGACCACGTTCCTGCGCTGCATCAACCAGCTGGAGACGATCGATTCCGGCGCCCTGTGGGTGGCGGGCGAACTCACCGGTTACCGGCGCCAGGGCGATGCACTGCATCCGCTGAGCGAGGCGGAGATCTCGCGCCAGCGCCGTGTCACCGGCATGGTGTTCCAGCGCTTCAACCTCTTTCCGCACATGACCGCGCTGCAGAACGTCACCGAAGGTCCCGTGCAGGTGCTCCGGCAAAGGCCCGCCGACGCCAAGGCCACGGCCATGGCGCTGCTCGACAGGGTCGGCCTCGCGCACAAGGCGAACGCCTACCCGTCGGAACTGTCGGGCGGGCAGCAGCAGCGCGTCGCCATTGCCCGCGCGCTTGCGATGCAGCCCAAGCTGATGCTCTTCGACGAGCCGACCTCGGCGCTCGATCCCGAACTCGTCGGCGAGGTGCTCAAGGTCATGCGCGACCTCGCGACCTCCGGCATGACCATGATCGTCGTGACCCACGAATTGGGCTTTGCCCGCGAGGTCGGCAATCGCGTCATCTTCATGGACGAGGGACAGATCGTCGAAATGGGCAGGCCCGGCGAGTTGATGGCTAGCCCGCGCGAGGCGCGGACCAGAAACTTCCTGAGCTCCGTGCTGGGGCGGTGAGCCACTCTCCCCTCCAGGCCCGCAGCCACAGAGCGGCGGCAGCCCCGGGTGACGCGGGGCGTTGGCCGCGAAGCCTCAGCGCGCAGACATCCTGTCCGCCATCAGGCTGATCATCTCGAACATGATCACCGAGGCATTCATGGCGGTGATCTGATTGGGGCTGTCCTTCGTGGGCATCAGGCACACCACGTCGCCGCCGACGATGTCGAGTCCGCGAAGCGATTGCAGGATCCGGATCGCGTCGGCACAGCGCAACCCGGCATAGCCCGGCTCGATGTTGGAAACGCCCGGCGCGTCAGCGGGATCGAGCGAGTCGAGGTCGAACGTCACGTAGACCGGGGCGTCGCCGATCCGATCCCGGATGGCTGCAGCCGCGGCTTTCCATCCGATCTCCTCGTACTCGTCCATGCCGATGATGCGGTAGCCGAGTTCCTCGCTCGCGTGCCGGGAGCCGGGCGTGCCCACATTCGGCCTGATCCCGATCTGCGTGGAGCGGGTCGGATCGACATGGCCTTCCATGACCGTGTAGCTGCCCCAGTGCGCTGCCGACCGCCTGCTTCCCAGCCAGTGCGGCAGGTGATGGTAGGTGTCGGTGTGCGAGTCGAAGTGAACGAGGGCGACGGGCCGCCCCTTCGTGAGCCGGCTGCCCGTACCGGCAACCGCTTTGAGCAGCGGCCCCGTGATCGAGTGATCGCCGCCGATGGCGACGATACGGGTGCCTGCCCTGTCGAAGCGCTTCGCATACTCCTCGATGTGCTGCACGCTGATGTCGTTGACCATCGCTTCCGGCAGCGGAACGTCGCCGGCATCGACGATCCTGCAGACATCCCAGGGTGCGAGGCCGAAGCGTCCGTGTCCCCGGCGGTAGAGCGCCGAGACGTGGCGCACCGCGCGCGGACCGAGATGCTGGTCGCGCTCCGTCGAGCCGTTCCCGGAACTGTGGGGTACGCCGAGGACCGCGATGTCCGCCGCGGCGGGATCCTCCTCGTGCGGGCACCGGAAAAAAGTGGGCACGCCCCACCAGTACCAGCGCCCCATGGACTGCCTCGCGGCGTCCCAGTCGGTCTCGCTCATTCCCAAGCTCCCTTCTTCCGACCACAGAATGCTCCTGAAAAGGCAGCTGGAGAATACCGGGAGGGCGGAGGCGCAGTGGATGCCGGGCAAAGCAAACACCGGCAAAGACAACTGCAAGTGCACAACTTCCCTGCTGTGCAAACGTTATGCAGATTGATATAAGACAATGCAGAGTAGCGCTGTCGCTGGTTCACAATGGCCTTTGCAGGCTGACAGCGGTGCGGCGCTCCGGGCGCGGCCGACCCCGATCGAGGCAAACCATGACCCAGTTCACGTTTCCCGAGCTCCGCGCCGTCCCGCTCTTTTCGGGACTCGACGACAATGCGGCCGAACGGGTTTCCGCCTCCGTGATGATCAACAACTTTCCCCCGGAGACCGTGCTCTACCGCCAGAACACACGCAGCAGGTTCCTCTATGCCATTCTCTCGGGTGAGGTGGAGCTCGGGGCCGCGCAGGGCGGAGCGGCCTCTACAGTGCTTCTGGGAACTCCCGGCTTTCTGTTCCCCTTGCCGTGCGTGCTGTCGGATGCGCCCTGCCTCCTCTCGGCCAGGACGCTGCGGCGCTCCCGCATCGCCATGATCCCCGACGACAAGCTGCGGCAGTGGATAACGGAGTATCCCTCCGTGGCTCGTGGCATCATCGATTGTCTGGCGGGCACGAGCCGGGTGCTGGTTTCCGACCTGCTGGAGGCCCGCTTCAGCACCTCCCTGGAGCGCTTCGCGCGTTGGCTGCTGCGCCAGACCGTGCAGAACGGTCCTGACAGCCAGACGATCGCACTCTCGCTCCAGCGTCGGCAGATCGCGGCCTTGCTGGGCATGTCGCCCGAGAGTCTGTCGCGCAGCATTGCGGTGCTGCAGAAGCACGGCGTGAAGTTTGACGGCCAGACCGTCACCATCGCCAGCCTGGCTGAGCTCGAAACCCAGGCGCCCTATCGCCGGTTGCTCGATGATGACGACCAGGAGCACTGGATGAAGGGTCTCTCTCTCGGCAGCGAAGCCATGCAGCGACTCTGACGCCGCAAGGCTTGCGGCGCGCGGTCGCCCCGTCGAAACTGGGCGCAGGGACCCCAGGCGAGGGTCCGGCGGGAGTGCGCGCGTGACCAGGAACGGCAAGGGACCCCACGGCTTCGGCCGGGGCCTGACGAATTACGGCGACAGCGGTTTCAGCCTGTATCTCCGCCGCTCCTTCGCCAGCTCGATGGGCTACAGCCGGGAGATGATGGACCGGCCCATCGTCGGCATTGCGCACTCCGCCAGCGGCTTCAACAACTGTCATCGCTACGTGCCCGACCTCGTCGAGGCGGTGAAGCGGGGTGTCCTTGCGGCCGGGGCGCTGCCCATCGAATTTCCGACCATCTCGCTCGGCGAGGTGTTCCTCAGCCCCACCAGCCTGAAGTTCCGCAACCTCATGGCCATGGACGTGGAAGAGATGATCCGCGCCCAGCCGATGGACGCGGTGGTGCTCGTCGGCGGATGCGACAAGACGGTTCCGGCGCAACTCATGGGTGCGGCATCAGCCGGCCTGCCGGCGATCCAGCTGGTGACCGGGCCCATGTCCACGAGCCGCCACGAAGGCGAGAGACTCGGCGCCTGCACGGACTGCCGCCGCTACTGGGCGAAGTTCCGCGCCGGAGAGGTGGATGCGGAGGGTATCTCGAAGGTGGAGCGCAGGCTCGCCTCGACCGCCGGAACCTGCGCCGTGATGGGAACCGCGAGTACGATGGCGGTGCTCGCCGAAGCGCTGGGTATGATGCCGTCCGGAGCAGCGACCGTGCCGGCCGTCGACGCCGACCGCCTGCGCATCGCGGAGGAGACGGGGCGGGCCGCTGTCGCGCTGATCGGCAGCGACCGCCGCCCGGACAGGATCCTGACGCCACGTGCCTTCGAGAACGCACTGCGCGTTCTGCTGGCGGTCGGAGGATCGACAAATGCCATGGTGCACCTCGCCGCCCTTGCCGGGCGCGTCGGCCATCGCATCGATTTCGACCTCTTCAACGCACTCAGCGAAAGCACGCCGGTGCTGGTCGACCTGAAGCCGACCGGCAGCGGCTACATGGAGGATTTCCATGCCGCCGGTGGCGTGCCGGCCCTGCTCCGCGAGATGCGAAGCCTGCTGCACCTCGACTGCCGGACGGTGACCGGCGAAACGCTCGGCGAGCGCATCGACGCCGCGCCTGACTGGGTGGACCGCTCCATCATCGCCACGCTCGATGCACCCGTGGACGCGAAAGGCGGTCTCGTCGCCCTGTTCGGCAATCTCGCGCCGCGGGGAGCCATCCTGAAGCGCTCGGCTGCCGATCCGCGTCTCTTCGAGCGCGAAGGCCGCGCTGTCGTGTTCTCCTCGCTGGCCGACCTGGCGGCGCGGATCGACGATCCCGCGCTCGACGTGAACCCGGACGATTTCCTGGTGCTGCAGAATGCCGGCCCCGCCAGCGAGGCCGCCATGCCGGAAGCCGGTTACCTGCCCATTCCGGGAAAGCTGGCCCGGACGGGCGTGAAGGACATGGTGCGGATCTCAGACGCGCGCATGAGCGGCACCGCCTATGGCACCATCGTGCTCCACGTCGCACCCGACGCTGCATCAGGCGGCCCGCTCGGCCTCGTGCGCAACGGGGATCGCATCCGGCTCAGCGTCGCCGAGCGCCGCATCGAGCTCCTCGTCTCCGGTGAAGAGCTTGCGAGCCGCGCCGGCGAACGCCGCCCCGCCCGCCCCCGCCCCGAGCGCGGCTACGCCAGGCTCTACGCCGACCACATTCTGCAGGCAGACGAAGGCTGCGACTTCGATTTCCTGCGCTGAGCCGGTGTGACCGGCGTTGTCGCTCAGTGCATCGATCGTTCAAGGTCGTGCAGGGAGATGTCGAGGCGCATGCACACGCGCCGGAACGCCTGCTCGACCTCGTCGCTGCAGGGCTCGTCGCTGATCATATCGGCGCGGATCTCGAGCAGCAGCGCGATCAGCTCCCTCCGGCACACCGAGTGAGCAAGGGCAAGGAGGGCGTCGTCGGAGAGTCGCTGCGGGTCCATGGCCCATAGTGATCCGCCATTGCCGCGCAAAGCGACAGTCGGGAAAACACGAACCCCCGCCAGGGCGGCCACCTCCCGAATAGCATCTGCTGAACGCACGAGTCGTTCGCTCGCGGTTTCCGCCTCGCTCTGACGCGACAGAGCAAACCACCCCAGGTTTGGCGGCGTCCCCGGAAAACAGGAGGGCGGCGGCAAAATCAGGACTCGGAAGCGGGAATGAATTGCTGTGGATTGCAGGATTGCCCGGCACCAACCTGCCCGCATGCCCCAACTGACTCTGAACCACGCCGCCAAGCTGAAACTTAATCTATTGTTAACTATTTCCCCTTTGTGCCAGCTTAACGCAGATAAGGCCACGGTCAGTCCGACCATTTCACGTCGATAACGTGTAACAAGCTCTTTAATTTTACCTCTTGCCTTTATTGAACACCCGTGCCCATAGTTTGACACATTGATTTGATGCAGGGCACCCTGATGGACCGCACGACACCCACCGGATACTGCACCTCAAACGCGCGGCGGCGATTGCTGCGCGTGCTCGCTGGCGCCGCCGCGACGGCACCGCTGATGCTGATGTCGCGTGCCCAGGCCGGCGAATTCAATCTCGACAAAATCATCAGGCCGAAGCCTCCAAAGGGCGGAACGCAGCCTGGCGGAAGCGGCAACTGCCTTCTCGAAGGCACAATGATTGCCACCCGAGAGGGTGAGAAGCCTGTCCAGGACCTTGGGATCGGAGACCTTCTCGAAACAGCTGACGGCTCGTACCGCCCGATCAAGTGGATTGGCCGCCAAACCGTATCGAAGCAGGGCGCGTCGTGGGAAGCCGAGCAGCGCCTCGTCCGGATCAATGCCGGCGCGATTGAGGACGGAGTTCCCAGCCGGGACGTCTGGCTGACGCCCGCTCACGGGATCTATGTGGCCGGCTATCTCATCAATGCCGACACTCTGGTCAACGGCCGCAGCATCATCAGCGAAGCGCCACGCGGCGAGACCTATACCGTCTATCACGTCGAGTTGGAGGATCACCGGGTAATCCTGGCGAATGGTCTTCCGGTGGAGACGCTTCTCGTCGAAGCTCATCAGACGCGCGACGGCTTCGACAATGCAGCGGATTACACACGGCTTTACGGTGCCGAGCAGCGTCGCGCCGTCATTCCATACGCCGCCCGGCTGTCCTACAATGGCCTTCGCGAGGAAATCCGTGGCCTCGTGAGAGCGTCGGTCTACCCCCTCGCCGATCTGCGCGACCCGATTCACCGGATCTGCGACGACGTGGTGGCGCGGGCATCGCGAGCTCTCTAGGCGAGAGCGACCGGTCTGGTCGGAACCCGTCCGTCAGTCGTGCGGGGCCGAGCCCGCCGATCGAGAATAGAGTAATCCTCCGGACGGGATCCAGCACAGACAAGTTGTCCGGGCGTCGCAATACGTGCCGTAGCCGTGCCTGAATCGGTCAAAGGCGCCGTTTCGCGCGCGGTTTAATTTGCTCGATGGCGGCCGGCGCCGGACGATTTTGTCCTGGCGCAGGCGCACTTGAATCGAAACTATCGATCCCACCCGGTAGGGTCGTCGATTATCCTCGGGCGGAGGCCGCGGTCGAGGCCGGATCCCGGCGAGACTTGATGTGTGCCCCCCAAGCTCGGGCTTGCTTCGTCAGAAGCGAGCCGGCCTTGGCGATAACCGCCTCAAGCAGCACCAGTGACTTTGGCGAGCAGGCAAGCAGTCGAGGAGCGCGACGGCGCCACGATAAACCAACAAAGGTCTCACTTCCGCCAGGTCACCACTGACGTGGCGGCGAAATTCCAGACGGCGCCAACGAGGATGCCTGCAATGCCAGCCAACCACCACCGATAATCCCGATCGGCGAAGAGGTAGCCGGCAATACCTACATTCGCTACAGCGCCCAATGAGCATGCAGCTGCGAAACTCAACAGGCCCTTTGTTACCGGCCAAAGGCCCTTCAGGCGTCTATCCGAGTAGGTCAACTCGTTATTGACGAAGAAGTTGAATACAAGCGCAACCAGAGTTGCGGCCGATTGGGCAGCCTGAAAGCCGATCTGCCCGGCCATGAGGGCCGAGAGGACCGTCATGTGTACGAATACGCCAGCGCCCCCGATGACCGCAAAGGAAAGAAATCGGGCGGGGATAACGTGGCCAACAGCCTTGTCGGCAAGCAACATAAAATACTGCCAAATTACAAGGCTGTCGAGCTTACTTGCGCCGTACTGCCTAGCTCGAAACTGATATGGAACTTCCTTGATCCGTAATGGCGCCTTACTGGAAGCGCACAGATCTAGAAGGATCTTATATCCTTGCCCGGAAAGATTTCGGACACTTTGATCTATTGCGTCTCGGGTTATCAGGAAAAAACCACTCATGGGGTCTGAGCACTCTGACCGCATCACAGTGCCGGCGAGCAGCGTGGCAATCGAACTCATCCTCGCCCGTGACTTGTCCCAGTCACCAATTCCTCCGCCCGGAACGTAACGTGATCCGACAACGACATCGCAATCACCCCTGCTGATCTCCTCCAGCATGACGCGCAGTATTTCTTCGTCATGCTGCAGATCTGCATCCATGACGGCGACGTATGGCGCCGTGGTGCTGCACATCCCTTCCACTACGGCTGAAGACAGGCCCCGCCGCTTGATCCGGTGGATTCGCCTAACCAAGGGATCGCGCAGGGTTAATTCCCGCAGAACGTCCAGAGTGCCGTCGGTCGAGTCGTCGTCAACGAAGACGATCTCGTGTGCGTAACCGTCAAGCGCTTCGTGAACCTTCCGGGCGACTATTTCGACATTTTCGCGCTCGTTGAAGGTGGGGATGATTACGGAAATAACAGGAGGCTCTGCGGCAAGCACGGCTGGCCGTGCGCGCTCCAACAGCCCAAAACCATCTGCTGCGCGCATTGTCCCCCTCCTTTGCTCCAGCAGAGGAGCGTTCAGTCACAGTCACCCCGCTTAATAGCCTAGCCCTCATTTTAATTAAAGTTCTTATCGACGACAAGGCTAACATGGGCGTCGCTCTCGAGGTTTAGGCGCTTTGGCGGTCCTCGCCGGAAGCGTTGTAGGAACAGTCTCGTTCACTGCGCGATTGCTTCCACGGAGACCGCTACACGTTTCTCTCTCACAATAAACAGCTTGGAAAGCTCGCTTCGATGAAGCACGTTTCCGCGCAACCGCTTTACATAAATCATGTCCTATATTAAGTTGGCATAGGATGGTTTGGCAGCTGGGTACCACACATGATCTTCGGTGAGCTTTGTGCGGGGTACGCTGTCATTCACTCGCAAGAATGGAATCCGGAAAGGACGGCCCACTTCGAAGCACGGCTCCGAAGCGTCGGCGTACATCATCCAATAGTCGTCCAACCGCGGCGGATCGATATGTCTGATCCCAGGATGGAAGCCTACGGACCAGATGGCGGGAAGTTGGTCAGCCTCATCGACGCCGTGCAGCGCGCAATCCAGCTGGCTCGGGAAAATGCCTGGGACCGCGTCGCCATCTTTGAGGACGACATCAAGTTCAGGGCCAATTTTAGTCAGTTGTGGGATGAGGTTTCGGTCCATGTGGACAGGACAGACTGGGATCTCCTTTGTCTCCATCGGTTGGACTGCGTCGAGCAGCCATTCCAGAAGGTCAGACTCGTTCGGATAACCCATAACTCGCTGTGCCACTGTCTTATTATGACAAAGAATGCGTTTGATGGAATTGAAAACTCGCTGAATTATTGCATCAGTAAGGGCTACCCCCTGGACTTTTTGTTTGGGGTTTACAGTATAGGCGAAGATGGAAAGATCTTTGCGACTACGAAGAACCTGACCGGACAGGCGGGCGGATTTGTGAGCGGACTTCAGGGGGGGATGACGCCCCGGAAGTCCTTTTTCTACTCAGAGTTCAAGTCGTTCAGGCATCCTGCCGAAAAGCTGGCAGTCACAGCTGGACTTCGCATAGTGCGCGCCGCGCGCCGGGTCTCACGCTAGACATCTGATATTGGGAAATGATGGTGCACTCTGCTCACCCGAGTGGCGGGATGCGCTATGGGCCACGTCCTTCATGGAAGCGCCGATACGACAGAAGCTAACGAGCGAACTCAAGCTCTAGAGCAAGTGTCGGCAGCACATGCGCCCGCACCGTGTATTGCCAGCATGCGTCCGCAACGGCAAACGGGTGGCGCCCATTCTTCCGCTCGAGGCTTAACTCGGCGGCGCTAAGGATCGATGGACCGACTATCAACAGTCAACCTTCGGCCCTCGATTTCGACAACAGGCTTTACCCCTGCGGATCTGTAGGGCACCAAGACAAGCCGGGAACTCGACTTCGACCAGATCCGAAACTGGTATTGCGCTTCCTCGAAATCCCGCCCGGTCGCCTCTTTGAATTCATCCCATTCCCGTCCCGGTGCCCAGGAATGCTTGAAGCTGCCAAGCTGGAAACGCGCGTTCGCTTCAGACTCGACAAGCAGAACGTAGTCTACCCCCCACTGACCCTTGAATTCAAAACGGTTCCAGCCTGCAGGAAGCGGAAAGAAATCTGTTGAGGAGGCAGCCTTCCCGCCATCCGGAGGTGTCTTGACCCCGCTCGGCGTTGCCACACCACCCCTGGCCATGAGGTTCAGGTTGAGTATCTTTTCGGCTGCCGCGTCCGGTCCGTTGAATGTATCTCTGATGACGACGATGGGCCTGTCGGCAACAGCGCGGTCCAGCTCGACCGTGCGCGACCAGGTCGTCGTGTCGGTGATCTGAAAGGTGGCTGTTGCCCTAGCCCGTTCATCCCCTGTGACACCAGTCACATCGTGCGTCGGGTACGCATAGCCGACGTCGGCCAGGGCCGGCAGCAGTCCTGACGAACCGTCCCACTTTGCATCAGCCGCCATCGTAATTGTGTTCGCAAGAAGCGAGGAACTCACGCGCGGCGAGTACATGCTGCCCCACGAGACCGATGCCGGCACTCCCATCAGATACATGATGGGTGCACCTTGGTCAGCGCTGCGATGGTCGTGAAAGAAGTCTCCGTGCAGGAACCAAAGCGCAGTTTCAGCTTCGGTTCCGAAGCCAGACCGCATGACCGACAGATAGTCGGGATAGGTCGCGTCGTGCAGCTTGGGACCAAGCCGCGGTAAGGACTGGTCGATCTTCAGGATTGAGGATTGATAGAAGTCGCTGAACGGTTCGCCTATCGACGTCCATGCCGCCATCAATTGTCTCGACAAGTCCGGTTGCGCTTCGGCAAGCATTGTAGCGAGTTGGCCGAGAATCTCGGAGGCTTCCGTCGGTCCATCGCCGAACGTGACGAGCTTTCTTTTGCCCCCGAAACGGACTTCAGGCGGAGTGACCAGATCGAGCATGAAGCGGCCCAGGGGCGGCACCCTGGGATCTGAGCGGGCGCAATCGCCCAGATTTGCGACGCGTGCCTGCTGGCACAGATTAAGAGTGGGAACAACGCCGGCAGAGGTATAGTGGGGACTCCCGCGCGAAGCTCCCGTGTCGCTCACATAGGCGGCTAGCCTCTCGCGAAGGCGGGATGTCAGTGTTTCGGGATTGAAGCGGTTCCGAATACCTCGATTGCCGAGCAACGTCAGCAGCAACCCGTCCCGCTGACTTATATACTGAAGAGGCATGTTTGCAGTACCCATGCCCACGTCAGCACCGTCATGCAAGGGAACGAAGTCGTTATCCAGCATTAAGTAACCGAAGAACACCATTGCCTGATAGATGCGCCTCTTCTTTTCAGCTGAAAGGCCGAGGCTCTTGACCGCGATTGTAGCACCGGGCGTGAGGCCACGAATAGCGAGCGCACCCATCCAGTACATATACTTGTTTTCGTAAACTCCATTCCTTTGCCAGAACGCATCGAGCATGTCCCGATGAGTTGTTGTCACGTCGCTGTAAACCTTCTGGGCCTGTTCGGTGCCGTCCCCTGCGATAAGCTGTAGTAAATTGCGGGATGCGGGTTCGCGGTCCCCCATTCGGCGCGCGAAGAGCGCGTCGTTGCGAAGTCTGTTCGACAGGCGATCCTGCTGTGCGGGTTGCAAGTACATGCCGCTTGAAGAAAACATTTCCGTGTCTGACTCTGGCAACCACTGCAGTAGCTTTGTGAGCGGAAAATTGATCTGCTGGTTCTGGATCAGGCCGGCTTCGGGCGTGACATTAGCCGGCGTAATGGGCTCAGCACCAATCGACAATGCCCAGGGATACCGGATGTGCCGGTAGATCGACGCGTCGGGGCCCCTGCCATTGGCTAGGTACAATAGCTGGGCATGTCGCCCCAATCCCACGAATTTGACGCCGCTGAAGCCCGCACCCGACACCCGGCCAGCTGCTCCGCCAATGGCAGCGACCCAGTTGGTACTGTGGCCGCTTCCATCTCGCGCAATGACAAAGCGCCCTCCATTGACGCTCCAGGGGTTCCAGATCTGTACAAACGGATTCCTGTTATAGTCGTCTGCGGCGAGAGGCTCGGTCAGGTCGCGCGTTGCGTCGACATGCTCCTCAGTGTCACCGCAACAGCTCTCATAGACAATCTTCTCACCGTTCTGGATTGTATAACCCGCTGCAACGTCGTCGGCGTGATGCCCCCGATAACGAAGTTGGTTCATGTCGAGACCGACGACCTCGTATCCGTTGACCCAGTTGTAATTGCTTTCTTCTTCAAAGAAGACAGCGTTGACACCGGCTCTAAGCTCAATGATCTGGGAAGCAAAACCGTTCTCGTCGGGAGGGAAAACGATCTGGTCTTCGCCATAGCGCATGGCCGGGTGCGAGAACGAGAAGGTGGCGCGCAGCCGTGTCAGTAGGGGCCCCTTCTCGAGGACCGTGAGCGAGTAGGCCGTCAGCTTTGGGCGTGAGTTTCCGGTCGGATCGAAATGGCGGTCGAACTCGCCAGCCCCGATGGTGCCGTTGAGCACCACGCTGCCGGAGCGTGGAGAGATGGAGCGCACCGGGGGCAAAGGGTGCGAGAGATCCATCGACTTTCGCAGCACGACCTCGAGACGGTCGTTCGCGACCGTGATCTGGTCCGGGGTCTCCTTGATCTGGACCGCGCCATGGACAGGAAAGGCGTTGCTCACGATAGCGCGCAGGCTAACGGCTCGGGATTCGCCCGCCCTCAGTCCCATCTGAAAGAGCACCTCGCCCGAACTCAGAACCTGGTACTGACTTTGCGGCTCAGGCGCCGGGACCTCACAAGGCAGTGGGGCCTCTACGCTTACAACCTGGAGTTCGATCGAGGCCGAGGTGGGGTTGTTCACCTCCCGCACCCTGTCCAGGTTGCAAACAGCTGCCCGTCGCGTGTCGGAATTCGCGGCTGCAGCGCTGACGAGTGCGAGTGGACCCAGCCATCCCGGCCAGATCATCAGAACGATAGCGCAGCATGCAGCGGGCAGGAATGAAGGGGCCGTGCGCGCATCGCGCGCCCGCCCGCGTGGGTTAGCGACACATGTCGGGATATCGGACGGCGATATCATGTTCACCTGGGCTTAGCGGCGCACCAACGGGCAAACCGGTTCCAGCACGGCCTATTGAGAGCCGATGTGTTGCTGGTGAGGTCCCCAAAGCGGGACACCGTCCTTGCTGTATCCGCCTGCGGGTTCCTCCCACGCTTTCGGTCCAGCGAGGAGCAGACCATCCACAACCTGGACCGTACCGGGAGGCGTGGTCCGGCTTATGGTCGCCGACAATGGGACCAGATCGTCCTTGTCGAGGAAGTTCCACTTGACGTAACGGCTGACGGAGACCGGGAGAGTCAGGATGATCAGGACGGCAAACAGACGTTTTTGACTGAGAGCCGTGAAGTGCATCATCAATGGGACGATGAGTAGCGGAATGAAAAGAATATGCCGAGTCTCACCGATGGACCCGTTTAGCCAGACCGAACTGAAGAGACAAATCAGAAGTGCCAGAGCTACGCCGCAGAAAACTGCAGCGAACAACAGGCTGTCCCTCTTGCGCTCACGGAGAATGCAGAACCCGATGTAGAACAGCACCAGCAACGCCGGGTACGCGATCTGGGGAGCTGTAAGCACCCGTCCAATGGCCTCCCCGGCCTGATAAACTGTCATCGGAACTGAAAATTGACCTCCAACGAACGGGTGGCTTCCGCCTTGCCCCAACCAGGCCCGGCAGACGACCCAGGCCAGCAGGGGGACGCCGACAAGGAGAGCGCCGCCAGCGAAACGATCGACCAGTTTTCCCCGCCCCAGGAAGAACAGAGTGCATGCTGCGGCGCTCACCATTACAATGCTGGAGTTGTGGCTCAGAAGCATTGCCGTCCCGATGGGGATGGCGACGGCCAGAGAGGGCCAACTGGCCCGGCCTTCGCGGCGATGTGAAAGCCAAAGCGCTCCAAGGAAGAATGGAAGAAACGTGCCTGTCAGATTCTGCGCCATTGCGCTCGCCTGGAACAGCACGATTGCGAACGCGATGAAGAGACTAACCTGAACGCGCTCCATCAGGGGAGCAGGCGTCCGGGAGTCCTTGGTCAGAAGAAGATAGAGCCAGCACCAGCCATACGCCTGAACAAGCAATAGCAAAGTGTTCGCCGCGACAAGAACCGCCGTGGTTTGGCCCAGGAGTTTGGTCCAAGCAGCGAGGTAAATGCTGTAAAGAGGCGGCCATGCAATGATCGGATTACCGGAAAAGTAGCGGTATCCGTTACCTTCCGCGATGTTGACGGCACCCTGCCAGTACGCCCATGCGTCGGCTGGCAATCCGATTCCGCGCAAGTGGCCCAACACGAACAGCAAGGCCGTGAGGACTGCGGTAGCAAGACACCACGCCTGGCCACTTACGCGCTTCTCATGTTCCATCAGGAGACCCTCAGCCAGCAATGCCACGCATTCGTCAGTCCGCCCAGCCGCGCGACAGTAGCGGACCACCTCCATACTGCTGGTTGATGGCGGAACGGTTGAACGTACTCACCCCAGCAAACTTCGCGCTGGAACCCACCTCATCTACTTGATCGGAAACCGGTGACGGATCCGCGGCGGTGATCCAGCGGCGGTAAAAAAAGAAGAACAAGCAGAGGTTGATCGCCAGGGTGGCAGTGAACCGGGCTAGGGTCAGGCTCGGTAGTACAAGCCGATACAGCGGCTCCGGATCGGAATGCCTAATAAAGAGGATTTCCGCGATCCGTCTGGCTGAGCCCACGACAGCGTTCCCTGACGACACCAGCCCGTTTGTAGGCTCCTCGTGCTGCCATGGCGCGCGGGACGGAAATGGAGCCGCTGCACCAACACCCGAGAATACGATGGACAAAAGTGCCAAACCTACAAACGATCTGCGGATAAGCGCGCCTCGTCTCAGCACACCCGATAAAGCTCCATACCCAAGCATCAATACGGGGCAGATTGTCGCAAACCAGCGGACACCGAAAGACCAGCCCGAGTAATTGTTAGATTTCAATATATAGACAATAATAAAAGACAATACCCCTGCGAGAATGCAGGCGACCTCTCTTCTGTACTCAAATTTTTTCGGCGCACAGAACCAGAATAACCATCCAGCGACCCCAAGGATCAGAACTGGCGAATGCGAGATAAGTCCTCTGTGCCCAACCAACATGTGAAACGCATAGGCTAAGCCGCCTGCCAAACTCTCCTGACCGGCTACCCCCGAAAGGTTATCCGCACTGAATGTGGAGCCCTCGTATGTCCATAACGACGGGGTCATAGATGCCGGCTTGATGCCACCCGTCATAATGTAATTTAAGTAGAAATGCGCTGCCAGCGGCCCGACCGTAGCAACCGAGAACACAATGCCCTTTTTTACGGACTGAAGTGCCGATGCAATGAAGATGAATGGCAAAAAAACCAAGCATGCAACGTCAATAGACGCGGCCAACGAATAAGCCAGTCCGCAGCAGAATGCAGCACTCGCATTCTCCGCCCGTCGCGATACACAAAGACTATATGTCCCGAACATGATCAACATTGCACTTGGCACGTGGTTGTTGATCAAGGTCGAAAACGGCAACACGAGTGTTCCGGAGAACATGCAGAACGTGATCAGGTCACTGAACCGCGGAGGACAGCCGAAAACCAGAAGGATGGAACGAAACGCGTAAGCACCCGCCGTCGCGAGAAGCCCCACCGAGAGAAAGGTTAGTATGTAGTATGTTGGAACCCCGTATCCGGAAAAATCTAGACCGACGAACCTAATGAGAAAATAAAATAAGGAAATGTATAAAGACAGTATGGGCGGCTTATCTGAGTAAAAATGGCCCCTATAGAAGTACTTGTCGCCGGTTCTGTTTAGAAAATCCGATTTATCAATGTTCAACTCGTGGAATTCTACGATAGCCTGAACCTGAGCAAGACGGGAGCCATCATTCCATCCGCCGTAGATGATCTGAGTTGCAACCGTGAGGACCAGCAGCACTGCCAGACTGACAATGGCGCCGGGAAACCGGGCCTCCAACCGCTCTAGGCTGGTACGTGCAAAGGAAACCCGAATGAGCCAGACTGCTCCGGAATCGGCCCGGCGGCCTCGATCCGATTTTTCCATCAAGCTTTCCACCATGTTTTGAGGCGTGTCAGGCCGGAACTGCCGGGCCGCTTGGGACCGAAACGCACGGCGGGCACCGCTACACGTTCTCTCAGCGGTTCATGGACTCGACGAAGAAGTTCCAGGTATCCGCGCCGAAACCTGGGGGAGGCTTGTGTCCGAGCCCATCGTATTCGCACTCGATCACTGGAGCGCGGCAGCCCGACATCGCTCGGCAGATTTGGCCTTTTGTGACTTGGGTGTCGCTCGTGCAGCCATTCAGATGCTGCAAAAGCTTGCTGGTGGTCGCGAACAAAGGCGCCGGATAGTACTGGTCCCCGCCTGTTGCGTGTGTAAAACGGAGCGAGGCGCGCGATTGCACTGGGCAGGCCCCGCCGTCTTTCATGTTAACGTACGACTTGAAGTCGGTTTTGTCTTTGAATTCGTCGCTTGCTGCCTGGACGGCAATGGCCCGAAATCTATCTCCGCGGCAGCAGGTCAGCGCAGTCGTGAAATCGCCACCCCACGAACCGCCATACGCGAAGACACGGCTTTCATCAATACAGTACTTCTCTCCAATTTCCTTCATCATGTTGTCGAACAGCCCCATGTCGTAACCAGTGCAGGAGCTATTCCAGCCGACGCCGTAATTCTCGAACGGCACTCCATCCGGAGCGACAAAGATAGCCTCGCCGGAGGGAAGCCCTGCCTCAACCACGCCCTCGTTGATGGCATCCTGTCCTTTCTGGCCAGCACCGTGAAAACCGAAGACGAGTGCCAATGGGGTGGTTCCCCGGTAGTTCTTGGGCACAACAATGTCGTATATGCGCTCCCGCCCGGAGCCATCGGTTATAGTCCGCTGGTAATGGCCGGTTGGGCCAGGTTGGCCGCATCCTGCACTCGGTCGAACGGCCGTCGTTTTTCCATCGGCGCCGAGAGCTTCCTGAGCCTGAACTGGCCACGCCAAACATGCCAAGGCACAAGCGCAAAGCAGTGTGCGTCCCCAGCCCACAAGGTTCGACATGGCGTTCCATCGCCTCTCCAAGAACAAGACCATCCCTCCTCTCTGGATCATCACAAGCTTACGTGCTGGTCGGCACTGAAACGAAGAAACGTTCGACACCGCGGTGAGACCGATAAGACGCAACGATTCCGGAAACCCAAGCATACCCGCATCCAGTCAAACCGGGGCCTTACGTGAAACCTCACGCTCTGTCGCATCGCGTTGGCGGCTTGAGGCTTCTTGATTGGACTTGGAGGTATTACATGCCCTGAGCGGGCATTAGCGCTGATTTTGCCACCCGCCATGACCTAGCCACGCTTTCTGCCTTTTCGTATCCCAGCATTTTGGCAAGCTTCCTGAGATGAGGGGGACCAGACGGAAGGAACTTGCCCGTGGCCTGGTCAAGCAGGGTCAACTCCTGGCGAAACGCGTTCCTGTCCGCAACAAACAACAGCCGCATATAGTGAGTGCAGCTCGCGACGAGCGCACCGTGCTCTTGTTCGGTCAAGCCGGCTTCGATCATGGTTTTTCCGTCGAGCGCCCGTCTAACGGTTGCAAGAAAGGATCGCGCTGTTAAGCCAGCCTCATACCGCGCTGCCGCCCCGCCCACCCGTGTCTGTCCAAGAACATGGCGCCAGTAGTATAACGGCTCGTCGGAATGAACCGTCTTGAATAGTCCGCCTTTGACTGCAATCCGAACCTGAATGTCAAGGTCTTCGTAGACCTTCATTGACTCGTCGAAACCGTTGACTGCCTCAAGCCAGGATCGCCGCACCAGTTGGGGGAGAATGGCATTTCCACCGATCATGATGACTGCCGGAGGTCGACCATCAATCTGGGCCTCCATGACATCGCCAAAAGGTTCGAAGACCCCGTCCCGCCAGTAAGCCCGCTGCCAGGCAGAGTGAACGGCTGCGTAGTGATCATCGAGACCGCTGACGCCGCGCAGTTGATGCTCCGTTCTATGCGGCACGATGTAGTCATCAGCATCCACAAAACTGATCCAGGGCGCGTCTGTCGATCGCCACCCGACGTTTCTCGCTGCGCTGACGCCCCTGTTTTCCTGCCTTAGAACAACGAATGGCCGTCGCGATTTGGAAAGCCGGGCCTCCGCAATGGCGGCGGTACCGTCGGTCGACCCATCGTCAACGACAACGACTTCGAGGTTGTCGTAGGTTTGATCCAACACTGACTTGATCGTCTGAACTATCGTGTCAGCCGCGTTGTAAGCCGGTATCACGACCGCCACTTTCATAATACGCTCCCCCTGATAGAAATCGAAACAACACGGATCTCCCGCGTTTTGTGTAGTCGTCGAGCGATGTCAGGTAAATCATCACCAGCATTCGAAGACGTCGTTCAGGCCAACGCAAACCCGGATGCTTCGGGTAATCTTCCTTGGGTACCGCTGCCCGGTTCTTTTTGACTTCCACTTGCGCGGTTGAGGTACGCAGCCTGCAGCTTCACAACACGATCTTCAATGCTGTCATCTGGCTTTCTCAGCGCAACGCCGCCGTAATCCTGCGCTTTTTGCTTCCGTTCTTCGTTGCTAGGGCTGCCGGACACGTCGGCGGGCATCGGCCGGGAATTCAGCGGCATGCTTGTCCAGCGATGAAGGCAAACGCGACAATATGTCGGCCCATGCGGCGGTCGCTTGGCGCAGCGAGAATACCTGTTCGTACATGGCCCGCGCCCGTTTGCCCGCGCGCAAGACCCTGTCAGGGTCGATCGCCAGTTCGTCGATCGTCATCGCCAATTGAGCACCATCGCCAACCGCGACAACGGCCCCGAGATCGTAGGCTCTGACCAAGCCTGCCACCTCCCCGTCCTGATCGGCCACGGCGATTACAGGACGGGCCGCTGCGGCAATCCCGAAGAATTTGCTGGGAACGATGAGGCCTTCCATTTCCGGTCTAAGCGACAGCCAGTGAACGTCCGCAACACCCAAGGAAAGAGAAAGCGACTCGCGATCCTGGTACGGTTTAAACTGAAACATATGTTCGAGTGAGCGGGCCCTCACAGAAGATTTCAGCTGATCGACATGATTACCGCCGCCGATAAAAAGGAATAATATCCGTTTGTTTTGCACCTGCTCCGCGGCATCCAACAGCGTATCGTATTCGTGGGCTCGTCCCATGTTACCTGAATACGCGATGACAAATTTATCCTTCAATCCCCAAGCCTGTCGCAGTGGGTTATTCTCGGGGGCTACAGGAATGATGGCCTCGTCTGCCCAATTCGAGACCACATGCAAGGACTGAGGGGGGACATGAAGCGATCTGAGGTACTCGGCCATTCTCGTTCCGATCACGACGTTCGCAGCCGCCTTCCGCAGCGCGATATTGCGAACCTTGATCAGCGCCGTGCCGATCGGCCCCGCGATGAATGGCACCTTCAAACGAATGGCGATTTCGGGGTAGACGTCCTGAAGCCAGTTGATGAGCCGAGCGCCTCGCAACATGATCACCGGGAGAAGGGCTACGCACAGCAGTGGCGGATCGGTCTTCGCAACGACGATGTCTCCTTGTCTGGCGAGCCTGAATACCGCCAGCGCTGCCAGCACAAGGAAGGTCACGTAATCCACGACCCGGCCTAGAATGCTCTTGCGGCCCATATTGCTGGATCGGACTCGATGGATCGTGACACCGCGGGCCACCTCTTCCATCCGAAGGCAACCGCCCTCCTCGGCATAGAGGCCCTTCATGCCGCAAACGGCATGCACGTCTTCTCCCGCCGACGCCAGGCTCTCCGCCAGACTGGTCGCGATCTGGCTCGTCGCCGACTGGTCCGGATAGTAGAACCGGTTGACGAAGATGATACGGGGCATGAGCCGGTCCCTAATTCCAGAAACTTGGTTGAGTCAGCCGGCCACCTTCCCATTCGGCTCAGGACGTCGCGCCCACGGCCAGCCTGCCCTTTGCTTGGTGGAGGGAGGCAAAGATCTGCGACGCGGCGCGAACGCCCACCCGTTCGGACACCCAAGCTGCAATCTTCAGGCGTGTGGTTATCCCCAGCTGCTCCTTACGGAGCCAGGAGACCCCCTCTAGGAACCCCGGATGGCCGTGCAGGAACAAGGTGTACGCCGCCTTGCAGACGACCCCGGAAATCGCAGCGCGACGCCTCGCCGTGAGCGCCTGCTCATTAGTCCAGAGCGTCATGCAGCTTTGCGCGCGCCTCATGCAATCGACCCAGAACCGATCCGGGTGCCTGCGTGAAAGGCTGTCGGGAAGAACACGGTAAGCGGCGCCGACGTGCTCGGATCGGCAGAGAACGGCCCCGGTACGGACAGCATCGAACAGAAAATGCGCGTCCTGCACGATGGGATACTCAGCCTTGAACCCGCCGGCCCCGATGACCACGTTTCTCGAATACATACAGGCGACCGGTGGAGCCCAGAATGTCTCGATACACGCGACCTCCGGGTCGCAGGAGAACTGGTCCATGTCGACCTGGCGCGCTTGGGTGTCTTTGAGCCCGCCGGTTGTCGTACCCGTGAACTCGACCCAGTCGCAGATAACGATTTCCGCGCGGCACCGCGCCGCTTCCTTGAAGCGTTCAGCCAAGGTGCCGGGCTTGAGGAGATCGTCCGAATCCACGAACACGATCCACTCACCGGACGACGCGTGGAACCCGGCATTTCGGGCTGAGCTCACGCCGCGGTTCGGGCCACTGAGAAGAGACACTCGGCTGCCGAAGGTGCGCGCGATTTCAAGCGAGTTGTCTGTAGAGCCATCATCAACAAGGATGATCTCATCATCAGAATTTACTTCTTCAAGAATACTAACTATGGTAGCCCGCAGTGTCGGCGCTGCGTTGTAGAACGGTACGATTACGCTAAGCCGCATCGCTAAAACCCATTGTAAATCGTTGCTTCGGATGGCTTCGGGCCTAGAGACCCCGCGAAGTTCACTCGGGTTTCACGCAACCGATGCGTTCCGGCTGAGCATCGTGTCCCCCAGCACCAGAACGTCCATGTTGGTCCGCAAGAAGCAGTCGAGCGCCTGTTCCGGCGTGCAGACAACAGGCTCGTTTTCGTTGAAAGACGTATTGAGAACCAAGGGAACCCCGGTCAAAGCGTGGAACTCCGAGATCAACGCGTGATAAAGCGGGTTTGTGGTTTGGTGGACGGTTTGCAAACGGCCTGAACCATCCACATGGGTCACCGCCGGTATCGTGGCGCGGCGCTCTTCCCGGATCTGGAAGACCTGCATCATGAAGGGAACGTCGTCGTCCTCCTCGAACCACTCCGCGACAGACTCTGACAAGACCGAAGGTGCGAAGGGGCGGAACGATTCACGCCGCTTGATCTTGGCATTGAGGATGTCCTTCATGTCGGCGCGCCGGGGGTCGCAGACGATAGAGCGGTTGCCCAGCGCCCTCGGCCCCCATTCCATGCGGCCCTGGAACCAGCCCACGACCTGCCCATTTGCGACGGCGTGGGCAGTACGGCGAACGAGCTCAGCCGGCTCGAGCCGAACAGGTTCGCAACCGGCCTGCGCAATCCGCTCGGCAGCATTTGCCAAGGCGGCCGCGATCTGCTCGGGCGAGAAAGCGTCGCCCCAGTAAGCGTGGTCCATGACAAAGCTGCGGACCCCGCCCAGCTGGTGCCAGACCGTAAACGCTGCGCCAAGGGCTCCGCCGGCATCGCCGGCCGCCGCCTGCACATAGACCCGGCGGAAAGGCGTCTGACGCCGGATCTTGCCGTTGGCTACGGAGTTGGCCGCGCACCCGCCTGCCAGCACAATGTCCGTCAGCTTGTGTCTGGCCTGAAGGGTGGTCAGGAGGTGGAAAAAGGCTTCCTCATAGAGCGCCTGCACCGAATGCGCGATGTCCATGTGGCGCTGCAACACCGGCTCGTCCTTCGCACGGCGAGGGCCGAGCAGTTCGAGGAGGCCGGGCGAGAACAGGTCACCGACTTCCGGCATACCGTCTTCCCATTCATAGGCGACCTCTTCCCGATGGTGCCTGAAATAATCAAGGTTGAGCGAATAGCCGCCATTGACCTCCAGATTGACTAATTTGCGAAGTGCAGCAAGGAACGTGGGCTTTCCGTAGGGAGCGAGCCCCATCACCTTGTACTCGTCCCCGTAGTACGGAAACCCAAGGTACTGCGTGACGGCCTGGTAGAGCACACCGAGCGAATGCGGGAAGTAGACCCGCGCATCTACATCGATGCGGGTACCGTGTCCTGCGCCCCACGCCGCCGAGGCAAAGTCGCCGAAGCCGTCCACCGATACGGCAGCGGCATCCTGGAAGGGCGAGACGTGGAAGGCCGATGACAGGTGGGCGATATGATGCTCCACGCTGTGAACCTTCGCCCGGATCCGCTCGCCAGGGAAAGCCTGCGCCAAGAGATCCTCGATGCCCGCCCGGGCGCGCCGGTTTCGGAGCCGGTCCGTCACCAGACTAAGGTCCGGTCGACGCCGGGCAACATAGGCGACCTTGCGCAGGATATTGGCCTTGCTGTCCTGGTTCAGCGCGACGTGGTCGACGTCGGCAATGCCCAGCCCTGCCTGCTTGAGGCAGCTCTTGATGGACTCGGATGGGAACCCTGCCCAATGCTTGACTCGCCGGTAGCGCTCTTCCTCGACCGCCGCCACCAAGCGGCCGTCTCTGACGAGGCACGCGGAACTGTCGCCGTGGAAGGCGTTGATGCCGAGGATGATCATGCAACTTGTCCCGTCATGAAGTTCAGTTTGGGGACGCCTGCTAGCGAGTGGCCGGTGGCTTTGCTGGAGCAGGACGGTGCAGAGGCCGACAGACCTCGCTAAGATGGCGAGCGTCGAACGAAGTTTGGCCGCGAGTCTTTGTGAGCAGAAGACAATGCTTGCGGAAAGGTCCAAAGCCACATCTCAGGAGGAAGACTGAAATGTAGCGTAATAGTGAAAACGAAGCTATTCGACGAACGCCCCGCATTCAACGAACGGCAGGACTGCAGCCCACCGCGGGACTGCACTATTGAATTGATTATGAAAAACCCTTCGCTTTAATTTTCGCCTCGGACGGACGCTTTTGCTCTGGCTCGCGCGGATTGACCTTCCGCTCCTTGCCTAAAGCAACCTGATCGAGCAGTTCGAGCGCAATGCTCACTTCGGCAAAGAGCCGCTGCAAGGCATAGAACCAGCCGGCCCTTCCATCAAAAATGCATCCTTTGCCGATGAGGACGTAGGGTAGGATGAGGAGCGGCGCGAT
The DNA here is from genome assembly GCF_059501845.1 of Alsobacter sp. Lineage (NCBI taxonomy): Bacteria > Pseudomonadati > Pseudomonadota > Alphaproteobacteria > Hyphomicrobiales > Alsobacteraceae > Alsobacter > Alsobacter sp. The sequence continues at coordinate 324,128 of NZ_JCACDK010000001.1, read as the reverse complement.
CCAACCTTTGAGCCGGAGGCGATCAATCTTGCCAAGTTCTCCTGGCGCGGCGGTCAGAAGGTGTGCAACTTCCCGCCAAGCATAATTTCGCTGCGACTGGACCCAGCGCGTCAGAGACTTTCGATCGTCGTGCAGGATTGGCGCCAATAGTGACACAACGCGCCCCTCGATGCAGAGGCGATGACCGTGCCCCTCGTCGAGGTACTTGCCAAGACGGTGACGGTAAAGGACGACCCGGGGCGGGTAGAGCGTGCCGCGCAGCGGCTGACCCCATACCGCGTAGATAAAGCGTGCCCGGTAACCGGCGACGGTCGGTTCAGGGCGGATGTTCGTGAGTTCTGCAACGAGTTCGTCTGACAGCACATAATCGGCATCGAGTGACAGAACCCACTCGGTCTTCACGTTTTCCAAGCCGAAATTGCACTGACCCGCGAACGTGTCAAAATCCCTCGTCAAGAGAGAGACGTTCGGGAAGCCAGCAGCGATCTCGAGCGTTCTGTCGCGGCTCCCGCTGTCGACGACAAGCACGCTTTTCACCCACGTCAACTTTGAGAGAGTCCGGTGAAGGTTCGCCTCCTCGTCATGCGTGATGACGAGAGCCGTCAGGTCACGCCCGAAATTCTCGACAGCGCTCACGATGCAGTCTCGCATGGTAGGCCGAATGCAGTTGAAGACGGGCTCAGTGCTCCCGCGTACAGACCTTCCATGATCCGGGCTACGGACGACCATTGATAGCTGGCGCTTGCTGCTGCGCGGCCCCTCTCACCCATGATTCGGGCCTGATCAGGCTGAGACAGAATACGGACGAGAGCGTCGTGAAGACCTTCCGGGCTGGCGTCGGCAACAAGGCCGCATTGCGCATCTTCGAGGATGACGCTCGCCCCAACGCCTCGCGCTGTCACGACCGGCCGCCCATAAGACATTGCCTCAAGAACAACGTTGCCGAAGTTCTCGGACAGAGAAGGTAATACGAAGCAGGCGCAATTCTTGAAGAGCCAAGCCTTGTCCGCTCCCGAAATCTGGCGAGGGAGCACGTGAAGCCTGTTGCCTAGACCAGTTTCCCTCCCGGTCTTTAGGATTTTTCGGTCATACTCGTCTTCCGGTGTCCCGGCCAAAACCAGGTTCGGTCCGGGGATTGTTGCCATCACGCGGACAAGGCTTTCCAGGTTCTTTTTCCAGCTGAGGCGGCCCAGGCAAAGCACATAGGGAATGGCCGTCGCGTTCCGAACGTCTTCGCTGACCCACGTGTCCGCAGTGATCGCCTCGGGGTCATCGACGCCGTTTGGCACGACGCTGACCGCGGGAAGCGAAAGCCCGAACGCCTGAAGGTCTTCGCTCTCGATCCTGGACGTCGTATGGATGAACGACGCATGTTCTATCATCCACTGGTCGAAGAGCTTGATCCAGGCCCATTTGAGCCACCGGCTGCGCTGCCTGATCAACTCCTTCACAAGCATGCCGCGCGGAGAAAGCACAAAAGGTATCCCGTGCCTGTGCGCAAGGCGCGCAGCCACCATCTCTGGCCATAAGAACATCGCGTGTACGTGAACGATGTCGTACGATCCGATCTCCCGCCGCAAAGCCGACGCGAGTTCAGGGGACCGGTACAGACGCCGTCCCAGCCTGGTAGGGAAGTAGCGGACCGTTACGCCGTCCATCGCCACGGCCCTGTCCAGCGGGACGTCCAGTGTGCCCGGGCCATCCACGTTCGTCGTGAACACGTCCACCCGATGGCCGCGGGCGGCGAGCGCCCGCGCGAGTCCGTGGACTGAATAGATGGGACCCCCATACCTGACAGCGGGGAAGTATGTCGGCGTCACCTGGAGAATGTTCACGATAGCGGACCGGCGACGTCGGAGGCGGGCCTTGCGACTTGACTGGAACCGTGTCGGCGGGAGCTGGCGCGTATGCTGAACGCGATGGCCAAGCTGGCGAGAGCGGCCGACGCCATGGACATCACCGTCTCGCTCAGCGAGCCCAGCACCTGCAGGGCGCCAATGCCGACCAGGAGAGTTGACGCGGCTCGCAGCCATCGCCCGTCTGCGAGCGAATTCGCGGCAATCCTGTCCAACGCGCCCAGCATCAGCCCGAATGCGAAGAGTCCCGCGAGCACACCCTCCGTTCCGAAGTTTATGTAGAATTCCATAATATGGCCGATGCCGACGCTGGTATTCTGCTCGAATCTGATGCCGGTTTGTTCGCTGACGAGATCGCCGCTTCCGGCCGTGATCGGCTTGTCCGGCCAAATAGCACGCGGAACTATGGCGATTGCCGCATCCCAGAGCGTCGCTCCATTGAGAAAAGGCGCAGCCTGCGGCGTGTAAAGCATGGCCGCGCCTACCAACTCGTTCTGGTTCAGCCGATCGTTGATCGCGATCAGATGAGTGGGATTGAGAAGATCGAAAGGCGCGAGGTCGCTCAAGACTTTGCCGAGTGCATCGATGCGGACGGAGAGATCGGCTCCTCCCCATACCGTTGCACGGATGGCCTCGCGGTTCTGATAATAGGGTACCCAAAACGAAATCGCGATGAAGATGGCCGCCACCATGCCAACGACAACGCGCCATTTCGGTCTATAAAACGTGCCGACAAACGCCAGGATGATCGAGACCATCACCATTCCAAAGCCGATAAATCCCTGAAGGATCACGGTCACCACAGGGAAGGCTAGCGACGCCAGCAGCCAGCGCGAGAACTGAACCCACTTCCCACCCTGCCAGGCCGCCCAGCACCTGAAGCAGATCCCAATGATCGCGCATTGCTTGCCGACGGCGATCAATGACGTAACGCTCGGCAGGTTATTGACGGCGGTATAGCTAAGCATCCAAGAAACAATACCGACGGCGATATAACGGTTAGCGATCCCGGTTACTCCGTCGACACGGACTGCAACGCCTGGCGAGCGACGAGTTGCGCCCACCTTCGCAGGCACGATGACGGAGCCAATGGTGAAAGCGATCAGGCCATAGGTCGCTTCTCGGAACCCCAGTGCTGTAACGCTGGAGTTGAGGAATGGGCTTGCCGGTGAAACGTGGACGAGTGCACCGATCCAGTAATTGATGACCATTGAGATGAAGTACGAGTAGACGAGCGTACCGCCTCCACTGCGCTTGCCTGAGTTCATGACGCCGAGAAAGATCGGCACCAAACACCAAATCAGCAAATTGGTGATCAGATCGTCGCTTGAATCGCTCACGGAAGAAGCTTCCTGCGCTCGGATCGACGATCAGAAAAGCGGCTCGGGACATGGCACGCCGCCGCCGCTCCCGGCAGAGGCCCGGGTCTGGACAGGACCACCGGAGGCAGACAGCATCGTGCGCAGGCGATCCAGGTAAGTGTTTCCCCCTGCGGTGATGCGGCGCCGCGCATCAACTGCCATCCTCTCCCGCTCGGCCGGGTGCTCGAGCGCCCAAACGGCTTTTGCAATGAGTTCAGGCACTGTCCTGAAGTAGAGGACACACTCGCCATCTCCTCCGAAGATCCGGCGATGATCCGCAGTGTCCTCGGCAACAATGAAGCCTCCGGCAGCTGCTATCTCGAAGGTCCGCATGACATGTCCGTCGCGGTTGGCCCGCCTCACAAGGCAGATGTTGACCGGCGCGCGCCAAGTTTCAGCAACGATGGTACGGATATCACAATTCCCAGCCCAGTAGCGCTTCAATACCGGGTGCCTGTCCCAGTAGCCCCCGAAAAGCTTCAGTTTAAGACCGCTCTCCGCGACTGCCTGCATGATCGGAACGCGGTCTCGGTCCGCTCCTCCCACAAAGAGTATGTCGCAGTCGGGCGGCTGACGATGCTCCGGCATCGGAGGTATCAGTTGAGTATCGAAGGCAAAGGGGAGTACGCGAACATCCCGGCAGCCAAGCTGCCGAAAATCGTCCAATGTGTCCGCCCTCGGCGTGAAGACAGTCGTGTACCGCCGCAGCGCTTCCATGAACCAGGTTGCGCGGTAGGCAGGATTCCAGGGGTCGTCGGTCGAATAGTTCAAGACCAAGGCGCCGCAGTTCCGGACACGGTCCAGGGCGGCTGCCGTAACGGGCGCCTGCCCGATGCAGGCGACCCAGCGAGGGCGACAGGCCAGTGCAGCTGCAACGGCGTGGTCAGAGAACGTCTGCAAGCGCGGAGGCCGGCGTCCTCCGAGCCTCCAGGTGATGGCCCGCACCAGACGGGGACTGTTGAATGCAGCCGAGCTGTCGAGCACCTCGACGCCGATTCCGTCGGCCAGTGCTGCCCGATGGAGGCTGGACGCGACGTGCGTGTTCCCTGTTGGTCCAATGAGAAGCAGTTCAGTCCGTGCCACGGGTACTCTCCAGGAGCGTACGAACGGCAGCGATTGTCGAATCGACGGCCTGCTTCATCGAATAGTCCGACGACACCAGTGCGTATGCGTTCTGCGCGAGCCCACGCCGCACCTGCGGATCGGCTAGTCGAAGCATCGCGGCGCAAAGCGCGTCTCTGTCGGCAAAGGGAACCACCAGGCCCGTCTCACCGTCGCGCACCAGATCGCCAGCACAACCCACGCGCTCCGAGACGATAGCTGTCCGCTCGCAGATCATCGCCTCGTTGATGACGAGACCCCAGGTTTCACCGAAGTCGGACGGCAGAACGATGAAGTCACCGGCAACATAGGCGCGCACAATCTCGCTCTGGTTCAAAAATCCGGCAAACGTAACGGGAGCCCCAACCGCCTGCGCAAACTGGCGGGCCATCTCCATCTGATCGCCCGTCCCCACGATCAGCCCGTGGATGGGCATTCCCCTTTCGTAGGCCATTCCCAGTGCCCCGATGAAGTCGAAGACGCGCTTCTTCTCCTCCAGTTTGCCCACGAACAAGGCGCAACTCGCACCAGCCGGGATGCCCCATCCCTGCCGGATTTCTTCGCGGTGGATCCGCAACTCACGTGCCTGGGCACCAAAGCGCTCGTTTTCGACGACGTATCTCGCAGCCAGGACGCGATCCTTCGGGAGCCCCGCATTGCGAAAGAAGTTCATACTGCCGGTACCGACTGCGAGCGCCGCGTCGGCCTGGCTGACATAGGCGCGGTGCAAGAGCCGGACGAGACGTGGCCGCTCGCGCCGATCGTTGGAATCGCCCCGGAAAATGACCGGTATGTGCCGCAGTCTGCAGGCCAGAAACGCCTGCACCAAGGACACGTGCTGCCATCCCATGATCATCGCGATGTCTGGCTTATACGCGCTCAAGACCATCCCGATCCCCTTCGCCTGAGGACGGAAAAAATCCGGGAGCCCGGGGAAGCGGTCCGATCCTTCAACGACTTCGTTCGGATAGCCGTCGCGAAGAGGAACGTCCCAGGAAAATGGAACGCCGAACCCCCTGCCCTGTCGTTCTGCCGTCGGCAGGAAGGAAAAGAATACCTTGAGATCGAGCAAGCCACAGTCGTACAGCGCCTTGAACCACGGCGCCTGATACTGGATCGGGTGTGTGGTGAAGACGGCCAACCGAGGTAGCCTTCCCTTGGCGGCAGACGTACCGGGCGCATCTGCTCTGGTATGCTCCAGCGTGGTCATTGGGAACTGCTCGGCGTCTCATCCTCAAGGACACGCAGGACTGGCCCGAACTCGGTTTCGTAGTTCCATGTGGATGCGATCGCCTGCCGGCCCCGTTCGCCGCACGCCCTGACCTGTTCCGGGTTGCTGACACACCACTGCATGCTGCGGAAGAGCGACTCCTCGTCCGACGGGTCGCAGGCCAGACCATAGCCGGGCACATCGAAGGCGTTCCGCCACTCCGGAGTATCGGAGACGAGCACCATCTGGCCGACGGCCATGTAGTCGAACACCTTGTTTGATGCCCCGACCATGAAGGCCATGTTCACGTCATCGCTCTCGTTCGGCATGAAGGAGAGCCCCACATCTGCACGCGAAGCGGCTGCAAGGGCGTCCTTGCGTCCGACAGCTCCGGCGTAGGTGACCCGATTGGCCACTCCGAGACGCTGGGCCAACTCGAGGAACTGCGCCACATAACCTTTGCTGCCCAGCGTTTCGTAACCGACGAGCACGAACTGCGGTTCGCCAGTCAAACGGCTGAACGCATGCAGGAAAGTGAATGGCAGGCGCGCGGCGTTCAGGCTGCCATGGTAGTAGAAAGTCACCGGTCCATTCAGCGGCTCGCGAGGCGGGCTCACTTCGGTGCGGGTCGGGCAGTTCCAGACTATGAGCGCCGGACGCTCCGAGGCCAGCCTCTTTCGGAAGATGGCAAGCCGTTGTGCCTGCGGAAATACGATCAGATCAGCTGATTGCGCCAGCCTGCCACGCTGTCGATGCAAAAAGCTCTGGAACAGATTACGCTTTTGATCGTCCGAAGGTGAGTCGTGCTCATGATACAGAATTCGCGCCCCCGTAATAAATCTGGCGATCAATGCTGGACCGCAGGAAAAGAAGTCCGACGCATAGATCCAATCTGGCTTGACATTTAAACAGACCCACAGAGCCCAGATAAGATACTGGATGTAGGATAGTTTTGTTCCAAGAGGACGGACACTCCGGATCATGGTTTTCGAAACAATGCCGTAGTGAACTGGCATCGAGAATACGGTGTTCCGGTCTTTCTCAACTCCCAGAAGCGTGCAGCGCCAGCCACGCTCGGCTAGTATCCATGAGGAGTGTTCCAGTGGCGGGTACTCCGCTGGACTGGTAAACTGCAGGTATACAATCTGGCGTTGCTTCGACCGCCGGACCACAGAGTCCACGTGGAGCATCTCTGACAAGTGCCGCGCTGAGGTCACGCGACTGGCGCGTGACGGTAGGAAGGATCGATGGCGCACCCGAGAACGCTCTCGTAGAGGGCAGCGGTTTCGCTCACCACGTCGTCCACGGTCCTGGGCTGTCTCACCCCAGATCTGAGAGCGCGAAGTCGCGAAGGATCGTCCAGAAGCTGATTCAGCATCACGCGCCACGTGCGGGGATCGTCGTCATTGACAAGGAGGCCGTCAACGCCGGCACGAACCAGTTCAGCAATGCCTCCTCGCGAGGATCCAATGACCGGCACGCCTGCAGCGAAGGCTTCGAGAACAACAAGCGGGCCCGTCTCAAGCCAGCGCGAAGGCACGGCAAGAAGATCATATCCGCGCATTACCTCAACAACGTGCTCCTGTGCGACCGGCTCGCAGAGCCGGATGCGGGAATCCGACCCAATCTGCTCAGATATCCTGGCGAGGTACCGATCCGAACGGCTTTGGACGACGGCGTAAAGATCCAGAAACACGGGCTGACCGGCCATCTGCCTTACCGCCTCGATCAGGATGTCGGGCCCCTTGGTCCAGTGGAGTCGTCCGAAGTAAGCGATGCGCAGCGTTTTTTCGTCCGAGCGCACGCGCTGGACCGCGTGGCCATCCGCCGATGCGAGGCCGTCAACTAGCCCGGGATGATCTACACCCTGCCTGCACGTTGAGAGCAGCTTTTCGGGCACGCCGTTACGCAACAGCACCTCACGGACCCAATTGCAAGTCGCGATCACATGGTCTGCCGCGTCCATTGTGCGCCTGAACCGGCTCTGAGCGTTCTTGATCAACATTCCTGACCTGAGAGCTGTACCGCTCCGGCGAGAGGGCACAAGACGCGCGAGATGGTCTGTCGCCGCGGGCGGAGCGAGCGCCAGCAGGTCGGCAAACGGGCGCTCAAGGCCATGTCCCTGAAGGGTGCAGGCCGAACAGCGCAGGCGCCTGAGCGCCCCGTCGCATGGAGCCTGTCCGAAGAGCATCATGTCTCCCCGCGAGCAGCTCGCGGTGGGCGTATGATACGTATAGATCACCTTCGCACCCGCCTCCCGTGCCAGGTCGAAGAGCGAAACGGATATCGCCGACGACAGGGCATGGAAATGGACGATGGCAGGCTTTGTCTCCGCAAGCAGCGCCTTGAACTCGGAGGCGGCGTGCGGATCGGGAACACCATAGGCATTCTCGACGGAGGGACTGGACGTCACCGCAAACCGAGACACTGGTATTCCATCGTGGACGTAGCTTTGGGTCTGGGAAGCTGGCGCGGAAATAATCGGAAAAAACCCTCTGCCTGTGAGACCTTTGGCTAGACCACGAACAAATATCTCTGTCCCGCCCGCGGGATCAGGAAAGTACGTGTAGGGCACAAGTAGGACGCGCCGGTTTCGCTCTGCAGCCGAGCGCTCGGATTTCTGAGCCCCATTGAGCATTGCTATTCCAAGTGTCGGCACCCGAAACGCTCAAGCGCTGACACTAGCTTTGTCCAGCGACGGCATTCCCAGGTCAGACGATCCTCCGGCCTCGGCAGGCCTATGTCGGACGACCTCGCCTCTAAAGGAAACGACCCCGTTGATCTGTGCAGGATACAGGGTCATGGACTCACTCCCACTCTGTCGCGAGCCGAGGAAAATTCGGCCAAGGTCGACGACCCTGAAACCGCCGGGACATCTAGCCCAAATGACCAGATCGTACTCGGAGGGGTTAAGAATGCTGTGATCGAATACAATGCTGAAGTGCGCCGGTTCGTTTATCCCAAAATCAAGGCCCGCCGAGCAACGAAGATCCATGATCCCAACTCTTGTCCCAGTAATTGTTAGCACCACAACGCAAAGCTCGTCAAATCTGACAGCGTCGGATGAAGTAAGCGTGATGTCGAGCGTCGCCATTCTCCTGTCAATCTCAAGCACCGGCGGAGAGATGCTGAGCACAAACCCGGAGAAAGCCACGTCCAGTTCTGCCTTGACGCTCGATGTGGCGCTTAGATAATTGTTGACGACATCCCCGACATTTCCTTGATGTGTAATTTGTCCACGATCCAGACATATCGCGCTTTGACAGAAACGTTGTACAACATCGATATTATGGCTGACAAACAACACTGTACGGCCTCCGCTCGCAACTTCTTCAATCTTTCCAAGACATCTTTTCTGAAACTCAGTGTCTCCTACCGCAAGAACCTCGTCGATAACCAGGATCTCAGGTTCCAGGTGGGCGGCTACTGCGAACGCCAACCTGACATACATGCCACTTGAGTAGCGCTTCACTGGCGTATCCAGAAAACGCTCTACCCCCGCGAAATCGATGATTTCGTCAAACTTGCGACGGACCTCGGCGCGAGTCATGCCCAGAATCGCTCCGTTTAGGTAAATGTTCTCTCGTCCTGTAAGCTCGGGGTGAAAGCCCGTGCCGACCTCAAGCAGGCTCGACACACGGCCATCCAGTGTGATCCGCCCTGTGCTCGGATCCGAGATTCTCGAAAGAATTTTCAGAAGCGTTGACTTTCCAGCCCCGTTACGTCCGATGACGCCAACCACATCACCTTGAGCCACAGTGAACGTGACGTCCTTCAGCGCCCAGAATTCTTCAATATTTTGAACATTGTTGGCGGGCGTTGGTCGTTTCCGGCGGAAGACACGAGCGGCAAGGTCGGAAGTTGATCGCGCGATGACGTCACGTAAGGCAGTATAACTTTCGCCGCCAGCGACCTGCCCCAGGATGTAGCGCTTGCCGAGGTTCTCGGCACGAATGACGGGATTGCTCATGTCAGATCGTGTCCGCAAAGGTTCGTTCGGTTTTTCGGAAGTAGTTGAGGCCGATCCAAAGGAACCCGACCGCGATCAGAACACTGAGCACAAAGCCAGGAAGATAGATTTCACTGTCGCCGCCGAGGAGACACCAGCGAAAGCCATCGACGACGCCGACGACGGGGTTGAGACTGTACAGAAGGCGCCACTTCTCAGGCACTGTGGACGTCGAGAAGCCAACCGGGGATACGTAGAGTCCGAACTGCACGACGAACGGTATGATGTAACGGAAGTCGCGATAGCGAACGTTCAGGGCCGCCATCAGTAATGATGGCCCCATGCTGGCGACGAGCGCGAGCACGATGAAGGCAGGCAGCAGGACGATCCTCGGATTGGGAGCGTAGCTGAACCACAGCATCAGGACCACGAACATCAGCATGTTGATGCCGAAGTCGACGAGTGCCACGACCGCACTTGCACCCGGAATGATCAGTCGAGGAAAATAAACCTTGCTGATAAGCTGCGAATTCGAAACCAAACTGTTCGACGAGTCAGCGAGGATCGACGAGAACAGGAACCAAGGGAGCATGCCAGCGAAAACCAGGAGGGGGTAAGGGGCCTTCCCGTCGCTGGGCATCGCCGCGATGTGGCCGAAGATGATTGTGAATATCACCATCGTAATAAACGGGCGCAGCAGCGCCCAGATCACGCCCAGGACGGTCTGCTTGTAGCGCACAGAGATATCGCGCCAGGCCAAGATCGCGAACAGTTCGCGGTACGCCCACAGATCACGCCAGTAATGGGTTTGTGATCGTCCTGGCTCCAGGACGAGTTGGCGCGGCATCGGAATTGTATCGGTCATGAATGTGTTCCAAGGACGCGTGCAACCAATGCCCGCGTGCGCTGCTGAAATCCTGCGCGGCCGAAGCGTGCCCGGGCTGCATGCGACAGTGCGGACGAAGCGGACGCTGGGGTAGAAAGAGCCTGCTTCAGACCCTGAGCCATGTCGGTCGGACCGTCCCTGTCGAGCGCGATTCCGTCAGTGAGGGCATCCAGGGCTCCAGCCCTGGCAAGCCCCAAGGCCGGTGTTCCACAGGCCATGGCTTCCAGAAAGACGATCCCGAAGCCCTCTCCCGTGGATGGCAGAGCGAAGAGGTCGGCAGCACGATAGAGATCGGGAAGTTCAGCGGACGGAACAGCGCCGCGGAAGACGACCCGGTTGTAAACCCGCATCTCTGCCGCGAGCTCCTCAAGACGTGCCCGATCGTCCCCAGCACCAGCCACGACATAGCGAACATCGAGCCCTTGCGCGACCAGCTCCGGCAGTGCGGCGATCACCCTGTCCTGCCCCTTGTAGCGCTCGCGCGGGTCGAGGCGGCCGACGCTCAGGATGACCTTCTCCGGGCCGAAGCCGAAGCGGGCGCGGGCGGCCGCGCGGTCACCGGGGTGGAACTGCTCGCCGACCGTGTTCGGAAGAACCACGACACGCTCTGGCGCGATGGCTGCCCAGGAGAGGAGCTTCGCGCGGGAGTAGCGGCTCACGCACAGGACGAGATCGGCACCTTCGACGGCCTTGCGGCGCGAGGCGGAAGGGGCGTCCCACCCTTCAATGCCGTGCAGCTGGATGACCAGTTTGGCGCCCGTGATCCGCGCCGCGAGGGCTGCTAGAGGCGCCATGTAGAGATGACCGCAGAAGATGACCTGCGGCCGAGACTTCAGGGCGGACCACACTGAAACGACAGCGTAGTGGAACTTGCTGAGGAGGGCCGGGCCCTGCCACAGGCCGTTTGGAAGGTTTTGCGCCGGATCAGGCGCAAGGCGCGGCAGAACCGCGATCCGCATCGAAGGCGCCAGTGCCGACAGCAGGTCGCGATTGTACTGCGCGATTCCGCCCCGGCCGCCATAGGCCTCGGTCACCAGCGCCAGCATGGAGGGAGCGGCGCTCATGCCGCGATCGGGCTCCCGCCGAGCTGCGGTGCGGCGAAGACAAGGCGGGACCAGTGGCGTGACGCAAGACCCTTCGAGTGCAGGGTAGCCGAGTCGCGCGGTGCATCCAGACGATCCGCCTCCGCTGCCATCCAGGCCGCGGTGGGCACCACGAAGCCGGTCTTGGCCCGGTCCGCCACCGACGCCGGAAGCGGAACCGACGGCGCCAAGGCGAGCGCCCGCTTGCCCTGCCCCGGCGCAAGTCCCGGGATCACGGGTGCGAGGTCACGCAGCAGCGCGGCATCGACGAGCGGTGTTCGGATCTCGACGCTCTGCGCCATTCCGGCCCAGTCGGCATCCCGCAGCAGCTGATCACGCATGTAATGCGAGGATTCCAGCGCGCAGACACGCCCCATATCGGTGCCGGGATCCGGGCGCAGCGTGGCGGCCAGTCGCCCCAGCGGCGTCAGGCGGTGCAGGCCTTCGCGCACGAGATCCGGCTCGAGCATCGCACCGAGTTCGGAGGGCATGAACAGGCCGCGGCGCAGTATGTAGGCGCCTTCCCAGCTGCCGGCGAGTTCGAACATCGACAGCGCCTTCGGCTGGCGACGCGCGAAACCGGGGATGACGCGGGACGCAACGGCGCGCACGGCGCGGCCGAACCCGGGTATGCGGGCCAGCGGACCAAATCTGCGCCGCCAGGCTGGCAGATCCCGAAAACTCGGATAGCCGCCGAGCAGCTCGTCTCCGCCCAGCCCGGAGAGCGCGACCTTGAGGCCCGCCTCCCGCGCCGCCTTGGCGACGAACCAGGTGTTGACCCCGTCGACCGAAGGCTGGTCCATCGCGGCCAGAATGGCCGGCAGGTCCTGCCGGAATTCCTGCTCCGATACGGCACGGACGATCTGCTCCGCGCCATACTGACGAGCCACTTCGGCCGCCAGGGGAGCCTCGTCCTCCGGTCCGCCGCGGAACTCTGCGAAGGTGAGAGTCACGGCCCGCGGCCTGGCCCCGAGATCGGCCATGAGGCCCAGCAGGGCGCCGGAATCGATGCCCGCGGAGAGGAAGACACCCACCTCGACATCCGCAAGGAGATGCGCGCGCACACTGTCACGCACGGCGGTGCCGATGGCGCCACCGACGTTCCCGGAGGAAGGCCGCTCGCGGCCTTCCGCCAGCGTCCCTGCCACGGTTGCATAGGCGCGCGGCTCACGCGGACCGAGCCAGTCGACGACCATGACGTGGCCCGCCGGCAGGGCACGCACGTCGCGGTAAAGGCTGAAGGGCTCGGGCACGTGTCCCCAGAGATGGAACCCGACGATGCCCGCAGGCTCGGGATCGCGCGAAACGTTGCCGCCGGCCAGAAGCGCCTTCACCTGGCTGGCGAAGCGAAAGGTCCAGCCATCATTGGCGTAGTAGAGCGGCTTGATGCCATAGGGGTCACGGGCGAGCACCATCCTGCGCTCGAGCGAGTCCCAGATCGCCAGCGCGAACATGCCGCGCAGCTCGGTCAGCATGGACTCGCCGGAGCGCGCGAAGAGGTGCAGCAGCACCTCCGTGTCGCTCGTCGACCGAAAGTGGACACCCTCCCCTTCCAGCCGCGCGCGCAACTCGGGATAATTGTAGATCTCGCCGTTGAAGACGACCGTGTAGCGCCCGTCCGCGCTGTGCATGGGCTGCGTGCCGCCCTCGGACAGGTCGATGATCGACAGCCGCCGATGGCCGAAGCCGATACGCCGGTCCTGCGACCACCACGCGCCCGCCCCGTCGGGACCACGGGCCGCCATCGAGTCCCGGGTGGCCAACAGCTCCGCCTCGGCGGGCGCGCTGGCCGCGTCGTGATAGGCGTAGACGCCGTTGATGCCGCACATGGGGAGGTCTCAGGCTCCGGCGTGCTGGCCAGAGGCGACGAGTGGCCCTTGCACGGGAGCCTGCGATTTCCGCGGAGCGTATGAAGCATCGAAGCGGGAACAGTGCCAGGACCATGCGTCCGCCAGGATCCCGCGCAGCCCCGACCGCTCGGGCCTCCAGCCAAGCACGCTTCGGGCTGCGCGCGAGCTCGCGACGAGGCAGGCAGGGTCCCCTGCGCGCCTGGGCACCATCCTGCACGGTATGGGACCACCGACGATCGCTTCAGCTTCCCGGATAACGCCCGCAACCGAGGCTCCGTGCCCCGTACCAAGGTTGAACGCCCTTGTTCTCCCGCCGTGGAGCAGGTATTCGAGCGCCTTCACGTGAGCGGAGGCAAGATCCTCGACATGGACATAGTCACGGACCGCGGTCCCGTCCTCGGTCGGATAGTCTGACCCGAAGACATCGACATGACCGCGGCGCCCACAGGCCGCATCGAGGACAAGGGGGATCAAGTGCGTTTCCGGGTCGTGATCCTCACCGATCTCTCCGGAAGGGGTCGCGCCTGCCGCATTGAAGTAGCGCAGCCTGACCGACGAGATCCCGTAAGCGTGGGAATAGTCGTCCATCATCCCTTCGGCAGCCAGTTTGGATGCGCCATACGGGTTGACGGGGTGCTTGGCCTGATCCTCTCCGATCGGCAGCACGTCGGGTTGTCCATAGACGGCACAAGTCGAGGAAGCGACGATCGTGCCGACGCCGGCCCGCCGCATCGCGTCGAGCAAGACGCGTGTCCCGCCCACATTGACGTCCCAGTAAGGACCGGGGTCCCCGACAGACGGACCAACCAAAGCAAGAGCGGCAAGGTGAAGAACCGCGATGGGACGGTGCTGGCTCATCGCAGCCGAAAGCGCCGCACCGTCACGGATATCAGCGACGACGAGCGGTCCCCATCGGACGAATTCAAGATGCCCGGTAGACAGATTGTCCAAGGTCACCGGCAGGAAACCTTCTTGCGACAGCGCTTTGCAGCAATGGCTGCCGATATAGCCGGCGCCCCCGGTGACCAGGATGGCGCGTGTTCTGTCGTTCATGGGACGCAACACTCCGGAAGTCAGCGGGAGCCGAAGCCCGTCAGGATGGTGCGGAGCGTCTTCACAACGATGATGACGTCCAGCCAGAACGAAAAGTTCTTGATGTAGTAGAAGTCGTATTCAAGCTTCAGCCGTGCAGCGTCGGGAGATGCCACATTTCCCTGGTTCACCTGCGCCCAGCCGGTGATGCCGGGACGTACGATGTGGCGGTAACTGTAGAAGGGCACCTCCGCGTCGTACCATTCGGCAAGGGAAAGCGCTTCAGGCCTGGGACCGATCCAGCTCATCTCCGCGCGCAAGATGTTGAACGCCTGCGGAAGTTCGTCAAATCGGTACTTTCGCAGGAACGCCCCAAGGCGGGTGATCCGGTTGTCGGCCGCTTGGGTGAAGTCCGGGCCGGCTGCCTCCGAGCGCTGACGCATGGTGCGCAACTTGAAAACGGTGAAGGGTCTTCCCCCCTTGCCGATCCGCTGTTGGTAGAAAAACGCAGGACCGGGGCTATCAAGCTTCACGGCGATGCACAGCACCAGAATAGCCGGCAGGAGCACCGGCATGATCAGCAGCGTCGCAAGCATGTCGAGCACGACCTTTATTCTGGGATAGCTGAGATGGCCCAGGAAGGCACCGATCGTGTTTTCCGAGAGATGGTCAACCGCGACGCGACCGGTCATCATCTCGTTGAATTGCTTTATATGAAACACGGGTCGACCGGCCAAAGCCGTCTCGGCCATATATCGCTCCCAGGCAGGGTCCATCGCGTTGCGAATATCGACAACGATGCCGCTGAAGATATCTGCCCGGTTTGGCACGCCATCGAGCTTGACCAGCCGGATCCTCGAAACCCAGTCCGGAATTGTAATCTCCGACCTGCAGTTTGGCGCAATCCCGAAGGTCAAGACGTTGCGTCGGCGCCGGACCATCAGGAAAACTTCGGTAGCAACGGCGCTGGCAACGAAACTCGAGATGAACTGCTGCGATGAAAACGCCACGCGGGCAGCCGTCAGCATCAAATCTACAGCGCCGAACGAAGATGCAAGCCCGACAAAAACCCATGTGACCGTGCGGACGAGGGGAAATGTAAGTACGGATGAGATGAAGAGCAGTCCAGCTAGAATGGCCACAGTAGACCAAAAGGTCGTAATGATGACCACGGAAAAGCCGTGCTGGGGAGAGCCGAACCCCCATGATGACATCGCCGCCGGGAGCAACACTGCCATCGTGAGCCCCAGGGAGAGGACCGAGGCTGAGAACGTGTCCACATGACCCGGACCGCACGATGCGATCTCGCCCGGTGCAGGAGCGAGAGCGCTTGGCCCGCGCTGTTCCTGATTGAAGGTGATGCTCATGATCTGATCGTCGGTGATGTAAAGTTACTCACCGTAATAGGCGTCGCCATAGGTGTAATGGTACGCCTGCCGCCCGTAACGACGCGCGCGATTTTCGTTCACCAGGTTCAGAACGACGCCCGCCATCTTGCGGGGCGTCTTGAGTTGCGCCACCGCTGACGCCGCCACTTCTCGCGCCGTGGCATCCCACCTGACGACGAACAGCACCTTGTCTGCGAGCAGGGACAGGATCTTCGCGTCGACGATAGGTCCGACCGGCGGGGAGTCGATCACGATGTAATCGTACCTGGCCCGGAGCTTGGACAAGAGCGTCTTCAGCTTATCCGACTGAAGAAGATCCGGAGGGCTGGTGCTCTTGCTTCCTGCAGGAAGATAGTCAACGTCCAGTTCAACATCGTGGCAAATGAACGCATCCTCGCTCTCGCTGGACGCAAGGTAGTCGACGAGGCCGCGCTCTTTTTCCGCCTTGAAGTAATGAGTAGCGGAACGTCTGCGCAGGTCGCAATCCAGAATAAGGACCTTGTGACCAGCCATCGCTGCCGAGCTGGCGATGCTGAGCGCAATCGTCGTCTTACCCTCACTTGGACGGGATGAAGCAACCTGAACGATCTTGGGCGGACGATCCACGTCCGATAGTTGGAGGCCGCTGCGCAAGGTCCTCATCGTCTCGCTGAAGCGGGACAGCGGTTTGTGCAGGGGAAGCAACGGGAGCGACAAGGACTTCCCAGATGCCCGGCGTTCGCGGCCGGAAATGCGAGGAAGTGAGCCGAGTACAGGCAGGCCAAGCGTGTTCTCGACCTGCTGCGCTGTCGTGAAGCCCGTCTTCAGCCGGTCAAGCGCATACGCGATGGCAAACCAAATCGCGAGCCCGAGCAGGACCGCGACGGCGAAGATCCGGTTCCGGTTCGGGCTCACCGGCATCGAACTCGGCTGTGCTCCGACGATCGTGCGCGCCTCCCGCACTTCGAAGGTTGCCTGCTCGTCGGTCAGCTTGGCGCGCTGAAGAAAATCTTCGAACAGGCTCTTGTTGACTGCCGCCGCGCGCTCCAGCTCCCGCAGCGTCACGGCGGTCTGTTCATCCTCACTACCCCGGCTGCTCGCGTCGGTGAACGATTTCTCCGCAGCCGCGAGCTTTGCGACCGCGAGTTCGTAATCCGTCCGAACGGCATCGACCTGTTTTTTGATCTCGACCGACAGCGCCCGCTCGGCATCGCGAGTCTCTGCCGCTGCGCTGATCAGGGCGGGATGCCGTTCCGTATACCGAAAGCGCAGTTCCGCTTCGCGCTGCTTTGCTTGCGAAACGCGGACTTTCAACGCCGCGACTTCCGGCGACGCAAAGATGTTGCTGAGGTCGGCCGCGCTTCCGTTCTTCAAGGCATCTTCGAGCACAGAAAGCCGCAGCTTTTTCTCAGCCACCTCGGAGCGAGCCGCGACGACCTTCGCGTTCAGTTCTGTCATTTGCTGCTGGGTGAACTGGGATGGCCCGCCTGCGACGGATCCGAGCAATCCCGTCTTTGCCCGAAACTGCGCGACAGCATCCTCCGACTTGCGCAGCTGCTGGCCGAGATCCACGAGGCGATCGTTCAACCACTCGGAGGCGCGGCGGGCCGACGCATAACGTGCATCGAGCTTGTCAACCGCATAGGCCTCTGCCACCGCATTGGCGAGACGCGTGGCTTTCTGCGGATCCGTGCTGAAGACCGAGATTGCGATGACCAGGGACTGCCCGGTGCGGGTGATCTGAAGACTGTTCCGCAGCCCATCGACGGCACCCTGAACGGATGCAGGGTTATTGATGTCGACAGGCGGCGACCAGGGTGCCTCCACCGCAAACATCTGCTTCAGCCATGGCGCGACGGGCGGCAGGAGAGCCGAGAGGCTGAGCACCAGCGGCGGTATGACCGGCTCTGGCCGGGGACCCGGAGGGAAAGCGACCGCGTCCGCCTTTACGACCCGTGCCAGCAAATCGTCGGAGCGCATGAGCGCGATCTGGCTTTCCATGAAACTGATATCGAAGGAGACATCCGAGTAGATCTTTTCGGCTCCCGAGATACGCTCCTTGCGGGGATCGAGCAAAATCTGAGACGTGGCGGAAAATACCGGAACCATTCCGACCAAGTAGATCTGGGCCCCTACCAGCGCCAGCAAGACTGCAGAAACCATCAGGAGCCAGTGACGACGAACAAAACCAATATAGGCTTTGTAGTCGAACTCCTGATTGGCCTCGACGAACTGGGGCTCGGGATCAGTTTCGAGTTTGAAGGGCTTGGTCACGGGCAGAACCGGTTCCCGGTGTAAGGTTCGCGTCTCATGTAGTCAGGCCTCGGAGATCAGGCCGTGCGGTGGCTCGTAGACTGCGCCAGTCCGACGCCGAGCAGGACGGCCCAGATCAGGGCGTTTGCCTGGATGCTTAGGGCGAAATCGACCGTCCCGTGAACGCCTACGAGGACCGACACCGCGACGGCGCAAGTCGGCACGGATGCGTTTCGCCGCCGCCGAAGACTACCGATCGCGCAGGCAAGCACGATGAGAGCAATTCCTGCAAGCAGGCAAGTTCCGGCGATCACCCCTAGATCGAGGAGCGTATCGAGATAGATGTTATGAGCCTTCTCCCATACTCCCCAGACGCCCACCGCGTCATCTCGAAACATTGGAAAGATCGCGGGAAACGAGTCCAGGCCGTAACCGTAGAGGGCCGAACCCTGCACCGCATAAGCGGTCGCGTCGCGAATAGCCGCACGACTTGCGTCGATGACACCCTGCTCAACGATCCGCTTGGTCACGAGATCGGCCAACCCGCCAATGATCAGAACGACGAGCAGAATGCCGATGCCGCTGAGCCAGGCCCTCCTGTTGCCGGTCCGCAGGCTGAGAACGATGAACACCGCGAAACCGATAAGCGTGGCGATCGTGCCGCCGCGGGACTGGCTCAGAAGCATAGCTGCACAGCAGATCAGGCTCGACAGGACGGCGAGGAGCACCACCGGCGCGCGCCGGAGCGAAGCCAAGCCGTTCTCACGCATATCGGGATGAGTGTTCATCTTCCGCAGTTCGCGGACCGTGATGGCGATACCAGCGAGGAAACCCATACCCGCGAACTGGGCGAAGGAGTTTCGGTTCAGGAATGTCGCCGTCACGGAGTCAGGGTTCGGCGCCTCGGAAGAGAGGACGTATCCACTGTCCACGGTCAGAAATCCGAGCAGGGAATACAGGGTAACGATCAGAGTTACCGCGAAGACAAGATATCTCGATCGAGTCTCGTTCTGGCCGAGCCCAACCGCCAGCCAGAACGCACTCGCGACGGTAACGAACCGCATCAGAGCGATCAGGGCACGGTCCGGCGCGATCGCAATTCGGCTGCTGATCGCTGTTCCCAAGACGTCGTTGGTCATCGGCCAAAGTGGATGATGCCAGGACTTCGGCGTGAAGACAGAGAGCTGGAGGCACGCCCAGACGAACGCAATCCCCACGAGCGCGAACGCCACCAGCATAAGGGGCGTTACCTTGACCGATTCTGCGCGGCCAAGTGACTGCGCGAGTTCCCTGACGACGAGAAGACCCGGAAAGAGAATGGCATTTACGGCCCAGGCTTGGGGCCGGTCGCTTCCGTACCATGCCGGTGCCCACAGAAGTCCGGCCAGCAGGAGCGCAAAGACGATCCGGTCGACCGCATGATCCCGGTGCGCATGGGTTTTGGGGCCCGGTGTCGCCGCAACTGCGGTCACGCCGAAGTTAAGCTTGGTGTCTCCTTCGATGACGGCCTGGCTCACAGCCCCAACCTCGCGAGGTCCGTAGCGCTCATCCCAATAGCCTGCATCTCGATCCGTACCGCCTCGCGCAAGGCCGGGTCAGCTGCGGCGAAAATGTCACGATAGAGGGACACGGGGCCGTTCGCGTCCGCCGTCGCCGCGATTTCTCGGGCAACCTGCTGCCGGTCGTCGGCCCCCAGGTCGCTCCAGTGCTTGAGGCCCAGGGTCGCGCGCTCCACCATCAGGTAGCCTTCGTGACCGCCAGTGAGACGCGACATGCGCCACGCTGCCAGACCCCCGGCTGTATCGCCGCCTGCAAGCCGCAACTCTGCAAGTGCCTGCCAAGATGTTGGGAGCGTGGGCGACGCCGCGATGAGCTCAATCTCGGCTTTCTCGAGGTCCGCAAACACGGTCGGCGCTGTCGCCGCTTGCAGATCTAGGCGGTATGCGCGGGCAATGAGCATAAATCCGAGACTGTTGGTCCAGCGCTGCAGGTCCTTTTCGGCTGCAGCCCACACGACCGTGCCACCACTTGTGCCAGCCGAGAGGATCGATTGGGCCCAAGTGACGCGGTCCAGCATACCGTGGAAGCGCAACACCTGGATTCCAAGCACCATTGCGACAAGCGCAACCGAAACGATAACGACGCGGCCGGTCGCTCCGGCAATGCTGCTGATCAATGCGGACCGGTGCACCGGTCATCCCCCAAGTTGAAGTAGGGGCTCGACGAAGGATTGCGCCTGCCTGTAGCGCAGGGATCTTTGGCCTTCGTACTCGCTGTATTCGCCGAAAGCAGGACCCGAGCGATATCGTCGGGCTTCGCTCGCGATCCGCCCAGAGTTCGTCCGGCAGGCTCCTGTGCCACAGCCTGCCTCGGACCGGTGCCAAGAACGATCGCCATTACCAGCACCAGCAAAACGCTTGTGAATTTCAGCACGCTACCGCCATTCGGGTGAATCGCTCCCCGCCCCGTCCGTCCTGATGATCGACCGCGCCGTGGCGCGGCCGGTGTCTCACACGGCCGGGGCGAGAGCCCGGCTGTCCATGCGCACGGCGATCCGCGATCCCATGATCTGCAGGAGCACGCGCACGCGGCCATTGTCGTCGAGGCGCTCCAGCACTCCGACGAGATCGGTGAAAGGTCCATCCAGGACACGGACGTCCTGACCCGGCGACAGGCCGCGGTCGAGGCGGACGGCGCCATCCCCGTCAAGCCCGGCAAGCAGGTCCTCCACGACACCACGAGGGACCGGGACCGGAGCTTCACGGATCATGAAGAGCGATGACACGCCGAACGTTGATCTCACCGACAACCAGCGGTCGCGGTTGAGGTCAAGTCTGACGAAGAGATAACGGGGGAAGAGGGGCGCCATGACCGACTTCACCTTGCGGGCATGCCGCACGGTGCGGCGCTGCGCAGGCAAGAAGCACTCAAAGCCCTGCCGCCCGAGGTTTACGCGGGCTTTCTCTTCCGCGTGGGGATGGCTCTGCACGAGGTACCAGCGGGCGGTATCAGCCTCGCCACCGGTGACCAAGCAGTCAACCCCATCGCCATGGGCTTCACTCAGCCCCGAACGCATATGCCCCTCCGCCTACGCCGCACTCTGGGACCGCCGAGCGCCCAAGCGCCGACTTCGAACTTGAGCAATCCAACAACTTCACTTACAAATTAATATAAAGGTTGCGCAAGCGCAAGGCTGGCTGCCTTCCGAGGCAGCCGCGTTTCCGCCCCGTCCAGTTACATAGTTAACTGATTTCGAGAAGGCCGGGGTCACTGAACTTCCATCTCCGGTGTCACGACGACCATGACTGGAACGAGTAAAGAAAGGAGAAGAGCGTACAGTTAGCAAACCGTTGCAGTCGTAACACGTCCACTGCCGGATTTTCTGTATGACAGCGGCAAAGCCGGCATGAAGCTTCGGGAAGCTCAGGCAGGAAGAAAAAGATGCTACCAACGGCTCATAACGATGTGTATCAGCCGATCGGATCGGACGAAATTATATTGCGCTGCAAAAAAGGTCTTCTCGATTTTTGATTACTATCATTTTGTATGCAGCTTGCGCTGAAAATGGGGTTCAGGGCGGTAAATCGTGAATCGGAAGCCTAGATGTCCGCGCAGTCACGAGCAGAACTATCGTGGATCCCTCGCGCTCTGATCGACAGCGACTATTAACTGTCAGCACAATTCGCGGCCGTATCGCGGGACAGGACAGCAAGGGAAGTGTTGACAATGAAGCATTTTCAGTTTGTTAAATTTGAAACAGTTTGAACTGGATATTCTCATACCCTTAAGCTAGCGAATTGTGATGGTTGCCGGGCCCGGCATCTTTGCCGGGATTGATGGAGGGATATGTGCTCGAGGCGGATCTGCGCGACAGCAAGGTGTCCTTCGCCAAGGGAAATAAGCTTCCCTACGAGCGAGATGCGACAATCGCAGGTCTGTTCAGGACTCAGGCCGGCAGGACGCCGAAGGCGATCGCGCTTCAATGTGGCTCGGCCGAGTGGACCTATGAGCAGTTGGACCGCTGGTCGGACGTGATGGCCTCATGGCTGGCCGGACATGGCGTCGTGCGCCATGCCCGGGTCGGTTTGCTCGCCGACCGTTCGCCGGCCGCAGTCGCTGCCATGCTGGCCGTCGCAAAGCTCGGAGCCGCCTTCGTTCCGTTCGACACGCAATATCCGCTCAACCTCCTTCGTGACCTTGTTTCTGACGCGTCCCCGCTCGTGATGGTGTCCACTCGGGACGCCTGGCGAGCCGGAGCGATAAATTTCCGCGGGCCTGTGCTGATGCTGGACGAAGTCGGGACTGACCCGGCCGGCAACGTGGCCCCGTCCTCTCTCGCCACGGGCGCGGGGACGGATCCCGCCTACGTCATGTACACCTCCGGCTCGACGGGCCGGCAGAAGGGCGTCGTCGTGCCGCACCGGGCCATTGCGCGCCTCGTCCGCAACACGGACTTCGCCGAACTCGGACCCGACGAGGTGTTCCTGCAGCTGGCGCCGATCTCGTTCGACGCTTCGACCCTCGAGATCTGGGGAGCGCTGCTGAACGGCGGCCGCCTGGCATTCCTCGAAGAGAAGACACCGTCTCTCTCCCAGATCGCCGAAGCCATCCGGAAATTCCGGGTCACGACGCTGTGGCTGACAGCCGGCCTCTTCCACCTGATGGTGGACCGCCATATCGAGGCCTTCGCGCCGCTGCGCCAGCTCCTCGCCGGGGGCGACGTGTTGTCACCTGCCCATGTGGGCCGGGTGATGGATGCCCACCCGCATCTTCGCGTGATCAACGGATACGGTCCGACCGAAAACACCACGTTCACATGCTGCCATACCGTGCCGCGGCCTTTCGCAGGCGGGGCACTTCCGATCGGGCGCCCGATCGCGAACACCCACGTGGTGATCCTTGACGATGCGCTGAACCCGGTTCCCGCCGGGGAAGTCGGTCAGCTTTGTGCGGGGGGTGACGGCGTCGCGCTCGGGTACCTCAACCAGCCCGAACAGACGGCCGCGAAGTTTATTGCCGATCCCTTCAGCGACGAGCCCGATGGCCGCCTCTACCTCACCGGCGACCTCGCGAAACTTCTACCGGACGGCACCATCGCCTTCCTTGGCCGTGGCGACACCCAGGTGAAGATCGACGGCAAGCGGATCGAGATGGAAGAGGTCGACGCCGCGATCCGGAAACTCGCAGGCGTTGACGACGTGACGGTGATCGCGCGCGAAGATGTGCCTGGGCAGAAGCGACTGGCCGCTTATGTGGTGCTCGCCGCCGCCGGGGCGCCAAGCCTCGGGGCCCTTCGTGACCAGCTGCGAGATCTGCTGCCCGCCTTCATGGTCCCGGCCGACTTTGTCGAGCTCGACGCGCTGCCGCTGACCATCAACGGCAAGGTCGACCGGCGCGCTCTTCCGGCCCCACTTCGCGCCGTCGGTCAAAGTGCTACGTCGACCGAGCGCGTTGCAGCGGGCACCGAGGACACGGTGGCCCGGGTCTGGCGCGACGTCCTCGCCATGCCTGCCATATCGCCGCAGGACAACTTCTTCGACCTCGGGGGCACGTCTCTGAAGGCCATGGCCGTGCACGAGAGGTTGCAGGCGGCGACCGGCAAGGCGATCGCGCTCACCGATCTTTTCCAGTTTCCGACCATCCGGGCGCTCGCGGCACATCTCGATGCGGCGGACGGCGGGCCGGCGCGACAATCCGGGCTTGACGCGCGTGTCGCGGCGCGCGCTCAGGCGGCGCAGCGTATGCGCCAGCTACGGGGGGCCTAGAACAATGTCGTTCGACGACACCAACGCGGCTCCCCTCCCCCCTGGCATCGCCATCGTCGGCATGGCGGGCCGCTTCCCGGGCGCGGCTTCCGTGCGGGAGCTGTGGCGCATGGCGTGCGAGGGGCGGCATGGCTTCTCGCGCTTCGCGCCGGAAGAGATCGAGGACGTGTACACGGAGCTGGAGCGGGCGCAGGCCGACTACGTGCCGGTGCGGCCGATTCTGCCGGACGCCGACCTGTTCGACGCCGCGCTGTTCGGCATGAAGTCGCGCGAGGCTGCGTTGACCGATCCGCAGCACCGGGCCTTCCTGGAGGTCTCCTGGGCGGCGCTGGAGGATGCGGGCTACGATCCCAGGGGCTGCGCCGGCGCCAGCATCGGCGTCTATGCCGGCTGCAGCTACAACACCTATATGCTGCACCACGTCCTGTCCGACCCCGCTGTCGCCGCCAGGTTCACCACGGACTTTCAGGTCGGCAGCTACGACCAGCTCGTCGGCGGCATTGCGGATGCCTTCGCAACGCGCGTTGCCTACAAGCTCGACCTGCGCGGCCCGGCGATGACCATCGCCACCGCCTGCTCCACCTCGCTCACCGCGGTGGCGCAGGCCGTTCAGGCACTGTCCCTGCACGAATGCGACATGGCGCTCGCAGGCGGCGTGTCCGTCACCTTCCCCCAGCAGCGCGGCTACATCGCCACCGAAGGCGCCATGGTGTCGCCGGACGGCACCTGCCGGCCCTTTGATGCCGGCGCCAACGGCACCGTCTTCGGCTCGGGCGCCGCCGTGGTGCTGCTGAAGCGCGTCGAGGATGCGGTGCGCGATGGTGACCATATCTACGCGGTTATCCGCGGCACCGCCGTCAACAATGACGGCGCGTCCAAGGTGGGCTTTACGGCCCCCAGCGTCGACGCGCAGGCCGAGGTCATCGCCACCGCGCAGGCAGTGGCGGGCGTCGAGCCGGGCGACATCGGCTATGTCGAGTGCCACGGCACGGCGACGCCGCTCGGCGACCCCATCGAGGTCGCGGCACTGAAGAAGGCCTTCGGGCCCGTGGATGGCGTGCGCTGCCTCATCGGATCGGTGAAGGGCAATGTCGGCCATCTCGACGCCGCCGCAGGCGTGACCGGGCTGATCAAGGCGGCGCTGGCGGTCGAGAGCGGGACCATCCCGCCCACGCTGCACTTCCAGCGGCCGAACCCGCTTCTGGAGATCGAGAACTCGCCCTTCGCGGTGGCGGGCTCTCTCTCCTCGTGGCCGGAAAAGCCCGGTCCCCGCCGCGCCGGCGTCTCGGCGCTGGGCGTGGGCGGCACCAACGTCCATGTCGTGCTGGAGCAGGCTCCCGAGACCGGATTGGGCGCAACCAGCGGCGAAACGGTTCCGCACCTCCTGGCGCTATCCTCCCGCACGGCCGAAGGGCTCGCCGAGGCCCGCAAGGCCCTCGCGGCGCGGCTCGCCGCCGAGCCGGATCTCGACCTGGCCGGCGTCGCCCATACGCTGCGGACCGGCCGCACGCCCTTCGCGCATCGCACGGCCGTGGTGGCCCGCGACAGCGAGAGCGCCATTGCGGCGCTGAACGCCTCCGCCGCGGTGTCGGGCGAGGCAAAGCAAACCTCTCCGCTGGTCGTCTTCATGTTCCCCGGCCAGGGCTCCCAGCACCTCGGTATGGGCAGCTCGATGTACCGTGACTTCCCGGTGTTCCGCGCCGAGATGGACCGCTGCGCCGACCTCCTCCGCCCGCAGCTCGGCGCGGACATCCGCGAGATCCTCTGGCCCGCGGAGCACACGCCCGAGGCGCTGGCCCGCCTCACCGACACGGCCCATGCGCAGCCCGCCATCTTCGCCGTCGAATATGCGCTTGCCCGGCAGTGGCAGGCGCTGGGCGTGCAGCCCTCGGCCATGGTCGGCCACAGCGTCGGCGAGTTCGTCGTCGCCTGCCTGTCCGGCGTCTTCTCGCTGGAGGATGCCCTCTCCCTGGTTGCCGAGCGCGGCCGGCTGATGAGCTCGCTGCCCGGCGGCGCGATGCTGAGCGTTCGCCTGCCGGAGAAGGATCTCGTTCCGCTCCTGCCGCAGGGCGTGTCCATTGCCGCCATCAACGGCCCGTCGCTCTGCGTTGCCGCGGGACCCTTCGAGGCCATCGAGCGGCTCGAGGCCATGCTGAAGGAAAAGGACGTGCTGGCCCGACGCCTGCACACCTCGCATGCCTTCCACTCCGCCATGCTGGACCCGATCCTGCCGGCGCTGACGGAGAAGGTGCGCGGCATGCGGCTCTCGCCTCCTGCCAGCCCCTACGTCTCCACCCTCACCGGCACCCGGATCCGTCCGGACGAGGCGACCTCGCCCGACTACTGGGCCCGCCACTGCCGCGATACGGTGCGCTTCGAGGACGCGCTGCGCACCATCGCCGATGCCGGTTCCGTGCTGCTGGAAGTGGGCCCGGGCGTCGTGTTGACGACCCTCGCCACCCAGTCGCTCGGCCGCGGGCGGACCCTGCCCATCGTGGCGGCCCTCTCCGACCCAGCCGCCGAACGCCCCGATGCCGACGCCTTCGTCGAGGCTGCCGGCCGCCTCTGGTGCACGGGCGTGGAGGTCGACCGCGCCGCGCTGCCCGGCGCCGATGGCCCGCACCGCCGCGTCTCCCTGCCCCCGACAGTGCTCGACCGCCGCCGGTACTGGGTGGACCGCAAGGTCCCGGCGGCCGCGGCCGCCGCACCCGCTCTTCCCGCTCCGGAGCCGGCTCCGGCCGCCCCGCCTGTTTCCGAATTGCCTGCCGTCGTGGAGTCCGCCTTGAACGACAGACCCGTCATCGCCGCCGCCGCGCCCCTACCCTCGCGTGACCAGCAGCTCGCCGACGTGCTGCGCGCAATTCTAGAGGACCTCTCGGGCGAGGACCTTTCGGGCGCCGACCCGGCGACAAGCTTCCTGGAGCTCGGCTTCGACTCGCTGTTCCTCACCCAGGCGGTGCGGCGCATCAACGACCGGTTCGGCGTCAAGCTCGGCTTCCGCCAGCTGCTGGGCGAGCTGTCCAGCATCTCGGCGCTGGTCGGGCACCTGCTGCCCGGCGTGACCGACGCCATGCTGCCGCCTCCCCCGGCCACCGTGGCCCCTGCCGTTCCCGCAGCGCCGGCCATCGCTGCACCAATGCCCATCACAGCGGCGCCGGTCGCCCCTGCCACGCCGGCTCACGCCCTTGCCGCACCCGCCGGCTCGATCGAAGGCCTGCTGCGCGCCCAGCTCGAAACCATGTCGGCGCTGATGGCGCGCCAGCTCGACGCTCTTCAGGGCTCGACCGCCCTCGCTTCCCCCGCTGCGATCCCGGCCGCCGTCCAGGCTCCGGTTGCCACACCAGCACCTGCCCCGGCCACTCCCGTTCCCGCCCCGGCATCCGTTGGGCCGGCTGCGAAGCCCGCGTCCGACAATCCCGGCGGCGAGAACAACCGCTTCGCCGGCCTCTCGGCCGCACGCGCCGCGGGCGACCTCGGCCTCACCGACGCGCAGAAGGCGCACATCGCCGACCTCGTCGCCGCCTACAACGCCAA
The DNA here is from genome assembly GCF_059501845.1 of Alsobacter sp. Taxonomy (NCBI): domain Bacteria; kingdom Pseudomonadati; phylum Pseudomonadota; class Alphaproteobacteria; order Hyphomicrobiales; family Alsobacteraceae; genus Alsobacter; species Alsobacter sp. The sequence continues at coordinate 296,882 of NZ_JCACDK010000001.1, read as the reverse complement.
GACGAAGAGCTCCAAGGCGCTCACCGAGAAGAACCGCGCCGTCCTCGCCGACCCGCGCGTCGTCGCCGGCTTCCGTCCGGAGTGGAAGGAGCTCATCTACCCCATCGTCACCGACCGCTCCTCCGGCTCCAAGCTGTGGGACATCGACGGCAACGAGTATGTCGACATCCTCAACGGCTTCGGCCCGACCGCGCTCGGCCACGCGCCCGACTTCGTCGTCGAGGCAATGCAGGAGCAGCTGAAGAAGGGCTTTGAGATCGGCCCCATGACGCCGCTGGCCGGCGAAGTGGCTGATCTCGTCTGCGAACTCACCGGCAACGAACGCGCCACGCTCTGCAACACCGGCTCGGAAGCCGTGATGGCGGCGATGCGCATAGCGCGGACCGTCACCGGCCGCGACAAGGTGGTGATGTTCACCGGCTCCTATCACGGCCAGTTTGACGAGGTGCTGATCAAGAAGGGCCGCCGCAACGGCCAGGAATGCGCCGTCCCCTCCGCGCCCGGCATCCCCCTCGGCTCGGCCGGCAACATGGTCGTGCTCGACTATGCCGCCCCCGCCTCGCTGGACTGGATCCGCGCCCATGCCGGCGAGCTCGCGGCCGTGCTCGTCGAGCCCGTGCAGAGCCGCCACCCCGACCTGCAGCCCGTCGAATTCATCCGCGACCTCCGCAAGGTCGCCGACGAGGCCGGCTTCGCCCTCGTCTTCGACGAGGTGGTGACCGGCTTCCGCATGCACCCCGGCGGCATGCAGGCCGTGTTCGGCATCCGCGCCGACCTCGCCACCTACGGCAAGGTCGCCGGCGGCGGCATGCCCATCGGCATTCTCGCAGGCAAGAAGCGCTTCATGGACGCGCTCGACGGCGGGGAATGGCGCTTCGGCGACGACTCTGCGCCCGAGGTCGGCGTCACCTTCGTGGCCGGCACCTTCGTGCGCCATCCCGTCACGCTTGCCGCCTGCAAGGCCGTGCTCGAGTATCTGAAGGCGCAGGGCCCGGAGCTGCAGCAGCGTGTCGCCGGGCGCACACGCACCTTGGTAGACGCGCTTAATCACATCCTCTCCCAGCGCGGCATCCGCAGCCGCGTCGAGACATATGGCAGCGTCTTCTACGTCAATTTCGCCAACGAGGACCGGCTCGCCTCGCTGTTTTACCACCACATGCGGTTGCGCGGCGTCCACCTGCAGGAAGGCTTCCCCTGCTTCCTGACGACCAGCCACAGCGACGAGGACTTCGCCCAGATCGAGCGCGCCTTCCGCGAGTCGATCGACGCGCTGCAGTCGGTGGGGATCGTGGCCGGAAACGCGCAGGCAGCTTCGGCCGCTCCGGCGGTCGCCCCCGCCCCGGCTGCTCCCGCGCCCTCCGCGACGGCAAGGCAGGCCGAGCCCATCGAGATCCCGCTGACCGAGCCGCAGACCGAAATCTGGATGGCGGCCCAGCTCGGTGACGAGGCCTCCTGCGCCTTCAACGAATCCGTCAGCATCACGCTCCGCGGGCCGCTGGATACGGGCCACGTCCAGGCGGCGCTCGACCGTATCGTCGAGCGCCACGAGGCGCTGCGCCTCGTCTTCGAGCCGAACGGCGAGCGCGCCACGATCCAGCCGCACGCGCCCTCCTTCCTGCCCGTGCTCGACCTCTCCGTCCTGCCGGCGGACGAAGCGCAGGAGCGCTTCGACGCCCTCATCGCCTCCGAGGCGAAGACGCCCTTCGAGCTGTCCGCCGGCCGGCCCTGGCGCGCCACGCTGGTGAAGCGGGCAGCGCAGGAGCACGTGCTCGTCTTCACCGCCCACCACATCGTCTGTGACGGATGGTCGTCCAACGTCATCGTCACCGAACTCGCCGAGATCGTCGACGCGCTCGCAAGCGGCCGCGAGCCCGACCTCGGCCCCGCCGTGCGCTGGGCCGACCACGTTGACGCCGAGGCTAAGCTGCCTTCCGACCCCGCCTGGCAGGAAACGAAGCGCTACTGGCTCGCCGAGTACGAGACGCTTCCGCCCACCCTCGACCTGCCCACCGACCGCCCTGCCCCGGCGACCCGCAGCTTCCGCGGCGCCACCACCGTGAAGAGCATCGGCGTCGACACGCTGGCCCGCGTGAAGGCTCTCGGCAAGGCGCGCAGCTGCACGCCCTTCGCCACGCTGCTCACCGGCTTCGAGATCCTGGTCGGGCGCCTCGCACAGCTCGATGACATCGTCGTCGCCATCCCCTTCGCCGGCCAGGTGCTGGAGGAGGACGGCTCCCTCGTCGGCCACTGCGTCAACTTCCTGCCGGTCCGCGCCCGCTGGACGCCCGAGACCCGCGCCGAGGAGCTCCTCGCCGCCACGCAGACCAAGCTTTTCGAGGCGTCCGAGAACCAGCGCTTCACGCTGGGCACCCTGGTGCGCGAGCGCAACGTCCCCCGCGACATGAGCCGCCTGCCCCTCACCTCCGTGCAGTTCAACTTCGAGCGCACGGCCGAAGGCCTGAAGGCGGGCGAGGCGACGGTGGACCTGAAGGCCAACCCGAAGGCCGCCGCGAACTACGACGTGTTCTTCAACGTCGTCGAGCGGCAGGGTCGCCTGGATGTGGAGTGCGACTACGCAACGGACGTGCTGGACGAGGTCACGATCCACCGCTGGATCGGCCACTACCAGACGATTCTGGAGGAACTGGCGGCGGACCCGTCACGCTCCGTCGCCCGCCTGCCGCTCCTCACGGAGGCCGAGCGTCAGCTCATGCTCTCGGACTGGAACGCGACCGAAGGCGACTACCGGCGCGACATCCCGATGCATCGCATGTTCGAGGAGCGCGCGGCGTCAGAACCCGACCGCACGGCCCTCGTCTTCGGCGAGGAGCGGCTGACCTATGGCGACCTCGACCGCCAGGCGGAGGCACTAGCCCAGCGTATCCGCGCCAAGGTGCCCGGCACCGGCGAGCGCGTGGCCGTGCTGCTGGAGCGCTCGCCGCGCATGGTGGCGGCCCTCATCGCGGTGCTGAAGGCGGGCCACGCCTATGTGCCGCTCGACCCCCGCTTCCCGCCGGCCCGCATCGCCGCGACGCTCAAGGCCGCGCGGGTGGCCGCCGTCATCACCGAGGATGCGAGCAAGCCAGCCGACCTTCCTGAGGCGGCGGCGCTGATCAACCTCGACCAGTCCCGCCCTGAGCTTGTGGCGGGCGGCAAGCCCGCGCAGGCGCCGAAGCCAACCGACCCGGCCTACGTGATCTTCACCTCCGGCTCGACCGGCGTGCCGAAGGGCGTCGCGGTCGGCCACCAGAGCGTGGTCAATTTCCTGACCGCAATGGCCGCCAAGCCCGGCCTGTCGGCGGACGACACGATGCTCTCCGTCACCACCATCTCCTTCGACATCGCCGTGCTCGAGATCTTCGGCCCGCTCAGCGTGGGCGGCACGGTGGTCATTGCCTCGCGCGAGGACGTAGTGGACGGCTCCGTCCTCCTCGACATGATCCACGCCAAAAAGGCGACCGTGATGCAGGCCACGCCGTCCGGCTGGCGCATGGTGCTGGAGGCTGGGCTGAAGGGCCGCACGCCCCCGGGCTTCCGCATCTTCTGCGGCGGCGAGGCGCTTCCCGCCGACCTCGCAATCGACCTCCGCGCCACCGGCGCAGCCGTGTGGAACCTTTACGGCCCGACCGAGACGACCATCTGGTCGTCCGCCGGCCTCGTGGGCGAGGGCCCGGTGACGATCGGCGAGCCGATCCTCAACACGTCCTTCTTCATCGTCGATCGCCACGACGAGCTCCTCCCGCCCGGCGCCCCCGGCGAACTGCTCATCGGCGGCGAGGGCCTCGCGCTGGGCTATTTCGACAACCCCGACCTGACTGCCAAGGCCTTCCCCACCCTCGCAATCGGCGGCCTCCCGCCCCGACGGCTCTACCGCACGGGCGACCTCGCCCGCCGCCTGCCTAACGGCTCCATCCAGCATCTGGGCCGCAAGGACCACCAGGTAAAGCTGCGCGGCTTCCGCATCGAGCTGGAAGAGATCGAGACCGTCATGCGCAGCTTCCCCGGCGTGGCGGAGGCCGCGGCATCCGTGGTCACGGACGACGCCGGCGCGCAGAGGCTGTGCGGGTATTTCACAGGTGACCCGGTGGTGACGAAGGAAGCGCTGCAGGCGCATGTCGCGGCACAGCTTCCCGACTACATGCGACCGGTCCTCTGGAAACGACTCGACGCCATGCCGCTCACAGGCAACGGCAAGCTCGATCGCAAGGCTCTTCCGCAAGTCGCTCTGGAGAGAGCCGTCCCGGCACGCCCGGGCTCTGCTGCCGAGGCAGAGAACCTGACGCCGGTGCAGCAAAAGATCCAGGCCGTCTGGAAAGAGGTGCTGAAGCTCGACCACGTTCCCGTGGAAGAGAGCATCTACGCCCTCGGCGCAGACTCGATCCAAGTGTCACGAATCGCGGCCCGCCTTACCGCCGAGGGCCTGCCCATCACCGCCCGGCACATCCTGAAGGACCGCACAGTCGCGAAGCTCGCCTCCTCTCTTGAGATCATCAGCGCGCCGGCCTCCAGCGCACCCTCCCTGTCAGACTTCCGCCGATCGCGGACCAACGCGGCTCAGAGGACGACACTACAATGAGCGTTCGCCGACAGGACGCCGCCCCCGCACAGCAACTGACCGAAGCCGGAGCTTCGCGAGGGATCGACTTTCCTTGCACGCTCTTTCAGGAAGGGGTCCTGCGGCACTCCTCGCTCCTCGGGCCGGCGCAGAACGCGACATACAGGTTCCAGCTGAACGGCCGGATTGACGCCGACATCGTCGGGAAGGCGCTCCAGGCGCTCGTCGACCGCCATGAAATCCTGCGGACATCGTTTCCCATGGTGGACGGCACGTTCGTGCAGCGGGTTGTCGCGTCCGCGATGCTGCCGTTCTGCTTCGTCGACATCTCCGGGCTGCCATCTGATGCAGCCGGCAGATACGCAGATGCGCTTGGAGAGAAGGAAGTTAGCACCCCGTTCGATATCGGGACCGCCCCACTCTTCCGGGCAGCCCTTGTCCGGACGGCGCAGGACGAAGCTTTGCTCGCCCTCACCTTCCACAACGCGGTGATTGACGGCTGGTCACTCGGCATCCTGACACAGGAATTCGTGGACGCCGCACGCGCACTTCACGAAGGCCGCTCCTTTTCACCGGAGCCTGTAGATCTGCATCACGGCGACTACGCCCTCTGGCAGCAACAGGTCCTCGAGAGCGACGCGCTCGACGGTGACCGCCATTACTGGCACGAGCACCTCACGAGCCTGACCAGTTTCCGGATCCCTTACGACCGACCGAAGCGCAAGGCAGGTCTGGCCAAATCCGAGATCGTGTCCACTGTCGCGTCGCGCGCCACCACGGATCGCCTCGAGCAGTTCGCGAAAGAACAAGGGCACACCTTCTTCCAGGTGGCGGTTGCAACTCTCGCCCTCTGCCTGCGCCGCCTCAATCCGAAAAACGAGGTCGTCTTCAGCAGCCCGGTCGCCGCGCGAGACAGCGTCGAGGCGGAGGGCATCGTGGGTCCGCTCCTCAACACGATCATCCTGCGGTTTGACATGCCGCCGGACCAGACGGTCGCATCAGCCATTGGCAGGATCGCCGCTGTCGTGGATGAGGCTCTCAGTCATCGCGACCTGCCGGTCGAGGATGTAATTCCCCCATCACCCGACACACCCTACCCGGTGTGCCCCATCAACTTCACCCTGCTTCGGGCACTCGGCGACTTCGCATTCGGGGCAAAATTTGCTGCCGGCGCCTTTACCATGACAACGGTACCGTCGCAGGCCTGCGGGGCCGTGTGGGATCTCAATTTCTTCATGGTAGACCGCGCCAGCGGCTGGCGCCTGTCCTGCGAAGGCAATGCCGACCTCTACGATCAGGATACGCTGGAGCGCATTGTCGACCTGTGGCGCGACGTCATCGAGTCTCTCGTCGAGTTCAGCACGAAGAGTATCGGCGACCTGGCAACTGAAAGCCGAACGAACACTGAGCGCCCGGTTGAAGAAGCGGCACTTCAGGTCCGGGCTCCCCGTCGTGCGGCGGCAGCCGCCACAAAACACCTCCGCGTTCTGGAGTTAAGTGATCAAGGACATGCGACGCCGATCATCATGATCAACATCGGCGGCACGCTCCGACGCGTTTCAGACCGCCTGCCCGACCGGCCCTTCATCGATCTGTCGTTCTCCGGCCCGTATGATCCCCCAAATGCAGCGCCTGACGTAGCTCACTATGTCGACGACGCGGTCGCGATGATCGAAAGATCTGCTCCCAGCGGTCCCTATATAATCGCAGGTGAATGTTTTACGGGGGGCACAGTGGCTCTCGAAACTGCGCGGCGGCTACAGGAACGCGGACACGTTATTGAGCTTCTGGTGATCTTCGACGCGTGGGCACCTGGCTACCGCGAAACAATGCCCAAAGTGCTGCAGCACTGGCGGCTTTGGAAGCTACGCTACCTCCGCTGGAAGTTGGAAGGCGGTATATTGCGCAACCTCGTGCTTCTGGTTAAGGGCCGGGGCAGCAGAGATGTCGGCGACCCCATGCAATCGACAGACGACCCGCAGACGCAATTCTACCGCAACGTCATGATCGAAGCCTGCGCCAAACTCCGGCCGCTGCCCTACCAGGGAAATGCGGTGGTGTTCAGGACGGCCGAAGCCGCCACAGGTATTGGATTTCGTCACGACATGGGATGGCGGTCCATCGTGCAGGGGCAGTTGTCGGTACAAATGCTCCCGACCGATCATTACAACATGTACAATGACGCGAGCTCATACACGATAGCGAATACGCTCAAAGCGATCCTGCAAAGCCAGCCTAAGGCTGGCGAAATCGTTACCCGAAAATAACAAGATAAAGTCGTGAAATCCTTGCCACCTTTCGAAAAGGCGTCGGCGTGCATTCAGGATTAATAGGAGGATTGATCCCGGTGAACGCAGTTTTAGTCGTTTGATGCTATACACCCCGAAGGCACGCCAGCAAGGTTTATAGTAATCCGATAAACGGGAAAATCGTCAATGTCGAAAGTAAAGACAGCTCTCGTTACCGGAGGAGCGGGATTTCTGGGATCCCACCTTTGCGAGCGCCTACTCGGTCAAGGTAAAGCCGTTCTCTGCGTCGATAATTTCTTCACGGGGAACCGCGCAAATGTAAGCCATTTGCTGAGCCACCCATCGTTTGAGATGCAGAGGCACGATGTTACGTTTCCACTATACGTGGAAGTCGATGAGATCTGGAATCTGGCCTGTCCTGCGTCTCCCGTGCACTACCAGTTTGACCCGGTGCAAACGACGAAGGTGAGCGTGCTCGGCGCGATCAATATGCTTGGCCTGGCCAAGCGGTTGCGCGTTCCCATCCTGCAGGCGTCCACTTCGGAGGTCTATGGCGACCCGGTGATCCATCCACAGACCGAGGATTATTGGGGCAACGTCAATCCTATCGGACCCCGCGCCTGCTACGATGAAGGAAAGCGTTGCGCTGAAACCCTTTTCTTCGACTATCGCCGGCAACATGGCCTCAGCACGAAAGTCGTCAGGATTTTCAATACATACGGCCCGCGCATGATGGCCAATGATGGACGGGTCGTTTCCAACTTCATCGTCCAAGCCCTGCAGGGCGAACCCGTCACAATTTACGGTGACGGCTCGCAAACGAGATCCTTCTGCTACGTGGACGACCTGATCGAAGCCATGTTGCGAATGATGGATACAGCATCGGACATCACAGGGCCCGTGAATATCGGCAACCCCGGCGAGTTTACGATGCTTGAGCTCGCGGAAATGATCCTGCGAATGACGCAGTCCCGGTCGAGAATCGTCCATCAACCCTTGCCTGAGAATGACCCGCGCCAGCGCAAGCCCAACATTGCAGTTGCGAAGTCGATCTTGGGCTGGGAACCCAAGGTTCCGCTCGAGGAGGGGCTGGCCCGCACTGTTTCATATTTCCGGAAGCAACTTCAGTTGGCCGGCTGAGCGCTGCGTTCTTGGACAACCTGGGCTTCCTTGCCTCGCTCCCGCTATGGTCAGGTAGCCCGTGATTTGTTGGTTGCGTCAGTCCAGTTTACTGTTGCCATGACGTTTTTCACCCGGGAGCGCGGCTGAGGTATGTGCGGAATCTTGGCCTGTGTTGCTCTGGACGGCGCTCCTGCGCCCAGCTTCGCAGCAGACCTGTCCGGAATCGTGGATCGTGGGCCCGACAATGTCGGCGAGTTTCACTGGAATTCTGCATCCCTGTTCCACACCCGCCTGGCTGTCATCGACACTAAGCAGTCGTCCAACCAGCCGATCGTCAATCGAGGCCAGATTCTGGTCTGCAACGGCGAGATTCTCAATCACCTTGATCTGCGCCGTGAGGCAGGAGACTTCACGTATCTTACCACGTCCGACTGTGAAGCCGTGATGCATGTCTACCGACGGAAAGGGGTCGCCGGCTTCTGCGACCTCGACGGCTTTTTCAGCTTCACGCTTCTGGATTGTGAGCGGAATGTATTGATCCTGCACCGAGACAGAGTTGGCAAGAAGCCATTGTTTTGGGGAATGCATGGCAGCAGGTTCGTCTGTGCTTCGAACGTGACGGCAGTGGTCAATAACCTCCCCGGCCAGCCGACCATCGACAGGGAACAGATCCTTCACTACTGGCAGCACGGCTTCGTCCACCCTCTTCACTCGATTTTCAAGGGCGTAAAGCCCGTTGCCCCGGGCGAGGTCGTCACCATAGACCTGCATACAGGTGCGATTACAACGTCGACACTGGAGCAGCCCACTCGGTCTGTCGATCTGGGCGTTCGCAGCGATAATGAGATCCAAAGCGAGCTCCGCTCAAGGCTCCGCCGCGCCGTGGAAAAGCGGATGGCGGGTTTGGATACGCCCGTTCTCATTTTTTCCGGCGGGATCGACTCGACTGTCCTAGCGTGCGAGATGACCGAGCTAAGGCAAGATACACGCCTGATCACGTTGAAACAGCCACTTCCGTGGCTCAATGACGAGATATACGCCCGCGAGGCGGCGCGTAAGCTCGACGCACCGCTCATAAACGTCAGCATTGCCCAAGATCTTTTAAAGAACATCGAGAGCGCGGTACGCCGCCTCGACCAGCCACTCGGACTTGAATCTTACCTTTTTCTGTCCTTGTTGGCCATTCAGGCCCGTAAGACCGGAAACGTATTGTTCACAGGCGACGGCGCTGACGAAGTCTTCTTTGGCTACCGCGAGGCGAAAGACTGGATCGGGGGCCAGACGCCCTCGCTCCTGGATCCCGTTCGCAGCGGCCCGGATTTCAGCTTCCCTCTCAGCGACTACGGTATTCAGCAGGGCACGATCGACCTCGTGGGCCATGGTTTCGTCAAGGTCGACAAGGCCACGGCCGAGAACCAGATGGAGGCTCGTTGTCCCTTCCTGGACTGGGATCTCATGGATTTTGTCCGTCGGCTGCCAGCCGAGTACTGGCTCCGTCATTCCGGAACAACGAAGTATCCGCTTAAACGCTATCTCGAGGAACGCGGATTTAGGAAGGGTTTCGTGCATCGCCCCAAGCTCGGCTTTGCCTACCCACTCCGCTATATGATGTTGTCGATGATCCCCACCTTCCGCCGCTCCGTCCTCAGGAGTGCGCCCCTTCTTGCAGAGCTCGGCGCCGATGTTCGTCCGTCGATGGCCAACACGTTCACTGCATTTCGCCACTTTCCGCAGACATGGAAAGCTTACGTACTGAGCGAGTTCCTCGCACGGGCCGGAGCTGCACCGTGATCACAGTGCCGGTCCTGTCTGATTTCATTTCCTCGTCACTCTCGCCGTCGTGCCGAAGGGGTGGTCGATGAAAGTCGCTGTCAGTGTTGCGGGAGCGTTCCACGCCTTTCATCTGGCGGACCAATTGCAGCGGCACGGAGCACTTGATCGGCTCGTGACCAACTACCCTCCCGCGTACATCAACCGACGCTTCAGGCTGTCGCTGGACCCTTCCCGCATTCGCTCAAATTACCTGCATGCTCCCTATGTGGCGGTGGAACGGTGGCTCCCTGATCTGTTCGACAAGAGCCGTCCCTTTCGTCTGGCGCACGACCGGTTTGCCAGCTTCGTGCTCGATCCCCGCACGGACATACTTGTGGGCTGGAGCGGATGCTCACTGCGAACGATCCGCAAGGCAAACCGCCTCGGGATCACCTCGATCGTCGTACGCGGCAGCGCTCACATTTCCGAGCAGATGGATATCCTCGAAGCAGAGTATCGCCTTCTTGGTTTGCCCTTTCGCCGGGATGGAGGGGTCGTAGCCCAAGAGATTGCCGAATACGCGGAAGCCGATTACGTCCAAACCAATTCGAATTTCGCCGCGCAAACACTCGTCAAGAGAGGTGTGCCGGCGGAGAAGATCATCATGGTGAACACCGGGGTCGATCTCGAGCGGTTCACCCGGAAGCCCAAGAGCGATTGCGTATTCCGCGTCGTGACGAGCGGCAGGCAGAGCGTAAGGAAAGGCACGCACGTCCTCCTCCGGGCCTTCGCCGAACTCGACCTTCCCAACAGTGAGTTGATGCTCGTCGGCGGCATCAGCGACGAAATCAGGCCATTTCTCGCGAAATATTCATCCCCGAAAGTCAAAGTGCTCGGTCACCGGCACCCGGCGGAACTCGCCGAGCTATACTCACAAGGAAGCGTATTCGTTATGGCTTCCATCGAGGAGGGCCTGGCGACGGTTCAGGCGCAGGCCATGGCTTGCGGACTGCCTTTGATCTGCACGACGAATGCAGGGGGCGAAGACTTCCTTTCGGCAGATGGGATCGAGGGCTTCGTGATCCCTGCCAGCGACGTTGAAGCCCTGAAGGAGAAACTTGCACTGCTCCACGGCGACAGCATTCGCTGTGCACGAATGGGCGAACTGGCCATGGCCCGAGTCGGCAACTCGTGTTCCTGGGCGCATTACGGGGACACAATCCAGGAAATCTACCAGAATATCCTGTCCGCAAAGCACCGGTCGCGTGATGGATTCGCGTCAGGTTCGCGGCCCGCCTTCCCTGCAGTGCTGCAAAGCTGAAGCCTTCCGATCGACGGCGCGGGGGCTCTGTGCCTGGCTGTCCTTACCAATTACATTCGCGCCGGACCACGTGCTGCAGATGCACTTGGCCGATGACTGTACAGCTGACGCTGGGCTTCAGTAGCACTTTTGAAGGTTGTTCAGGCCCGCGAACCCTTGAACGCTGAACGCGCAAGTTTTTTGACGGGTCTCCCGAGAGCCTTGGCCGTCCTGACCGACCTCACGAGCGCAATCTTGGGGATGTTGGCCACCGGATTGACGCTCGGAGGTTTCGGGTTGAAACCCAAGCTGCGCAAGAGGTGGTTTGCCGCGAACGGGTCTTTGTACTTCCAGTCGGGAAACTCGAAGTTCAGGCTCAAGGAGACGGAGACTTCGTCACCGTTTTGCACCCAGTGCGCGCCATGGCTGGGGATGTGAACTGCGTCCCCCGGCTCCAGGAGAAACTGCATTGCGCGCTCCTCGGCGACAGCCTTGAAGTCTCCAGCCGACTCGGTCTCGCCATAATACCTTTCGATTTCGCGGGATGTCGTGATGTCGCGATCGTTCGGATCGCAGATCCAAACTCGCTTTGTTCCGTGCACCTGGACGAGAAAATTGATTTCGGCGTCGAAGTGATATGACGTCATCCGTCCCGGCGATGTCACGATGATCAGCATTTCCGGATTTCGGAAATCCCTCGCCTTGGCTGGGCCGACCAGATCCTTTGCGAACGCGGTGAACTCGTCCAGCACCGCCTTGTACCTAGGATCCTTCTCAACGTGCTTCATAATGATCCAGGCGCCCGAGGTTTCGAGCCTCTGCATCACCTGTTCGATCGGGAGGTCCGGCGTCGGAATGGCTCCCCACTTGTCAGTAATGGCAACCTTGCCCGCATCGATATAGGCGTCGCCGTTCCTTTTCGCAGCGGCTTGCGCCGTTTCGATCAGGCATGGGATCGAGAAAAGGGGGTTTGCGGCGAGATTGTGCTTCAGGCTGAAGGGCTGCACATGCAAGGACGCCAAGCAATGGGACGGGTCCGTCGGGGTCGCCCAATTTCCATTGGTGAATGCAATCTGGGCAGGTGACGTCAGCATGTTCACAGGGAGCGCCCTCCAATATCCGCTCCGGCGGCAAGCGGCGGACCTGCTTGCAGGATACGGCTCTGCGCCGCCAAGCAAACTGATATCGCAGTTTAATGTTAATTCAAGCGACGGCAACATAAAAGTTATTAACTGAAGCGCGGTGACCCACCCGTCGATCACGACCCGCTCGGCAGTTGCCCCGCGTGGATCCAGTGGCCCTGAACGCGCTCTTACTTGATGGCCGGCTTGCCTGCCTCACGCTGCGCGAAAGCGTCGCGCAACATCGACCATTTTCGCCCGACACGCTTCGGGGCCGTGCTGTTCGTCTTCGACAGGAGCGGCGCAGTGCTTCTCGAGGCAAGAGATGCGGCGGGCGAGAAGCTCAATGCGTTCGACGCTGCAGGCGCAGGATTCCCGGTCTCGGTTCGGAGCATGAAAGCGAACCGCAAAGCCATCCAATAGCGGCTAGGGCCTGCGCTTCGTTCGGCAGCTATGATGGACGCAATCTGGTCCTCGCGGGGCACTACGGCGCCCCCGAAAGGCGACCCTATCGATCGCAGGTAATTCCGCGCACGCCAGCAATAGAGAACCGAGCGGTCGGTCATCCGCGTTTCGCCATGCCCTGCGCGATATTTCATAAGCGCTTGGCACAGATCCCCGTTCGCCAGCCGCCAGGCCCTTGCAAGATACGCGACGCCAATGGTGGCGTTCACTTGCGGCTTGGCCAGTTCCGAATCCGGTCCCGAAAATCCGAGCATGGAAGCCGTGGTCGGCCGCACCTGCATCAATCCGATTTCACCGACGGTTCCGACTACCGCCGGATCGTACCCGCTTTCGACATGGGCGACCGCGTCGGCAATATCGGCGGGCATTCCGGCTGCCTCGGCTTCCGCTCTCACCAGCGCCCGCAGCTTGTCGCGGTCCAGTCTGGTGCCCAGCCATCTTGGTTCGACCATGCCGGATGCCGTGCTGGGCTGGGCTGCTTCGGATGAGCCCGGAGGCTCAGCGCGAGCCATCATGCAAGGGCCTAGCACGACCAGGACGAGCAGCGCGGTGCGGAGCCGCAAAACCCCGCTCGGCGGGCCCGACCGTCTCAGAATCGTCCCCTGAAACCGAGGGCGACCAGATTGCGGTTGTAACTACCCTCGCCCCCCTGCAAGATCCTCCCCCCGTCTACGTAGTCGAAGCCATAATTCGCGGTGACGCTCCACGTGTTGGTCAGCAGATAGTCGGCTTTCAGGATTGCAGTGTATGTGTCGTTCGCAGGCGCGCCAAATACAGCGGACGAGTGCGACCAAGCGAAGGTACTGCCCAGCTTGAGCCGATTTGTGGCGTCATAGGACAGCCCCAGCCCTGCCGTCGTGGTCCGCGATTGCGCGTTGTTCTGAAGGAGCAGATCCTGCGGTATGGGCGGTGTTCCAGCCGGGGCGGGCACAGTCACGATTGGCTGTGAGCCAGCTGATGTTGCCGTGCCCGACCCAACGCTTGCGGCAAGGACGGACGCGGGCACGTTCGGCAAATAGACCGGAGAACCGATCCCGAAGGACTGCGACAGAACCGCCGTTACCCGGATGTCGCGCGTGGGGACCCACCAGAGTGATCCACCATAGGTCGGTGCGCCGTTCGTACGGTTCGCGAATGCGTTGGGATATGTCTGGCTTTGCCAACCCGCATAGACGTCGCCCCCTATCAGGAGATCCCCGCCCCCAATTGAGAGGCCCCCGGTCAGGGTGTACCCTTCATTATCGTTGATGCTCTGCCGATAACGTTCCCAGTTGTAAGACGGCTGCACGAACAAGCGGAGGTCGGGGCTGATCTTGTAGCTCACACGGGTATTGAGCTGATAGTTCCTTCCGTTGTCCGATGAGCCCGTCGAAACAACAGCGCCGGTGGTGTTCTTCTGATCGCCATAGAATTGGCTATTCACCGATCCACCGACGTCAATGATAAAATCTTTCAGTTCCTTTGTGAGGGTCGTTCCAAAGTTGCCTGTAAGATACGGCTGGGGTTTGTCGTAGACGCCTCCAACACCGTTCTGAGTATTTGCGTCGTTGAGCGTATTTTGTCCAAATGCAAGCGCAATATTCGCTGCCCAGGTCAGATCCGGGGCGATCGACCACGTGTGTGACAGCCCGAGCGACCCCGAATACGTGTTCGCACCCGCGTTGCCAGCATAGAGACCAGCCAACGCAGCGGCGTAAAGTGAAGTCGTGTGAACGCCATCGCTACGGATGGCACCAATGTCGGCGGTCAGTGCCGATCCATATCCCGCCCGGATGTTCCTGCTCGACCCATACAGGTTGGAATTGTAGAGGAAGCCGATGCCTCCACCCGCTGTGACGAGCCAGTCTCCCCACACCATCGGCTGGTAGTCACGAGATTCGATCCGCTGCGACTGCGCACTGCCCGCGCCCGGCAAAGCCGTTCCGACAACGATCATCGCCGCGGCACAGAGGCGACGGGAACGACTGATGCACGGGGTCCGGCCGGACGCCAAGCTGCTCATCTCCTGGTGCCGGCGCGCCTCAGAAGTACCGCTCGGGAACTCTGATGACATCGCCGGGATAGATCGGGATATCTGCTGTAAGCGGGTACTCCTGGAACGGCCCCTGCCCGGCGCGTTGGATGAAGATCGTCGACTTGCTGGCTCTGAAGCTCGGTCCGCCGGCAATGGCGAGCGCCGTCACGACCGTCAGGCGATCGGTGTAGGGGAACCGTCCAGGTGAACTGACTTCACCAAAAACATAGAACGGACGGAAGCTGACGACTTCGACCGTCACGCTTGGCTTGTTGAGAGCCTCGCTCCTGAACCTTCTGGTGAGAAGCGCCTCCGCTTCTTTCTTGCTCAAGCCCGCCAGCTTCACGGTCCCGACGAGCGGCATGGAAATGTCGCCAGTGAAGTCGATGTCAAATTCGCCCGTGAGTTTGTCCTCACCGAAAACGGTGATCCTGAGCTTGTCGCCCGGGGCCAGCCGGATCTCGGGATAGCGATCGACCTGACCGGACGTTTTGACATAGGGGTCGGTTGAACAGGCGGGAAGCCCGAAGGCGAGCAGCGCCAGAAATGCCGCCGCGGCGGCACGCCCCGCGGGGCGTGCAGGCACAACCGCCTTAATGTCGCCACCGGCAAGCCGCGTCTGGAATGTCATGCCTTCCCCTCCGGACAACGCGGGCTGTCGCCGCGCGCACTCACCCGAACCCATCCGACCAGCGTTGCTAACACGTTAAGGGGTGCTTGGCCGAGGGGGAGATGCTTTTTGATACGGTTGATTTCCAGGGGTCGTCGCAAGGGGGCCACACATGTGGCGCGTGGCAGGTCGACCGGCTATTTTGCTGTGCCGACTAGGCCCTGTAAGGACTGCCCGTGAACGAAATTGGCAAATCTGCCGGCGACAGTCTCATGAAGACTGATAAGCGGGCCACTCTGATGAAGATGGCCTGCAGCTCGTTCGTACGTCTTGCGCTTCAATAATGATAGGTCAGCCACACGAGCGCGCCAATCGCGCTCCAAAGGAGCGCCGACGACAGGCTGCCGAGAACGACCGTACGCAACATGGGGAAGCTCGCATTGATAATGGCACTTAAACTAAACATTAAATTGGGTTGGATGTAAAGGTGATTCTTATAAAGTTAAGCTACGCCTGTGCCGTTTGCGTGGTCAGGATACGCCACCCGGCAAGTTGGAGCGCCGTTCGGGCACGCAACCCGCCGCCACACAGCCGGCCAATCCATTAAGCAGTCAATCGGAACAAGGCCGGCTGAATAACCCTGCCAAGCATGGCCACATGTCCGACGGCGTCGGACGACGGGTTTGCAGGCATAACGACCAAACGTTCGCCCGGCGGCCGATTGTCCACACACACGAAGGCCCATCCGGGCCCGTCAGGCGCGAACCTGGCAGTCCTCGGATCGGCGCCGAGTCCGGTGCCGATCGCCTTCAGGACGGCCTCCTTCGCAGTCCAGAGCGCCAGGAACCGTCGAAGCCTGGCGTCATTATCCGGTTCGGCATTCAGGGAAGCTTCCTCATCGGGATGGGTCACGCTCGTGATCAACGATCCGAGGTCGGGGATCGGCGCCAGCACCTCGACGTCCACCCCGACCTCCGCGTCTCTCGCAAAGGCGAGCAGGACATGACGGCCTGAATGCGACAGGTTGAAAGTCAGACCGGACCTCAAATGGGAGCCATCCAGCCTCGGTTTGCCGTCCTCGCCGGCACCGAAGACCAGGCTGCGCGGTTCTGCAACGAGATAGCCGGCACACAGGTGCCGCAATGCGGCGCGCGAGGCCATCGACCGCATCCGGTCCTCCTCGCGATGAAAAGTTGCCGCGCGGGCCCGATCCTCGCCGGTTAGGCAAACGTCCAGGACGCCTGGTGGAAACGCAAAGGTGTCGGCGTGCCAGATGTGGAGGAAGAACCCGGTCGGCATTCCGGGTGGCCTGGTCGACGTGACCCAATCCCCGCAGGGCAGTAACTTGCAGGTATCCGCGCGCCCGCTTCCCATGTTCCACCGTTGGCCCTCCAAGCCCTTCAACCTCCGTGGGTCACGTAGATCCGCCTTTCAACGGCAAGCCTCGATAGGCATCCGTTAGACACGACCGCACTGTCTAAGCCCGCCGATAATCCGCCAACCAAAAACCTGTCCACTGCTTTCAACTCGAGAGCGCCGCTCGCGGAGCGCGCAACAATCTCGATTTTAGGAGGCCCCTGGCCGATCCCCTCCTGGAGCCACAAGAGTCAACCATCTCGCGCACCGCGCCGAATTGTGAACCAGCCAGACAAGCGCTGCTTCCAACCAGGGTCGCGCGGAACTGCACCGGGCAGAGCGAAGCAGCATTCCAAAAGATACGCAAGTTCCCTTGGGCAAGCATTTGCCCGATAGCACTCAGGAAGAACGCGTCAATACCACCCGCCCCCTGATTCCCGATACACGCCTAATACTTCGCCCAGAACGCCTTGTTATTCGTGCGCATTGCACCGAGCACACTGTTCACGGCATCGCGGCAGCCGCTAAGGTCGAACCTGTTCGAAAAGATCTGTGCATCGGCCATAGATCCACTGTCCATAGCAGGACGCTTACTTCAGATTGACCCCGCTTGCCGGCGCGGATGGAGCGCATCAAACCCGCTCGGTGGATCTTGCAATGCCGCCACAGCACCAATCCCGCACTTACCTGATTAACAATCTTGTGCAACTCTACGGTGGACGGTGGCACTTACTCCGTCTGGCG
Source organism: Alsobacter sp. (assembly GCF_059501845.1). Lineage (NCBI taxonomy): Bacteria > Pseudomonadati > Pseudomonadota > Alphaproteobacteria > Hyphomicrobiales > Alsobacteraceae > Alsobacter > Alsobacter sp. Next base: position 279,594 of record NZ_JCACDK010000001.1, on the reverse strand, counting down.
TATCTGAGGTTGCATATGAGTATAGAGCTTCTGGGAACTGCACTTCGTCATCTCCCGGCGTTCCGTGGAAAAGCACGCCTGGCGCGCTTATTTATGAACGACATATCGCTAAGCCGATCTTATACGTTCCAAGATAAAAAGGGAGATTGGTATTCGGTTCCCAATCTGGTGGAGCCTGTGGGTTTTCATTTATTCGTCCATGGAATGTATGAGCCCGAGACATTTCACGTCATTAAAAACGCTTGCAGAACAGGTGGTAGTTTCGTTGACGTGGGAGCTAATATTGGAGCACTCACTATACCAGTAGCACGGCACTTGGCCGACAAGGCAAAAGTTATAGCAGTTGAAGCTTCTCCTCGTATTGCAGAGATATTAGCTTATAACATTAAAATGAACGGATTACAGAATGTACAATTGTCAAGATGCGCAGCCGGAAGGAACCAGGGAACCACGGAATTTTATGTCCCGCCAGAGAGTCACTTTGGGATGGGGTCGATGTCACCGCAATTCAATTCAGCACCGACCACAATCCCTATGATGTCTCTGGATAGCCTACTGGAAGCCAGCGGCGCAGATCGTGTCGCAGCTATCAAAATCGATGTTGAAGGCCACGAGGCTGACGTGATTGAAGGCGCAACGACTGTGCTCTCACAACGTCCTGCACCATTAGTTATTTTTGAATTCTGCGATTGGGCAGAAGAACGTGCTTACCCCGGCGATGTTGGACGTGCACAGAGGCTGCTCATGGAACTTGGTTTCAAGGTTTTGAAAATGGACAGCTTCTTGAAAGCGTCGTCCCCACTTTCGAGTCCGCTCCAATCGGGAACTGAGATGCTGATTGGTTACAAGCATGAATAAACAGAGAGTACTTATCTGCGACGTTGGCCTATTTCGCTTACACTGAACGCAAATTCATTGCGGCCCTTCACTGAATGTCATGTTCGGATACGGGCGCGGTTTCGGCGGCTCCAGATCAGAAAACCCGTAAACTAGAGCTCTGCTCTCCAGTTGTCCTCAATACCACCCCGCCCCGTGATCCCCGACACACGCCTCGTACTTCGCCCAGAACGCCTCGTTGTTCGTGCGCTTCGCGCCGAGCATGCGGTTCACGGCGTCGCGGCAGCCGCGGATCAGGGGGACGTCGGGGTCGATGACGGGGGTTGCCGCGTCGGCCGCCATCGCTGGCTTGGCCGGGGCAGGTGGGGTTTCCGGAAGGGTCTCGGCGGCGAGCCCCGCCAAGGTGGCCTTGGCCTGCGCCATCAGCGACGCGTCGGCGCAGAAGGCCTTGCGGCCGCCGGCCGCGACGACGGGGGCGTCGGCCTTGCCGGGGGAGCCCAGCGGGCGCAGCGCCTGTTCAAGTCCCTTCGTGGTCGTGCGCAGCAGGTCGACCGAGGCGGCTGGTGCCGGCACGCCGCAGAGCCGCCGGGCAGCGTCGGCAACGCGCAACTCATGCAGTTGGTCGCTCCAGGTCCGCGCGGCGATCGACCAGTCCGTCCCGGCCAGGGCAGCGGCCCGCGTGGCGAGGACGGCGGCAAAAGCGGCGGCACGCAGGAGCAAGGAACCCTCCGGATGTTCAGAGTTACGCCATTGAAGGTTGTGTGAGTTGAACTGCACCATGCCGGCAGTACAGCCGTCAACGCCCCGCATTCCGTGGGTCGCGCATCCCGGCCTCGCCACAGGCCGCGAGCCGTGCGAGCCTTGCCGCAGGCAGGCGGATCATTCCGGCTTGGCATGCTCAATGCATGAAGCTGGATGAGCCGGCGCGGCGTGCCGTTCCGGTGCTTCCTCCCTGACCAACTCTCCCCGCCGGATGGACCTCCCCGGCGGGGTTTTCATGAGGTGACGGATGGGACGGGGCACCAGGGCCCGGTGGTGGGCAGTCACGGCAGCAGCGCTGTGCTGGAATTTCGCGGCGGCTTCGCACCAGGAGGCCGCGGCTGCCTCGCCGATCGCTTGGCACGCCTGCCCGGCCCCGGCGCAGGGCTCGGCCGTCACTGACGGGCTCGCGTGCGCCACTTTCGACGTGCCGGTGGATCACGCCAAACCGGATGGGCCGGCATTCAGGCTGGCGCTCATCCGCCAGCCTGCCCAGGACCCCGCGCGGCGCATCGGCACGCTGTTCTGGAACCCCGGCGGCCCCGGGGACGCCGGGACAGAGTATCTCCCGGCTTCGATCGGCGGCTTCCCGAAGCAGGTGCGCGACCGCTTCGACATCATCAGCTGGGATCCGCGCGGCATGGGCGGACGCACCACGCCGGTCATCCAGTGCTTCGACAGCGCTGCCGAGGAGCAGGCCTTCCTTTCCGCCCGCATGCAGGAGTTGCCGGTCACGGCCGAGCAGTTCGCCGCCGACGCAGCCGCGCGACTTGACCTGAACAGCCGCTGCGTCCGCCATGCGGGCGATCTCCTGGCCCATGTCTCGACGGCCGACAATGCCCGCGACCTCGATCTCCTGCGTGAGGCGGTAGGTGAGGAGCGCCTGTCCTATTACGGCACGTCATACGGGACGCTCCTGGGCGCCACCTACATCAACATGTTCCCGCACCGGGTCAGGGCCGCCATCCTCGACGGGGCCGTGGCTCCCTCGGCCTGGGCCGGCGGCCCGGACGGGGACACAGGTGTTAGCACCTTCGTACGCCTCGGCTCTGATTTCGGTGCGCGGGACACCATCACCGCCTTCATGGACCAATGCGGGGCCGTCGACGCCAAGGCGTGCCCGTTCTCGGCCGGTTCCCCGGCCGCGACGCGGGACAAGTGGTCGACACTCCTCGCCCGCACCCGCGGCGGGGTCGTGGTCGACGGCGAGACGCTGAACGACAGGGCGCTGCTGTCCGATGTGGCGAGTTCGATCTATCTCGTTGAGCCTCTCCCGGGGTTTGCACGCTTTCCCGGATGGCTGGCCGTTGCAGGCATGCTGCAGGACGCGTGGGACGCAAGCGGGAAGCCGGCTGCGCCGCCCGCGTCCTCTGCGCCACCCGCGGAGCGGACAACCGGTGGTCAGTCTCCGCCGGAGGCATACGTCACCAGTGTCGGTCGTCAGCTGGCCGTCATCTGCGGCGAGAGTCCAAACCCGCAGACAGCCGAGGCCGTGCGCACGCAGGCGGAGGATAGCTACCGGCGGGCAGGCCCCTCCCCCTGGCCCTTCATTGCCTCCTGCCTCGGCTGGACCGCCCGGGCAGCGGCGCCCTATTCCGGGCCGTGGGATAAGCCGACACCGGTGCCGGTCCTGGTAATCGGCAACACCTACGATCCCGCGACGGCGTTCCCATCGTCCGTGCGGATGGCGCAGGAGCTAGCGAATGCGAGGCTGCTGACGGTGCACGGCTTTGGCCACACCGCTCTCCTCAACCCGAGCGCCTGCGCGAAGGAGGCGATGGCCGCCTATTTGATCGAGGGAAGATTGCCCGCTCTGGGCGCCACCTGCGCACAGGACCGGCCACCGTTTCCAGGTGGCTGACAGCCGGCGCTGACCAGTCAATCCCGGCTCGATCGGCTCCGGACCAAACTGCACCGGGGACACCAGCCATCCAAGTGTGCCGTGCAACCTGGCCATCGGGGCCGGCGGCAAGCTGGGCTTCACGACCGCGGCGATCGACGTGAAAACGCTACTGCTGCCACGTGTCCGGCCCAAGTACGCGCCTTTGTGCGAATCGCTGTAATGTTGCGGTGCAACCTGAGGAGGCCCCCCATGAGCAGTGACGTCGAGGACCGCATCCGCAGCCGCGCATTCGAGATGTGGCAGGACGAGGGATGCCCCGGTGGACGCGACCTCGAATTCTGGCTGAAGGCGGAGAGCGAACTCCTCGAGGAGCCGATCAAGGCAGCCAAGGCCCTGGCGGCGAAGGCGAAGAAGGCTCCGGCCAAGACGACAAAGAAGGTGCGGGCGGCCTGAGCCTCGCGCGACGGGGGAGGTAACCGCGCAGCCGGATCGCCTCGGGCAGTGAACTGTTTCACAGCGGCGGCCGCGCCGACCGGCCAGCATGCGTCCCATGATCGGGGGCGCATCCATGGCACGCTCATCAACCACACAACCTTCCCTGGCTACCCGCATGGGCCGGGCTACAGGCTTCCTGTCGCGCAGGTCCGCCACTTCCGCCGTCGTCTTCGGCTCGGGCCTGTCCTTCAGCGGCTTCGGTCTGATGGCCGACCTTGGCGGCTCAGGCCTCCCCGGCGCAGTTGGATGCGTTCTGCTGCACGGATTGCTTGCGGGCCTGGCCGCGCGCCTGGCTTTGGGGTGCCTGGACGATGAAGAGCCCGGGCAGACATAGCGGAGCTTGATCGGTCACAAAGCTTCGGCGGCCTCTGCGTCCCTGCCTGCCCGACAGCCGTGGGCAGCAGCGCGACGGAGCGCCAAGTCTGTGCCGCTACCTTGCCACCTGAACGGCCGGCCTTGCCGGCATTCCGGCGGGGCGGGCATCCGAAAGCATCTGCGCCACGCCGGACAGTGCGTATGCGGTCAGCAGCTGGTCCTTGCCGCGCAGACGATGCGCTCCGAGCTCGCGCGCAATGATTCCGTCCGGCAGGGTATCGATGCGCGACAGCAGGTCGCCCGAGATGAGATAGCGTTCTCCGACCGCCCGGCTCAGGCCCTCCAGCCTGGCGGTCGTGTTCACGACGTCGCCGAAATAGGCGATCTTGTGCCGGTCCACGCCGATCTCGGCGGTCACCACAGAGCCTCCATGCAGGGCGGCCCGCACCTGTGGCACCTGCCCGTGGTGCTCCCGCCATAGCTCCGGGCCGCGGGCCAGCTCGGCCGCGATGTCGAAAAGGCAGGAGACGCAGCGTCCATCCGCGACACCCTTTGCCATCGGCCAGGAGATAATGGCGAGGTCGCCCACATAGTCCTCCACCGCGCCGCCATGGCGCCGCACAGGCTCGGCGATGGCCGAAAACACCGCGCTCAGCCATTTCTGGGCGGCGAGGTCGCCGTGGTTCTCGGCGAAGGCGGTGGAGCCCGCAACATCGACGAACAGGAAGACGCGCTCCTCCTCCATCGGGCGGTGGTAACGGCCGAACAGAAGGTTGAGGAAGATCGTGCTGCCGATGAGGTCACGCACACGGATCATGAAGACCAAGATCGCTGTCACCACGAGCGAATAGGCCACGACACGTGGAGTGGGGAGGACGGCCTCCGCGAAACTCCAGCCGACGAGCCCGAGGGACCAGGAGACGACCCCGCCTGCTGCATTGCCGAGGACGACAGCGACCAGCATCGCCGCTTCCGCCACCGGAAGGTAGATGTAGGACGCCTGCGCACGGAAGCCGCGAAGCGCGGGTGCAGAGCGGAGCGTCGCATCCATCGTCAGGACAGCGGCACCGATGAACACGCCGTACACGGCCGAGGACAGTGCCGTGCCTGTCCCGGCGAACAGATGCGAATAGGCAACGCCCGCCGCCGCGCTCAGCACGAACATCGTCAGCCAGTAGATCCAGCTCCGGCCGATCAAGGTCATTCGCCAGCCTCGTTGGGGCGCGCCCTTTTGGGCGCGGGCGGCCCTACCCCTCCAGCAACTCGCGCAACGCCGAATCGATGGCAGGAACATCGGCCGGATTCATGGGCGCCATGTGGCCCCAGTCGGACCGGATCACCCTGCACTCGGCGTTCGGAATGTGGCGAGCCTCGACCTTGGCGTCCGCCGGCGGGAAATAGCGGTCGAGGTCGACGGGGAGGATGATGGTGCGAGCCGTGATGGCCCGCAGTGCGGCCTTGTAGTCTCCATTGTAGACCGGATTGTCACTGATATCGCCGCGGTCCCAGGTCCACAGCTGCGAGAGCAGGTTGTTGGCGTCGCACTTCTGGAAGAAGGGCTCCCAGAAGTACTGCACGAACTGCTCCGGGTCGTGCGCGCTGAAGCCGCGGAACGCCTCCGTCCGGTAGAACGGCTCGGAGAGGCCCCAGCCCGCATAGATCGCGGAGAAGGCGCGCAGTCCCTCGATCGGCGGCCTGTCGTAGAACCCGTCCGCGAATGCGGGATCGAGCTCGAGAGCACGCCTGAGGGCCAGCAGGAACACCTTGTTGTACGACGCCGTCTTCGCGGAGCCTGCGATGGGCGCAGCCGCCTTCACCATGTCGGGGTATTGAGCTGCCCACTGGTAGGCCTGGCAGGCCCCCATCGACCAGCCGGTGACCAGCCGCAGGCTCGCGAGACCCAGCGTCTGCGTCACGAGTTGGTGTTGCAGGCGGACATTGTCGTGGATGGTGATCTTGGGGAACCTGCCCTTCTCGAAGGGCGCAGGCGTGTTGCTGGGGGAGGACGAGATCCCGTTGCCCAGCAGGTTGGTGAAGATCAGGAAATATTTCGACGGATCGAGTGCCCGGCCGTCCCCGGCCATGAACATCTCGCTGTCGGCATCCGTGCCGGTGTACCAGGAGGGCACGAGCACGGCATTGTCCCTGGCCGCGTTCAGCTGGCCCACAGTCCGGTAGCCCATGCGCGCCAGAGGCAGGAACCCGCCCTTCTGGAGCCAGAAGTTCGGAACTTCGAGAAACTGGAGCTCGGCCATCACGTCCTCGCGCGCACACATTGGGTGCGGCAACGGTACAGCCTGCATGGGGGAGCGCCAAGAAGGACGGCGGCGGCCTGATCACAGGTTGGTCAGCGCCGCCGCCCCGCTCGCGTGATCGGTTCAGCCGTCCTTCTTGCCGGAGCCGAGTTCGAACGGCATGGGCGTGTCCTTCAGCGGCTTGGGGTCAAAGCCGCGATTGGCGCAGAACACGGTGCGGGGAGACTTGCCGCAAGCCGAGTTGCCTTGCTTGGCCGACAGCGAACCGGCGGCGAGAGCCGGCGCGGCACAGGTGAGAAGGGCGAGGGCAGAAAGAGCAGCAAGGGTACGAAGTCGCATGATGAAGTCTCCTTTCGGACGACCGCCATCTGCTCCCGGCAGCTTTCACCGTGATGTCGGAACCGCGACGATTGCGCAATTGCCAAGCTGGAGATTGAACATAAACCGGTTCTGCTTGGCATCCTTTCCCCGCTGCCATCTGATGGCGCAGGGGCCGACAGGAGAGCCGCATGGCGCGCGACGAAGATGACCTGCACACCGCGCGCGCAACCCGCGCCTGGCTGGACCTCCACAGCGAGGACCCGATCGACCCGCAACGGGCCATCGTCGATCCGCATCATCATCTTTGGGACCGTCCCGGCTTTCCCTATCTGCTGCCGGAGTTGCTCGCCGACCTCGATTGCGGGCACCGCATCACAGCGACCGTGTTCCTCCAGTGCCGGGCCATGCACCGCGCCGGTGGGCCGGACGCCATGAAGCCTGCCGGCGAGACGGAATTCGTCAACGGTGTCGCGGCAATGAGCGCCTCCGGACTTTACGGCCCGACCCGGATCGCGGCCGGGATCGTCGCCCACGCCGACCTTCGCCTGGGCGACGAGGTGGAACCCGTCCTGGCCGCTCATGAGCGCGCCGGAGGAGATCGGCTCAGAGGCATCCGTCACATCACCGTATGGGACCCGGACGCTGCCTTTCACCACCCCGCCTACGTTTCGCCTCCGGACCTCCTGGCTCGCGAGGAGTTCCGGCGGGGGTTTGCGCGGCTCGCTCCGCGGGGGCTCACCTTCGACGCCTGGCTCTACCACCCACAGATCCCGCATCTGACGGATCTCGCCCGAGCCTTCCCGGGCACCGGGATCGTCCTTGATCATCTCGGCGGGCCGCTGGGAGCGCGCGGCTACCGCGGCCGCAGCGACGACGTCTTCCGGGACTGGCGCTCGGCGATGGCGGATCTCGCGCGCTGCCCCAACGTCTGTGTAAAGCTGGGCGGATTGGGTCAGCGCTTCATCGGCCTGGGGTTCGAGGAGCGGGAACGGCCCCCAACCTCGCTCGATCTCGCCGCCGCCATGAAGCCGTGGGTGGAGAACGCAATCGAACTCTTCGGCGCGTCGCGCTGCATGTTCGAGAGCAACTTTCCCGTCGACAAGGGCGCCTACGCCTATGGCGTGTTCTGGAACGCCTGCAAGCGCCTCTGCGAACAGGCGAGCGAGACCGAGAAGGACGACCTTCTTCGCGGCTCCGCTTCCCGGTTCTACCGGCTCGGAGACGCTGGCTGAGTTCCCGGTCCACGGCGTCCACTACACCACCGGACGGGGAACACAACCAAAGCGTGCAGGATGCGACAGACTGTGCTGCAATCAGGCATGGCCACGATCATTCCACCCGACAGCCTCCTGCGCCTCAAGGAGCGCGGCCGTGCCGCAGGGCAGCTCACCATCGCCGACCTCGCGGCGGAACTGCCCGTCGACGCGATGGATCCCGAGGAGCTTGCGCTCGTCATTGCCCATCTCGAGGAGGCCGGCATCACCGTGACCCTCGACGAGAACCTGCTGCGGCCCGCCCCGGGCGGCCCGGCGCCTCCGCCGCCTGCCATCGAGCTTCCGCAACGGAAGCAAGACCCGCCGGCGCCGGCGGTACGAAGTGCCGCGTCCGGATCCGGAACGGGTCAGCGCCCGGCACCCGTGCCCGCGTCCGGTGCCGGACCGCGCTACGCCAACGGCACGGTCCTGGTCGCGGGCGCGATTGCGGTCGTCGTGCTGCTCGCCCTGGTCTGGTATTTCGGCCGGTAACGGGCAGCGCCCTCAGGACCGTCACGTCACTGGCTCAGGTGGCCTGCGTCGAAACAATCAAAGCCTTCCCTCGCGAGACGATGCCGTCGTGCCAGGCAAGCCGCTCCCGCCAGGGCGCCGGGATCGCGGAATAGCCCCAGATGGCCCCGGCCACCTGCCCGGTCACGGCCCCGACGCTGTCGGCGTCATGGCCGAGATTGACGGCCTTGAGCACCGCTTCGCCGAAGTCGCCGGACGTCCCCACCGCCCACAGTGCCGCCTCCAGCGTGTCAACGACGTAGCCTGTCGAGCGAATGGCATGGCGGGGCTTGCCATCCCAACCCCCCGTCGCGACGGCCTCCACCTTGGGCGATGCGATGGCGAGGCCGGAAGCGGCATGCAACGCGGCTGTGCCGAACCCGGTGATGCCAGCATGCAGAATCCGCGCAAGAACCTCGGACGCGTCAAGGCACTCGGCCGAGGCGTGCGTCACCCGCGACTGGTCGCGGGAAAGCCCCACCGCGCGCTCGACGTCGCGCCAGGCCACGAGGACAGCGGGTGCCTGGCGCATGATGCCGCCATTGCCGGCGCTCCAGGGGTCGGTGTCGCCGACGGGATCGCCGGATTCCAGGAATGCTCCCAGCGCGGCGCTGGTCGCGTTGCCGATGTCGAAGCAGCGGCCCGTCACGCTGTTCTCGCCCTCGCGCCACCAGCGCACGAAGCGGCGGGCGAGGTCGTGACTGTCGAGCGCGCCGCCATTGGCGATCAGGCTGTCGGCGAGGCACAGGGCCATGGACGTGTCGTCGGTCCACTCGCCGGGGGCCAGTCCGAACGGGCCTCCCCCCACCATGCCGGTGACCGGCGGAGAGGCGTCCCGCTGCGAGAACTCGATGGTCGTGCCCAATGCATCGCCGACGGCGAGCCCCACGAGAGCACCGAGAGCCCGGTCCGCGACCGCGTCCGGAATGCCGCTCATCGCTGCCACGCTCATGCCGACTCACGCGCCGCACGCTCGGCGTCCTCGGCCGCACGGGCGAACTCCGCCTCGAGCCAGGCGTTCGCCTTGGGGAGGTTCTGGACGACGTCACGCGCCCACCGGACATAGTCCAGACGCCGTTCTGTCGACCAGTTCTCGGCCGGGCTGCGGGCAACCGCCCTGAGATTGCTGGTCTTGTCGGCGAGCTTGACCATCGCGGCCCGGGGCGACTTCTTCGGCGCGTGCTCAATCTGCAGGCGCTTGCGTTCGGCCTTCGCCAGCGCCTTGTCGTCGGTGACTTCGGCGACAACGCCGGCGACCGCCTCACCGAACTCCCGTGCAAGCTCCTCCCGGCTCACGCCCTGGTCCTCCATGGCGTCGTGCAGGAGCGCCGCGACGACGAGGTCGGGATCATCACCGCCGGTCGCCTCGGCCACGAGGCTCGCCACTTCGAGGAGATGGTTGATATAGGGCTCTCGGGCCGCGCCCTTGCGCCGCTGGTCGACATGCCAGCGCGCCGCGGCGTCGGACGCCTTCATCACCCGAACCAGATCGTTCATCCCACTCTCCTTCACGCAACTCCACGCCCGGATCTTTTCGCGCAGGCATGACGAAATCCGTCATCCCCGAAACCTGCACGGCAGGTGACCTGGAACACAGAACAGGATCACCCGCAGGTCTAGAAGAGTGGCGAAGTCGGCTCACCGCGGAGGATACGGCCATGGCCGGAACGCTGCTCGTCTACGACGCCGCCTTCCCCCGGGCCAGGGTCGCGGACGGTCCCATCCTGAACACGCCGGGAACGGCGGAACTTCGCGCCAACGGGTATCCGGAGCCATACCAATTGCTTCCGATCCGGGAGGCAACGTCGCCCGAGGACTACTTCAAGGCGATGGGAGACGCCGCGACGAAGATGGGCAAGCTCGACCGCTTCATCATCTTCGGTCACGGGCGCGTCGTGAACGCCGCGGTGCCGGCGGGCTACGTCCAGGTGACAACCGGCATCGTCATCGGCGCCTCCGACATCACCCCGATCAATGCCCGCAACCTTCCGGACCTGCGACGCAAGTCCAGTTCCGGTGCACAGGCGGAGTTGTGGGTTTGCGACGCCGCGGCTGCCGGCGGATCCGGCGAATACTCCGGGACCCGGCTGTGCCAGTCCATCGCCGACGCGCTCGGCATCCAGGTGCTCGCTGCCACGATCACGCAGCAATACTCCACCGAGGACCAGCGGCCGATCGAAGGCGGCGGATGGCAGTCCACGGCGGTGTTTCTGCCGTGGGAGGGCACGACGGTTCTGTTCAGGCCCGGGCGCCGCACCTAGGATCGGACGAGGCAGCGACCCCGCAATCGAGGATGAGACCATGAGCGAGACGGACAAGGCTTTCGTCGGGTCGATCCCGGACATCTACGACGGCATCATGGTGCCGCTCATCTTCGAGCCCTATGCCGTCGACCTCGCTGCCCGGCTGCGGGATTTGACATCCGGGCGCGTACTCGAGATCGCGGCCGGAACGGGAGCCGTGACGCGGGAACTCGCCCGCACGCTGCCGGAGACCGTCGAGATCGTCGCGACGGATCTCAATCCGCCTATGCTGGAGCGGGCGCGGGCCGCGCTTTCAGGCCGCGCAGTAACGTTCCAGCCGGCAGACGCCCAGCAGCTTCCTTTCGGCGACGCCGAGTTCGACGCCATCATCTGCCAATTCGGAGTGATGTTTTTCCCCGACAAGGTCGCCGCCTTCAAGGAGGCGCGGCGGACCCTGAAGCAGGACGGCCGCTATCTCTTCAGCGTCTGGGACGGGATCGCGGACAACGACTTTGCCCGGACTGTCCATGAGACCCTGGCGCTCATCTTCCCAACCGATCCGCCCGGCTTTATCGCCCGCACGCCGCACGGACACTATGCGCAGGCTCCTATCGAGCGAGCACTGAAGGAAGCGGGCTTCACGTCCATCGCTTTCGAGACGGTCGCATCCACCAGCCGGGCGCCGACCGCCCGCGAGGCCGCTGTCGGCTATTGCCAGGGCACCCCCGTGCGCGGCGAGATCGAGGCGCGCGACCCTTCCGGACTGGAGGAGGTCACATCGCGTGTCGAGGAAGCCCTGGCGCTCCGCTATGGCAGCGGGCCGATCGAGGGCCGCATCAAGGCGACCCTCGTCACGGCGTCCTGAACCGCCTCAGTTGCTTTCGGCGGAACGGTTTCCGTCGATCTGCGCGCCGACGATCGCAATCGTCTGCTGGTAGACCGTTGCCGCGTTCCAGCCCTCGATGGCGGCGAAGTTGGGCTGGCCCGGCTGGTAGCCGGCGCCCGCCTGCCATCCATGGGCCTTGAGGAAGTTGGCGGTGGAAGCGAGCGCGTCGGCCTTCGTGTCGAGGTTGATGCGGCCATCGCCGTCGCCGTCGACGCCGTAGAGCATGACGTTTTTCGGCAGGAACTGCGTCTGGCCAACCTCGCCATGCATCGCGCCGCGGGAATTCGGGGACAGCACGCCCCGGTCGAGCAGGCTCAGCATCGCCATCAACTGGTCGGTGAAGTATTCCGTCCTGCGGCAGTCATAGGCGAGCGTCGCGACGGCGGAGAGCGTGTTCTGGTTCCCCATGAAGGAGCCGAACGCCGTCTCCATGCCCCAGATCGCGATCAGCGGGCCGGGCGGCACGCCGAAGCGGCGCTCGATGTTGGCAAAGAGCTGCGCGTTCGCGGCCTTCATCGACCTGCCCTTGGATGCCACCGCCGTGGCGCCCCGCTTGGCCATGAACTGGTCGAGCGTGAGCTTGAAGCTCTTCTGGCCCCTGTCCGCGCCGATCGTGGCCCGTGAATAGGTCGTGCCCATCAAGGCCTCGACCGTATCGGGCTGGAACTTGCCCCTGACCTCGCCGGAGAAGTCCTGCTTCCAGGCGTCAAAACCAGAGGAATTGTTGCCGCATTCCGCGGCGACTGCCCCCGAGGCGAGGCCAAGGACCATGGCGAGGGCGGGAAAGAGCCGTTTTGCGGCTGAGATCATCGGGTCCATCCATCGCAGTGGTGCATCGACGCGATGCTACATGGTCCGGGTTAAAGCAGTTCTCCCGGCTTCGTTCCAGCCTCAACGGCATTAAGGCCGAAGTGGGGACGGGTCGCCGCACCCTTTCGGGACTATCTTGCCTCCCGGCCGGACTTCGTTCACCATCTCTGTGACATCCGGCCCAGAGGCCGACGGGCAACAGAGCCCCGCGTCCGCATCGGCGACCCGCCATGCGGCCGTGGGGCTTTCTTTTTTGCGGGGACGGGATTGGGCCAGCGGATCCGGATCGGCGTGCTGTACTCGACGGCGGGGGCCTATGCCTCCATCGGCCGGGACTGCTTCGACGGCGCGCGTCTGGGCCTGGAGGACGCCGCAGCGGCGTGCGGTCCGGGCGCTCCCGAGATCGAGCCGGTCTTCGTCGACCCCGCAGGCGACCTGCAGCGCTACGCCGTCGAAGCCCGGCGGCTGCTGCGCGAGGAAGGCTGCCACCACATACTCGGCACCATCACCTCGGCCGCGCGCAAGGAGGTGGTTCCTCTGGTCGAGAAGCATGACGGGCTGCTCTGGTACGTCTGCCCGTACGAGGGGTTCGAAGCCAGCGATTCCGTCATCTACACCGGCGCCTGCCCGAACCAGCATCTCCTGCCGCTGCTCGACCACGTGATGCCGCGCTACGGCGCGCGCGCCTTCCTGGTCGGCGCCAACTATGTCTGGGGCTGGGAGACGAACCGCCTCGCCCGCCAGATCCTGCGCGAGACCGGCGGCGAAGTTTTGGGAGAGCGCTACCTCCCGCTGGACGACACCGAGATCGAGCGCGTCATCGCCGAGATCGCCGCCAAGAAACCCGATTTCGTCCTCAACAATCTCGTCGGACCGTCGAGCTACGCCTTCCTGCGAGCGTACCGGGCCCTCGGAGAGCGCGACGAGAGCTTCCGCCCGCAGCGCCGCCCCGTGGTGAGCTGCAACCTCACGGAGTGCGAGCTTCCCGCCATCGGGGCGGGCATCGCGGACGGCAACATTTCCGCCTCGACCTATTTTGAAAGCGTGCCGGGCGAGCGCAACGCTGCGTTCCGCCAGGCCATGGCGTCGAGGCTGGGTGCTGGCCGGCCGATCTCCGCCTTCATGGCCGCGGCCTATGCGTCCGCCCGCATCCTCGTCGAAACCATCGCCGGCCTCGGCACGGATGAACCGGGCGACGTGCGGGACCGTCTTGCCGAGGGGACCCACGACACCGTTCTCGGCGACATCGCGATCGACCCTGTCACGAACCATGCGACCCTGCCCGTGCAACTCGGGCGGATAGCCGGGACAGGATTTGAGCTTGTGGCGTCGCGCCAGTCGATCGTCGCAGACCCCTATCTGGCGCGTGAACGCCCTGCCCGGGGCCAGGGCGGGCAGCATTTGAGGGTCGTGTCGTGAGTTTTCTCGTCCCCTCCTTCGGCGGCCTTCACGCTGTCATCCTGCACCGGCCGGATGAAAGCATGGACCGGCTCATGCGCCAGCTGGAACGCCTCGGCATGACGGGCGAGGTGCGCTGGGAGCCTCTCACCCCCGCCGACAGACCCGACTTCGTCATGGTCGACGGCGACCAGGGCTATGACGAGCTGTTGCCCTGGAGCGGCCGCGAGCCGCCCTGCCCCGTCGTCGGGCTGCTGCGCTCGGAGGCGCCCGGCCGGATCGCCTGGACCATCGAACGCGGCGCGAGCGCCTTTCTGGCAAAGCCGCTGCAGACGTCTGCCGTCTATCCCGCGCTGGTCCTCGCCTCGAGCCTGCATGCCGAGCGCATCGCGTCACGCGAGAAGCTGGCCAGGGCTGAGGAGCGGCTGCGCCTGCGGCCGGTCGTCTTCCAGGCAGTCCGCACGCTCGCCGCCCGCAACGGCATCGAGGAGGATGCCGCGCATGCCTTGCTGCGCGACCTCGCCATGGCGGCGCGCCAGCCTTTGGAACAGGTTGCAGCCTCGCTTCTTGCCGGCACCGGCTTCCGGAACAGCGCCTGATGCGCGTCCTGCGGGAAATGGCACGCCGGCCGCTGGCCCTCATGGGCCTGCTCGTCATTCTCGCCGTCATCCTTGCCGCCGTTCTCGCACCGTGGCTGACCCATTACGCGCCGGATGACCAGCTCTTCGACGGTTTGACGCTGGAGGGGTCTCCCCTGCCCCCCGGCGGATCGTTCTGGCTGGGCACGGACACGCTGGGCCGCGACCTCTATTCCCGCATGCTCTTCGGCGCGCGGACCTCGCTGATCATCGGCCTCGTCGCCAACGGCACGGCCGTGGCTCTGGGCCTGCTGATCGGGATGACGGCGGGCTATCTCAAGGGCCCGGTCGGCAGCGTCATGATGCGCTTCACCGACCTGATGATGGCCTTTCCGGCCCTGCTCCTCGCCATCGTGCTCGCGGCTATCCTCAAGCCCAGCCTCTGGATCGTGGCGCTCGTCATCGCCCTCGTGAACTGGGTGCAGGTCGCCCGTATCGCCTACACGGAGACGTCCGCGCTGGTGGAACGCGACTTCATCCAGGCCGAGCGCGCGCTGGGAGCCGGCCACGGAAGGATCCTGCTGCTGCACATCGCCCCGCACCTCGTCCCGACCGCCATCGTGTGGGGCACGCTCGGCATCGCGACGACCGTGCTTCTGGAGGCGACGCTGAGCTATCTCGGCATCGGCGTTCAGCCGCCTCAGCCCTCGTGGGGCAACATCATCTTCGAAAGCCAGACCTACTTCACCGCGGCGCCATGGCTCGTCTTCATTCCCGGCGCGGCGATCCTGCTGACGGCACTCGCCTTCAACCTCGTCGGTGACGCGCTTCGCGACATCCTCGACCCGACCCAGCGTGGGAAGGGCTGAGATGGCGATCTATCTTCTCCGCCGCGTCATCCAGACGGTGCTGATCCTGCTCGGCGTCGCGGCGATCACCTTCGTGCTGCTCTACTGCCTGCCGGCCGATCCCGCCGTCCAGCTCGCCGGACGCAGCGCGACGCCCGCTACCGTCGCCGCCATCCGCAGGGAACTCGGCCTCGACCAGCCGCTGATCTTCCAGTTCTGGCGCTACCTGACCGGCCTCCTCCAGGGAAACCTCGGCCGATCCTTCGCGCAGAAGACGAAAGTCGCGGCCCTCATCGAGGCCCGGCTGCCGGCCTCGCTGCTGCTGATGGCAGCGGGAATCGCCTGCGAGCTCGTCATCGGCCTCACGCTCGGGCTCATCGCTGCCACAAGGCGCAACTCGCTGGTGGACCGCGGCGTCATGATCGCCAGCTTCGTCACCGTGTCCGCACCGCAATTCCTGGTCGCGCTCTGCCTGCTCTACGTGTTCGCCGCGACGCTCGGCTGGTTCCCCATGTCGGGCTTCGGCACGCCGGCGCATGTCGTGCTGCCCGCGCTCACCCTCGGCATCCTCGGCGCAGGCTGGTACGCCCGCATCGTCCGCTCGACGATGATCGACGTGCTCGGCCAGGACTACGTCCGCACCGCGCGCGCCAAGGGCGTCGCCGAGCGGCGTGTCGTGCTGCGCCACGCCCTTCCCAATGCGCTGCTGCCGATCGTTGCCATGGTCGGCATCGACATCGGCCAGTTCATGGCCGGGCTCGTCGTCGTCGAGTCCGTCTTCGGCTGGCCGGGCATCGGCCAGCTCGCCTGGCAGGCCATCCAGCAGGTCGACATTCCAATCATCATGGGCGTGACCCTCGTCTCGGCCCTGGCGATCGTGCTCGGCAATCTGCTGGCCGACTGCATCACCCCGTTCATCGACCCCCGCATCCGCCTGCGGTGAGGGGCATTTTCCGGAGGGACCACATGAAGCATTTGTTGAGGAGCACGGTCTTCGCGTCGGCGCTGGTTCTCGCGCCACTCGCCATGGGAAGCGCCTGGGCCCAGCAGAAGGGCGGCGCGATCACGGTCACGTTCAAGGACGACGTGAGCACGCTCGATCCCGCCGTCGGCTATGACTGGCAGAACTGGTCGATGATCAAGAGCCTGTTTTCCCGGCTCATGGACTACACGCCCGGTACCGACAAGCTGATCCCCTCGCTCGCCGAAAGCTTCACCGTCAGCGATGACGGTCTCACCTACACCTTCAAGCTGAAGAAGGGCGTGAAGTTCACGAACGGCCGCGAACTGAAGGCGGCGGACGTGAAGTACTCGATCGAGCGCGCCGTCGACCCGAAGACGCAGGGGCCCGGTGCCGGTTTCTTCTCTGCCATCAAGGGCCACGAGGACCTGCAGGGCGGCAAGGCGGCGGGGCTCGAGGGCATCGCGACGCCTGACGACTACACCGTCGTCTTCACCCTCTCGCGCCCCGACGCGACCTTCCTGCACGTCATGGCCATCAACTTCGCCTCGATCGTGCCGAAGGAAGAGGTCGAGAAGGCTGCCGGTGACTTCGGCAAGAAGCCCGTCGGGTCCGGCACGTTCAAGCTGACCGAGTGGACGCTCGGCCAGCGCCTCGTCTTCGAGCGCAACTCCGACCATTTCGACAAGGCCGCGCCTTTCCTCGACAAGTTCACCATCGAGGTCGGCCAGGAGCCGCTCGTCGCGCTGCTGCGCCTGCAGAAGGGTGAGGTCGACATCGCCGGCGACGGTATCCCGCCCGCCAAGTACCTCGAGCTGAAGAACGACCCGGCCTACAAGGACCAGGTCATCGTCGGCGACCAGCTCAACACCGGCTACGTCACCCTGAACACGAAGGTGAAGCCGCTCGACAACGTTAAGGTCCGCCAGGCGCTGAACTACGCCATCAACAAGGACCGCATCGTCCGCATCATCAACAATCGGGCGACCGCCGCCAACCAGCCGCTCCCGCCGCTGATGCCGGGCTATGACAAGGACTTCAAGGGCTACGGCTACGACGTCGCCAAGGCCAAGGCGCTGCTGGCAGAGGCAGGCGTGAAGGACGGCTTCTCGACCGTGCTCTACGCCACCAACACCGACCCGCAGCCGAGGATCGCCCAGGCGATCCAGCAGGACCTCGCGGCCATCGGCGTGAAGGCCGAGGTGAAGTCACTGGCGCAGGCCAACGTCATCGCAGCAGGCGGCACCGAGGGCGAGGCGCCGATGATCTGGTCGGGCGGCATGGCCTGGATCGCCGACTTCCCGGATCCCTCCAACTTCTACGGCCCGATCCTCGGTTGCTCGGGTGCCGTGCAGGGCGGCTGGAACTGGTCCTGGTACTGCAACAAGGCGTTCGACGAGCGCGCCGTCGCGGCGGACTCGATGTCCGACCCGGCCAAGCGCGAGGAGCGCGCCAAGGCGTGGGGCAAGATCTTTACGGACATCATGGCCGACGCGCCGTGGATCCCGATCTTCAACGAGCAGCGCGTCGTCGTGCGGTCCAAGCGCATGGGCGGCGAGCCGCAGATCTACATCGATCCCACCCGCGTGCTGAACTACGACGCACTCTGGGTGAAGGGCTGACGCAACACGAGGGCGCCCCACGCCGGCGCGCCCTCCCCTCCCGCATCTTCCGTTCGACCAGGAGAGCGCCCGATGTGCGTGGTCTGCGACCACACGATCCACCGCGCCAGCTATAATTTCGGCTGGAACAGGGACTTCCCGCCCGCCTTGCGCTGCGAACCCGGCGCCACCATCGAATTCGAATGCCAGGATTCCTCCGCCTGCCAACTCGGCCCCGATGCCAATGTCGAGAGCGTGCGAACGCTCGATTTCTCCAAGGTCAATCCGGTCTCCGGCCCGGTCTACGTGGAGGGTGCCGAGCCCGGTGACGCGATCAAGGTGTCGATCCGCCACTTCAAGCCCTCGGGCCATGGTTGGACGGCGAACATCCCGGGCTTCGGCCTCCTGGCGGACCAGTTCCCCGATCCGGCGATCCATGTCTGGACCTACGACAGCCAGAGCCTCACCCCGGCGCTCTTCGGCCCGGGCGGCCGCGTTCCGCTGAAACCCTTCGCCGGTACGATCGGGCTCGCCCCCGCCGAGCCCGGCCTGCATTCCGTCGTGCCGCCGCGCCGGGTCGGCGGCAACCTCGACATCCGCGATCTCGCCGCGGGCACGACCCTCTACCTTCCCGTCGAGGTTCCGGGCGCGCTGTTCTCGATCGGCGACACGCATGCGGCGCAGGGTGACGGCGAGGTCTGCGGCACGGCCATCGAAAGCCGGATGGACGTGGCGGTCACGCTCGACCTGATCAAGGACGCCCGGCTGGAGACACCGCGCTTCACCCTTCCCTCGCCCCCCACCCGCCACCTCGACGGCGAGGGCTACGAGGTGACGACGGGCATCGGTCCGGACCTGATGACCGGCGCACGTGAGAGCGTGATGCGGATGGTCGACCTTCTCGGCAAGGAGCACGGCCTGTCCGCCGTCGACGCCTACATGCTCTGCTCGGTGTGCGGCGACCTCCGGATCAGCGAGATCGTCGACATGCCGAACTGGGTCGTGTCGTTCTACTTCCCGAGGATCGTCTTTACATGAGGCAGGATCCCGTCCCTGCCACGGCACAAGCGGTCCCCGTCCTGTCCGTCCAGGGCCTCTGCGTCGAGGCCCGCGGCGAGGCTGGCCCGCTCCGTGTGCTGGACGGGATCGGCTTCGACCTCGCACCCGGCGAGACGCTGTGCCTCGCGGGAGAGTCCGGGTCCGGCAAGTCGGTGACGTCGCTGGCCATCATGCGGCTCCTGCCGAAGCCGGGGCTGCAGGTCTCGGCCGGGCGGATCCGCCTGGAGGGTACGGATCTCCCCGCCCTCCGCGAGCGGGAGATGCGCGACGTCCGCGGCGGCGAGATCGCGATGATCTTCCAGGAGCCGATGACGTCTCTGAACCCGGTGATGACGGTCGGCGCCCAGCTCTCGGAGGCCATTCGCATCCACCAGCGGGTGGACGCGCGCACGGCCATGGCCCGATCGCGGGACATGCTGGACGCCGTCCACATGACCGAGCCGGCCCGGCGCCTCGGCCAGTATCCACACGAGCTCTCCGGCGGCATGCGCCAGCGCGTCATGATCGCCATGGCGCTCTCCTGCCGCCCCAAGGTCCTCATCGCGGACGAGCCGACGACGGCCCTCGACGTCACGGTGCAGGCGCAGATCCTGCAGCTCATCCGCGAGCTGAAAGGCGAATTCGGTGCCTCGGTGATCATGATCACCCACGACATGGGCGTCGTCGCAGAAATGGCGGACCGCGTCGCAATCATGCGCGCCGGGCGCATCGTCGAGGCCGGACCCGTCGGGCAGATCTTCGCCCGGCCGAAGGAGGCCTACACCGCCGATCTCCTCGCCGCCGTGCCCAGGCTGGGATCCCTTGCCGGCACGAACGGGCCGCCCCGCGTCACGGCCACGCCCCGCGCGGCGGTTGATCCGGGCCAGCGGCCCATCCTCGAGGTAGAGCGCCTGAACGTCAGCTTCCCCGGCGAGGGGGGATTCCTTGTCCGGCCGAAGCCGGTGCATGTCGTCAAGGATGTGTCGCTGTTCATCGCACCCGGCCAGACGCTGGGTCTCGTCGGCGAGAGCGGCTCCGGCAAATCGACGACGGGAAAGGCGCTTCTCGACCTCGTCCCCTGGACAGGCCGGATCGTCGTTGGAGGCGAAGAAATCCGCGACCGCTCGGCCAGCGCGTTGAAGCGCCTGCGCCGCACGGTGCAGATGATCTTCCAGGATCCCTATGCGTCGCTGGACCCGCGCATGAGCGTGGGCTCGCTGATCGCGGAGCCGCTCGCCATCCATGGCGTCGGCACGCCCGCCGAAAGGAAGGAACGGGTCACGGAGCTGCTGCGCCGGGTCCGGCTGCTGCCGGAACACCGGGAGCGCTACCCGCACGAATTCTCGGGCGGCCAGCGCCAGCGCATCTGTATCGCCAGGGCACTCGCGCTGGAGCCGCGCCTCATCGTCGCCGACGAGAGCGTCGCCGCCCTCGACGTCTCGGTGCGCGCGCAGGTGCTCGACCTCATGCTGGAACTGCAGGAGACGCTTGGGCTCTCCTACCTCTTCATCTCCCACGACATGGCCATCGTGGAGCGCATGAGCCACCACGTCGCGGTGATGCGGGGCGGGCAGATCGTT
The DNA here is from genome assembly GCF_059501845.1 of Alsobacter sp. Classification (NCBI taxonomy): domain Bacteria; kingdom Pseudomonadati; phylum Pseudomonadota; class Alphaproteobacteria; order Hyphomicrobiales; family Alsobacteraceae; genus Alsobacter; species Alsobacter sp. The sequence goes on along the minus strand of NZ_JCACDK010000001.1, from coordinate 259,063 downwards.
GAAAGCGGCACGCGCCGCGAGGTCTTCGAGAACCCGCGTGATCCCTACACAAGGGCTTTGCTGGCCGCGGTGCCGGTTCCCGACCCCGAAGTGGCGCGGACCCGGCGGCTAGCGGCGGCGGTCTGACCATGGCTCCGGACGAGCCCATCCCGTACATGCGGCGCACTCGTGACTACTATGCCGCCCTCGGATACGCGCCTTATGTCTGGGCGCACTTTGAGGATGTCCCCTTCGCTCCGCTCGATCGTCCGCTGCGGGAGAGCCGGGTGGCGATCGTCACGACGGCGGCACCTTACCAGCCCGGCAAGGGCGAGCAGGGGCCAGGGGCGCCCTACAACGCGGCCGCGAAGTTCTACAATGTCTACTCCGGCGACACGGCGCACGACCACGATCTCCGCATTTCGCACATCGCCATCGACCGGGCGCACACGACCGCGGAGGATCCGGCAACGTGGTTCCCGCTGGCGGCCCTGCGCGCCGCGGCCGCGGCCGGACGGGTCGGCGAAGTCGCGTCCCGCTTCCACGGCCTGCCCACCAACCGGAGCCAGCGCGCCACGCTGGAAACGGACTGTCCCGACCTGGTCTCGCGCTGCAGGGAAGACGGAGTTGACGCGGCGATCCTCGTCCCAAACTGCCCCGTCTGCCACCAGAGCGTCAGCCTCGCCGCCCGGGCGCTGGAGAGCGAGGGCATAGCCACCGTGGTCATGGGCTGCGCCAAGGACATCGTCGAGCATGTCGGCGTTCCCCGCTTCGTGTTCTCCGACTTCCCGCTCGGCAACAGCGCGGGACGACCACGCGACACCGCCTCCCAGGCGCTGACACTCGGGCTCGCGCTCGACCTTCTCGAAGGTGCGACCCGTGCGCGCACCACGGTGGTGTCGCCGCTGCGCTGGAGCGACGATCCGCGCTGGAAGCTCGACTACATGAACATCGAAAAAATCCCGGCGCCGGAGATCGAGCGGCTGCGAGAGGAGTACCGGCGCCAGAAGCTCATCGCGAAAGGCATCCGCGAAAGCGAACGCTGAACGGCGGTTTGCCCTCTCACTCGTCCTCTTCATTTCCGTCGTCGGCCACCTCGATATAGAACCGGAACTCGGTTCCCGCCGCGTCACGGCCCCACCAAAAGCCGAAATCCTTGTCGAATCCAGACTCCGGGAATTGCGCCGCTGCAGTTTGGGCAAATCCTTCGGCCGCCGGGGTCGTCGGCTCGGACGCTACAACGGAGCGCTCCGCGACGGCCTTGCCCGCCATCCTGCACCGGACGATCTGGAAAACCATGGTAAGCCTCCTGGTACGGTCACGTTCAACCTGCCAACGCGGATAGGTTGCAAACTTGCGCCAATCATAAGTTTCTATACCGATGCGCGAACGACGCGGCATGGCCATCTGCATGGCTTGCGAAGCGTTGCGGCCCGGCGATAGGCGGGCGATCTGATCCAGGAAGCGGGACGAGACGATTTGTCGGACAGCCGGAACGAACCGTCGCGCGCCTTTCCGGCCGGCGGAGGAGAGGTGGGATGCCGGATCCGGGAGCGGGACTGGTCCTCGACCCGGCTGGGCCCTATCGAGGGCTGGCCGCCCGCGCTGCGGCACGCCCTGACGCTGATGTTGCAGTCTCCCGTGCCATGCGCCCTGTTGTGGGGTCGGGATGGCGTCCTGCTCTACAATGACGGGTACTCGCGGATTGCCGATCGCCGGCACCCCGCCATCCTCGGCATGCCGGCCGCCGAGGCCTGGCCGGAAGTGGCGAGCTTCAACCGGCAGGTGATCGCAACGGTGCTGGCAGGCGGCACGCTATCCTACCGCGACCAGCCACTGACGCTTCATCTGTCCGGCAGTCCCCAGGAGTTCTGGTTCGACCTCGACTACAGCCCCGTCCTGGACGAGAACGGCACACCCGTTGGCGTTTTCGCCGTCGTGGTGGACACGACCACGAAAGTGCTGACGGAACGCGCGCTGGCCGAACAGACCGCCAGGATCGAGGAGGCCAATCGCCGCCTGAGCGCCGAGTCCGAATTCCTGCAGCAGCTCTTCGAAGACGCGCCCAGTTTCATGGCGATGCTGGTCGGTCCCGAGCACCGGTTCCGGCTCGTCAATGCCGCCTATCGCCGACTCGTGGGCGATCGCGATCTGATCGGACGGACGGTTCGCGAGGCGCTGCCGGAAGTCGAGGGGCAGGGATTTTTCGAACTCCTCGATCGCATCATGGCGACGGGCGAACGGCACATCGGGGCCGGGGCCCGGGTGATGCTGAGGCGGACGCCGGAAGCTCCGGCCGAGCAGCGCATTCTCGACTTCATTTATCAGCCCATCGCCAACGCGTCCGGCGATATCACGGGCATCTTCGTCGAGGGCCAGGATGTCACGGCGCGGGTGCTCAGCGAGGAGCACCTGCAGCTCGTCGTGGGCGAGCTCAATCACCGCGTGAAGAACAGTCTCACCATGGTGCAGGCCTTCACCAGCCAGACCTTCCGCAACGCCACAAACCTCTCGGACGCCCAGAGCAGGCTCAGCGACCGGATCGCGATGCTCTCCCGCGCCAACGACCTGCTGACGGCCGGCAACTGGTCCGGAGCCGACATCGCCGACGTGGTCAAGTCCGCGACGCTCGTCCATGTCGAGCATGATCCGGGCCGCCTCACCGTCCGCGGTCCATCCGTCCGACTTGGACCCCGGACGGCCTTCTCGCTATCGCTCGCTTTGCACGAACTTGCCACCAACGCTGCCAAGCACGGCGCTTGGTCTTCCGAGCGCGGGCAGGTGGACATCAGGTGGCAGGTTTGGGAGCCGGACGCCTCTCCGACGCTGAGCATCGTCTGGACCGAGGCGGGAGGGCCGCCGGTGACGGTCCCGACCACGAGGGGCTTCGGCTCCCGCCTGCTGGAGCGCGGCCTTGCCGCGGAGATGCGCGCCCGGGTCGTGATGGGCTTTGAGCCCGGCGGGCTGGTCTGCCGGATCGATGCCCCGCTGGATCACGCCACGAGCGACTGAAACCGGTCTGCCGCCCGCAGCAGGCAGCAGCCGATCCGGGATCTCAATGGGTTGCCTCGGCCACCTCCACCACCACCGCGGGGGCAAGATCGCGCAACGCGTCCTCGACCTGCGTCTTGATGGCGCCCGTCGTCTGGGACGAGCCGGGGCGCGGCGAAACGGTGACCTCCGTGAGGCTGGCGGAGACCATGCGGGACGTGTGGCCTGCGACCACGCCCTCCTGGACGAGAGGCGCGAGGCGGCGGGCGATCTTTTCGACGAGGTCGTTCAAGGACAACTCCGGGTGAATTCGATGGCGCCTCCGGCAGTGTCGGAGACGGCGCGGCAGCGCCTTCTGTCGTGAGGCGGGGGCAGTGAAGCCCCCCGTGATTATAACGCTCATGAGCCGGCTGGCGATGCACGGGCGCGACGTCGCAGCCCGAAAAGGCGCGGCTCCGGACATTTGCTCCACACGATGACCGTGACATGACGAACGCGCCCGATAGAGTGGCTTGACCCCGGCCGGAGATGCCCATGTCGGAAAAGGACGCACCCTACACCTCGCTGACCGCCGGGCGCACCGTATTCCGGTCGGAGCTGGGCGAGGTCACCCGTGTGACCGCGGACGAACTCCCCATCCTCCGCAGCCTGTCCATCAAGCGGCTCGTCCTGTCGCCTGGCGCCGTCAGGGCGCCGCACTGGCACGCCAACTGCGCCGAGCTCGCCTATTGCGTGACCGGCGAGGCGATCGTCACCATTCTCGGCAACGAGAGCACGTATTCCTCGTTCACGGTCACTTCCGGCCAGATGTTCTTCGTCGAGAGCGGCGCATTGCACGCCATCGACAATGTCGGGACTTCGGCGGCGGAGTTCATCATCGCCTTCCGCCATGAGCGGCCCGAAGATTTCATGCTCCAGGGCGCCATCGGGGCCATGAGCGACGCCGTGCTCGGCAATGCCTATTCCCTTCCCGCCTCCGCCTTCGCCGCAATGCCGCGCACGACCGAAGGCGCCTACATCGTGCGCCGGGCAGGCCCGGCCGTCATTCCCCCGGATGCGAGTCGCGGCAACCCGCACAGGTTCGACATAGAGGGCGAGTCCGCCCCGATCGAGCTCGGCTACGGCCGGGCGCGGCTGGCCCGCAGCCAGTTCTGGCCGGTGCTGAAGAACATCGCGATGTACTCGCTGCAGGTGACACGCGACGGCATGCGCGAGCCGCACTGGCATCCGCGGACGGCGGAGATGGGTTACGTCATGGCGGGCCACGCCCGCATGACGCTGCTGCATCCTGGCGGCAAAACCGACACGTGGGAGCTCGCGCCGGGGGACGTTTACTTCATTCCGCCCGCATATCCCCACCACATCGAGGTGCTGGACGACGACGACATCCGTTTCCTGATCTTCTTCGACCAGGACGCGCCCGGGGACATCGGCTACCGCGCTTCCGCCTCAGCCATCCCGCAGGTGGTGCTGGCCGCCGCGCTGGACCTGCCGCGCGACAGGCTGCCGCCTTTCCCCGACACACCGAACGATCCGCTGATCGTCCGGCGAGTGAACCCGGGCGGTCACTTCGACCGCGGCTGACGTGGCAGCGACCGCGGAAAATCGGGATTGCTCACATCCCGCGTCATGCCGGATCGTCAGAAGGTCACGCCCCGCGGAATGAGGCGGTGTTCGTAGGCCTGCCGCTCGAGATCTTCGCGGAAGTCGGGATGGGCGATGCCGATGAGCGCCCTGGCCCGTTCCGGCACGGACTTCCCTTTCAAATTCACGATGCCGTACTCGGTCACGACGTACATGATGTCGGAGCGCGGCGTCGTCACGATGTTCCCCTGCGTCAGGCTCAGCACGATGCGGCTGCGCGGCTCGCCCCTCTTGTCGTAGGTCGAGGACATGCAGATGAACGATTTGCCGCCCTTTGAAGCATAGGCCCCGCGCACGAACTGCAGCTGTCCGCCCGTGCCGCTGATGTGCCGGTGGCCATCGGACTCCGAGGCAGCCTGACCCTGCAAGTCGATCTGCGTCGTGTTGTTGATCGAGACCACCCGGTCATTGCGCATGATGTTTTCGGGCAGGTTGGTGTGATCCACCGGGCAACAATGGAAATCCGGGTTGCGGTCGATGGTGCGGTAGAGTTCGGCAGATCCCAGTGCGAACGTGTAGGTGACCTTCCCGGGATCGACGGCCTTGCGGCTGCCCGTCACACGGCCGGTCTTGTAGAGATCGACGAGGCCATCGGTCAGCATCTCGGTCTGGATCCCGAGATCCCGCACGCCACTGTCGAGAATGAGCCCGCACACCGCGTTGGGCATGGCGCCGATCCCGATCTGGAGGCAGGAGCCGTCTTCCACCTCCGCCGCGATCAGCTTCGCCACGGCGCGATCGGCTGCGCTTGGGGGCGGGTTGGGCAGTTCGCTCAGCGGCGCCCCGTCGCCTTCGATGATGTAGTCGACCTCGCTGACGTGAATGCCGTTCTCGTCGCCATGCCCGTGCGGAACGGCCTCGCAGGTCTCCACGATGACGAGCTTGGCGCGCTCCAGCACCGCGCGGTGCCAGAGATTAGAGACGCCGAAATTGAAGAAGCCGTTCGCATCCACCGGGCGCGTTTTCAGAACGACGATGTCTACGGGGTCGATGAAGCGGCGGTAGTAGTCAGGGATCTCGCCGAGATTGACCGGCAGGTAGTTGCACCGTCCGAGATCGTGTTTCCTGCGGTCGTAGCCGGAGAAGTGGAGGCTGAAAAGATGGACGTGCAGCCCATCCGGATCGGCCTCTATCACGGCCCTCGGGCGGGTCGACAGGCAACTGCGGATCTTCACGTTGGTGAGGGACTGGATGCGCTCGCCCAGTGTCTTGTCGAAAACGTCAGGCTGGGCCAGGCAGGCCCCGTAGTCGAGCCACATTCCCGAGCGAACGAGAGCGGCGGCCTGCTCCGCTGAAATGCGTTGCGCGGCTTCCCGGGCTTTCCTCTGCGGCATCGGCGTTGCCCCCGCGATGTTCAATCTTGAACATTTCGCGTGGGCAACTTCTCAGGTGTCAATCGCTATCGCAAGAGGCCTGCAGTGCTACCCGGCGACCTGTGCTTTCCCGATCGCGCCGATCTGAGCGCGGTTGGAAACCTTCCGATCGGCTAGCGCGCCGGCAAGCACCGGGGCGCTCGCGGCGACCTCCCGGAACAGCTGCAGCGCCGCCTTGATCTGCGCGGCGGAGAGGCCGTCGCCATCGTCCTGTGGCGCCACCGGTCTTGGATCCGGCGCGGGGCGGATGTCTGCCGCCGGCGCGGCACCCGGCTGGTTGGCGAGTGCCGACTGCGCGACAGCGCCGATGCCTTGCAGGCTCTGCAGCAGCACCGGCAATTGCCGCTCGATCTGGGTGACGCTCATGGACAGGAGGTCCGGCGCCACCTGAGCGCCCGGTACCGTGGCCTCCGCAACCGCCTCCCGCATCGTGTCGACCGCTGCCGTCCCCGAGATGGGGCGCGTGGCCTGGACGCGGCCCAGCACTGCCAGCAGGCCTCCGGCCACCGGCCCTCCCACCTGCACGATCTTCATGAGCCAGTCCGTCGCGGTGACGGGGTCGATGACGCGTGCCGCGGGAAAGAACAGAGAGACCAGGGGAACGGCCGCCGCGACGAGACCGCCGACAACCCCCTTGGACATGTACCAGGGCTTCGGGTCCAGCGGCTCGGGGAGGGGCGCAGCGGCGATGGGAACGGGACTGGTGGTCATCGGGGCCTCCGGTCTGATGTCGACGGCGGGAGTGACGGCGGATGGAACGGAAGCGGCGCCTGCGAGCGCCAGCACCTCGACCAGGGCGGCCTCAACGCGTTCGGGGCTGACGAGCGCCTTGTTGAGGCCGTCGCCCGCGTAGTAGCTCTGGCCCCTCGACACGAACCGCTGCTGGCCGCGTGTACCTTCCAGCACCGGCAACGACGCCCATTCCTGCGCGAGGGCAAGCCCGAAGCCCGCCATCGAGACGCGACGCGCCATAAACGCGTCGAAGCCGCGGCGCTGCAGGAGCCGGAATCCGAGCTGGTCCTGCAGGTCGGGCCCGAACACCAGGCTGTCGGCCAGCCCGAGCTCCTTCTTAAGCCCGACGAGCGTCGCCCGCATGAACTGGTAACGGCCTGCCGCGGACGACCCGAAAAGTTTGGTCCACGTCGCCTGTGCGGCGATCACCTCACCGAGCGTCATGCTGGTCAGCGGGCTGGGAAGCCGTCGCTGGTTATTCCCGAAGATGACCCCGTAGCCCTGTGGAGCTTCGAACGAGGCGATGAAGTCGAGCAGCCGGATGGCGGGTCTGGACAGAGTCGTCGACATCGCGTGCTCCATCGCAAAGGTCACCTATTCTGGATCAACACTCGAAATCAGGATGTGATAAAACGCACATACCAGAATGATGCCTGACAATTACGTTAAGTATGCCGAATTTATAGTAATATCAGTCACTTCTGGCTTATCGAATAAAGTCGGCTTAACACTTAAGTAAATTTTGAAAGATTTTCAGCGTATTGACTCGAGAGCGGTCAAAACAAATCATACCGCGCCGAAAACATCGGTGAACCGAAGCTCCTGCACGCTGATCTGATTGGAACGCAGGAGGCAGAACATGAAAAGAATAGATCCAGACGACTGTCTGGAATCCTGCCGACACTGACGCAGGTCTCCCGGCTGGCATCACGTGTCTGGAATCCGGAAGGGAATGGAGCGCCGACGTCTTTGACTGCGCGAAGGCCATATGCGGCTCGCGCGTAGCCGGAGGAATTCATGCACGCGCTTTCACGAAAGCCTCCCCTCGTCATTCTCCTTCACGGAACGTTCGCAGGCCATCCTGCGGGCGACGGCAAGCCAAAAACCTGGTGGCAGGAGGGCAGTCCCTTCCGCTCGCGGCTCGCCGAGGCGACCGGGGCGGAGGTGATCGACTTCGGATGGGGCAAGGGTGGCGCCAACTCGGAAACGCTGCGACGCGAGGGCGCGCGCGACCTCCTGGACATGCTGCACAGCCTGGAGAAAGAAGGCCGCGACTATCACCTCGTCGGACACAGCCATGGCGGATCGGTGATCTGGCAGGCGTTGGTCTACGCAGCCGCGCGCCGGGGCGACGGCCCTCGCACGCTGCAGAGGTTGCGCAGCTGGACCACGGTCGGGACGCCGTTCCAGGACTTCGTGCCCGCCCATGTCGAACTGGTCGGCGCCGTCATCGCGGCGGTGCTCGTCCTGATCTGGCTCGCGATCTGCGTCGGGGCCTGGGGCACATTGGCCCTCGACGGGGACAGTGCCCGCACCGTGTTGCGGCATGCCGTCCCATGGCAGTTCGAGAGCCTTTCTGTCCTCGCCAGCAGGGCCATGGCGCTGGACCCCGGCGAGATCTTCTTCCGACTGATTTTGGCGGCCTTTGTGGCGTCCGCCGCCGTCGCCCTGGCCCTCACCGTGCTGGGGCTGCTGCAACCCCTCAGCTATGTCACCACCGGTCGGGCCGCTCCTGCACCGCCCGATCCTCCGACCGTCCCCGTAACCACCGCGGCCATCATCGGCTGGCTGTTCCTGTCCGTCTTCCTTTTCCTGGTGGCCGGGGAGGCCATCAAGGCGCTCGCACTGGCCTTGGCGACGGTGGGCTCGCTTGCGCTTTGCGTGGGGGCGACCTGGTTCAGCTGGACCACTGGGCTGGGCTGGTGGCGCGCCCAGCAGCGGCAGGCCGAGCGGGATGCCGCGGACGCCTATGGCGATCGTTGGCTGCCGATCTATCATCCCGACGACGAGGCCATTGCGGCCTTGCGCTGCGCACTTCTGCCGGCACCCAGCATCGTTCCCCGGCCCCGGGCCTATGCGGACCACAGGCCGACGCGCCTGATCCTCGCCCCGATCGAGGTCCTGAGGCTGCTCGCCGACCAGTTCGTCTGGGAAACGGCGATGACCGGCGTTCAGGGAGACGACCTCCCCGGCGCCCATGTCCGGTCCAGCGGCGTGGCCCCCCGGGTCCTCACCAAGCGCTGCGAGCGGGTCGAGCGTCTTCTGGGGAATGCCGTGAGCGACGCGGCCAATCGCAAGGGAGCGGACCTGCTCTGCCAGCTGCGCCAGTGGCTGGCAGCTGCGTATGTCAACCGGGACATCGACGCGGCCGTCCACGAACTCGCCCATAGGCTGTCCTTCGACGCCGTCATCCATACCTCCTACTTCACCGAGGAAGGCCCCGGGAACGACCCGCCGAGGCTGGCCCGCGCCGAGGTTCTCGACTGTGTCGCAGCCCGCATCCTCGACCCGGATGTGAAGCATGAGCATCCCCCGCTTCGGGAGGGTGTGTACGAGCCGAATGCATCCAGGCAGCAGCGGCACATGCTTCTTCACTGGTCGCGCGTGATCATGGCAGATATCGGGTGCCTCGCCGTCTTCACGACCTGCCTCGTGGGCTACATGACGCTGGTCCGCCCGCTCCGGACGGAGATGCAGGTCCGCTTCATCACCGAGCATCCGTCGCGGCAGGGCGCACTCGCCACCAGCGACAGCCCGGTGGTCGGCGCATTCCTCGCGAGGCTGGCGGCCAGCGATCCGGCTTCCGACGTGGCGCGCACCGCTGCCGAGGCACTCGTCGAGCCGAACGCGCGGGCCGTCGCGGCGCAGCGCCTTGCCTTCATCGCCGGCTTCGCCGGGCAGCCGCAGCAGTTTGGTGGCAGCCGCACGGCGTTGAGCCGGAGAGCCGCACCGGACCAGGAGAGCGAGCGCCGCATGGAGGCGCTGGCCCGGCTGAGCTGGATGGCCGGACGCGTGGCGGCCGGCCGATCCGTGTCCAAGGACGACGCGATCGATGCGGCGACGCGCTGGAACCAGCTCGATTGCGCGGAAACGGACCTTGATGCCGCCGCGCGCATGACGGCGCAGATCGCCGTGGCCGCTTCGCTGCCCGACATAGCCCTCACGGTCGCGGCAAAGGCGGCAGCGGCGCGGAACGGCAGCTGCGGGAAGGGTGAGCAAGACGGCACGGCTCCCTGGATCCGCGCCTTCCTCACCGACACCGGCTACGACGTGCTGACGTGGGACGAGGCGCCGGACCAGCCCCCCGACCAGCAGGCGCAACGGCGGCACACCGCCATGAACCTCCTCGCACTGGCGCGCGACGGGACGGACGGAGCGGCTGGGGCCCTGGCGAGAGATGCCGAAACGGCAGAGACATCTTGCGCGTCGGCCATGACCAAGCTGGCCGACCTGCTCCATGCGGCCCCGGTTCCACGGGGCTGCACGGCTGTCCAGACCGCGGTCGAAGAGATCGGTTCGGCCATCGGCAACGCGCAGTACATCCGGGTCGTCGACAAGCTTCTGCCCCGGCACGCCTCGACGCTGGCGAAGTCCTGCCGAGGCACGGGTTTCGATGCAGCAGGCACGCTCGAACAGCAGATGCATGCGGCCGAAAACGCCTGCCGCGTTTCGTCGTCGGCACGGCGGCGCGTGGCCAAGGCGGCGGCGATCCAACTCGCGGTCACCGGCGAAGCGCTGGCCGACGACCCGCTCGTGCACACCGTGCAGCAAATGGCCCGGAATCTCCCGCACACCGTGGACACGGCCGGCGACGGCGTGCTCTGGCCGGTCATCGACGTCTATTATCGCGAAGCTGAAAACAAGCGCTCAGCAGGACCTGCACTGGCCACGCTCGCCACCGACATCGCGCTGGCGCAGGAGCGCCTTGCGGCGGAGTGCGATCCGGCCAGCACCTGCACCGGCAAGATCCGGCTGGAACACCTCTGGACCGCCGTGGAGATGCTGAAAAGGGTCGGTCATAAGGGCCGCGGCGCCGATTTGGTCACGCGCGCCTCCGGCGAGCAGGGCCCCATGGAATGCACGCTCGTGGCCGGCGACCGCGAAGCGACCGGCGCGTGGTTGCAACTCGCCAAGGCGGCGCAGCTCGCCGGGTTGCCCGACATTCAGGACCGCTTCACCGAGCAGCTTCTGTGCGCCCCGGCCGAGGCCAGGTGCCCGGCCGCCATCGTGGAATGGACTCCCGACCAGTTGCTCACGCTGGCGGATCTGACGGCAAGGCATCCCGACCGGCTGTCGCGGGTGCGCGCCTGCCTGGACTACCGCATCCAGAACGAGACGTCCGCAACGGACCGCGCCTGGGCGATCCAGCGGCTCGCCAACACCTACCTTCTCGACGGCGACCTCTACGGTGCCCGCACCGCTGCCATCGGCGCCGGCGCCGTGAACTACGTGCTGGCCGGATTGTGCCCGATCCTCGAAGGCCGGATCAGAAAGCCCGGCGATGACAGGATCCGCGAAGGCAACTGGCCCCAGCCCGTGCCGGTGACGTTCCGGACACGCAGCCGCTTCACCTACGACAATGACCAGCCACAGCCGTTGCAGTGTCGCGGCTGGCGCACCTTCGACCTGAAGTGAGGAGGATCGCATGCCCGAGACCTTCGAGACGATCTTTCCACGGGAGCTCGAGTGGCTGAGCCGCCGGCGCGACCTCGCAGGCCGCCCCGGCCTTCCGGCCGAGGCGCCGGCACCTTCCGCCGAACTCGGCCTGACGGGCGTCGCGCTGTCGGGAGGCGGCGTGAGATCCGCATCGTTCGCTCTCGGCGTGCTGCAGGCGCTGAACTGCCTCGTCGGCCTGCGGCACGTGGACTACCTCTCAACCGTGTCGGGCGGCGGCTATGTCGGCACCGCCACGACGATCGGCATGACCCGCAAAGCCGGGCTGTTTCCGTTCTGCCGCGGAGGCGCCGACCCGGGTGAAACGCCAGAGACGCAGCACCTGCGCGACAATTCCCGCTATCTCGTGAAGGACGGGCTCCCCTCGGTGCTCAGCTTCCTCGCCGTGTATCTGCGCGGAATGACCGTGAACGCCCTCACGCTCCTGCCGTTGATGCTGCTCGCGGCGCTGGTGCTTGTCGGCGCCTTCGAGATCAACAGGCGGTTCTATGCCGGCGAGGCCGGGCCGGACTGGCTGGCCGGAAGGATGCTCCCGTTCTCGACGCTGCTGCTGCCCGCGGCGGGGCTTGCGTTGGTTGGCTATGCCATCCTTGTTTCCCTCGTCAGGATCGCCGGGCAGAGGCGCAGGGTGGCGGCCTGGGCCGGAGGCATTCTGGCTCTCCTGATCGGCGTTTTCGTCATCTTCGACCTGCACCCCCTCATCCTCCGGGAAGCCCGGGACAGGGTCGTACCCGGCGGACGGTCGATGCCCGAACTCATCGACAATTCGATTTTCGGCTGGGGCTGGCTCTGGCTTTCGGCGCTTGCGCCACTCCTCGCTTTCGTCGTGCCCTACCTCAAACCGATCGCGGCCAAGGCGGCCACCGACGTGCTGGAGACATGGGGCGACCTCGGCAAGCGCATCCTCAGCCGGGTCGTGCTTCTGGCGATCGCGCTGATCGTGCCGGTGCTGCTATGGGGCTGCACCATGCAGCTGGCCCTGTGGGCACTCGGCGTCGACTGCGGATCCTGCGACGCCGTGCTTCGCTGGTCGAATGTTCCCGCCTCGATCGCCTGGGCGTTCACCGCCGTCGGGCCCGGAATAGCCTATGCTGCCCTGGCGGCCGTGTGCCTGGCGACATGGCCGTTCCTGAGCGTCAACGCCAATTCGCTGCACCAGCTCTACCGCGACCGGCTCGGAAGCGCCTTCCTGGTGTCGAGCGACGAGCAGGGGCGGATCGTGCAGGAGGACGAGTTCCCCCTGTCGGCGGTGACGCCGCACGCCCCCTACCATCTCGTCAACACCGCCCTGAACGTGCCCGGCGCCAAGGAGGCGAACGAGCGTGGACGCAATGCCGACTTCTTCCTCTTCAGCCCCCTCTTCATCGGAAGCCGGCTGACCGGCTACGTTCCCACGGCGGCAGCGGAGCGGGTCGTCGACGGCCTCAACATCGGCACGGCCATGGCTATCTCAGGCGCGGCGGCGGCACCCAACATGGGGATGGCCTCGATCCGCCCCCTGTCGCCCACCATCGCCTTTCTCAATGTCAGGCTGGGGCGCTGGGTCACGCACCCGCTCGCCATCGAGCGTGACGCCGAACTCGGTGTCCGGTCGACGCGTCCCGGCCCGCGCTACCTGCTGCGCGAGGCGTTCGCCAAGTCCGGTTTCCGGCCATGGGTGCCGGACCGTGCCATGCGGTGGAAGCGGCGCGGAGGGCGGCCCTCGGACTTCGTCTTCCTCACGGATGGCGGGCACATCGAGAACCTCGGCGCCTACGAGCTCCTGCGCCGCCGCTGCCGTCTGATCGTGATCGTCGACGGCGAGGCCGATCCAGAGGGAAAGTGCCTGTCCCTCCAGCAGCTCGAGCGGTTCGCGCGGATCGACCTCGGCATCAGGATCATCATGGATGTCAGGCCGATCGCTGAGGCCATTCGGGCCGTCGACGCCAGCATCCGGCAGGGTACTTTCCCGGAGCGCCGGCACGGCCCTCATGTCGCACTCGGCGTGATCGACTATCCGCCGTCCCGCGATCCCGAAGGCCCGCGTGAGCGTGGCGTGCTCGTCTACGTCAAGGCGTCCGTCACGGGTGACGAAAACGACTATGTGGCCGGCTACAAGACGCGGCACCGTGACTTCCCGCAGGAGAGCACGGCAGACCAGCTCTTCAGCGAGGAGCAGCTCGAGGCCTACCGCGCGCTTGGCGAGCACGCCATGCACCGCTTCATCGCCGGCGAGGACGAGGTCGCCGCGTTCGAGGCGGACCGGCCATGGCTGCTCGCCGAGGTCGCGGCACTGCTGCCACGCGCCGTCTCGCACGGCGAACAAGCGCCCGAACCAGCTGTGATGGAGGAGCCGCGAAGCGCTGCGTGAATTCCCGCGCCGTGCCCGGAGACGAAACTGCGGACTGAACGGCCAGCGGCGGACTCACTGCCCCGGCTTGGTCGACAGCGCCTTTTCCACCGTCGCGGAGAACACGTCCTCCGCCTCGTCGTCGCTCTTGGCGTCGATGGGCTCGATGGCGGTGATCTCGATGTCACCTTGCAGGCGGCTCGCTCTGACGATGAGGTGAGGCTGACCGCGCACCGACAGAAGTGCTGCGGCCGCCTGTTCGGCCTTCTCCTCCTCGCGAACCAGCCACGCCGAGAGCGCGACCTCCGCGAAATGGTCGGACACCATGGACACCGCCGAGGGGTCAGACAGCGCACCGGTGGCGCGCATCTCGTCCACCGCGCGCGAGAAGGCGTCCGGCCCGGAAGCCTCGCCAACCCGCACGATCGCGGCGCCGGTTTCCCCGCCCACCTGCTCGACCACGAATGCCACCAGTCCCATAGCGGACCTCCTCTCGCTGCGCGGCGTCCTTAGCATGCTAACGCACGGTGTGGCGGACCAAACCGCCAGCCCGGACGCCGTTCGCCGCAGTGCGGTCAGACCGTCCCGGTGAGCACTTCCGCCCGGTCTCCCTCCGGAGCAGCCGCGGGAGGCGGGCCATCCACCGGGCGCAGGAAGACCTTGCCGATGGACGGATGGATCTTGCGGAGGTCTGCCTCCAGGGCCCGGGCAGCGTCCTCGATCTCCGGACTGGTGAGATCGTCGCGAAAGTCGATGGAGACTGCGAGGAGGATGTTGCCAGGGCCCAGATGCATGCTGAGCAGGTCGTCGACGCGCTCCACCCTCGCATCCTGCGACAGCACTGTGCGAACGCGGTCCAGAACGTCCCGCGATGCACTTTCCCCCGTGATGAGGCTCAGCGTCTCGCGCGCGAGGAGGGCGGCGGTGGCAACGAGCAGGCACCCGATCAGGATCGAGGCTGCGCCGTCGAAACGGGGGTCGCCGAGCCACACCGCGAGGCCGGTGCCGGCCGCCGCGACCGCGAGCCCCGCCAACGCCGCGCCGTCCTCCAGGAGCACGGCGAAGACGCTGGGATCCTTGCTCGCCCGCACGGCGCCGAGCGGAGAAAGGCCGGGGTAGCGGCGCTTGAGTTCACGCCAGGCGACCCGGAAGGACAGACCTTCGAATACCACGCAGGCCGCGATCACCGCGAACGCAACCCAAGCGTCGTCGATCTGCTCTGGCTCACGCAGCCGGTGGATGCCTTCGTAGATCGAGAATGCGCCACCCAACGCGAAGATCAGCAGGGCGACGATGAAGGACCAGAAATACAGCTCCATGCCGTAGCCGAAGGGGTGGGTACGGTCCGGGGGCCGGGCGGAACGCCGCATGCCGAGGAGCAGCAGGGCCTGGTTGCTGGTGTCCACAGACGAATGGATCGCCTCGCTCAGCATCGCGCTGGAGCCCGTCCACCACGCGGCGCCGAACTTGGTGAGAGCGATAGCGAGATTGCCGGCGAGCGCCGCGTACACCACCCATTTGGAATCACGCGCAGCGGCCATCGTCCCTCCGCGGCGTCAACATCCGCCGGGCTGGGCTGGTTCCTGCCCCAACCGAACCGGCGCGACCCACGAAAGCGTGATGCCGGATGACGTACAAACGGCTCCAGCTGACCGCACGAGCGGGATCGATCAATGGGCTGAACCGTTGGCAGTCACGGGCAACGACCGAAGCAGGGCGCCGCCATGACATCCCAAACGAGGCGCGCCTTGGCGCGATGCTCACGGCTCGGCCCGGCGTTCGCCGTCCTCGTGCCGTTGCTCGCCGGACCCGTCCCGGCGTTCGCACAAGGCCAGGACAGCAGCACCTCGGCGCAGGCGCCGCACACCAGTGGCCACCCGGTCCCTGTGCTGTCCACGGATTCGGTCACCTCGGTTCCCTCCGGCGACATCATCGAGGGCATTCCCCTGCCTGCTTCGATGCGCCCGCGGCAGGCCGCCGGTTACGCTCCGGCGGGGCCGATCGCCATCGGCCAGGTCACCTTCGGCTGCGACCCGATCAAGGACGAAGCGGCCCGGCGTACCTGCACCGAACGCGGCAAGGCAGGTCCGCCGCCAACCTTCCCTGCCGGAAACGCTGCCCAGTGATCACGCATCCCGGCAGGCTGCGTCGCGAACTCGACATCTGTCGCCCGGCTGAAATCGGAGCCCCGCATGACTGACGTCTCCCGCCGAACCCTGTTCCAGGTCGCCGGCGCCATCGGGGCCAGCGCGGCGCTCCCCGCCGGCCTCGAGGCGCGTGAACGGCATCCACACGGCCATCCTCACGGCCATGGTCATGGACACGAACATCACGGCGACCCGGCTGGAAAAGCGTCGCGCGCCGGCAAGCGAACCCGGGCCGAGCCCTATCTCTTTCTCAATCCAGCTGAGGCGGCGTTCCTGGAAGCCGCGGTGGACCGGCTGATCCCGCCCGATGAGAAGTGGCCCGGCGCGGTCGACGCAGGCGTCCCCACCTACATCGACCGCCAGCTCGCAGGGGCCTACGGACAAGGCGCGCGCCTCTACAAGTCCGGACCCTGGGAGGCAGGCCTCCCGACCCAGGGCTACCAGCTCGCGCTCACCCCCGCTCAGCTCTACCGTCGCGCCATTCCGGCCATCGAGGACGAGGCACGCCGGCGGGCGGGCGACGGTGGCGGCGAACCAGGGAACACGAAGCAGGCCAGGGCCCGCCCGGGCCGGCGAGCCTCGTCGGCCTTCGCCGGGCTGTCCGACGCCGAGAAGGATGCCTTGCTTTCGGATCTCGAAGGGGGACGCGTCGAGCTCGCGTCGATCCCGTCGGCGATCTTCTTCGAAACCCTGCTGGCCAACACGATCGAGGGCTTTCTCTCGGACCCCGTCTATGGCGGCAACCGCGACATGGCGGGATGGCGGATGATCGGCTTCCCCGGCGCGTATGCGAGCTATCTCGGCGTCTACACCAATCACGGCCAGCCCTTCACGCGCGAGCCGATGTCGATCGCCGACGGCGGGCACGAGCACCAGCCGGGCCCCGTTCACGGCGGCCCGACCCACACGAGGGGAGACGAGAATCGTGGCTAGGACCCTCCCCCGGAAGGACGTCGTCTTCGTCGGCGTGGGCTTCACGGCCGCCATCATGGCGCGCGAACTGAAGGACAGCGGGGTCGAGATGGTCGGGCTCGAGCGCGGACGCAACCGCCAGACGGTCCCCGACTTCCAGTCCCCCGGCATGCACGACGAACTCGCTTACGCCGTGCGGCACGGCCTGATGCAGGACCTGTCGCAGGAGACGGTCACCTTCCGCAACACGCCGGACCAGAAGGCGCTGCCCATGCGGCAGCTCGGCTCCTTCCTGCCGGGCACCGATCTCGGCGGCGCCGGCGTCCACTGGAACGGCCAGACCTTCCGCTTCCAGGACTTCGACTTCCGCATGCGCACCCACAACGAGGAGCGATACGGGAAAAATGCGCTAGACCCCGAGCTCGCGGTGCAGGACTGGGGCCTGACCTATGCCGATCTCGAACCGCACTACGACCGGTTCGAGTACCTTCTCGGTGTCGGTGGCTACGCTGGGAATGTGAAGGGCGAGAAGCGCCCGGGCGGCAATCCGTTCGAGGAGCCGCGCGGCCGCGACTATCCCAACCCGCCGACCGAACCCGCCTATCTCGGCGCGCTCTTCGCGCGGGCGGCGATGGAGCTCGGCTACAGCCCCTACCAGGTTCCCAGCGCCAACATGACGCGCGCCTACACGAATCCCGAGGGCGTGCGGCTCGAGCCCTGCATGGTGTGCGGCTATTGCGAGCGCTTCGGCTGCGAGCATTTCGCCAAGTCGAGCCCGCAGACCACGCTGCTGCCCGTCCTGCTGCAGCAGAAGAACTTCGAACTGCGCACCGGCGCACACGTCACGCGCGTGAACCTGACCGCCGACCGCAAGCACGCGACCGGTGTCACCTATGTGGACGTGGCGACGGGGGAGGAAATCGAGCAGCCGGCCGACCTCGTCGTGCTGTCGGCGTTCTCGTTCCACAATCCGCGGTTGATGCTGCTGTCGGGCATCGGCACGCCCTACGATCCGAAGACCGGAGAGGGCAATGTCGGCCGCAACTACGCCTACCAGACCATGGGCTCGGTGACGCTGTTCTTCGACGAGGACGTCGCACTGAACCAGTTCATGGGCGCCGGCGCCCTCGGGACTGTCATCTCCGACTATGTCGGGGACAATTTCGACCATTCGGGCCTCGGCTTCGTCGGCGGGTCTTATATCTGCGCATACACGAGCGGCGCCCGGCCCATCGAGTTTCATCCGACCCCGCCGGGCACACCACGCTGGGGAGCCGAGTGGAAGAAGGCGGTGGCCAAGCACTACAACTCAACCGGCGCCCTGCAGGTGCACGGGCAATCGTCGGCGCGGCGTTCCAACTACGTCGACCTCGACCCGACCTACAAGGACGCCTTCGGCCAACCGCTCCTGCGCATCACGTTCGACTTCCCCGAAAACGACCTGCGGATGTCGCGCTACGTGACGGCGCGGGCGGCCGAGATCGGCCAGCGGATGGGGGCGCCGAGGCTCACTGCAAATCCTCGGACGGGGCCCTACTCCGTGGTGCCCTACCAGACCACGCACAACACAGGCGGGGCCATCATGGGCGTCGACCCGAAGACGAGCGCCACCAATCGCTGGGGCCAGAGCTGGGACGTGCCGAACGTATTCGTCACGGGAGCGGCCCTGTTCCCGCAGAACGCGTCCTACAATCCCACCGACACCGTCGGTGCCCTCGCCTATTGGGCGGCCGATGCCCTCAAGAGCCAGTATCTGCGCTCGCCCGGGCCGCTGGTGCAACCGTGAGGATGCGCGGCCTTCCCATGCTGGCCGCCCTGGCCATGCCACTCGCGCTGACGGCGCCGGCGGCGATGGCGCAGCAGCAGGCCAGCACGCCGCCGGACGCTCAGCGCGGCTCCACCATCGCAGCGCAGGGTACCCAGGGTGGCGCGGCGCCGTGCGCCCAATGCCACGGCGCACAGGGCGGCGGCGATCCCGACGGCCCATTCCCCCGCCTTGCAGGCCAGCCCGCCGCATATCTCTGGAAACAATTGCAGGACTACGCGTCGGGCACCCGCCCGAACGACATCATGACGCCGATCGCACAGGCGCTGACCGAGCAGGAGCGGCTCGACACGTCGGCCTACTTCGCGGGCCTGAAGGCCAGCGCGGCGAAGCCGGCCGGCGACAAGGACGAGCAGGCGACCGCGTCGGGGAAGGATCCCGGTGCGGCGGAAGGTGGCGCTAAGCCGCAGCCGCAGGGCAAAACGGCCGCATCAGGCGATCGGGACGGCGATATTGCCGCCGGACGCATGCTCGCCATCATCGGGCGCACCGCCATCGGCGACGGCGCACGGGGAGTCCAGGCCTGCGGCAACTGCCACGGTCCCGGCGGCCGCGGCGAGCCGCCGCTTTATCCAGCGCTCGCGGGGCAATGGCAGGGCTACACGGCGGCCCAGCTCCAGGCCTTCAAGGCGGGACAGCGCCACAACGACCAGGCCGCGGTCATGCGCGAGATCGCCGGCAAGCTGAGCGATGAGGACATGCGGGCGGTCTCGGCGTACTTCCAGTCGCTCCCGCCCGAAGCGGCGCCGGGCAACGCCCCGGACAAGGCTCAGCCGGCATCGGAGTGAGGCACAGCCGTTCGACGCTGCGAGGCACTCAGGCGGCGGGTGGATCTAGCCGGCCAAAGCCAAGGAAGCGATAGTCCCAGGGAATTCCCGGGACATGGCCGGACGCAGCGCGGCTGGATGGCCGGATCAGGACACCTGCATGAGACCTTATGACAATCGGGCGTGGCTGTTCCTGATCCCGGCCGGCCTTCTTCTCTTTCTCGTCGGCCTCATCCCCCTCGTCGCCGTCGTCAACTACTCCTTCCTCGACATTTTCACGATCCAGAACCCGTTCTGGGTCGGCGTGCAGTGGTACGAGGCGATCGTTTCGTCACAGCGCTTCTACGCCAGCCTGGGCCGAAGCCTCGCCTTTTCGCTCATCGTGCTCTGCGTCCAGATCCCGCTCGGCGTGGCCATCGCGCTCTTCATCCAGCGGCTCGGGCGTTGGCGCATCGCAGTCCTGCTCCTCATGGCCGTGCCGCTGCTCGTGCCGTGGAACATGATCCCAATCCTGTGGATCGACCTCCTCGATCCCGCGCGCGGACGCCTGGGACACGCGCTGCAGGTGCTCGGTACCGGCTTTGACTACAAATTCGACCCGTTCCATACATGGATCGTCCTCGTCGTGATGGACACGTGGCACTGGCTGGGCCTCGTTGTCGTGCTCGCCTATGCAGGCCTCTCCAGCATTCCAGCCGTGTACTACCAGGCCGCCGCCATCGACAGCGCCTCGCGCTTCCAGGTGTTCCGCTACATCGAACTGCCGAAAATCGGCGGTGTGCTCGCCATGGCGGTGCTTCTGCGCTTCATGGACAGCTTCATGGTCTATACCGAGGCGTTCCGCATCAACGCCGGCGGGCCCCACGAGGCCACGGCTTTCCTGGCGCTCGACCTGGGCGAGGAGATCAATGCTTTCAGCTATGGCCCCGCTGCTGCGAGGTCGGTCGTCTATTTCCTGCTCGTGCTGACCGTGGCCTGGGCCTTCCGCACGTCAATCGAGGCGCGCCGGACAGCGGGCGAGGAGTTCGCACGATGAGATCCGGCGTCTCGGCCGCCGGGTCCTCGGCCGCCAGGTCCTGGAGCGGCAGAGCTCTTTCGATCCTGGTGGTCGCGTTGCTCGGCCTGTTCGTCCTGCTCCCGCTGACCCAGGCACTTATGGTCAGCTTCACGTCCACCATTCCGCGGGACGGCATCCCCGAAGGGACGCTCAGCCTCGTCAACTACCGGGCCATCGCAACGACACCGGCGCTCCGCGAGGCGATCCTGAACTCGCTCGTCTACGTGCTGCTGAATGTCGCGCTCTGCCTCGCGGCAGGCCTTCCGGCCGCTTATGCCTTCTCGCGCTACCGCTTCCTCGGCGACAGGCACGTCTTCTTCGTCCTGCTGGCGTTTCGCATTACGCCCCCGGTCGTCCTGTCCCTGCCGATCTTCATCGTCTTTGCACAGTACGGGCTGGTGAACTCGCCGGTGGGGATCGCGGTCGTGCACTGCCTGTTCAACATCCCCATCGCGATCTGGATCCTGGAGAGCTTCATCTCCGCAGTTCCGCGGGAATTCGACGAGACGGCCTTTCTCGATGGCTATTCCCTGCCGCACTTCTTCGTTCGCCATCTCATCCCCGCGATAGCGCCGGGCATCGGCATCGCGGCGTTCTTCTGCTTCGTTTTCTCCTGGGTCGAAGTCGTGCTGGCGCGGATCCTCACCGTGACAGCGGGCAAGCCGATCACCATGGCGATCAACGCGCTGTTCGGCTTCCGGACCGACATGGGGCTCGTGATGGCGATGACCATCGCGTCGCTGATCCCCGGCCTCGCAATGCTCTGGTTCGTGCGCAATCACATCGCGAGGGGGTTCCTGATCCGGACCTGAGACCGGGATCAGGCCGGCAGGCCCGCTTTCGCCAGCAATCAGCGCAGCGCTTCGTCGAGCGCATGAACCAGCCGGTCGACCTCCTCGACCGTGTTGTAGTGCGCCATGGAGACGCGCAGGACGCCAGCGTCGGATGCGTGGCCGAGACGCTCGACCAGCCGCCGGGAGTGGAAGTCACCGAAGCGGATGCCGATGCGGTGCGGGTCGATGGCGCGGACGATCTCGGCCGAATTCCGCCCCGCCGCCTTGAACGACACGGTGGGGACGCGAACCGCCCGGTCAGCGGTCCTCTCGCCGACCAGCGTGATGTCGTTGCGCGAGCCGAGATAGTCGAGGAGACGGGCGGCAATCGTCTCCTCGTGCCGGGCGATCGCGTCGAACCCTCGCGTGACGCCGTCACGGCCAGTCGCTCCGCCCAGCTTTTCTACGTAGTCGAGAATGCCGGCGCTTCCCCAGGCGAGCTCGTAGTTGGTGTTCCCCGGCTCCAGCTTCATCGGCACCATCTCGCGGCCGTAGAACCAGTGGTAAAGGCCGTCGAGTTCCAGCAGTTGCTCGTGCCGGCCCCACATCACGGCGAAGTGCGGGCCGAACACCTTGTAGAAGGAGAAGAGGTAGAAGTCGGCCCCGCTCGCCACCACGTCGACCGCCCTGTGCGGCGCATAGGCGACGGCATCGACGCAGAGCCGCGCTCCCGCGGCATGCACGCGCCCGGCAATCTCCCGGATGGGATTGATGGTGCCCAGAATGTTCGAAGTGTGCGTCACGCAGACAAGGCGCGTCCTGTCCGTCAGCAGCGCATCGAGATCCGCTAGGTCGACGGTCATGTCGGGGCGGATGGACCACCACTTCACGACGACGCCCCGCTCCTGCAGCGGCAGCCACGGGCCGATGTTGGATTCGTGGTCGAAATCGGTGAGCACGATCTCGTCGCCCGGCGCGAACTGCCCCGCCATCGCGGCGCAGAGATTGCGCATCATCTGCGTCGTCGAGGGTCCCAGCACGATCTCCTCGGGACGCGAGGCGCCAAGCAGGGTCGCGATACGCGAGCGGGCCTCCCGCACCTTCGCGCCGGCCTCGGCGGAAACGTCGTAGCTCGCGCCGAGCTGGACGCTCGTCGTCAGCATGTAGTCCGCCACCCGCTCGGCGACGTTGCGCAGCACCTGCGATCCGCCGGCATTGTCAAAGAAGGCCCAGTCGCTCGCTTGCAGGGCCGGAAACTGCGAGCGCACGAAGGCGAGGTCGAGGGCGGGAGCCGACATGGATGTCATTGTCGTTGGTCCGTTCTGATGCGGTGTTCCGGAACGTAGCGGGCGGGGCCCGGTTGCGGGGGCGTCAGGCCCTGCCCTTCGCCCAGCCCTTCTCCATGTGGCCGACGAGCCTCACGAGGGGCAGGAGGATGGCGACGTAGATCGCCGCAGCGACGATCAGCGGCGTCGGGTTGGCCGCCAGGGCCTGTGCCTGCGTCGCCTGCTTCAAAAGGTCCGGCATGGCGACGACGGACGCGAGCGCCGTGTCCTTCATCACATTGATCGCGTTCGAGGTCATCGGCGGCACGACGATGCGCAGCGCCTGCGGCAGCACCACCTTGGACATGACGAGCCAAGAGTGCAGCCCCAGCGCGCGCGCTGCCTCGAACTGCCCCTTTGGCACGGCCTCGATGCCCGCCCGGATGATCTCGGCACTGTAGGCGCCTGCGACCATCGAAATGGCCGTCGCCGCGGCCGTAAAGGCGGGCAGCCGGAGGCCGGCGAAGGGCAGCGCGTAATAGACGATGATCAGCAGGACGAGGATCGGGATCGCCCGGAAGAAGTCGATGTAGGCGATCGCAAGCCAGCGGAGCGGCAGGCGGGCGTAGAGGCGCGCGAGCGCCAAGGCGAGGCCGATCGCGAAGCCGAAGACGATGCTGACAATGCCGAGCAGGATCGTCGTCGACAGCCCCGACAGGATCAGGGGCAACGTCTCGACGAAGACGCGCGGGTTGAGAAAGGTGTCGAAGATGTTCATGAGCTGCCAGCCGCCTCACGGCCGCGGAGACGTTCCGCGACCGCGAGGCTGCTTTTGGCGTCAGAGCTTGGGAATGTCGAGGACCGTCGCCGTCGCCATGCCCGCATCGGGGTCGGTACCGAACCACTTCTTGTGGATGGCCGCCAGCGAACCGTCCTTCTTCATCGCCGTGATCGTGTCGTTGATCTTGGCGAGGAGCGGAGAGTTCTTGGCCGTCATGACCGAGTACTGCTCGGTGGTCTTGATGCGTTCGATCACGGCGAACTGCGGCTTGTCCTTCACGTAGTAGAGCAGCGCCGGGATGTCGGAGATGTAGCCGTCGATGCGGCCGGCCGCGAGGTCGAGCATGGCCGGGTTGAGGCCCTCGTAGCGGCGGATCTCCTTGATCTTGGTATCGGCCTGGTGCTGGGTCGCCCACATGTCGCCGGTCGAACCGGTGTCGACGCCCACGGTCTTGCCGTCCATGCCGGCCAGGTTCTTGATACCCGAGGCCTTGGTCACGGTGAGCGACTGGTCGCTGTCATAGTAGGGCTGAGCGAACGAGACGCTCTCCAGCCGCTTCTTGGTGATGGTGATCGAGGACACGGCAGCGTCGATCTGGCCCGACTGGACAGCCGCGAACAGGCCCTGGAAGGGGATGTTCACGATCTCGACCTTCTTGCCGTTGCGCTTGCCGACCTCGTTGACGAGGTCGATCTCGAATCCGACGATCGTGCCGCTGGCGTCCTGGAACTCCCAGGGCACGTTGCCGACATTGGCTCCGACCTTGAGGCTTCCCTCCGCCAGCGCGGCGGATCCGAGGACGGCCGTGACGGCCAGGCCGATGGTCAATGACTTCAGGTGGCGAAGCATGCGGTCCCTTCCCTTCTCACATCGCAACGCTGGACAGCTGCGGTCAGACCGGTCTGACCAGCAGAGTTGACCGGCTGCGGCTGAGCAGGTCAAGCTGCTTCGTTGGGCGGTTCGGGTGGCGCGACGACGCAGAGTTGGGCAGCGGGACCAGCGCGGAGGCCTGCGGTGCTGGACGGGTTCACGAAAGGCGGGCGGCGTTCGGCAACAATGGTGCCGCACGACGTGGCCGCACGCATCCAGGACAAGATCCGTGCAGGTGAGCTCGAGCCCGGGCAGCGGCTGCCCTCGCAGCGCACGCTGTCCGAACACTGGGGTATCAGCCGGGCCTCTCTGAGGGAGGCACTGTCGGTTCTGGAGACGCTCGGCCTCGTCGACATCAGGCCAGGGCTCGGAGTTTTCGTGTCCGAGGTCCCTGCCCCGCCTCTCCGCCATTTCGCCCAATCCGGCTTTGAACCGCGGGACGTCTACGAGGCCCGCCTCGCTCTCGAAACGACGGCTGCGGCCCTCGCGGCCCTGTGGCGCAACGACGCCGAGCTGCTGCGGATGGCGGGCAGCGTCGCGGCCCTCGAAGCAGCCGTCGAGGCAGGCGACCTCGTTGCCATGGCCAGGGCCGACAGCCTGTTCCACGACGCGATCATCGATGCCGCGCGCAATCCCCTGATCGCCGCCATGTATCACTCCGCGCGGGACGCGATGGAGGCGACGCAGCGCGCACCCATGGCATCCCGCCTCTCGCTCGCCGAGACGCTGGAGGAGCATCTCGCCATCCTGAACGCCGTTCGGGAGGGAACCGCGGAGCCGGCGGCAGCAGCAATGCGCGCACATATCCTTGGGTCGGCGAGACGGCTCGGGGTGCCGCTCTCTGTCTGACTTCACATCCGCGCCAGACAGCAACTTACCTTCGCGTCACGGCGAACCTTAGCGCGCACCGCCCGTTCTCCCTGAGCAATCAAACAAAGGAGAGCAGCATGGCCGCGACCGACCAGATCAGGGAGCATATGGAAGTGATCGGCGCTGACGGAGTTCACGTCGGCACTGTCGACCGGATCGAGGGCGATCGGATCAAGCTGACCAAGGCCGACAGCGGTGAAGGGTCGCACCAGGGGCACCATCACTTTGTGCCGCTCGGAATTGTTGCCGAGGTCGAAGGCAACCGGGTTCGTCTCTCGGCCAATGCCGACGTCGCCGTGTCCCTCGAGGAGGAAGAGCCGGGAACGCCGGTGGCCTGAGGCGGCGAGCGGCAAACCGGACAGGAGGTGCGCCCATGAGCGACACTCTGCAGAAATTTGAATCCCTCGCTGATCAGGCCCGCGGCGGCGATGCTGCGGCAGAGCAGGAGTTCTTTTCCGAAGCGGCACGGCTGTTCCCCGCCGATTTCGGCGAAGGCGGGCATTTCTCACGTCAGGGCGGCACGGCCCCCGATTTTGATCGGGCCCTCGCGCTGATCCGGCAGGCAACGTCCAGCGGCGGGTGAATCGCGGCAGCGGTGTGCCACGGCGCACGCCGCTGCCGTCCGGGCTGGGCTACGGTCGTCCGCGACACGGAGATCGCAATGCCCGCCGCTTTGTTTCTCGCCTGGGGTCTGGCCGGCGCCGCGTCCGGTTGCGCACTCGTTTTCGCGCTCTTGATCGACCATTTGCAATAAAGCGCTGGCTGGCGTGACGCCGGCCGCCCGGCCGAGCCGCCCCGCGCGGATTGTCGCAGGCTGCCACTCCCCTCCGCTCCGCTATCACACTCCGCATCTGAATCGATTGAATTCTTCCGCGCGGCTCCTCACAATGCCCATCCGGACGACAGAAGCCGCTGCGAAAGACGGCAAAGATCACGCTTGATTGCCCACGGCCGGCGCACAGCGCTCGAAGAACGGGCGGGCCCGCTTTTGGGCTTGACAGAATGCGGACGAGTGGCCAATCCTTGTAATCGTGACACTGGGCAATGATCGCCTGATAGTCGTCGCATCTCCTGGGACACATAATCGGCAATGTCGCCCCCTTCGGCTTTTGAGCCGGCGGGGGCTTTTGCATGGACGGTTCATGGCCACTCGTCGGCAATACAGAGTAGGACTGCTGTTCTCGACGACCGGATCTTACGGTGTCGTCGCGAAGTCCATGCTGAATGGCGCGCTGCTTGCGATCGAGGAGTTCAATTCGGCCCAGTCCGATGTGCATCTCGAAGCCGTGGAAGCCAATCCCGGCGGGAGCCTGGAACGCTACCAGTCGCTCTGCGCGGAATTGCTGGCAGACGGCATCCGGCATGTCGTCGGATGCTACACCTCCTCCTCGCGGAAGGAGATCATCCCTCTCATCGAAAAGCACGACGCCCTGCTCTGGTATCCCTCGCATTACGAGGGGTTCGAGACGTCGGGCAACGTCATTTACACGGGTGCCGCTCCAAACCAGCACATCGTCCCGCTGATCGAGCACATGGTCGCCCGTCACGGCGACAGGGTCGTCTGCCTCGGGTCCAACTACATCTGGGCCTGGGAAAACAACCGGATCATGCGCGAGACGATCCTCACGCGCGGCGGCACGGTGCCCTTCGAGCGCTACGTCCCGGTCGGCGAGACCGACTTTGCCTCGATCATCGAGGATATCCTGGCACTGCAGCCGGCCTTCGTCTTCAACACCCTGATCGGCACGTCGGCATACGCCTTTTTTCGCCAGTTCCGGACCCGTTGTGCAGAGCTTGGCGTCGACCAGCCCGCGGACTGCCCGGTGGCGAGCTGCAGCCTGTCTGAGCCGGAGCTCGAGGCGATCGGCGGCGATGCAGTCGCCGGCCACATCAGCTCCAGCGTGTACTTCTCATCGATACGGTCGAGCGAGAACGAGCGCTTCCTGGCCGCCTATGAGCGCAGGTTCCCGGGAGGCCCCGCGGCTTCTGCCGACGCCGAGGCAAGTTTCGTCGCGGCAATGCTGCTCGGCGGTGCGCTGGCCGAGGCCGGGACCGACAACGTCAAGGCGGTGCGCGCGGCGGTGGTGAAGCTCCGCCTGCAGGCGCCGCAGGGCCCTGTCCACATCGACCCCGACACGCTTCACGCCTGGCTGACGCCGCGGATCGGAGTATCGAACATGCAGGGGCGCTTCGACATCGTACGCGAGGCATCGGCACCGGCCGCGCCGGATCCCTACCTGCTCGACAATTCTCCCCGCTTCGTCTTCGACCGCCCGGCGAGCCGCCTGAGGCTGGTCCGATGACGCTCCCCCGCCTCGTCCAAAACTTCAGCGGCAACCGTGCCCTGCTCGTCGGCATCGCCGATCCCACGGCGGCGACGCTGGAGACCGTTCTGGGACGGCTCGGCCTCACGGCAGAGCGCGTTGCCGCCGTCGAGGCCTCGTTGGAGCACACGGCGGCAAGTGTCCAGGCCGACCGGGACGTGATCATCGTCGACGGCGACACGGATGTTCCCGGCGTCCCGCCGCTCGGGCGTGCCGGCCAGATGCCGGCCGCCCCCGTCATCGCGCTCGTCGGCGTCGAGGCGCCCGGCCGGCTGCGGGCGCTCATCGCGCTCGGCGCGACGGCCTTCATCCGCAAGCCCGTGCAGCCGTCGGGCGTCTACTCCGCGCTGTTCCTGGGGACCAACCAGTATCGCATGCGCCGGCACCTGAGCGAGATCATCGCCGACCACGAGCAGCGCCGGCGGGGCCGGCGCGGCCTCGTCAAGGCAATCCTCGCCCTCGTCAGCCGCGGCATGGACGACGACGCTGCCTACGAGATGCTGCGGCGCGAGGCCATGCGCGAGCGGCTCAGCGTCGAGGCCTACAGCGAAGCTTTCATCGGGCGGCTCGACGCCGCGACCGAAACTGAATCTCCGGCGGCGCCGGCGCCAGCGCCGTCGAAGAGACACCTGTGATCGTGGAGGGATGGATCATGAAAGAGTTTCTGAAAATCGGGACTGCGCTCGCGTCGTTGACGCTGGCCTGCGTGGCGGCGCCGGCGCTCGCCGCCGACCCCATCAAGATCGGCGTGCTGGAGGACCAGTCGGGCGACTTCGCCCTGGCAACCATCGGCAAGGTTCACGGCATCCAGCTGGCGACCGACGAGATCAACAAGGCTGGCGGCATCGCCGGCCGGCCGATCGAACTGGTCATCTACGACACCCAGTCCGACAACACCCGCTACCAGGAGTTCATGCGCCGCGTCCTGCAGCGCGACAAGGTCGACGTTGTGTTCGCCGGCTTCTCCAGCGCCTCGCGTGAGGCCTATCGGCCGATCGTCAACCAGCTCGACGGCCTCGCCTTCTACAACAACCAGTACGAGGGCGGCGTCTGCGACGCCAACATGATCGTCACCGGCGCTGTGCCCGAGCAGCAGTTCTCGACCCTCATCCCCTGGATGATGGAGAAGTACGGCAAGAAGGTCTACACGATCGCCGCAGACTACAATTTCGGCCAGATCTCGGCCGAATGGGTGCGCAACATCGTCAAGGAGAACGGCGGCACGATGGTGGGCGAGGAGTTCATCCCGCTCGGCGTCTCGCAGTTCTCGCAGACGATCCAGAACATCCAGAAGGCGAAGCCCGACTTCGTCGTGACGCTGCTGGTCGGCGCGGCCCAGGCCTCCTACTACGAGCAGGCCGGCTCCGCGAAGGTGGGCCTGCCCATGGCGAGCTCCGTCAACGTCGGACAGGGCTACGAGCACAAGCGCTTCACCCCGCCCAGCCTCGCCAACATGTACGTCACGACCAACTACATCGAGGAAATCGACACGCCCGAGAGCAAGGCGTTCCTCGCCAAGTGGAAGGCCAAGTTCCCGAACGAGCCCTACGTGAACCAGGAGGCCGAGAACTCCTACCACGCCATCTACCTCTACAAGCAGATGGTGGAGCGGGCGAAGTCGACCAAGCGCGACGAGATCCGCAAGGTCATCGCCCAGGGCGACGTCTGCGTCGACGCCCCCGAGGGCAAGGTGTGCATCGACCCCAAGAGCCAGCACGCCTCGCACACGATCTATCTCGCCAGGGTCGACGAGAACCACAAGATCAGCTTCCCCAAGGTGTGGAACGACATCAAGCCGTACTGGCTGGGCGAGGCCGGCTGCGACCTCACCAAGAACGACCCGAGCGCGCAGTACACGCCGAGCAATCCGCCGCCGAAGTAAGGCGCAAACGGGCCGGGGCCTTGTTGCCCCGGCCCGCCGGCTTCCCCGCGGCGGACCTCGGTGCTGACAGTGAACCTGATCCTCGGCTTCCTCTATCAATTCGGCGACGCCTTCGCCTTTCTCGTCCTCGCCTCGATTGGTCTCGCCGTCATCTTCGGAATGATGGGGGTCATCAACCTCGCCCATGGCGAGTTCATCATGTGCGGGGCCTATGTCACGGCCGCGAGCTTCCGCGCCGGACTGCCGCTGCCCATCGCCATCCTGTGCGGGGCG
This sequence comes from Alsobacter sp., assembly GCF_059501845.1. Taxonomy (NCBI): domain Bacteria; kingdom Pseudomonadati; phylum Pseudomonadota; class Alphaproteobacteria; order Hyphomicrobiales; family Alsobacteraceae; genus Alsobacter; species Alsobacter sp. The sequence goes on along the minus strand of NZ_JCACDK010000001.1, from coordinate 229,595 downwards.
CTGGCGGCCGGGATCGCGGGCATCATCATCGAGCGCCTCGTCATCAGCAGGCTCTACAGTCGTCCGCTGGACACCATCGTGGCCACGTGGGGCATCAGCCTCATCGTCACGCAGGGAACGCTGATCCTTATCGGACCGTCCTTTCCCGGCATCGGAACGCCGCTCGGAGGCATCACCATCGGCGAGTACTCCTACTCGGCCTATCGCGTGGTGCTCATGGCCGTGGCGGCCATCCTGCTGCTCGCCCTCTACTTCCTCTTCAGCTCCACGCGCTTCGGAATCCTGGCACGCGCCACCATCCAGGGGCCGCAAATGGCCCGGGCGCTCGGCGTCAACACGAGCCTCGTCTACAGCCTCACCTTCGGGCTCGGCGCAGCCCTGGCGGGGCTCACCGGCGGGCTCTACGCGCCAACCATGACGCTGGCGCCCGGCATCGGCAGCACCTTCATCGTGGAAGCCTTCGTGACCGTCGTCGTAGGCGGGTCCGACGTCTTCCTGGGCACGGCTCCGGCCGCCGGCATGCTGGGCCTCATCAAGGCGGGGCTGACCGCCTGGCAGGGCCAGCTGTTCGGCCAGATCGGCATTCTCCTCGCCGTGATCGTGGCGATCCGCGTGCTGCCGCGCGGCGTTTCCGGCTGGATCCTGAGGGAGCGCCGCTGATGAGCCGTCCCTCGCTCCTGAGCCGCCTGAACGGCCCGCAGACCATGGGCAGCGGCCCGATCTTCTGGTCGATTTTCGGCCTCGTCGTAATCGCGGCGGCCGCCTACCCGCTCTTCGCGGACGGCTACACGGTCGGCAACACCGCCTACTTCTTCGTCTGGGTCTTCATGGCGCTCGGCCTCTGCCTCATCTGGGGCTATGGCGGCGCGCTGAGCTTCGGCCAGACGGCCCTGTTCGGGCTGGCGGGCTATGGATACGGCATCCTGACGCTGAATTTCGGCGACGCCTACGGCTTCACGTTCGTCGCCGTCATCCTCGCCCTCGTCGTGGCCACCGCCTTCGCGCTGGTGCTCGGCTACTTCCTCTTCTACGGCGGCATCACCGGCGTGTTCCTGGGCATCGTCACACTGTCGGTGACGCTGGTTTTCGAGCGCTTCATGGCGCAGACGGCCGGGCCGGAGTGGAAGGTCGGCACCGCCCGCCTCAACGGCTTCAACGGCATGAGCGGCATGCCGCCGCTCACCATTCCCTGGCCGGGCGGCAACATCGTCCTCTTCGCCGACGTCGGGCTCTACTACGCGATCCTCGCGCTCCTGATCGTCGTCTACCTCGCGCTCCGCGTGCTGGTGAACTCGCGCTTCGGCAACGTGCTCGTCGCAATCCGCGAAAATCCCGAGCGCGCGGAAATGCTCGGCTACGACATCCGCAAGTACCAACTCGTCGCCTTCGCCGTCGGCTCCTGCCTGGGCGGCCTGAGCGGCGTGCTCTACACCGCGTGGGGCCAGTACATCACGCCCTCGAGCATGGGCATCACGGCGGCGGCGCTGCCCGTCGTCTGGGTGGCGGTGAGCGGCCGCAGTGATCTCACGGCCACGTTGTTCGGCACGCTGATCATCCTCGCCGTCTTCCAGGCCCTCACCATCTACGGCAGCCAGTACGCGCTCGTCGCGATGGGGGCGCTGCTCGTGATCACCGTTCTGGTGGCACCGGAAGGCCTGGTGCTGTCCGTGTGGAAGCGCATCGAGGCGCTCTCCGGCCGCGCCGCCCGGCAGGGAGGCGAGTGATGGAGACGATCCTCGAGACGCGCAGCCTCAGCAAGCATTTCGGCGGACTTCAGGTCATCAATGCCGTCGACTTCGCGATGAAGAAGGGCGAGATCCACTGCCTCATCGGCCCCAACGGCGCGGGCAAGAGCACCCTCTTCCGGCTCATCCTGGGCGAGCACGCGCCGTCCTCCGGCAGCATCGTCTACAAGGGCTCAGACATCACGGCGCTCCGCTCCTTCGAGCGCATCAAGCGCGGCATCAGCGTCAAGTTCCAGGTCCCCGGCGTGTTCGGGTCCCTGACGGCCGAGCACAATCTCCGTATCGCGCTGCAGCACCATGTGAGCCCCGGCGGGCTGAAAGCCGAGACCGACCGCCTTCTCGACTACCTGCATCTCGGCCCGGCCCGCGACACGGTGGCAACCAGCCTCAGCCACGGCCAGAAGCAGTGGCTGGAGATTGGCATGGCGCTGGCCCTCAAGCCTGACCTGCTGCTGCTGGACGAACCGACGGCGGGCATGTCGCCCGACGAGACTCATGAGACGGGGGAACTGGTGAAGGCGCTCAACGCGCAGGGCGTGAGCGTGCTCGCCGTGGAGCACGACATGAACTTCGTCAGGCAGGTCGCTCAGCGGGTCACGGTCCTGCATTTCGGCAAGATTTTCTCGCAGGGCAGCATCGACGAGGTGATCGCCGACGAGCGCGTCGCCGAGATCTACCTGGGGCATCACCACCATGGCTGAGACCATGCTCGCCATCGAGGGATTGCGCGGCGGCTACGGCGGCAAGCCCGTGCTACAGGGCGTTGACCTCTCCGTCGCCAAGGGCGAGATCGTCGCCGTGATCGGACGCAACGGCGTCGGCAAGTCGACGCTGATGAAGGCTCTCATCGGCCTTCTCCAGGCCTCGGCGGGCGCCATCCGCTTCAAGGGCCAGGAGGTGGCCGCCATGCCCGCGCATCTTCGCGCGCGGCTCGGCATCGGCTACGTACCGCAAGGACGCGAGGTCTTCCCGCGCATGAGCGTCGAGGAGAACCTCTCGGTCGGCTATCGCGGCGAGGGCTCCTCCAAGACCGCCGAGTTCGAGCGCATCTTCGGCATCTTCCCGATCCTCGCCGAACGGCGGAAACAGCGGGCCGGCACCATGTCCGGCGGACAGCAGCAGCAGCTCGCCATCGGGCGCGTGCTGGTGAGCCGCCCCGACCTGATCCTCCTCGACGAACCCTCGGAAGGCATCCAGCCCTCCATCGTCGGGGAGATCGGCGAGGTGATGAAGCGCATCAACTCCGAGATGGGCCTGACCGTGATCCTCGTCGAGCAGAACCTCGACCTGATCCGGGCGATGGCCCAGCGCTGCTACGTCATGGACAAGGGCAGGATCGTCGCGGAGCTGACCCCCGAGGCGCTCGACGACCGAGAGATCGTGCGCAAGCACCTCTCTGTGTGAACGACAACAAGCAAGTGGGAGAATGAGAATGTCGTGGCTCGAGACATCGATCATGGCCCGTAAGGGCGTCGCCGGGGGAAAAGCCGGGCAGAGCTACACGATTACCGAGGAGACGCAGGGAAAGTACCACTACGTCTATGGGCCCTATGCGGAGCCCGTCCTGCGCGTCGACCCCGGCGCGGTGATCAGCGCCGAGACGCATGACGCGTTCGAGGGCGCCATCAAGAAGGAGACGGACAGCCCGTCGGAAATCCTCAACTTCCCCTATCTCAACCCTCAGAACGGGCCCGTTTACGTCAACGGTGCCGAGAAGGGCGACGCGCTCGCCGTCTACATCAAGTCGATCAGGCCACGCGGCCCGCAGCCGGTCGGCACGACCTGCCTGATCCCGGAATTCGGCGGCCTCGTCTCGACGGCCGACACCGCCATGCTCAACCCGCCCCTTCCCGAGCGGGTGAAGAAGCTCGTCATCGACGAGAAGGGCGTGCACTGGTCGAAGAACCTGGTGCTGCCCTACGAGCCCTTCATCGGAACGATCGGCACCTCGCCGGAGATCGAGGCGATCACCTCGCTGCAGCCGGACTACTACGGCGGCAACATGGACCTGCCCGACGTGGCGGTCGACTCGGTGATCTACCTGCCGATCAACTCGCCCGGCGCCCTGCTCTATCTCGGCGACTGCCACGCGGCCCAGGGCGACGGTGAGCTCTGCGGCGTCGCCGTCGAGCATCCCACCGTCACGACCGTGCAGGTCGACCTCATCAAGGGCTGGGCGCTCTCCAACCCGCGGCTCGAAAACGACCGCTTCTTCATGTCGATCGGCAGCGGCCGGCCGATGGAGGACGCGGCGCGGCGCGCCTATCGCGACCTCATCCGGTGGATGTCGGCCGACTGGGGCGTCGACGAGCTCGAGGCCTACTTCCTGCTCACCCAGTGCGGACGTGTCCGGCTCGGCAACATGGTCGACCCGAAATACACGCTGGGTGCCTCCATCACGAAGGACATCATCGCGAAGCTCTGAGACGCCCCCGCTCCAGCACGCCGGGAAGAGACGATGGCTCCGGTTCACAAGGTCGCAACGGTCCAGTTCGAACCGACGATGTTCGAGAAGGAGCGCAACGTCGAGGGTCTCCTCGCCTTGTGCGAGGAGGCGGCGCGAGCCGGAGCCGCGCTCATCGTCACGCCCGAGATGGGCACGACGGGCTATTGCTGGTTCGATCGGGAGGAAGTTGCCGGCGAGGTGGAGCCCGTGCCCGGCCCCACGACGAGACGCTTCGAGGCGCTGTGCGCCGCCTATGGTTGCCACGTCGTCATCGGCATGCCGGAGGTCGATCCGGACGGGGTCTACTTCAACAGCGCGGTGCTGATCGGGCCGGAGGGCGTCGTCGGCGTCCACCGCAAGAGCCATCCCTATATCGCCGAACCGAAGTGGGCGGCGTCCGGCGACCTCGGGCACCAGGTGTTCGAGACACCGATCGGGAGGATCGCACTCCTCATCTGCATGGACATCCATTTCATTGAGACGGCACGTCTGTGCGCGCTCGGCGGTGCCGACGTGATCTGCCACATCTCCAACTGGCTGGCCGAACGCACGCCGGCGCCCTACTGGATCAGCCGCGCCTTCGAGAACGGCTGCTACGTGATCGAGGCCAATCGCTGGGGGCTGGAGAGGACGGTCCAGTTCTCCGGCGGCAGCTGCATCATCGAGCCGGACGGGTCGATAGCCGCCGTCATCGACGCCGGCGACGGCATCGCCTACGGCGAGATCGACCTCGCCAAGGCGCGGGCACGCACCGTGCTTGGCGAGCCGGTCATGGACCGCCGGCGCCCGGAGCTCTACCGCGAGCTGCTGTCCGACACGTTTCTCTGGAATCCATGCGACTTCTTCGGCCTCTATGGCCACCGGCCCCTGCCGCCGGGGCGGCGGAGCCAGCTGGCCGCGGCTCAGTTCACGCCCTCCGCCGACATGTCGGCCAATCTCGCGCGGATTGCGAGCCTTGCCGAGGACGCGAAGCGATCCGGCGCGGAACTCGTCGTCTTTCCCGAACTTGCGGTCAACGGGCTCGAGAACCCCGCCGCGACCGCGCAGCCCACCTCAGGCATGGCCGTCGCGGCACTCATCAGGATGGCCACGAAGCTGCGGATGCACATCGTGGCCGGATTCGCCGAAAAGGCAGGGACCACAGTCTACAACGCCGCTGCGCTGGTCGGACCGGAGGGCCTTGTCGCCGTCCACCGCAAGCTTCATCCGGGTGAAGCAGACCGCGACTGGGCAGCACCAGGCGAGGCCTGGACCGTGGCGGATACCCCGGCGGGCCGTATCGGACTTCTGATCGGGCACGACGCGCTCTATCCGGAGGCCGCGCGCGTCCTCGCGCTGCGGGGCTGCGACATCGTCGCCTGCCCGGCAGCGATCGCCGGCCGATTCGCGGCGGGACACCCGGGAACGGCCGTCGCTCAGGGCTGGCCGATCCCAACGGGCGCGGACCCGCTGCATTGGCATCACTTCCGGGTCCGGGCCGGCGAGAACAACGTTTTCCTTGCCTTCGCCAACGTCCATGACGAAGCGGGAGGGTACGAGGGACTGAGCGGCGTTTTCGGACCGGACACGTTCGAGTTTCCGCGCCGCGAGGCGATCGTCACGGAGCCCTCCGGGATCGCCGTGGCCACGGTGGACACGACCAATCTCGACAACCGCTACCCTTCAAACACGGTCAGGCGCAAGGACATCGTCTGCATGCGGCTGACACACCACTATCGCGAGCTCGTGCGTGTACCCAACGCATCGCGCGGATGATTGGGCGCGGCGAGATCGAACAACCTCCGGCCGGTCGGCAATTCGTGACTACAGCTTGTGCACAACCTGCCGCAATCCAAATCTTTCTGCCGTTTTTCAATGACTTGCGGCCTGTCGCGGCAGCATGCTAGCGTGTTGTCCAAGCAGGGGGAGACGGGTTTGATGAAGCGGCCTTCAGGCATTGCCTGCCCGTTGAACCACCTCCAATTCGACTTTTGATTGCGGTCCGGCATCAATGTCACAAGGGGCGGTTCCAGGGACGATGAGCGCGCCCCTCACACGGACAGGGACCGGCGAAATCCTGCTGCGGACTTCGGGGCTGACCAAGTCGTTCCGGGGCCTCGTCGCCCTGAAGCAGCACAGGCTCGAGCTGAAGGTCGGCGAGATCCTCGGCGTTATCGGGCCAAACGGCTCGGGCAAGAGCACGTTCTTCAATTGCGTCACGGGCTTCTCGCGGCCGGACTCCGGGACGGTGGAGTTCGAGGGACGCTCGATCTTCGGGCTGCCGACGGAGCAGATCGTTCGGCTCGGCATCGCCCGCACCTTCCAGGGCTCCCGGCTCTTCGGAACGCTCACCGTGGCCGAAAACGTGCTGGCCGCGGCGCAACTGCGCCACCCGATCGGTCCGTTCGACGCAGTCGTCCGCGGCAGCCGCTACCGCTCGCGAAAGGCGGACGCAGAGACGATCGCCCGCCGCCTGCTGGCGCTGATGGGGCTGACCGGGCAGGCTGACCGCCTCTCCGCCGATCTCCCCTACGGCGACCAGCGACGCCTGGAGATCGCCCGCGCGCTTGCCACCGAGCCATCGCTGCTGCTCCTCGACGAGCCGGCGGCCGGTCTCGATTCCAACGAAACAAAGGCTCTGACCGCGCTCATCCGGCGGATCCGCGACGAGTACGGGGTGACGGTCGTCGTCGTCGAGCACGACATGGACCTGATCATGGCCCTGTGCGAGCGCATCCAGGTGCTGGCGACGGGCGAAGTCATCGCCGTAGGAACGCCGGAAGAGGTGCGCAACAACCCCAGGGTGCGGGAGGCCTATCTCGGCCATGCCTGATCCCACGCCTCTCCTCTCGATCCGCGACCTGCGGGTGCAGTTCGGCGCCGTGCAGGCGCTGAAGGGTGTCAGCCTCGACGTCGCGCCCGGCGAGGTCGTCGCACTGGTTGGCGCCAATGGCGCCGGCAAGAGCACGACGCTGCGCACGATCTCTGGATTGTCGGCCCCCCGTTCAGGCTCCATCACCTTTGCAGGCCGTCCTATCGGGGGATTGCCGGCGCCTCAGATCGTTCGGCTGGGTATCTCGCAATCTCCCGAGGGCCGCCGGCTGTTCGGTGGACTGTCGGTGGCGGAGAACCTCCGCCTCGGCGCCTGCACGCGCTCTGACCAGGACGGCATCGCCCGGGACACCGAGCGGATGTTCACCCTGTTCCCGATCCTCAGGGAGCGCCTGTCTCAGCTCGCCGGAACGCTTTCGGGCGGCGAGCAGCAGCAGCTCGCGCTTGCCCGCGCCCTGATGGCGGCGCCGAAGCTGCTTCTGCTGGATGAGCCTTCGCTCGGAGTAGCGCCGCTCCTCGTCAGGCACATTTTCGTCGCTTTGGCGGAGCTCAAGCGCCAGGGAATGACGATGCTGCTGGTCGAACAGAACATCGCGCTGGCGCTGGACCTCGCCGACCGCGCCTATGTCCTGCGGACCGGCACGGTGGCCCTGTCGGGCACCGCTGAGGAGCTGCGTGACAGCGACCGCGTCGCGCAGGCCTATCTCGGGGCCTCCGCATGAGCCAGTTCGACTACATCGTCCAGCAGATCGTGAACGCCATCAGCCTCGGCAGCCTCTACGCGCTCGTGGCCGTCGGCCTCTCCATCGTCTTCGGCGTTTTGAAACTCACAAATTTTGCCCATGGCGACGTGATGATGGTGGGCGCCTTCACCACCGTCATCCTCGGCGCGCTCGGCGTCCCCTTCGTCCCGGCGCTCGCCTGCGGCGTGCTGGCCGGTGCGCTGGCGGGCTTCCTCATCGAGCGCATCGCCTACCGGCCGATCCGCAACGCGCCAGACGTGACGCGGCTGCTGACGAGCCTCGCGGTCACCTACATCCTCGAGAATCTCGGCATCCTGATCTTCTCCTCATCACCCAAGAACTTTCCCCTTCCGGACTGGCTGAATGGCGCCTGGCAGCTGGCCGACGGGGCGATCACCTTCACCAACATCAACGTCCTCACCATCGCGCTGACCTTCGTCTCGCTGATCGGGCTCGGCTGGTTCATCACGCGCACCACGGTCGGGCTCGGCATGCGCGCGGCCGCCGAGGACATGTCGGCGGCGCTCCTCGTCGGGCTCGACGTCAACAAGGTCATCGTCGTCGCCTTCGTCGTTGCGTCCGGCTATGCCGGGCTGGCGGGGGTGCTGTGGGCGGCGCAGGCCGGTGTCGTGCAGCCGCAGATGGGCTTCACCCCGCTGCTGAAGGCTTTCGTCGCCGCCATCATCGGCGGCTTCGGTTCGATTGCCGGCGCCCTGGTGGGCGGCTACATGCTGGGTGCGCTGGAGATCTTCATCGTCGCCTTCATGCCGGACGCCGTCTCTCCCTACCGCGACGCCATCGTCTTCGCCGTGCTCATCGCCTTCCTGCTGGTGCGCCCCGGCGGCCTGCTGAAGCCCAACCGGGAGGTCAAGCTGTGAAGCGCGACACCAGCACGCTCGTCGCGGTCGTCGCGCTCTGCATCGCCGGAGCGGTCGTCGCCTGGGGCGCGCCCTTCGTCCTCAGCGACTATCTCGTGCGCGTGCTGCTGCTGATGGCGCTGAACGGCGTGCTCGTCCTGTCGCTGTCGCTCAGCAACGGCTTCACCGGCGTCTTCTCGCTGGGACATGTCGGCTTCATCGGGGCCGGCGCCTACGTCTCCGGCATCCTGTCCCTGACCGTGCAGCAGAAAGCCTCGCTGCTGCCGCATCTTCCGGCCGTGCTCAACTGGTTCAGCCTGCCCTTCCTGCCCGCGACGCTCGCGGCGGGGTTGTTCACCGCCCTGCTCGCGGTGGTCGTCGGCTATCCGCTGATGAGGCTCTCCGGCTACTTCGTCTCGGTCGCGACGATGGGCTTTCTCATCATCGTCAACGTCGTGCTCATCAACGCCTCGGACTTCACGCGCGGGGCGCGCACCTTCACCGGAGTTCCGCTCGATACCTCCCTGCCATGGGTGTTCGGATGGCTCGGCGTGACGATCCTGGTTCTCGCGCGGCTCGTCTACTCGCCCTTCGGCCGTTCCATGAAGGCCGTCCGCGACGACCCGATCGCGGCGAGCGCCGTGGGCATCAGCGTACTGCGGGCCAGGCTCATCGCCTTTGTCATCGGCGCCTTTTTCGCCGGCGTGGGCGGCAGCCTCTACGCCCATTATCTCGGCTCGTTCTCGCCCAACACCTTCTACTTCGCCATGACGATGAACCTCATCGCCATGCTCGTGCTGGGAGGCATGGGATCGCTCTCGGGCGCGCTGATCGGCGTCGTGTGCGTCACGGTGCTTTCCGAACTGTTGCGCGGCGTCGAGCGCGGGTTCACGCTGGGCCCGATCACGGTGCCGGCGCTGTTCGGGGCGAGCCAGATCGTGCTCGGCTTCATCTTCATCCTCGTCATGATCTTCCGGCCGAAGGGGATCATGGGGGATGCCGAGCTCACGCTCGGATCCGCCAAAACACAATCGGCAAGGCTCGAAGCAGAGGGACAAGACGCATGACCAGGCTCACTCGACGCGGGGCTCTCGGCCTCGGGCTCGGCGCTTCCATCGCGCTCGCAGCCAGTACCGCTTTGGCCGCCGACCCCATCAAGATCGGCGTGCCCGCAAACCTCACGGGCAATCTGTCGGCCTATGAGGGACCGATGCTGAACGGTGCCAAGCTCGCGGCCGCCGAAATCAACGCCGCTGGCGGGGTACTCGGGCGGCCTATCGAACTCGTCGTCTACGACACCAAGACCGACCCGACCGCCATCTCCACCGTCGCCAGCCAATTGATCGACAGCGACAAGGTGGTCGGCATCGTCGCCTTCGCCGACTCGGACTCGGTGCTCGCCATCGGCCCGCAGATCCAGAAGGCCAAGATCCCCTTCATCACGCCGGGCGCGACCTCACCCAAGCTGCCGAGCCAGCTCGGCGAATACGTGTTCCTCGCCTGCTTCGGCGACAACGTACAGGCAGCCGTCGGCGCCGAGTTCGCGCTGAAGAACCTGAAGGCCAAGAACGGCTACCTGCTGACCGACATCGGCACGGAGTACACGACGCTCCTGTCCGACTACTTCACCCAGGCCTTCGAGAAGGGCGGCGGCAAGCTGGTCGGAAAGGACACGTTCAAGATCGGCGACAAGACGTTCACGGCGCAGGTCGCCAAGGTCAAGGCGGCGTCACCCAAGCCGGACTTCCTCTTCGTTTCGGCCAACAACGAGGAGATCGGGCTGATCCTGAAGCAACTGCGCCAGGCCGGCATCGATCTTCCCGTCGTCGGCGGCGACGGCTACGATACGCCGCTCCTGCTGCAGGTCGGCGGCAAGGCGGCAGAGAACACCTACTTCACCACCCACTCCTTCATCGGCGAGGGCGCGACCCCGAAGGTGAAGGCGTTCATGGACGCCTATAAGAAGTCGACCGGCAACGACCCCGAGAACACCTTCGCGGCGCTCGCCTATGACGGCATCAAGCTGATGGCGGACGCCATCAAGCGGGCCGGAGGCACCGACCCCGAGAAGATCAAGACGGCGCTGGCCGGCACCACCGGGCTCGAAGGCGTGACGGGCACGATCTCCTACCGTCCCGGCATCGCCGTTCCCGACAAGTCGGTCACCGTGATCGGCGTGAAGGACGGAAAGCTGACGCTCGCCAGCGAGGCGGCTCCCAGCTTCGTGCCGGCGCCCTGACCATGGCCGGCGGCAGCCTCTGGGACCTGCACAGGTCCCACCTCGCCGGTGCGGTCTTCACCGACCTGACGCACCCCTTTCACCCGGGACAGCCGCACTTTCAGCACTTCCCGGACGAAGAACGTCGGATGGTGTTCGACTACCCGCTCGGGCACGCGTTCCAGGTGCACCATTACGGCTTCGTCGGCCAATGGGGCACGCATGTGGACCCGCCCGTCCACTTCATCGAGGGCGGGCGGACGGTGGACCAGATCCCCGTGACCGAGATGCTGCTGCCGCTGGTCGTGCTCGACATATCGGGCCGGGTCGCGTCGGATCCCGATGCCACCCCGACACTGGACGACGTGGCGCGCTGGGAAGCGCGCCACGGCCGGATCCCCGAGAAATCCTTCGTGGCGTTGCGGACCGACTGGTGGCGCCGCTGGCCGGACGTCGACCGGTTCTACAACCGTTCGGATGATGGCGTGTCGCACTGCCCGGGCTGGTCGAAGGAGGTCCTCGCCTTCCTGTTCGACGAGCGCGGGATCACGGCCGTCGGTCACGAGCAGATCGACACCGACCCCGGGATCGCCACGTCCCGAGGCGACTACGCTCTCGAGCACTACGTGCTCTCGCTGGACCGGTGGCAGATCGAACTCCTGGCGCGCCTCGACGAGGTGCCCGAGGCCGGTGCGCTGATCATGGCGACCTGGCCGAAGGCGAAGGACGGCTCCGGCTTTCCCGCCCGCGCCGTGGCGATCCATAACGGCTGAAGAAAGCTCGGGAACGAGCGCCCGGGTCCCAAAACGGGAGGACCGCCATGGCCTACGACGTCGAACTCGTGCGCTCGCACTTTCCGGGACTTGCCCGGACCAAGGCAGGCCGCAGCGTCGCGTTCCTGGACAACCCTGCCGGCACCCAGGTTCCGCGCATGGTGGCCGAGCGCATGAGCGAGGCGCTTCTCCACCGCAACGCCAACCTTGGCGGCTACTTCGACACCTCCGTCGAAGCCGAGGACGCGGTGGAAGCGGCCCACCGGGCCGGCGAGCTTTTCGTGAACGCGAGGAACGAAGGCGAGGTCTTCTTCGGGCAGAGCATGACGAGCCTCACCTTCATGATGGCTCGCTCCATCGGTGCGGCGTGGCAGGCCGGGGACGAGATCGTGCTGTCGCGGATGGACCATGATGGCAACGTCGCACCCTGGCTGATGCTGGCGGAGGACAAGGGCCTCGTCGTGCGCTGGCTCGACTTCTCGCCCGAGACCTTCGAGTTCGACCTCGCCAATCTAGCCTCGCTTCTCAACAGCCGGACACGTCTCGTGGCCGTCTGCTATGCCAGCAACGTCACAGGCACGATCAACGACATCGCGGGCATCTCGAAACTGGCGCATGCGGCCGGTGCGCTCGTCTATGTCGACGCCGTGCAATACGCCCCCCACGGGCTGATCGATGTCCGTGCGCTCGACTGCGATTTCCTCGTGTGCACCGCCTACAAGTTCTTCGGCCCGCATTACGCCCTGTTCTGGGGCCGCAAGGAGATCCTGGAGGGGCTGCGGGCCTACAAGGTGCGTCCCGCCTCGGAAGAGCTGCCCTGGCGGTTCACCAATGGCACGACGAACCGGGAGGAGTTGGCCGGAGTCCACGCCGCGATCGACTATCTCGCCTGGCTCGGAGATGCCTTCGGCAACCTTCCGGCCGGAGCGGACCTCCGCGCCCGCCTTGCCGCCGGCTATACGGCGACGAAGGCGCATGACGACGCGCTGGCGCGGCGCCTGGTGGACGGCCTCCTCGGTTTCAACAGCGTGCGCGTCATGGGCATCACCGATCCCGCGGCGTTCGACAGGCGCGTCTCGACGGTCACCTTCACGGCGGAAGGAAAAAGCTCGGCCGACATCGCCAAGGCCTTCGCCGCCAGGGGGCTCCAGGTCTGGAGCGGCCACAATTACGGGCTGGAGGCGAACCGGCTGCTGGGCATCCTGGACACCGGCGGCGGCGTTCGGGTCGGCCCGGTGCACTACAATACGCCGGCCGAGATCGATGCCGTGCTCGATGAGCTGGGAGCGGCGCTGCGGCGGTCCTAGCCCTCCGCGTTGATCTCGATGACGTTGCGGTCGTGGTCCATGATCCAGAGCTGGGGGTAGCCCGTGACGCTGTCGCGCTTGATAACGATCCGCTTGGGGTCGTCCTGGCCACCGCCCTCGACGTAGCCGTGGCGTGCGAGGGCGGAAACGGTCGCCTCGAAGTCCGGGACCCTGATGGCGAAGTGAATGTCGTTCGGATCGACCGGTCCGGTCCTGAAATTGCCGGCGGGGTAGTAGGTGATATGGATCTCCAGAGGCCCTGACCGCAGCCATGCGCCGGGATGGGGAAACGGTGGCCTTTGAACCGGCTCCAGAGCGAGCACGTCCGTGTAGAAGGTCCGCGCGTGATCGACATCGCGTGTGATGACGGAGACGTGGTGGAAGGCCGGGCTGCTCATGCGGGGCTCCTGACCAATGGATCTGGCAGCCGGATGATGCTCCGTGTCCGGAGCCCGGGCAATCCCGGCGTCGCCGTATCCGGCACTTAGGGGGGCTGGAGTTCCTGCCCGAAACGGACCCTCACGGACCTCTTCGGTTGAGCTTCAGGCCTCTGAGGTGCAATGTCTTTCTCATCGCGAACGTCCGGACTCCTTCAAGGCCGCGTTCACCCAGGAAAGCAGGCTCGCCATGCAGGACCCACGTGTCGACGATATTCTCGACATCATCGCGCAAAGTGCGCGGCTCGACCGGGCATCGCTGAGGCTGGAAACCCCGCTCGACGAGCTGAGCATCTCGTCCCTCACCCTGATCGAGGCCGTGTTCGAGATCGAGAGCAAGTACGACGTCGAGATCCCGACGGAGCAGTTCGTCAAGAAGCCCGACACCACGCTTGGAGAGCTGATCCGGGGTGCGCTAGCCAGGATAGACCGGGCCAAGCCGGCGGTTGCCGGGCAGCCCGTGGAATGAGGGTCGCGATCACGGGGCTTGGCGCGATCTCGGCCGTCGGCCATGGCGTCGCCGAGCACCTCGCCGCCATGGAGACGGGACTGTCGGGGATCAGCCGGCCCGCGGCATCGGCCGAACGCAGCGGCTCTCCCTGCGCCGAAGTGAGCGGCTTCCTCCCGGAGACGCATTTCACCGCCAACCAGCTGGCCCTGATGGACCGGGCGTCGCAACTGGCCGTCTTCGCTGCGCGCCAAGCGGTCTCGCAGGCGGGGAACGTTCTCGACGACGAGGCGCCGATGCGCCACGGCGTGCTGTTCAGCGCTGCGCTGGGGTACACCACCGTCGAGCACGCCTACCGGCGCATGTATGGCGAGGGCGCGTCGCGGGTTCATCCCTTCCTGGTTCCGCGCGCCATGCCGAGTGCGCCGGCGAGCCAGATCGGCATGGACCTCGGGGTTCTCGGTCCGACCTTCAACATCGCTTCCGCCTGTGCGTCTGCGACCCACGCGATCGGCACGGGCTTCCACATGGTGCGGTCGGGGATGCTCGACGTGGCGATCGTGGGGGGCTGCGAGGCCCCGCTCACACTGGGCTTCATGCGAAGCTGGGAGGCCCTGCGGGCCGTCGCCCGGGACACGTGCCGCCCCTTCTCCCGCGACCGCAGCGGGCTGGTGATGGGCGAAGGCGCAGCAGCCCTCGTGCTGGAGCCCATGCAGCGCGCGATCGCAAGGGGCGCCACGATCCATGGCGAGATCGTCGGGTTCGGGATGAGTTCGGACGCCGGCGACATCACGGCGCCGGATCCGGCGGGTGCGGCGCGAGCCATGACCGCGGCCATCGCCGATGGCGGGCTGGATGCGAGCGAGATCGACTATGTCCACGCCCACGGAACCGGGACGCTCCTGAACGACCTGAACGAGGCCAAGGCCCTTGGCTCGGTGATCGGCTCCCGCCTTCCCGGCGTCCCCGTTTCGTCCAGCAAGGGCACGATCGGCCATACGATGTGCGCATCGGGCGCGCTCGGCCTGGTGTTCTCGACTTTGGCATTGCGAGAGGGCCTCCTGCCGCCGACCCTCAACTTCTCTGAACCCGACCCCGAGTTCGACATCGACTGCGTTCCAAACACCGCCCGGCGAGCGCCCATTGGCGTCGCCATGACCAATTCCTTCGCCTTCGGCGGACTGAACGCTGTTCTGATCTCCCGCGCGCCGCATTAGCTGCACCCATCGCGGTCGGCGTTCCAGGCGTCATGCAGCTGAATTCCCCTCCGGAAGCTGCTTCGGAACGTCAACGGGCGTCAGTCCGGCCGAACCATTGCTGCAGTCCTGCATTCCCGTTTGCACAGTCACGCTTCCCGGGCGGCCGTTGGGTTGCTCCGGGATTGCGGCAGGCCAGGCTGGCATCACGGGGATGGAAGACTGATCGATGCCAAAGACCGGGTCGAACATCGAGGCCAAGCTCAACCGGATACTCGAATATCAGCGGGCGCTGATCGACTTCAGCCGCGTTGCGGCGGAGACGATACCGCCGGAGCGGCTGATGCAGCACGCCTGCGCACAGGCGTCGAGTTTCACCCACGTCAAGCATACGAAGGTGCTGCGCTACCGGGCCGCCACCAGCGACGCGCTCGTGGTGGCAGGCGTCGGCTGGAAGCCGGGGGTCGTCGGCACGGCGACGCTGCCCGTCAACGCGGCTTCTCCCCCCGGCCGTGCAATCCAGACCGCGGCCCCCGTGGTGATCGAAAACCTTCCTGACGATCCGGATTTTCGCATGTCGCCTCTGCTGAGCGAACACGGGATTGTCTCTGTCCTGAATGTTCCCGTGATGATCGACGGGCAATGCTGGGGCGTGTTCGAGATCGATGCCGAAAACCCGCGCGTTTTCGATGATGGCGATGTCGGCTTCCTCACCGCGATAGCCAACATCATCGGCACGGCGCTGGCGCGCTACGAAGCGGATCAGAAGCTGCGGCAGACGGTCCAGGAGCAGGCCGACGCGGAGACGATTTGGAACACGCTCGTCCGCGAATTGCAGCACCGGACGAAGAACAACTTCCAGATCATCATTTCCGTCCTCTCGCTGCAGCGCCGGAGCGTGGACACGGAGGAGGGCAAGGCTCGCTTCGCGAGCGTCATTGACAGGGTGCACGCCATCGCGCTCGCCCATGACATGCTGTCGCTGAAGGGCAGCATGAGCCTTGTCGACTTCGGCGAGTACCTCGAAGCCCTTTGCGTCACCCTCGGATCCTACAGCGAAAGCGTCACCGTCACCGTCGCCGCCGACGATGCGAAGCTGCCGCTGGACAGGGCCGTCTCGGCGGGGCTGATCGTCAACGAACTCGTCACGAACGCCTTCAAGCATGCTTTCGCAGAGGGTGAGCCGGGGTTGATCCGCATTGGCTTCGAGGTGAAGGCGGAAGCAGGCGAAGCCTGCATCAGCGTCGAGGACAACGGGCGGGGCATGGGACCGCCACGCGAGGGCGGCCTCGGGCTGAGGCTCGTCGACGCGTTCGCCCAGCGCATCTCCGGGCGCGTTGAGCGGACGCCCGGAGACAAGGGCACGAGAACGGAAGTCAAGTTCCCGCTGACCCTGTAGGCTCGCGGGCTTTCAGAGCCGATCTCGGAATCCGGGCTAGAGATCCTGGTTCTGCGGCAGGAGCACAAGGTCCCGGACAGTCGCGTTCGGCGGGCGCGTCAGCATGAAGTGCAGCGCGTCGACAACATCCTCGGACCGCAGGCCGGTGCGGGCTGCTGCCAGCCTTTCGACTTCCGCGGGGTCGGTGATGCCCCACAACTCGTTCAGGACCATGCCGGGCGCGAGCGAGCCCACCTTGACGCCGTGTGGCGCGACCTGCCGGCGCAGACCGTGTACGAAGGACTGAACCGCGTGCTTGCTGGCCGAGTAGACCGGCTCCCAGTGGATCGCCTGGTGACCGGCGATCGACGAGGTCACGACGATGTCGCCGGAGCGCTGCGCGATCATGCCGGGCAGAATGGCGTGCACCAGCCGGAACACGCTGTTGACGTTGAGCTGGAGCAGCTTGTCCCAGGTGTCGGGATCCCCGTCGACGACATCACCGGAGACATAGCTCCCAGCGTTCGCGAACAGGATGTCGGTGCGCCCAAAGCGGTCCGCGACCGCCTTGGCAACTGCACCGACCTCCTCCGCAACGGTCAAATCGGCGGGGATGACGAGCGGGTCACCGCTCACCTCTTCCGCCAGCTTTTCGAGCCTGTCGCGGGACCTGGCCACCAAGGCCAGTTGCAAGCCCTCGGCTGCGAAGCGCAATGCGGCGGCGCGGCCGATGCCGGAACTCGCACCGGTGATGATCATGACCTTGCCGGCCAGCGTGGTGGAGGATTGTGAGGTCAAAGAAAGCTCCGCGTTCCAGGTTGCCACGCTATGCAGGGTGAAATCGATTGTGTGAGAGGTTCACCAGTCCGTCGCCTGAGCGCAAGCGTGAGGTCGGCTGGAGCTTCGGCAAAGCCATGGTCGCGTCTTGACAAGATAGAGGATCGGGGTACTCGCCACCATGCCCCATCGTGCACTGTCTACGTTTGCTGCAGCGGCCAAGAACCTACTCGTCATCATCGGAATAGTAAAAGACGTTCTCGACGCCCTTTCCCTTGAAGAAGTGTCCTTTCGGAGTGGCCATAACAAGCTGTCCAGACACAACAAAGGGCGTTCCGTATAGTCCAGGGCGTACATCTCCCTCGCATCCATAGACTTCGACGCCGAAAGCCTGCGCGATCACGCACATCGAAGCAGGCTTGAGCCCGGCATTGCAGACAAACAGACGGACATAGCCTTCAGGGTCAAAATTTGGCTTAAGCCTTGCCAGGACGGGAAAGTGAACCTTCGGAGTCAGTTCGCTGATGTCCTCGTCTCCGGCATTGATTGTGTTCTGGCCACCGTGGGCATACCAGTCGAGCCTATCGATCTTCTGTTGGCCCGCCTCTGCCTTGGCTTGACTGACGAGCTTATGTACAGAGTCAGGATTGATGTCGCCTATCGTCAACAGGCTGGTTATCGCGCCGGTGATATCGAAACTACTTCCCTTGAAGACGGCTTTGATGACCGCGCCCATGTCGCGCCTCCAGGATTTTTGAACGAGGACACTCGCGCGCGAGAATGGTCCCGCAAAGGTCGCCCGCAGCTTCAACTTAGCTCGCTCGAGACGCGATCCCGAAGGGCAGGACCCTGCAATCGTCTGGGAACCCTCCCATCACGTAGCAGTAACTGGGTCTCTGTGCCGGCTTCGCTTGCGGACCAAACCCGGCGCTGATACTTAAGATATCACTTAAGTGTTGGAGCGGCCCCATGACTCTCGTCCTGCATGCCCGTCCGCTCTCGTCCTACTGCCACAAGGTCCTGATTGCCCTCGACGAACTCGCGGTTCCGTTCGAGCTTTCGTTCCTGAACCTCGGCAGCGACGAGCAGAGGCGCGCCTTCTACGCCCTCTGGCCGATCGGCAAGATGCCGGTGCTCGAAGACCGGGCCAGCGGCCTCGTGCTGCCGGAAGCCAGCATCATCATCGAATGGCTGAACACACGGGCCGGCGGCACGCTGATCCCGAGCGACCCCGCCCAGGCCCTCGAGGTGCGGCTTTGGGACCGCATCTTCGACCTGCATGTCCACACGCCCATGCAGGCCTTTGCGGCTGACCTTCTGCGTCCGGAAGGGCAGCGCGATCCCCTCGCCGTCTTCAATGCGACCCTGCAACTGGCGACGGCCTACGACCTGCTGGAGAGCCGCATGACGGGCCGGGAGTGGGCGGCGGGAGATGCGTTCTCGCTCGCCGATTGCGCCGCTGCCCCAGCCCTCTTCTACGCCGGGCAGCGGGTTCCGTTCGGACACCGTACCGCGCTGGCCGCCTATTGCGAGCGGCTCAAGGCCAGGCCGTCCTACGCCCGCGTCCTGCGCGAGGCCGAGCCGTACTTCCACCTGGTGCCACGATGACGGGGACGCCGCTGGCCGCCGCACTCGACAGGATCTTCCACGCCTTGTCCGATCCCAGCCGGCGCAGCATGCTGGACCGGCTCACCAGCGGACCCGCTTCGGTGAACGAACTCGCCGCGCCGCTGGCCATGTCGCTGTCCGCCGTCGTCCAGCATCTCCAGGTGCTGGAATCCTCCGGTCTCGTGAAGACCGCGAAAACCGGCCGGGTGCGCAGTTGCACGCTCGACACCTCGGCGATGTCGCAGGCGGAGCAGTGGATCAACGACCGCCGCACGCAGTGGGAGCAGCGCCTCGACCGCCTCGGCGCCTACCTCGACGAAACCGCCCCGCACGAAGGGACTGAGCGATGACCGAACGCAGCACCGTCAAGGCGACCTTCACCCTGGAGCGCCGCTACCGCGCATCGCCAGCCCGCGTGTTCCGCGCCTTTGCCGAAGAGGAGGCGAAGAAGCGCTGGTTCGGTGGACCGGACGGATGGCAGCAACTGGAAAAAGCATTCGACTTCCGTGTCGACGGCGTCGAAGTGCTGGTCGGCCGACACCCCAATGGCGTCGTTTCAGCCTTCCACTGCACGTACCATGACATCGTGCCGGACGAGCGCATCGTCTACGCCTACCGCATGGCGATCGACGGCGTGCCGATGTCCTCCTCGCTGGCCACCGTCGAGATACGGCCGGACGGCGAGGGTACTCACCTGACGGTGACGGAGTACGGCGTGTATTTCGACGGTTTCGGGACCAGCGGCAATGCAGGGCGTGAGCTGGGTACCGGATGGCTGCTCGACAAGCTCGGCGCCAGTCTCGAGGGAACGGAGCCGCCGCCCTTCCCGGGATAGACGCGGCGCCGTTGCCCGGCCCCTTTCACCTGAAAGCGCAATCAGGGATTGATCCAGATCGAAGACAGCGCTCCGCTTCAGGTTCCTCTTGAATGTCCCCGCGATGTCGCGGGGATGGAGGAAAGCACCATGAAGATGGTTCTGTTGACCCTGCTGCCGGTCGCTGCCCTGGGCCTCACTGGACCTGCTCTCGCCAAGGACAAGGCGAAAGGCGAGACCGTGAACGTAGAACTGACCGACGCAACCGTCGATGCCAGCCTGACGGGCTCGAACACCATGAAGACCTCTGTCGACCACGACAGCGTGAAGGCGGGTCCGGTGACCTTCCACGTCCATAACGCCTCGAAGGCACAGATGCACGAGATGGTCCTGATCTGGGTCAAGGATCCAAAGGCCGCCCTGCCGATGGATGCCAAGGAAGACAAGGTCGTCGAGGACAAGGTCAAGCACCTCGGCGAGGTCGCCGACCTGGAGCCCGGATCGTCGGGATCGCTGAAGCGCAGCCTGAAGCCGGGCTCGTACCTTCTGGTCTGCAACCAGCCCGGCCATTATCACGCCGGCATGTGGGCAACCCTGACCGTCGTCCCCTGAGCGCGTCCGTCCGTGGCGGAAACAGGGTGACGGCGACGCAGCCGGCCGAAGGCGGCCAGCAGCGGGCGGCCGTCATCCTAGTCCCGGCACGCTTCACGCCGGGAGCCACTGGGGGCGTCCGCTGACATCTGCCCCGGCGGCGTGTCGCCGCAAGGCAGGTCCGGGGTCGCGGCCCGCGCGTAGTGATGAGGTGAAAAGCGAGAGGTTTCCCGTGCGGACAGAAAAAGATCAGGAGACGGCACCGCTCGTCCCGCCGGCCGAGCAGAACCCGACTGCAGCGCTCACCGTGTATTTCGATGGGTCGTGCCCGCTCTGCTCGGCGGAAATCGGCCATTATTCCGGCCTCGCCGGGAGCGAACGGCTTTGCTTTGTCGACGTTTCGGCCCCTGGAGCCGACGCGGGAACTGACCTACCGACGGAAGCTGCGCTCCGGCGGTTCCACGTACGGCAGGCCGACGGCCGGCTGCTTTCGGGAGCCCCTGCCTTCGTGGCGATCTGGGGAATGCTGCCCGCCTGGAGCCCCGCCGCGAGGCTGGCGCGCGTGCCGGGGGCGGTCAGCCTGCTGGAACTCGGCTACCGCCTCTTCCTGCCGGTCCGGCCCCTGCTCTCGCGCGTGGCTGCGGCCCTCGGTGCACGTCCGATGCGGGGCCCATCCGGGATCAGGGACCCGGGCGAGGTGGACCCACGCGGAGCCTGAGCGGCTTGTTTCAGGGCTCGCGGTGGCCCGCCTGGCCGAACACGGCCGGGAAGCCGCGAAGGCTCATGCCCTGAGGCGTCTCGCCCTCATCGGGAACGCCCCGTCGGCCTGCGGCCCGCCAGTCATAAAGCTGGACGTCATCACCGTGAGGTGGCCGATACGATCCGCGAGAGAGTGGGCGGAGTCCGAACTGCGCTCGGCGATGGCCGCGTTTTTCTGCGTAATATCGTCCATCTGAGCCACGGCCTGGGTCATTTCCTCAATCCCGCTGGCCTGCTCTCCCGTCGCCGCCGAGATCTCGTTCACCGTGGCGGCGACCTTGTTCGAGGCGCCCACGATGCGCTCGAGCGTCTGCCCCGCCTCGCGCACGAGCTTCACCCCATCTGCCACCTGCGTGACGGACGACGAAATCAGCCCGCCGATGTCCTTGGCAGCCTGGCTGGAGCGCTGCGCCAGCGTTCGCACTTCCGCCGCCACGACCGCGAAGCCCTTGCCGGCATCGCCCGCCCGGGCGGCCTCCACGGCTGCGTTCTCATCCCGCCATCCCTCGTGAAGCAGGCAAGCAACATCGCTCGGGCGCAGAGCTCAATCTCATACTCCTGACGCGTTAAATTTCTGGTAGAGCAGAACAGCTGCAAACAACAGCCTTAGGTTGTGTTTTGTCCTGTTTGGCTCATGTCGGCGCGACATGTCAGGAGCGTTCGACCCTGCTCTGTACTTAATCCGGTTCACTCGATCCGGCATCAAGATGCTTGATCTTGAGGCGGCCTCAGGTGGAACCGGGGTCGATGAACGCGCAGATCGTGACGAACTTCGGATCCGTTTCATCCGGTGGATACTGCAGGGGAGCCTGCCTTGTGCCATTGCCGTAATACGCAGTGCGCGGCACGCCGCACCAGTGCGCCTCCTCCTTGCTCCCCGGCACGCTGCTCCAGGTGATGCGCCCCTTGGCGACCCGGATCTGCGCGCGGTACCGCTTGCTGTTCACCAGGGCATCGCCGTTCGGGAGCAGGCGGTAGGTCACGGCTTCGCAGTCTCCGGTCGTCTTGTCCCCGCCGCAGCAAGGCACGCCCGAGTTCGACCGCAGGGGGGTGTAGATGTCGTGCCCCATGGCCGGCCAGCTGGCGAGCAGCACCACGGCAGCGAGAGAGAAGCGGGCAGTCAGCGCCATGGCAGGTCTCCGCCATGCAGTCTACGCGCAAATGGCGGGGGCCCGCAGCGCCGGCCACGAGGCGGGCCAGCGCCACCAGTTGCGCACGTCTCAGCGCGGCATGTAGGTGAGGCGAAGGGAAGCCACGCCAGCAGCAAGATTGACGCCGGTCTGGACCTGGGCGCTGAGCGGCTGCAAGGCGAATGAATTGCGCGAGCCGCCGACGAGCACATTGGCTCCCGCCCCGACCAGGGCCGACGCGGATGCGGTGGCGCCCGAGTATCGTCCCGCGAGAGCCCCGCTCGGAACCGTGTTCGTGTGGGTCGCCACACGCCAGATCATGACGCTGGGCCCCTGGATGCCGAGGTCCAGCCCCACCCGCGAGAGACGGGCGCTGTAGGCCTGTTCAGGCAGTCCGTTGGAAGGGGCGAACGTGCACTGGAGTTGCTGGCGCGAGCCGACGATCAGCCCGATGTTCCGATCCCCCTTGCAGGTCAGCAGGCCGGCCACGAGCGTCGCCTCGCCGGCCTGTGCCGGAATGGACAGGCCAAGCCCGAGAACGAGTGAGGCGGCAGTCAGCCACCGCGTTGATGAATTCGGGATCATGGGCATCACCTCCAGCTTGGCGTTTTTTTCCAGCCTATACCCAGGGTTGTGAACTGCAAGGATGCGCTCGCAGGCGCCTAACCCGGCACGGCACCTCGACATGCCCGTGCGAACTCTCCATCTAGGAGTGATGTCTTCCACTCCTGTCCCGCAGGCGACGAGGCTCGGATCCCTCCGGCTCGTGCCGGCGCTCATCCGCATGGTCTACGAGGCCAGCCCGACGCTGACCGTGGCGAGCTTCGTGTTGCGCACTGCGCGCGCGCTCCTGCCCCTCATGGTCCTTTACGTCGCCAAGCTGATCCTCGACGAGGTCGTCGTCCTGATGCGGCTGCCGCCACTGGACGGTTTCAGCGCCTGGTGGCAGAGCGGACGCCTCGACCATCTGGCGACGCTCGTCGGGACCGAATTCCTGCTCGGGATCGCGACCGATGGCCTGGCCCGCGCCAACTCACTCGTCGACAGCCTCCTGGCCGAGCGCTACAGCAACCACGCCAGCATCCGCCTGATGAACCACGCGGCGACGCTCGACCTCGAGCAGTTCGAGGACAACGAGCAGCAGGACAGGCTGGACCGCGCCCGCCGGCAGGTGACGGGCCGCACGACGCTGCTCTCCCAACTCTTCGGCCTCGCGCAGGACCTGCTCACGGCGGTGTCGCTGACGGTGGGGCTCCTCGCCTACGCGCCGTGGCTGATCCCGCTGCTGACGGTGGCCCTCCTCCCCGCGCTCGTCAGCGAGCTCCACTTCAACGCGCAGGGGCACCGGCTGAACTACTTCCGAACGCCCGAGCGCAGGCAGCTGGACTATCTGCGCTATCTCGGCTCCAGCGTCGAAACGGTGAAGGAGATCAAGCTTTTCGGGCTGAACGACTTCCTCGTGAAACGCTTCGGCGGCTTCGCGGAAAGCATGTATCGCGACAATCGCGGGCTCGCGATCCGCCGGACGGCATGGGGAGGCGTCCTGGCGCTCCTGTCCTCTCTGACCTACTACGGCGCCTACGCCGCGATCATCTGGAAGACGGTGACGGGCCACTTCACGATCGGTGACCTCAGCTTCCTCGCCGCATCCTTTCTCAGGCTCCGGACCCTTCTGGAAAACCTGCTTCTCGGGTTCTCCCAGGTGGCGGGGCAGGCCTTTTATCTGGAAGACCTGTTCTCGTTCTTTGATATCCGCCCGTCGATCCGGTCACCCAACGACCCGCTCCCCTTTCCCGCGCCGATCAGGTCGGGCTTCGTCTTCCAGGATGTCGGCTTCCGCTATCCACAGTCGGATGCGTGGGCGGTGCGCCACCTGGACCTCTCCATCGCCGCCGGAGAAGTGCTCGCGCTGGTCGGCGAAAACGGTGCCGGGAAGACCACCATCGTCAAGCTGATGGCCAGGCTCTACGATCCGACGGAAGGCCGCATCCTGCTCGACGGCCAGGATCTACGCGACTACGACCCCGAGGAGCTGCGGCGCAAGGTCGGTGTCATCTTCCAGGATTTCGTCCGTTTCCATTTCACGGCGGGCGAGAACATCGGCATCGGCCGCGTGTCCGAGCTCGAAGACCGGGACCGTGTGCGCGACGCCGCCGCGCGAAGCCTCGCCGACCAGGTCGTGGCCCGCCTGCCGCGCGGCCTTGACCAGCCGCTCGGCCGGCGTTTCGACGAGGGCGTCGACCTGTCCGGAGGCGAATGGCAGAAGATCGCGATCGCCCGTGCCTACATGCGCGACGCCGACGTGCTGATCCTCGACGAACCCACGGCCGCCCTGGATGCGAGGGCGGAGTTCGAGGTATTCCAGCGCTTCAGGGATCTGAGCCGCGGCCGCACGGTCGTCCTGATCTCCCATCGCTTCTCTACCGTCCGCATTGCGGACCGCGTGGTTGTTCTGGGCGACGGGCGGGTCCTGGAAGAGGGTTCGCACGCCGAACTCATCGGCAAGGGCGGCCGATACGCCGAACTCTTCGAGTTGCAGGCGGCGGGTTACCGATGAAGCACCGGCGGGCGCCGCCCATCCCAAGGGCGGTCTCGCCAGGTCAACGTTTCCTTCATGGCGAGGGATTGCGCGTGTCGTGATCCTTCGAAAGCAGCGGCAGGCCCAGCGCCGAGGACAACGGCGTCTCAGTCTTCAGCAGGCTTGACCATGGCTCTTGGCTTTTCGTCAGCAGGGGCAGGCCGAAATAGGACGAAATCGTCGTCCTGCCCGACAGCAGAGCACCACGGGTCGGCATCCAGCCGGTCAGGAGGGGAAGCCCGAAATAGTGCGAGAACGTCCATCCCCTCTTCGTAAGGGCCGGGGGCATGAGATCGCCGGAGAGGAACAGGAGGTCGCTGTCCAGCAGGGTTGCACGTGGGTCTGCCGAGCGGCGCGGGGACGGACGCGACTCCACGTAGGCGTCGGCTGGCGATACGCCCACATCCATAGCCGGGAAATCAGCCAGGATGTCGTGGGTCCGCAAAGCCGTCCCGAACGGCGCGCGCACAACCAGCAGCGACGCACCTTCATCGACATGCCCGGCGTAGATGACCGCGGCCGATGGGTAGACACCCGCCTGCTCAATGGCAGCGAGATCGTGCGCGACCGGCCGCCCGCCGGCCTCGGTTGCTTTGTAGATGAGGCTGATCGCCGAGTTCGGGCAGCCGTCCGCATTCAGGGCCTTCTTTGCGGCCTCGGCATCGGCAAGTGCCCGGTAGAGCCGCGTAATGAGCGTCGTCATGATCCCTCCGACCATTCCTTTGAGCCTGAAAACATGAACTGCGCCGGCCGATTCCCTGCCCCGGCTTAAGCCTCATCCAACCCTCTGGCCCGACCCGCCCGCGGAAAAACGCGCCGCCGTCCCCTGTTCGGGCCATTCCGACTGTGGCCGACCCGGCCGCCGCACGGCCAGCGGCGCCACGACGGCCAGTGCAACGAGCAGGAAGATGACTTCCGCTGCATAAACGACCAGGAAAGCGCTCGCGCCCTGGTGGGCCGACGGGCCAGCCCACCCCATGACCACGTCGCGGACAACTCCTCCCATGGCGATGGCGAGACCGGCTGCGGTGGCCTGCACGGCACCCCAGGCGCCAAGCGCCAGGCCCGCCTGCTCGGCCGGCGCCTCGTTCATTGTCGCCGTCAGCGTTCCGTGGCCGAACAGGCCCGCGCCCATGCCGACGAGCAGCGTCCCCAAAGCAAACGGCATCACGGCCTGCAGCGGGCCTGCGGCAATGACCAGCAGGAACGCCGGCACCCCGACAAGCAATCCGATCGCGGCCATCCGCATCGGGTCGAAACCACGGCCGAGGATCCGGGAGGCCAGCGCGAAGCCGAGCAGGCCGCCGACAGCGAGCGTCGCCGTGAGCTTCGTCGTGTCCGCCACGGCGAGCCCCAGCACCTGCCCGCCATAGGGCTCGAGAAGCACGTCGGCCATGCCAAAGCCCATCGTGCCCAGACCAATGGCGACGAGCCGCCGCTTTGCATCGCGACCTCGGACAAAGCTTTGCCACGAAGCGCGAAAGTCTGGTGCGGCCTCCGCGGCGCGCGCACGTGCGGAGTGGCGTGTCTCCTGTTTCCACAGGGCCACCACGTTCAGGATGATAGTGGCGACAGCCGCAGCCTGGATGACCCGGATCAGGCGCCCGGGACTGAAGGGATCGAGGACCGCGCCGAAGATGAAGGCGCTGGCCACCATGCCCAGCAACAGCATGACGTACATCAGGCCGACCACCTTCGGGCGCGATGCGGGTGGCGCGAGGTCGGTCGCCAGGGCGAGGCCGACCGTCTGCACCACGTGAAGTCCCGCGCCGACCAGAAGAAAGGAGAGCGCGGCGGCTGCCTGGCCGACCCAGACCGGAGCCCGTGCCGAGTCTCCCGCACCAGACAGGACGAGCAGGGCAAACGGCATGATGGCCAACCCGCCGAACTGCAGCATCGTCCCCTTCCAGATGAAAGGAACCCTGCGCCAGCCGAGCGCAGAGACGTGAACGTCCGACCGAAAGCCGATCAGCGCCCGGAACGGCGCGAAAAGAAGCGGAACCGAGATCATGATCCCGACGAGCGACGCCGGGACACCGAGCTCGACGATCATCACGCGGTTCAGCGTGCCGATCAGAAGCACGAGCGCCATGCCGACAGAAACCTGGAACAGGGACAGCCTCAGCAACCGGCTCAGCGGCAGGTCCGGCGTGGCGGCATCGGCAAAGGGTAGAAAGCCGGGCCCCAACGTCACCCACGTCTGCAGAACCTTTTGGCTCATCCGGTTCATATGTCGCGCTCGCTGAAGGAGGCAGGACCGTGTTCGGGGGCGGGCCGCTCAAGGTCCGCCCCACGGGCCAGACATGCTGGGGAGATCGCCCGCTACTTCGGGATGATCAGGTCGGTCGCCATCGCTGTCGTAGTGGCCTTTGCATCCGGAACCCCGGGCGCCGGGAACACCACCTTGCCGGTCCTGCCGTCGGGAAGGACGATGGTCGCCTCCTGCACCGCATTCCCACCGCTTCCGCCACTGAAGGTCACGGTGGCCGTTGCTCCGGACGCGGGCAGCGGGACGGCCTCGTTGGACGCCGTCTTCACCTTGCTCTTGCCGTCCAGGAACTTGGCGACCCAGGTGGTGTTGCGCAGCACGGCCACGTGGACCGAGAAGGACGCGACAGCCACTGCGGTGAGGAACAGTGGAACGCCGACTGTAGGCTTGACTACAAGCCAAATCTTCGCGTTGTTCATGATTTATAACCTCACCCGAGCCATGGCGAATAGAGGAACGCCAGCAAATGGGCGATCACCGCGATGACTCCAAACACGCGCGTACCATCGATGATATGCCGGTGGAGTTCTTCAGCTTCTGGCAAAGTCAGGCCGGACGGCCACACCCTGTTTGGATCATAATTCATCTTCAGCTCTCCTGAGACATCGCTCTCGAGCGAACTGCAAAGCAGAGGCAGCCGCACGGCACCGAATGCGACAGTTGGTCACAGCCGCACCTACAGCAATGTCATCCTGGATTGACGTTGACAAGCGTCAATTGAAATGGACACATCTATTTTTGGATGCGCTTGGTGATGGCGTTCGGCGTGCCGGTCGCAGGGGGATCCTGACTCTCTTCAACCCCGCCCAATCCAGCTGTATGACGCGCCTGAACTTGCGGTGGCCGCCAAGCGGGCATATACCCGCACCATGGCGACCTGCTACTGCGACGTCCTCAGACTGGCGGCCCGGAAGATCTCTGCCCGCTACGACGCGGCGCTGGAATCGACGGGCCTGTCGATCGCCCAGTTCGCGCTGTTGCGGAAGATCCAGCGCGCCGCGCAGCCATCCCTGACGGAAATCGGCCGCAGGGCCGGTCTCGATCGCTCGACGGTCGGCCGGAACGTGCGGGTGCTGGTCAAGGCGGGCCTCGTCGAGTTCGTGGCGGCGAAAGACCAGCGCGAGGCGACGGTTCGCCTGACGGAGAAGGGAGTCGCAACTCTCTCCGGCGCCGAACCGCTCTGGGCGATGGCCCAGGCCGATATTGAGGCCGCGCTGGGCGAAGACGCAGCCGAACGGTTGCGCGCTCTCGCGGACGCCTTGTGAGTTCTTTTTCGACCTAATGCGGGTATATACCCGGAGGAAACCACCGATGGCCGACGCATCCCCCGCCTCCCACCCTCCCCGCCGCGCCGCGGGCACCGCGGTTGCGGCGGCCCTGGCGCGTCGCGACATCCACTACGGGTGGGTGGTGGTGGGCGTCACCTTCGTGCTCATGCTCGCGACGGCGGGCGCGATGGGCTCGGCGGGCGTGCTGATCGAGCCGCTTCAGCAGGAGTTTGGCTGGAGCAATGCGGATATCTCGGCCGCCCTGGCGTTGCGCCTCGCCATTTTCGGCCTGATGGCGCCCTTCGCAGCCGCATTCCTCAACCGCTTCGGAGTGCGTCCGGTCGCCCTCACCGCGCTCGCCCTGATCGCCGCCGGCGTGCTCGGGTCGCTCGCGATGACGCAGATCTGGCAGCTGGTACTGTTGTGGGGCGTCGTGATCGGGGTCGGCACCGGCATGACGGCGCTGGTCCTGGGGGCCACTGTCGCGACGCGCTGGTTCTCGCACCGGCGCGGGCTCGTGGTCGGCCTGCTGACGGCGAGCAACGCCACGGGCCAGCTCGTCTTCCTCCCCCTGCTGGCGGGGCTGTCCACCCATTTCGGCTGGCGTATCGCGCTGACGGTGGTGGTCGCCGCCCTGGCGCTGGCGGCCATTCTGCTGGCCGTTTTCATGCGCGATCGGCCGGCCGATGTCGGGCTGCCACCCTATGGCGAGCGGGAGATCGTGCCGGCCCCGGCGGCGACCCCGGGTCTGTCGGTTCTTCTGACCGCGCCACTGGCCGCGCTGCGGGACGCTTCGCGCACCCCTGTCTTCTGGGTTCTGTTCCTGACCTTCTTCATCTGCGGCCTCAGCACCAACGGGCTGATCCAGACGCACTGGATCACGCTGTGCGGCGACTACGGAGTCGCGCCTGTCGGAGCGGCCGGGATCCTCGCCGTCATCGGCGTGTTCGACCTGATCGGCACCGTCATGTCCGGGTGGCTGTCGGACCGCTACGACAATCGCTGGCTGCTGTTCTGGTACTACGGCCTGCGCGGGGTCTCGCTGATCTTCCTTCCCTCGTCCGACTTCTCCGTCGTGAGCCTGTCCGTGTTCGCCGTCTTCTACGGGCTCGACTGGGTCGCGACCGTTCCGCCCACCGTCCAGCTCACCGCCCAGCGCTTCGGCCGGGAGCGCGCCAACCTCGTTTTCGGGTGGGTGTTCACCGGCCACCAGCTGGGCGCGGCCACGGCGGCCTTCGGCGCCGGATTCGCGCGGACGACGTTCACGACCTATCTGCCGGCTCTCTACGCAGCGGGGTTTGCCTGCCTTGCTGCGGCGCTGCTCGCCCTGTGTGTCAGCCGAGATCCCAAGACTGCGACCGCTTGATCTCATCAACGCCGTCAACTGTGAATGTCACATGCCGACGCTATGTGCTCCTATCGGGCAACGAAGGAGGACGCACATGGCCGCGATGACACTCTGGGGCTTTGACGGCTCGACCTATGTCCGCACCGTCAAGATGCTGCTGGCCGAAAAGAACTTCACGGACTTCGAGCAGGTTCAGCTGAACGTGCTCGCCGGCGACCCGAAGACACCGGAGCATCTCGAGCGCCACCCCTTCGGCAAGGTCCCCGTGCTGGATCACGACGGCATGCGGATCCTGGAGACAACGGCGATCTGCCGCTACCTCAACGACATCCTTCCGGGGCGCTCGCTCATTCCGGCTACGCCGCGCGATAGGGCCCGGATGGACATGATCGTCGGCCTCGTCGACTCCTACGGCTACGGCAATCTGGTCGGCGGTGTCGCGGCCTATCACCTCTTCCCCGACTTCGTGGGCGGCAAGAACGAGGCGATGCACAAGGCCGGGGTGGACGCCGGACGCAAGGTGCTGGAGCTCGCCATGGAGACGCGCGGCACCTCCCAATTCATTGCCGGCGACCTGAGCCTCGCCGACCTCTACCTCGCGCCGATCCTGTTCTACATCTCGCTCACGCCCGACAAGGACACGCTGTTCGCCGTGCCGGGGCTAGCGGAATGGTGGAGCAGCGTGGAAGCGCTCCCGAGCTACCGCCAGACAACGCCCGATCTCGGCTGAACCTGGAAGCTGCCTTCAGGCACGGTCCCGACCCTCCGGGGCAGGTCCTGCCCCCGACGGCGAGAGCCGGCCTGCCCTCACAGGGGCGGGTCGAGCCCGTCCAGCCCGATCATGAACCGGTCCGCCACCAGCCCCGTGGCGCCCGGCCGGCCGATGACCACGACCTTGGCTCCCGGCCGAAGCCCGTCGGGCCCAGCGGGCTCCAGCGCCACGACGGGCGTGTCCGCCGTGACCTGGACGCGCTGCTCACCGCCGGGATAGGTGACCGTAAGGGCTCCGCCTCCCGTGTCGCCGACGACCCCCACCGTTCCGTTCGTCATCGTCTTGCCGGCCGCAGGGTCCATCGGCCGATGCCCCTCCCCCGCCCCCCGCATGCTCTCCGGGAAGATGTGCACCTCGACGGCCCGGAGCGTCCCGCCTGCCGCCGGCAGTGCCGCGGCTCCCACATAGCTTCCGGGACGGATGTCGGACAACGAGGCGCGCCGGACGGCGGAGTAGCGTGTCTCCGGTGCAGTCTGCGCCATGATCTCGGTTCCGTCCGGGGCTGCCAGCTTCACCGTGGATCCGGTGACTGCAACGACGGTGGCGTGCACGCGGGCCTGCTGTGCTTCGGCGGCAAGGGCAGGCGTGGCAACCACAGAAACAAGCGCGGCAAGCGGAGCAACGAACCTGATCATGACTTCACCGATCCAATGAGTGAGAAGCGGACCATAGGAACCTTCCGCCCGCCCGCGCCACCTGCGATGGGCAAGCTCCCGACAGTGTGAAGACGCTCAAGGCAATCGCGCAGTGGCAACCACCGCGATTGCCGGCGGCAGGCTGCTCGGCTTAATCTGAGCCGGGCGAGTACGTCAGTGAGTACCATCTCCATGCGGCGACGGTTTCCATCCGGCCTCTCCGGGCACGGGCGCCGTTCGCCCCCATTGGTCGCCTGGCTCCTCGTGCTTGGCGGCCTTCTCGCCTTCCTGGCCGCCAGTACCCCGGTGAACGCCGCCGAGGCCTCCAAGCCCCTGCGCGTCGCCACGCGCATCGTCCCGCCGCTCGTCATCTCCCGGGGCGAGACGCTGGACGGCTTCAGCATCGAGCTGTGGGACGGCATCGCCAAGCGCATCGGAGCCAGCACCACCTACACGGTCGAGCCCGACGTTACTGCGCTTCTCGGCGCCGTGAGGGAAGGCCGGGCAGATCTCGGCATCGCCGCGATTTCCATCACCGCCGAGCGCGACCGTGATTTCGACTTTTCGCAACCGATCTTGTCGGCCGGGCTGCAGATCCTGGTACGCGAGACCGACGGTTCAAGCACGCAGAACCCGGTGCGAGAACTGCTGGGCCTCCTGCTCTCGCCCGCCATCCTGGTGTGGCTCGGCGTAGCAGCGCTCCTCATCATCGTGCCCGCCCATATCGTCTGGTTCTTCGAGCGCCGCCATCCCGCGAGCCCTCTTGCGTCGGATGCCTATTTCCCAGGGATATTCCACGCCCTGTTCTGGGCGGCGGGGGCGCTGGCGACCCAGGCCGACCTGATGCCGCGGCACTGGGTGGCGCGCCTCGTCGCCGTGATCTGGATGTTCGTCGGTGTCGTTTTCGTCGCGTTCTACACCGCGCAGCTGACGGCGAGCATGACGCTGCAGCAGCTGCAGGGGATGATCCGGGGGCCGGACGACCTGCCCGGGCGTAGCATTGCGACGACGAAAGGCAGCACCGCCGCGGCATGGCTCGCGCAGCACGGCATGAAAGCTGTCGAGGTGCAGAAAATCGAGGACGCCTGGTCGGCGCTCGACAACAAGGACGTCGACGCCATCGTGTTCGACGCCCCGGTGCTGCTCTATTACGCCCAGCATGGCGGCAAGGGGAAGGTGGCGCTGGTCGGCACGCCCTTCCGAAAAGAGGACTACGGGATCATCCTGCCGCGTGACAGCGAGCTCCGGCATGACATCAACCGCGCTTTGCTCGCCATGCGCGAGGACGGCTCCTACCAGACGATCTACGACCGCTGGTTCGGGAGCCGCTAGACGCACGGAAGTCCCCCTGAAAGGTGATCCGCCGCGCGCACTCCCACGTAACGCTGAAATACGGGAGGACTTCATGAACGAGGAATTGGTTGTCCAGACGATCCTGACCTTCGAGAAGTATCTTTCGCGCAGCGAGACCGACGCAGAAGCGCTCGGCACTGCGCAGTCGAGGGGCTGGATCGACAGCGAAGGCCGCCCGACGGAAGAAGGCGTCCGCCTCTTCGCAGCCCTCGCCTCCCAGAGCGATACGCGCAGCGCGTTTCGAAACCTCGTCTGGGCTTAGGTCGTCCTGCAGCCGCCGGCAAACGGCGGACCAAGCACGAACTCTGAATGTCCCCGGACTGCAATACACCTCCGCAATCCCGCTGTGGCGGGATGACGCAGGGTTGTGACTGTCGGGATGCGAAATGCGGGCGCGCCGCGCGCTTGGCTCAACGCCGCATCTTCCGGAACACTCAACCTTCCCATCGTGTTCAGCAGTCCCAACATAGCGCTTACGTCGGCGAACTCATCTCGCTTTAGTGCACGGTTCCCGGCTGGCTCCGGAGGATGCTGGCACCTCACTGGAGCAAACGAATGCGCCTCTTCGCAGGGTTGACCGATGCCGGCCCGGGAGATCCCATGACGCGGGTTTCAGCCGCCTGCTGGGGAAAACCGCGATGGCGCACGGTGAGACGAGTTCCGGACGTACCTGGGGAGTACCCGGCCACGGGCACGGCGCGTCCTTCGCCTGCACCTGCGGGCTAGTGCGCGGCAAGGTCGAGTCCACCGGGCCTCGCGCCGTGAATCGCGTCGTCTGCTACTGCGACGACTGCCAGGCCTTCGCACATTGGCTCGAACGGCCCGATCTCCTCGACGCCAAAGGCGGGTCGGACATCGTGCAAGTGGCGCCGGCATCCATGGTCCTTACGCAGGGCAGCGAGAAGATCGCGGGGGTACGGCTGTCGCCGAACGGGCTGTACCGGTTCTACGCAGGGTGTTGCCGTACGCCGCTCGGCAACACGGTCGGTGGGCGCATTCCCTTCGTGGGCGTGGAGGCACAGGCTTTCGCAACGGACGGCCAGCAGCCCGACGCCGTCTTCGGGAAGCCGCTCGGCGCGATCAAGGGCGAGTACGCCGTCGGAGGGCCACCCCCGGGTTCGAAGGGGATGCCGCTGGGGCTCGTGGCGCGCGCGATCTTCAAGGTTTTGTCCTGGCGTCTCTCCGGCCGCGCGTGGCCTCACCCCTTTTTCGACCGCGCAACAGGACAGCCGAAGGTCGCGATGGTGATCCTGCCGGCAGACGAGCGTGAAAAGCTGCGGCACCGCTGCGGGCCGATGCCTCGCGCCGGTGTTGCGATTTAGCAAGGCTGCGCCGAGGGGCTGTAAGCCATCGGTGGACTCGTGCCGACGGGGCATTGACACGGCTCGCGCCCCGCTGAATTAATCAGATGTCAGACCAATTCAGAGCTCAGGCGCGTGGCCACGCACACTCTCTCGCCCCTGCCGTCGGCCGATCGCGTAGAGGGCGTGATGCGCGCCATAGCGGACTTCATCGCACGCTCGAACCTCCAGCCCGGGAGCCGCCTGCCCACCGAGCGACAACTCATGGCATCCCTCGCGGTGGGCCGGTCCACGGTGCGTGAGGTCATCCGCAAGCTTCAGGCGCTCGGGGTGGTGGAATCCCGCAAGGGAAGCGGCACCTACCTGGTCAGGACCCTCTCCGCCGACGCCATCCACCTGCCCCTCACCATCGACGCCTCGACGCTGCGGGACCGGCTCCTGCAGACGCTCGACGTGCGGCGAGGCCTCGAGGTGGAAGCGAGCGCTCTGGCCGCACAGCGCCGGACTCCCGAGGACATCGTCGTCATGGCCGAGCGCCTGGACGAGATGGAACGCGTCCATCTCGAAAAGGGCACGGCGGGACGCGAGGACCTCGCCTTCCATCTCGCCATCTACGATGCCACCCACAACCCGCTCTTCGGGCAGTTGCTCGAGCAGATGCGCGAGGCCTTCGAGCGCTTCTGGGACAAACCGTTCGACCGGCCGGACTTCGCGCGCCGCTCCTTCCCGTTTCACCGCGAGCTCTTCGACGCCATCCGCACTGGCGACGAGGCCACCGCCCGCCACAAGACCCTCGCCATTCTCGCGATCGTCGAGGAAGACATCAGGGACATGTCGCAATGAAAGACGCTTCCAGCGACCCCATCGCCCGCGCCGCGATGATCGTCGCGCATGATGGCGGGATCGCCTACGACGCCGTCGTCCCGCCCATCGTGCAGACCTCGCTGTTCACGTTCGGCAGCTTCGACGAGATGGCGGAGACCTTCGCCGGGCAGCGCGCGCGTTACGTCTATTCGCGCACTACGAACCCCACCGTTCGCGCCTTCGAAGAGAAGCTGGCGGCGCTCGAGGGCGCGGAGGACGCGATCGGCTTTGCCAGCGGCATGGGTGCGATCTCCGGCGCGATGCTCGCCTTCCTGCGCCCCGGCGACCGGATGGTGTGCGTGAAGCACGTCTATCCCGACGCGTACCGGCTGTTCGAGACCCTCCTCAAGGAGTTCGGCATCAGCGCCACCTATGTGGACGGGCTCGACGTGGACGCAGTCGAGAAGGCCTTGCCAGGCGCGAAGCTCCTCTACCTGGAAAGCCCCACCACCTGGCTCATGGAATGCCACGACGTTGCGGCGCTCGCTGCGGCCGCGCGCCGCCATGGCGTCATCAGCGTCATCGACAACAGCTGGGCGACACCGGTCTTCCAGCAGCCGGTCAGCCTCGGCGTCGACATCGTCGTGCACTCGGCATCGAAGTATCTCGGCGGCCACAGCGACGTCGTCGCGGGCGTGGCCGCCGGCCGGGCCGACCTGATCAAGCGTATCCGGACCAGCGTCCACCCTTACCTCGGAGCCAAGCTGGCGCCGTTCGACGCCTGGCTGCTGGTGCGCGGCCTGCGGACACTGCCGCTGCGGATGCAGGCACACCGCGACGCCGGCCTTTCCGTCGCCCGGCGGCTTGCCTCCCATCCCAACGTCACGAAGGTGTATCACCCCGGCCTCGGAAACACGCTCCCTCCGGGCCTGTCGGGCACGTCGGGGTTGTTCTCTTTCGCACTCGACGAGAGCGTCGACATTCCCCGGTTCTGCGACACCCTGCGCCTGTTCAAGATGGGCGTAAGCTGGGGCGGGCACGAAAGCCTCGTCGTTCCCGCGATGGTGACGCGGGGGCAGGCCGCCGGTCCGAACTCGGCCGTGGATTTCGGCGTTCCCGAGCGCTCCGTCCGCATCCATGTGGGGCTGGAAGGCGCGGACGCGCTGTGGAGCGATATCGACCAGGGGATTGCCGCCGCGAGGCGGTGACCGGAACCGGGTGGGCTCGCGCCGATCCGCACCAAGGGCCAGTCCGGCCTGACAACGAAGAGGACGAAGGGGAAGGACGATGTTCAGAAAGATCCTGCTGGCGGCGACGGCCTCGCTGCTCCTGGCGGTGCCCGCCAGTGCCGACACGACGCTGAAGCTTGTCGAGGTGATCACCAGCCCCGAGCGCACGGAGACTTTGAAGGAGATCGTCAAGGGCTTCGAGACGGCCAATCCCGGCGTGAAGGTGGAAATCACCTCGCTGCCCTGGGGCCAGGCGTTCGAAAAGTTCGCCACCATGGTCTCGGCCGGCGACACGCCCGACGTCGTCGAGATGCCGGACCGCTGGCAGGCGCTCTATGCCAACAAGGGCATGCTGGAGAGCCTGGAGCCGTGGCTCGCCAAGTGGGAGCACACCAAGGACCTGAACGACCGCGCCCTGCAGATGGGCCGCTACGTCGGCGACAAGGCCTACGCCCTGCCCTACGGCTTCTACCTGCGGGCCATGTTCTACAACAAGAAGCTGTTCAAGGAAGCCGGACTGTCCGGCCCGCCGAAGACGCTGGACGAGTTCGTCGATGCCGCCAAGAAGGTCTCGGCTCTGCCGGGCAAGTACGGCTACTGCCTGCGCGGCGGCCCCGGCGGCCTGAACGGCTGGATCATGTTCGGCGCCACCGCCAACGGCGACAACACCTTCTTCAAGGCCGATGGCACGTCGACGCTCTCCGAGCCCGGCTGGGTCAAGGGGATGAGCGTGCTCACCGACCTCTACAAGTCCGGCGCGGCTCCGAAGGACAGCGTCAACTGGGGCTTCAACGAGATCGTCTCGGGCTTCTACTCCGGCACCTGCGCCATGCTGGACCAGGATCCCGACGCCCTGATCGCCATCGCCGAGCGCATGAACAAGGACGACTACGACGTCGCTCCCATGCCCAAGGGCGCCGGCGGCAAGGCCTTCCCGACGCTGGGCTATGGCTCGTGGTCGATGTTCGCCTCGTCGAAGGACAAGGACCTGTCCTGGAAGCTGATCGCCACGCTGGCGGGCCCGGAAGGCAACATCGCCTGGAACAAGAAGATCGGCGCGCTGCCGATCTACAAGGGCGCCGAGAAGGATCCCTTCTACGCCGATCCCAAGTTCAAGGGCTGGTTCGAGGAACTCGCCGACAAGGACGTCGTACCGACGGTGATGCCGACCTACCTGTCCGAGTTCGCCTTCTTCGCCGACTCGATCGCGGTGAAGACGACCCAGCAGGCGCTGCTCGGCCAGGTCACGCCCGAGGCAATGGCCAAGCAGTGGGCCGATTACCTCACCAAGGCGCAGCAGAAGTACCTCGCAGCCAAGAAGTGAAGCCAGCGGTGCGCCGGGCCCTCCGGCGCACCGCATCTCACGCACACGAGTGGACAAAACGATGGCGGCGGCGAAGGCCAGGGCGGTACAGAAGGGCGGACGGCGCTGGCTCGCGCTTGCCGTCGAGCCCTGGGTCTACGCCTCCCCTGCCCTGCTGCTGATCGCCGGCGTGCTCCTGGTGCCGCTCGGGATCGGCCTCTCCTACGCTTTCCGCAACATGCAGCTGCTCGACCCGATGAGCGGCGACTTCGTCGGGCTCGAGAATTTCCAGACGCTGTGGACCGACCCCAACTTCTGGAACGCCCTGCGCAACACAGTGGAGTGGACCCTCGTCTCCGTCGTCCTCCAGTTCGTGCTCGGGCTCATCCTGGCGCTGATGCTGAACCGCCCTTTCCCCGGCCGCGCCGTGGTTCAGGCACTCGTCTTCCTTCCCTGGGCAGTGCCGACCTTTCTCTCCGGCCTGAACTGGGCCTGGCTGTTCAACCCGGTCGTCGGCCCGCTGCCGCACTGGGCGGTGGCCCTGGGGCTGGCCAGCTCTCCGGAGAATATCCTGTCGAACCCCGACCACGCGCTGTGGGGCCCGATCGTCGCCATCGTCTGGTGGGGCATCCCGTTCTTCGCCATCACCCTGCTCGCGGCGCTCCAGTCCATCCCGAAGGACGTCTACGAGGCCGCGGAGATCGACGGGGCGGGCCCGTTCCAGCGCTTCGTCTCGATCACCGTGCCGTATCTCGCGCCGACCATCGTCATCACGGTGCTGCTCCGCGCCGTGTGGATCGCTAACGCAGCCGACCTGATCGTCGTGATGACACGCGGCGGCCCGGCGGACTCCACCCAGATCGTGGCGAGCTACATCTTCACGCAGGCCTTCCAGCGGCTCGACTTCGGCTATGCCTCCGCCATCGCCACCGTGCTGCTGGTCCTGATGCTGGCCTATGCGCTGGTGCTGGTGATCGTGCGCCAGCGCCTGATCCGGGCGAGCTGAGCCATGCGCGGATCGCCTGGACGCAAGGCCCTGTTCTGGACCTTCCACTACGTGGTCATCGCCTTCTACGTAGCGCTGGCGCTGTTCCCGCTCTACTGGCTTTTGAAGGTGTCTGTGACGCCGAACAAGCTGCTTTATTCCGAGGGCGTGCGGATGTGGCCGTCGCAGGCCAGCCTTGAGCACTACGTCTCCGTCATCCGCCACACGGACTTCCCGCTCTTCTTCCGCAACAGCGTCATCGTCTCGGCCGGAACGGCCATCTTCACGACGCTGGCAGCGGCCGGCATGGGCTACGCCCTGTCCCGCTACGTGTTCCGCGGCAAGCTTTGGCTGGTGGGGCTGATGCTCGTCACCCAGATGTTCCCGCTGGTGATGATCATTGCGCCGATCTTCCGCATCTTCTCGCCGCTCGGGCTGACCAACAGTCTGACGGGGCTCGTGATCATCTACACCGCCTACAACGTACCCTTCGCGGCCTTCCTCATGCAGTCCTTCTTCGACGGCATCCCGAAGGAGCTGGAAGAGGCGGCGATGACGGACGGAGCTACGCGCTTCACCGCGCTGCGCCAGATCATCCTGCCGCTGACGCTGCCCGGCATCGCGGCCACGCTCGGCTTCGTCTTCACCGCCGCCTGGAGCGAGCTCCTCTTCGCGCTGATGCTGAACTCGAAGCAGGACGCGACGACATTCCCGGTCGGCCTGCTCACCTTCGTCTCCAAGTTCTCGGTCGACTTCGGGCAGATGATGGCGGCGGGCGTGCTCGCCCTCATTCCCGTCTGCATCTTCTTCTTCCTGATCCAGCGCCATCTCGTGCAGGGCCTCACGGCCGGCGCGGTCAAGGGCTGAGAGGCGTCATGGCAGCCATCGATATCGTCGACGTACGCAAGAGTTTCGGCGACGTCACCGTGCTGAAGGGGGTCGACCTCGCCATCCAGTCAGGCGAGTTCGTGGTGCTCGTCGGCCCGTCCGGTTGCGGCAAGTCCACATTGTTGCGGCTCATCGCCGGCCTGGAGGAGCTGAGCTCCGGCGAGATCAGGATCGCGGGGCGGACCGTCAACGACCTGCCGCCCAAGGACCGCGACATCGCCATGGTGTTCCAGTCCTACGCGCTCTACCCGCACATGACCGTGCGCGACAACATGAGCTACAGCCTGCGCCTGAAGCGCACGGCCGCCGACAAGATTGCCGCCGCCGTCAGGCAGGCGGGAGCGAAGCTCGGGCTGGAAGCGCTGCAGGAGCGCAAGCCGCGCCAGCTCTCCGGCGGGCAGCGCCAGCGCGTCGCCATGGGACGCGCGATCGTGCGCCACCCCAAGGCCTTCCTGTTCGACGAACCTCTCTCCAACCTCGACGCCCGCCTGCGCGAGCAGATGCGTTTCGAGATCCGCAAGCTGCACCGCGACCTCGGCGCGACGTCCGTCTACGTCACGCACGACCAGATCGAGGCCATGACCATGGCCGACCGGATCGTGGCCATGAACGGCGGCGTGGTTCAGCAGGTCGGCACACCACTCGAACTCTACGACGATCCCGCCAACGTCTTCGTGGCCGGCTTCATCGGCTCGCCCGCCATGAACTTCCTTCCCGCTTCGCTCGTCCCGACCGGCGACGAGGTCGAAGTACGACTTGGCGACGCAGTGCTCGCGCGGCTTCCCGGCACGGGGAGCGCCGCCGCAGGGAGGCGCGACGTGACACT
Source organism: Alsobacter sp. (assembly GCF_059501845.1). NCBI lineage: Bacteria > Pseudomonadati > Pseudomonadota > Alphaproteobacteria > Hyphomicrobiales > Alsobacteraceae > Alsobacter > Alsobacter sp. The sequence continues at coordinate 189,998 of NZ_JCACDK010000001.1, read as the reverse complement.
CGGCCTGCGCCCCGAACGCCTCAGCCTCGTCCCGCGCGGCGAAGGCCTGCCCGCGACGGTTCTGCTGGTCGAGCCGACGGGGGCGAGCACGATCATCCACCTGGAGGCTGGACCGCACGTGATAAAGCTGTTCACCACCGACCGCCAGCCGCTGGCGCCGGGCGAGGAGGTCTTCGTCCGGGTGGAGGCGGGCGAACTCCGCCTGTTCGATCCGGCAAGCGGTGTGCGGATCAGGAGCCAGTCTTGAGGAACCCGTCCTCTTCCGCCTGGATCAGCTGGCGCACGGCGCGAAGGGCGCGATAGAGGTCGCCCTCGGACAGCCTGGCAACGACGTCCGACGTGCTGAACGACTTGTACCGGGTGAGCGACGGAAGCATCCCGGCGATTTCGGCCTGACGCTCGGACCACCTGTCCTTCAGGTAGGCATTCTGCAGGGCGAAATAGAGCTGCTTGGCGGGTGTCGTGGCATCCTGCTCGAGCATGATGTCCTTCTCGCGCAGCATGCGCGCGCCGGACTCGATCTGCAGCCGGACCCGATGAGGTCCGTTGGCCACCTCGGCGCCGTTCAGGTTGAACCGCTCGAAGGGCTTGAGCTCGACATGCAAGGCCATTGCGCAATCTCCTAACCCCATCACGCACGTTGAGGGTTAAGGACCGGCAAAGAAAAAGGCGGCGAGGCTTCTGCCCCGCCGCCCTGATTTTCGTGATGGACCGAAGCGTCAGCCGAAGAGGCGGAGCACAGCCTGGTCGGCCTGGTTCGACAGCGACAGAGCGGTCTGCGACAGCTGCTGGCGGGTCTGCAGGGCGAGCAGGTTCGCGGCCTCCTCGTTGGTATCGGCGTTGGTCAGGTTGTCCGAGCCGGTCTTCAGCGTGTTCACCAGCGACTTCGTGAAGTCCTGACGATTCTGCATGATCGTCAGGCTGTTTGCGAAGCTAGACTGAGCGCTACGAACCGCAGACTGCGCAGTCTTGATGTCAGCCTCGATATCAGTGAAGTCCGAAACAGCCAAGGTAGCACCAGCCTTGACGACAGCGGAGGCGCCCAGTCCAGTGGCGCTACCGTCGATGCCCGCGACGGCAATCTTCGAGCTTCCGTCTTCGTTGAAGTTAACGGTCAGAGTTGCACTGGCCAGGAGGTTCACACCGTTGAAGGTCGAATCCGTGGCCGTGTCGTCGATTGACGAAAGCAGATCATCAATCTGCGTCTGGTAGCCCGTTAGCTTAGTGGTGTCAGTCTCAGCCTTCGCTTTGTCAACGACGCCCTGAACCGCCTGAAGGGCCTTGTAGATGGAATCGAGACCCTTCGATGCAGCCTGGATGGTGCTGACGCCGGTGCTGATGCCGTCAAGCAGACCGCTCAGCGTGCTGGCCCGGTCTGACATGCCCTGCGCCTGAAAGAAGGCGGAGGCGTTGTCGAGAGCGGAGTTCACCTTCTTGCCCGTGGCCAGACGGCCCTGGGTGATGGACATCAGGTCCGACGTGCCCTGCAGGGCGAGCAGGTTCGTGCGGACGCGTGAGGAGAGAGTGATGTCAGACATGGTGGGAAACCTTCTAGTTTCGAAACCGCCTTCCTGGCGGCGGGACCACCATCAGCGCCGCGAATTACCCGGCACTTAATTGCGACGTTTAAAGCTACGCATATCGAGCGCCTTATGCGCTATCGGGGCCGTTGAGAGAGGCAAAGTTCCACGGACGGTTACCCAGTCGTGACCTCGATCCTCACTTAACGCAGGCAAGCTTGACGATTGCCGGGAGATGGCCCGGCACGCGGGAGCCGAGGCAAGCGCGGCAACTTGCTCGCCGTCTCTCCTGCGACGTCTTGCACGGCCGGACATGCGTCGCGCTGCGGGCATTGCCAGCGACTGCCCCCGTTTGGAGCGCAGCGCGTGGAACGCGCCTGTCGCATGGCAGGGGTACCCGTGACTTGGCGTTGACAATGGACTCCTCGTGCGTGGAAGCTGCCCGCCTACAGAAATCGGCACGGATCAACCGGGCCGAGTCCGCGGAGGAAACCAAACATGGCCAATCGTCTGACCCGGAGGCACTTCCTGGCCTCCACGGGCATCGCTGCCGTGGCGACGCTCACCGCCCATCGCGCTTTCGCCGCCAAGTCGCTGACAGTCGCGACCTCGCTGCCGAGCCTGTCCTTCCCCTTCTTCGTGCACATGCAGAAGCAGCTTGCGGCCGAGGCCAAGACGCTCGGTGACATCAAGCTGATCGAGACCGACGGCCAGAACCAGGTGCCCAAGCAGACCGGCGACGTCGAGGCTGCCGTCACCCAGAAGGTCGACGCCATCGTCATCTCGCCGCTCGACGTGAATGCCATGGCCCCGGCGCTTGAGCAGGCCGTCGGCGCGGGCGTGCCCGTCGTTACCATCGACCGCCAAGTCCGCAACGTCCCGGGTATCCTCGCCCATGTCGGCGCGGACAATGTGAAGGGCGGCGAGGCCCAGGCCGAGGCCATCATGAAGGCCTTCCCGAATGGCGCGAAGATCTTCCACCTGCAGGGTCAGCCCGGCGCGGGTCCGGCGATCGACCGCAACAAGGGCCTGCACAACGTCCTCGACAAGGCCAAGGACAAGTACCAGATCATCTTCGAGCAGACCGCGAACTTCTCGCGCGCCGAGGCCCTTCCGGTCACCGAGGCCGGCATCGCCGGCAAGGGCAAGCCTGACGTGATCGTCTGCGCCAATGACGACATGGCGCTCGGCGCCATCGAGGCAGTGAAGGCCCGCAACCTGACGGGTGTCGCCATCTACGGCTTCGACGCGCTTCCCGAGGCGCTGAAGGCCGTCAAGGACGGCTCGATGGCGGCCACCATCGAGCAGTTCCCGGGCGAGCAGAGCCGCCAGGCGATGCGCATCGCGGTGGCGTTTGTGCGCGACGGCAAGAAGCCGGAGTCGCAGGTCAAGCTGCTGACGCCGATCGCCATCACCAAGGATAATCTCGACAAGGCCGAGCGCGTCGGGGAGATGAGCTGATCCCGCGGGCGGGAGCCTTCGTGGCTCCCGCCCCCTTTCCGACCATCGCGTCGCGCGAGGGCCGATGAACGACAAAGCCCCCGCTCTCCTTCGCCTGGATCGCCTGACAAAGCGATTTCCCGGCGTGCTCGCGCTCGACGACGTGTCCTTCGATGTCGGGCGTGCAGAGGTGCATGGCCTTCTCGGCGAGAACGGCGCGGGAAAATCAACCCTTTTGAAGATCGTGTCCGGGGCGCAGACGCCGGACGCGGGGTCGGTGATCTGGGACGGGCAGCAGGTCACGCTTGCCCGGCCGCTCGACGCCCAGGCGCTGGGCATCGTCACGATCTACCAGGAGTTCAACCTCGTTCCGACGCTGACGGTCGCCGAGAACGTCTTCATCGGCCGCGAGCCGCAACGTTTCGGGGGATTCATCGACTGGCCGAAGATGCGCGCCGACACGCGCGAGCTGACGCGCCGCATCGGCCTCGACATCGACCCCGAGGCTCTCGTCTCCGATCTCTCCGTCGCCGAGCAGCAGATGGTCGAGATCGCGCGCGCCCTGTCCGTCCGAGCCCGCCTCATCATCATGGACGAGCCGACATCGGCATTGTCGGAGGCCGAGGTCACCCGCCTGCTGACGATCATGCGGACGCTGCGCGACCAGGGCGTCTCCATCATGTTCGTAACCCATCGCCTCGAGGAGGCGATGGCCATCTGTGACCGGTTCACCATCCTGCGGGACGGCCGGCTCGCCGCAGTGCGGGACCGCGAGGGGCTGACGATCCCGACCATCATCGAGTTGATGGTCGGGCGTGCGGCCAGTGACCTCTACCGCCGGCCCGCGGTGCGCCACCAGGCCGGTCCGGTGCGTCTGTCGGTGCGGGGCCTGCGCAGCGCCGGCCAGGGCCGGTCGTCTCACGCTATCAGGCTGAAGGGCATCGATCTCGACGTCCGCGGGGGCGAAATCCTCGGCATAGCCGGCCTCGTGGGAGCAGGCCGGACCGAGTTTGCCCGTGCCGTGTTCGGCGCCGATCCCGCTCTGGTGGACCGCATCGAGATCGACGGTCAGCCCGTCGTCATCCGCTCGCCGCGCGACGCCATCCGCCACGGCATCGGCCTCGTGCCGGAGGACCGCAAGCAACAGGCGCTGTTCCTGCAGCAGGCAATCCGGCGCAACTTCTCCGTCGCGTCGCTCGAGCGCTTCAGCCCGGCCTGGTTCATGGACGAGACAAAGGAGGCTGCCGAGCTCGCGAGGTTCAAGGCCACCATGAATGTGCGGATGACCGGGCCGGACCAGATCGTGGGCAATCTTTCCGGCGGCAACCAGCAGAAGATCGTGCTCGCCCGCTGGCTGGCGCTCGACCCCAGGATCCTCATCGTCGACGAGCCGACGCGCGGCATCGACGTCGCCGCCAAGGCCGAGGTGCACGAGCTGCTGGACCAGCTTGCATCGCGCGGCATCGCGGTGATCGCGATCTCCTCCGAACTTCCGGAGGTGCTCGCCATCGCCGACCGGATCGTCACGATGCGGGAAGGCCGTCTCACCGGCGAGCTGTCACCGCAGGAGGCGACGCAGGAGCAGCTCATGACGCTGATGACGCTCGACGGCGGGACGAACGGGGCGGCGGCGTGATGCGTCCGGCGGGATCGAAGGAGACGGCGCGATGAGCAGGGTCGAGGCGGATGGGGCCGGCGGAAAGTCGCCCCGGTTCAAGCTGGGGACGCTCGGCCGCTTCGCGCCGCTGATTTTTCTGCTCGGAATGATGATCGTCTTCGCCCTGCTGGAGCCGCGATTCCTCGATCCGACCAACCTCTTCAACGTCATGCGGCAGATCTCGATTACGGGGCTGATCGCGCTCGGCATGACCTTCGTGATCCTGACGGCCGGGATCGATCTTTCCGTCGGCTCCATTCTCGCCCTGTCCGGCATCATCGCCGCCGCTGTCGCCAAGGGCTCGACGGGCAACACGCTCTCGCTGGATGCGACCGAGGCTGTGGGAAATCCGTGGTACCTTGCCATGCTGACGGCGATCGGCATCGGCGTTCTCTGCGGCTTGCTGCAGGGCATCGGCATCACGCGCCTGAAAGTGCCGCCCTTCGTGGTCACGCTCGGCGGCCTGTCGGCCTTTCGCGGCATGACGCTCTGGTTCTCCGGAGGCGGGCCGATCTCCGGCTTCGAGCGCGACATCCGCTGGTGGGGTCAGGGTCTGATCGGGCCGGTGCCAGTTCCCGTCGTGCTTTTCCTGTCCTGCGCCGTCATCTGCCACATCGTTCTGCGGCACACGCGCTATGGCCGCCACGTCTACGCCGTCGGCGGCAATCCGGAGGCGGCTCGGCTTTCGGGTCTGCACGTCGACCGCATCATCCTCTCCGTCTACGTGATCGTCGGCTTCTTCGCCGGCCTCGCAGGCTTCGTCCTCGACGGGCGCCTCAACTCGGCCGAGGCGGTGGCCGGCATCGGCTATGAGCTGACGGTGATCGCCTCCGTCGTCATCGGCGGCACGAGCCTCTTCGGAGGCGCCGGCTCCATCGCCGGAACGGTGGTCGGTGCCACCCTGATCGGCGTGCTGGTCAACGGCCTCGTCCTGAACAATGTCTCTTCCTACATCCAACAGGTGATCATCGGCCTGATCATCATCGCCGCCGTGGCCTTCGACCGCTACGTCAAGACGCGCAAGACGGCCTGAGACCCCACGGGTCGACCAGGCTTCGACCTGGCCGCCAGCGTTCCCGACGTATAGGCCGGGTACCATTCGACGGGAGCGGTCTCGACTCGCGTTCACTCACGCGGCGCAGTCTTCCTGATCCGCTCCGACCAGCTCGCGCGCGGTGTAGAGCGATAATCGGCGCCGGCGCTGGCGACGACGTAGGACCTCATCTCCATCTCCTTGCGGGTGCGCTCGTCCCAGGTGCGGTCCGCATTCTGCCTCAGGAGCACGATTTCGCGCAGCAGGTCCAGGGCTGCCGGAAGCCCCTCGGCGTAGCGCTCGAAATGGCGGAGTTCCCGCTCGATATAGGCCTTGGCTGTGCGCCGGTCGCCCTCACGGTTCATGCGCGCGGCGCTGCGCACGATGTCGGCGTGCCAGGCCCGGACGGCGGTCATGGTGGCGTCGGCGTCACGGGACTGCCGGCTGTTGCGGGCGCCTTCGGTGAAGGTGAAGGGCACTTCCGCTGAGGCGGCCTCGATGGCGTCTCCGGCCGGGGACGTTCCTCGCGCGGTCACGCCGAAGAGCAGGGTGTCGTCGATGGGCCCGGCCGGCAACGTCACCCGGAAGACGAACTGCCGCGCACGGCCCGCCAGCAGCGTGCCGGCGAACACCGCGAGCGTCCCTGCCCCGACCGTCACCGGGGCCGAGCCCACGAGGGCGGCGCGGGCAGTGGCCGGGACGGACAGGGTGACGATGACGTTCTGCGCCGCGACGTCGCCGATCTCGCCGAGTTCGCCCATCAGCACCTCGACGATCTCGGCCCCGTGCTCGGCATCGTGCAGGCGTCCGCCGCCATGCTCGGCGATGGCCTGCAGCACCGGGATCGCGTAACCGTCGCCGATCCCGACCGTGCTCGTGGCGATGCCGCGCCTGGCGAGCTCGGCGGCATGGGTGGCGAGGTCGTCGGGTGCCGTGATGCCGGCATTCGCCTGGCCATCCGAGAGCAGAATGATGCGGTTGAGCGTGCCCGGGGTCGCGGCGAGCGCCACCTTCTCGGCTCCGGTCAGCCAGCCCTCGGATAGGTTGGTCATGCCGCGCGTGTCCAGCGCCCGGATCGCGTCGAGGATGCCGGGCAGGTTCGCGGGGGAGACCGGCACCGCGTCGGCGTGGACGATCACGTCTTCCGCGAAGCTCACCACCGTGAGCCGGTCGCCCTCGCGCAGTCGCTCGGCGACGCCGCGCGCGGCCGCCTTGGCGTTGGCGAGCTTGTCGCCACCCATGGAGCCGGAGGCGTCGATGACGAGCGCCAGGTTCACCTTGGGTGCCTGCTTGTGCGCCGTCTCGGCCGGCTTGGCGGCCTCGACGGTCGCCACGATGTAGCGCACGGAATTGCCCTCGGCCCAGGCGAGGGAGCGGTCGGCGGCAGCCTTCAAGGTCAGGGTCTCAGTCATGGTCGCTCCCTCCGGTCAGGATTGTTCTGAGGAGGTCGGCCACCTGCTCGAAGCGGGCAATCTCCTCGGGTGAGTGGTTCCCACGAACGACGAGGTCGAGGTCCGGGGTGATAGGGATGTGGAGGCGCACCTCGCCGCGGGCCTTGCGGCGGGTGGGGCGCGCGCCCGCGATGCGCGTCAGGGCCTTGGCCAGCTTGGCAAGGCGCGAACCGCTACCGCTCGGGCCGAAGACCTGGTGAGGCTCTTCTCCGGTCGGGGATGCGGGTGCCGGAGCCGGGCCGTCGGCCTCGCTGCTGTCCACTGGCAACGCCCGGTGCCGGAGCGGTGCGGCGGAAGACCACGAATGCGTGGCGAGCGCCCTGCCGGCTTTCGGCCCCGGAGGCGCGGCCCCTGGCGCGCTGCCGAAGACCCCTAACGAGCGCAGGCTGCGAAGGTAGTCGGCCGCCGACGACGCCGCCGGAGGAGGAGCAGGATCGGGCGGCGACGCAGGCTTCGGCGGGCTCCTGTCCTCTTGCACTGACGCCGAACGGGCGTCCGGCTGGGCTCCGCTCGCTGCCATCGCCGCATAGGCGGCGATCCGGCCCTCGTCGGCGGCCAGGAGATCGCGCCGGATCTCGCCGAGCGACAGGCCGTAAACTTCGCGCATGGCCTTCACGGCCAGCACGCGTGTCAACGTCGAGGCCGCATAACGGGCGTTGCGTCCGGCACTTTCCGGACCGGGAATGACACCCTGCTGCATCCAGCTGCGCAGGGTGCGCGCCTCCACGCCGCTGCGCTCGGCGAGTTGGGAGAGAGTGAGGGCTTCGTCGGTCATGCACTCCCAATTAAAGTACGAAACTCGACATGTCAATATTTACAAAATAGGAGAATGTCATCGGCCATACATCGGGCGCGACGCTTCTGACGGCTAGGCTGGTCAGGGAGCGGCCGTGGCCTGACACTCACGCGCAGCCACGGCCTGCTCTGTCTCACCGCGCCAGGAGCGCCTCGATGAGCTGGTATGTCGCCTTCACCCGCGCATCGTTCGGGTAATTCCTGTTGGCGAGAACGACGACGCCGAGCTTCTGGCCCGGGATCAGCGCGACATAGCCTCCGAAACCGTTCGTCGATCCCGTCTTGTCGAGAAGGACGTTCGTCTGCGGCGGCAAAGGCGGGCTGATCGCCTCCATTGGCTGCGGTTTTAGGATCACGTCGGTCCCATTGCCGGCCAGGAGCGCGTTGAGACTGGTTGGCCAGGGATACTGCTCCCACACCATGTCCTGCGTGAACCATTCCGTCCTGAACTGGCCTTGCTGGGTACGGGCGATCGCGGTCTTCAACTCGGCCGGGATCTCACCGAGGCCGAGTTCCGCGTCGAGCACCTTCAGCATGTCGCGGGCCGTGGACTTGACGCCGTAAGCCTCCGCATCCAGGACGCCCGGCGAGACGCGGATCGGCCGTTCGGTCTTGCGGTCATAGCCGAAGGCGTAGTCCGGCATGGCCCGCTCGGGCACCGTGATCCAGGTGTTCTGCAAGCCGAACGCCGGGAACAGGATGGACTCCGCCGCCTGGCTGTAGCTCATCCCCAGCGCTTTTGCCGAGATATGGCCGAGCAATCCGATGCTGATGTTGGAGTAGCTCCGCGCCCCCGTCTGTGCGGGCGTCCAGTGTTTCAGCCAGTCCACGAGAGCCGGCACGTCCGGCACGGTATCCGGCACCTGCAGGGGCAGCCCGCCGGAGTGATGCGTGGCGAGGTCCATCAGGGACAGGCCGTTTCCAATCCGGCAGGCACCGGCACACACGTGTCGCGCGACGGTGTCGTCGAGGCGCAGCGTCCCCCTGACCTCCGCCAGGGCCGCAAGCGTCGCGGTGAAGAGCTTGCTGATGGAGCCGAGTTCGAACAGCGTGTCGGGGGTTACGGGCCGCCCGTCCGCACGCGACGACAGGCCGGTCGCATAGAAGCGGTGCTCGCCATCGCGGGTTACGCCCACCACCAGCCCCGGAATGTCGAACTCCTTCACGACCGGGGCGAAGGCAGCCTTTGCCTGCGTTTCGAAATCATCGGCCCTGGCCGGTCCGCCAGCCAAGAGCACGGACGAGAAAGCTGCCGTGAAGCAGGCAGCAAGGAAGCGGACATGCATGCGAACGCTCTGTGAATCACCAAAGGGGCCGCAACCTGAGGGGACAATCTGGCCGGGGACGTGGCGAGACCGGGTTGGCGCGAAGACGCGGGGGATCATGTCCACCCGCGTCCGGCTGTGCGCCTCACCCGCCTGTCGAAACGAGGATCAAGCCCGGTCAGGCGCCATGCGGAAGGCCGCGGAACGGGGGTAGGCGACGCGACGCGCCCTGTTCACCGCCCCGAGCGGCCGGTGCGCGGCGAGGCAATGCCACGGGCTGAAAGCCATCCTGTCGTCGATCTCCCCGGAGCGGGCCGGTGTCCACGCATCCTGGGCGTCGACCGTGATCCGCGCCACCGGAACGTGAGGGCTATTCTCCTCGGGCCAAACCGCAGATGCGTCCTCGACGGGCATCGCGTCCTGGTCGGTGCTCAGCTGTGCCCGCAAATCCCACTCTCCGCCATGGGTGGCGAACAGCTCGACAAGGGCGTGGCGGAGCCCATCGGGGTCGTCCCCGACGGCGACCCTTTGCCCCGTGAGCGCCCTGAGACGGTCAGAAGCAGGTGCGACCGAGACTTTGGCGAAGTATTCGCCCCACAGCAGCGGTGTCTGGCTGTGGTAAGTCTCACCGGCGGGATGGGTCTGCGGTTCGCCGCCCAGCGTCTTCAAGAGTGCGCTCTCTCCGCCGAACGCCTCCACCACCCTTTCGGTCGCCTGCGTGACGGTGGCCACGACCTTCTTCAGGCCCTCGACCCGGTCCGTGGTGGCCGCAAGCAGCTTCGCATTTGCCAGAAAGGCTTTCGGCGAGGGAGCCGCAAAGGCCGGCGCATTGACGAGCACGAAGTCCTGGACGTCCGCGGCCTCGTCGCTTGGAAGGCGTTCGCCGGCAACGTCGAGCACCTTGATGGCAAGGCCGCGCGGCGTCGAGATGCTGTCTGGCAGGATATCCCCAGGCACGGAGGAGAAGCGCAGCACCACCGCGTGCCGCCCGGGCGTGGCGAAAAGCCCCTGCGCATAGGCGGCAGGAAGATCCGGGAGAATGTCGATCCACCCGCGCAGCAGGGCATGGCTCTTGGCGTGCACGCTCCGCAGGCCGTGACCGCCATCGGCGTAGGTTTTGCGGCTGATGGAGAGCATCGTCTCGGCGAGTTCGGCGGCGACCTTCGCCTCGGCCTCGGGTTCGACCTGCTCGAAGGACGGTTGGAAAGGTATGGGGGCGCTCTGAGGCGGCATCTGGATCTCCTGCACGGACCACGCTTCAAACGCGGCCGTCTGCAGAAGGGTTCGTTGTCGGGCGTTTGCGACGGACGAAGGAGCCACCTCGTACACGCGGTCCGGAGCACGCCGGTCGCCAGGGCGTAGCCCGCCGGGCTTGGCTCGAGCTGGGGCACAACCTATGATTGTGGGAGCGGCCGACGGGTGCCGCCGATAACTCCGGGGACACAATGGCCATTTCACAGAAGGAAGAAGCCCGTGCCCTGAACGACGGCGAGCGTGAGCTGGTGGAAAAATCGCATCATCCCGCCGTGCAGGACCTGAGCGACCAGGAGTTGCTCGATCTCGCCAAGCTGCTCCGCGGCGCCCGTGAGAAGGCCCGCACCCAGGCCTTCCAGCGCCGGCGCGAGATGCGCGGCAAGGCGGCCCCAAGGGGTGCCGAAGCGTCGCGATCCGACAGCGGCTCACATCTCAAGGTCGAGGTCCTGGCCATGGCGATGCGCAGGCTCAACAGCGAGATCGAGCGCCGCCGCCGCCTCGCCGCCGCTGCCACCCTCGTAGAGAACGCGCGCAAGGCGCTCGATATGAAGCAGGCAAGCCAAAGCACGGCCCTGCCCAACAGCCGCCACGCCCACCAGGGCATGCGCAACGTCGCAAGCGGACGCCGCGAGGATCTCGCCCGCCCCATGGAACTCGGCCGCCAGCGCAAGGCCGCCAGCGTCTCGCAAGCCAAGCGCGACAGCCGGTGACGCCTGCGGCGGAGCCAAACCCGCACGCGAACTGAGGTGACGCTGCAGCGAGTTTACAGGGCGGCACCGGGTGCTGCGGCAGCTCGAACGGAAAGGCTGGCTGCGGCGCAGCAGTACCCGGACAGGGCCTTTGTGGCCCCATTCACTGCCAAATTTTTTCTGACGCGCCAGCCTAGGGGGAGCTTTCTAGAGGCTCATCGCGCTCGCGATGACTGCCATCACTCCCGCCTTAGCTTGCGCAGGGCCGCCGGTGCCGGCTGGTGCCAGACGACCTGGTAGGCTTCCACGACGTTCTCGCGGGTGACGGCGAAGCCGGGAAGGGCGATCCAGGAGGGCGGCTGCCGGCCGGTCAGGGCCATGAGCGTGGCGAGCGCAGCCGCGGACCCCTGTTCGTAGGGACGCTGGGCGGCGACACCCTTGAGTGCGCCGTCGTCGGCAAGTTCTGCGGCGACGGCATTGCCGAGATCCACGGTCGTGACGGGAAGGCGCCGGCCTGTCGCAGCCACGGCGGCAAGTGCATTCATGGCCGGCACGTCCCAGGCGACGAAGAGGCCTTCAAGGTCGTCGTTCTCCAGGATCAACGAGTCGAAGGCCGCACCCGCCTCGCCGATCTTGCCGAAGCGGCCACGCACCAGGGTGACGTCCGGACGGTTTGCGGCGACCCATTTGCGAAAGGCGATCTCGCGCTCGTTGGTGGCGAAGAAATCCGTCGCATAGGTCAGGATGCCGACCACGCCCTCCTCCGGGACATAGGGCGAGAGAAGCTCGGCCGCGATGGCGCCGAGCCCGAAATTGTCAGCCGAGACCACGGCGGCATAGTCGGTGCCGGGCATCAGGCCGGTCGGCGCATTGTCGAGCAGGATGAGACGCTTGCCGGCCCTGCTCACGGCGCGATGCGCGTCCGCCACGGACACGTTGCCGACGGGGATGCTGATGACGGCGTCCACGCTCTCCCCTGCGAGGCGGCGCAGCTGCTGGGCCTGCCGCTCGCGATCGAAGCCGCAATCCACGACGTCGACCACGGCAGCGCCATGCACGCCGAGGGTGGTGACGATGCCGGCGAGTTCCTGTCGGGACCAGTCGCTCGTTGTCGTGTGCAAGACCACGGCGACGCTGAAGCGCGCCGCCAGCGCCGCATCGCGCTCGGCCTGTGTGAGCGCGATCTGCTCAGCGGAGACCGCGCGTTCACCCCTGGGTCCCAGCCCGCTGATGGTCATCGTTCCACCGGATCCCGGAGCACCTCGACCGGCGCCGTTACGTTCGCCGTCTTTGCCGCGGCGCGCAAGCTCATGACGCAGCCGCCTGCCCGCTGACCGGCAGCGAAGGCGGGCGGCGCCGGGCGGCACGCGAGGCATCGATGCGCGCCTGCACACTGGGAAGGCGCCGCGGCGTGCCGAGCGCGATCCAGTCGGGAAGAAATTCGGCAGCGAAAAGGGCGTCGGCGACCATCCGGCCGGCGCCGATGAGCCCCGCGGTTCCGCCCATCTGGGAGCGCAGGATGCGCAGCTCGCGCGTCGCCCGCGGGTGCGACAGCCGGTAAATGGACTCCCGAACCGCCGCCAGCAGCACGTCGCCCGTCTGCGGCACGCTGCCCCCGAGGACGACGAGCGCGGGGTTCAGGAGGTTGACGAGGGGGGCGAGGCCGGCGCCCAGGAGACGCCCGCAGCGCGACATGAACTCGGCGCAGAAGGCATCACCGACCTGCGCACCCTGCCCGACATCGGCGGCCACGATGGGGTCGCCGCGTTTCACCACCTGCGCGAGATAGGGGCTCCGTCCGTCGGCCGCGGCCCTGGCGCCCTCGCGTGCCACGGCGTCGCTGCCGACAAGGGATTCGAGGCAGCCCTTGATGCCGCACCGGCAGGGAACGTCACTCTCTTCGCCGGTCGGCATGTGGCCGATGAGACCGGTGGCGCCATGCGCGCCGCGGTGCAGACGGCCGTCCGAGACAACCCCGGCGGTGACCGAGCGCGACAGGTTGACGAAGAGCAGGTCCCGTATTCCCACCCCGGTGCCGGCAAGGAGTTCGCCCATCGTCATCATCTGGGTGCTGCTGCGGGCCCAGACAGGGGCGCCGAAGCGGGCAGCGAGCTCGCAGGCGAGATCGCCGGCGGACCAGGGATCGGAGGGATCGGACGCGAAAATGGCGGCCTCCCCGGCTCCACCGAGGTCGGCGGCGGCTGCGCCCGACACCGCGAGCCCGATTGCCCACACGGCGTTCCTGCCCCCCTGTTCTTCGCCCAGCCAGACAAACAGCATGGTGAGACGGTCGAGGAGGGCCTCCGGTCCAGCCGAGACGTCCAGGGCCTCGTGGTGCTCCATCTGGATGATGCCGTCGAGATCGGCGAGACCGACTGCGAGCGAGGACCGGTCGATAACGGCGAGAAGGATCAGGCCGGCTTCGGCCCTGAAGCGAAGGTTCCGCGCAGCGCGGCCTCCCGTCGAAGCCGCGAGATCGCCGGGTCCGAGAAGGCCGAACGCTTCCAGCGTCGCCAGGCGCTCGACGACGACCGCGCGGCTGAAGCCGGTCGCCTCCTCCACGGCCGGGCGGGTCGTGGCGACGCCGTCGCGGACAGTGGAGAACACGGCAGCAAGGCTCGCCTGTCCCACGTCCACGACCCGGGGACGTCCCCGCCCGCGCCCGCTCGGCGAGGCGCCGTCGTTCGATCTTGTCCCTTCAGGCCTCAAGAGTTCCCCAATCCTCTCGTCACACGGGGTCTCGATCCTAATCAAAAAACGTTTTCCCGCAAAGGGTTCTGATTTTTCCAGCAAAAGGTGGCGGCCTTTTCGGCAAAAGGACGATTGACCAAAAGGGCCGCCGGGTCCAATGCTCAATCACCACCGCAGAATACAAACTGCCGGGGATCAAGCGAAGGCACCAGTGCGGAAAGCTCATCTGCCAGTATTCCTGGCAGAACGCGACGTCACTTGCCTTCGGACGGGAGAAACGGTCATGGCTATACAGCTGGCATATCACGCCAACTGCTGGGGCGCGCTCGGCGGGAACGCCGTCGGCGTGACGTCCATCACGCAATTGACTTATCGGACTTTTGGCGACATGGAGCGCGCCATCCGCGATATCGGTGCCGCCGGCTATACCGGGGTGGAGCTGTTCGACGGAAATCTCCTCGACTACGCCGATCGTCCCGCGGATCTGACCCGTGCCCTCGACGCGGCCGGGGTCAAGCTGGTGGCGGCCTATTCGGGCGGCAACTTCATCTTCGATGACATCCTCCCCGAGGAGCTGGCGCGCATCGAACGCGCGGCGGACGCGGCGGCGCGGCATGGCGCGGAGCATCTGGTCGTCGGCGGCGGGGCCAAGCGGGCGGGCGGAACCAGGCCCGGCGACATCGAGCGCCTCGGCGCTGCGCTGGAGAAGGTCGTCGCCATCGCCCGCAAGGCAGGGCTTCGCCCCCACTACCATCCCCACCTCACGACCATCGTGGAGGGCCCCGAGGCCGTGACCGAGGTCTTCCACCACACCTCGATCGATTTCTGCCCGGACACCGCCCACCTGGCCGCCGCGGGCGGCGACCCGGCGAGGCAAGTGCGCGAGCTGCGCGACCGCATCAGCTACGTCCACCTGAAGGGCTTCCAGCCCGATCCCTTCGCCTTCACGCCGCTCGACGCCGGGTCGCTCGACAACCGCGCCGTTGTCCGGGCGCTGCTCGAAACCGGCTTCGACGGCTGGATCACCGCGGAACTCGACTCATGGCCGGATCCCGCCGAAGGCGCGGCCCGCAGCCGAAAAGTCCTCGCCGAACTGCTCGGCTGACGGAAAGCGGCCGCCCTGTCGGCCGATCACCAGAGGGAAGGAAACACGTCCATGAACAACGTCACCCGCAGAGCGGTTCTGGCGGCGGCCCTGCTCGCCGGAACCGTCCTCTCCACCAGCGCCTTCGCCGACCCCAAGGCGGCGCTCGCCGAACTCCAGACAAAGGTGCTTTCGACCGGCCCACTCGGCGAGCAGCCCTCGCCGGCCTCCTCGGTCGTCCTCGGCGACGACGAGATCGCAAAGATCAAGGCGATGAACGCGACCGCCGCGATCGTCATGCACTATGGCGGCAATGACTGGTCGCGTGCCCAGGTCGAGGGCCTCAAGGACCAGTTCGGTAAGATGGGCATCAAGGTCATCGCGGTGACCGATGCCGGCTTCAAGCCGGAGAAGCAGGTCGCCGACATCGAGACGGTGATGGCGCAGAAGCCGACGATCATCGTCTCCGTGCCGACCGACCCCGCCGCAACTGCAGGAGCCTACAAGGCGGCCGCCGCCGCGGGCACAAAGATCGTCTTCATGGAGAACGTGCCACCCGGCATGAAGGCCGGGCAGGACTATGTGAGCGTCGTATCGGCCGACAATTACGGCAACGGCGTCGCCGCCGCCCACCTGATGGCTGAGGCCCTGAACGGCAAGGGCAAGATCGGCCTCGTCTTCCACGCCGCCGACTTCTTCGTGACGAAGCAGCGCTACACGGCGTTCAAGAAGACGATCGCCGACAACTATCCCGACATCAAGATCGTCGCCGAGCAGGGCATTGGCGGACCGGACTTCACGGGCGACGCCGAGAAGGCAGCCTCCGCCATCCTCACCTCCAACCCCGGTCTGAACGGCATCTGGGCGGTGTGGGACGTGCCGGCCGAGGGCGTCATCTCGGCTGCCCGCAATGCCGGGCGGGACGATCTCGTCATCACCACGATCGACCTCGGCGAGAATGTCGCGATCGACATCGCCAAGGGCGGCTTCGTCAAGGGTCTGGGCGCCCAGCGTCCCTTCGATCAGGGCGTGACCGAGGCCAAGCTCGCCGGCTACGGCCTGCTCGGCAAGAAGGCCCCGGACTTCGTGGCCCTCAACGCGCTTCCCGTCACTAAGGACAACCTCCTCGACGCGTGGAAGACCGTCTACCGCACCGAGGCCACGTCCAAGATCAAGGGCAGCATGAACTGAGCGCCGCGCCGCCCTCCCGGGCGCGACGCCTGGGCCGGCGCGGCGCTGTCGCGCCCGCCGGCTCCTTCCTTCGCCAGACCATTCTTCTCGCCAGGTGACACCATGACCAAACCTCTCAACCTCGCAATGATCGGCGGCGGCTTCATGGGCAAGGCTCATGCCCTTGGCCATGCCGGCATGCCGATGTTCTTCTGGCCGGCGCCGGCCATTCCCGTGCGCAAAGTGGTGGTGGACGTCACCGAGGCGCTTGCCCGCGAGGCTGCGGAGCGGTTCGGCTTCGAGGAATGGACGACCGACTGGCGCGCAGCCGTGTCTCGGCCGGACGTGGATGCCGTCGACATCGTGACGCCGAACGACAGCCATGCCGAGATCGCCATCGCGGCCGCCCAGGCGGGCAAGCACATCCTCTCGGAAAAGCCGCTCGCCCGCACCGGCGACGAGGCGAAGACGATGCTGGACGCGGTCCGCAAGGCCGGCGTGATCCACATGGTGGCCTTCAACTATCGTCGCACGCCAGCCATCGCTCTCGCCCGCAAATACATCGAGGACGGCCGCATCGGCGAGATCCTCAATTTCCGCGGCACCTATCTCCAGGACTGGTCGGCCGATCCGGACGGACCACTTTCCTGGCGCTTTCAGAAAGCGGTAGCGGGGTCGGGGGCCGTCGGCGACATCGGCACCCACGTCGTCGACATCGCCCGCTATCTCGTCGGCGAGATCAGCGAGGTCAGCGCCATCGTGCGCACGATCGTACCGGCGCGGCCGGTGCAGTCGGGCGGCTTCGACAAGCTCGGCGCGTCGGAGAAGCGCTCGAACGTCGAACGCGCCCCGGTCGATGTCGATGACGAGGTCGTCTCGCTCCTGCGCTTCGACAATGGTGCGGTCGGCTCGCTCGAGGCCACCCGCAACGGCTGGGGCCGCAACAACTTTCTGACCTTCGAGATCCACGGCACGAAGGGCTCGATCACCTTCGACTACGAGAAGCGTGACCAGCTCCAGGTGTTCTTCGCCGACGATCCGGCGGACGCGCGCGGCTTTCGCACCGTCTTCACCGGCCCGGCGCACCCCTATGGCGCGGCGCTATGGCCGATCCCGGCGCTCGGCATCGGCTACACCGAGACGAAGATCATCGAGGCGCATGATTTCTGGGCCGCGATCGTCTCCGGCCAGCAGCCCTCGCCGAACTTCGAGGACGGCTATCGCATCAACCGCATCGCCGACGCCCTGCTCGCGTCCGGAGAGTGCGGCCAGTGGGTGAAGGTGCTGCCGTGACCCGTGCAGCGGCGGCCCACGCCGTCACCATGCGCGGCGTGTCGAAAGCCTTCGGGGGCGTCCGCGCCCTCGTCGATGTCGACCTGGAGGTCGAAGCCGGGGAAATCCACGCCCTCCTCGGCGAGAACGGCGCCGGAAAATCGACGATCCTCAAGGTGCTGAACGGCGTCCATGTTCCCGACGAGGGGAATGTCGAGGCCAACGGCGTGAGGCTCGGCGACGGCGACCCGGAAACGTCCCGCAAGGCCGGGATCGCCATGATCTTCCAGGAGATGAGCCTCGTCCCGACGCTCTGCGTCGCGCAGAACATCGCCCTGACCCGGGAGACGCGCACCCGTCTCGGGCTGATCGACGATGCCGCATCCGTGACGAGGGCCAAGCGCTGGTTCGAGGCACTTGGCGCATCGGTCGATCCCGACGCGCTCGTCGGCTCGCTGGGTGCTGGCCAGCGCCAACTGACCGAGATCGTCAAGGCCATCTCGCAGGATGCCAGGGTCCTCATCCTGGATGAACCCACAACGGCGCTGTCGGCCGAGGATGTCGACCGCCTCTTTGCCTTCCTGCGTCGCCTGAAGGCGGACGGCGTGGCCATCATCTACGTCTCGCATCGCATGGACGAGATCACGCGCATTGCCGACCGCGCGACGATCCTGCGCGATGGCCGCAAGGTGATCACGGCCAGCCTTGCCGACCTGCCGCTCGAGGCGATGATCGAGCACATCGTCGGCAAGCGCTCGCGCGGTCTGTCGGACGTGGCGCGCAGCGATGCCACGCGGGGCGAAGCCCTGCTGGAGCTGAGGGGCGTTTGCGGCCGCGAGAAGCCACGCGACATCGACCTCACCGTCCACCGGGGCGAAGTGGTCGGGGTCGCCGGGCTCCTCGGCTCGGGCCGCTCGGCGCTCGCGCGGTTGATCGCCGGGATCGATCCCCTCGTGGCCGGCGAAGTCCTGGTGAACGGCACCCGCGTCGTCTTACGCAACCCGGCCGACGCGATCGCGCGCGGCATTGCCCTGGTGCCGGAGGACAGGTTGCGCCAGGGTCTCATCCCGGCCCATTCCGTCGCCACAAACATGACCATGGCGGTCGTCGACCGCCTGTCCCGCTTTGCCTTCCTCGACAGGAAGAAGGCCCGGGACCTGACCGACCGGCAGATTGCGGGGCTGCGCGTCAAGACGGCGTCGCGCGACGCGCCTGTCCGCACCCTCTCCGGCGGCAACGCCCAGAAGGTCGTCATCGGCAAATGGCTCGCCACCGAACCCGACATCCTCGTCCTCGACGAGCCGACGGCCGGCATCGACATCGGTTCCAAGGCCGAGATCATCGGCCTGGTGCGAGAGCTCGCCCGCTCGGGCAAGGCCGTCCTGATGATCTCCTCGGAGCTTTCTGAACTCCTCGCCGCATCCGACCGCATCGCGGTGATGGCGGGCGGCCGCATCGCCGGGATGATCGAGCGGCGCGACCTCGACGACGCCGGTCCGGACGATGAAGACCCGGTTCTGCGGCTCCAGGCGGCCGAGCGCCGTCTCCAGATCGCCGTCCAGCAGTCCGTCACCCGCAAGGCCGCCGACGCGCCCTTCCTGCGTCCCCCAGCACCGGAGCTTCGCCATGGCCACTGAGGCGCTTTCGCCCGCCACGTCCCTCGTGCAGCGCACGGGCCTCGGCAACTGGCGGCAGAACATCATCTATATCGGCTTCGTCGTGATCTTCGCCCTGTTCGCGCTGGCGTTGCACGACAAGGGTTTTCTCGACCCGAACAATCTCCTGAACATCGTTCGCCAGACCGCCATGATCGCCGTGATGGCGATTGCCATGACCTACGTCCTGTCGGCAGGCGAGATCGATCTCTCGATCGGCGCCGTCGCCGGCCTCTCCTCCGTCGTCACCGCCATGGCCATCGACGTCGGAGGGCCCTTTGCGGGCATCGTCGCCGGCCTCGGCACCGGGCTCGTCGTCGGCCTCGTCAACGGGCTCCTGACGACACGCATCGGCATCCCGTCCTTCCTGACGACGCTTGCCATGATGGGCATCGCCAAGGGCGTCGCGATGTGGATCAGCAACACGGCCGCGGTCCCCATCATCAACCCCGGATACTCCTGGGTCTTCGGCGGTGGAAAGATCGGAGCCATCCCCGTGCTCCTGATCTGGATGCTCGTCCTGGGCGTCATCGGCCACATCGTCTTGCGCCGCACGAGTTTCGGACGGCGGGTCCTTGCCACGGGCGGCGGCGAGACGGCCGCGCGCTATTCCGGGATCGACACGCGTTCGGTGAAGCTGCGCGTCCTGGTCATTTCGTCGATGGCTGCGGCGCTGGCCGGCATGCTGTATGCGGGCCGCCTGCAATCCGGCCGCTTCCAGCTCGGCGAGGGCGACGAGCTCTCCGTCATCGCCGCCGCCGTGCTCGGGGGCACAAGCCTCTTCGGCGGGGCGGGAACCGTCGTCGGCACGATCGTCGGCGCCCTCATGATCGGCCTCATCAACAACGGCCTGATCCTGATGGGCCTGGAGTTCAGCCAGCAACTCATCGCCCGCGGCGGCATCATCATCCTGGCCGTGGCGCTGAGCCAGGCCCGGCGCTGAGCGCCGTCACCTGATCGAGACCTCGAGCAAGAAGGACCACGACCATGAAGCCCGGCTGCACGATCATCGGTACCGTCGTCGCCAAGCCCGAGACACGCGAGCGCCTGCAGGAGATCCTGGCGGGGTTCGTCGAACCGACCCGCGCCGAGCCCGGCTGCCTCGACTATGACTTTCATGTCGACGCCAAGGATCCATGCACATTCATCTTCTACGAGAACTGGGTCAGCCGCGCGGATCTCGACTGGCACCTCACGCAGTCCCATCTCAAGCCGCTGATGGACCACGCCGACGAACTCCTCGCCCGGCCGGTGGAGATCCGCGAGATCGTCATGCTCAGCCCGCGGGTGAGGTAAGCCTGGCATCAGCACGGACGTTCTGCCCGTCCTGGGCAGCGTCAGAGACTGGCGGCATGGGCCCGCGCGGGTCCAGCCTCACGCAGCGTCCCGGACCGCGGGCCAGGATCAGGGGCATCACCATGCCGGGCCCCCTTCAGGGCCGGGCCGGATCCCGGACGGACCCGCCTTGAACCGTCCTCGCCTTCAGGCTGACGAGCGCGAGCACGGTGTCGATCGTAGGGGTCGGCACGCCGACCAGAGCTCCCATCTCCTGCACTGCGGTCACGAGCGCGTCGGTCTCCAGCGGACGGCCTCGCTCGAGATCCTGGAGCATGGAGGTCTTGTGCGCGCCCACCGCCGCGCCGCCGTCGATCCGCCGCTCGACGTCGATGGGGAACTTGACGCCGAGACTCTCGGCGATGGCCTGCGCCTCGAGCATCATGTTGCGGGCCACCGCGCGCGTGCCGGGATCGGCGCACAGCACGTCGAGCGTCGCAAGGGTAAGGGCGCTGATCGGATTGAACGACAGGTTGCCCCAGAGCTTCACCCAGATCTCGTCCCGGATCTTCGGCCGGACGGGAGCCCTCAGGCCGGCCGCGGCCAGGAGCTTCGACAGGGTCTCGGACCGTTCGGTCTTCTCTCCGGACGGCTCGCCCAGGCTGAACCGGTTTCCCTCGACGTGCAGGATCACGCCCGGCTCCACGACCTCCGCCGCCGGGTAGACGACGCAGCCCAGCACCCGCTCCGGGCCGATCCCGTTCCACTGCGCGTCGCCGGGATCGACGGCGTGCAGGCGCCGCCCCTCAAAGGGGCCGCCGAGCTTGTAGAAGTACCACCACGGGACGCCGTTGACGCCCATCACGACCGTAGTGTCCGGTCCGAAAAGGGCTTGCATGGAGGGCACGGCCCCGGGAACGGAGTGGGCCTTCAGCGTGACGACGACATAGTCCTGCTCGCCGAGTTCGGCGGGATTCTCGGCCGCGCGGACAGGCACGGTCCAGCGCTCGCCCTCTTCGATGAGGGTCAGGCCCTTCTCCCGCATCGCCTGGAGATGCGGCCCGCGCGCCACGAGGCTTACCTCCGCCCCCGCTTTGGCGAGCTTGGCGGCCATGAACCCGCCGATCGCGCCGGCGCCGTAGATGCAGATCTTCATCGGACTATCCGTGTCCTTCTGGGCAGGCCGCAAACGGCATCATGCAAAGCCGCGCCGCCCGCGGATCGCGAGGTGTCGGACTTCTCGACCTAAGCAGTCAGCCCCAGCTTCTGCGCCAGTCCGATCCGCTGCAGCTTTCCCGTTGCTCCCTTCGGGATTTCGTCCAGGATCACGAGCTTGCGCGGCACTTTAAAGTCCGCGAGCCGCTCGGCGACGAAGCTGCGCAAATCCTGCTCGGTGGCGCTCGTCTCCGGCTTCAGCACGACGGCCGCCCCCACCTCCTCGCCGAGCCTGTCATGGGGAATGCCGAAGGTGACGACCTGCGCCACGGCCGGATGGTCCATGAACACCTCGTCGACCTCCAGCGGGCTGATCTTCTCGCCGCCGCGGTTGATGATCTCCTTCAGGCGCCCCGTGATCCGCAGGAAGCCCTCCTCGTCGAACCGGCCCTGGTCGCCGGTGCGAAACCAGCGCTGGCCCTCGGCCTCGAAGAAGGCGCTCTGGTTCGCTGCCGGATTGGCCTCGTAGCCCGGTGTCACGTTCGGGCCGGAGATCACGATCTCGCCCAGAGATCCGTCCGGCAGCAACGTGTCCGCGCTCTCATCTGCGGTGCGCACCTGCGGGCCCGCCGCGAGCCCGACCGAACCCGCCTTGCGCACGAGCGGCGGCAGAGGGTTCGAGGTCATCTGGTGGCTCGCCTCGGTCATGCCGTAGCTCTCGATGACCGGAGCGCCGAAGGTCTCCTCGAGCGCCGTCATGACCTGGGGCGGCAGCGAGGCCGAGGAGGACCGGATGAAGCGCAGCTTCGTCGCCGCGATGATGCCGGCATTGCGCGGGGCCCGGGCGAGGATCGCCTGGTGCATCGTCGGGACGGCAGTGTACCAGGTCGGCCTGGCCGCCTCGAGCCAGGAGAAGAAGGACAGCGCGTTGAAGCCCGGCGAGCACCAGATCGACCCGCCCGCGGCAAAGGACGACAGCACGGCCGCGATCAATCCATGGATGTGGAAGAGCGGCATGATGTTGAGGCAGCGGTCCTCGGCCGTGAGGCGCAGCGTCTCGCCGATGTGGCGCGCGGACGCCGTGACGTTGCGCTGGAGAAGCGGCACGATCTTGGGTCGCGACGTGGTGCCCGAGGTGTGCAGGACGAGCGCCACGTCGTCCGGGCCGGCAAAACCGGTGGTGGCGTCCGTCGCCGTTCCGCTTGTTTCCGACGACAGGTCGAACCAGCCGGCCGGCCTGGAGGCATCCGTGTCGAGGCGGACGATGCGCACCCCATGGCGGGCGGCAACCGCCAGCGCGGGGCCGGTATAGTCGCGGGCCACGACCAGCGCCTTGGCCTTCAGGTCGGTGATGTAGAAGTCGAACTCGTCCTCGCGGTAGCCAAGGTTCAGCGGCGCGGTCGTCGCGCTGGCGGCGATGGTCGCAAAGGAGGTCGCCATCTCGGGGCCGTTCGGCAGGACGATGGCCACGCGATCCCCACGCCCTACGCCCATGGAATTCAGCGCCGCCTGGGTCCGGCCGGCGAGGTCGCGCAACCCGCCATAGGTCAGCGTCGGGCGGTCAGGAGCGTCGATAGCGGGCGAGGCCTCCGCACCGCGCTGCAGAAGCGCTTGGATCGTTTGCGACATGACGCGTGTCTCCGGCCTGCTATCGGCATCTTGCGCACTCGCACCGCAGACCCGGGCGGTTCACGGGCGAAGGCGAGTGATCGACTGTTAACATGAAGGATCGGAAGAGGTCACCGGAGACGCCCGAAGGGAATGCGCCGAAGCTGCGCCTCGAGATGAAACGCCCGCTTCCATGATCTGGGAGTCCGGCGCCGCCGCGACATCTGATCCGCTCCTCCCGACACCTTCTGGCTACTGGAAGTGGATGCGCGGATGGCCGTCAGCTCGCGCAATATCCACCGTCCACGGGGATGGTCACCCCGTTGATGAGCCGCGAGGCGGGCGAGACGAGAAAGACCGCCGTGCCGGCGAGATCCTCGGGTTCCGCCCATTCTCCGCCGGGAATGCGCGCGACCACCCTGGCGTTGAACTCGGGGTTCTCGCGCCCGCCGCGGCTGATCTCCGTCTTGATCCAGCCGGGGGCAATGGCGTTCACACGGATGCCCTCGGCGGCGAACGAGATCGCGAGCGATTTCGTCAACGAGATGATGGCCGTCTTGGCGGCCGCATAGGCGGGCACCTGCGGCGCGCCGAAATACGAGTACATGGACCCGATATTGACGAGGCATCCCCTTGTGCGCGCGAGGTGCGGCCGGAAGGCATTGGCGAGCCGCAGCGCCCCGACGAGGTGGATGTCGAGCACGTCCTTGAACACGTCCGGCTTGTATTCTTCCCAGCGAAAGAGCCGTCCGGCGCAATGAATGACCGCGTCGAGTGTCTCGATCCCGGCAGCCAGCGCGTCCACAGCCGCGTCGTCGCGCACGTCGAGAATTTCATACCGGATGCGGGCGTCAGGCTCCTTGGGCGGCGCCACGTCCGCCACGATCACATGCGCCCCGTGCGCGAGGAATGCCTGGGAAAAGGCGCCGCCGATCCCGCCCGCGCCACCGGTGATGAGAACGGTCTTTCCGGCGACACTGAAATCCGGACCGGGGATTGGCGTGGTCATGGCGGGCACTTTCGATAGCGTGTTCGGGGGACAACGGTCCGGTGCGCGGCACGGACCGCGTGCGGCAGGACAGCGCGCCTCAGAAGAAGGCGAGAGGACGAAGCGGCGAGCCGGAGCCGTTCTCGATGGGCAACGGCGCCATGAAGACGAAGCAGCTGCGCGGCAGCAGTTCGAGCCGGGCAACGCATTCCAGGATGAGGATCCGGTGAGGCAGCCAATGCCGGCTGTGGCCTGGCGCGTCGCCCATCACGCCGTCGACGATCGGGGTCTCGCAGGCGACCGTATCGGCGCCGACGGCCTTGACGCCCCGGTCGCGGAACAGGGTCGCCACGCCGTCGTCCATGCCGGGCTCGTTCTTGACATAGAAGTGGGCGCGCGCGTCGCAGTGCCAGAAGCGCTTCAGCCAGCCGAAGTTGACGAAGGCGATCTCGCCCTCTCCCACCGGGGCGCCATGCTTGCGCTCGTAGTCGAGGATGTCGTCGCGCGTCAGCACTTCCCCCGGCTTCCACTCGCGGTCGGAGAAGTCATAGACGCGCGCCGTGCCGACGAGGCAGTCGGCCGGGAATGTGTCGATCGTCTCGTGCATGCGATCGGCGTGGATGTGGGCCGGGGCGTCGCAGTGACAGCCCGTGTGCTCGGCCATGGCGATGGACTGGCAGTAATAGCCGTCGCGTTTGTGAGTCACCGTGGGGTCGATGACGAGGTGCGGATGGGTCGGAAATTTCGGCATGCCGCGTTCGAGCTTCGGCGCGAGGTCCACAGAGCGCATCGAGCGCACGAGGTCTCCCAGTGCCGCCACCTTGTCCGTCATGGTTTCCTCCCTCGTTTCGGTACCTGCGCACCTTTGTCGTCGTTGTCCTCAGCCCGCGATCAGGGCCTCGACGGCCCCCCTGTCGGGAAAGCTCTCCCGTCCGCCCTCACCTGCGCACTTGATTGCCGCGGCCGCGGCTGCAAAGCGCAGCGCCGTCGGCTCGTCGCCAGTCTCCACCAGCCGCAGCGCGAAGGCGCCGTGGAAGATGTCGCCGGCACCCACCGTCTCGATCGCCTCGACGGGGAAGGCCGGCATGGAGCGCGCAATGCCGTCCGGTCCGATCCAGCGCACGCCCTCCGGCCCCATGGTCACGGCCACGAAGCGGCAATCGCGGGCGGCGAGGCGCAGCCCCTCGGCGGGATCGTCGGTCCCGTAGAGGCCGGACAGGCCCGGCGCCGAGAAGATGGCGTGGGTCGCAGCTCGCACCACCTCCCCGGTCCTGGCATCGGCCGCCGCGTCCGCATCGAGGATGGCCGGCTTGCCCACGGCGCGCGCGGCGGCGAACACGGCCGCGGCTCCCTCGATCCAGCGATTATCCGCGAGGACCGCGTCCGCGCGCACGAGAGTGCCGAGCGGCAGCCAGGACGGATCGGGATCTACCGTATGCGGGCGGAAGAGGATGATGGCGCGGTCGCCCCTGCGATCCGCGAGGACGATGGAGTGAGGCGATGGAGTCCCGGGATAAAGTCTGGCGCTGGAGACGTCGACGTTCTCGCGGATCAGCCCGTCCAGGATGCGCCGACCGAGATCGTCGTCGCCGAGCCGGCCGCACCATGAGGCCTGGCCGCCAAGCCTGGCGACGATGACGGCGGCGTTCGCCGCCATGCCCCCGCCGCTTTCCCGATACGAGCGCGCGTGCATCTTGCCGTCTTCCGACGGCAGCCGGTCGACGCCATAGATCAGGTCGAGCGTCGCCACCCCGACGCAGGCGACCGACGGCGTCACTTCACCGCCCCCGTGAGCGTGCCCTTCACCAGGGCGCGCGAAGCGAGCCAGCCGACTGCGAGCACCGGCAGGATGGCGAGGATCGCCGCGGCCGAGGTTCGCGCCCAGCTCTGTCCCTCGCTGGTGAAGAAGGAGGCCATGAACACCGGCAGGGTGGCTGCGCCGCGCCCGGAAAGGTTCACGGCGAAGAAGAATTCGTTCCAGGTGAGGATGAGCAGCAGGAAGGCCGTCGTCGCCAGCCCGGCCCTGGAGAGCGGCAGCACGAGCTTGAAGAAGATGACCCGATGGCTGGCGCCTTCCATCATCCCGGCTTCGATCAGTTCGAAGGGAATGTCGCGGAAGAAGCTGCGCATGAGCCAGAGCGCGATCGGGATGTTGAGGGTCGTGTACATGATCACGAGCCCGACCAGCGAGTCGATGAGGCCGAGCTTGGTGTAGAGCAGGAAGATCGGCACGATCACCGCGACGCCGGGCATGAACCGGGTCGAGAGCGCGAAGAACAGGATGTCGTTCGCCTTGCGCCCGGGGAAGAAGGCGAGCTTGTAGGCCGCCGGCAGGGCGAGCGCGAAGGCTGCCAGCATCGAGCCGAACACCGCGATCAGCGTGTTGCCGAGATAATGCGGATAGCTGCCCGCCAGCGCGCCCATATAGTGCTCGGCCGTGAGCGGCACGAACAAGGTCGGCGGCACGGCGATGGCATCGGACTCGGCCTTGAAGCCGGTGAACACCGTCCACAGCACGGGAAAGCACATGACGAATGCGGCGAGGAAGGTCGCCAGCACGAGGAGACCATGGCGCAAAGGCGACGCCATGGCTCAGTTCCTCTCCATGTAGGGGCGCACATAGGCGAGCAGCGCCAGCGCCACCACCGTCGTCATGAACGCCGTGACGAGGCCGCCCGCCGCGGCGCGGCCGATCTCGTACTGCTCGGTCAGGATGCGGTAGACCGAGAACATCAGATTGACGCTCTGGTTTCCCGGCCCTCCATAGGTGCCGACATAGATCGGCCCGAACACCGGCAGCAACAGGATCGCCTCGATCAGCATGCCGACCGCGAGATAGGGCACGAGGTGCGGCAGGGTGATGTAGCCGAAGAGCTGCCAGGTGTTGGCGCCGTCGATCCGCGCGGCCTCCACCGACTCCTGCGGCAGGGACTGCAGGCCGGCGAGCAGGATCAGCATCATGAAGGGCGCCCACTGCCACGTCATCATCAGGATCACGGCCGAGCGCGGCGCATTGGTGATGAGGTCGATGGGCTCGAAGCCGAGCGAGGTCATGGCGAAGGCCAGCAACCCGTAGATCGGGTTCAGGATCATGTTCTTCCAGATGATGGGATTGACCGTCTCCATCACCAGGAAAGGCGTGAACAGCATGGAATAGGCGAGCCCCCGGCCGAAGCGGAGCTGGTTGACCAGCAAGGCCAGCCCCAGCCCGATCAGGGTCGTCAGGATAGCCGCCGTGACGGTGTAGAAGACGGTGTTCCAGATTGCCGTGCGGAACACCGCGTCGGAGAAGATGTAGGTGAAGTTGGAGATCCCGACGAAGCGCACGGGGCGGGCGGGATAGAGCAGGTTCCAGCTGTGCAGGCTGAAATACACGGTCGCCAGCAGCGGCACCTGCGTGGTGACGATGAGATACGCCACCGCCGGCCATGTTGCCCAGTTGGAGGGAGCAAGGCGGCCCCGCTGGGCCGCCTCCATCGTCGCGGATGCCAAGCTGAACGCTGCCTTACTTGATGTAGCCGGCGTCAGTCATCACGCGCACCGCCGCGTCCTGCGACTTGTTGAGCGCGTCGTCGACAGACATGCTGCCAGCGATGACCGCCGAAAAGTTCTGGCCGAATTCGGCCGCCCAGGACGCGTATTCGGGGATGTTGACCTGCGCCGTGCCGGTGTAGGGCACCTTGTCCTTCGACGGGTTCTTCATGTCCGCCGCCTCGATCGCCTTCAACACGGTTGCCGCGAAGGGGGCTGCGCCGGTGTAGTCCGCCCGCGCATAGGTCGACGTGCGCGTGCCCGAGGGGATCCGCAGCGGGCCCTCGGTCTTGGCGACGAGGTCGGCATACTCCTTCGAGGTGGCCCAGCGGATGAACTCGAAGCTTTCCTTCTTGTGCTTGGAGCTCTCGACGATGCCGAGCGCCCAGGTCCACAGCCAGGCAGAGCCGTTCTGCGAACCCTCTGTCGGCGCGAGCGCGTAGCCGATCTTGCCGGCAACCTTGGAGCTCTTGGGATCGGCCAGGAAGCCGGCGGCCACGGTGGCATCGACCCAGATCGCCGCCTTGCCCTGGCTCATCAGGGTCAGCGCCTCGTTGAAGCCGATGTTCGGCGCACCGGGAGCGCCGCACTTCTTCACGAGGTCGGTGTAGGCGACGAACGCCTTCTTGAAGGCGGGGCTGTTGATCTGCGGCTTCCAGTTCTCGTCGAACCACTTAGCGCCGTAGGAGTGCATGAAGGTGATGAAGGGCGCGAGCTGGCCGTAGTCCGGAATGCCCTTCATGGCGATGCCGTAGACGCCGTTCTTCGGGTCGTTGAGCTTGCAGGCGAACTCGGCGATCTGCGTCCAGGTCGGCGCGTCCGGCATGGTGAGGCCGGCCTTCTCGAACAGATCCTTCCGGTACATCGTGAAGGAGCTCTCGCCGTAGAAGGGCAGCGCATAGAGGTCGTTCTTGACGGACAACGCACCGCGGATCGTCGGGATGAGGTCGTCGAGGTCGTAGGCCTTCTTGTCGGCGTCGCTCAGGCCGGCAAACATCGGGGTCAGGGGCGCGAGCCACTTGTTGGCGACCCAGCTCGACTGCACCTCGTAGGGACCGACGGTGACGATGTCGTAGCGTCCTCCCCCGACCGCGACGTCCTGGGTGATGTTCTGGCGCAGCACAGCGTCGGGCAGCACGGCGAACTTCACGGTGATGTCGGGGTGCGCCTTGGTGAACTCGGCGCTGAGCTTCTCCATCATCACCATGTCCGGATTGTTCACGGTGGCGACGGTGATCTCGGTGGCGTGCGCCCCGGCGGCTCCGAGCAGGAACACGCCTGATAGAAGTAGAGCCCTCATGATTTTCCTCCTTTGCTTTGGTTTCTTGGCGGCGTCGTCAGGAAAAGGAGTTCGTCATGTCGAATGACGCAGGGTCAGGGAAAACGGCAGGATGACTTCTCCCTCGGCCGCCTCGCCGCCCTGCAGGAGGGAGAGGACGGCCGGCCCGAAATCGAGGGCGGGGATGCGGACAGTGGTCAGCCAGGGCGCCAGCCACTCGTTGACCCGGTTGTCGTCGAATCCGCAGATCGCGAGATCCGCGGGCACGCCGACGCCGCGCTCGGTGGCGGCGCGGTGGATGCCGTAGGCGATCATGTCGTTGCCGCAGAACACGGCGCGCGGCGGTGAAGCGCGGCTGAGCAGCTCCCGTCCGTGCCGGTAGCCTGCCTCCATGGTGAGCTCGCTTTCGATCTGCGTGACGCTATCGGCGGGAACACCGCTCTCCGCGAGGCAGGCAAGAAAGCCCGTGAGCCGCCCGCGGCTCGCCGAATAGCGGCGCGAGCCATGGATGATGGCGAAGCGCGCATAGCCCCGGTCAAGAAAGTGGCGCGCCACAACGCGCCCGGCGGCCTCGTTGTCGATGCCGACGAAGGGCGCCTTCACCCCCGGCGACGGACGGCGATTGACGAACACCACCCGCGTCTTCGAGCGGGCCAGCGCCCGCAGGCGCGGAGTGTCGATGGCGCCGAGAAGGATGACGGCGTGCGGCCGAAGCCCCTCCGCATCGTCGATGAGCTCGTCCTGCCGGTCCGCGTCCTCGCCCGTGTTGCATAGGACCATCGAGAGCCCGGCGGTCTTCAGCGCCTGCTCGAGCGAAATGGCGACGTCGGCGCAGAAATCATTGGTAGCGTCGGGCACGATGAGCACCACGATGCGCGTCGTGGCGAGCCGCAGGGAGCGGCCGATCTCGGACGGTGTGTAGCCGAGTTGCCGCGCCGCATGGCGAACCCGCTCCAGCGTCTCCGGCGCGACCCGGTCGGTCTTGCCGGTGAAGACACGCGAGACGGTGGCGGTCGAGACGCCCGACTCCCGGGCGACATCGAAGACCGTCGCCGGCTTGCGGTTCACGGCTCCTCCCACCGGCAGCTCCTTTGCAAATTCTAGGGTTCAGGCCGATGTCAACGTGTACATCACGAAACGAGGTCATATGTCAACGTTTACACGCGTCCGTGGGGGCTTTACACAGAACCCGGCAGGCCGGTGGACCCGGCCACCCTCCGGAGCAAGCGACCATGGCCCGATCCGCCTCACCCGCCCTCGCCACGCTGCAGCGCCCGTCAGGCGCGTTCGCGATGCTCGCGGTGGACCAGCGTGAATCCATGCGGGCCATGTTCGCGGAAAAGCAGGACGGGCCGGTGAGCGACGCTCAGCTCTCGGATTTCAAGATGGCGGCACTGCGCGTGCTGACCCCTGCAGCCTCCGCCGTGCTGATTGATCGACCCTTCGCCTGGGACCGGGCCGTGGCCGAAAAGGCCGTCGCTCCCGGCTGCGGACTGATCGCGGCGGCGGACGACTTTATCCCAGCCCATGGCGAGCTCGTCGGAGAGGTGGAGCTCGATCCTCTGGTGGAACCCGCCAAGGTGAAGAAAGACGGTGGCGTGGCCTTGAAGCTACTGGTGCCGTGGCGTCCCGACCAAACGCCGGAAAGCCGCCGCGCCCTCGTCGAGGCCTTCCTGGCGCGCTGCCGCGAGGCCGACCTGATCAGCATCGTCGAGCCCGTCTCGCGCAGGCCGCGCGACGGCCGGGCCTGGGATGCGGAGGCCGGGATCCTCGCAGCGGCACGCGAACTCGGCTCCTGCGGCGCCGATCTCTACAAGGCCGAGGTCCCGAACTATGGCAAGGGCGGCGAGGCGCTGGTCCGCCGGCAGGCGGCCGAACTCACCGAGATCATCGCCAGCCCCTGGGTGGTACTCTCCTCGGGGGTGGCACCCGACGACTTCCCCCAGGCCGTTGAATGGTGCTGCAAGGAAGGCGCCTCCGGCTTCCTTGCTGGCCGCGCGGTATGGCGCACGGTCATCGGCAACGCCGACACCGAAAAGGCGCTGCGGGAGGACGCCCTGCCCCGCCTGGAACGGCTGTGCGAAGTGGTGGACCGGGCGCGCTGATCAACGCGGCGCTACGGTGTCACCGGCACCGAAGCAACATCGCCGGACCAGGCTCGAGTGAAGTGCACGCGAACGCTCACCCGGCGCTCGACGACGCGTTCGCCGGGGATCTCGTCATAGATCCCCATCGAGCTCACGAAGATCAGCCGCCGCACGCCGGTCTGGGCCATCACGCAGACGATGGCCTCGGCCTGTCGTTCCAGGTCTCCGGCCAGGTTCGCGTAGACGATGTCATTTCCGGTAACGGCCCGCACCAGCGTCGCGCGGTCGAGGAGCTGGACTTGCTCAGGGTCGTATCTCAGCCCGCGGGTGGGTGGCGTAGCCAAGCCAGCGGGAGAGTGGAGCACCAACAGTCATCGGATTAGGCTGGAAATCGTGCATGCACTGATCAGCTGGAGTGATGAATGCTGACCGATGAGCTGGCCGATCTCGCGATCTTCGCGCTTGTCGCGGAAGTGCGCAGCTTCACGCGGGCCGCCGCCCGGCTCGGCCGCTCGCAATCGGCGCTGAGCCAATCGGTCCGGCGGCTGGAAGAGCGGTTGAAGATCCGGCTTCTGACCCGCACGACCCGCAGCGTCATGCCCACGCCGGCAGGCGAACAGCTGCTTGAGACGCTCAGGCCGGCACTGGGCGATATCGAAGCTCGCCTGGACGCTCTCAGCGCCCTGCGGGAGGAGCCGTCCGGTTCGCTGCGGCTGACGGCTGGGCGGCATGCCGTGGAGACCGTCCTCTGGCCGGCCGTGCTGCGGCTCACCGCCCGCTATCCCGACATCAAGGTCGAGATCTCCGTGTCGTCGGCGCTCAACGACATCGTCACCGAGCAGTTCGACGCCGGCGTGAGGCTCGGGGAACAGATCGCCAAGGATATGGTCGCGCTGCGGATCGGTCCCGACCTGCGCATGGTCGTCGTCGGATCACCTGCCTACTTCGCCGAGCACGGTACTCCGCAGGAACCGCAGGATCTCACCCGGCACCGCTGCTGCAACATCCGGCTCGCGTCCTCCGGAGCCCTTTATGCATGGGAGTTCGAGCGCGATGGCCACGCCGTCAACGTGCATGTCGACGGCCCCCTGGTGCTCAACGATTCCCAGCTGCTTTTGGACGCTGCGCTGAACGGGGGCGTGCTCGCGATCATCATGGAAGACGTGGCAAGAGATGCCGTCGCGGCGGGGCGGCTGGTCCAGGTGCTGGAGGACTGGAGCCCTCCGTTCGCGGGATACCACCTTTACTATCCCAATCGCCGGCACCCTTCTCCGGCCTTTTCGGCTCTGCTCGACGAGTTGAGGGCAAGCCCGCAGAGGAACGGCTCCCCGGCGTGATCCCGGGCATTCATTAGCGGATCGAATAAGCGCATCCAGCGAGCGCCCGCTAATCGCAGGAAGTCGCGACGTCTAAGTGTCGGCCAGCCCGTCCGGGTCGGCGCCGCATCGCGCTCCGCCTCCGGACCTGCGGGAGGAGCAATCGACATGGCAAGCGACGTGATCGTGGTCATCGGCGCCGGCGGAATCGGCATGGCCATCGCCCGCAGGCAGGGCTTCGGCAAGACCGTCCTTCTTGCGGATTTCAACGACAAGCTCCTCGCGGCCGCGGCCGAAGATCTCCGCAACGGCAGCTACCACGTCGAGACACAGATCGTGGATGTGTCGTCCCGGAGCTCCGTCCAGGCCCTGGCGGACAAAGCCCAGTCGCTGGGCAGAGTCACGCAGGTCGTCAACACGGCCGGGCTCTCGCCCAACATGGCGCCTCCGAACCGGGTCCTGGCCGTCGACCTCTACGGCTCGGCGCTGGTGTTCGAGGTGTTCGGCCGCATCATCGCCCCCGGCGGGGCCGGCCTCGTGATCTCCAGCATGGCCGGCCACATGATGCCGCCCCTGACGGCCGAGCAAAACCACGCCCTGGGCTTCACGCCGGCCGACGAACTGCTCGACCTGCCGTTCCTGAAGGGCGACGCGGTACCGAACTCGATGGCGGCCTACATCATGGCCAAGCGCGCCAATCATCTTCGCGTCCAGGCCGAAGCGATCGCCTGGGGCAGGCGTGGCGCACGGGTCAACAGCATCAGCCCCGGCATCGTGGCGACGCCCCTGGCCCAGCACGAGCTCAACTCGCCCATCGGCGAGGGCTATAGGGCGATGCTCGCCGCGTCTCCGGCCGGGAGGATGGCCCCGCCCGAGGAGATCGCGGTGGCCGCGTCCTACCTCCTCGGCCCCGACGCCGGCTTCGTGACCGGCAGCGACCTCCTGATCGACGGGGGCGTGATCGCCGCCATGTTCGCGGGCACGCTGCCGATGCCGGGCTGAGGCCCGGCCGAGCCACTTCCCTCCTGCAAGGGACTACAGTCATGACCAACGTCCTTGTCGTCATCGGTCCCGGCCAGATCGGCCAGGCCATCGCCCGGCGGATCGGGACCGGCAGGCACGTTCTGCTGGCCGACCGCTCCCGAGAGAACGCCGCTGCTGCCGCCGAAGTGCTGGCCAACGCGGGCTTCGAGACCAGCACCGCCGAGATTGACGTCTCCTCCCGCGCCGACGTCGAGAGGCTCGTCACTCAGGCGACGGGCCTCGGCGAAGTGACCGGCCTCGTCCACGCTGCGGGCGTCTCGCCGAGCCAGGCGCCGATCGAGACCATCCTGAAGGTCGACCTCTACGGAACGGCCCTGGTGCTCGACCTCTTCGGCGAGGTCATCGCGCCGGGCGGTTCCGGCGTGGTGATCGCCTCGCAGTCGGGCCACCGGCTCCCGGGGCTTCCCACCGAGACGAACAAGGCGCTGGCAATGACGCCGGTGGAGGACCTGCTGGCGCTGCACTTCCTCGC
The DNA here is from genome assembly GCF_059501845.1 of Alsobacter sp. Classification (NCBI taxonomy): domain Bacteria; kingdom Pseudomonadati; phylum Pseudomonadota; class Alphaproteobacteria; order Hyphomicrobiales; family Alsobacteraceae; genus Alsobacter; species Alsobacter sp. The sequence continues at coordinate 156,267 of NZ_JCACDK010000001.1, read as the reverse complement.
GTCAGGCGAGTTCAAGGACACCTTGCACGCCTACCAGCTCTCCAAGCGCGGGAACGTGCTGCGCGTCGCCGCAGAGGCGGTGCGCTGGGGCAAGCGGGGCGCACGGATCAACGCGATCAGCCCTGGCATCATCATGACCCCTCTCGCGCGGGACAAGCTGATCGGCCCCCGTGGCGAGGGCTACAGGCGCATGATCGACATCTCCGCAGCCGGCCGGGCCGGCACGCCGGACGAGGTCGCCGGCGTGGCGGCGGTGCTGATGGGGCCGGACGGAGGCTTCATCACGGGCAGCGACATCCTGATGGATGGCGGCGTCACGGCGGCCTATTGGTACGGAGAGCTTGCGCCGGAGTGAGGCGCAGGTCCGCAACCCTGGACCAGCCTGCCATGATCCGCATCCGGCCCGCGTCCCCGGCCGACGAAACCACCCTGGGTCGCCACGGCGCCCTGCTGGTCGACATGCACCATGGCCTCGACCCCGAGCGGTTCATCCCGGCCGGTCCTGACACCGCCCGCGCCTACGGCCGCTTCCTGACAAGCCACCTCGGCCGGGAGGACGTCGTCGTCCTTGTCGCCGAGGAGGCGGGCAATTGCCTCGGCTACACCTACGCGGGTGTCGAAGGGACCGACTACATGGCGCTGCGCGGTGCGGCCGGGGTCATCTACGACCTCATCGTGGATCCCGCGCGCCGCCGCGAAGGGATCGGACGACGGCTGCTGGACGCGACCCTGGCCGCTCTCCTCGAACGCGGGGCTCCGCGGGTAGTGCTTTCCACGGCCGCACGCAACGCTGCGGCCCAGAGCCTGTTTCGCAAGATCGGCTTCCGGCGCACCATGGTGGAGATGACGTGGGAGCCGCACGGCAAGGAGTGACGGCTCGTGCATGTCTTCGAATCCCTTCTGGCCCTGCTCCTGGCTGCCACGCTCCTTTCCATATTCGCGCGCCGGTACGGCGTGCCCTACCCCACGTTGCTGGCCCTCGGCGGGGCCCTGCTCGCCTTCGTGCCGGGCGCACCCCGGCTCGACCTTCCCCCGGACCTGACCCTGGCGCTCTTCGTCGCGCCCGTGCTGCTCGACGCGGCCTATGATGCATCGCTGCGGGACCTGCGCCGGAACTGGATTCCGGTCTCATCGCTCGTGCTGGTCGCCGTCGGCCTTACCACCGTGGCCGTCGCCTTCACGGCCCGGTGGCTTTTCCCGGAGATGCCCTGGGCGGCGGCCGTCGCGCTGGGCGCCCTGCTGGCGCCGCCCGATGCCGTCGCTGCGCTCGCGGTGCTGCGCCAGGTCGAGCCGCCCCACCGCATGCGCGTGATCCTGGAGGGCGAGAGCCTGCTGAATGACGCCTCCGCGCTGCTGATCTACCGGCTCGCCGTGGGAGCGGTGGCGGCGGGCGGGTTCAGTCTCAAGGACGCGGCGCCCGCGTTCGCCCTGGTCTTCGCCGGCAGTGTTCTCGTGGGGTGGCTCGCCGCGTTCCCCGCACGCCGGCTGACAGGAATGATCGAGGATGCGCCGAGCTCGGTCATCCTCCAGTTCGTGATGACCTTTGCCCTCTGGCTCCTGGCAGAGCGCCTTGAATTGTCGGGCGTGGTCACCCTGGTCGTGTTCGGCCTGACGCTGGCGCGGCGGACGTCCTCGCCCATGCCGGCCCGCCTGCGGATCCCGTCCTTCGCCATCTGGGAGACGGCGACCGTTGTCCTCAACGTCCTCGCCTTCACGCTGGTCGGCCTGCAGCTCGGTCCCATCTGGACCGCGCTCGGCCCCGCTGAACGCTGGCACGACCTGCTGGCCGCGGTTGCCATTCTGGGGGTCGTCATCGTCGTCCGCATCGCGTGGGTCTTCACTCATCACTACGCGGATGCCATCGCCCGGCGGGTCTTCTCCCGGGGCTCTCCTCGGCAACAGGACGCCCCCTCCGCCCGCGAGGCCCTGGCCGTGGGCTGGTCGGGCATGCGTGGCATCGTCACCCTTGCCGCGGCGCTCGCCGTACCCGCCGGGTTCCCAGAGCGCGACGCGATCCAGTTGACGGCGTTCGTGGTCGTGCTGGGCACCCTGGTTCTCCAGGGTCTCACGCTACGACCCCTCCTGCGATTGCTGGCACTGCCGAAGGACGACGTTGTCGAGACGGAGCTGCGGCTCGCAAGGAAGGCCGTCCTGAAGGCGGCCATGGGGACGCTCGACGGGAATACCAGCGCCGAGGCCGAGCGCCTGCGACAGGACTACACCGAGGACCTCGGGCAGGCGCGATTGTCTGACGCGCCGCATCCCGCCCCCGGGGCCTCTTTGCGACGGCGGGCTTTGGTGGCGAGCCGTGCCAGCGCTCGAGGATCTTCGCAGCGCCGGGACCATCGGCGACGAGGCCTACCGTCGCATCGAGGAGGACCTGGACTGGCGGGAGCTCAGCCTGAGCCGCGGGGCCAATTGAGCCTAGAACGGCGGGCGGCCTCATTGATAAGCCGGCGTCATAGGTTCAGTCAGATTACCCCGGCTAATCGCAGGGCGTTCTGATCGCTACCTTCAGAAAGCAGGGGCCGCTGTCGGTGTGAGCGTCAGGGTGCTCTCCAGACGCTGGCCTCCGCTCCACGCCGAAGGTGACGCAATGTCCTCCTCCCATCCCTCCGGTCTCGCGACGGACGCAACCCACGCATGGCCGCAAGCGGCTGAAGGCCAGCCGGACCGCGTTCCGCTGCACATGCTCGTGGTGCTGAGCGCGCTGATGGGCTTGGGCAACATCGCGACCGACATGTACCTCCCGGCCCTGCCGGCGATGGCCCAGGCACTCAAGGCGGCACCGGGGCAGATGGAGTTCACCATCTCCGGCTACCTCATCGGCTTCGGCCTCGGTCAGCTGCTCTGGGGGCCGCTTGGCGACCGCTTGGGACGCAAGGGGCCGGTGGCCGCAGGCCTCGCCCTCTTCGTCGTGGCGACGATCGGCTGCGCCCTCTCGACGTCCGTCGCGACGCTTACACTGTGGCGTGTGGCCCAGGCGTTGGGCGCCTCGGTCGGGCCGGTCCTGTCGCGCGCCATGGTTCGGGACCTGTATGCCCGGGACCGGGCGGCGCAGATGTTGTCCACCCTGATCACCATCATGGCCGTGGCGCCGCTCGCCGCGCCGATCCTCGGCGGCCAGATCGTGGCTCTCTGGTCGTGGCAGGCCATCTTCTGGCTGATCGCAGTCTGCGGATCCGCGGCCTTGCTGGCGCTGCGGACCATTCCCGAGACGCTTCCTCCGTCCCGCCGCGACCCGACGCCCTTGCGCGAAGCGTTCGCCAGCTACGCAAGCCTTCTCGGAGAAAAGCGGCTCGTCGGCTATGCACTGGCAGGCGGCTTCTACTACGCGGGGATCTTCGCCTACATCGCCGGCACGCCGTTCGCCTATATTGAGTACTACGGCGTGGACCCGCGTCTCTACGGCCTGCTCTTTGGATTGGCGGTCGCGGTGATCATGGGTGCCAACGTCCTGAATGCCCGCTTCGTGCGCCGCTTCGGGGCCGATCGGATTTTGCGGGCGGCCACCCTGGTGCTTGCCGTCGGTGGAGCCCTGGTCATGGTCACGTCGCGGACTGGCTGGGGCGGCCTGCCTGGCCTCGTGGCTGCCCTCCTGCTCTACACGTCGATGTCGGGCTTCATCGTCGCCAACTCCGTGGCGGGCGCGCTCGCCGCCTTCCCGCGCCAGGCCGGTGCTGCCTCCGCGCTGGTCGGCGCTACCCACTACGTCATGGGCATGCTGAGCGCCGGCATGGTCGGCGCCTTCGCCGATGGCACGCCCTGGCCCATGGGCTGGATCATCGGCGCCGGCGGCATCCTCAGTTTCACCGTGACGCGGCTGCTCCTGCCCAGGATCCCCGTCGCCAACGCTTCGACAGGAGAAACGTCATGAAGACACGCACCCTCGGCCATGACGGCCTCGAAGTCTCCGCCCTCGGCTATGGCTGCATGGGCCTCACCTCGGCATACGGCACGCCGGCACCCCACGACGAGGCCGTCGCCATGATCCGGGCGGCCTATGAGGGTGGCATCACGTTCTTCGACACGGCCGAGGCCTACGGTCCGTTCTCGAACGAGGCTATCCTGGGCGAGGCCGTCGAACCCTTCCGCGACCGGGTGGTCCTGGCGACCAAGTTCGGATTCGACATCGATATGGCGACCGGCGCCCGCACCGGACGGCTCAACAGCCGGCCCGATCACATCAGCGCCGTGGTCGAGGCCTCCTTGCAGCGACTGCGGACAGATCGCATCGATCTCCTCTACCAGCACCGGGTCGATCCCGCCGTTCCGATGGAGGATGTGGCGGGCGCGGTGAAGGACCTGATCGCTGCCGGCAAGGTCAGGCACTTCGGCCTCTCGGAGCCCAGCCTGGAATCCCTGCGTCGTGCGCACGCCGTGCAGCCCGTCACCGCTCTTCAGAACGAGTATTCGCTCTGGACCCGCGACGTGGAGGAGAACGGCGTCCTTGCGCTCTGTGAGGAACTCGGGATCGGCTTCGTGCCGTTCAGCCCACTTGGCGCCGGCTTCCTGACGGGCACCATCGACCCGGCAACCCAGCTCGCGCCGACGGATTTCCGCTCGATGTCGCCCCGTTTCGCTTCAGCCGCGCGAGCCGCCAACATGGCGCTCGTCGACCTCCTGAAGCAGATCGCCGGGACCAAGCAGGCCACCCCCGCCCAGGTGGCGCTCGCCTGGCTGCTGGCCCAAAAGCCCTGGATCGTGCCGATCCCCGGCACGACCAAACGGCATCGCCTCGAGGAAAACCTCGGCGCAGCGCAAGTTGAACTCACAGCCGCTGACCTCGCGTCCATTGCAGACGCTGCGTACAGGATCCCCATCCACGGCGCGAGGCTTCCTGAGGCCGTGCTGGCCCAGACCAACCGCTGACGGCAACCGGCGAGAGCCGTGTCCAGTCCCGGTGCTCTCGTCTCGGAAAAAAGCAGGTCCGTCCTGACTGCCGTCAGCGATGGTCGGGTAGTTGCTCCATCGCACCCTCTGTGACGCAGTTTCCCTTCTCTGGCCAAGAGCGGCCTAATTCGCCTGTCGGCGGAAGTTCAGCGGACTTGCTCCCGTGGCTCTCCTGAACGCGCGTGAAAAGTTCGACTGCGACGAGAAGCAGCACGCGAGGGCGATCTCGGCCAGGGGAAGGCGCCCGAGGGCGAGGAGAGTCTTCGCGCGTTCCAGTCTCATCCGGCCGACATAGCGGTGGGGAGGCATCCCCATGCGCCGGGTGAACATCCGGTTGAAGTGGAAAGGACTCAGGCACGCCGCCGCGGCGAGGTCGTCGAGGCTGATATCTTGCTCGATGTGTTGGGCCATGTACTCCAGCACGCGCCGCAGCCTCTGTTCATCAAGGCGATGCTGGCGCGGCACCGGACCAGCCCTGCCCCGGCCGCTGGCGTAGCGCTCCACGATCCGCCCGGTCAGTCGCTGCGACAGGTCCTGCACGCGCAACTGCGAAGTCGATGTCGGCTCCCGCATCTCCGACAACAGGTGCCAGCCGGCCTGCCGGATCAGGTCGTCCCGCACCCCGGCGAGGTAGCGGACGGAGTCCGCGGCCACCGGAGCACCTCCATGTTCGTCGGCGTGGCGAATGAAGCCGTCCACCGGCAGATAGAGATGCAGGATGTCGTGCCATTCGGAGATCCGGATGTCCTCCTCCTGCACCCCGCTCGGGCAGAGCCAGATGACGCCGGGCTCGACTTGCGTCCGCTGCCAGACACCCTGGCCGCGGCGCGTCACCACGCAGTCCTCGTGGCAGGCGACGGCGATGCAGATCTCCAGCGCCTTCGGCTCGAAGGGCGGCAGCTCCGCGGCTTCGTGATGGCGCAGGTCCGCCACCAGTCCGTGCCAGGCGAGTGATCGGGAGGTGGAGACGACGTCGAGCCCGCCATACTTGCGCAGCCCGTCGGCGAGCAGGTCCATGGAGCAACCTCACGGGGGAACAAGGTGCGCGTGCACCCTAGCATTTGCAGGCCCGCGCGGCGGCAAAAACAGCAATCTGGGAACGGACACGTGAACCGCCCTCTGGGAGCGTAGGGGCTCCTTCTTCCCGGCGAGGAGCCTGCGATGGACCAGCAGCGACGGCGGACGACGCTGACCATTCTCACGAGTGCAATGACCCTGCTCGCGACTGCGGGAGCAACGGCGATGGCAGAAACGGCTTCATCAGACCTGCCCGCGCAACTGGTGCAAGATTTCCACGGCGCCTTCGGTAATCGGCATGCCCGGGCGGTCCACGCCAAAGGGGTTATTCTCCAGGGCAGCTTTCAGCCGACTGCCGATGCAGCGAAACTCTCGACCGCGTCGGTGTTCGCGGGCCGCCGCCCGGTTACCGTGAGGTTCTCGGACTTCACCGGCCTGCCCGACATCCCCGACACCAGCGGAGATGCGAACCCGCGCGGCCTGGCCATCAAGTTCGATCTCCCGGACGGGGCGACGTACGACATCGTCTCCCACAGCTTCAACGGCTTTCCGGTGGCCACTGCTGCGGAGTTCAGCACGCTGCTCCAGGCCCTGCCGAAGAGCGGCCCGGACGCGGCCAAGCCGACGCCGCTCGACGCCTTCTTCGCATCCCACCCGCGCGCGCTCGCCTTCTTCACCACGCAGAAGCCGCCACCCGAGAGCTTTGCGACGGCCGCCTATTTCGGGGTGAACGCCTTCTACTTCGTGGATGCGGCCGGGAAGAAGCTTGCCGTGCGGTACCGCTACGTTCCCGGCGACGGCGAGCACTATCTGTCGCCAGACGCAGTGAAGGCCCGCTCGGCCGACTATCTCATGGACGAGATCGGGCCCCGCGTCGCCGAGCACCCCGTTACCTTCACCTGGATCGCCCAGGTCGGCGATCCCGGCGACAGGGTCGACGACCCCTCCCTCGCCTGGCCCGACACTCGCCGGCAGGTGACGCTCGGGGTCATCACCATCGACAAGGCGGTTCCCAATACGCCCGAGCGCGATCGCGCGCTCCTCTTCCTCCCCGGCGACGTTCCCTCCGGGATCGGTATCGCCGATCCCATGGTCGAGGTGCGCAACGCGGCCTACCCGGTGTCGTTCGGTGAACGGCAGTAGGTCGCGGGTCCTCGCCGCCGGTGTTCTGGCTGCGGGGATCGCCAGCGGTACCGGGCAGGCTGGTTCGGCACCGCCGGAGACGCTCCGGCCCATTCTCAATGAAGCTCTGCCCAACCTTCCCGGGCAGACGATGACGGCCGTCGAGGTCAATTTGCCGCCGGGCTCGAGATCATCGCCACACCGTCATGGCCGCGCCTTCCTGTTCGCCCGCGTGCTCGCCGGAACCGTGCGGAGCCAGATCGAGGGTGAGCCTGTCCGCACCTACCGAACCGGAGACAGCTGGACCGAGAAGCCCGGGGATCATCACGTCCTGACTGAGAACGGCAGCGCGACCGAGCCGGCGATGCTGCTCGTCGTCTTCATCGCGCCGACGGGCGATGCGCTGAAGGCGGACGATCCGTGACCCTGGCATCGATCTGAAAGGACATCCGACATGAGCTTGCGGATCGACTACCAGGCGCTGGCCGCGCCGGGAATGAAGGCCCTCGGGGCGCTTTATGGATACGTATCGGGATGCGGGCTCGAGAAGTCCCTGGTCGACCTCGTCTACCTCCGCGCCTCGCAGATCAATGGCTGCACCTACTGCATCGACACTCACGCGCAGGACCTGCTGAAGGCGGGTCAGTCCCCTCAGAAGCTGCTGCTGCTGTCCTCGTGGCGGGAGGCGGAAGGCTGGTTCACCCCTCGTGAGCAGGCGGCGCTCGGCTGGACCGAAGCAGTTACGTTGGTCGCCGACAGCCATGTCCCTGACGAGGTCTTTGCATCGACCCGGGCCCTCTTCGACGGGAAGGAGCTGGTCGACCTGACGCTCGCGATCGGTCTGATCAACACCTACAATCGGATCGCGATCAGCTTCCGGCGGGGCCCCGAGCCCCGCCAGCCGGTGTGAAGCCGTGGATCGGACGAGCCGACCATTCGGATCGCTTTTTGGACCTGCTGAACGTCAGCTCAAGGTCAATCCTTCGCGTTCGGCTCGGCCAGCCCAGGCCTCCACGACGGCCTTACTCCTCACCGTCCGCGGCAATGGCTGCAAACAGATCGACGCGATTGCCGTCGGGGTCATTGAGCATGGCGTAACGCTGGCCCCAAAAGGCGTCCCAAGGCTCCTTGCGGCCCACGTAGCCAGCAGCCACGACATGATCGTATGTCGCGTCGAGCTCGGCGGCGTTGTCGCACCGGCAGGCGAAGGTCACACGTTGGCCAACCGGCTGGACCCAATCGGGATAAGCCTGCCTCATCATCGCCTCGGTGAGAAATCCCAGGGTCGCGCCCCCCGGAGTGGCGACCTGCACCTGCATCTCGTCGTCCAGTCCGTCGGGCACCTGCAAACCCAAGGTCCGGTAGAAGCGGAGCGCGTCGGCCATGTCGGCGACGACAATGTCGATGGTATGGGGGATCACAGCCATAGATGCGGTTCCTTGCTGTTGAATATTCGATACGCTATCGTTTCGTATGAACGAGTCAAGAGTTTCGGGACGGCCGCGTAGCGAAAAGGCGCAGGTCGCCATCTTGGATGCGGCGTTTCGGCTGCTGGTCGAGCGCGGCTACGCGGGCGTGACCATCGAGGCAGTGGCCGCGGCAGCGGGTTCGGGCAAGACGACCATCTACCGCTGGTGGCGGTCTCGCGCTGAACTCGCCGTCGACGCTTTCTTCCGCGCAACCGAAGAGCAGCTGCGCTTTCCCGACACGGGCTCGGCGGAGGGCGATTTCCGGTCTCAAATCGGAGAGCTGGCGCGACTGTTGCGCGGAGAGAAAGGGCGTGCTCTCGCCGCGATGTTGGGTGTTTCACGCTCCGAGCCTGAGTTGGCCAAAGCCTTGGGGGAGCGATGGCTTGCCCCCCGGCAGCGCTGGGGTCTTGAGCGGATGGCGCGCGCCGTGGAAGCAGGCGAGGTGAGGTCCGGCGTCCACATTCGGGCTGCGCTTTCGGTTCTTTACGGACCTCTCTATGTCCCGCTGCTCTTCGGAGGTGACGTTCCATCCGGATGCGACGTTGACGCCTATCTGGACGTGGCATGCGCCGGCATTTTCGCCCGATGACCCCGCTTCGCGGGGTCGGGTCCCGGACGCGCGCAATTGGCAGGGATGGCCTGGTGTCACCCGAAATCCCGGATGCGCGCTCCGCTTCGGCGGCCAGACGCTTGCCCTGTCCCGATCCGGTGACGGTTGGGCCGGGTCGGTCGAAGATGTTGTCGCGGGATCGTTGCTGAGCCACCCAAGGGAATAGCGTGGAGCGGAAGACTTTGGCCGGCGCCTCGGTTCTCCAGCGCTTCAGGGCCGCGGCGGGTCGAGCAGCACCCACAGCCGTGAGATCTTCCCGTCAACGATTTCAGCCACGTCGGTGCCGGTGACGGCGATCGGGCCGCCGTCCGGGCCGGCCTGCCAGCGCAGTGACCCCAGGCCGTGATGGCCGACGGCATCGGCCATGGGGGCAAATCTAAAGGTGGGTCCGAACTGCTCCAGCAGTGTGCCGGCGACGTTCGAAATCGCCTCCCGGCCGCGCACGACGGTCGTGGGCTCATACATGACGGGCTCCTCGACGAAGAGCATTGCGACGGCGTCGGCTCGCCGCGCGGCATCCCGCTCGTTGAAGACGTGCTCGAGGTTGCGGCGGAGCAACGTGTCGTAGTCGGGTTCGGGGGCGGCGCTGGCGGACATGAGTGGTTCTCTCCTGGACGACCGGGGCTCAGCCGAACCTGACGAGGTTGTGGGCCGCGAGGGGACCACCCGGAAACTGGACGAGGCGGCTTCCGACAGCAAGGGTGCCGAGATCAATGCCGAAGAAGCCGAGCCGCTCGATCAGGGAAGCAACCTGCTGCTTCGCCCCGCCGTCGTCCCCCGAGTAGAACAGCACGCGCTGGCCACCCTCGGAAGCCGGGTCGCCCGACAGGATGTGGGAGCGAAGGTGGTTGAACGCCTTGACCACGCGCCCGCCCGGAACGAGGTCGGCTAAGACCTCCGACGACGATCGACCGCCGAGATCGACCGGCTTGAACAGGGGCGCCTCGATCGGGTTGTTGGCGTCGATCACGATACGTCCGCCGAAGTCGGGCAGGCCGGCCAGCGCGGAGGGCAGCTTGGACCAGTTGACGGCGACGATGACGATATCACGGGCGGCCGCATCCTCGCGCGTTCCGGCGGTGATGCTCGGTCCCAGGCCCGCGACGAGATCCGCGAGAGATGCAGGTCCGCGGCTGTTCGCGATGACGGCGGAGATGGTGTGCCGGGACAACGCCGCCGCGATGGCGCCGCCGATCTCTCCGGCCCCGATGATGCCGATGCTGGTCATGATGCGCTCCAGGATGTCCGAATGGCTCAGGCGGACTGGCCGCCGTCGACGTTGAGGGTGGCGCCGGTGATGTAGCTGGCGTCAGGGCCGGCCAGGAACGCCACCGCGGCGGCGATCTCCTCCGGCTGGCCATACCTGCCGAGGGCCGCCAGTCCTTTCAGCATGCCCGAGAAGGCACCGTCCTCCGGGTTCATGTCCGTGTTGATCGCACCCGGCTGGATCACGTTGACGGTGATGGCGCGGGGACCGAGGTCGCGCGCCCACCCACGGGTATAGGCCGCGACGGCCGCCTTGGTGGCGATGTAGTCGGCCGCCCCGGCAAAGGGGACGTGGTCGGCACCGGTGGTGCCGATCGAGATGATCCGGCCGCCGTCGGTCAGGAGCGGGACGGCGGCGCGCACTGCGGCCGCCACCCCCTTCACGTTCACCGCGAGCTGGTGGTCGAACGCGGCGAGATCCGCCTGGGGGTCGCCGACAGGACCGGTCACGAACACGCCTGCGGAGTTCACCAGGATGTCCAACCGTCCGAGGACCCGATGGGCCTCGCGGACAAGCGTCTCCACGTCGGTGGGGATCGCCTGGTCGGCGCGAATGGCCACGGCGCGCCGGCCGAGTTGCTCGACTGCGGCGACCACGTGCTCCGCCTGGTCCTTCGACCGGGAGTAGCTGAAAGCCACGTCTGCGCCGTCCCTAGCGAGACGCTGCACGATCGCAGCGCCGATGCCGCGGGATCCGCCGGTGACCAGTGCGGTCTTGCCGGCGAGGGGGCGGATGGCTGGGGACATGAGGTGGCTCCGTGTTTCGAAGCCCGGAGGTTGCCTCTTTTATTTCCCTCGAAGTAGCCGGAACTGCCTTGACACACTTTCAAGCAAACATTGAAGGTGAGGCCATGCAGTCCCTCGCCAACCTCGAGTGCTTCGTCCGCAGCGCCGAACTGGGGAGCTTCTCCGAAGCCGCGCGGCGCATGTCGCTGTCCCCGGCCGCGGTGAGCCGCAGCGTCGCCGTGCTGGAGCGCAGCCTGGGTGTCCGCCTGTTCCATCGCTCGACGCGCAGCCTCACGCTGACGGAGGCGGGTGAGACGTTCCGGCTGGCGATCGCGGGTCCGCTCGAAGGGGTTCAGGACGCCATCGCGGGGATCACGCGGGCGAGAAACGAGCCTGCGGGCCTTCTGAAGCTCAGCATGCCGCCGACGCTCGGCCTCACGACCATCCTGCCGATGCTCCCGGACTTCCTCGCGCGATATCCGCTCGTCAAGCCCGAGTGGCACTTCGAGAGCCGCCCGGTCGACCTCGTCGCGGAGGGCTACGACGCCGCGATCGGCGGCGGCTTCGAGCTGTCGCCGGGCTTCGTGGCAAGGCCGCTCGCGCCCGCCCATATTATCGCCGTGGCATCACCCGGCTTTGTCGCTGGCAGGCCGCAGCCGAGGGACCCGGGGGACCTTCAGGAATGGGACGGCATCGTTGTGCGGTCGATAGCGACGGGACGCATCCGCCACTGGACGCTGCGCGATGCCGGCGGGCGGGAGATGCCCGGCCTCTTGCGGGAGACGATCATCGTCAACGACCCGGCGGCCTCGCGCGAAGCAGCGCTCCTCGGCCTCGGCGTCGCCATGCTCGCCGTCCCCGACGTCCTGCCCGCGTTGGATGACGGACGACTCGTTCGGCTTCTGCCGCACTGGTACGCCGATGCGGGCGCGATCTCGCTCTACTACGCGTCGCGCCGGCTCCTGCCGGCCAAGACCAGAGCCTTTGTCGACTGGCTTCAGGCGTCGTTCAAAGCGCAACGCCTGGCGGAGCGCTTCGCGGGAAGCCTTGGACGGGCGTGAAACAGCGAACAGATGCAGAGTAGGACTTTCCGCCGTAAAGCGGACGTCCCCAACGTCTGCTCAGGGTCAAGAAGTCGCTTTCAGCGGGGCTGTGGGCACTGCCGGCAGTCATAGTGCTGGACCGTGCAATGCCGCAGCTCTCCCGGTGGAGGCGGCGGCGGCCCGGCGATCCATCATGCGTGCGATGGAGCAGGCATATGTATCACGGACAATGGTAGCGGAGGAGCGTGTTTGTTCCAACGCCACCCTGCTTTTCCGTTATATATAGGTCGCATAAATTGCTGACAGATTTGGACTTTTTGAAGTTATCGAAACGACACCGGTGCAATCAACTGCAATGCAATTAATTGCAGCTAGGCGCTTTTCCCTTGCCCACGCACGGCTAGGAGTTAGAAAGGAGGCATAGGACTTAATTCATTTCCAGGAGGTACTAATGGTCAAGATCACGGCAGACGGCAAAGACGCCACCGAGCGTCATGTGAACTGTAACAAGTTCGACCTCGCCAAAGCGTACGGCATTGTCGAAGGCGTGCGCCTTGCCTCTGCGCAACAGCCGGAAAGCGGTATCGATAGTTCCTTGCGTGCAGCATTGGACGCAATCGAAGCGGCAGACTGCGAGTGGGATGGCCTTACGAACCCGGGCTGAGTTCTACCCTAGGTGGGGCCGCCTAGGTGCACGGCAGGTAGGTTGTAGCGGGGACCCGTCATATGGAAGACGGAGGTGGCCACTCCCCTTGGTCCCGAGTGCAGCCTGCTTGTCGTGCAATTGGCTGCGTTAAGAGGTAGCTGCTGGCTTCTTGAGGAAGGCGATAAGCTCCAGCTGCTCAGAAGTCGGATTGAACAAGTGGCTGGACAGCACCAACCAAAGCAACTCCGACATCTCCCAGAAATCGGCTCGTGAGAAGGCATTGAAATCTGTCTTGGTGAAATCCTGGGACGTGCTCTGAAGGTGTATGTGGTTTCGAAGCTTCCGCATTTTCGCGAGCTTCTGATACAGCCCAGAGTCGTTGAAGACACGCTTGCTTTCCACTTTCTTGGCCATTTGGTCAAACGTCATCTGCTCAAAAACCGGCTCTGGCAGCACCCGAAGCATATGGGTGTGTATGATGATCTTGTCGCCCCCGTGCTCGAACGGGTTACCCTTAGACACCTTGATCAACTCCAAGTCAGTTGTTCTAGCCCACCCCCTAGATTTAACGACATAGTAGAAAACGGCTTCGAGGATGCCGCAGCAAACTATGATGAAGTCTTTCACGAGTAGCGCATCGATCGTGAAGTGGTGGTCGTACTTGCGGTAATACGTAGACAGAAACTCTACATACTGCAGGCTGTAGCTGATGTTGGACGCGATGTTCATAGGTCGTGGGACGCTCGTGGAGCGATGGTCAACGAGGCGGCACACCAGCCCACGGTAGCTGTCGACGTTGCAAGGTCTGAACTCGGAGGGCTTCTCTGACATGGCGATTCTCGACGAGCGATCGAGAACGATAGCGCCAACGCAGCCAGTCAGAAATCGCGGGCTACGCTCAGGTTTTTATGCGCGGCATCAGCAACCGCTTCCGGCGCAGCCCTGACACTCCAGCGTCATGGTCTACACGAGCGTGGAAGCGCGCCAAAGCTTTGATGAACGCAAGCTGCTGGTCACGGGTCAGGGCGCTAGGCGTAATCGGCGTTCCAGAACGATCTTTGGTCACGGCGAGGCTCCAGTTTGAGGGAGCCGGAAAAGAACACTTGGGAGTGCCTTTCAGGTTACAAGAACCGCTACCGTAAATCGGAAATTCGTAAGTTATTTCAGATACTTATCGCAAAATGGTAGCGGAGGAGGGACTCGAACCCCCGACACAAGGATTATGATTCCTCTGCTCTAACCAGCTGAGCTACTCCGCCCCGGTGCCTTGCGGCTGGCTTTGCGGGGTTCGGTCGGTGCACCCCCGCTGGGCGGTGCGGATATAGGCTGGGGCCGTGGCGGGTGTCAAGGAAGGGTCCGGGAGCATGGGGTAACATGCGCGCGGCTTTTCCGAAGCTTGCGCGCGGGTTGTCGAACCCGTTGCGTGCGGCCTGACGGGACCTCTTGCGCAGGCGCGCCGCGGGAGCGCTGAGGCGGCGCGGGCCGGGGCCGAGGCCACCGCGGTAGAGCCTCTGGGGACGCGCACAAGAGCTGGGCCGGGGAGCATGATGTGGAGGCACGGCTCGGGGCCACGGAGCTGTCGCTCAGCTCGGAGGCGCGGGCGGGAGCCCGGCTCGGGGGACATGGCCGGGAGCACGGCTCGGCGGCATGCCGGGTTTCGCCGCGACGCGACTGCCGGTCGTCCACACGGAAGGGCGCTGGGTGCCGCGCTGGCTCAACCTGGGCGATTGACAGGACACGGTTGCACCGCCAACGAGAGGAAGGCGCGGCTGGCCGCGCGGTGGCGCCGGACGCATTCCCGCGCAAGATGTGCGCGGTCGGGGCCGCGCGAACGGGGCAAGACGCTGGTGGACCTTCCTCTCGATTCCGCACGCCTGGCCTCGGTCTTCACCCAGGCGGCGTCGCCGGCCTTCTTTCTGGGCGCGGTCACGGGGCTGGTGTCCATCCTCACGTCGCGCCTCAACGGGGTCATGGCGGCGCTGGAGGACAACAAGGCGCCGGACAAGGCGAGCCGCCATGCCTTGCGCAGGCGCGCCCGCCGGCTGCACAGGGCGATCAACCTGGCGCTCGCGTCGGGCATGTGCACGGCCCTGCTGCTAGCGCTGGCCTTCACCGGCGCGTTCTTCCACTTCGACCACATTTACGGCGCGGCGCTGCTGTTCCTCGCCGCCAACGGCTTCGTCGCGGCGGCGCTGGTCGAGTTCTACCGCGAGGTGCGGGTGGGCCTCGCCGAGGTCGACCGGCTGGTTCCTCCCGGTGAGGGCTGAGGCCTTACTGCGCCCTCACGGGCGCCGGGCGTGACGCGGGGCGATACAGGCCGTCGAGACGTGCCAGCCGCACCAGCGTGAAGAGCGAGAAGGGTGCCAGGCTGCGCCGCTCCACCAGGCGCACGCAGGGGCTCGCATCGGACCAGTCGCCGATGATCGACCACGGGAATTCAGGGCGCCAGCCCAGCCGCTCGGCACGCCGGCCCATCCAGGCCTCGACCGCGGCCCGGGGTCCCTCCTCCGCGCCGATGTGGTTCACCAGCACGATCTCGCCGCCGGGCCTCGTCACGCGGGCAAGCTCGTCCAGCGTCGCCCACGGATCGGGAACGACCGTCATCACATAAGGCGCCAGCGCCGCCGCAAAGGCCCCGTCGGCGAAGGCCAGATGCTGCGCGTCCATCACCGCGAGCCCCTGCACGCCGGTCAGGCGCTCGCGCGCCACGCGCTCGGCGGCACGCTGCAGCATGGGTTCGGAGAGATCGACGCCCACGACGGGAACGGAATGGCTGAAGCGTGGCAGCTCGAGGCCGGTGCCCACGCCCACGTCGAGGACGGCTCCGCCGATGCGGCGCGCCGCCCGCTCGGCCGCCTGCACGCCCGCCGCACGGCCCGGCGCCAGCGCTGCGGTAAAGACGAGGTCGTAGACCGGCGCCCAGCGCTCATAGGCCCGCACGACGGCCTGGTTGTCGAGGGTCTCGGGCATGGTCAGGATCCGACGGCGAGGGCCACGCTGCCGCCCTGCGCCGCGAGTTCGGCTCGCCCGGTCCCGGCCACGATGGACCCGCCGCCGAGCACCCGCGCGCCCGGTCCCGCATCGGCGTAGAGCACGCAGGCCTGCCCGGGCGAAACGCCGTATTCTCCGGTCAGCAGTTCCACCTCGGCCTCGCCAGCTGCAAGGCGCAGCAGGGCGGGCTGCGGCGGCCGCGTCGAGCGCACGCGCACGGCCACCTCGACGCCTTCGGCGGGCAGGGTCGAGAGCGGCGCGTCGCCGAGCCAGTTGAGGTCGCGCAACTGCACCCTCTGCGTCGCCAGTGCCTCGCGCGGCCCCACCATCACGCGTGCGCCCTGCGCGTCGAGCCGCACCACGTAGAGCGGTTCTCCCGTGGACAGGCCGAGCCCGCGTCGCTGGCCCACCGTGTAGTGCAGCACGCCGGGGTGGCGGCCGAGCACGCGCCCGTCGACGTGCACGATGTCTCCCGGCCGCGCCGCATCGGGCTTCAGCCGCTCGATCACCTCGGCGTAGCGGCCGCTGGGCACGAAGCAGATGTCCTGGCTGTCGTGCTTGTCGGCCACCGCCAGGCCGAGGTCGCGGGCGATGGAACGCACCTCGCTCTTCGGCATCCCGCCCAGCGGAAAGCGCAGCAGGTCGAGCTGCTCGGGGGTGGTGGCGTAGAGGAAATAGCTCTGGTCGCGCTCGGCATCATGCGCGCGGTAGAGCGCCCGTCCGCCACCGGGGGCGGGACGGCTGACGACGTAGTGCCCGGTGGCCAGCGCCGAGGCGCCGAGCTCGCGGGCGGTGTCGAGCAGGTCGCGGAACTTGATTTGCCGGTTGCACTCGATGCACGGCACCGGCGTCTCGCCGGACAGATAGCTGTCGACGAAGCGCTCGATCACCGCGTCGCGGAAGCGCGTTTCGTAGTCCAGCACGTAGTGCGGGATGGCGAGCGCCTCGGCCACGCGGCGGGCGTCGTGGATGTCCTGGCCCGCGCAGCAGGATCCGGCCCGGTGCACGGCCGCTCCGTGATCGTAGAGCTGCAGGGTGACGCCGACCACGTCGAAGCCCTCGCGCGCCAGCAGCGCGGCGACCACGGAGCTGTCGACGCCGCCCGACATCGCAACGACCACGCGGTGGTCCTGCGGCCGTCCAGGAAGGTCGAGGCTGTTCGTCATGGTCGTACGCCTGGATGTCACGCGGGGGACAGTGTCGATCACCGGGGTCTTCCTCTTTACTCCGATGCGGCCGGACGTGCCACCGGCACCGCGGTGCCTGCCCGCGCTCTCGGCCCGGACCGGGCAGATTCTGCCGCTCACGGCAGATTCCCACCTCTCCCCCGCTGCAGAGAGATGGGCGGAAAGCGAGGAAAATCAAGGGAAAGAGGCGACGTTTGGTGCTGGCGCGGTGCTTGCAGCCGGAAGGCCCGAGAGAGTGAGCACCATGGCGTCCGCAGTCCAGAATAGCACCACCGTCCCGCTTCCCGAGGCCTCCCTGCGCCCGTCACAGGCTCGCGGCACGGGCCGGCGGGACGAGTTCGGCGCCCGCCTCGACGAGGCCGCGAGCGCGCAGGATCGTGTCCGGGAGCCTTCGCGTCCGGTCAGCCGACAGGCAGGGCCCCGCGACGTGGAGCGCCAGCGGCCCGACCGCGCGGCTCGCGCCGACACAAGCGATGAGACGAGGCAGCCGGTCCGGGAACCGGATCGCAGTGACGCTGGGGCCAACAGGGCGGCGCAGGCCGACAGGCCCTCCCCGCCTTCCCGCCAGGCCCGCACCGGCCGGAACGACGCAGCCCGGCAGCAGCATGACGGCGACGATGACCAGGATCTGACGGTCCGCCCGGCCGACAGGTCGATATCGGCGCCAGCGCCGGACACGCTGCCCACCGCTCCTCCCGAGGGAACCGAGGTGAACGCGGTGACCCCGGCTGAAGCGAATGGCGCCAAGGAGGCGGGTAAGACCGGCAAGGACGAGCAGGATGCTGCCTCGCCTTCGGCCGACCCCGCGCTGGCAGCCCTCATGGCCGCCCTCGGCGATGCCGTGCCGGCGGAGCCCGCTCCGCCTGTCGCGACGGCACCTGCGCCGGCGGCAGTGGCCTTGCTGCAGCCCGTTCCGGCGCAGCCGGTGGAGACCCAGCCGGCAGCGCAGACCGCCGCGCAGGATGATGTCGCCGCACTCGCTGTGGCCGGCACGGCAGGCGCAAGAGGGAGCTTTTCTTCGTCGCCCCGGACCGGCGCCGCCCGCCAGCAGAGCCCCGACCAGCCCGTCGTTTCCTCATCTGACGCGGCAGACGAGAGCAATGGGACGGATTCACCGGCGCCGGCCCAAGGAGGATTTGAGGCCGGAAAGGCGCAGCAGAAGGACGCGTCCGCCAGGGACGGGGCCGTGCTCCCCGACATGCGGCTGCCCGGCGGAGCGGGCAAGGGCGAGCCGGGCACGCCGCCGACGGCGGCTCAGGCCGGGGCCCTCACCGCCCCGCAACCCGCTCCGCCGGCAGCGCCTGCCACGGACGTCGCGACAGCTGGCGCCACGGCCGCAGAGCCCCCTAAGGGGGACACCGAAGCCGGCAAGGATGGCGCGGCTCGCACCGGCCGGGCCGGTGAGACAAAGGCTGCCGGCGAGGTCCCGGGCAGCGACAAGGCATCGTCCCCCCTCGGCGTTCAGCGCGAGCTCCAGATCACCACTTTCAGCCTCGACCCGGCCTCCGCCGGGCAGGGCCCGATGCACGCTGCCGGGCTCCACCGCGACACGCAGGCGGCATCGCAGCTTCCTGCACCTGGCGGCCAGCCGGCTGCGCAGACGCCGGCCGTGCCGGTGCAGGCCGTTCCGATCGAGATCGGCATGCGCGTCCTCGAGGGGGCGCAGCAGTTCACCGTGCGCCTGCATCCCGAGGATCTCGGGCGTGTGGACGTGCGCATCGGCGTCGACGACGACGGCAAGGTCACCGCTCAGCTCGTCGTCGACAAGGTCGAGACGCTCGCCATGCTGCAGCGCGATTCCCGCACCCTGGAGCGGGCCTTCGACCAGGCCGGCCTGAAGACCTCCGAAGGCAGCCTGCAGTTCACGCTCAATAACGGCGCCGGCCAGCAGCAGGCATGGTCCGGCGGCGAAGAGCGGCGGCAGCAGCAGACGAATGTCCCGAACGCGGCAACGAAGATTGAACCGCCCGAGGATTTGATGGCGGCGATCCGCCGCGTTCAGGCGGGGCCGGGTGGCCTCGACATCCGGATCTGAGAGGAGCAGCAGCCATGGCCACCGTCTCCGGCACCGGCTCGTCGGCGAGCACCGCGACCTCGCAGTCGAAAACCGTGAGCGACAGTAAGTCGATCGCCAACAATTTCGACCAGTTCCTGCTGCTGCTCACGACGCAGCTGAAGAACCAGAACCCGCTCGACCCGATGGACACCAACCAGTTCACCTCGCAGCTGGTGCAGTTCGCCTCGGTCGAACAGCTCATCAAGTCCAACACCACGCTCGGCGACCTGCTCAGCGCGACCAAGGCGGCCAACGCCTCGGCGGCCGCGAACTTCGTCGGCATGACGGTGACGGCCGACGGCGCCGCAGCGCCGTTCAACGGGACGTCGGGCACCTGGAACCTCAACGCCCCGCGCGCGTCCACCGCGACCGTCACGGTGAAGAACAGTTCGGGCGAGACGGTCTGGACCGAGCAGCGCAGCCTGACGGCGGGTGACCAGACCTTCACATGGGATGGGCGCACGACCGCCGGCGCGAAGGCCGCATCGGGCACCTACACAATCGGCGTGACGGCAACCGACATCAGCGGCAAGGGCGTCAACGTCTCCACCATGATCAACGGCCTCGTGGACGCGGTGGACATCACGGATGCCGGCACGGTGCTGAAGATCGGCGACATCTCGGTTCCGATGGACAAGGTAAAGTCCGTCCGCCGCTCTGCAGCCTGACACAACCCGAGATGGCGGGAATGAGAAATTCGGCGATTCGCTTAGGCAATTCTTAAGCGGAACCGCCCTATCGTTCACCGTGATTTTGGTCAGTCGAGTGTGTGTGAGCGTACAATGACCGAACCCTATCGACCGAGGGTGAAATACGTGATCGGCCCGGACGGCAGTCCTTTGACGATCGCCGACCTGCCGCCATCCAATACCCGGCGCTGGGTCATCCGGCGGAAGGCCGAGGTGGTTGCAGCGGTCCGTGGCGGGCTTCTAAGCCTCGAAGAGGCCTGCAGCCGCTACACTCTGACCGTCGAGGAGTTCCTGTCCTGGCAGGCCTCGATCGACCAGCACGGCCTTGCCGGCCTGCGCACCACGCGGATCCAGCAGTACCGTCACTGACGGTCCTCCGCCCCCGAAAGTTTTGCGGCGCCGGCCCCCTGGGCCGGCGTTCGCGTTTCGGCATGGCTAACGGGATCCGGCCAATGCGAATGACGCGCGAGAGCGGGTGTGAACCCGAAAAGGCGCAACCTGTGGCATCGGATTGCAACGAAATCCGCTGCCCGGACCGGACTTTAACCGTTCGCTAACCCTGTACCGGGCAAATTTTGCCGCGTCCGTCACTGCCCCTCGGCAGCGGCGCGCAGGGCATGGGGACCGCGTTGAACGGCGTCACCGACTTCCTGACCAGGCTCGGACCCGGCCGCATCGCGGCGATGGGCGCCGTGACTCTGGCCCTGGTGGGGTTCTTCGCCTTCATGATCATGCGGGCGTCGCAGCCCAATTACGGCGTCATGTACACGGACCTGCAGCCCGAGGACGCAACGGCGATCGCCAAGGAACTCGATACGCGCGGCGTCGCCTACGAGCTTCGGGCGGAAGGCAGGGCCATCGCCGTGCCGAAGGCCGACATTCCCCGGCTGCGGATGGAACTCGCGTCCAAGGGCATTCCGAGCGGCGGCAGCGTCGGCTACGAGATCTTCGACAAGGGCGACGCCTTCTCGGCCACGAGCTTCGTGCAGGGCGTGAACGCACTTCGGGCGCTCGAGGGCGAGCTGTCGCGCACCATCCGCTCGATCTCCAAGGTGCAGAACGCCCGGGTGCACCTGGTGATGCCCGAGCGCAAGCTCTTCGAGCGCGATCGTCAGCAGGCCCGCGCCTCCATCGCGCTGAAGGTGACGGGCGACCTGGACCAACAGCAGGTCAGCGCCATTCGCCATCTCGTCGCCTCGGCCGTGGAAGGGCTGAAGCCGGAGAACATCTCCATCGTCGACGAGCGCGGCAGGCTGCTGGCCAATGGCGGGGAAGGCGACAACCCCCTTGCCCTTCAGCTGGACGAGAAGCAGGTCGGCTTCGAGCGCCGCCTGAAAGGCCGCATCGAGGAGATCGTCGCCAGCGTCGTCGGCGAGGGCCGCACGCGGGTCGAGGTCTCGGCCGAGTTCGACCACAACCGGATCCAGCAGACGACGGAATCCTTCGATCCCGAAAGCCGGGTCGTGCGCTCCACCCAGACCCGCAACGAGAGTGCGCAGACGACCGACAGCAAGGGCGACAGCGTCAGCGTCGGCAACGAACTGCCGGGCGCTCCCGGCACGGGCCAGAACAACTCCCCCGTCCAGAAGGATGCCTCCAACAAGACCGAGGAGACCGTCAACTACGAGATGACCAAGACGACCAAGACCGAGATGATGGACGGCGGCCGCCTGAAGCGCGTGTCCGTCGCCGTGCTCGTCGACGGCGTCTATCAGCAGGATGGCACCAACCCGCCCACCTACACGCCGCGCCAGCAGGAGGAACTCGACCGCATCGGAGCGCTCGTCCGCTCCGCCATGGGCTACGACCAGAAGCGCGGAGACCAGGTGGAGGTTGTGAACCTCCGTTTCGCCGAGCTGCCCACCGCGGTCGACGGCTCGGCTGCATCGTCCGGCTTCCTCGCCATGTTCACGCCGACCAAGGACGACGTGATGAAGGGCATCGAGCTCTTCGTGCTCGCCCTCATGACGCTCGTCGTGACGCTGGTCGTCGTCCGCCCGCTGGTGAAGACCATTCTCGCCCCCTTCGCCCCGAACATCGCCGCCGCGGCGCGCGCCGCCGCAGGCGGGGGCGACCAATCCGGGGGCAGCGATGCCGCTGCAGCAGCCCCCAACAACGGCGCGCTCCCGCCCCACATCGCCGCCGCGCTCGCCGACGAATCGGCGACGGGACGGATGATGGACATCGCCCGCGTCAACGGGCAGGTGCAGGCCAAGTCGATCGAGCGCATCGGCTCGATGGTCAAGGAGAACACCGCCGGCACCGTCACCATTCTAAGGCAGTGGATCCATGAAGGATCGTGATTTCCAGAACGGAGAGATCGATGCCGCCGAGCGTACAGCGACGGTTCAGCGGACCCGAGCGCGCAGCCATCGTGCTGCTGGCTTTGGGGGAAGAGCACGGCAAGGAGGTATGGGAGCGGCTGGACGACGAGGAGGTCAGGACGATCTCCTCGGCCATGGCGCATCTCGGCGTGGTCGACTCGGAGCAGGTGGAAACCCTGATCGTCGACTTTGCCGGCAAGATGGGCGCCGGCTCGGTCACGGGCGACATGGAGAACACCCGCATGCTGCTGTCGCGCCTGCTGCCGGAGCAGCGGGTGTCGCAGATCATGGAGGAGATCGGCACCAAGTCCGACCGCAGCACGTGGCAGAGGCTCTCGCAGCTGCACGAGTCGGTGGTGGCCAACTACCTGAAGTCGGAGCTGCCGCAGACCTCCGCGCTGATCCTCGGCAGGCTCTCCTCGCAGCAGGCCGCCAAGGTCCTCGGTCTGCTGCCACGCCAGCAGTCGGCGGAACTGCTCGACCGCATGCTCACGGCCAGCAACGTCGCCCGCCCCGTGATGGAGCGGATCGAGGACACGCTGAGGCAGGAGTTCGTCACGAACGCGCTGCGCGAGACGCCGCTGGACGCGTTCGGGAAGGTGGTGGACATCGTCAACCAGCTCGACCGCAGCGTGGAGGCGGCGCTGCTGACGGATCTCGGGCGGGTGAACACTCCGGCCGCGGAGAAGATCAAGGCGCTGCTCTTCACGTTCGACGACCTGGTCAGGCTGGATGCCGGCGCCATTCAGCTCGTCATCTCGCGCACCGACCGCACCGTGCTGGCCAAGGCCCTCAAGGGATCACCGGAGGCGGTGCGGCGGCGCTTCACGTCGCGAATGGCCAGCAAGCAGCAGCGGCTTCTGGAGGAAGAAATGACCTCGCTTGGACCGTTGCGCCTGCGCGAAGTGGACGAGGCACAGGGGGCCGTTGTCAAAATTGCCAAGGCTCTCGACAAGGATGGGCTGATCGCCATCCCGCACGGCAAGCTCGAAGACGATCTGGTGTACTGAAATGACCATCAAGGCCACGAAGTTCGCCTTCGACGAAGAATTCACGTCCGACCGCCGGACCACCTCGTTCGGACGACGCTCGGCCGACCTCGAACGGCTGAAGCAGGCCGAGGAGGAGGGCTTTGCCCGCGGCCTGATCGAGGGCCGGCGGGATACCGAGGACGAAGCCGCGATGCGCATGGCGGTCGCGATCGAGGCGCTGGCGGCACAGTCGGCGGAGATCCTCGCGAGGCTCGACGGGGAGCGCGCGCACTTCGAGACCGAGGCGGCAGAGCTTGCCATGGCCTTCGCCCGCAAGCTCGCCGGCGAGGCCGTCGCGAGGGAGCCCCTGGCGGCGCTGGAAGCAGCCGCCGCAGAGTGCTTCCGGCAGCTCTCCGCCGCGCCGCACCTCGTGGCGCGCGTCCCGTCCGACCTGGTCGATCGCGTTAAGGCTGTCCTGGACCGGCAAGCCCATGAGCGCGGCTTCGAGGGACGCCTCGTCATCCTCGGCGAGCCCGACATGGCGGTGGGGGACTTCCAGCTGGAATGGGCGGACGGGGGACTTGCCCGTGACGCCCGCGCGCTCGATCGCCAGGTGAGCGAGGCGATCGCGCGCCATATCGGCCCGCCTGCGGGCGGGCTGACAGGAAGGGATTGAGACGATGGCCGGCCCCGACGACATACCGCTCCCCAACCTGAAGGGCGGTGGCGCCTCCGACCTCGACCTCGGCTTCTCCGACGACGGTAGCCGCGCGGTGGCCGGCAGCGAGGCCCCAGCCGGCAAGGTGGCGCAGGACCTCGAGCACGTGTTCGACGTGCCCGTGAACGTGTCGGCCGTCCTCGGCCGCACACGGATGGAGATCGGCGACTTGCTGCGCCTTGCCCCCGGCGCCGTGCTCGAGCTCGACCGGCGCGTCGGCGAAGCGATCGACATCTTCGTGAACGACCGTCTCGTTGCCCGCGGCGAGGTGGTTCTCGTCGAGGACCGCCTGGGCGTGACCATGACCGAAATCATCAAGGCCGACCGCTGACACGGGAGACTGAACCATGCGCCTGTTGATCGTCGGCACAATGAGGGGCCAGCTCATCCTCGCCACCAAGATGGCGGTGGATCGCGGCGCCAGCGTGGTCAACGCCGAGAGCGTCGAGCAGGCGCTTGCCGTGATGCGCAGCAAGGGCGCCGACCTCGTCATGATCGACGTGGCGCTTTCGGTGAAGGACCTCGTCGAGGCGCTGGAAGCCGAGCGCATCCGCACGCCGGTCGTCGCCTGCGGCACCGGCAGCGATGCCGGCGCGCCGGTCGCGGCCATCCGGGCCGGAGCCCGCGAATATATCCCCCTCCCCCCGGATCCCGAACTGATCGCCGCCGTCATCGAGGCGGTCTCGCGCGACAGCCGCGCCTTCGTGTTCCGCGACGAGGCCATGGCACGCGTTGTGCGGCTGGCCGAGCAGATCGCCCGATCCGAAGCCTCCATCCTCGTTACCGGCGAGAGCGGCAGCGGCAAGGAGGTGGTCGCCCGCTTCGTGCACCAGAAGTCGAACCGCAGGGACAAGCCCTTCGTCTCGGTGAACTGCGCGGCGATCCCCGACAATCTGCTGGAATCGGAACTCTTCGGCCACGAGAAGGGAGCGTTCACCGGCGCGGTGGCCCGGCGCATCGGCAAGTTCGAGGAAGCCTCCGGCGGCACTCTGCTGCTCGACGAGATTTCCGAGATGGACATCCGCCTGCAGGCCAAGCTGCTGCGGGCGCTGCAGGAGCGGGTGATCGACCGCGTCGGCGGCGGCAAGCCGGTGCCGGTGGATCTGCGCATCATCGCGACGTCCAATCGCAACCTCGCCGACGAGGTCCGCAACGGCACATTCCGCGAGGACCTGCTGTACCGCCTGAACGTCGTCCACCTGAAGATCCCGCCCTTGCGGGAGCGCACGCAGGACATCCTGGAGCTGGCGGGCCACTTCGCGCGCAAATACGCAGACGCCAACGGGCTGCCGATGCGGCCGATTTCCGCCGACGCCCGCCGCGCGCTGCTCGCCAATCCGTGGCGGGGCAATGTCCGCGAACTGGAGAACACAATGCACCGCGCCGTCCTTCTCGCCAGCGGCGACGAGATCGGCACGGAGGCCCTGATGACGCCGGAGGGCGACGCCCTCAGTGGCATGTCCCGCGACGAGGCGCGCCGAGCCGCGGAAACCGCCGAGGCCACGACGCGGGCCCTCGTCGGGCGCACTGTGGCTGAGGTCGAGCGCGAGCTGATCCTCGACACCCTTGACCATTGCCTCGGCAACCGTACGCACGCCGCCAAGATCCTCGGCATCTCGATCCGGACGCTGCGCAACAAGCTGAACGAGTATTCCGCCGAGGGCGTGCCCATCCCGCCGCCCGGCGAGGCGCGCGTGGTGGGGCTGTAGTTCAGGGAGGACCCGCGCGTCTTCAGCCGCGCTGATGGGCTCAGAACTGCGGGTCTGAAGACCCGCGCTCCGAATGCAGGCGCCCGCTCACCTACAAGCTGCGGCCTCGATACCGCCAACAAAAAAGCCCCGCTTCGCGCGGGGCTCTTGTCGTGTTGCTCGGGACCTGTCCGTTCAGGCGGGGATGCGTTCCTCGCCGTCGTTGGGCTCGCGCAGCACGTAGCCGCGGCCCCATACGGTCTCGATGTAGTTCTTGCCCTGCGAGGCGTTGGCGAGCTTCTTGCGGAGCTTGCAGATGAAGACGTCGATGATCTTCAGCTCCGGCTCGTCCATTCCGCCGTAGAGATGGTTCAGGAACATTTCCTTGGTCAGCGTGGTGCCCTTGCGCAGGCTGAGGAGCTCCAGCATCTGGTACTCCTTGCCCGTCAGATGCACGCGCTGGCCACCGACCTCGACGGTCTTCTGGTCGAGGTTCACGACCAGGTCGCCGGTGGTGATCACCGACTGGGCGTGACCCTTCGAGCGGCGCACGATGGCGTGGATGCGGGCGACCAGCTCGTCCTTGTGGAACGGCTTGGTCAGGTAGTCGTCGGCTCCGAAGCCGAGGCCCCGCACCTTGTCCTCGATCCCGGCGAGGCCGGAGAGGATCAGGATCGGTGTCTTGACCTTCGCCACGCGCAGGCTGCGCAGCACCTCGTACCCGGACATGTCGGGGAGGTTCAGGTCGAGAAGAATGATGTCGTAATCGTACAGCTTCCCGAGATCGATGCCTTCCTCTCCGAGATCCGTCGTATAGACGTTGAAGTTCTCGGACTTCAGCATGAGCTCGATGCTCTGCGCGGTTGCGCTGTCATCTTCAATGAGCAATACGCGCATTTCAGGTCTCCACGCTCGCCCTATCGTCCTCGACATCCGCCGGGACGACCCGGCTGAGGCCTCGGGACACCCCCGCGGCTGCCCTATTCACTCCGACTCGCAAGCTAGCCCACACTGGTTAACAAAACCTGATTCTGCTTCGCAAGAGAGGATGGGTAGATTCTTTGCGAATCGCCGTAATCTCTTCTCGCAGAACGATTTTCAGCGGACTCACCAGCTCATGTTTCGAGTGAAGAAACAAACCTAACCGACTCTCCCGACTCGCAGCTTGCCCCGTTCAGGGATCAGGTCCACGAGCAGACGTGACGGCTGGTGCAGTGTTAACCGACCGGGTAAAGAAATGGTTACGCTGGGTGCAGAAATATGAACGACACAACCCTGACGCGAATCCTCGGGCTTCGAACGGAGGTCGGCTCCATCGAAGACACCGCCGTATGGGGCCGCGTGGCCAGCGTGCGCGGCCTCATGATCGAGGTGGCCGGACCGCTCTGGGCCATGCATGTCGGCGGCATCATCGACATCGAGGTGACGCCGCAGCGCTCGGTGCGCTGCGAAGTGGTGGGTTTCTCGGGTGAACGCGCCCTGGTCATGCCGTTCGGTGTCGTCGAGGGGCTGCGCAGGGGTTGCAAGGCTGTCGTGCAATCCGCGCCGGGCGGTGTCCGTCCGACCCGCGGCTGGCTCGGCCGCGTCGTCAACGCGCTGGGCGAGCCCGTGGACGGGCTCGGCCCCCTGCCCGTCGGCCCCGACCTCGTCGCCTTCCGCAACGACCCGCCGCCGGCCCATGCACGCCGCCGCGTCGGCGAGCCCATGGACCTCGGCGTGCGCGTCCTCAACACGTTCGTAACCTGCTGCCGGGGCCAGCGCGTCGGCATCTTCGCCGGCTCGGGCGTCGGCAAGTCGGTTCTGCTGTCGATGATGGCCCGCAACGCCGCGAGCGACGTCGCCGTGATCGGCCTCGTCGGCGAGCGCGGCCGCGAGGTTCAGGAGTTCCTGCAGGAGGATCTCGGCGCCGAGGGCCTCGCACGGTCCATCGTCGTCGTCGCGACCTCCGACGAACCCGCCCTCATGCGCCGGCAGGCGGCCTATCTCACTTTGGCGCTCTCGGAATATTTCCGCGACCAGGGTTCGCAGGTGCTGTGCATGATGGACAGCGTCACCCGCTTCGCCATGGCCCAGCGCGAGATTGGGCTGGCGGCCGGCGAGCCGCCGACCACCAAGGGTTACACGCCCACCGTTTTCACGGAACTGCCCCGCCTGCTGGAGCGCGCAGGACCCGGCACGGGCGACGGCGCCATCACCGGGGTCTTCACCGTGCTCGTCGACGGCGACGACCACAACGAGCCCGTCGCGGACGCGGTGCGCGGCATCCTGGACGGCCACATCGTGATGGAGCGCGCCATCGCGGAGCGCGGCCGCTACCCGGCGGTGAACGTCCTGAAGTCGGTGTCGCGCACCATGCCGCGTTCCTGCGACCCGGAGTACTGGCCGGTGGTGCAGCGCGCCAAGCAGGTGATGGCCACCTATTCCGACATGGAGGAACTGATCCGGCTGGGCGCCTACAGGGCCGGATCGTCGGCCGAAGTGGACGAGGCGATCACGCTTCATCCGGTACTCGAGGACTTCCTCCGTCAAGGTAAGGAAGAGTCAACCTCAATCGGTCATGGTTATCACCGTCTCGCGGAGATCCTGGCCTCCCCATGATCAGGCCCTCCGCCCAACGTCCCTCCGGTCGCTAGACCGGACGAGCAGGTGTGAGTAGGCCCATGAAGTCGCGCGATACGATTCTGCGTCTGAAGCGCTTCCAGGTCGACGAGAAGCGGCGTCGTGTGGCGCAGATCGAAATGATGATCGCCGATTTCGAGCGGATGGCGACCGAACTCGACCGAGAGATCCAGTTGGAGGAGCAGCGGGCCGGCATCTCGGACAAGGCGCACTTCGCCTACCCGACCTATGCCCGTGCCGCCATGCAGCGCAAGGAGAACCTCGTGCGCTCGGCGGACGACCTCCGCGCCCAGCTCAACGACGCCCGCGGCGAGCTCGAGGAGGCATTCGAGGAACTGAAGAAATTCGAGATCCTCGACGACCGCGAGCATGCGCGTGACCGCGCCACCGAGGCAGTGCGCGACCAGGCCGAACTCGACCGGGTGGCGCTCAGCATGCGGTCGAGCTTCGCCCGCGCCTGATCCGTACAGGCTCCGCTTCGAGATGACGGCGGCGCTCGCAAATTCTAGGCTTCGATGACCGGGATGTCCGGGCGCGTGCCCCGCGGCACCGCGCCGGTGAGGCGCGGATCGTCGGCCACCTCGACGGAGCGTCCACAGGGGCGAAAGCCGCAGTGGCGATAGAACCCGAGCGCCCTGGGATCATCGAGGTCGCAGGTGTGCAGCCAGAAGCGGCGCACGCCCGAGCCGAAGCCGCGACGGATCGCCTCGCCCATCAGCCAGCCGCCAGCCCCCTGCCCCGTCGCGTCCGCGACGAGCCCGAACATCGCGACCTCGACCTCGCCATCGGCCTCACGGCTGCGATCGAGCTCGAACAGGCCCATGTCCCGCCCGTCCCGTGCTGCTATCCAAGCCTCGCGCGCCGGGTCGTCAAGGGCCGCGGCCAGCCGCTCGCGCGGGATCGCAAGACGCGAGAACCACATCCATTTCTCCCCGATCGCCCGGTACACGGCCAGATAGCGATCGAGGCCCGCGCCGGAGACCTGTGTAACGCTCCAACCCGCCGGGGCCTCACGCAGGCGGGCCGGGCGATCCAGCATCTCGAGCTCCGTCACCACGGTCACGATCTTGCCGGGCGGAACGGGGGTATAGCCATCCTGAAGGGGCTGGCGGTCGAGCGAGTAGAACATCGGGTCTCCGGAGGCGAGAACGGTCGCGGCTGGTCGATGGTGGCGCGTTTCGGTCAGGCGCGCCATGCGGTAGCGTCCGGAGCCGTCCCGGGCTTGCGGTCCCGGCCCGGCTGGTGCAGTGATGCCGGGCTCCCTGACGACCTCCCCGGACCCTGCCGCCTCACATGAAGAAGATCATGGACTACGTCTGGCCGGTGATCGGCCTCGCGGCGGTGGCGTTTTCCGGCTGGCTGCTGTGGAAGGAACTCCGGGGCCTTTCGGCGGCCGACGTGGTCGCCGCCCTTGCGGCCATACCCCTGCACCGCTGGGTGATGGCCGTCGCCGGTACGCTCGTCGCCTATGGCGCGCTCGCCTGGTACGACCGCATTGCCCTGCTGCATCTCGGGCGCAAGCTGTCGTGGACCTTCATCTCGATGGTCTCGTTCACCACCTACGCCCTCTCCCACAACATCGGTGCCTCGGTCTTTTCCGGCGCCATGGTGCGCTACCGGGCCTACAGCACGAAGGGACTGAGCGCGGCCGAGATCGGCGTCCTCGTCGCGCTGTGCTCCTTCACCTTCGGGCTCGGAACGGTGCTGCTGCTCGGCCTGATCCTGGTCGGCGAACCCGAGCTGATGCAGCGCCTCTTCGACATCCCGGTGCTCTGGGCCCGGCTGGCAGGCGTTGCCATGCTCGCGCTGGTGAGCCTCTACGTGCTGGGATCCTGGCTGAACTTCCGGCCCCTCACCATCGGCTCGTTCCACATCTACTACCCGCGCCTGCCGGTGGTGTTCCGGCAGCTCTTCGCCGCGCCGCTGGAGCTTCTTGGCGCGGCGGCCATCATCTATTTCGCCCTGCCCGAGCAGGGGAACCCGGGCTTCTGGATCGTGCTCGGCATCTTCCTGCTGTCGTTTTCGGCAGCCCTGCTGTCGCATGCGCCGGGCGGGCTGGGGGTGCTGGAATACGTCTTCGTCAAGGCGATGCCCGACGTGCCGCGCGCCGACGTGGTGGCCGCGCTCCTGGTGTTCCGGCTGCTCTATTTGCTGATCCCTCTCGTCTTCGCCTGTTTCGTCGTGGTGGTGTTCGAGCGCTCCCGCCTCGCCCGCCGGGGCGAAGCCACTCCCGAAGCCTGATCGCCCCGTGAAGGCGCTGCGCCGCCTGCGCTTCGGCCTCGCCACGCTGACAGGCGCCGCCAGGCGCGGCTTCTTCATCCCCTATCGTTATGCCGGCACGGTACGGCCCGCCGCCTACCCCGCGCTGGAGCCGCTCTTCGAGGCGGCAAGGCCGGCGATGGAGGAGGTCCTGGCCGCCATCGATGGTTGTGCCGGTGCACTCGAAACGATCGCCGCCGGACAGGGCCTCCCGGCCCGCTTCGACCAGGACTGGTTCCCCCGCCTCGACGCCGCCGCCGCCTATGCCATCGTCGCAACGCGGGCGCCCTCGCGCATCGTGGAGGTTGGTTCGGG
The DNA here is from genome assembly GCF_059501845.1 of Alsobacter sp. Classification (NCBI taxonomy): domain Bacteria; kingdom Pseudomonadati; phylum Pseudomonadota; class Alphaproteobacteria; order Hyphomicrobiales; family Alsobacteraceae; genus Alsobacter; species Alsobacter sp. The sequence goes on along the minus strand of NZ_JCACDK010000001.1, from coordinate 125,658 downwards.
CCACTCGACCCGCTTCATGGCCAGGGCCGTCACGGATCGCGGCCTGCCGACGCGCATCACGTGCATCGACCCGGCGCCGCGCGCCGTCATCTCGACACTCGGTGTCACGCATGTCCCGCGCGTGATGAGCGAGGCCGACCTTCCCCTGTTCGCGGAGCTCGACGCGGGCGACATCCTCTTCATCGATTCCAGCCATGTCGCCATGCCCGGCACCGACGTCGACCGCCTGGTTCTGGACGTCCTGCCCCGGCTGAAGGCCGGCGTCCTCGTCCACATCCACGACATCCTGCTGCCCGACCCCTACCCCCCGGAATGGGAGTGGCGCGGCTACAACGAGCAGACCGTCGCCGGCGCCCTCCTGCTGGGCGGCGGCTTCGAAATCCTCTTCGCCAGCCACTGGGCGGCGACGCGCATGACGAACCGCGTCAACGCTGGACCCGCGGGCCGCATCCCGCTCGTCCCCGGCGCGCTGGAGACGAGCCTCTGGCTCAGGAAAGTTTCCTGAGGAGGGTCAGCGGGCGTCCGATGCCATCAAGCTGTGTCATCCCAGCCGAAGCGCAGCGGAGAGCCGGGATCCAGGATCACTGTCCGTAACGGTCCTGGATGCCGGATCTGCGTCGCAGCTTTCCGCTTATGGCGTGCACGGGATGACGCGCGCTCTCAATCGGAGGCCAACGGCCCCTACAGGCTCCCCACCGTCTTCAGCCGCACCCTCGGGTGGATCTCCGCCTGGGACAGCACCGGCGTCTCGCGGCGGAAGCGCTCGATGATGGAGCGGGCGAACGGGCGGACCTGGGCGGAGGTGACCAGGACGGGTATCTCGCCGGCGCGGGCGGCATCCTCGAAGCGGTCGCGGACGAGGTTGACGAACTCGGCCAGGCGCGAGGGCTGCATGGCAAGGTGGCGCTCGTCGCCACTGCCGATGATCGATTCAGCGAAAACGGTCTCCCAGGTCGGAGACAGCGTGATGATGGGCAGCTGGCCGTTCGGCGCCGTGTATTGCGCACAAATCTGGCGGGAGATGCGCTGGCGGACGATCTCGACGATCTCGCGAGCGTTGCGGGTGGAGTTCACGGCGTCGGCGATGCCTTCGAGGATGGTGCCGAGGTCGCGGATCGAGACCCGCTCGGCCAGCAGCAGCTGCAGGACGCGCTGCACGCCGGTCATCGGGACCTGGGAGGGCACGAGGTCCTTGACGAGGTCGGCGTGCTCCTTGGGCAGTTCCTTGATCAGCTTTTGCAGCTCCACGTAGGAGAGCAGCTCGCCGACATTCGCCTTCAGGATCTCGGTGAGGTGGGTCGAGATCACGGTCGCTGCGTCGACCACGGTGTAGCCGCGCACCTGCGCCTCGTCGCGCAGCGAGGCGTCCACCCAGGTGGCGGGCAGGCCGAAGGTCGGCTCGATCGTGTGCTGGCCCGGCAGCTGGATCATGCCGCCCATCGGGTCGATGGCCATGAACTGGCCGGGGAACACCTGCCCCTGCCCTGCATCCACTTCCTTGACCTTGATGACGTAGTTGTTGGCCTCCAGCTGCACGTTGTCGAGGATGCGCACCGAGGGCATCACGAAGCCCATCTCGGTGGCGAGCGTGCGCCGCAGCGCCTTGATCTGCTCGGTCAGGCGGTCGCTGCCATCGGGACTGTTGACCAGAGGCAGCAGCGCGTAGCCGATCTCGATCTTGAGCTCGTCCATCTTCAGGACGTCGCTCATCTTTTCCTCGCGTGCCGCCTCCGTCGTCTCGGCCGAGGTGCGGGCCGCCGTCGCGGCGTCGTCGATCACCTTCGTCTGCAGACGGGAGGTATGGCGCGCCAGCAGCGCGGCACCGATGGCCAGGCCCAGGAAGGGCAGCATCGGAATGCCTGGCAGGAGCGCGATGAGCGCCATCACGGCAGCTGACATGCCGAGCGCCTTCGGCATGTTGGCAAGCTGCTTGGACAGGGCCTTCGCCGCGGAACCGGAGACACCGGCCTTCGACACGAGCAGGCCGGCCGCGGTCGAGACGATCAGCGCCGGGATCTGCGAGACGAGGCCGTCGCCGACGGTGAGCAGCGTGTAGGTCTGCGCCGCGGTGGAGAAGCTGACACCGTGCTGGGCGACGCCGATGATGATGCCGGCCACCACGTTGATGAATGTGATCAGCAACCCCGCGATGGCGTCGCCGCGCACGAATTTCGACGCGCCGTCCATGGCGCCGAAGAAGCTGGACTCGTCCTCCAGGTCCTTGCGGCGCTTGCGGGCCGTGGCCTCGTCGATCAGGCCGGCGGAGAGATCGGCGTCGATCGCCATCTGCTTGCCCGGCATGGCGTCGAGGGTGAACCTCGCCGCCACCTCGGCGATACGGCCCGAGCCCTTGGTGATAACGACAAAGTTCACCACCAGCAGGATGCCGAAGACGACGAGGCCGATGACGTAGTTGCCGCCCATCATGAATTGGCCGAAGGCCTCGATGACGTGGCCGGCGGCGCCAGTCCCCGTATGCCCCTCCGACAGGATGAGGCGGGTCGAGGCGAGGTTCAGCGCCAGGCGCAGCATCGTTGCGATGAGCAGCACCGTGGGGAAGGCGGAAAACTCGAGCGGCTCCTCGATGAACAGCGCCGTCATCAGGATGAGGACGGAGAAGATGATCGAGACCGCGAGGAAGAGGTCCAGCAGGAACGGCGGCAGCGGGACGAGCAGCACCACCAGGATGCCGAGCACGCCGATGGCGAGTGCGATGTCGGGACGGCGCAGCGTGCGCGCGAGACCGCCCAGGCCGCCGCTCAGGCCGCCACCGATGCCAGCCATGCGCTCGGCTGCGCCCGTCCCCACGGCCCCTGTCTGCGCGGTGGTGATGTCGCTCATGCCGGACGCGTTCCATGCGGCGCAATGCGCCACCCCGGCAATTTCTGCCGGGCTCATGGTTAGCGGCGGGTTAAGATATCAGGCGCGCAGGGCCATGCGCTCCGAATGGGCGGTGGAGAAGAGGGACATCCCCGGCCGCACGTAGAAGCCACGCATGCCCGGCGCCGGAGCAAGGGCCGGACCGAGCCCGATCAGCGTCTCCGACATGCCCAGCATTACGACGCCGTCGTCGTCGAGCACGTCGACGATCCGCGCCATCATCGCCACCCTCGCCGCCGATTCGACCGACGGAAGCACGTTGCGGAACAGGACGAGGTCGAAGGAACCCTGCTCGCCGCCATGCAGCACATTGCCCTGCCGCACGGTGACAGCCGTGCGCAGCTGGGAGGAGACCTCCCAGGTATCGTCGTCGACACGCTGCATGTGGGTCAGGATGCGATTGATGGAAAGCCCGCGCTGCACGTCCATCTGCCCGTAGCGCCCGAGCGAGGCCTGCGCCACGGCGCGCCGGGAGAGATCCGTGCCGTGAATGTCGACGGCAAAGCCCGCGAAGATCGAGCTCTGCTCCTGCACGAGCATGGCGACGGAGTAGATTTCCTGCCCACTGCCGGTCCCGGCGCACCAGATCCGCAGGCGCCGCCTGGCGGCGCGCGCCGCTGCAAGGGTGGGCAGCACCGTGGTGGCGAGGCGCTCGAACATCGCCGGGTCGCGAAAGAACGACGTTTCGTCCGGCAGCAGAGCCTCGACAAGGCGGGCAGCGGCCTCGCCGTTCTCGTCCGCCCTCGCGCGAAGCACGACCTCGTCTTCCCCGGAGAGGCCTTCCGCCCTCGCCAGCGCCGTGAGCTTCGACTCCACGTAGAGCTTCTTCTCCGGCAGCACCAGAAGGCCCGCGCGATACTGCGCGAGCGCCTGGACGAAGGAGAAGTCCGCTGCGTTCACGGCACAGTCCGTTTCGTTAAACGAGCCCGACCTGCTGAAGCTTTGTCGTCATGATCTCCCGGTCGAAGGGCTTCATGATGTACTCGTCGGCCCCGGCATGCATGGCGCGGGCGATGTGGGCCACGTCGTGCTCGGTGGTGCAGAACACCACCTTCGGCGACCGCCCGCCGGGCGAGCGGCGCAGCGCCTTGACGAACTCGTAGCCGTCCATGTTGGGCATGATCCAGTCGACGATGATGGCGTCGGGCATGCGCTCGTAGCACATGGCGAGTGCCTGCTGGCCGTCCTCGGCCTCGGTGATCTCGAAGTCGAGCGCCTCGAGAATGCGGCGCGTCACTTTCCGGATGACGGGCGAGTCGTCCACGACGAGACAGTGCTTCATCAGAATTCGCCTTTCGAAGCGGCGGGGCGCGGCCGGTCGGAGTGGCCAGCCAGCGCGGCAGGGGAGAGGACGGCGTCGATGTCGACGACGACGAGCAGCCCGTCGTCCAGCCAATGGATGCCGGACGAGAAACGGGCCCAGCGGGGGTCGAGATTGATCGGGTTCGGCTGCTTGTCGGCCACGGGCAGGCTCACGACCTCGCCGACGCTGTCGACGATGAGGCCGAAGGACTCACCGCCATATTCCACGCCGACGACCATGCGCTCGCCCGTGACCGGGAGATCCGGCAGTTCCAGAAGGCGGCGCATCGAAAGGGCCGTGACGACACGGCCGCGCAGGTTCAGCAGCCCGCAGATCTCGGGAGGGGAGAGCGGGACGGGGGTGATGGCACCGGCGAAGAACACGTCCTGCACGAGGTCGATCGGCAGGCCGAAGCGCTGGCCGCCCACAACGATGGTCACGAATTCCTGCCGCAGGGCTGCGGCGTCCTCGTCGGCCCGTTGGAGCATCGCGGCGCTCATGCTGCGATCTCGCCTGCCTCGGAGGCTTCGGCCAGAGCCTCGATCAGCCCCTTGCGGTCAAACTTGGCGACCACGTCGGCCAGGCCGAGCCGGCGTGCGCGGTCCAGCGCGTCGGGCCGCATCTGCGAGGCGAGGCCCACGATCGGCACCTGCGGAAGGCGTCGGTCCCGGCGGATCGCCTCGGCTATGTCGAAGCCATTACGTTCGGCGGCGTCGATGTCGGCGACCACGAGGTCGATGGGATCACCCCGCTCCAGCAATTCCAGCGCGGCGTCCACCTCGGCGAGCGCGATCACCTCGTAGCGCTCCGCCTTCAGCACGGGCACCAGCAAGCCCCGGAAGAACGGGGCAGCGTCGACGAGCAGGATGCGTTGCGGACGGCTGGCGCGCTGCGACGGCGTTGTCTCGAACCAGTCGGGGTATGCGAGCGGGAGGTAGTGCGCGAGGTCGATGATCTCCGTCGCGCGGCCGCGGATCACCGCCGACCCGATGACGCCGGGCCCCTGCCCCGTCGCGCGGATCTCGACGTGGTCCTCGACGATGTCGACGATCTCGTCAACGGCCAGTCCCGCCGTGCGGTTCTGCTCGGAGAAGACGAGCACGGGCTGCACGCCGCCGGACCGGATCGCCATGCCCGGCGCGGCCTGCACGATGGGAATGAGGTCGCCACGGTACTGCGCCACGTTGCGTCCGCCGACCGTCTCGATGGCGGTGACGTCGAACTCCTCCAGCCGTGTCACGGCAGCCAGCGGCACGGCCTTCAGGTCGCCGTCGCCGGCCTTGAAGACGAGGAATGAGCTGCGCTCCTCGTGCAGGCGGCGCCGGACCGGAGAGGTCTCCTCGGGGGTGGCACGGATCGGCTGCGGTGCCTCGCCGATACGGGCCAGCATGCCGTTGGGATCGAGAATGAGGATGACCGCTCCGTCGCCGAGGATCGTGTTCCCGGAGAACAGCGTGAGGTTGCGCAGGAGCCCGGACATGGGCTTCACCACGATCTCCTCGGTATGGAACACGGCGTCGACGGCCACGCCGAAGGTACGCTTGCCCACCCGCATCACGACCACGAATCCGTCGTCACCGGGGGCGGACTCGGCGGGGTTGTCGAGACCGAGGAGGTGCGTCAGGCGGACCACCGGGACCAGCATGTCGCGCAGGCGCAGCAGCCACGTTCCGCTGATCCGCTCGAAGCGCTGCTCGCCGGAGCCGCGCGCCTGCACCAGTTCGACGACGGACGCCTGCGGGACCGCATAGCGCTGACCGGCCGTCTCGATGATGAGCGCCGAGACGATCGCCAGCGTGAGCGGGATCTTCATGCTGAAGACGGTGCCCTGGCCCGGGACCCAGCGCACGTCGACGCTGCCTCCGATGAGCTCGATGTTGCTGCGCACCACGTCCATGCCGACCCCGCGGCCGGAGACATGCGTCACCTTGGAAACGGTTGTGAAACCCGGTTCGAAGACGAAGCGGGCAACGCGCCCGGGGCTCATGCGCTCGATTTCGGCCGGCGTGGCGAGACCGCGTTCGATCGCCTTGGCGCCGACCCGGCGCGTGTCGATCCCCCTGCCGTCGTCGGCGACCTCGATGGTGATGGTGCCGCTCTCGTGGACGGCCGAGACCTTGATCACCCCGCGCGGCGGCTTGCCGGCGGCGATGCGCTCATGGGGAAGCTCTATGCCATGGTCCGCGGCGTTACGGATGAGATGGGTGAAGGGGTCCTTCACCAGTTCCAGGACCTGCCTGTCGAGCTCGGTCTCCGCCCCGGTGAGGACGAGCTCAATGTCCTTGCCGAGCTCGGCGCAGAGATCACGGGTGAGCCGCGGCAGCTTCTGCCACGCGGTGCTGATCGGCTGCATGCGCGTCTTCATCACGCGCTCCTGCAGCTCGGCCGTCACGCTGGAGAGGCGCTGCAGCGGCACCTTGAAGTCGTTGTTCTCGTTGCGCCGCGCGATCTCGATCAGCTGATTGCGGGTGAGCACCAGCTCCGAGACCATGGTCATCAGGCTTTCGAGGATGTCGAGGCCGACGCGAACAGATTGCACGCTCCCCGGGCGTGAAGCGGGGGCCGGCTTGGTGGTGGCGTCGGCGGGAAGGTCTTCCTTCGGAGCAGCCGGCGGAGGCGATACAATGGCCTGGAGCTGCGCCGGAAGGGCGGGCGCGAGCGAGGCGATGAGGTCGAGCGCGGCGGCCTCGAGCTGGTCACCCTGGCGCGCCGGAGGGTCGATCACGGGCAAGCCGTCATCGGGAAGTGCGAAGGTATCCGCCGCGCTGTTTCCGACCTGTCCCTCAAGCTTGAAGATGAGTTCTAGATCGTCGCCGTCGGGCTCGGCCGCGGTCTCCTCCAGGCCCTTGATGATCGCCTTGATGCGGTCGATCGTCGCCAAAGTCAGTGTGACGGCGTCCGCAGTGACCGGCGCGCCCTCGCGAAAATGCCCGATCATGCTCTCGGCGGCGTGCGCGAGGGCCTCCAGCCGAGGCAGCCCGAGGAAGCCGCAGGTGCCCTTGATGGTGTGAACCAGCCGGAAAATATGCGCGAGAACCGTCTCGTTGTTCGGCTCTCGCTCGAAACGCACGAGTTCGCGATCGACGCTCTCGATCGTTTCAGACGTCTCGGTCAGAAAATCGCGAAGGATCTCGTCCATGGAGCCTGTTCCGGCGGCGCTGCGGCAGACGCCCCAAACCGGTCCATGAAAGACAAAAAGGGCTTAAGATCGCGTTGCGAAGCTCAGGCCGCTGCGGCCTGCGGTTGCGGCAGCGCCGAGATCGTCACCGTGTCGCCCTCGATCGAGAGCGACACGTCCATGTGCGCGGCACGGGCGATCATGCCGGTGTAGTAGGGCTGGATGGAGTGGGCGTCGACAGTGCCGCTCTCCGGCTCGGCCGCCAGCAGCCCGGGCACCGGCGGGGGGATGCGGGCATTGATGCCCTTCGACACGACGCGGAACGTGCCCTGCTCGCCCTCGACGGTGACGTTCACCTCGATCGTGCCGCCGCGCGGAACGGCAGTAGTGGCGATCAGAAGCAGGTTCAGGAGCAGCTTCACCTGGTTCTTGGGGAGCAGCACGCGGGGTGCATTCCACACTAGCGTGGTGCGCTCGTCCTGGATGAAGCCGCGGGCCACCTGCTCGGCGTCGCCAGTGTCGATCGAGGCGCCGGCCGATCCAGCCGCTCCAAAAGCCAGCCGGGCGAACTGAAGGCGGGCCGAGGCCTGCCTCGCGCTCTTCTTGATGAGGTCCTGCGCGAAGCCGCGCATGGACTCGTCCTTTTCGTCCTCGAGCACTTCGAGGCCGTTGACGATGGCGCCCACCGGGCTGATCACGTCGTGGCAGACCCGGCTGCACAGCAGGGCGGCGAGGTCGAGGGATTCGAGCGTGACAGCGGTCATGATGGCCTCCGCGGCCTGTGCCGCACGCCCGAAATTGCCGAGAGGGCCGGGCCTGTCAAGCCCGCGAGCCTGCAACCTTCAGCCAGTCCGGCCGGCGGAAGGGCATCAGTGGCTCAGCGTTGCGGCGAGTTGGACCCATGCCTTGTCGGCCGCCGCGCTGTCGTGGTGCTGCAGAAACTGTTGGCGGGCCTCGCTCGACCGGAAGAGGTAGAGACGATCATTCTGCACCACGAAGTAGTGCGGATCCGAGACGACGATGACGCCGCGCTCCATGCCTTCGGCGTCGTAGCCACCGTAGGCAGGGATGTAAACCTCCGGGTGGGCTGCGAATTCGTCGCGATTGGCTTCGGATTGGAATCGCCAGACCGTGCTGCCGATTCGGTATTCGACGTCGCGCCGACCCGGTTGTGCCTCGCCTTCGACGAAATACGCGACGGGGTCGAAACCGAAGAGGGCGAACCCCGACGCGGGGTCGGAAAGGACACGCTCGGCCACCCCGTCGAAAACGCGCGGTTCACCGGCACGCGCCGGGTGAGTCCCGGCGGCAACGGTCAGGGCGACAACGAGGGCAGCGGCGCCAAAACGCCTTGCAACAGACATCTTTGCCTAGACACTGAGAAATGAGCGGGACCGGGCTTGATTCGGAACGGTCAGACTCGGCTGGTCCGGACACTAGCATCGAGAGCTTGACGCCGGGTTGATACGCAGAGCGGGAGATTGCAGGAATGCGGAACGCGTGCCCCGGGAACGCAGGGACCGACGACGAAGCGCCCGCGCCGAGGCCGTCCGCCATCAGCCGGCGAAGCCTTGCACTTGGTTTCCTGGCAGCGGCCCTGACCGCGGCGCCGGCGGCGCTGGCCCAACAGCAGGGAGGGGCGCCCGGCACGTTCTCGCCGGACGAGCTCGTCAATTCGGGGCACAAGTTCTTCGGCAACGTCTCGCGCGGCCTCGCCTCCGTGATCGAGGAAGCGACGCGCCGCTGGGGCCAGCCAAACGGCTACGTGCTCGGCCAGGAAGGCAGCGCCGCCTTCGTCGGTGGCCTGCGCTATGGGGAAGGCGTGCTTTACACCCGCAATGCCGGCGACCGCCGCGTCTTCTGGCAGGGCCCGTCGCTGGGCTTCGACTTCGGCGGCCAGGGGGCCCGCACCATGATGCTGGTCTACAACCTTCCCGCGGTGGACTCGCTGTTCCAGCGTTTCGGGGGCGTGGACGGATCGGCCTATTTCGTCGGCGGCTTCGGCATGACGGCCCTCGTCGCCCAGGACACGGTCGTGGTGCCCATCAGCGCCGGCGTCGGCGCTCGCCTCGGCGTCAATGTGGGTTACCTGAAGTTCACGCCGCAGGCGACCTGGAACCCCTTCTGAACTCCCGGCCTTGCCCTCGCATCAACTCAACGCGATGTGGTGGGGGCTCAAGAATATGCTAAGACGTTGAAGCCCAGAACATGGCGTTGTCGCGGAGCGAGGGCGAACAGCAGTGATCGAAGCAGCCATGCTGTTCGGCGTGGGCTTCCTTGTGGCGGCCCTGCTGGCACTGCTCGTGCTGCCGGCGCTCTCCCGCCGCGCCGAGAGGCTGGCGCGCCGCCGTGTCGAGGCACGCCTTCCCCTGTCGATGGCCGAGATCGCCGCCGAGCGTGACCACCTGCGTGCCGATCTCGCCGTGCAGGCCCGGCGCCTCGAACTCAGGGAAGCCGACATCGAGAAGCGCATCGGTGAGCACGTCGTCGAACTCGGCCGCCGCGCCGTGCGCATCGCCGATCTCGATCGTGATCTCACCTCCCGCAGCGATGAACTGGCCACCCTCACCGCTCGCCACGAAACGGCGCTCGAGGATCTCGCCCGCACGCGCGAGACCCTGTCGGGGACGGTGTCGGAGCGGGACCTGACTGCGGAGACCCTTGCCGCACGGGAGGCTGATCTCGCCGCACTGCGCGAAGCCCATGCCGGCGTGCAGGAGACTGCCGAGCAACGCCGGCTCACGATCGCCTCGCTGGAAACGACGGGCGAGGCGCTCCGGGTCCGTATCGGCGAACTGCAGCGCGAGGGAGCCGAACTGCGCCAGGCCGTGTCCTCCCGGGACCTGTCGATCGCCGAGCTGCAGACGGCGCGCTCCGTGCTGGAGCACCGCCTCACGGACGCGACGCGCAGCCGCGACGAGCGCACGCAGTCGCTCGAGCAGGTGAGGGAGGATCTCGCCGACGTGACGACCCGCCTTACCGAGGTCGATGCCGAGAACGAGACACTGCGCACCAACCTCGTGGCGATGGAGGATCGCGCGGTCAAGGCCGAGGAAAGCCTGCTGCGCGCCCGCGAGCAGGTGCACGTCGTGGAGGCGGAGCTCTCCGCCCATCTCGAGAAGCTGCGGGCCGAGAAGGCCGCCGCGGACGGTGCGCTGGACACCCTGCGGGCCGAGCGCCGCCAGCTGCAATCGGACCTGGTGGAAGCCCGGCAGGCGCTCGCCGACATCTCCAACGCCAGCGAGGCCGATCACGCGGCGCTGCGCTCCGAGATCGACAGAATCGCTTCCGAGATCCTCCGCATTCACGGCCCTCCCCCGGCCGCAACCGGCACGCCGGATCGCCGCCGCGCCCGTCTTGCCGCGGTCCCCGACGCGAGCTGATCCGCCGTCGCGTCGCATCCGGGGCAGTAAAGGTCCGGATTTTAATGTCCTGAAACCCGTCCCTGCCCTGAAACCGACATGAACTGTCGGATTCAGAATTGACGTTGCGGCAGTGGGGTCCAGAGTTGGACACAGGGTGTCGCTTTGGGGGAAGTGGACATGTTCAGGACTCACGCGACATCCGGATCCGGCGAGGCGGCCGCCGAAGCCGGGCAAATCGGAACACCCGACAGCGTCCACACCTTCGGGTTCCTGATGGTGCCCGACTTCTCCATGATCGCCTTCACCTCCGCGCTGGAGGCCCTGCGGCTCGCCAATCGCTGCTCCGGGCGCACGCTCTACGGCTGGCGCGTCTTTTCGCCGGACGGAAATCCGGTGAAGGCCTCCAACGGCGTCGCCATCGCGGTCGACGGTTCCTATGCGGATGTGGGACCGATGCCGGCCGTCGTGGTCTGCGCCGGCGTCGACGTGCATCGCTTCGATCATCGCGAACTGATCGCAAAGCTGCGCACGCTGGCCTTCTACGGTGTCTCCATCGGCGCCGTCTGCACGGGAACGTGGATCCTCGCCAAGGCCGGCCTGCTCAGCGGCCGGAAGTGCACGATCCACTGGGAGAACCACGACAGCTTCAAGGAGGAGTTCTCCGACATCGACGTCACGCAGGAGCTCTTCGAGATCGACCGGAACCGCTTCACCTGCGCCGGCGGCACCGCCGCCATCGACATGATGCTGTCGATGATCGCCAAGCAGAAAGGGCCGGACATCGCGGCGCAGGTCACCGACCAGCTCATCCACCACCGCATCCGCGACGCCCATGAACGCCAGAGGATGGAGCTTCGCGCCCGCCTCGGCGTGGCGCATCCCAAGCTGCTCGCCGTCGTGTCGGAAATGGAGAAGAGCCTGGAGGTCCCCCTCTCCTGCTCCGAACTCGCCGAACAGGTCGGCCTCTCCACCCGCCAGCTGGAGCGGCTGTTCCGCAAGTATATCGGCGAGGCGCCCACCAAGTACTATCTCAGCCTCAGGCTGAACCGGGCGCGCTTCCTGCTGCGCCAGACCTCGATGCCGATCCTCACCATCGGGCTTGCCTGCGGCTTCGTCTCCGCCTCGCATTTTTCCAAGTGCTACAGCGAACATTTCGGCCGTACGCCGTCCCAGGAACGCCGGCACGTCGCGTAGACGCCCGGGCGCATCCTCCATCCCAGGAGCACCGCATGACTGCATCCCGAACCGCCACCGGCCGCTGCCTGTGCAGCGCGGTGAGCTACCGCGTGAATGGTCCACTGCGGGAGTGCGTCGCCTGCCACTGCTCGCAGTGCCGCCGCAGCAGCGGAAACTTCGTCGTCGCCACCTCCGCTGCCAGTGGCGATCTCGCGGTCGACGGCAGCGAAAAGCTTGCCTGGCACCGCTCTTCGGATGCTGCCGAACGGGGGTTCTGCCGCGAGTGCGGAAGCAACCTCTTCTGGCGGCGTTTCGGCGGCGATCGCACGAGCATCATGGCAGGCACGGTGGACCCGCCGACAGGTCTCTCCGTGGCGCTCCACATCTTCGTCGCCGACAAGTCGGATTTCTACGACATCACGGACGACGCACCGCGCCACGACGCCTGGTGACAGCGCGCGCTGCGCAGGTGACATCCGCCGAGCGGGCCGCCTAAGCTCGCGCGCTGGAGGGATGTCCATGATCCGCTACGTCACCGTCGGCGCCAGCAACCTGAAGCGCGCCGCACTCTTCTATGACGCCACGCTGGGCGCGCTCGGCTATGCGCGGCTGAAGACGACCAAGGCCGAAATAGGCTACGGCCCGGTGCCGGTGGGCCAGACGGCCGTGTGCCGCTTCTGGGTGCTGGAGCCGTTCGATCGCGGCCCCGCAACGCCGGGCAATGGCGTCGACGTCGCCTTCGAGGCGCCCTCCCGCCGCGCGGTGGATGCATTCCATGCTGCAGCCATCGCCGCGGGTGGACGGGACGAAGGTGGCCCCGGCCTGCGTCCGCAGTACGGGCCAGGCTTCTACACGGCCTATGTCCGCGACCTCGACGGGAACAAGCTCAATGCCGTCTACCTGGAGGACGCATAGGCGCCGGTATCCGGTCGCGCTCTCGACGGGAAGTGTCGTGATTCCAGTTCCACGTCGCAGGTTTGTCATTCACCATGCGCCCAACACCCCGCCAAAGAGACAGGGTGCGCAAACGAAATCGAGGGGAGTTCCTTGCAATGAAGAAGACCCTGGCGTCCGCAGCCTTCGCGGCCGTACTCGTATCCACCGCGGCGTTCGCGGCCGAACCGGACAGCTGCAAGACGGTACGCTTCTCCGATGTCGGATGGACCGACATCACCGCGACTACCGCCACCACCTCTGCCATCATGAAGGGCCTCGGCTATACGCCGAAAACCGAAGTGCTGTCCGTGCCGGTGACCTACAAGTCGATGCAGGGCAAGAACATCGACGTTTTCCTGGGCAACTGGATGCCCACGATGGAAGCCGATCGCAAGCCTTACCTGGACGACAAGTCCGTCGAGGTGCTCGGCGCCAATCTCGAAGGCGCGAAGTACACCCTCGCGGTCCCGGCCTACACCTACGACGCCGGTCTCAAGACGTTCGGCGACATCGCCAAGTTCCAGAAGCAGCTGAGCGGCAAGATCTACGGCATCGAGCCCGGCAATGACGGCAACCGCCTGATCCTCGGCATGATCAAGGACGACAAGTTCGGCCTGAAGCCCTTCCAGGTGGTCGAGTCCAGCGAGCAGGGCATGCTGGCGCAGGTCGAGCGCGCCACGAAACGCAAGGACCCGATCGTCTTCCTCGGCTGGGAGCCCCATCCGATGAACACCAAGTTCAAGATCAAGTACCTGGAAGGCGGCGACGACGTCTTCGGGCCCAACTACGGCGGCGCCACCGTCTACACCAACGTCCGGGCCGGCTTCACCCAGGACTGCCCGAACGTAGGCAAGCTGCTCTCCAACCTGAAGTTCTCCCTCGGCATGGAGAACGAGATCATGGGCGCGATCCTGTTCGACAAGCAGGATCCCGACAAGGCCGCGACGGCCTGGCTGAAGAAGAACCCGAAGATGCTCGACGATTGGCTGGCCGACGTGACCACCTTTGACGGCAAGCCCGGGCTGGCAGCCGTGAAGACCTCGATCGGGGTGAAGTAATCGAGCCAGCGGCACGAGGAGGGAGCCGGCCGGACCAGGGGCGGCTCCTTCCCTCGTGTTGAAAGGCTCTCGGCCGTCATTGCGGCGAAGGCAGCGACGAAGCAACCCGGAAGAGCCTGCGCGATGCGATGCCATGCACCAGGGCCAGATTTGGCTTGAACTGACAGGGACCGGGGGGCGCCGTCATGGAAGAGTGGTTCACCAGCGTGAAGCTGCCGATCGGTGACTGGATGGAGTCGTTCGTCGGTTCGCTGAACGAGAACGCACAGGGCTTCTTCGACCTCGTGTCCGTCGTCCTGCAGACCGTGATCGAGGCGCTGACGGCGACGCTTCTCGCCATCCCGCCGATCATACTCGTCGCCCTCTTCGCCGGCGGAGCCTGGTGGCTTCACCGCTCCTGGAAGCTCAGCCTCTTCATCGTTTTGGCGCTGCTGCTGATCATCAACCTCGGCTACTGGCAGCCGACCATGGAGACGCTCTCCCTGGTCATCTTCGCCACGCTGACCTGCGTCATCATCGGCGTTCCCGTCGGCATCGCCGCGGCACACCGGCCGTGGCTCTACACGGCTCTGCGCCCGGTGCTGGACCTGATGCAGACCATTCCCACCTTCGTCTACCTGATCCCGACACTCATCCTGTTCGGCCTCGGCGTCGTCCCCGGCCTGATCTCGACCGTGATCTTCGCCATTCCGGCGCCGATCAGGCTCACCCATCTCGGCATCACATCAGTGCCGAAGCAGCTCATCGAGGCCGGGGAGTCGTTCGGAGCCACGAAGAGCCAGCTGCTCTGGAAAGTGGAGCTTCCCTGCGCTTTGCCCACGATCATGGCGGGGATCACCCAGTGCATCATGCTGAGCCTGTCGATGGTGGTGATCGCCGCGCTCGTCGGAGCCGACGGCCTCGGCAAGCCTGTCGTGCGGGCGCTGAACTCCGTCAACGTCTCGATGGGGTTCGAGGCGGGCCTCGCCATCGTCATCCTCGCCATCGTGCTGGACCGGGTGTTCAAGCAGCCCGAGCGCAAAAAGGCGGGGGGACAGTGACATGTCGGCTGTCGAGTTCCGCAACGTCGACATCATCTTCGGCGACCGATCCTCGGAGGCGGTGCGTCTCCTGGACGAGGGCCGCAGCCGTGACGAGATCCTGAAGGCGACCGGCAGCGTGCTCGGCGTCGCCGGCGCCTCCATGAGTGTCGAGGAAGGCGAGATCTGCGTCCTCATGGGCCTCTCCGGCTCGGGCAAGTCGACCCTGCTGCGCGCCGTCAACGGCCTCAACAAGGTGACGCGCGGCGAGGTGTTGCTGCGGCACGGCGACAGGATGGTGGACGTCGCCAAGGTCGACCCCACGACCCTCCGGGCGCTGCGCACCAAGAGCGTCGCCATGGTGTTCCAGCAGTTCGCGCTGCTGCCGTGGCGGACCGTGGCCGAGAATGTCGGGCTCGGACTCGAACTCCGCGGCGTGCCGAAGGCCGAGCGCGACGCCGTCGTGCGCGAGAAGCTCAAGATGGTCGCGCTCGACCAGTGGGCCGGGAAGTACGCCCATGAGCTCTCCGGGGGCATGCAGCAGCGCGTCGGCCTCGCCCGCGCCTTCGCCACCGACGCCGACATCCTGCTGATGGACGAGCCCTTCTCCGCGCTCGACCCCCTGATCCGCACCAAGCTCCAGGACGAGTTGCTCGACCTTCAGCGCAAGTTGAAGAAGACGATCCTCTTCGTCAGCCACGACCTCGACGAGGCCCTGAAGATCGGCAATCACATCGCCATCATGGAGGGCGGCCGGATCGTCCAGTTCGGCCCGCCGGAGGACATCGTCCTCAAGCCGTCGAACGAGTATGTCCGCGAGTTCGTGGCCCATGTGAACCCGCTGAACGTTCTCACGGCCTACAACGTCATGCGCGACGTCCGCGACCTCGAGCCAGCCGACGAGGGCTGGGTGTGGCTGGATCGCCGCCGCACCACCTGCTTCCGGCTGGACGGCGAAAGGCGCGTGCTGGAAGCCAGGCAGGAAGGCCAGCCCGCCACGTGGCGCGCCTGCGAGGACGTGGAACAGCCGCTGCCCAAGGACGCGCGCATCGCCTTCTGGGCCCGCGCGCAGACTCCCTTGCGTACCGTCATGCTCGCCATGCAGCGCGATGCGGGCGCAGTTGCCGTGTTTGATCCCGAGGACCGTCTGGTCGGCGTCATCGGCGTCCGCGACATGCTGCAGGCCATCCTGCGCCGCAAGCCGCCCGAAGGGGTCGCTGCGGAATAGGGGCGGAGGGCTGGGTCCCTCACCCTTACCCTCTCCCTCATGGGAGAGGGGGACATTGACCCCTCGCCTGTTCGCATCCGAGGCGCCAAGCACAACACTTCCCGACCAAGCACGACGCCGAAGCCGCCCTCTCCCATGTTGGGAGAGGGTAAGGGTGAGGGTGAGTTTACCGCTGCGTATCTCGCCACTCCGGATGCTCGAACCACGGCACGTTCGACTGGGCCAGCAGGGGCTTGCCGAGGATGTGGTCCGCCGCCTTCTCACCAATCATGATCGCGGGGGCGTTGAGGTTGCCCGTAGTGACGACCGGCATGATGGACGTGTCGGCAACACGCAGCCCCTCCACGCCGATGACGCGCAGGTCCGGGTCGACCACCGCGCCGGGGTCGGACGGGTCCCCCATGCGGCAGGTGCCGCAGGGATGGTAGGCGCTCTCCACCTTCGCCCGGACGAAGGCGTCGATGGCGTCGTCGTCCACCACGTCCGCCCCCGGCGACAATTCCTCGGCGCGGTAGGGGTCGAAGGCCGGTTGCGCGAAGATCTCCCGCGTCAGGCGCACGCAGGCGCGCATTTCCTCGCGGTCGTCGGGGTGGCTCATGTAGTTGAACAGGATCGACGGCTTGTCGAACGGATCGGCCGAGCGCAGGCGCACGTGGCCCCGGCTCTTTGACCGCATGGGCCCGACATGTGCCTGGAAGCCGTGGCAGGTCATCATGGTCGACCCGTCATAGGCGATCGCGGCGGGCAGGAAGTGATACTGGATGTCGGGCCAGCGGATGCCGGCGCGGCTGCGGATGAAACCGCAGGTCTCGAAGTGGTTCGTCGATCCCAGGCCGTCGTGCAGGGCGAGCCAGCGCGCGCCGATGACGGCCTTCGACAGGGTGTTCATCGTCGAATAGAGCGTGATCGGCTCGCGGCACGCGACCTGGAAGTAGAATTCCAGGTGGTCCTGCAGGTTCTCGCCCACGCCCGGCCTGTCGGCCACGACTTCGATGCCGTGCTGCCTGAGCTCGGCGGCGGGGCCGATTCCGGACAGCTTCAGGAGCGCCGGCGAGTTGATCGACGAACTCGCGACGATCACCTCCTTGCCCGCGCGCACCACCTTCTCCGGGCCGCCCGGTCCACCCACGCGATAGGCCACGCCGACGGCCCGGCGGCCCTCCATCAGGATTCTCGTGGCGAAGGCGTGGGTCCGGACCTCCAGGTTCCGCCGCTGCATGGCGGGCCGGAGATAGGCATTCGCCGCACTCCAGCGGCGGCCGTCATGGATGGTCCGGTCCATCCGGCCGAAGCCCTCCTGCCGATAGCCGTTGACGTCGTCCGTCTCGGCGTAGCCGGCCTGCTTCGCGGCCTCCACGAAAGTGCGGTAGAGCGGGTTGTCCAGTCTGCCGTAGCTCGTATAGAGCGGCCCGTCCCCGCCGCGGTACTCGTCTGGTCCCTCCTCGCGCGTCTCGGCCTTGCGGAAGTAGGGCAGCACATGCCGGTAGCCCCAGCCCCTGGCGCCGAGCTCTTCCCATGTTTCGAAGTCGAGCGCATGGCCGCGAATGTAGACCATGCCGTTGATGGAGGACGACCCGCCCAGCACCTTGCCGCGCGGCGTGTGCAGGCGGCGGCCGTCGAGATAGGGCTCAGGCTCGGTGTCGTAGCGCCAGTCGTATTTCGGCGAGTTCATCGGGATGGAGAGCGCGCTCGGCATCTGGATGAACACCGAGCGGTCGCTGCCGCCCGCCTCCAGTACCGCGACGGTGGTCCGGCCATCCTCGGTCAGGCGGTTCGCCATCACGCACCCGGCCGAACCCGCACCCACGATCACATAGTCGAAGACGTCACTCATTCCGTTACCTGACAGCGTGTCATCCCGGGCGCGCTGCAGCGCGAAGCGGTGCTGCGCAGACCCGGAACCCAGGAAATTCCAGCGCTTCGGTCCTGGATCCCGGCTCTAGACTTCGCTCCGGCCGGGATGACGAGAACTCTTCTCGCTTTCTGATCTCTCACGACAGCCCTTCGATCCGTCCTTCCGCGTCGAGACGGATGTGCTCGGCCGAGGGGACCTTGGGCAGTCCGGGCATGGTCATGATCTCCCCGCAGATCACCACCAGGAATCCGGCGCCGGCCGAGAGCCGCACCTCGCGGATCGGCACCATGTGGCCGCTCGGCGCACCGCGCAGGTTGGGGTCCGTCGAGAAGGAATACTGGGTCTTCGCCACGCAGATCGGCAGGTGGCCGAACCCCCCGGCCTGCAGGTCGCGGAACTGGTTGCGGACGCCCTGGTCGGCGATGATGTCGGCAGCGCCATAGATCTCGGTCGCGACGAGCCGCATCTTGTCCCAAAGCGGCAGTTCGTCGGCGTAGAGCGGCTTGAAGCCACGCCCGTCCTGCGAGCGCGGTGCCTCGGCCAGCGCAACAACCTTTTCGGCGAGGCCGGTGATGCCGGCCGAGCCGTTGGCCCAGTGGCTGCACACGACGGCGTCCACGCCGAACTCCGCGTGGCAGACCTCCTGGATCAGCCGGTGCTCGGCGTCGGTGTCCGTGACGAAGTGGTTGATGCCGACCACCGCGGGGACGCCGAACTTGCGCACATTGGCGACATGGCGGCCGAGGTTGACGAGGCCCTTGCGCAGCGCGTCGAGGTCCTCCTTGCCGAGCTGGTCCTTGGCGACGCCGCCATGCATCTTCAGTGCCCGTACCGTGGCGACGATGACGGCCGCCGCCGGCTCCAGGCCCGCCTTGCGGCATTTGATGTCGAAGAACTTCTCGGCGCCGAGGTCGGCGCCGAAGCCGGCTTCCGTCACGACATAGTCGGCGAGCTTCAGCGCCGTGCGCGTCGCCATCACCGAGTTGCAGCCATGGGCGATGTTGGCGAAGGGGCCGCCATGCACGAAGGCCGGGTTGTTCTCCAGCGTCTGCACGAGGTTGGGCTGCAAGGCGTCCTTCAGCAGCACGCTCATGGCGCCGGGCGCCGCGAGTTCGGCGGCACGGATCGGCTTCTTGTCGCGGGTATATGCGACGATCATCTCGCCGAGGCGCTTCTCGAGGTCGGCGAGGTCGCGGGCCAGGCAGAACACCGCCATGACCTCGGAGGCCACGGTGATGTCGAAGCCGTCCTCGCGCGGGAAGCCGTTGGCGACACCGCCGAGCGAGGTGACGATGTTGCGCAGCGAGCGATCGTTCATGTCGAGCGCGCGGCGCCAGCTGACCCGGCGCTCGTCGATGCCGAGCGCATTGCCCCAGTAGATGTGATTGTCCAGCAGCGCCGCCAGAAGGTTGTGGGCGGAGGTGATGGCGTGGAAGTCGCCGGTGAAATGCAGGTTGATCTGCTCCATCGGGACGATCTGGGCGTGGCCGCCGCCCGCCGCGCCCCCCTTCATGCCGAAGCAGGGGCCGAGCGAGGGCTCGCGCAGGCAGATCATCGCCTTGCGGCCGATGCGGTTGAGGCCGTCGCCCAGGCCGACAGTGGTGGTCGTCTTGCCCTCGCCCGCGGGGGTGGGGCTGATGGCGGTGACGAGGATCAGCTTGCCGTCGGGACGGGAGGACAGCCCCTCGATGAAGTCGTAGCCGACCTTGGCGATGTGGTGGCCGTAGGGGTGCAACGCGTCGTAGGGAATGCCCAGCGTCGCCGCGACATCCTGGATGGGCTTCATCTTCGCCGCCCGCGCGATGTCGAGGTCCGTCGCCATGGTGTCACTCCCCCTCACGCCGCCGCTGCCGGCGGTCTCGTCCGATGGCGCGGATCATGTCCGACGCCCGGCATCCGCGCAAAGCGCCGCTCGTCCCCTTCTGGCCTGAAAGCGTCAGGCCGTATAGGATCGGCCCTCCGGCTGCCCTCGACCGTGCCAAGCCAAACTGCGCGTCTGAAGACGCGCGCTCCGGACCGGAGCCTCCGGCTCGCCGAGCCTTGTGCCGTCCCGGACCCCGGGTCTTCAGACCCGCCGTCTTCCGTTCGAGCGTTCCCGTCAGTGCGTCGCGTCAGGCATCGAGGCCTTCTTGCGCTCGATGTAGTCGCGCAGCGCCTCGTCCATTCCGGGGTCGATCTCCGGAGCCTCGTACTCGCCGAGCATCTTCTTGACGAGGCGCGCCGCGCGCTGCGGCGCGTCGAGGCGCCCTTCCGCCTCCCACTGCTCGACCGAATTGTTGTCGGCGATGGAAGAGCGGTAGAACGCCGTCTCGAAGTTCGCCTGAGTATGGCCGCAGCCGAGGAAGTGGCCGCCGGGCGCCACCTCCTGGAAGGCCTGCATGCCCTGGCCGTTCTCGCTGAGGTCGATGCCCTTGGCCAGCACGTGCATCATGCCGAGCTGGTCGCAGTCCATGACGAATTTTTCGTAAGAGGAAGCAAGGCCGCCCTCCATCCAGCCCGCGGCATGCAGGACGAAGTTGGCTCCGGCATGGACGGTGGGAACCAGCGTCTGCGCGCTCTCATAGGCTGCCTGCGCGTCGGGGATCTTGGAGGCGCAGAGCGAGCCGCCGGTGCGGAACGGCATCCGGCAGCGCCGGGCCAGCTGCGCCGCGCCGTAGATGGCGAGCGCCGCCTCGGGCGTGCCGAACGTGGGCGCACCGGACTGCATGGAGAGGGTGGAGACGAAGGTGCCGAAGATGGCGGGCGCCCCCGGGCGCACCAGCTGCACAAAGGAGACCCCGGCCAGCACCTCGGCCAGGACCTGCGCCAGCGTGCCCGCCACCGTCACCGGGCTCATGGCGCCCGAGAGAATGAAGGGCGTGATGATCACTGCCTGGTTGTTCCGGGCGTAGACGTCCGCCGCACCCAGCATGGTGTTGTCCCACACCATGGGCGAGTTGGCGTTGATGAGGCTCGTCACCACGGTGTTGGACTGGATGAAATCCTCGCCGAAAACGATGGCCGCGAGGTTCACCGTGTCCTGCGCCCGGTCGGGGTGTGTCACCGACCCCATGAACGGCTTGTCTGAATACTTGATGTGCGAATAGACCATCTCAAGATGGCGCTTGTTGACCGGCAGGTCGACCGGCTCGCACACCGTTCCGCCGGAATGGTGCATGTAGGGCGAGAGATAGGCGAGCTTCACGAAGTTCTGGAAGTCCTCGATCGTGCCGTAGCGGCGGCCCTTCTCGAGGTCGTGGACGAAGGGCGAGCCATAGACCGGCGCGAACACGGTCGACTTCCCTCCGATGTGCACGCTGCGCTCGCGGTTCCTCGCGTGCTGCGTGTACTCGGACGGCACCGTCGAGATCAGCTGGCGGGCGAGGCCGCGGGGAAAGCGGACGCGCTCGCCCTTGATGTCGCAACCCGCACCCTTCAGCAGCTCCAGCGCGCGGGGATAGTCGCGGAACTCGATGCCGATCTCCTGCAAGATCGTCTCGGCATTGTGCTCGATCAGCGCGAGCCCCTCCTCGGAGAGGATCTCGGTCGTGGGAATGTTGCGCGTGATGTAGGGGATCGAAACGGCCGAGCGTTGCGCCCGGGCGGCGCGACGGGCTTCGCGTCCGCGCCGGCCCTCGCGTCCGGCGGTCTCAGCCTGTTCGCTCATGCGATCCTCCCGGAGATGCGGGTCCGCCATGGCGGGCCCGGTAAGCGGATGACGTGCTTCGAGCCTAGCCCCTCGACACGCCCCGGCACTCCTGCCCGTGCGGCATGGACTTGTCCGCCCCCGTCACGCACGTCGCGAATGCGACAGCGACGCCGGGGTGACGCAGCCTCGACACTTCCGGTCGTCGACCGGTGAGCCCCGATGCCCCCTCCCCCCGAAAGTCGGCGCCTGTCATGATGGGGACGGCGCGCGCCTGCGGCGCAGCCGGAAGTTCAGGGGAAGCGGGATGAAGACGCACGCGCGCGTGGTGGTGATCGGCGGCGGCGTGGTGGGCGTCGGGACGCTCTACCACCTGGCCAAGAAGGGCTGGTCGGACGTCGTCCTCATCGAGCGCAAGGAGCTGACGTCGGGCTCCACCTGGCACGCCGCCGGCCTGCTTCCGTTGTTCAACATGAGCTACTCGGTGGGTCAGATCCACAAGTACTCGGTCGCGCTCTACCAGGGGCTGGAGGCCGAGACCGGCCAGCATGTCGGCCTGCGCACCGTCTCCAACATCCGCCTCGCCCGCACCAGGGACCGCTGGGACGAGTACATGTACTACGCCGGCGTGGCCCGCACGATCGGTGTCAACGTCAACCTGCTCACCCCCGCCGAGGTGAAGGAGATCTGGCCGCTCTGCAACACGGACGGTATCATCGGCGCCATCCAGCATCCCGACGACGGCTACATCCAGCCCGCCGACCTGACACAGGCCTTCGCCCGCGGGGCCCGCGCCGGCGGAGCGGAGATCTATCGCTACACCACCGTCACGGGCATCGAGCAGACCCCGGCGGGCGAGTGGCTGGTGAAGACCGACAAGGGCGACATCACCTGCGAGCACGTGATTTCGGCGACCGGCAACTTCGCCCGCCGCACCGGCGCCATGGTCGGCCTCGACGTTCCCGTGATCCCTGTCGAGCACCAGTACATCGTCACGGAGCCGCACCCCGCCATCCAGGAGCGGCACCGGCAGGGGCTGCCGGAGATGGGCGTGCTGCGCGAGTCCGACTCGTCCTGGTATATGCGCGAGGAGGCCGGCGGCCTCATCCTCGGCCCGTACGAGAAGGGCGCGCCCGTCTGCTATGTCGACGGACCCGACGACCAGAGCGAGTACGAGCTCTTCCAGGAGGACCTGGAGCGGCTGGAGCCCCACATCGAAAGCGCCATCGTGCGGGTGCCCGCCTTCGGCGAGGTCGGCATCAAGAAGGTCTACAACGGCGCCATCGCCTACACGCCGGACGGCAGCCCGATCATCGGCCCGGCCTGGGGGCTCCGCAACTTCTGGCTCAACGAGGGCCACTCCTTCGGCGTCACGGCGGCGGGCGGTGCCGGCTGGCAGCTCGCCAACTGGATCGTCGACGGAGAGCCGACCATCGACATGATGGGCGTCGATCCCCGCCGTTTCGGCCCGTATGCCTCGCGCGGCTACCTGCGGGCGAAGAACGAGGAGGCGTACGCCAACGTCTTCACGCCGCACTATCCGGACGAGGAGCGCATTGCGGCGAGGCCGCTGAAGACGGCGCCCTGCTACGACCGCATGAAGGCTCTCGGCGCCGTGTTCGGCAGCGTCTATGGGTGGGAGCGACCCAACTGGTTCGCCCCCGCGGGCTACGAGGTGTCCGCGGCCGAGCTCGGCGTCGAAGACGTGCTGACGAACGAGAACCACGCTCCCCCGGCCGAGGACGGCAAGGTCAAGGAGAAATGGAGCTTCCGCCGCTCCAACTACTTCCCCTTCGTCGGCGAGGAGGTGAAGAACGTCACCACCAATGTCGGCCTGCAGGACATGACGCCCTTCGCCAAGGCGCTCGTCTCCGGGCCGGGCGCGCGGGAATGGCTCGACTCCATCCTCGCCAACCGCATTCCCAAGCAGCGCGGGCGCATCGCGCTCTGCCACCTGCTCTCGGCCACGGGCGGCACGCGGGCCGAGTTCACCGTCTATGAGCGCGCGCCGGGGCAGTTCTACCTGGTCTCCGCCGGCGCGCTGGAGCGCCACGACCACGACGTGCTGCGCAAGCTCCTGCCCCGCGACGGCAGCGTCAGCTTCCAGCCCATCACGACAGCCTATGGCGTCTTCATCGTCGCCGGCCCGCGCTCGCGCGAGCTGCTGCAGGGGCTCACCGACACCGACCTGTCGACCGCAGCGTTCCCCTGGCTCACGGGCAAGCCAATCTCCGTCGGCCATGTTGGCGTGAATGCCCTGCGCGTGAACTTCGTCGGCGAGCTCGGCTGGGAGCTGCACCATCCCATCGAGATGCAGAACGCCCTGTTCGACCTCGTGATGAGAGAGGGCGCGAAGTTCGGCATCAAGCCCTTCGGCATCCGCGCCATGATGGCGATGGCGCTGGAGAAGTCGTACCGCCTCGTCGGGCGGGAGCTGTCCATCGAGTATGCCGCGCTTGAATCGGGGTTGGAGCGCTTCGTGCACCCCAACAAGGGTCAGTTCCTCGGCCGCGACGCTCTGGTCGCGTGGCAGCAGAAGGGCTTTGCCAACCGCTTCGTCACCATGGAGGTGCATGGCGTCACGGACTGCGACGCCCGCGGCTCGGAGCCCATCTACATGGGTGACGAGGTCGTCGGCCGCGCCACCTCCGGCGGCTTCGGCTGGCGCCTCGGCAAGTCGCTCGCGCTCGGAATGGTCCGCCCGGATCTCGGCGAACTAGGAACGGAGCTGGAGATCGCCATTCTCGGAAAGCGCCACAAGGTGACGGTGATCGAGGAAAGCCCCTTCGATCCGCAGAACGAGCGGCTGAGGGCGTGACTGTCATTCCCGGCCGGAGCGGCGAAGCCCCGGAGAGGAAGGGGACCCAGTGGATCCCCTCCTTCCCGGCGCTCAAGGCGTCAGCGCCCTTGCCAACAAAGGCCTGGATCCCCTTCCCCGCCCTTCGGGCCGCCGGGGATGACAGGGCGTGGCGGCTGGCATGACACGCTACGCGATCGGCATTGACACCGGCGGGACCTATACCGACGCGGTCGTCATCGACGCCCGGGAGCAGCGCATCTTGGCCAAGGCCAAGGCGCTGACGACGAAGGGCGACCTCGCAGTCGGCGTTGCCGAAGCCCTCGACCGCGCGCTCGCAGCCTGCGCCGCTCGGGGCGGTCCGTCGGGACGGGACATCGGCCTCGTCTCGCTGTCCACGACGCTCGCCACCAACGCCATCGTCGAGGGGCACGGCTCACCCATCGCCACGATCCTCGTCGGCTTCGACGACGCGATGGCGGCCCGCACGGAGATCGCGTCGGCGCTGCCGGGCACGCGCGTGCTGAGGGCCGCTGGCGGGCACGACCATGCCGGCACCGAGCAGGCGCCGCTGGACGAGGCCGCCATCCGCGCCTTCATCGCCGGGACGGAAGATGTCGGCGCCTTCGCCGTGGCGGCACAGTGGTCCGTCCGCAATCCCGCCCACGAGCACCGGGTGCGCGCCCTCGTCGAGGAAATCGCCGGCAGGCCCGCCTCCCTGTCGTCAGACCTCGCCCATGCGCTGGACGCGCCGCGCCGCGCCCTGACGGCGGCTCTCAATGCCCGGATCGTCGGCCGGATCGCCGCCCTCATCGCGGCCGTGCGCCGGGCCATGGCGGAGCACGACGTCTCGGCCCCGCTGATGATCGTGAAGGGCGACGGCACGCTTGCCGCGGCGGACGTCGTTGCGCTGCGGCCCATCGAGACGATCCTCTCCGGCCCGGCTGCCAGCGTCATCGGTGCCCGCTTCCTGTCCGGACTGTCCGACTTCGTGGTCTCCGACATCGGCGGCACGACGACGGACGTGGCCGTTCTCGAGAAGGGCTGGCCCCGGCTCGACCGCACGGGCGCGCTGGTCGGCGGCCGGCGCACGCTGGTGCGCGCCATCGACATGCGCACCTACGGGCTCGGCGGGGACAGCGAGGTGCTGGTGGATCCCCAGGGCAAGGTCGGGCTCGGCACCGGCCGGATCGTGCCCCTGTCCCTGCTCGCCGCCGTTCATCCGGAGGCGCTGAACATCCTGCGGCGGCAACTCGACGATCCGGAGGGAGAGCCCGCGGCGGGCCGCTTCGTCCTGCGGCCGTTCGGCGGTCAGGACTCCGGGCCGATGCCGGCCGACCTCGCTCCACGCGAACTCGCGCTGCTCGAGCGGGTCGGCAGCAAGGCACATCCCTATGCCGAGGTGGTGCACGGACCCACGCAGCAACGCGTCTTGCAGCGTCTCGTCGCGCAGGGCCGCCTTGCCCTGTCGGGGATGACGCCCAGCGACGCCGCGCACGTTCTCGGCCTTCAGTCGCAGTGGAATGCGGAGGCGGCGAGGATCGGCGCGCTCGTCACCGAACGCCGGCTGCGCATGGCGCCGTTCCGCACGGGAGAGGCCGTCGATGCGGCAGCGCGAGCTTTCGCACGAGAGGTCTTCGACGCCGTTGTCCTGTCCACGGGCCGCATCCTGCTGGACACGCTGGCCGGCGAGCCCATGGACGGGGCGCGCAGCCTCGTCGACGCCGTGGCGGGCGGCAGCGGCAAGCACGGCATGCTCAAGGTTGCGCTGACCCCGACGGTGCCCGTGGTCGCGGTCGGCGGGCCGGCGCCGGTCTTCTACCCGGAAGTCGGCCGCCGGCTCGGTGCCGAGACGGTGGTGCTGGAGGACGGCGACGTGGCCAACGCCGTCGGCGCGGCGGTGGGCGTGGTGAAGGTGCAGGCCGTGGTGGACGTGACCTCGCCGGGCGTTGGCACCTGGATCATCCACGCGGAAGGCGACCCCATCGTCGTCATCGACCATGCCGAGGTTCTGGCGACGGCGCGCGGCCTTGCCTTGAGCCAGGCCCGCCAGCGCGCCGAGGCAGGCGGCGCCGGGTCGGACCTGCAGGTGGACGTCCATATCGACCGTGTCGACATCCCCGGCATGGACGGCGACCGCGGGCTCATCGCGGCCACCATAGTGGCGGAGTGTTGGGCGACGCCGCGTGACTGAGGCTGCGCTGCGGCGATGAGCGCCGCTCCAGCCTCTGCGCTCCAGGATGACTCCCGCCTTTCGAAGCGCTAAGCCAGCGCCGGTCGTTGCAAGGAGAACCGGACGTGCCCGTGACGCTCGAACCCATCCCCGGCATGGTCCAGGGCGAAGGCGCGCTCGCCGAGCTCGGATCACAGGCAGCGCGGCTTGCCGGAGAGGGCAGCGCCGTCCTGCTCGTCGCCGATCCCGGCCTGAAGCCCTCCGGCATGGTCGACGAGGCGCTCGCCGGCCTGCGCGCGGCGGGTCTCTCGCCGGTGCTCTACGACGACATCAAGAGCGATCCGGCGGCAAGGCAGGTGGACGCCGGGGCGAAGCTTGCCCGCGAGGCGGGAGCCAAAGCCGTCATTGCCATGGGTGGTGGCTCGGCCATGGATGCGGGCAAGCTGATGGCCGCCATCGCCGCCGACGGCCGCCCGGCCATGACCTTCGCGCTTGCCGCGGAGAAGCTGCCTCGCTCCGCGCTTCCGAAGATCTGCATCCCGACGACGTCCGGAACGGGATCGGAGACCACGCGCATCTCGGTGATCAGCGCGCCGGACGGCACCAAGCAGTGGTTCTGGGGCTCGCAGCTGAAGGCGGACAGGGTCATCCTCGACCCCGCGTTGACGGTAGGACTGCCCCCGCACCTCACTGCCGCGACCGGCATCGACGCGCTCGTCCACGCCATCGAGGCGGCCACCAACCGCAACGCCAACCCGGCCAACGACATCTATTGCCTCGCCGCCATCCGCCTCGTCGCCGAGCACCTTGAACGTGCGGTGTCCGACCCCGGCAACCTCGCCGCCCGTGGGGGCATGCAGCTGGCGGCCGCTTTCGCCGGCGTCGCCATCGACAATGCCGGCACGGCCATCGGCCACAATATCGGCCACGCGCTCGGCTCCCTGCGTCCCATCCACCACGGCCGCGCCGTCGGGGTCGCCATGGTCGCGACGTTGCCCTGGAATGCCGCCGGAGATCCGCGCTTCGCAGCTGTCGCCTCCGCCCTTGGCGAACCGGCGGACCCCGGCCGTGTCGCACCCGCCTTCGAGCGGCTCATGCGCGCAACGGGGGTGAAGATCGCTCTGGGCGAAGATTTTTCGGGAGTGTCGCCCGAGGACCTCGCTGACCAGCTGGTCCGGCCGGAGAACGTCGCCATGCTGCAGTCCAATGTCCGCCAGCCCAGCGAGGGCGAACTCCTGGGCTTTGCCCGCACCGTGCTCGCGCAGGCCTGACGCCATGAAGATCACCGGCATCGAGATCAGCCATCATCGGCTGCAATACGACCCGCCCTTCCACGCCAGCTGGGACACGAAGCCCCGCACCGCCTTCGACGCCACCATCGTCCGCGTGCATACGGACGAGGGGGTCACGGGCGTCGGCTCGGGCGACGCCATGGTCGGTTTCGCCGGCCACGAGCATCTCTTCGTCGGGCAGGACCCGCTCGACATCGAGCGCCACTACCGCATCATCAACAATATCGGCTTCCACTACGGCCGCTGCTGGCCGCTCGACCTGGCTCTCTGGGATCTCGCGGGCAAGATCGCGGGCATGCCGGTCTACAAAATGCTGGGCGGTCTCTCCGACCGCGTACGGGCCTACGCCTCCTCCGGCACGCTCCGGGCGCCCGAGGCCCTGGCCGATGCGGCCGAGGCCTATATCGCACGCGGCTTCGGCGCGCTGAAGATCCGCTTCCATAGGGGTGACTGGCGCAAGGACATCGCGGCGCTGGAGGCCGTTCGCAAGCGCGTGGGCGACCGGCTGGAGCTGATGGTGGACTGCAACCAGGGCTGGCGCATGCCCTGGGACGCCTATGCTCCCTGGTCGCTCAAGGATGCGGTGAAGGTGGCACGCGAGCTGGAGCGGCTGGGCGTCTTCTGGATGGAAGAGCCGTTGCACCGCTCCGACCGCGAAGGCATGCGCCGCCTGCGCGAGATGGTGGACGTGCGCGTCGCGGGCGGCGAGATGACCCGCGAGCTCTACGAGTTCCGCGATCTCATCCGCGACGGCTGCCTCGACGTGCTGCAACCCGACGCCGCGCTGGTGGGCGGCATCACCGGCCTGCGCCGGGTGGCATACATGGCGCAGGAGCAGAACCTCGTCTTCACCCCGCACACCTGGACCAACGGCATGGGCGTGATGGCGAACTGCCACCTCGTCGCCGGCGTCGCCGACGCGCCATGGATCGAGTTCCCCTATGACCCGCCGGAATGGGGCCTCGACCGCCGCGACTACATGATGGCAGAGCCCCTGGACGTCGGCGACGACGGCTGGATCGTCCTGCCGCGGACACCGGGCATGGGCTATGCGCTGGACGAGGACAGGCTGAAGGCGACCCGGGTGGCGTGAGGGGGCCTTGTCGTCCCGGCCGGAGAGCCGGGAGCAGGCACCCTGTCCCTGGTGGTCCGCGGTCCAGTGTCTGCGCCGCACCGCTTCGCGCTGCGGAGAGCACGGGATGACACCGGACCGGAACCATGACCACCCTTGCCACCGCGTCCGTCCCGCGCTGAAATCCCGGCACGCTTGCGATGGCGCGAGCCTGGGCATCCCCCGTGCCCTGCCGGGAGGACGTTCACATGGCGGTCGATCAGGCCGAGGCCGGTTCCGCGCCGCCGCGCGCTGAACCAAGGGTGCGCAGCATCGGCTTCCACGACATCGGCGAGGCGCTGGCGGCAGGACTGCGCGACTTCCAGCGCGCGCCGCTCTACGGCCTGTTCTTCGGGGCGATCTACGCGGGCGGCGGGCTTCTCCTGGTCGCCACCGTGCTGGCGTGGAACCTGTCCTACCTCGCCTACCCGCTGGCGGCCGGCTTCGCGCTGATCGGCCCGTTCGTGGCGGTGGGCCTCTACGAGGTCTCGCGGCGGCTGGAAGCCGGGCAGCCGCTCAGCTGGGGCGCCGTGCTCGGCTGCGTCTTTGCCCAGAGCGGCCGCGAACTGGGCTGGATGGCGTTCGTCACGCTCTTCGTTTTCCTGATCTGGATGTACCAGATCAGGCTCTTCATCGCGCTCTTTTTCGGCTTTCATGCCTTCGAGGAGGGCACCTTCCTTCAGACACTCTTCGGTACTCCCGAAGGCTGGCTGTTCCTGGCGCTCGGGCATCTCGACGGGGCGGTTCTGTCGCTGATCCTGTTCTCGCTGACCGTTGTGTCCTTCCCCCTCCTGCTCGACCGCGAGGTGGATTTCATCACCGCCATGATCACCAGCGTGCGTGCCGTGGCGCGCAGCCCTGTGCCCATGCTGAGCTGGGGCCTGATCGTGGCCCTCGTCCTCATCGCCGCGTGCCTGCCGGGCTTCCTGGGGCTGCTGGTCGCCCTGCCGGTGCTCGGCCACACGACGTGGCACCTCTACCGGCGGATCGTGGAGCCGGAGGAGAGCTAACGACAGCGAACTCGCCGGCAGTTGCCCGTGTGTCAGTAGTGATAGCGACACTGGACAATTTCGAGCACCTGCTCGTCGCCAGCCCCTTTCACCCGGTATACGAGCCGGTGTTCGCCCGTGATGCGGCGTGACCACCAGCCGGAAAGCGCGCCTTTTAGTGGCTCTGGCTTTCCAAGTCCCTGAAATGGCGAGCGGCGCGTGTCCCGGATTAGTCCATTGATCCGAGCCGTCGTAGCGACATCATGCTCTTGCCACCAGCAGTACTCGTCCCACGCCCTCGGCGTGAACGCCAGCTTCACCGCTCACTGCCGATGTCGCGTTCCTGCATGTCACCGGCCTCGGCCTCGGCAATGGAATCGAACAGGCGCGCTGCATTGGCAGGGCTACGCAGCAGGTGGATGGTCTCCATGATGGATTCGTACTCGCCCTCGGCGATCATCACGACAGACTCGCCGCCCTGGCGCGTCACAACGACGGGAGCACGGCTGGCGCTAGCCTCGTCGAGGTACCGCGCGAGATTCTGGCGAAGCTCAGAGGAAGAGACGTAGGTCATTCAAACCATCACTGTACACAGATGCGTACAATAACCGTTGGACCAGACCCTGTCCAGCACCCTGCGCATTGAGCTACCTGGTCGGCCGTGACCGCAGAACCGCTGCGGATCACCCCCGCATCCGCTCGCCCTTCGGGTCGAACAGCGGCTCGGCCAACGGCTTGGCAGGGCGACGTTCGCCGAGGACTTCCACCTCGAAGCCATCGGTCTCGCCCGCCAGCGCCTTGGGCACGTAGCCCATCGCCACCGACGCGCTGGACCAGTGGGCGTAGCCGCCCGAGGTGATCCAGCCGACCACCGCGCCCTTGTGCCAGACGGGCTCGTCGCCGATGCAGTCGGCATCCGCAGCGTCCACCTTGAAGGTGACGAGCCTGAGCTTGCCGCCCTCCTCGCGCTCTCGCGCAGCGCCGTCTCGGCCGATGAAGGCGTTCTTCTTCAGGTCGACGAAGCGTCCCAGTCCCGCCTCGTACGGGCCGTAGATCGGGCGGTACTCGCGCGCCCATGTGCCGAAGCTCTTGTCGAGGCGCATGGAGTTCAGCGCCCGCAGGCCGAAATGACCGATGCCGTGCGGCGCGCCGGCCGCGAGGATCAGGTTCAGCAACGTGCGCTGGTATTCCGGCCTGACCCAGATCTCGTAACCAAGGTCGCCGGTGAAGGTGACGCGCCCGACGATGGCGGGCACCGGGCCGAGGTCGATCTCACGGATGGCCATGAAGGGGAAGGCCGCCGCCGACACGTCGGCCCCCGTGAGTGCCTGGAGCACGGCGCGCGACTGCGGGCCGGCAACGGAGAGGCCGACCAGCGACGGCCCGCAGGCCTCGACACGCACGCTGCCGTCGGTCGGCAGATGCGCCTCGAACCAGCGCATGTGGTACTGCTCCGCCGGCCCCGAGCCGACGATGAGGAAGCGGCCCTCGCCCAGCTTGGCGAGCGTGAAGTCGCCGATCAGCTTGCCGCGCTCGTTCAGCATGGGGGTGAGCACCATGCGGCCCGCGGCGGGCACCTTGTTGGCGAGGATGTGCGAGAGCCAGCCCTCGGCGCCCTCCCCGGTCACGAAGTACTTGGCGTAGCCGGACGTCTCCAGCACCCCGACGCCCTCGCGGACGCGGCGGCATTCCTCGCCGACGGCGGGGAAGTCGTTGGAGCGCCGGAAGGAAAAGTCGTCGCGCGGCTCCTCCCCCCTTGGGGCGAACCAGAGCGGGTACTCGAGGCCGTAGGACTCGCCCATGACCGCGTTGTCGGCGACGAGCCGGTCGTAGATCGGCGTCGTGCGCAGCGGGCGGCCGGCCGGCAGTTCCTCGTTGGGGAAGCGGATCCGGAAGCGGCGGGAGTAGTTCTCGCGAACCTTGGCGTTGGTGTAGGCCAGCGTCGCCCAGTCGCCATAGCGGGCCACGTCCATGCCCCACACGTCGAAGCCGGGATCGCCCTGCGTCATCCAGTTGGCGAGCGAGAGGCCGACGCCGCCGCCCTGACTGAAGCCCGCCATCACGCCGCACGCGACCCAGTAATTGCGCAGGCCGCGGATCGGCCCGACCAGCGGATTGCCGTCCGGCGCGAAGGTGAAGGGGCCGTTGATGATCTTCTTGATGCCGGCGTTCTGGAACGCGGGGAAATGCTCGAAGCCCACCTCCAGCGACGGCGCGATGCGGTCGAGGTCGGGCTCCAGCAGGTCCTGGCCGAAGTCCCAGGGCGTCACCTTCTCCGACCATGGCTTGCAGGCGCGCTCATAGGTGCCCATCAGCATGCCCCCGCGCTCCTGGCGCAGGTAGATCTCGCCCTCGAAGTCGAGCGCGGTGATCACCTCCTTGCCGGTCGAGGCGTTGACCTCGGCAACCTCGGGCATGTCCTCCGTGAGCAGGTACATGTGCTCCATGGCGAGCACCGGCAACTCGAGCCCGACCATGCGCCCGACCTCGCGCGCCCACAGCCCGCCGCAGTTGACGACATGCTCGGCATGCACCGTGCCCTGCTCGGTGACGACGTCCCAGGTGCCGTCCTCGCGCTGGGCGAGTTCCAGCACGCGGTTGCGCACGACGATTTCGGCGCCGTTCAGCCGCGCGGACTTGGCGTAGGCGTGGGTGGTGCCATAGGGGTCGAGATGCCCCTCGAATGAGTCGTACATGGCGCCGGCGAAGCACTTCTCGTCCAGCAGCGGCATCAGCCGCTTCGCCTCGGAGGCGGAGATGATCTCCGTGTGCATGCCGAGGTAGCGCCCCTTCGCGTGCGCCATCTTCAGCCAGTCCATGCGCTCCTTGGTGCCGGCCAGCATGACCCCGCCGGTGAGATGCAGCCCGCAGGAGACGCCCGATTTCTCCTCGATCTCCTTGTAGAGCTCCACCGTGTATTGCTGCAGCTTGGCGACGTTGGGATCACCGTTCAGCGTGTGGAACCCACCCGCGGCATGCCAGGTGGAGCCGGACGTCAGCTCCGCGCGCTCGATCAGCAGCACGTCGGTCCAGCCCGCCTTGGTCAGGTGGTAGAGCACCGAGCAGCCGACGACACCGCCGCCGATCACCACGACCTGGGCCTGGGTTTTCATATCTGTGCTCCCAAAAGCGCACCTTGACCCTCTGGAGGGCTGTGCGCATATATTTGCGCATTGTTTGAGATGTTGCGATGGCGAAGGTCGAGCTCGACCCGCGGCGAATTCGAACGCGTCTGGTCGCTGAAGGATGGTTCATGCAGCGGCAGTCTGGTCCGCACGATGTTTACCGGCATCCTGAACGGCCCGGACGCATCGTGATGCCACGCCATCGTGAGGATCTCGATTACGGTCTGGCCCGCGCCCTGGCAAAGCTCGCCGGGTGGATCTGAAGCGAGAGAACGACGCGCAAGGCGTCCTGACTCCTGAAACCCCGGAACGCTCCCATGGTCCGTTACGTCGCCGTCGTCGAGTCCTCCCGCAAGCGCCGCTACGGCGCATGGTTCCCCGATCTTCCGGGATGCATTGCCGTGGGAAGGTCGATTGAGGAGCTCTCGAGAAACGCTGCCGACGCGATCCGGCTGTGGGCGGAGGATGCGATCGCCGCAGGCGAAGATCTTCCCGCCCCCAAGAGTCTCGACGCGCTGAACGCGTTGCAGGACGTGCGGGAGTCTCTGTCCCGAGGGGCGACTTTCCTCTGCATTCCGCTCCTGGTGGAAACGGGACGGCCGGCAAAGGCCAACATCTCCCTGGACGCCGGCCTTCTCCAATCCATCGACGAGGCCGCAAAGGCACGCGGGCTCACGCGCTCGGCTTTCCTGGCGTCGGCAGCGCGCGAAAAGATCCTCGCCGAGACATGAACGAAAGCGGCGCAGCCCCATCCGTCACAGCCTGATGTCGTAGGTGACCCACTGCGTCTTCGACGCGAGCCGGTCGTAGACCTTGCGGGCCCTGGCATTGTCCTCGGCCGTGATCCAGCGGATGACGGTCCAGCCGCGGCGGCGGCCCTCTTCGGCAACCGCCTGGATCAGCGCGTCGGCGGCACCGGATCCGCGATGGGCGGGATCAACGAAGAGGTCGTCGAGGAACCCGCCGGTGCTGGCCATCAGCGGCCGGGCGAAGGGGCGAAAATGGGTCAGCCCGATGGGCGTGCCATCCTCACCCAGCGCCACGAAGCCGTTCACCTCGTGCGCGGAGTCGTGGAGCCACGACCAGACCCTGTCCCGCATCTCCGGCGTCTGCGCGACCTTGTAATGCTCGGCATAGCCGGCATAGAGGCGGTTCCACGCCTCGCGATGCGCGGTCGCAACGGGAACGATGCGGATCCCGGCCATTCGCGGCCTCCTCAGAAGTCGGTGGGGACGCCGCCCTGGGCCTTGCGGCGAGCGACGAAGGCCTCGAGATCCTCCCGCACGGCCGGATCCGTGGGCGGCGGCTCAAAGCTGTCCAGGCGCTGGCGGTAGAGCCTGTTGGCAGTGTCATAGGCGGTGGGCGACCCCGCCTCACGCCAGGTCTCGTAGTTGC
Source organism: Alsobacter sp. (assembly GCF_059501845.1). Classification (NCBI taxonomy): domain Bacteria; kingdom Pseudomonadati; phylum Pseudomonadota; class Alphaproteobacteria; order Hyphomicrobiales; family Alsobacteraceae; genus Alsobacter; species Alsobacter sp. Next base: position 91,213 of record NZ_JCACDK010000001.1, on the reverse strand, counting down.
GCCAGTCAGATATCATCGGGGCGAAGAAGGCGGTGCGGTAGCGCGCCTGCGTATGCGCGCAGCCGAAGAAGTGGCCGCCCGGCCCGACCTCGCGAATGGCATCGAGAGCCAGTTCTTCCGGCGCAGTCTTAAGCGGCGTGAGGAACTCGGCCACCATGGCGAGCAGGTCGGCATCGAGCACCATCTTCTCGAAGGAGGCGTGCAGGCCGCCCTCCATCCATCCTGCCCCGTGCATGAGCAGGTTCACGCCGCCCATCACCGCACCCCAGAGCGAGAACACGCTCTCATAGGCGGACTGCGCGTCGAGGGTGTTGGCGGCATTGGTGTTGGACGAGCGGTAAGGCAGCCCGTAGCGCCGCGCCAGCTGGCCCCCGAGCAGGCAGGCCTTCATGTATTCCGGCGTGCCAAAGGCGGGGGCACCCGATTTCATGTCGACGTTGGAAGTGAAGCCGCCATAGACGAACGGGGAGCCCTGCCGCACGGTTTGCGCGAAGACGAGCCCGGCCAGCGCCTCGGCGTTCTGCTGCGCGACCGCGCCGGCCACGGTCACCGGCGCCATGGCACCCGCCAGCGTGAAGGGCGTCAGCACCACGACCTGGTTGCGCCGCGCCATCTGGATGATGCCTTCGAGCATCGGATGGTCGAGCCGCAACGGCGACGACGAGTTGATGATGGTGAAGAGCGACGGCTCGCGCTCCAGCGTCTCGTCGTCGATGCCGCGGGCAATGCGCGCCATCTCGATGGCGTCGAGATTCCGGCCGCGACCGAGCGAATAGGCGTGGATCGGCTTGTCCGACAGGGTCAGCATGTCGAACAGCGCGTCGAGATGGCGGACGCTGGCATGGATGTCGGCGGGCTCGACGGGATATCCGCCCAGCACGTGGATGGGGTCGAGCGATTGTGCCAGCCGGATCAGGTTGTCGAAGTCCGCGCGGTTTCCGGGGCGGCGGCCCCGCTCGCGATCCGCTACATTCGGCGCGCTGGCAACGGTACAGAAGGCAAGCGCCTTGCCGCCGATCTGGACGCTGCGTGCCGGGTTCCGGGCGTGCAGCGTGAAGCTGCTGGGCGCCAGTCCGATCTTCGAATTCACCAGTTCCCGCGGGAACCGGACGCGCTCGCTGCCGGGCTCCAGCTCCGCGCCTTCCGCCTTCAGGATCGCGCGCGCCTCGTCGTGCAGGAAGTCCATCCCGATCTCTTCCAGGATGGTCAGCGAGGCCTCGTGGATCGCCTCCAGCTCGTCGGCGGACACGGCGGGCACCGGCTCGAAGGGGAGCGAGGGCTGCGGTTTCGCCGCAACGGGGCCGTCCTCCCCCCGCCCGGCGCGCCGGCCCCTGCGTCCGCGCGCTTCCGATCCCGTGTCCATCCGCAGGCTCCCCTGTCAGCGCGTCATGTGCCCGGATGCGCCGAGCGAAAGCGGCGCCAGTCTCTGCGATGCACAATCGCCGAAATGGCCTGCCTCCGACTCCCGCTTACCCTTCAGCGACCCTGCGTCAGGCGTGCCAGCCGCGCACGCTTTGTTGAGGCGATTGCTGTACCTGAACGCTGTCGCTTTCGTCGCAACGGGTGTCTTCCCGGCGACAATGCGCTAGAGCAAACCCATACACAGTCGCAGGCGCCCGGGTGCGCCCGGCGCCGAACCGGTGGAGACAAGGCCGATGGCTGGTGAGGACGACCTCGATCTGAACGCTCTGTCCGACGACGAACTCGTCGAGCAGATGCACGACGATCTCTACGACGGTCTCAAGGAGGAGATCGAGGAAGGCGTCCGCATCCTGCTTTCGCGCGAATGGACACCCTACGAGGTGCTCACCGAGGCACTCGTCGAGGGCATGCGCATCGTCGGCGAGGATTTCCGCGACGGTATCCTCTTCGTGCCGGAAGTGCTGATGTCGGCCAACGCCATGAAGGCGGGCATGTTCATCCTGCGCCCGCTGCTCGCGGAGACCGGCGCGCCCAAGATCGGCAAGATGGTCATCGGCACGGTGAAGGGCGACATCCACGACATCGGCAAGAACCTCGTCTGCATGATGATGGAGGGCGCCGGCTTCGAGGTCGTCGACATCGGCATCAACAACCCGGTCGAGAACTATCTCGAGGCGATCGAGAAGCACCAGCCCGACATTCTCGGCATGTCCGCGCTGCTGACGACGACGATGCCCTATATGAAGGTCGTCATCGACACGTTGAAGGAAAAGGGCATGCGCAACGACTATGTCGTGCTCGTCGGCGGCGCCCCTCTCAACGAGGCCTTCGCCGAAAATGTCGGCGCCGACGCCTATTGCCGTGACGCCGCCGTGGCGGTGGAGACGGCCAAGTCCTTCATGGCCCGCCGCCAGGGCTCGGCCGCGGCGCAGCGCTGAGGCCATGTCCGCCCCCGCCGCCCGCCCGGCCCGGGGAAGGGTCTCGCACCGCCGGCGGCGAGACACCGCGTCGGCACCAGCGGTCGAGACGCAGCAGCGGGTGCGGCCCGCGCCGCTCCTGCCGCGCAAGGCAACGGGCGACGGACATGTGCCGACGACCCTCGTTATCGCCTGTGGTGCTCTCGCACGCGAGTTGATGGCGGTGATCGAGGCGAACCGCCTCGACGCGATGCAGGTGACGTGCCTGCCCGCCATCCTCCACAACCGGCCGGAGAAGATCACCGAAGCCGTGCGCGCCAAGATCCGGGCCAACCGGGGCCGCTTCGACAGCATTCTCTGCCTCTACGGCGACTGCGGAACCGGCGGTGCGCTCGACGTCATGCTGGCGGAGGAAGACGTGGAGCGCATCGAGGGCGCCCATTGCTACGAGTTCTTCATGGGCACGCCGGACTTCACGGCGCTCGCCGACGCGGAACCCGCGACGTTCTACCTGACCGACTATCTCGTGCGGCACTTCGATCGGCTGATGATCCGCGGCCTCGGGCTCGACCGCCATCCCGAGCTGCTGCCGGTCTATTTCGGCAATTACAGGCGCGTCGTGCATCTCGCCCAGTTCGAGGACGAGACGCTTGCAGAAGCCGCCCGCCGGGCTGCGGCGCGGCTGGGCCTGCCCTGCGAACGCCGCTTCACCGGCCTCGACGGGCTGACGCCCTTCCTGTCCTCCACCGCTCCCGCCGCCCGAGCCTGATCCGGACCCCTTGCCCATGGCCCAGCTGACCATCGTGTACTGGCGAGACATCCCCGCGCAGGTGATCGTCAAGGCCGGCCGCCGCAGCGCCAAGCGCGAGTTGACGGAGCGCTTCGTGCAGGCCATCGACATGGCCGCCATGCGATCGGGCGCGGCGGCCACGGACGATTATCTCGCCGACTGGCGGCGCGCCGACCCCGTGGAATGTGGCGACGACCTCGAGGCGGAGGCCGATGCGGCTGCCGCACGGCTGGAGGCCGAGTACGACCGCCCCCGCATTCTCGCCCTCGTCGACAATCACGGCCGCGCCCCCGGCTCCTCCCCGTCCTGACCAGGGTTCCGCCATGTCGCTCACGCCATCAGCCTTCGAGCCGCGCGGCAAGCGCCCGCCGGCCGCCAATGCGTTCCGCATGCGCTTCGTGTCGGTCCGGCACGCCCGCTTCATGGAGCGGCTCTACGGCGTGTTCGAGCCGGCCTTCGTGGCCATGGAACCGCTCTTCCGCAAAATCGGCTACGACAGGGCCGAGCGCCCAGTGGCCGTTGTCGAGAAGCTGGTGAAGGACGCGCTCTTCGACTGCCGCATGTGCGGGCAGTGCATCCTGTCCTCGACCGGCATGTCGTGCCCGATGAACTGCCCGAAGAACCTGCGCAACGGCCCGTGCGGCGGCGTGCGGGCCAACGGCAATTGCGAGGTCTACCCTGACATGCCCTGCGTCTGGGTGAAGGCTTGGGAAGGCAGCCGGCAGATGACGGACGGCGACAGGATCCGCGAGGTGCAGCCGCCGGTCGACCACCGCCTGAAGGGCACGTCCTCCTGGCTGCGCGTCATGCGCGAGAAGACCGGGACCGCCACGCCTCCCGCCAAGCCCCACTGACACGCGAGCACCGACGATGCGCCCGCATCCCGACGACATCGGCCCCGAGCCCCACGCCCCCCTGCCGCCGCTGCCAGGCCACTCCTCGCGCGGCCGCCTCGAACGCGTTCTCCGGCGCGGCGAATTCGCGGTCACGGCGGAGCTCAACCCGCCCGACAGCGCGGACGCCGAGGACGTCTACGAGCGCGCGCACATCTTCGAGGGCTGGGTCGACGGCATCAACGCCACCGACGGCTCGGGCGCGCATTGCCACATGTCGAGCGTCGCGATCTGCGCGCTGCTCACCCGGATTGGCTACTCGCCGATCATGCAGATCAGCTGCCGCGACTACAATCGCATCGCCATCCAGGGCAATGTGCTGGGAGCCGCGGCGCTCGGCGTCTGCAACATCCTGTGCCTGACGGGCGACGGCGTGCAATGCGGCGACCACCCGGAAGCCAAGCCGGTCTTCGACCTCGACTCGACCTCGCTGCTGCAGGTCATCCGCAAGATGCGGGACGATAAAACCTTTCTCTCCGGCCGCAAGATCACCTCGCCGCCGGACGTCTTCATGGGCGCGGCCGAAAACCCGTTCGCCCCGCCCTATGATTTCCGCCCGCTTCGCCTCGCCAAGAAGATCGCGGCCGGCGCCCAGTTCTGCCAGACGCAGTACTGCTTCGACATTCCGCTGCTCGAACGCTTCATGGACCGCGTGCGCGACATGGGGCTCGACGAGCAGTGCTTCATCCTCGTCGGCGTCGGTCCCCTCGCCTCCGCCCGCACGGCCAAATGGATGCGCGCCAACGTGGCGGGCGTGCACATCCCGGACGACGTCATAGCGAGGCTGGAAGGCACGCAGAACCAGAAGGCCGAGGGCAAGAAGATCTGCATCGAGCTGATCCAGCGCATCCGCGAGATCAAGGGCGTCTCGGGCGTACACGTCATGGCCTACCGGCAGGAGGAGTACGTCTCCGAGATCGTGCACGAATCCGGGGTGCTTGCGGGCCGCACGCCATGGCGCCGCGATTTCCAGCCGATGATGCAGGCGGTGGAGAGCCTCGGAGCCGCCTGAGGCGGTTGCCCCTCTCGACACATCCCGGCGGCCTCCCTTGCCCATCCTTGTCATCCCCGGCGGCCTGCGGAGCAGGCCGGGAAGGGGATCCTGGGCCCGGAGCGACAGGACCGGCCTCCCGTACCGGCATCAGCTGCCGCCGGGGAAGATGCGCACTCGAACGCCGCCCGCTTCGTCCGTTCGGGAGCACATGTCGCTCCCGTGTTAGTGGTGTCGCGCACGGCCAACTAGCTTGCAGGGCAACGACAGGATATCGGGGACGGCCGTCTCGGCGGCGCAGGGGGTACGACCATGACCGAAACGGTGATCACGTCCGAAAAGCGCAAGGTGACGATCGGCTTCGAGCATCGCTTTGTCATGATCGGGGAGCGCATCAATCCGACCGGGCGCAAGCTGCTGGCAGCGGAGATGGCAGCCGGCGACTACAGCCGCGTCGTCGCCGATGCCGTTGCGCAGGTCGAGGCCGGCGCGCAGATGCTCGACGTGAACGCCGGCATTCCGCTGGTCGACGAGCCGAAGATCCTCGCCGAGTGCATCAAGCTGGTGCAGGACACGGTGCCCGTTCCGCTCTCCATCGACAGTTCAATTGTCGCGGCTCTGGAAGCCGGGCTGGCGGTCTACCGCGGCAAGCCGCTCGTCAATTCGGTGACCGGCGAGGAGGAGCGGCTGGAGCAGGTACTGCCGCTGGTCAAGAAGTACAACGCGGCGGTGGTCGCCATCTCGAATGACGAGACCGGCATCTCCGAGGACCCGGACGTCCGCTTCGCGGTGGCCAAGAAGATCGTGGAGCGTGCCGCCGACTTCGGCATCCCGCGCGAGGACATCGTCGTCGACCCGCTCGTCATGCCGGTGGGCGCCATTAACGATGCCGGCCGCCAGCTCATCCGGCTGCTGCGCCGCCTGCGTGAGGAGCTGAAGGTCAACACCACCTGCGGCGCGTCCAACTTCTCCTTCGGACTGCCCAACCGGCGGGGCCTCAACGCCGCCTTCCTGCCGATGATGATCGGCGCCGGCATGACCTCGGCCATCATGAACCCGCTGCATGTCGAGGACATCCAGGCGATCCTGGGCGCCGACGTCGTCATGGGCAACGACCCAAATTGCGCCGCCTGGATCCGCAAGTTCCGCGAGCCCGCCCCCGAGGGCGCCGCTGAAGGTGCCGGCGGCCGCCGCGGCCGTGAAGGCCGCCGCCGGGCCCGGGAGGCGTGAAGCCCAGCGGGCTCCGGCAGCTTTCCCCGATCGCGGGGGAGATGTCGGCGCCCCCCGACAGAGCGGTGCACTATGCGTCTGGTGCCCTTCGGTCGGCCCCCCTCCCTGCCCTCCCCCGCAGGCGGGGGAGGGTTCCCGCGCTCTTCCCGCGCACTTTCCCGGTGGCGATGCGACGCGCGACACATTGGGGCTTTCTTTTCACGTTGCGCGCCATAAACACGCCCATGCCTGCTTGAGCTGAGGGTCCCTTCTCCGTGTCCGAGAGTTCCGCCGACCACCTCGTCGTCTTCACCCCCTCCGGCAAGCGCGGGCGGTTCGTCGACGGCACCAGCGTGCTTCAGGCCGCACGGAAGCTCGGCGTGGACCTGGACAGCGTCTGCGGCGGGCGGGGGATTTGCGGGCGCTGCCAGGTCGAGGTGGGCGAGGGCTCATTCCCGAAGCACGGCATCGAGTCCCGCACGGACCACGTCACCGGCTGGAATGCGGTGGAGGAGCGCTACGTCTCCAAGCGCGGCGCTTTGGCCGAGGGACGCCGGCTGGGTTGCCAGGCGAAGGTGTGCGGCGACCTCGTCGTCGACGTGCCCCCGGACAGCCAGGTTCACCGCCAGGTCGTGCGCAAGCGCGCCGAGGCGCATCCCATCCAGATCGATCCCGTGGTGCGGCTCTGCTACGTTGAGGTCGCCGAGCCCGACATGCACGACCCCGCCTCGGACTTCCGCCGTCTGCAGGACGCGCTGGCCGAGCAGTGGGGCGTCGAGCGGGTCACGGCCGACCTCCCGGTCCTCGCCGGCCTCCAGAAAGCGCTGCGGCAGGGCGAGTGGAAGGTCACCGCGGCGGTGCGCAAGACGGGTCATCTCGTCGCCCTTTGGCCCGGCCTGCGCGAGAAGGCGTACGGCATGGCGGTCGATGTCGGCTCCACCACCATCGCCGCCCATCTCACCGACCTGATCACGGGCGAGGTGGTCGCCTCTGCCGGGCTCATGAACCCGCAGATCCGCTTCGGCGAGGATCTGATGAGCCGCGTCTCCTACATCATGCTGAACCCGGGCGGCGAGAAGGAGCTCACCTCGTCGGTCCGCGAGGCGCTGGACGGGCTCGTCGGCGAGGTGGCCCAAGAAGCGGGGATCGACCGGACCGACGTGCTGGAAATGACGATCGTCGGCAACCCCATCATGCACCACCTGGTGCTGGGGCTGGACCCCGTGGAACTCGGCGGCGCTCCCTTCGCCCTCACCATCGACGGCGCCTACGAGGCACGGGCGCGCGAACTGGGCGTTTCCATCGCGCCGGGTGGCTTCGTCTTCTCGCTGCCCTGCATCGCCGGCCATGTCGGCGCGGATGCTGCCGGCGTCGTGCTGTCGGAGGGCCCCTATCTCAAGGACGAGCTCACGCTGCTTGTCGACGTCGGCACCAATGCCGAGATCGTGCTCGGGAACCGGCAGCGCCTGCTCGCCTGCTCGTCGCCGACTGGGCCCGCCTTCGAGGGCGCGCAGATCTCATCCGGCCAGCGCGCCGCGCCAGGGGCCATCGAGCGCATCCGCATCGACCGCGATACGCTGGAGCCGCGCTACAAGGTGATCGGCTGCGACCTGTGGTCGGACGAGCCGGGCTTTGACGAGGCCACCGCCTCCACCGGCGTCACCGGCATCTGCGGCTCCGGCATCATCGAGATCATCGCCGAGATGTGGCTGGCCGGGATCATCACGCAGGACGGCGTGGTCGACGGGTCGCTCGCGGCCCGCACGCCGAGGATCGAGGCGACCGGGCGCACCTTTTCCTACCTCGTCCGCGAGGGCGAGCCGCGGATCGTCGTGACCCAGAACGACGTGCGCGCCATCCAGCTTGCCAAGGCGGCGCTCTATGCGGGCGTCAAGCTTCTGATGGACCGATACGGCGTCGACAAGGTTGAGCGGATCACGCTGGCGGGTGCCTTCGGCAGCCATATCGACGTGAAGTACGCCATGGTGCTGGGCCTCATCCCCGACTGCGACCTCGCCAAGGTGGCATCGGCGGGCAATGCCGCAGGCACGGGCGCACGCATCGCCCTGCTGAACGCGGCCTCACGCGGCGAGATCCAGGACGTGGTCCGGCGCATCGAGAAGATCGAGACGGCGCTGGAGCCCGCCTTCCAGGACCATTTCGTCGCGGCGATGGCGATCCCCAACAAGCTCGACCCCTTCGAGGAACTGTCGAAGGTCGTCGCCTTTCCCCCGCCCAAGATCATCGAGCATGCAGAGGGCGAAGGCCGCCGCCGGCGGCGCCGGGAGGGGTAGTGACGCTGCGCTGCCGCTGGCATAACAGGCCACCCCAGCGGAGCACCACCCGGCCTAATCCCTTCGAGCGCGGCACGGGCCGGTTCTTTCAATGCGGCACCGCACCAAGAGCTGTTTTTCAGCGCGCTTTCAATGCACTCTGCAAGCTTAATGTTAATATGTTAATCCTAAACTAAAGATTGCCTTTTCGCACCGCACCATATCGTTCATCCTGCCGTCACATACCCAGGTCGGAGAGGCGGGCCATGGACGTCCGGGAATTGTTGCGCACGTTGGACAGCATGCTCGCGAGCGCTCCCGGACGGATGGCTTTCGTGGTGACAGACACACCGGACGGCACCCGCCCGCTCGAGGCGCTGCTCGACGGAGCGCTGGCTGCCGCGCGCCGTCACCGAATTCCGTTGGCTGAAATCCAGCTCGACATGGCGAGCTTCCCGGAAATGGGGCCGTTCTACTGGCACGTTCCCGTGGTCGACACGGCGCGGGCCGGTGTGATGCGCCTGGTGTTCGAGCCCACCGTGCCGGCCGAAGCGGCCGCTCACGGCGCCATCGCCGCACACGCGACTGCCTGATCTCCCATGAACTGCGGCCGCGCTTTACGCGGCCCGCTGCCTTCGCCATCGTCGGATGCGAAAGGAGAACGACGATGCAGCCAAGCCCAGACGACATCGCCCGCTGGATCGCCCAGGGCCGCGGCTCGGCCGATGCCGACCTCGTCGTCAAGGGAGCGCGCATCTTCGACCTCGTCACCGGCGCGCTGGACGTCGGCGATGTCGCCATCTCCGGCGATCGCATCGTCGGGACAGGCGGGGAGTATCGCGGACGGCGGGAAATCGATGCCCGCGGCCGCTTCGTGGTCCCCGGTTTCATCGATACGCATCTTCACATCGAGTCGTCCCTGGTCACTCCCGGCGAGTTCGACCGGTGCGTCCTGCCGCGCGGCGTGACGACAGCCATCTGCGACCCGCACGAGATCGCCAACGTGCTGGGGACCGAGGGCATCCGCTACATGCTCGAGTGGTCGCTCGCGACGGTGATGGACCTGCGCGTGCAGCTGTCGAGCTGCGTCCCCGCCACCCATCTCGAGACGTCGGGTGCGCGGCTGGAGGCCGAAGACCTCCTGCCGCTCGCCGGGCATCCCAAGGTCCTGGGGCTCGCCGAGGTGATGAACTTCCCCGGCGTGCTCGCCGGCGACAGCGGCATGATGGCCAAGCTCGCCGCCTTCCAGGGCCGCCAGATCGACGGCCACGCTCCCCTCGTCGGCGGCCGCGACCTCGACGGTTATTGCGCCGCGGGCATCCGCACGGACCACGAGACGACATCCGCCGCCGAGGCGCGGGAGAAGCTCTCGAAGGGCATGACCGTGCTGATCCGCGAGGGGTCGGTGTCCAAGGACCTGGCCGCCCTGAAGGAGCTGGTCACGCCGGACCTGGCGCCCTTCCTCGCCTTCTGCACGGACGACAGGAACCCGCTCGACATCGCGGAGGAAGGCCACCTCGACCACATCATCCGCACCGTGATCGCCTCCGGGGCGCGCCCGCTGGACGCCTACAGGGTGGCCTCGATCTCCGCCGCGCGCGCCTTCGGCCTGCGCGACCGTGGCCTCGTGGCGCCGGGATGGCGGGCCGACCTCGTCATCCTCGACGATCTCGATGCATGTGCCGTGCGGCAGGTGATCTCAGCTGGCCGCGTCGTGGATGCCGGGCTGTTCGCTGCCCGTGCTCACGTCGATCCCGTCGGGCGGCACAGCGTCAGGGCGAAGCCGGTCGCGGCGCACGACTTCGTCATACGCGGGCCGGGGCCGACGACGCCCGTCATCGGTGTGCGGCCCGGGCGCATCATCACCGACCGCCTCACCGCCGAGCTGCCCTTTGCCGACGGGGAGCGCGGCACCGACACCGAGCAGGACATCATCAAGGTGGCAGTCGTCGAGCGCCACGGGCGCGGTCACGGCATCGGCCGGGCCTTCGTCAAGGGTTTCGGCCTGAAGAGGGGCGCGATCGCCTCCTCCGTGGGCCATGACAGCCACAACATCTGCGTCGTCGGCGCGGACGAAGCGGACATGGCCTTTGCCGTGAACCGGCTGGGCGAGATCGAGGGCGGCTTCGTCGTCGTCGACGGCGGCCGGGTCCTGGCGGAACTGCCGCTGCAGGTCGCCGGCCTGATGAGCCTCGCAACCCATGAGGACGTGCACGACCGCCTGATCCCCCTGCGAGCCGCCGCGAAACGGCTGGGCGTGACGCTGCCCGAACCGTTCCTGCAGGTCGCATTCCTGCCGCTGCCGGTGATTCCGCACCTGAAGATCACCGACAAGGGGCTCGTCGACGTCGACGCTTTCGCCTTCGTCGGGGCCTGATCCCCGGCATGGAAGAGGACACCAAGGGAGGGGCCGCCCCAGGCGTCCCCGACACGCCGCGCAGACGCTCGCTCCCGGTCGCCATCCTGCTCGCGCCGGTGGACGCGATCGTCGGGGTGGTCGTGCTGCTCGACGCAGTCGCCGGGCCGCTCTTTCGTCCGTTGCTGCGGTGGCTGTTCTCGCTGCGCATCTTTGCGGCGGCCGAGCGTGGCATCGCCATGCTCCCGCCCTACGGCATTCTGGCGCTGCTTGCCGTTCCGTTCGCGCTGGCCGAGCCGCTGAAGATCGTCTCGCTCTGGTGGATCGCCTCGGGGCGGCTCGCGCTGGGCGTGACCGCCCAGGTCTTCGCCCACCTCATGACACTCGTCGTGGTCGACCGCATCTACCATGCAGGTCGGCACAAGCTCCTCACCATCGGCTGGTTCGCGTGGATCATGGTCCGGCTCGCCGCTGTCCGGGACGCGGTGCTCGGCCGGATGCGCGGAACAGCGCTGTGGCGCGCCGCCATCGCCGCCGGACAAGGGGTGCGGGCGATGGGACGGGCCTTGCGGGACTGGATCGGCGCCGCGCGCTGACCGGGTGGTCATCCCGAGCGCGGAGCAGTCCTGCGCTCCGGCCGGGATGACTTGTGGGGGCCAAAGGGGCGGGTCTGAAGACCCGCGCTCCTGCCGGACCGCGCGTCTTCAGACGCGCAGTCGCACCTCCGGCGACGGAGAAGCCGCCCTCCCCTACCCCACTGCCTCACGCACCTTTGCCAGTTGCGCGCGGCGGTCGTGGCGGGCGGAGAGCGCCTGGTCCATGGTCACCTTTACGAAGCGGGCCGGCGTATGCGGCTGCATCTGGCCGATATAATCCATGTCGGCCGAGACCACCGTGCCCACCATGAAGTAGCCGCCACCCGACACCGCGTCGCGGTGCAGTACGATCGGCTCCGTGCCGCCCGGGATCTGGATGGACCCGTAGGGATAGCAGCTGTCGACGATGTTGCTGGGATCCGACCCCGCGCCGAAGGGCTGCTTGCGGGCGACGAACTCCATCGGCCGGCCGCCGCGGAAGCGGTAACCGATGCGGTCGGCCTCGGGCGCCACTTTCCACGTGTCCTCGAAGAAGTGCTGGCCCGCCGCCTCGGTAAGGCGATGCCAGTAGAGGCCCGGCAGCATGCGCAGCTCTGGCGAGGAGGCCGGCTTCCTGCGCAGCGCCTCCGGGATGCTGCGGCCCGCCTTGCCTCCCCCCGATGCGCCGGTCTGGAGAACGTCGCCCGCCTTCAGCGCGCGGCCCTCAAAGCCGCCGAGCGCCCCCAGCATGTAGGTCGAGCGGCTGCCCAACACGACGGGAACGTCGATGCCGCCGGAGACGGCGATATAGGCGCGCGCACCCGCCTTCAGCACGCCGAAGGACAGGGTCTGCCCCGCCTTCACGGGGAAGGAGGTCCACGTCTCGCGTGCTTCCCCGTCCACCTTGGGCGGGAGTTCCGCGCCGGCCACGGCGACGACGGCGTCGTGCGTGAACAGGAGTTCCGGCCCCATGAACACGGCTTCCAGCACAGCGGCCCCCTCGTCGTTGCCGACGAGGATGTTGGCGGCGCGCAATGCGTAGCGGTCCATGCCCCCGGAAATCGGGATGCCGAGATGGTAGTAGCCGGGGCGGCCCAGGTCCTGGACCGAGGTGGCCAGTCCCGGCTTCTTGACCTCAATGGCCATGGAGCACCTCGTCGAGCTTGCGGTTGGTGGCGTCGGGGTCCTTCTGGAAGGCTGCGAGGTCGAAGCGCGCCTTGCGGATCACCGGCTGGTAGCGCCCGCTGTCCACCTGGCGGACTGCCTCGTCGTATTCCTCCCGGCCGACCGGCCTGAACTTGATGATGTCGCCGGGATTGAACAGGCACATGAACTCGCGGAGATAGCTGATCTCCTGCCTGGGGTCGTAGATCGGCATCGGGGTGATGCCGAACATCTGGTAGCCGCCCGCGCCCCGCACGGAATAGATCGCCCCGAAGCAGCCGCCATGGCCCACGGTGAGCTTTGGCGTGTCGGTGCGTGGCCGCAGGTATTTCGGCACCTCGATCTGCTTTGAGCGCTCGACCATCTGGTACATGAAGGGCAGGCCGGCGACGAAGCCGACCATGGACACGAACCAGGGCGCGCCCGAATGCGCCTTGATGAAGGCGTCGACATTCTCGTAGCCGTTGATGCGCGCGGCGTAGTCGATGTCGGTGCTCGACGGGTCCTGGTGACGCTCGCGGAAGCGCATCAGCGTCTCGTGCGTCCACGGGTCGTTGTAGTACAGCGGCATCTCGACGATACGAGTGTCGAGCACCTTCTCCGCCTTCTCGGCGTGGCTTTCCAGCGCCTGGATCTCCTTCAGGAGTTCGTCGGGCGCGATCACGTCCGGGTCGAACTTCACCTGCATGGAGGCGTTGGCCGGGCAGATCTCGGTCACGCCCTTGATGCCGCTGTCCTTGACGGCATTGCAGAGGGCGAGGCTCTTGAAGAAGGCCTCGAGCGACATTTCCTCGTCCATCTCGACGAAGATGTGCTCGTCCCCTCCGAACGAATAGCGCGTTGTCATCGGCGGTCAGCCTCCTGGGGTTCAGCCGGGCGGGAGGGGATTGGCTTCGAGCCAGCCCTCCAGCCATCGCGTATGGAAGCGCGCCGCGCCCACCTCGGGATCACGGGCCAGCGCCTGGTGCAGCGTCTTCGTCGTCTTGATGCCCTCGACTTCGAGCTCGGCCAGCGCGCGCGCCATGCGGGCGATGGCAGCCTCGCGGGTCTCGTCCCACACGATCAGCTTGCCAAGCAGGCTGTCATAGAAGGGCGGCACCGTGTAGCCGGGGTAGAGCATCGTGTCGAAGCGGACGCCCGGCCCGCCGGGCACGACGAGGCTCGTCACCGTGCCGGGGCCGGGCAGGAAGTTCCGTGACGGATCCTCGGCGTTGATCCGCACCTCGATGGCATGTCCGTTCAGCCTGATGTCGGACTGGCGCAGCCGCAGCTTCTCGCCGCCCGCGATGCGGATCATCTCGCGCACGAGATCGACGCCCGTGACCAGCTCGGTCACGGGATGCTCCACCTGGATGCGCGTGTTCATCTCGATGAAGAAGAACTCGCCGGTGGTCTCGTCGTAGAGGTACTCCAGCGTTCCCGCGCCGCGGTAGTTCACGGACCGCGCGAGCCTCACGGCGGAGGCACAGAGCGCCTCGCGCACCGGGTCGGAGAGCGGAGCGGCCGGTGCCTCCTCCCACACCTTCTGGCGGCGGCGCTGCAGGGAGCACTCGCGCTCGTAAAGATGGATAGCATCATGCCCGTCGCCGAGGATCTGAACCTCGACGTGCCGCGCCCTGCCGATGAAGCGCTCGAGATAAAGCCCGCCATCACCGAACGCAGCCTGCGCCTCGGCGCTCGCCTGGGGCAGAAGAGTGGCGAGCTCGGCGGCATCGGCCGCCACGCGGATGCCACGTCCGCCTCCGCCCGCCGAGGCCTTGATCATGACGGGGTAGCCGATCTCCCCGGCCAGGCGCAGCGCTGTTTCGGGATCCGCGACGCGGCCCTCGGTGCCCGGGACGGTCGGCACCCCTGCCTTGGCCGCCACTTCGCGGGCCCTGGCCTTGTCGCCCATCTCGCGGATGGCGTGGGGTGTCGGGCCGATGAAGACCAGCCCGGCCTTCTCCACCGCCTCGGCGAAGGCAGCGTTCTCGGAGAGGAAACCGTAGCCGGGATGCACCGCGTCGGCCCCGCTATCGGCCGCCGCCTTCAGGATCGCGTCCGTGTTGAGGTACGACTTCGCCGCGTGCGGCGGACCGATGTTGACGGCCTCGTCGGCAAGGCGGACGGCAAGCATGTCGGTGTCGGCCGCGCTGTGCACCTGCACGGTGGCGATACCGAGCTCGCGCGCCGCACGGATGATCCGCACGGCGATTTCGCCCCGGTTGGCAACGAGGATCTTGCGAAGTGCCATTCCGGCTCAGTCCTCGAGCTCGTACAGCGGCTGGCCCGCCATCACCGGCTCCTCGTTGTCGACGAGGAACTTGACGATCTTGCCGGCATCCTCGGCGGTCACGGGCGTGAAGGTCTTCATCACCTCGATCAGCCCCACCGTGTCACCGATGGCGACCGCATCGCCCTCCGTCTTGAAGTTCGGCTGGTCGGGTGCCGGCTTGCGGTAGAAGGTGCCGGGGAGCGGCGCCGGGATGGTCTTGGGCATGGTGTCTCCTGAAGGATGGATCAGCGGGGAACGGTCTTGCTGACCGGCTGCACGGCAATTCCGTTGGAGTCGAAACCCTCGCGGATGGCCCGAGCGATGGCGAGCGCGCCGGGCGTGTCGGAGTGGAAGCAGACGGACTCGAACTGGATGTCGATCGTGTCGCCCTCGACCGTGTCGACCTTGCCGTCGAGGCAGGCGCGCACGACGCGGTCGGCGACCCGCTTGGCATCCAGCTTCTCGCCGCGGCGGGTGAAGACGATGGAGCCGGTGCGGTCGTAATCGCGGTCGGCGTAGAACTCCCGCACTACGGGCTGGCCCGCGGCCTTGGCGATCTCGTACGTCACGGCCACGCCCATGCAGAAGAGGTAGAGCTCCGGTCCGACCTGCTGGATCGCATCGACGAGTTGCCTGGAGAACTCGCGGTCCTTCGCGGCATGCATGTAGAGCGCGCCATGCGGCTTCACGTGCTGGAGCGGGACGCCGTGCCGGCGGGCGAACTCTCGCAGGGCGCCCACCTGGTACAGCACCTCGTTGGTCAGCTCCTCCGGGGTGCCGCCCATGTGGCGCCGCCCGAAGCCGTGCAGGTCGCGGAACCCGGGATGCGCTCCGACCCCAACGCCGTTCGCCTTGGCGAGCTGCACCGTGCGGTCCATCAGGCTGGGATCGCCCGCATGGAAGCCGGTGGCAATGTTGGCGGAACTGATCAGCGTCATCACGTCGGCATCGACGGAATCGCCAAGGGACCAGAGGCCGAGCGCCTCTCCCATGTCGCAGTTGAAATCGATCGTCTTCGCCACGGCTTCGTCCTCCATCCGGCATTCGCGCCCTGAAGGCGAGGGATCCCCGCCACGCTAACGCCCGCCTCCCCGTCCTTCAATCCGTCATGGCGCCAGCGCGGCCTCCGCCGCACGGGCTCCCGCCGCGCGTCCTTCCCGGCCGACGAACTGCGACCAGCGGCGGACGAGGTAGTTGTGCTCGTCCATCGTCGTGTTCCACACCGCGATATGGCTGGCCCGTTCCCACCAGCCGCCGCCCGGACGCCTCGAGCCCGCCCGCACGGTCACCTGGCCGTCCGGCCCGGCAAGATCGCACGCCGCCGGCCGTCCGTCGTACCAATAGTCCCACTCCTCCGGGGCGAGATGGCCGCGGACCCGGCCGGGCACCGACATGTAGTAGCCCTGCCGCGCCATCACCGCGCCGGGCCAGCCGGTCAGCCACCAGTTCAGGTACTCGTAGGCGACGTCCAGCATGCGGCCGTCGAGATGCGCGGACAGGCACTGGCCGCCGTGCCAGGCGCGGTAGCCCTCCTTGGGCACCGCCTCGGAGACAGGGAGCCCCGTTCGCATCACTGCAGACAGACCCGGCGACCACATGCTCTGAATGGCAGCGCGGCCCTCGGTCATGAACACGGCGGATTCGGCCGCCGTCTTCCAGAAGCCGGTGAAATGCCCCTCCCGCTTGCGGACCGCGAGGCGGGCGATGATCTGGTCGATCTCGGCAACGGAGAGATTGCCGATGTCGCGAAACCGCACCTCGCCAAGTGCCTGCAGGGAAAGCGCGGCGTCGAAGATGCCGATGGCGGGTTCGTCGACCAGGGCCATGCGCCCCTTGGCCCTGCCGTCGAGCAGCCAGCCCCAGCTCGGCTCCTCGCCCTCTGGCGCGTCGTAGAGGTCGGGCCTCCAGGCGAAGCCGTCGAGGTTGTAGACCGTCGGCAGCATACTGACATGGCGGGACGGACGTGGCCCCAGCGAGAGACCCGGCTGCACGTACAGCTTGTTGACCGGCGCGTCGCCGCGCCCCGTCGGCGCATAGTCGTTGATGCGGCCGGTCTTGGTGAGGTCGCTCACCTCGTCCCAGAGCCGGATGCGCTGCGTATCGATGGGCTGCACCGCACGCCAGAACCAGACGATGTCGAGGTTGTGGAAGCACTGGTCGTAGAGGTCGAAAGTCCGTGGTTCCGTCGCGGCCTTGTGCTGCGCGCCCAGGAAGTCCAGCATTTCGAAGGTGATCGTGATGCCGAGATCCTGCTCGGCCTGCCGCCTCACCTCCTCGAGCAGCGTGATCTCCGTGCCCAGCACGCGCAGATGCGGCTTGCCCGCCGTATGGACGGCAGGCGACTGAATGCGCCTCGCATCGGGCGCGTCGGTCAACCGTTCCACCCCGTCACCTCATGCCGGTGCCGGCACGCCGAGGCCCGCGAAAGCCATCAGCGAGCGCTCCACCGCCGTCCGGTCCAGCCCGTCGACGATGAAGACCAGCCGCGAGCGGCGGTCGTCATCCGG
Organism: Alsobacter sp.; assembly: GCF_059501845.1. Lineage (NCBI taxonomy): Bacteria > Pseudomonadati > Pseudomonadota > Alphaproteobacteria > Hyphomicrobiales > Alsobacteraceae > Alsobacter > Alsobacter sp. The sequence continues at coordinate 73,862 of NZ_JCACDK010000001.1, read as the reverse complement.
CCAGGCTCCCATGTGCATGGGCGGATGCACGAGATGCTGGACGCCGTGCACAGCGACGGGCGTCGGAGCTCCCGCCACGTTGAGGATGCCCTTCACCCGAAGCACCTGCTCGCCATGGCGGTTGAGCAGCATCGTCAGCCAGATGCCGAACAGCGTCCAATCGAGCGGCGCCTCGAAAACCAGCGAGAAGGCGTGGATGCTTTCGCCGTGCCGGTTCGGGTCGTGCGCATGTCCTTCGCGGTGTGCAAGGCCATGCGCATGTTCGTGCCCGTGGTCGTGGTCGTGATGCCCACGGCCCTGCCGGGCCGCGTCGACCTCCGCCGCGAACCATTTGCGTGCCTGCTCGCTCTTGCCCGCGAGCTCGAAAAGGTCGTGCGAGAGCAGCGCCTCGGCGTCGACCTCCGCCGCGCCACGCCACAGGGGTGCGGCGGGATTCAGAGCACGGATGCGGGCTGCCACCGCATCAGCAGCGGGCTCTTCGACGAGGTCGGTCTTGGTGAGCACCAGCCGGTCGGCCACCGCGACCTGCTTCACCGACTCAGGCTGCCTGTCGAGCTGCGCCGGCCCGTTCACCGCGTCGACGGTGGCGATGACATTGCCCAGGCGGAAGTGGTGCTTCAGCACGGGGTCGGCATGGACGGTGGACAGGATCGGAAAGGGATCGGCGAGCCCCGTGCTCTCGACGACCAGGCGGCGGAAAGGCGGGATGACCCCACGGTCGCGCTTCGAGTGCAGGTCCTTGATGGCGTCCGACAACTCTCCGCGGATGGTACAGCACAGGCAGCCCGACTGCAGCAGCACCATCGTCTCGTCGATGCGCTCCAGGAGGTGATGGTCGAGCCCAACTTCGCCGAACTCGTTGATGAGCACGGCGGTGTCTGCCAGCGCGGGATCGCGCAGCAGTGCCTGCAGCAGCGTCGTCTTGCCCGAGCCGAGGAAGCCGGTGATCAGGTTGACGGGCGTGAAGGCGGGATGGTCACCCACGCGCCGCCTCCAGCCGCGATACGAGCCCCGGGTCGAGCGGGTCGCAGGGGCGGCCGGTCAGCCGCTCCGCGGTGGCCCAGAGATGTGCCAGGTTGTCCACGATCTCCGACTTGCCGGTGACCGTGGACAACACGAACGAAGACCCCTGCCAGTCCGCCAGGTTCAGCCCGAAATGCTTGAGGATGCGGTTCGCATGGGCCACCCGCAGCATGCGCTCGCGGCGGCGCTCGACGGAGTCGGTGTTGCGCGTGAACACGCCCGGCCGCGCGACCGCATCCGTCCAGTGTTCCGACCCGCCGAGAACGCCGCACAACGCGCACATGGTCCGTCTCCTGTCCTCGTCATCCCGGGCGCTGTGCAGCAAGCTGTGCCGATCCGCGGACCCGGGATCCCGGACCACTGCAGCCTTCGGCTCTCTTCGCACGACGGGATGCCGTCGTCCCGGATCCCGGCTCTTCGCTTCGCTGCAGCCGGGATAACGCAGGAGGGCACTGCACGTGCCGCGCCCTCCGGCGTGTAACTCACTTCTTCCGCGGCGACCGGCGCGCGAAGTCGTCGGCCATCTCGTCCATGGTGACGAACCGGACGCCGGGGTGGCTGATCATGTGGTAGTAGAGCCTCTCCAGCATCATCAGCACATGAGGCCGCCCGGCGACGTCGGGATGGATCGTCATCGGAAACACGGCGTAGTCGTACTCGCGATAAACCCAGTCGAACTGGTCACGCCACATCTGCTCGATGTCGCGTGGATTCACGAAGCCGTGGCTGTTGGGCGACTTCTTGATGAACATCATCGGCGGCAGGTCGTCGAGATACCAACTTGCCGGGATCTCGATGAGGTCCGTCTCATGCCCGCGCTTCAGCGGGACCATCCAGTCCGACGGCTTCTTGGAGTAGTCGATCTTCGTCCAGCTGTCGCCCACCCGCACGTAGTAGGGCACGTGGTCGTGGTGCATCAGCGAGTGGTCGTACTTGATGCCGCGCTCCAGCAGCAGCTCGTTGGTGACGGGAGAGAACTCCCACCAAGGCGCCACGTAGCCGGTCGGCCGGCGGCCAGAGAGCTTGGTGACGAGATCGATGCACTTGTCGAGGATCTCGGTTTCCTGCTCGCGGGTCATCGCGATCGGGTTCTCGTGGGTGTAGCCGTGGATGCCGATCTCGTGGCCGGCGTCGGCCACCATCTTCATCTCCTTCGGGAAGGTCTCGATCGAGTGGCCGGGGATGAACCACGTCGTCTTGATCCCGAGGCGGTCGAACAGCTTGACCAGGCGCGGGCTGCCGACCTCGCCGGAGAACATGCCGCGCGAGATGTCGTCAGGCGAGTCCTCGCCGCCATAGCTGCCGAGCCAGCCCGCGACCGCATCCACATCGACGCCGAAGCCGCACAGGATTTCCTTGGCCATCGATCCTCTCCTTTGTTGTCTGTTCGGGGTGTCCCGTTCTCACCAGCTGGTTGCCCAGTCCGGCGCCTCGTAGTCGGCCGGATAGGCGAACTCGTAATCGAGCGGCGGCTTGATCACGTATTTCCGGTCGAACGGCACGAGGTCGACCGGCTGTCCGGCGCGCACCATGGCGGGCCAGTCGGGGTTGGCGAACATCGGGCGGCCCACCGCCACGTAGTCGCCTGCGCCGCTCTCCAGCACTTCCTCGGCCGCCGCGCCCTGGTCGATGCCGCCATTGACGATCACCGGCAGGCCGCTCGCCTCGCGAATGGCGACAGGCATCGGCACATCCGAATTCGGGTCGCGGTTGTCCTTCCATCCGAAGCTCGACCAATGCAGGGCGTCGGCGCCGCAGCCCCGGAGCGCCTTGCCGATCGCACGCGCCGTCTCGACGCCACCCGCCCACGCGCCCATGAAGTCGTCGACGCCATCCTGCGACAGGCGCAGCGTCAGGATCTTGTCCGGGCCGATCGCCTTGCGGACCTTTTCCAGCACCATGCGCGGGAACCGCACGCGGTTCTCGGGCGAGCCACCATAGGCGTCGGTGCGCAGGTTCGTGCGGTCATGGATAAACTGGTAGAGCAGGTATCCGTTGGCGCCGTGGATCTCGACACCGTCGAAGCCCGCCTCGACCGAGCGGGCGGCACCTTCGGCGAAGCCGTCCGCCACCTCGACCATCTCGGCTTCGGTGAGCGCGCGTGCGGGCCCGAACGTCACCTTGGGCCACGCGCCCGTGATGCCCCGGATCCGGGCCTCGTAGTCATTGTCGGTGTAGAGCACCCAGCCGCCGCTCTGCGTGTCGCTGGCGCTGACCGGCTTCTCGCCCTGGGCGAGACAGCGCGGGTCGGTGACGCGGCCACCATGCATCAGCTGGCAGATGATCGCGGCGCCGTTCTTGTGCGACGCCTCCGTCACCTTCCGCCACGCGGCAACATGCTTCGCATTCGCAATTCCGGGCTGGGACAGGTAGGCGCGGCAGCCGTGCCGCTCCTCCTCATAGGTGCCCTCGCTGATCAGCAGCCCCGCACCGCCACGCGCGCGACGGGCGTAGTAGGCGACCATCTCGTCCGTCGGCGTGCCGTCGGGCTCCGCCATCTGGCGCGTCAATGGAGCAAGCGCGACGCGGTTGCGCAGGCTGACCCCGGCAAGCTTGCCGGGCGCAAACAGTTTCGGAAACGCTTCGGCCACAGTCCCCTCCCATGGATGCGCCTGGTGTCAGGCGCGAAGTGTCAGCCCCGGCCGCGCACGATGTCCTCGGCCGCCATCGACACGGCGAGCAGGTGGTCGTCGCGCCCGGGCGCGCCGGACAGAAGGAAGCCAGTCGGCATGCCCTCGGCGTCGGTCCCGTTCGGGATGGACACGCCGCACCAGTCGAGGAAATTGCCGAGCAGCGTGTTGCGCAGCGTCTTCAGGTTCGTCCGGACGAAGAGGTCGTCGTCGGCCTCCAGCGCTGCGATGGACGGGGCGACATGCGCCACCGACGGCGTCGCGACGACGACATGGCCCTGCAGCTCCGCCGCGACCTGCGCCACAAGGCGCTGCCTGGCCTCCATCACGGCCACATAGGCGGTGAGCGGCGCCGCGTGACCCATGGCGATTCGGGCGGCCACGCGACGATCCATGCGCTTCGCGTCCGGACCTTCCACACGCTCCTTGTGCAGGGCGTAGGCCTCGGCATTGACGATGGCGAGGTGCTTGGCGCTGAGGGCGAGGATCTCCTCGAAGACCGGAAAAGCCCGGCGCTCGATCTTCGCACCCGCCCGCGCGAGCCTCTCCAGCGCTGCCTCGAAATTGGCGCGCACGGCCTCGTCGCACCCGTCGAGCACCAGGGTGGTGGGGACGACGACGTGCAGCCCCTTGACCTCGCCGCGCCTGATGTCGGGAGCCGCCAGCGCACGCGCCGCGGCGTCGACGAGCACGGCGTCGACCACGGAATGCGCGAAGACGCCCAGCGTGTCGAGCGTGCGCGACAGCGGATAGGCGCCGTCCATGGGCCAGCGGCCGCCCGAGGTCTTGTACCCGACGATCCCGTTGAACGCGGCGGGAATGCGCACCGAGCCGCCCGTGTCCGTGCCGATGGCGACGGGCACGAGGCCCTTCGCCACCGCGACCGCCGATCCGGACGATGAGCCGCCTGGCACGCGGCCCTCGCCATGCGGGTTCACGGGCGTGCCGTAATGCGGGTTCAGCCCGATGCCCGAGAAGGCGAATTCCGTCATGTTGACGCGGCCCACGCCGATCATGCCGGCCGCCTCGAGGTTCGACACGAGCGCCGCATCGCGCGCCGCGGGCGGCGCATCGGCCAGCACCCGCGAGCCGGCCGTCGTCGGGACGCCCTTGAGATCGAACAGGTCCTTGTAGGCAACCGGCACGCCGTCGAGCAGGGAGAGCGGCCGCCCTTCCCTGTGCCGCGCAGCGGAAGCGGCGGCGAGCGCGGCGGCCCGCTCCGGAGTGGGCAGGGTGAAGATCGCCCTGTCCTCGCAGGCATCGATGGCGGCCAGCGTCTGCCGCGTGCCTTCGGACGCATCGAGCGTGCCGGAGGCGAGCAGCGCCGCCCATTGCAGTGCGGAACGCGAGGTGAGGTCGACGGGTGAGCCGGGCATGGGATGCCTCCGTTCAGGCGGGGATGACGGTGGCTTCCTGAGCCTTCCAGGCGAGCCACACCTGTTGGCCCGGTAGCAGGCTGTCGCGGCGATACTTCTCGACATGGCCCTCGAGAGCCACCGAGCGGCCGCTGTCGAGCGTCACCTCGAGCTGCACGAGGTGCCCGACCACGTCGCGCTGCTCGACCCTGGCCGCGATGACGTTGCCCTTGTAGGCGGGAAGCAAGCCGTCGCGCTGCGCCTCGCTGGCGGGATGCACGTCGAACGACTCCGACGGCACGACGATGCGGGCGATGTCGCCGCCCGACAGCCGGCCGTTGAGACGGCCCGTGAAGTGGCCGAATTCCGTGGCGATGTGGCCGACGTCCCCGTCCACCTTCTCCATCGTGCCGGCGAAGATCGTGTTGCGGCCGATGAACTGGGCGACGAACGGCGTATCGGGACGCGTGTAGAGCTCGTAGGGGCTCGAGATCTGCTCGACCCGCCCCTGGTTCATCACCACGATGCGGTCCGACAGCGTCAGCGCTTCCGACTGGGCGTGCGTGACGAAGACGAAGGTGATGCCAAGGTTGCGCTGCAGGAGCTTCAGCTCAGCCTGGATGGCCTTGCGCAGATTGGCATCCAGCGCGCCGAGCGGCTCGTCGAGCAGCAGGATGTCCGGCTCCACCACGAGGCCCCTGGCCAGCGCGATGCGCTGCCGCTGGCCGCCGGACAGCCTGTCCGGCCGCTGGTCCGCGATGTCGGTGAGGCCGAGCTTGTCGAGGATGCGCTCCACCTTCGCATCCCGCTCGGCCTTCGGCATGTTCTTCACTTCCAGCCCGTAGCCGACGTTCCGGCGCACCGTCATGTGCGGGAACAGGGCGTAGTTCTGGAAGATCATGGACGTCGGGCGCCGCTCGGGCGGAACGTCGTTGTAGCGCTTGCCGCGAATAGCGAGGTCGCCGGACGTGATGGCCTCGAAGCCGGCGATCATGCGCAGCGTCGTCGTCTTGCCGCAGCCGGACGGGCCCAGGAAGGCGATGAACTCGCCCTTCTCCACGTCGAGGTTGAAGTCGATGACCGCGGGCGTGCCGTTGTCGTAGACCTTCCCGACATTGGTGAGCTGCAGATCGTAGGCCACGCGCATCCCCGCTCGCTGGAATGGGGACGGGGGCCGCGTGGCCCCCGCCCTTCGTCAGGTCCTCAGGCGCTGAGGAACTCGTCCCACTTCTGGATGAGGTGGTCGTACTCGTCCGGCCACTGATGCCAGTAGGCGACGTTGCCGGCGCGGGTCTCGAGCGAGCCGCCGTCGCGCAGGTCGCCTTCCTTGATGCCGCGCTCCGGCGCGCCCTTCCACGGCTTGCCCTCGTACCAGAAGGCGTACTTGTCGGGATCGAACGCCGCCTTCACGTTGGTCGTGGGCGAGTAGTAGCCCTGCTCCGACACGGTCACGCCGGGAGGTCCGGAGAGCCAGTAGTCGGCATAGGCGAAGACCGCGTCCTTGTTCGGGCTGCCCGTGATCATCGACGGGCCGATGCTCCAGCCGCGATAGCCTTCCTTCGGCACCGCGTACTTGCAGGGCTTGCCCTGAGCCTTCACGGCCATCACGGCCGGCTGCCAGGCGTCGCAGACCACCATCTCGCCAGAGGCGAGCAGGTTGACGAGCTCGCCGAAGTCACCCCACAGCGCGCGGAACTGGCCTTCCTTCTTCTTGGAGACGAGGAACTTCGCCGCCTCGTCGATTTCCTTGGCGTTGGGATTGCCAGGGTTCTTGACGTTGGAGAGACCGAGCGAGTTCATCGCCATCACGGCCTGGCCGAAGGCGATGAGCGGGTCGGTGTTGAGGCCCGACTTGCCCTTCCACTTCTTGTCGAAGATGGCCGTCCAGGTGTTGGCTTCCTCGGCGCTGACGACGTCGGGGTTGTAGCCGACGGAGTCGTAATTGTAGACGGCCGGAACCATCCACAGCTTGGTATGGCCTTCGTCGGCCCAGATCTGCCCGGTGATCTGCGACTTCGCATCCCACTTCGGGTTGGGCTTGGTGAAGGTGTCGCGGATGTTCGCCCAGTTCTTCAGCGACGAGGCCGGGATCGGGTCGATGTTGTTGGTCTGGACCACCGCCGGCAGGCGCTCGCCGATCGTCTCCCAGCAGTCGAAGTCCTTCGAGCCGGAGAGGATCTTGGTCTGCGCGTCCGGGAAGGTCGCGGCCGTTCCCTGGGTGCCGCCCACGCCCGACTTCTTCTTGAAGTCGTCGAGGATGCGCTCCTGCACGGTGACCGAAAGGCCGATCGTGCGCAGCTGCTGCTTGGCGATGTCGCTGGCCGCGGCCCAGGCCTGGCGAGACGACACGAACGGCGTGCCGCCTCCGAGCGCCAGCGCGATCGCGCCGGCGCTTCCCTTGAGCAGGTGCCTCCTGCTGAGTTCCGTCTTGTCTGTCATGTGTTCCACCTCCCGAAAAAACTCACGTATTCGCCGCTGGCGGCTCTAGTAGCGTCCGACAAGGAGCCCGCCATCGACCACCACGACCTGCCCCGTCATGTAGCGGGCGGCCCTGGAAGACAGGAAAGTCACGACGTCGGCGATGTCGTCCGGCTCGCCGATGCGCCCCATGGGAATCCAGGCCGGGGCCTCCTCGGCCCCCTTCTGCCCGAGCGAGTGCTCCTCCGACAGGAGCTGCGCCGTCCGGATGTAGCCGGGCGCGATGCCGTTGACGCGGATGCCCGCCTTGGCGAGCTCCACCGCGAGCCCGCGCACGAGGCCGACGACGCCATGCTTGGCCGAGGAATAATGGACGTGCTCATCCCAGCCATAGGCCACGCCCATGATGGACGAGATGCAGATGATGTTGCCTTTCCCGGCTGCCTTCATCGCGGGAACGGCCGGGCGGATGACGCGGATCATGCCCTTGAGGTCGACGTCGAAGGTGTGATCCCACTTCTCGTCGGTGAGCTTCTCCAGCGGCACGCGGTGGGCGATCCCGGCATTGCAGACGAGGGTGTCGATCATCCCGAAGCGAGAGATGACGTCGCCGACCACCTTCTCCGCCTCCCGCGTGGAGCAGACGTCGAGGTGATGAAACTCGGCCTCGCCCCCCGCCGCGCGGATCTCGGCGGCAACGGCCTCGCCCTCCTTGTCGAGGACGTCGGTGACGATCACGCGATGGCCGAGCTTGCCATAGGCCAGCCCAGTGAAGCGTCCGATGCCGATGCCTCCGCCCGTGATGAAAACCGTCTCCGTCATTCCTCTCTCCCCCCGCTCAGAGCATCACGTCGCCGGAATTCGGACCCAGCGTCTGGCCGACGAACAGGCTCGCCTCGGGCGAGGCCAGGAAGGCCACCGTCGCAGCCACCTCCTCGGGCTCGCCATAGCGGCCCAAGGGCAGCTCGGCGGCCTTGGCCTTGCGCCACTCCTCGGAGATCGAGAGCGCGAGGGGCGTGTTGATGGGACCGGGCGCGACGGCGTTGACGCGCACACCCTGGGTGCTCACCTCGCGGGCCAGCGACTTGGTGAAGCCGATGATGGCCGCCTTGGCCGCGCTGTAGTGCACGAGCTGCTGCCCGCCGATCTGGCCGAGCTGCGAGGCGGTGTTGATGATGACGCCGTCCTTGCGCGCCAGCATGCCGGGCAGCACCGCCATCGTGAACAGGAAGGTACCGCGCACATGCACCGCGAACATCCTGTCGACGTCCGCGATCTTCAAATCCTTGAACCAGGCCTGATGGACATGGCCGGCATTGTTGACGAGCACCGTCGTGGGCCCGAATGCGGCTTCCGCCTCGCCGACGACACGCGAGACGTCCGCCTCGCTGGACACGTCAGCCTGCCAGGCCTTCGCGGCCCCGCCCTCGGCCGCGACCTCCTCGGCGACGGCCTGCGCCTTGGTGCCGTCGAGGTCCACGACGGCGACCGAGTGCCCGTCCCGCGCCAGCCGGTGGGCGACGGCACGCCCGATGCCGGACGCGGCTCCCGTGACGATCGCAAGTCCCACGCCCATCACACGTCCTCCTGGATGGCGACCCGCTTCGCCCGTCGCACGGAGAGCGACATGAGGATCGCGTAGACCGCGAGCAGGGCGAGCGAGAAGATCGTCGTCAGCACGCCGAAGGCGAAGATGTTCGGATGGATCTCGACCGAGAAGGTCCCGTAGATCGCCAGCGGCAGCGTCAGGTCGCGGCCGGAGGAGAACAGCGTACGGGAGAACTCGTCATAGCTGAGCGTGAAGGCGAAGAGCATCGCGGAGAGCACGCCGGGGAAGATCAGCGGGAACGTCACCTTGCGGAAGGTCCGCACCGGCGTCACACCCATCGACCACGCCGCTTCCTCCACCGAGGGATCGAAGCGGTTAAAGATCGCCAGCATCACCAGGAAGGCGAAGGGGAAGGTGTAGACGACGTGCAGGACGAACGCCGTCGAGTACCAGTGCCGGTCGATGCCAAGCGAGTTGGCAACCAGCGCGGACCCGAGCCCGACGAGGACGCCCGGCACCATCATGCCGAGCACGATGAGATAGAACACCACGCCCGAGCCGCGGAAGCGGCGCCGGAAAGCCTGCGCCGACATCACGCCCAGCACGGTGGAGACCACCATGGTGGCGAAGGCGAGGACGAGCGAGCGTACGAGCCCCTCGCCGATTGGCAGCGGCGCGATGCGCGAGGGCGGCGTCAGGCCCAGGATGTGGCGGTACCAGTAGGTCGACCACTCGATGATCGGGAATTGCGGCCCGCCCTCCGGACCCGCCTGGAACGACAGGATGCCGAGGACGATGAAGGGCCCGTAGAGGAAGAGGATGAAAAGGGCCGTGTAGAAGGCCAGCGCTGGGCGCAGGACGGTGCTCTGCATCTCTAGAGCTCCCGCTTGAGGTCGACGAAGCGCAACAGTCCCGCCACGACGATGCCCATGATCACGGTCAGCACCACGCCGGCCACGGCTGCGAACGCCCATTTGAGCGAGCCGACCTGGGTGACGATGATGTTGCCGAGCAGGTTGACCTTGCGGCCGGAGAGCGCGGCGGAGGTGGCGAACTCGCCCAGCACCATCACCGACACGAAAATGGCGCCGACGACCACGCCCGGCATGCTGAGCGGCAGGATGATGGTGCGGAAGATGCGACCGAAGCCGGCGCCGAGGTCACGCGCCGCCTCGATCACGTTGGGATCGATGCGGCCCAGCATGAAGGCGATCGGGCCGACCATGAACACGCAGTAGATCTGCGTCATGCCGATGATCACCGACAGGTCGGTGAAGAGCAGTGCCTCGATGGGTTCGCTGGTGATGCCGGCGCCCTGAAGGATGATGTTGATGGCGCCTTCCTTGCCCAGCATCGGCCGCCATGCGAGCACGCGGATCAGGAAGGACGTCCAGAACGGGATCACGCAGAGAACGAGGAGGACGGTCGCGACCGTCTTGTTCTTGACGAAGAGCCCGACATAGAGCGCGGTCGGATAGCCGACGACGAGCGTCGCAACGAGGACCAGCAGCCAGATCCGGATCGTTGTCCACAGCGCGCCGATATAGGTGTCGCTGGAGAAGAAGGTGACCCAGCTCTTGGTCGTGAGTACCGGCTCGATCTTGAAGGTGGTCTGCGTCCAGAACGACACGTAGACCATCATCAGGATCGGGACGACGAGGAAGAGCACCATCCAGATCACGCCGGGCGCGATCAGCCAGAAGGCGCCACGCGAGGCCTTCGCCTGGGCTGCCGCCTCCCCCACGGGCAGGCTGGCGTCGGTGACGGTGGTCATCGGTGGTCTCTCGTCTTCACGCCGCGCTCCGCTCCCTCACTCAAACACCACCGGCTCCGCCACCTTCCAGACGAGGCTGTAGCGGTGGTGCGGCTCCAGGTCCGCCGGGGCGCGATGACTGAGATGGTTCTCCACCTCCACCACCTTCCCGCTCGGCAGCTGGAAGAAGTACATGACGGCCGATCCCGAATATTCGCTGGTCAGGAACTCGGCGACGAGCCCTGTCTCGCCGGGGCCGGGCCCTTCGACTTCCGGGCGTATGGCGATCAGGTCCTGGCGGACTGCATAGGCCGGCGCTGCGGCGCGGCCGAGCGTGCTGGCCACGGGGAAGCGCGTTCCTTCGGCGAGGAAGGCGCCCTGCTCGATGCGACCCTCGAAGATGTTGTAGCAGTTGAGGAACCGCGCCACGTTGGGGCTGGCGGGCGTGTTGTAAACGGTATCCGGCGCGTCGAACTGGCCGATGCGGCCGCGGTCGAGCACCACCACCCGGTCGCCCATGGCGAGGGCTTCGGTCTCGCTGCCGGTCACGTGCAGGAAGGTTACGCCGAGCTGGCTGCGGATGCGGCGAAGCTCGCCGCGCATGCGCGTGCGCAAATTGGCGTCGAGGGCGCCGAGCGGCTCGTCGAGCAGGACGATGCGTGGCTGCGTGACGAGCGTCCGCGCCAGCGCGACGCGCTGCTTCTGCCCGCCGGAGATCTGGTGGACGCCGCGCTCCTCGAGGCCCGTCAGGCCTACGAGCTCGATCATCTCGCCCACCTTGCGCTGCAGCTGGGACTGGTCCGTCACCGGATTGTCCGTGCGGTTGGTCAGGCCGAAGGCGATGTTGTCGAAGACGCTGAGGTGCGGAAACAGGGCGAAGTTCTGGAAGACGAAGCCGATGCCGCGCAAATGGGCAGGCATCGTGTCGATCCGCTTGCCGCCGAACTGCACCGTGCCTGAGTCCGGCGCCTCGAAGCCGGCGATCACCCGCAGCAGCACCGTCTTGCCGGAGCCGCTTGGACCGAGCAGCGAAATATAGGCGTCACCGGGGATTGCGAGGCTGATGCCATCGAGCGCCGCCCTGCCATCATAGTGCTTCGTCACGCCTTCGAGGCGAAGCACCTCGGGCGGGTTGCGCACGGCGGTCTCGGCAAGGCGCAACTCGGCAGTGGCCGCCATCGATACCCTCTCTCCCGGAGCGTCAGGCAGGCCGTGACCCCTCCCGACCCAAGGACGCTAGCCGCAGTGACTTTTGTATGCAAGCTCAGTTTGAGTGCGCGCAAAAGCCTAAGGACTGGGCAATTGCACAGCATAGGATCGGGCTTCTGTGCCGGAATGCTGCTGACACGCGATCAACCCGGCATTGCGCAGTATGCAAACGCCATTTTAGAGTGGAAGCAGACGAAACGGGGCGAAACGTGCGATCCATCGCTGCACAGGATGCCGGGCGGACGGCCAGCGGGGCGGCGATGAACGGGTTCCGTGACCAGCCTTTCGAGAAGCGCTACGAGCTCGTCGAGCGCGTGCTGCGCGACAATATCGAGAGCGGGCGCCTCCCGCCCGGCCTGGTGCTGCTGGAGGGCCCCATCGCTGAATTGCTGCAGACGAGCCGCGCGCCCGTTCAGAAGGCCCTGCATCTCCTGGAGACCGATGGCCTCGTCCGACGCTTCGAGGGCCGCGGGTATCTCGTCTGCGGTCCTGGTCCGGAAACGAACCCGGAGCCGCGCCGCCTCGACCTGCGCCGCCTCGGCCTGGCCGTCCCCGGCGATGTTGACGAGGCTCTGCAAAGCCGCGGCTCATGGGAGCGTATCACCATGGCGGTGGAGGATGCCGTCGCCTCCTGCCTGATCTTCGGTGAGTACCGCATCATTGAGACGGAGATCGCCCAACATTTTCACGTCAGCCGGACCGTGGTGCGCGACGTGCTGGGCCGCCTGCAGGAACGCGGGCTCGTGCGCAAGAACCAGAGCTCCCACTGGGTTGCGGGACCGCTGACGGCCCAGTCGATCAAGGAGCGCTACGAACTCCGGCGCATCCTCGAGCCAGCCGCCCTTCTCGACGCCGCGCCGCTCACCGACCGCGAGGAGCTCGCGGCCCTTCGTGCCCGCGCCGACGCCGCGGGAGTGCGCGAGGACGCTGGTGCCTGGGAGGAGATCGAGACCGCCTTCCTCGACCTGTGCATCCTCACCGCGCCGAATGCCCAGCTCGTCGAGGCGATCCGGCACAACCAGCTGCCCCTGCGCGCCGCCAACCGGCTGCTCGGCCATCTCGGCCTGCCCAGCGACCGGGCCGCTGTCTCGGAGGTCAGGATGGTGATCGACCTCCTCCTGGCCGACGCGGTGCGCCCGGCCGCCGAGTTCTGGCGCGATCACCTGGCCATGACCGAGCAGCGCAGCATCGCGCGGCTGAAGATCGTCGCCGTCATCCCCGAGCCGCAGCGACTCGCACCCTACCTGACACCGGTGGAATAGAACCCTCACGGCACAGCCCGCGCTTGCGGGTGGCAGGACCACCGGTAGGATCGTCCGCGAGCGGGCCATCACGGCCGCGCGCAGGACCCAGCCATGCCCGCTCCCCTCTCCCATCTCGAAGCCCGCGGCATTCGCCTCTCGCTCGACCTGGAAATCGGCCATATCGCCGCGCTCGAGATCGAATCGGGTGGCCGGACATTGTCTCCCCTGCACCGGGCACCCTGGGCGGACGACGACGCGATCCGCCGCGATGCGTCGCTGGTCCCCAACCTTCGAGGGCTCTCCGGCGATTTCTTCTGCGCTCCCTTCGGCCTGGCCGACGTGGAGGAGGCGCCGCCGCACGGTTGGCCCGCGAACAGCGCCTGGCACCGCGTCGACACGGTGTCGTTCCCCGGCGGCGTCACGGCGCGTTTCGCCCTGGAGCGGCGCGTCATGGGGGCGCGGCTCACCAAGGAGATCACGCTGCGGGATGGGCATCCCTTCGTGTACCAGCGCCACATCTTCGAGGGCGGGCAGGGAGCACTGTCCGTCGCCCACCACCCGATGGTGCGGTTTTCCGGCACCGGCCGGCTGAGCTTCTCGCCCAAGCGCTTCGTCGAGACACCGCCGACGCCGCTCGAGCCCGATCCCGCCATCGGACGCTTCGCGCTGCAATACCCGGCACGGCGCGACGAGCCGGGCCTTTTCCCTCTGGCATCGGGCGGCGACACGGACCTTCGCTCCTACCCCATCGCGGACAGGCACGAGGATTTCGTCGCCATGGCCGAGGCTCCGCACGAGGGGCCGGGCTGGACCGCCATCCTGCGTGACGAGGAGCGCGACGTCCTCGTCGTGCTGAAGGATCCGGCGGAGCTTCCCGTCACTCTGCTCTGGTTCAGCAATGGCGGACGCGACTACGCGCCCTGGAACGGGCGCCACACCGGCGTGCTCGGCATCGAGGACGCCCGCTGCTACTCGGCGCTCGGCCACCGCGCGGCGACCATGCCCAATCCGTGGAACGAGGACGCCATCCCGACCGCGTTCCGCCTCGCGCCCGGAACACTCGTCTCCGTTCGCCACGTGATGGGAGCGCTGCCGGCCGGCGAGGGCTGGAAAGAGGTTGGATCGGTCACGCCCGCCAAGGGGGCGATCCGCGTCGCGGGCGAGGGAAGCGCGGCGAGCGTCCCATGGGACGCAAATTTCCTCGCGCCCGCCTGATCAGGCGCCGCGCCGGCGCCGCGCCGCACGCACGGCCCGCCACACCGTCGCAAGCAGGCCCGCTACAGCCGCAGCCGTGAGAACCGCGCTCGCAGGCGTATGGCCCACCACGAGTTCCGGTAGCGCATAGCCGAGCACGCCGGCGCAGACGAGCACGACCAATGCGGCCCTGTGGAGGGGATTACGCAGAAAACGGGACATGTCACCACAATGCTCCCGTGCATCGCGCGTTCCAAGCACGCCTACGTGCAAGGCCCGGCCTGTGTCCTGGCGCACGCGGCGGGGCAGCCGCTGGCCCGTCATCCCCCCAAGTGTGAAGCCCTTCACAGAAGCCTGTGTGACGAGCGCCGAGGATCGCCTGCAAGGAGCCGCGAATGGCTCCTGCCGATCTGGAGGTCCTGCCGTCATGACCAATCGTCCCACCCCGCAAGGCGCCGACGCCCAGCTCAAGGACACGATCCGCTCGATGCGCGGGCCGATGATCGGGGTCAGCGCCATCAGCTGCATCGGCAATGTCCTGATGCTGACGGGGCCGATGTTCATGATGCTGGTCTACAACAAGGTGCTGTCGAGCAAGAGCATGCCGACGCTGATCGCGCTCAGCCTGCTCGCCCTCCTGCTCTACGTCTTCTACGGCCTGCTCGAAGGGCTGCGCGGCAAGGTCATGGCCCGCGTCGGCATCGCCTTCGACCACCGCCTCGCGCCAATGCTGTTCAACGCGACGCTGCGCCTGCCGCTGCAGTTCGGCCCGCATGCCCGCGAGCACGATCCGCTTCAGGACCTCGCCGCGATCCGCAACTACCTCATGGGGCCGGGCCCGGCAGCGCTCCTCGACCTGCCGTGGATCCCGATCTACTTCGGCATCCTCTACCTGGTCCACCCCGTCCTGGCGCTCGGCGCCGGGGGAGGCGCGCTGTTCCTGATCGCGCTCAGCATGGCCAACCAGATGCTCACCAAGGACATCGCCGCCGCGGCCCAGCGCCAGCACATCTCGACCCTGACCCTGCTCGTCGACGCCAAGCGCAACACCGAGGCGGCGGCAGCCATGAGCATGGGCGACGACCTCTGCAAGCGCTGGGGCGCCGGCTACGTCGGTGCGATCTCGCAATCCCGTGACCTCGCCGACCAGGCAAGCGTCTTCGGAGCGATGTCCAAGACCGCGCGCCTCGTCCTCCAGTCCGGCATGCTGGCGCTGGGTGCCTTCCTCGTCATCGAGAACCAGATGTCGCCCGGGGCCATGGTCGCCTGCTCGATCATCCTCGCCCGCGCTCTCGCTCCCATCGACGCCGTGATCGGCCACTGGCGCCACACCTCGGCCGCGATGGGCGCGATGAAGCGCATGCGCACCCTGATGGCGCGCCTGCCGAAGACGGCCGACCGGCGCCACTCCATGCCCAAGCCGAGCCGTCGCCTCGCCGTGCGCGACATCGCCATCGTGCCCCCCGGCTATCCTCTGGCCACGGTGCAGGGCGTGTCCTTCGAGATCGAGGCCGGCGATGCGCTGGGCATCATCGGCCCCAGCGGCTGCGGCAAGTCCACGCTCGTCCGCGCCCTCGTCGGCGCATGGCCGACCGCCCGCGGCGAGGTGCGCTTCGACGACGCCCTGATCTCGCAGTACTCGGCCGACACGCTCGCCGACTGCATCGGCCATCTGCCGCAGAGCATCGAGCTCTTCGACGGCACCATCGCCGAGAACATCTGCCGCTTCCGCAAGGACGCCTCCACCGAGCAGGTCGTGGAAGCCGCGCGCCTCGCCGGCGTTCACGAGATGATCCTCAGCTTCCCCCGCGGGTACGACACCCCCGTCGGCGAGGGCGGCATGGTGCTCTCCGGCGGCCAGCGCCAGCGCATCGGCCTGGCCCGCGCCGTGTTCGGCGAACCCTTCCTCGTCGTCCTCGACGAGCCGAACTCCAACCTCGACCCGCTGGGCGAGCAGTCCCTCAACGAGGCGATCCAGCGCATGCGCCAGAAGGGGCACATCGTCGTCATCGTGGCGCACCGGCCGAGCGCCATCTTCGCCGCCAACAAGATCCTCTCTCTGCGCCACGGCAGGGCCGAGATGTTCGGGCCGAAGAAGCAGGTCCTCGCCGCCCTGTTCCCCCGCATGGGCCAGCCGCACAAGCCGGCGCCGGTCGCCGACCTGTCCGCCGACCCGCTGGCCGTCAGCGCGCCGGTCACGCAGGACCAGCTCCCGACGGGCACGATCGTGTCGCAGCGGCCTCTCACGGCCACCCCGGCGCAGGCGCCATCCGCTGCGCAGGCTGCCCAGATCGCACAGGCAGCGCAGATGGACGCGGCCGCGGCGCTCGACCAGACACGCGTCAGGATTGCCGCAGCCCCCGCCATGTGAACCGCTTCACAGACCTCCCGGCCGCTTCGGGCGAGGGTCGCCGCGACACCTGCCCGGCGCGGCCGGGAAGGACACCAAGAGACTGACCGGGGAGCCAGCCATGACCGGGTTCGAGACCGACCTCGCCTCCAACCAGACGTCCCTGACCCGCCTGATGCGCATCTTCACCGTGAGCTCGCTCGCCGTGCTGATGTCGGTCGGCGGCTGGTCCGTCGCGGCCAAGGTGGACAGCGCGGTGGTGACGGGAGGTACCTTCGTCGTCCAGTCCAGCGCCCAGGCCGTGCAGCATCTCGAGGGCGGGGTTGTCGGCGCCATCCTCGTCAAGGATGGGCAGCTGGTGCAGGAGAACCAGGTCCTCGTGAGGCTCGACGCCCAGAAGGTGATCGCCGAGACGGCGATCCAGGAGCGCAAGCTGATCGACCTCGCCGCCCAGCGCGCGCGGCTGGAGGCCGAGGACAAAAATCTCGACCAGATCCAGGTGCCGCCCCCGCCCGTCCCCGGCGAGCAGGCCGCCACGGCTTTCCGCCTCGCCATCGCGCAGCAGCAGAACCTGCTCGAGGAGAAGCGTTCCACCCGGTCGAGCCAGGTCTCCCAGCTTCAGGAACGCAAGCGCCAGACCGAGAGCCAGATCGACGGCCTGCGCGACAAGCTGAAGTCGCTGCAGGAGGAGTTCCAGCAGGCCTCTGCCGAGCTCGCCGACATGCGCATGCTGGAGTCCAAGGGCCTCATCCGCCGCCCCGTGCTGCGCCAGTCCGAGCGCGATGTCAGCCGCCTGCGCGGCGACATGGGCGACGTGGAATCGCGCATCGCCAGCGCGCAGTCGCAGCTCACTGAGACGGCCTTCAAGATGGCCGAGGTGACGCGCAGCGCCCGCTCCGAGATCCTCTCGCAGCTCAGCGACATCAGCGCACAATACTCCGACGCCGAGCAGCAGCGCCTCGCCGCGATCGACCGGCTGCAGCGTCTGGAGATCAAGGCACCGCGCGCCGGCTATGTGCAGGAACTCGCCATCCACACGGTGGGCGGGATCGTCGGGCCCGGGCAGACCGTGATGTCGATCATCCCCATCTCCGATGCCCTCGTGGTCAGCGCCAAGGTGCGGCCGGACGAGGTCGATCAGGTGCATGTCGGGCAGCCCGCCATCATCCGCGTCAGCTCGCTGAAGCTGCCGGTGGCACCGGAACTCGACGGCGAGGTCACCAACCTGTCGGCCGACAAGGTGGTCGATGCCAAGACGGGCGAGGCCTACTTCACCGTCAAGATCGCGGTGCCGAACGAGGAGCGCCACAAGCTGCATGGCAAGGAGCTCTCGCCCGGCATGCCCGCGGAGGTGCTGATCAAGGGCGAGTCCCGCCGCGTCATCACCTACCTCACCCACCCCCTGACCGAGAAGATCGGGCTGGCCTTCCGCGAGGAGTGAAGGCGGCCTTCCTGGAGAGGGGACCGCAGGAACGACATGGAGCGCGGGTCTTCAGACCCGCCCTTCGCCTGTTCAAGAGAAAGGCGCGTCTGAAGACGCGCGCTCCGAAAAAGTCCTGCCCTGTGAACGTCTTCACAGCCGCACCCGGCGATCCGCGGGAAACTCGCCTCATAGGACAGGGCCCAGGGACATGCCGGGCCCCTGACCACAGGAGGCTCTGATGGCCAACCGGATCGACTTCGACGCGCACCGCATCGTCCGCCACGCCGCAGCCCGCAGCGAGATCTCCGCCATCCTCGGGCGATCCCTCACCGGCAGCCCCGCGGCACGCCTGCAGGCACCGGCTCGTCCGGCGCGCGCCGCAGCACCACGCCTCCCGGACGACCCGACCTGGTGAATTTTTCGTCGCCCCTGTGAGGGGGGCCACAGCGCACCGGGCTCGCCAGGCGCAGCATCCAGCCAGTCACCGCAAGCCAGAGGAGGGCAAGATGATCGCAGTGTCCGCAGCCCGCCTCTTCCCGGCGATCTCGGCTTTCCCGGTCCACAACCTCTGGGCCGCCGTGGCGATCCTCGCCAACACGCTCTCCGCTTCCGCTGCACCGACGCTGAAGGGGGCGCCCGTGGCCCCGCTGCCCGAGATGGCGCAGGTGGCAGAACAGCCCCTCCCCGGCCTTCGCGGCGCCTGCGAGCGGGGCCTGTCCTGCACCCTCGGCAACGACGCGCTGCCCGCGACGATCTGGTGGATCCGCACCCCGTCGCGCACGCGCACCTGGCGCTACCGGTCCGTTTTCGCCTGATCGGCCCAGCCTTGCGGCGCCGGGCGGGCCGCCCTGCGCCCCCAGGCTATGTCCCGTCCCGGCAGCACGCTAAGACTGCCCGCAAGGCCACGGCGGCCGTCGAACCGCCGGGCGCAAGCGCGCGGGGACGCCATGGGCATCATCACCTATCTCACCACGATCAGGCTTGGAGAAGGCTCGCTCGGCGAGATCGGCCAGGACCTGATCGACCTGAAGATCGCCCGCCCGCTGATCGTCACCGACAGGGGCATCCTCGCCGCCGGCCTCCTCGACAAGCTGCGCGCCGCGGCACCCGCGCTGGCTTCGGCGCCCGTGTTCTCCGACGTGCCCACCAACCCCACCGAGGAGGCGACGATCGCCGCTCTCGACCTCTACCGGCAGGAAGGCTGCGACGGCGTCGTGGCCTTCGGCGGCGGCTCTCCCATCGACCTCGGCAAGGGCATCGCGCTTCTCGCGACGCATCCCGGCCCGCTGGAGCAGTACGCCGTCATCCTGGGCGGGCTGGCCCGCATCACGCCGGCGGTGGCACCCCTCATCGCCATCCCGACGACGGCCGGGACCGGCAGCGAGGTCGGGCGCGCGGCCTTGATCACGCTGGCAGATGGCCGGAAGCTGGGCTTCATCTCGCCCCATCTCATTCCCCGCCGCGCCATCTGCGACCCCGAACTCACCCTGGGCCTGCCCCCCGTGCTGACTGCCGCGACCGGCATGGACGCACTCACCCATTGCATCGAGACCTACCTGTCGCCGCGCGACAACCCGACCGCGGATGCAATCGCGCTCGACGGGCTGCGGCGGGCGACCGACAACATCGAGCGGGCGACGAGAGACGGGTCAGACCGCGCGGCGCGGCACGAGATGATGGTCGCGGCGCTTCATGGCGGGCTGACCTTCCAGAAGGGCCTCGGCGCAGTGCATGCGCTGTCGCATCCCCTCGGGGGCCTCAAGCACCTCGCGCTTCACCATGGCATGCTGAACGCCGTGCTGCTGCCGCATGTGCTGCGCTTCAACGCAGACGTGGCGGGGTCGCGCTACGACGCGTTGCGACAGGCCATGCGGCTGCCGGCCGGAGCCGACATCGGGCAGGCCGTGCACGACCTCGTGGGGCGGCTCGGGCTTCCGCGCAGCCTCGGGGAGATGAAAGTGCCGGCGGATGTCTTTCCCGCCATCGCCGAGGCCGCCGTCCTCGATCACTCAAGCGCGTCCAACCCGCGCAAGGCCACTGCCGCTGACTATCAGGCGATCCTAGAAAGCGCCTTCTGACGCTGTGCAGCAAGGACAGAGCCCCGGAGCGAGCACGTCGCCACTATCCGGCGCGCCGTCCTCACTGCCTCGTCGACGCGGGCGGGATGTCGCCGGAATGAACGTCGTCCCTGCGCCACTCTGCGTCGAACTCGTCCCAGCAGCGCATGAGGTCCCACCGGGCTCGCTGTACGGCGAGTTCGAGCGCGAGGCGGCGATGGCCGACCCTCACGCCGAGCCTGGCCGTGGCCAGTCCCTCGATCGAGCGCTGGAGTTCGCTGAGATCCTCGGCCGCGCTGCCGATGCAGACTTTCGCTGCGCTGTAGTAGCCGTCGTTCACGGAAACCTCCTTTCCGAGCAGGCGGCGTCGTGTCTTGGACGACGCGCAACCCCCACCTCCGGTTTCCCAGTTCGCCATTGCAGCGCCCCTTTGGTTAACACCCGGTTGACGAAAGCGGCCTAGAGGCTCGGCCGCAATCCGGGCTCATGAGCAAGAGAGGACGTGTCGGTCAAAGGTATGCCCGCCCGGGCGCCGGACCTGTCCTCGAGCCGGTAAAGGCTCCACGGCGCACCGGAATGGCGCCAGCTCTCCCACCTCCCGGCAAGCCGGTAGGCATGCGGCTGATCAGGGCAGATCGTGAGGGTGGCCGGCAGGCCACGGGTGTCGCGGATCATCCAGCGGGGCGGGTCGGCGCACCACGCCTCGTCGGATACGAGGCGCGTGGGGAGTTCCTGCCGCGCCGCATAATAAGACACGATCCGCTGTGCCCGCGCCGCGCGGTCGCTGCCATAGCTCGCCTCGCCGCCATCCCTGCGCATGATCGAGACAGCTTCGTCATACTGTCCCCGTCCGAGGGCCAAGAAGTCAGTGGTGCCGGCGACCTGGAGCGCGAGCATGCTGGCAAGTCCCGCCCCGGCGAGGATGCGCACCGGGCCGCGGTGACGCATCGCATGGCCAAAGGCCTGGGCGAGCGCGAGCAGCAGAAACAGGCAGGCAACGAGGAAATAGCGCCCGAACACCGTGTTCGGGATCGCCAGGGCAAAGAGAAGAGCAGGAATACCGAGGAAGGCGGCGGCGCAGACCAGACCGAACCGGTCGCGGCAGAAGACGCCGACGAACGCCACCACGGCCGCCCCTGCGCCGAGACAGGCCGCGACCGGCCATGCGGCGGGCAGCCCGAACACCACGCGCAGTGCTTCCGCCCAGCCGGAGACGAAGTCGGCCGGATTGGCGATGAACATGCCGCCGAAGCCGTAGCCATGCCGCATCACGGCCCATGCAAGGCAGCCCGCCCACACCGCGCAGGCCAGGGCCGAAGGCCATAGCAGGCGTGCGGCGAGCCTCAGTCCTGCTGCACTGCCCGCTTCAGCACACCGTGCGGCACAGGCCCAGAGCATCAGGACGGCCAACGTCTCGACCATGAAGGCATGGGAGAAGAGCCCGAAGAGAGCCACGACACCGAGCATGACGGGGCCGGACGTCGACGGTCGTTCCAGCTCGCGCCTGACGAGGCCGATCGCGAGCAGCGTGGCGAGCACGAGCCCGGAATAGCCACGCGCCTCCGACCCGTAGTTGACCAGTCCCGGCGACAGGGCGACCAGCGCCATGGCCGAGAGGCGCGCGGGCGTTCCGCGCACCGCAAACCCGGCCGCCCAGATTGCTGCCGTGCCGAAGACCACGCTCGCGGCACGCAGCACCGGCGTGGGCGCGTCCGGTCCCGCCAACATCACCCAGGCCGAGTTCAGCCAGTGATTGTTGTCGTGCGGGATGTCCGTGAAGACCTGCCACCAGCCCGACAGCGGCCGGACGAGCTCGATTGTCCAGATCTCGTCGAGCCAGAGGTCACCGCGCACCCCGAGGGCGCGCAGCAGGAAGCCGGCCACGACGATGAGACCGGCGGCGAGCGGGACCGCGCTGGCCGCTTCGCGGGCGCGCGAAATGGACGCGGCCCTCGTAATGCTGTCTCCTGTCCCGAGCGCCGGGAGAGTCATGAACCCGCTCCTGCCTCCGGGGCAGGACGGTGTCATGCCATGGTCAAGGCTTCGATAACGCTCAGGCTTTCCGCTGCCACGTGTTCATGCAGTCGAGCGTCTGCTCGAAGGAGCGGATGCCGGCATCGGAGCCGAGCCCCGTCGCGACGAGACCGGCCGCGGCCTGGGCGAAGTCGACGGCCATGCGCGGCTCCATGCCTTTGTGCAGGGCCGCGATGAAGCCAGCGTCGAACGCATCGCCGCATCCGGTGGTGTCGACCACCTGGATGTCGAAGGCCGGCGCACGAAAGCGGGTGCCATCCTTGTGGGCGTAGTATGCGCCCTCGCCTCCCAGCGTGAACACGCAGCAGGTTGCGCCCTTGCCGAGATAGAAGTCGGCGCAATCCTCGGCAGAGCCCGCCCCCGACATGTCCCGAGCCTCCTCGATGGAGGGCATGAAGTAGTCGATGAAGGGCAGCAGGGGCAGCACGAGGTGCGCTGTCTCGGCGCTGGCTGCGATGAGGTCGAACGTCACCGTCCGGCCGCGCTTCTTCGCCTGTTCGAGCAGGATCCGGCTCGGCTCGCCGTCCAGCCTCTTCAGCAGGCCTGTTCCACCGAGATGCACGATCGGCGCATCGAACACCTGGTCGTACAGCGCCACCGGAACGTCGAAATGGTCGGATGCACCGCGCACGTGAAGCGCCGGCCGGTCGCCGTTCGGCCGCACGTTGAGGATCGTGGCCGAGGTCGGAACGCCCGGCAGCCTCTGCATGGCGGAGACGTCGATGCCGTGCTTTTCCATGGTGGCGAGCACCCAGTCGGCCTTCTCGTCGTCGCCCACCGCGCCGACGGCGAGGCTGCGCAGGCCGAGCTTGGCGGTATCGACGACCGTACCGCCCGCCGTCCCGGCGACCGTCAGGCGGATCTCCTCGATGAAGTCGACATTCCCGCGGTCGGGAATGCGCGTCACAGGCCGCCCGAGAACGTCGAGGATGTAGAGCCCGATCACGGACACGTCGTAGCGCATGGTTTGTCCCTCCCTGTTGCCGGGCATTCTGCAAGGCGCGGGAGCATCGGCAAGGGGAACGTGGCCAGGGAGATATCCGGATCGGGTCCAACGCTGCGGAACGCAAACCCGAAGAACGTGCAGCGTCAGCTGCTCCGTGCGCGGCCGCACGCCAGACTGGGCGAGGTGCATCTATGGTCCTGCCTCACGGAAGGAGACATGTCCATGTCCACGACACAGTATTCGATGAGTTTTTCTGCACTGGAAAAGGCGGCCGAAAGGCCGGGGATTGCCGGCTTCGGCACCTCGTTCCTGTCGGCCGCTTTCCGCGCCTATGGCTTCTACAGGACCCGCCGGGCCCTGATGCAGCTCGACGACCACATGTTGTCCGACATCGGGCTGCACCGGTCGCAGATCGAAAGCGTCGCCCGCTCGGTGAGCGGCGGCCAATGAACGGTTGTCCCGAGCCGGCCGGCGCGTCGTGACGGCGGCGCGCCGGCCCCTCGAAGCCTGCAGGTCCCCCCTCCCACATCCCTCCGAGTTCATCCCGAACCTCGCGCAGGAACGCCACCGGCGATCCGCCATCCTTGCCTTCGCGCTTTTGCGCCGCTACTGCGCGGCAAAGGGCGGACATCGCACAGGAGCGTCCATGAGCGTGGAGACAGTCGAGGCTTTCCTTGCGGAGAAGGCACCCGACATCGCCCTCCTGCGCCCGGGGAAGAGCACGGCGACCGTGGCCCTCGCGGCGGAAGCGTTCGGGGTGGAGCCCGGCCGCATCGCCAAGACGCTGACGCTGCGCGTCGGCGAGCGCACGTTCCTGCTGGTCGCGCGGGGCGACGCACGGCTCGACAACCGGCGCCTCAAGGACACGTTCGGCGGCAAGGGCCGGATGGTCGATGCGAGTGAAGCCGAGGCGCTCACCGGCCACCCGGTCGGGGGCGTATGCCCCTTTGGCCTTGCCACGCCATTGCCGGTTTACTGCGACGTGTCGCTCCGCGATTTCGACGAAGTCCTCCCGGCCGCCGTCGCCCCGGACGTGGCGGTGCGGCTTTCGCCCGACCGGCTGGCCGGGCTGACGGGCGCGGCGTGGGTCGACGTGTGCCTCCGGCCGGCAGAGCCGCGCAGGGAGACATGAGCGACCAGGCGCGGGTTTGATTACCTCCGGCGTCATCGACCCGCGCGCCGGTGCCCGTCATCGTCTCCCCATCGGCCGCCATCGGGGCGGCCCGAACCTAGGAGACGAGACATGACAGCCTATGCAGTCGGCCACTTCCTTTCCGTCGATGTCGGCCCGGACATCGTGACCTATCTCGAGAAGATCGACTCCACTCTCGCCCCTTATGGCGGCCGCTTCCTCGTGCACGGGGCCAGGCCCAGCCCGCTGGAAGGCGACTTCCAGGGCGACCTCGTGGTCATCGCGTTCCCCGACATGGAGAACGCCCGCGGCTGGTACGACTCGCCTTCCTACCGCGAGATCCTGCCGCTCCGGCTGCGCAACGCGGTGGGCGAGGCTTTCCTGATCGAGGGCTGCGACGAGACGCACCGAGCGACCGACATCCTCGCCGCCTGATGCACAGCGCATGAACGAAACGGGCCCCGCCTTGCGGCGGGGCCCGTTCCTGTCCGGCGGGAGCCGGAGTCCGGTCAGAAGGCCGGGAAGAAGCCGTGGTCGCCGACGTGCTGGAAGGCGTCCGCCGTCACGTCGCCGCCGATGACATTGCCGACGCCGTTGCCGGCGACGATGGTCGCGGCATTCACGCCGACATTGATGTCGCCGCCGAACGGGTTGTCGAAGTGGTAGGCGTAGTCGCCGACACCCTGGTGGGCGTTCGCGGTCACGTCACCGCCGATGACGTTGCCGACGCCGTTGCCGGCCACGACCGTGGCGGCGTTCACGCCGACATTGATGTCGCCGTTCAGGCCGGGGATGCCGAAGCCGCCGCCGAGCCCGCCACCGAAGCCGTGGTCGCCCACGTGCTGGTCGGCAGCCGCTGTCACGTCGCCGCCGATGTGGTTGCCGGCACCGTTGCCGGCGACGACGCTGGCGCCGTTGACGCCGATGTTGAGGTCGGGACCTGCACCGAGAAGGGGGTTCATCATCGTCTCGTTCCTTTGCGCTGGAAGGGAGCGGCGGGGCGCCGCGGTAGTCCGCCGGTACTCTCTGGCGATGATTGACTCTGAAGCCCGGGCTGCTTTTTCGATGTGAGCTGGACCACAGGCATGCGGCTTTTCGGGCGAACGCCCTCGCGCAACGAAAAAGCCCCGCGCGGTGGCGCGGGGCTTCGTGGGGGAGGGTTTGGACCTGTCTGAAGGTCAGAACAGGACGGGCAGGTGGAAGCCGGCGTCCCCGATGTGCTGGTCGGCCGTGGCCGACACGTCGCCGAGGATGAGGTTGCCGACGCCGTTCCCGGCGAGAACCGTGGCGGCATTGGTGCCCTGGTTGAGGTCGGGTCCGAAGTTGAACCCGCCGAAGCCGTGGTCGCCGATGTGCTGGTCGGCGATCGCCGTCACCGATCCGCCGATGCCGTTGCCGACGCCGTTGCCGGCCAGAACCGTGGCGGCGTTGGAGCCGAGGTTGGCGTCGGGTCCGAAGTTGAACCCGCCGAAGCCGTGATCGCCGATGTGCTGGTCCGCGACGGCGCTGACGTCGCCAGCGATGATGTTTCCAGCGCCGTTGCCGGCGACGACGGTGGCGGAGTTGCTGCCGAAGTTCATGATGCTCTCCTGATGTCGCGGCGGGAGGGGGTGGATCTTGGAGCCCCGCCGTCTGCGGCTCCGATGAATGGACTTTGCCGCACCCCCCGCCCTTTCGATGTGAAGTGCCTCACAGGAGCGACTTTTTCTTCGTCGGAGCGATCCTCGTTGCGAGCGAAGGGTCGTCATGGCGAGCGAAGCGAAGCAACCCAGGCCTTTTCGCCAGCTTTGAACCCGGTGGCTGGGCTGCTTGGTCGCCGAGCTCCTTGCAAGGACGGCAGGACCCTGCGAACCGCTCATGTGCAACGAAAAATGCCCCGCGCCGGAGCGCGGGGCATCGTTCGAAAGGCGTTCTCCGGATCAGAAGATCAGAAGAGGACGGGCATGTGGAAGCCGCTGTCGCCGATGTGCTGGTCGGCCGTGGCCGAGACGTCGCCGAGGATGAGGTTGCCGACGCCGTTCCCGGCCAGCACGGTGGCGGAATTCGCGCCGGTGTTGGCGCCGCCGAAGTCCCAGCCGCCGTAGCTGTGATCGCCGACGTGCTGGTCGGCGGTCGCCGATACCGAGCCGCCGATGCCGTTGAAGGCGCCGTTGCCGGCGACGACCGTGGCGGAGTTGCTTCCGGAGTTCTGGTCGAGGAAGGGGAACATGGTGGTCTCCTGCTGTGCTCGGGCGGGAGGATGGGAGGCTGGATCGGAGAGCCCCGCCGGCTCGGCTCCGATGGATAGACTTTGAACGATCCCCGGACCGGCCGATGTGAAGTGCTTCACAGGGCCGGCCTTTTGCGGCGGCGTACGGCCGGGTGAGGTCCCGCGAGCCGGCGACAGCCGGCTGCTTCGCCGCGGAGCTCCTGGCCGCGACGCAACGGCCCGCGCGCAACGAAAAAGCCCCGCGCGGTGGCGCGGGGCTTCGTGGGGGAGGGTTTTGGCAGGTCTGAAGGTCAGAACAGGACGGGCAGGTGGAAGCCGGCGTCCCCGATGTGCTGGTCGGCCGTGGCCGACACGTCGCCGAGGATGAGGTTGCCGACGCCGTTCCCGGCGAGAACCGTGGCGGCATTGGTGCCCTGGTTGAGGTCGGGTCCGAAGTTGAACCCGCCGAAGCCGTGGTCGCCGATGTGCTGGTCGGCGATCGCCGTCACCGATCCGCCGATGCCGTTGCCGACGCCGTTGCCGGCCAGAACCGTGGCGGCGTTGGAGCCGAGGTTGGCGTCGGGTCCGAAGTTGAACCCGCCGAAGCCGTGATCGCCGATGTGCTGGTCCGCGACGGCGCTGACGTCGCCAGCGATGATGTTTCCAGCGCCGTTGCCGGCGACGACGGTGGCGGAGTTGCTGCCGAAGTTCATGATGCTCTCCTGATGTCGCGGCGGGAGGGGGTGGATCTTGGAGCCCCGCCGTCTGCGGCTCCGATGAATGGACTTTGCCGCAGCCCCCGCCCTTTCGATGTGAAGTGCCTCACAGGAGCGATTTTTTCTTCGTCGGAGCGATCCTCGTTGCGAGCCAAGGATCGTCCTTGTGAGCGAAGCGAAGCAACCCAGGCCTTTTCGCCAGCTTTGAACCCGGTGGCGGGGTTGCTTCGTCACCGAGCTCCTCGCAAGGACGGCAGGACGCTGCGAACCGCTCATACGCAACGCAAAAGCCCCGCGCCGGAGCGCGGGGCCTGCATCGCTGCGGTCAGAAGTTTCAGGCGGCGATCGCGTGCATATCGGGCTGGTGGTCGATCAGCCCGGTCTGCGACGACACGGCGGTCACGTTGCCGCCGACCGAGACCGATCCCCCGTCATGCGCGTCGAAGAGGATGTTGGTGTTCTGGATCAACGTGTTCTGGTTGATCTCGAGATGCTCGATCGGGATCACCACGATCGCCCCGGGGCCGAAGCCGGCATGGAGCCCGCCGGCATCGAGATGGCCGAACAGGATCGCGTCGAAGTCACCCCCGGCACCGCCATGGCCACCGAAGATCCCGTGGCCGTCGTCACCGCCGTGCGGGGCGGCGTAGGGGGAAGGCGAGTGAGAGCAGCCCTGGCCGGGTGCCTCGTAATCCGGGCCGAAGGAGCGGCCGGAGCCGTAGGTTGGGTTCTCGGTCTGGCTCGTTTCCGAAAACAAATGCGGCCGCCAGCCCGTATCCCCGGGTGCCCAGATGGAATGGCCCGAGTTCATTCCGCCATAGCCGAAATCGCCGCCGTGAGCGTGCGGGTTGCCATGGATCCCGTCACGGTCTCCGTCGAACCCGTCCCGGTCGCCGATGCGCCCATCGCGTTCGCCGCCGGGGTCACCGAAGCCGCCGCCCTGGCCCTGCTCCGACGACGGCAGCACTGGCTGCTTGTCATGCTCCATCGTCCAGAGCCTGAACCAGTCGAGATTGGACATCTGACGCCCCTGCAATGAGAACCGGAGGGAACGGCACGAAGCCGCGTGCTTCCATTTCCGGGAAAGAGGCCCGCGGAGTCTGTGACCCACGTCACAGGATGGCAGCTCACGCATTGCGCAAGCGGAACAAGCGCCTAAACTCAACGGGAAATTCAGCCGACGCGGAGGCCACGGCCATGACCGATACCCCGGCTCCCAGGGCGGCCGCTGCCGAGACCCGCCTCGCTCGCCTCTCCGCGCTCGCCATGTTCACCGGCGTGGCTCCGGGGACGCTCGACCAGATGGCCCGGCTCGCGCAGAAGCGGACCCTTGCGAAGGGCGAACTCCTCTTCAATGTCGGCGACGAGTCGGATGCCCTTTACGTTGTCGCCGAAGGACGCATGCGCATCTGGACGGTCGCCGCCTCCGGTTCCGAGGTGACGCTGAACGTCCTGACGGAAGGCGCGGTGTTCGGCGAGATCGGCATGCTCGATGGCAGCGTCCGCACGGCCGGAGCCTCGGCGATGGCCGCGACCGAGCTGATCGCCATTTCGCGCCGCACCTTCTTCGACGCGCTCGACAACGATCCGAAGCTCGCCCGCAACGTCATCGACGTGCTCTGCAAGCGGCTGCGCTGGACGAGCGCCCGCATGGAGGACGCAGCGCTTCGGCAGGCGCCCCAGCGCCTCGCGCGCATCCTCGGCCACCTCGCCCGCGACCACGGGAAGAAGACGCCCAAGGGCATCGAGGTCTCGATCCAGCTGACCCAGGGCGAACTGGCACAGTGGACGGCGATGTCGCGCGAGAGCCTCAACAAGACGCTGAACCGCTGGGCCGACGAGGGGCTGCTGGCCCAGGACCGCAGGAGCCTGCTCGTTCGCGACCTAGAGCGCATCGACGAGATCGCCGAGTTCGGCGAGGCCTGAGCGTCAGCCCAGCCGGGCCACGAGGATGGCGGCGCGGTCCCGGAACGCCTGCCTCTCCGCCTCGGCGGGGATCTCCATCGCGACCGACTCGACGAGTGCTTCCGGGCTGTCACAGCGTTCGGCGTGGCGCTTCACCAGAACCCGCGCGATTGGTCCGAGGTAGGTGGTGAGCGCTTGGGCGACGTCGGGGATCGCGGATTGCACCCTCGCCCACGTGGCGGGATCAACGGCCGGCGGCCGGGCGGCAGCCGTATCGGACGGTCGCTCCTGTACAGGAAGCGGCGCAGGAGCGGTCAGGTCAGGCACCTCGAAGGGCGATGCCTTCGGCAGCGGCTTCGGGCGCCAGCTGACGTTCAGCGCCCGGCGCGGCAGGACGACCGTTCTGTCGGGATCGAACTCCGGCTCCGGGATCACCTCCGGCCCGGCCTCGGCGTCCGCCGGAGGGAAGTCATCCACCAGCATTGCGGCCTCCGCCGGCTCAGAGGGGGCATCCGGCTCGAGGGATGTCGAGACTTTGGCGGTGACATCGCCTTCGTCCTCTGCGACGGGATCAGCAGGAAGCGGCTCTGGTTGCACTTCCAGGGCTTCGACGCCCACCGGTTCGGGTGCCGGGGCTTCGGTGCCAGTCTCGCCCGCTGGCACAGGACCGGTGT
Source organism: Alsobacter sp. (assembly GCF_059501845.1). Classification (NCBI taxonomy): domain Bacteria; kingdom Pseudomonadati; phylum Pseudomonadota; class Alphaproteobacteria; order Hyphomicrobiales; family Alsobacteraceae; genus Alsobacter; species Alsobacter sp. The sequence continues at coordinate 44,062 of NZ_JCACDK010000001.1, read as the reverse complement.
CGGCCAAGGCAGGATCGTCCGCTTCCGGCGTGTCGGCCGGGCGGTCTGCTGCGCCCGCCCCATCCAGCAAAGCCGCGATCTGCCGCCCCGGCATGAATACAGTGCGGTCGGTCAAAAAAGCTTCCGGTCCGGCAGCAGCCGGCAAGGCGGCTGGATCGGCAGGGGGCAGCTGAGGCGTCGCGCGTGGAATGGCCGGTGGGGGAAGCGGCGTCTCTTCCACCGTCGGCGACGAGCCCGTCCTCACGGCGCCTAACCGAACCGGCCCGCGCACCGTGCCCGCCTCGGCCGGCATGGTCGTGCGAATGTTCGGCACGAGCGTCAGGTCCAGCGGTTCGGCGGGTGGCGGTTCCTCTTCCTTGCGCGCACCAGGCGGGTGCACCGTGTAGGTCTTGATCTGCCGCGGGCTGTGCTTGAGGGACCGGACACCCTGGTCGACGAAAACGGCCTGGATCCTTGGCGCTACAGCCTCCATCACGGACTGCGAGACGAGAATGCCGCCGGGCTCTGCAAGGCCCTCCAGGCGCGCCGCGATGACCAGCGCCTCGCCGAAGGGCAACTCGTCCTGGAACAGCACTTCGCCGAGATGGATGCCGACGCGCAGGTTCAGGATGGTGGCCGCCGGCTGCTCTGCGAGCCGGCCCTGAATGTCGAGCGCACAGCGCACCGCATCCACCGAGCTCTCGAATAGCGCGAAAATGCCGTCGCCGGGCATTCCGAACAGCCAGCCGCCATGCTTGCCGAGTTCCTGCGTGGCGATACGGCGTGTCGTCCAGAGGCTGTCGAGTGTCTTGGTCTCGTCCACCGAGACCAGCCCGCCGAAATTCGCGGCATCGGCGGCAAACACCGCGCGCAGGCGGCGCCTTCGCTCGCGTCCGGGTGCGGCTGCGTCGGGCGCTTTCTCCATCGGTCGGTCCGGGTCCTTTCAGGTCGCGGGGCCTGGAGCTCAGTCGAGCTTACCACGCCGGCGGAGGAAGAGCGTCCTGTCGCGCTCGTTGGGGATGGCATCGGCCAGGCGGCGGATGAAGTCGTCGCGCCCGACCGCCGTGGCGGCCTGCCTGGCGACCAGCACCCGCGCCATGGGACCAAGAACAGGCAGCAGCGCCTCTGTCGTCTCGCGCACTTCGGCCTGCGAGATAACGGCCTCCATCTGCGCCAGAGCGAGGCCTGCGTCCCGCCGCAGAGTCTCCTCGGCCTGGCGCCGGAATTCCGCGATGTCCTCCGGATTGGCGATCTGCCTAGAGAGCGAGTCGAGCAGGCTGTCGATGTCGGTGGCCTGCTGGGAGGCCTTTTTGACGACCAGCCGGGCGATGGGGCCGAGCGCCCGGGCAAGCGACTTGCTGAGCGAATCCAGAGTGGCGGGGGACAGCCTGTCGGCCAGCGTATGGGTGAGTTCGTCTTTCGCAACGGGCGCGACGTCCCTGGGCCGCGGGTCGGCGAGCTTGGTGAGGTCGAGCGGCGGCAAGGCGTCGGAGGGTTGCGCGTTCACGGCGGCGTTCAGGCCTTCCACGAAGGCGTCCGCGCTCGCGTAGCGGTCGTCCGGGTTGCGGGCCATCGCCTTCTGGACGACGGCATCGAGGGCCGGCCACAGCTCCGGCCGATAGGTCAGGATCGAGGGCGGCGACTGGCTCATCAGCTGCCGCATGAGGTCGGGCAGGTCGTTGGCGACGAAGGGCTTGGCGCCGGTCAGCAATTGGAAAAGCACGACGCCGGCCGAGAAGATGTCGGATCGCGCATCCGCCGTGCGGCCGAGGAAGCGCTCCGGCGCCATGTAGTTCGGCGTGCCGATGGCGCCGAGCCCGCCGGGCTTGGTGATGTTCAGAGCCTCGATCTGCGCGACGCCGAAATCGCCGACCTTGATGGACGCGGCGGAGGGGCACAGGATGTTGGCCGGCTTGACGTCGCGATGGATGACACCCTTGGAATGGGCGTGGTCGAGCGCGAGAAGCAGCTGCGCCATGATCTCGCCGACCTGCCGAACGGGCAGCAGCGCCCCCGACGCGATGACGTTCTCGAGCGTCCCGGCGTCCACGTACTCCATGACGATGTAGGGCGCGCCCTCGTGCTCGACGAAGTCGAACACGGTGACGATGTTGGGATGCAGGCAGCGTCCCGCCGACCGTGCCTCGGCGGCGAAGCGCTTCAGAAGCTCCTCGTTCTCCGGGCCGTCGCCCAGGAGGTCGGGGCGCAACGTCTTGATTGCGAGCGGCCGGTCGATCTGCTCGTCATAGCCCTTGTAGACGATGCCGGAGGCGCCACGCCCGACGACGCCGTCGATCCGGTACTTGCCGACCTTGGCAGGGATTCTTCCCCGTCCCGCCCCGCTCATGCCGCACCTCCCCGCCGCGGCGCGGCGCGTCCGGTCGGGAGGAGGGTGGGGCGGCCTTTGGTCACCGGTCCAGCATCTTCATGGCACTGTCGAGGCTTCGCCTCATGCGGTTGAAGGAGCGCGAAAGCGAGGCGACCTCGTCCGAACCGGGGTACTCGAATTCCGGCACGGAATCGTCGCCCATGCTCACCGCCTCGGCGGTCTTCGCCATGCGGGTGACCGGGCCGATGACGTACCGGTTCAGCATGACGTTGAGGAGAAGAAGGAGCACCAGGAAGATCGCGCTGGTGATGGCGACGAAGAGCGCCAGGTTCCACCAGATCTTCGCTTCGGCCACCGTCATGGGGACGGAGATGATCTGCGCGCCGACGGTCTCGTTCAGCTTCCAGCCAAAGCCGTTCTTGCTGCCGTAGAGCGCCACCATGGAGCGCGGCGCCTTGTCAGGCGTGGAGTGGCAGGCGAGGCAGGACTCGCTCTTGATGATGAGCGGATAGCTGACGGTGAAGTGCGTGACACCGTCGACGGTGCGGTAGCTGACGTCGCTGGAGATCCCCGGGTTCTGGCGGAGCCTCTCGATGAGCTCGGCCTCCCAGTCATGTGCGAGGTCCGCCGGGTTGGTCGGGTTCAGCACCGCTTCCTTGTAGAAGAATTGCGGGTACTGGTCCCGGAAGTTGCGGAACACTGTCTGGGCCGAGAAGGACGGGATCGTCTGCGGCAGGAACTGGATGCTCGACTGGTCGGCGAGCAGGGGCTGGATCTCCTCCGACGTGTACTTGCGCACGGCAAGGGCCTGCGCGCGCAGCACATCGGCCTGCGACTGCAGCTGCTCTATGGCTTCACGCTTGGAGAGATGATAAAAAGGATAAAGCGACAGGCAAAGCCCAAGCACGTAGCAGACGGCCAAAATCAGGTTGAATCTCAGCCTCAAGCCCATGCGAAAAACCCCAACCGCCGACTGAAATGTCCTTGTCCGGTCAACTCCGTTCAATTCATAGCCCAGTTGGTGAAGCGGTACCATGGGAACGCCCGTGAACCAGAAGTTGGGATGTGCAGTCGGGTCCCGGACCGTTCGTGCCCGGCGTTGCCGGACCGCAGGCCTGATCCGCCTTCTCGGTGCTACGCCCGGCTTTTTCGCCGTGCTGTGCCTTTTCACACTTGCACCCCTCATGCCATCGCCTGCGGCCGCAGGATCGCGCGTAGCGCTTGTTCTTGCGGCTGAGGACTACACAGGGTTGCCGAAATCGACGATCGGGGTGAGCCGCGCCCGGGATATCGCGGGGGCTTTGGAGGAGCGCGGCTACGACGTCATCTTCGCCGCCAACCCGACCAATGCGGGCGGCCGCGCCAGCCTGCGTGATTTCTCGGTCAAGACGTCCGGCGCCGACCTCGCCATCGCCGTGCTCGTCGGCCACGGCATCGCCACCGGGGGCCAGACCTATTTCCTGCCCGCCAACACCGAGATCAGCCGGGCGACTGACCTGATGTCCCGTGGTTTAGCCGTGGCCAACATCGCCCAGATCGTCAGCCGGGCGAAGCAGGGCGGCGTCTTCTTCTTCATGACGGTGCCGTCGTTCCCGCAGGCGATGGAGGGGCTCGACTCCCGCCCGCAATATGCCTCCGACGTGCTGCCCAACGTGGTGGCCACGATCTCGAACTCGCCCAGGATTCCGCTCTCGCGAGTCGATGGTGCCGGCATGGACGCGGCATCCGCCTTCGCCGAGGCGCTCCGGACTCCCGGATCGAGCCTCGCCGACGCAGCAAGGGTTGCCGCGGCGGGTGATCTTGGTTTTGTCGTGGGCACCGCGCCGCCGGTCGACCTGTCCGGCCCCGCCCCGGCGGCGGAGCAACCGGCAGCCCCGCCCGCCGCCGACCTCGCGCGCCAGGCCGAGGACGCGGCGAAGCAGGCGGAGACCGAGGCCAAGCTGAGGGCCGAGAGGCTGGCCCGCGAGGCCGCCGAGAAGAAGGCCCGGGACGAGGAGGGCCGCGTCCAGGTCCTTCAGTCCGAGACGCAGAAGGCGCAAGCCGACAGCCGCAAGGCGCAGGCTGATCTGGCGCGTGCGCAGGCCGAGGCGCAGAAGGCACAATCGGAGGCGCAGCGCGCCCAGGCCGAGGCGCAGAAGGCCCTCGCCGAGGCCGAGCGGACCAAGGCGGAAGCCGACAAGGCCCGCCGGGACGCGCTCGCGGAAGCGCAGAAGGCCGAGCAGGCACGAAGGGACGCCATCGCCGAGGCCGAGCGGATCCGCAAGGAGGCCGCCTCCTCTGCCGAGCAGGCCAAGCAGGAGGCCCTGTCCAGCGCCGAAAAGGCGAAGCAGGAGGCTCTCGCGGAGGCCGAGCGCGTCAGGACGCAGGCCAAGGCGCTCGAGGACCAGGCAGCCTTCGCCCGCGCCGAGGCCGACCGGGCCAAGGAGGCGAAGGAGAGGGCGGAGGCCGACGCGGCCCAGAAGCTCGCCGCATTGGCAACTCAGGCCGCACAGCCGCAACCCCAGCCCCAGCCCGCCGTGCAGCCTCCCCCGCCAGCGGCGGAATCGTCCAGGCCGTCCATCCCGCTGGACGAGGCCAAGCTCGGCCAGGACCAGCGCCGGCGGATCCAGGAGAAGCTGCGGGATATCGGCCTCTACTCCGGCAAGGTGGATGGCAATCTCGGGCCGATGACGCGCGAGGCGATCGGCTGGTACCAGAAGAGCCGCGGCGTCGCCGAGACCGGCTTCCTCACCCTCGACCAGTACCAGGCGCTGCTCGCAGCCGACTGAGCGGCCGCCGCCGCTGCCGTTGCCAATCCCCCACGTGTGACCTCCTTCACAGCCCGCGGCCGATCGCGGCGTCCATGGTGCGCCCTCGCCCAGACCGGCTCTCGCCGGCGCCAACGGCGGAGGACACCATGCTCACGCTTCTCTTCAGCATGCCGGACGAGCCGCACGGCCTGCCCGTGGCGACGGCCGCACCCCCGGTGCGGGGCGTGCGCAAGCCCAAGGGAGGCCCTGACTACGGACGCTTCGCGATGGGGCTCGCCGCGGTCGGCGCCGGTGCCTTGTGGCTGGCGGGGATCCTCCTGGTATCGAGCCTCATGGCTCGCCTGCAGCTCGGCTACTGGCCCGACGCGTCCTTCTGCGGTCTCGGTCGTGGCGCCGCCATCGGCGGCTGCGCTGCAGGGGACGGAGCCTTTGCGCGGCTGGCCGGTTTCTTGCTCGAAGATGTCGACGCTGCCCTCGTCATTGCCTTTGCGGGAGCCTTGACGCTCCTGGCCGGGCTCCGGAACCGGACGTGAGGGGGCTGCTGGCGGTTCAGGGCCGAAAGACCGGCCCGATGTGAGACGGGTCACAGCGGAGGCCGTCCCAAAGAGGGACACTGGCCTAATCGAACGAAAACCCGGCCCCCGGGGCCGGGCGACAGGAGGCAGAGATGTTCACGCGGCTTGCTCAGCACACCGGCGACATGCAACGCCAGGACGAGGGCGACGCCATCCTCGAGCTCACCGAAGGCATGGACTACGACGACATCGTCGTGATGGTCGCGGGCGTGCTCCAGGAAATGCTCGTCGAGGGCACGGCCATCGAGGACATCGTCGATTCCTTCGACGAAGTGCGCACCACGCTGTGCCTCGACCCCTCCGACATTCGCCGCAAGTTCCACTGACGCCGCGAGCGGCCGTGCCGCCCCACGGGCAAGGGAGACGCCGTCATGACCGACCATGGCTGGGCAGCAGCTTTCGGTGCCGACCTTCACGGGGCGTTCAATCTCGCTTCCGTCCTCGCCGGCAACGGCGTCGGCAACATCGTCGCCGGACATGTGGGCGCCCTGGCCGGCCAGTCGTTCCAGGGCGGTCCTGAGGACCATGCCCTGTTCGGTCACAACGAGGCGCTTGCGCTCGCCGGCAACGGCATCGGCAACGCGGTTCTCGGCGGCATTTCGGCCGCCGCCCACCAGGACATTTCAGGCCATGTCGAGGGGCCCCTGGCCCATCTCGACATCGGCGGCGAAAACAGCGCTACGGCCATCGGCGGGAACGGCTTGGGCAACTTCGTTGTCGGCCCCGTCAGCGCGGTGGCATCCCAGGTCCTGTCCGGCTCCGCTATGGGGGACGACGCCAGCGTCTCCGTGCACGGCGCGAGCTCCTCGCTCGCATCCTACGGCGATCTCCACGCCTTCTGATCGGACGGCGCGTCGGCGGACGCGCTCGGAGCCTCCCAGCGAAAAGTGCGGGTCTGAAGACCCGCGCTCCGACACGGGACCGCGCGACTCCTGACGCGCTCTTGCCTGTGGTTGGAATATGGAGGCGGGTCTGAAGACCCGCGCTTCGACCCGGAGCGCGCGTCTTCAGACGCGCTCTTGCCTGTGGTTAGAATAAAAAGGCGGGTCTGAAGACCCGCGCTCCCACCCGGAGCGCGCGTCTTCAGACGCGCTCTTGCCTTTTCACATGACCGAAACAAAGCGGGTCTGAAAACCCGCGCTCCGGCAGCGCTCTTGCCTGCGATCCCCAACCTGTCTCGCTTCAGGCGACGACGTCGAGCTGGGAGCCGGCGATGACCGTGGTAGTCCGGCCAGCCAGGCTGCGGACGGGCCGGAAGGGTGCAGCCGGACCCCGCTCCAGCACGACCCGGACGGCAGGGCCGGCGGGCTCGTTGGCAGCCGAGATGCCGAGGCGCTCCAGCCATGTCGGCAAGGGCTGCGCGAGACCGGGGCTGCGGGTGCGGATGGATCCGGCGTGGGCGCTGCGGCTGGTCATGGCGATCTCCCCAGTCCTGTCCGGCGCTCCGGCCGGTGGGCGTCCAGCGCCCATGACCAAGGCGTAGGACCTCATCGCATCCGCCGCTGTGAAGTGCGCCACAACCGGCTCGGCACGAAACCGCGCCGGCGGCCTCCGCGACGGGATGGCCGCGGGAGGGCGTTTGACGCGGGGGCGGGCGAATGCGACCCTGACGGCTCCCGTCAACAGAGTGGAGGGGTCTGCGCCGGACGCCCGGGCGGACCTCGCAGAGAGTGTTTGAACTCTTCGTCGCCGTTTTCCTGATTGCCCTGAACGGGCTGTTTTCGCTCTCCGAACTCGCCATCGTTTCTGCCCGGAAGGTCCGGCTGAAAACGCTTGCCGACAATGGCCGCCGTGGGGCGGCCACGGCGCTGGCCCTTGCAGAGGATCCCGGCCGCTTCCTGTCCACGGTGCAGATCGGCATCACGCTGGTCGGCATTCTCGCGGGTGCCTTCTCCGGCGCCGCGCTCGGCCGCCAGCTGGCCGACATCCTCGTGGGAACGGGTCTCTCGCGCGCCGCATCCGACACGGTGGGTTATGTCGCGGTGATCGGCGCGATCACCTACCTGTCCGTGGTGATCGGCGAGCTCGTGCCCAAGAACATCGCCCTGCGCAATGCCGAGGGCATCGCCTGCCTCGTCGCGCCGATGATGAAATTCGTCTCGCGCGTCGCCTCGCCCGTGGTCTGGCTGCTCGACGCGTCCACCCGCCTCATCTTCCGCATCTTCGGCGACGCAGGGCAGGCCGACGCGGTGGTGACCGAGGAAGAACTGCGCACCATCGTCGCGGAGGCCCAGTCGGCGGGTGTCATCGAGGGCGAGGAGCAGGAGATGATTTCCGCGGTGCTGCGCCTCGGCGACCGGCCGGTCCGTGCCGTCATGACGCCGCGGACGGAGGTGCAGTGGCTCGACCTCGGCGAGAGCCCTGCCGCGCAACGGGCCAGGCTGGCGCAGACCTCGCACGCAAGGCTGCCCGTCTCCGACGGCGAGGCCGACAACATCGTCGGCGTGGTGCAGGTGCGCGAGCTCATGGGCCCGCTGATGCGGGGCGAGCCGCTCGACATCGCGATGTACGTGCGGAAAGCGCCGATCGTGCCCGACACGATGGACGCACTCGGCGTCCTCAACGTGCTGCGCAACGCCGACGTGCCGGTCGCGCTGGTTCATGACGAGTACGGGCATTTCGAGGGCATCGTCACGCCCGCCGATCTGCTCGACGCCATCGCCGGCGCATTCAAGTCCGACGAGGGTGCGGAGGAGCCGGAGGCCGTCCAGCGCGACGACGGCTCCTGGTTGCTGGCGGGATGGATGCCGGCCGACGAGATGGCGGAGCGGCTCGGCATCGACCTTCCCGACAATCGCGGCTACGACACGGTGGCCGGCTTCGTCATCCACGCGATGGGCCAGCTGCCCGCGACGGGCGACCATGTCACGACCATGGGCTGGCGCTTCGAGGTCGTGGACCTCGACGGGCGTCGCATCGACAAGGTGCTGGCCATACGCGAGGCGTGAGCTTGCCTACTCCGGCAGGACCCTCGCGATTAGCGTGTCTGATTCCGGCACCGAGGCCGCCCCCCACAGGCCGCGGCCCGATCCGGAAAGGCGGGCCTCCTCGTAAGCCGCCGCCAATGCGGGTTGCGTTCGCCGCAGCGCCGACGACGCGGCCAGCCTGGCGATGACGAGCGCGATCCTGCGGGCATGCTGCTCCGCGTCCCCTCCCCCGGCGAGCGAAGCGGCCTCCCGCGCAGCGGCACGGCCCGTTGCGGTCGCGTCGGCAGCCAGTCGCGAGAGCAGCCGGGCGGCAGCGTCCGGCGCCTTGCGCAGGGCGCGAAGCACGTCGAGCGCCATGACGTTGCCCGAGCCCTCCCAGATTGCGTTGACCGGCGCCTCCCGGTAGAGCCGCGCGAGGCCGAAATCCTCGACGTAGCCATTGCCGCCCAGCACTTCCATGCACTCGGCCAGGAGGTCGGGCGCCGTCTTGCAGACGAGCATCTTGGCAGCCGGCGTGACGATGCGCGCATAAGCCTCCTGCTCCGCATCGCCGGCGCCGTCGAAGGCGAGCGCCAGCCTGAGGGCCAGCGCCGTCGCGCCCTCCACCTCGAGCGCGAGGTCGGCTAGCACCGGACGCATGGCCGGCTGGGTGACGAGCCTGCGCTGGAAGACACTGCGGTGGCGGGCGTGATGCACGGCCATGGCGAGCCCCAGCCGCATCATCGCGGCCGAAGAGACGATGCAGTCGAGCCGCGTCATCTGGACCATCGACAGGATCGTCCGGATGCCCTCGCCTTCCGGCCCGACGCGCTCGGCGTGGCAGGCCTCGAACCGCACCTCGGAGGACGCGTTCGACCGGTTCCCCAGCTTGTCCTTCAGCCGATTGAAGCGAAGGCCGTTCACCTCGCCGTCGGGCCGGTGCCGGGCCAGGAAAAAGCAGGTGAGCCCTGCAGGCGCCTGCGCGAGCACCAGGAAGGCATCGCACATCGGCGCGGACATGAACCATTTCTCGCCGTCGATCCGCCAAGCGCCGCCGTCCGGCACCGCCCGTGTCTCGTTGCTGCGCACGTCCGTGCCGCCCTGGCGCTCGGTCATGCCCATCCCGATGGTGATGGCGTCCTTCTCCCACCACGGCACGAAGCCGGGGTCGTAGGAGCGGCCGGCCAGCTTCGGCGCCAGCCGGGCGAAAAGGCCGGGTTCGCGGGCCAGCGCGGCACCACTCGCCTGCGTCATGGTGAGCGGGCAGACATGTCCCGCCTCGGCCTGGCATTCGAGATAGAGACGCGCCGAACGCCCGACGTGACCGCCCTGTGGCGCACCGGCCAGCCCGACGGGAACATGCAGCCCGGCGGCCATGCCGTGATCCATCAGCATGTGCCAGGCCGGATGAAAGTCGACGGTGTCGAGCGGCTCGCCGCGGGGGTCGAGGCTTCGGAGGTTCGGCGGGTTCTTGTTTGCGGCGCGCGCGAACTCGGCCATCTCGGCGGAGCCGCACTCACGCCCGAACGCGGCCAGCCCCAGGCGCCCTGGGTCGCCGCCGTTCGCGACGACCGCTTCCCGCAACGCCGCGTCCTCGCCCCACAGGTCGCGGTCGAGAAAGAGAGGCGGCTGATTCATCGATGGCCCGTCCGTGCCGGGCGGGTGGGCCCCGCGCGTGCCGGGGACGATGCGCCGCGCGGGCCAGCCGGGTCAACCGGCGCGGGCGGGGACAAATCCCTGCGCCGCGCCGGAGAAAGCCGTGGGTCAGCCGCAGCGGCGGACGCGGCGCGTCACCATGTCGCCGTCGTCAGTCTCCTTGCGGATGACAACGGTCCGGCAGCGCTCGCCGTAGCGGCGCTCGACGATGGTGCCCGTCCGTTCGCGGTCATACCGGTGCTCGCGGCGCCACTGGCGGCGCTCCCAGTTGTCATCGTGGTCACGCCCTACCGTGACGCCGCCGGGTCCGATGCGGACCTCCTGGGCGGGAGCGGCCGTGGCGAGCAGGCAAAGCGCGCCGAGGGAAATCATGGTGGTTTTCAGCATTTCAAGTCCTCCATCTGGAAGACCCACAACGCTCGGGACCCGGCTTGTTTCCAGACCGTCCGGGGTGCCCCGGTCGGCGTCGGCACCGATGGTTTACGGGGCACGACCCGGCCCCCTCCAGTCCCGTCGGATTGAGTTCCGATGGCTAAATGCTTTGAGTCTCGTTGAGCTTCAGCTTAACGTATGCCGCACGTAAGGTGGGTCATTGGGCGACGAAGCCGGACCCATGCGGCGGGGGACGCGCGTATGCTGACAGCACGGACACTCGGCGGGATCGCCGGGACAGCGATGGGCATGGTGCTGGCCTTGTGGGCCGCCGCGCCTGCTGCGCGGGCACAGGACGCGGCACAGCCCGCCGTGGCCGCCCCGGCGGAAACTCCCGCCGACACCGCCTTCACCCGCGAAGAGCTGCGCAAGCTGCTGGCGCCCTACGCGCTGTTCCCCGACGCCCTGCTCGCCCAGCTGCTTCCCGCCAGCGCCTACCCGATCGAGATCGTGCAGGCCTCCCGCTGGCTCTCGAAAAACAAGGCGGCAATTGCCAAGAAGGATTTCTCCGGCATCGACGCTCAGGCCTGGGACCCATCCGTCAAGGCGCTGGCCCGCTTCCCGGACCTGGTCGAGAAGTTGAACGCGGACCTCGACGCCACGACCGACCTTGGCGACGCGTTCGTCAACCAGCCCGACGAGGTGGCGCTGGTCATCCAGGACCTGCGGCGCGAAGCGCAGAAGGCAGGGTCCCTGAAGACGACGAAGCAGCAGCGCGTCACCTCGCAAAAGCAGGGGACCAGCCAGACCGAGTACATCGTCATCGAGCCGACGGACCCGCAGGTGATCTACGTGCCCGCCTACGATCCCATGCTCGTCTACGACGAATCCTACGTGACCGGTTCGAACGTCGCCTCCGGCCTCATCGGCTTCGGGCTCGGTGTCGCGGTCGGCGTGGCGGTCGACAATGTCTGGGATTGGGGCCGCGGCTGGGTCTATCCGCCGCGCTGGCCCGGCTATCCCGGCTACCGGCCGGGCTGGAACGGCAACAACAACATCAACATCGATCGTGACGTCAATATCGGCAACGGCAACACCATTGTCGGCGGCGGCAACACCATCGGGGGCGGCAACACCGGGAACGGCAACACCCGGCCCTGGCGGCCCGATGGGGACCGCTACCGCCCCGGTCAGGGGTCCAAGCCGGGACTGGCCAATCCCGACAGGCGGCCCGGGGGTGGAACGGCGAACCGGCCGTCTGCCCCGGGCAATCTGAACCGGCCGACGACGCTCCCGGCCGTTCAGCCCGGCAGCCGGCCGAATGCAGGCGGCGCTGGCCAGCGGCCGGAGACACGCCCCGCGATCCAGAACCCGAAGCTTCCGGATACCCGCGACGTCAAGAGGCCCGAGGCCAAGCGGCCGGAAGCCAAGAGACCGGAAGGCAAGCGGCCCGAGGTCAAGAACCCCGGTGCTGTACGGCCGGCAACGCGGCCTGCGCCACCCCGGGACACGGCGTTCGGAGATGCCCGGCTCGGTGGCGCATCGAAGCAGTTCGAGCAGCGCGGCGCGGCGAGCCGTCAGGCGGTGCAGCGCCCCGCCAGCGCTCCCCGTCCCGACTTCAACCGCGGCGGCGGAGGCGGGCGGCCCCAGATGGGCGGTGGCGGGGGCCGGCCCCAGATGGGCGGCGGCGGAGGCGGGCGGCAACAGATCCAGCGCGGCGGCGGCGGCGGCCGTGGCGGCCGCGGGCGCTGAGAAGGAAACGAGTCATGCGAAACCTCCTCCTCCTTCTCGCCGCCCTGCTCGCAACGGCGCTCGCGGGCGCTCCCCAGGCCCGTGCGCAGCAGACCTTCGCTTCGCCCGATGATGCGGCAAAGTCGCTCGTCGAGGCTGCCCGGAGCCCGGAGGGCGGCATGCTCGACCGAATTTTTGGTCCGGGCGCGAAAGACCTGCTGTCGTCCGGCGATGCCGACACCGACCGCAAGCGGCTCGACGATTTCCTGGCGCTGGCCGAAAACGGCAGCGGCAAGGCGGAGCGCCCGGATGGCACGACCGCACTGACCTTCGGCAGCGGCGGCTGGGAGTTCCCCATTCCGCTGCGCAAGGAGGGGGAGGCGTGGCGGTTCGACCTCGCGGCCGGCAAGCAAATCATCCTGGACAGGCGCATCGGCCGCAACGAAACCGAGGCCATCAACGCTTGCAGCGACTATGTCGCTGCCCAGCGCGAATACTTCTCCCAGCTGCGCGACGGCCAGCCCGTGCAGCAGTACGCGGCCCGGCTGATCAGCTCGCCCGGACGCCAGGACGGCCTGTGGTGGGAGCCGCGCGACCCCGCAGACCGCAGCCCCCTCGGCGATCGCATCGCCCACGAGGCTGGGGATCCGCGCAAGCTGCAGTCCTACCGTGGCTACGTCTACCGCATCCTCACCGAGCAGGGCCCGTATGCGCCGGGTGGAGCCTATGACTACAAGGTGAGCGGACGGCTCCTGGCAGGCTTCGCCCTCATGGCCTTCCCGGAGACATGGGGCGAGACGGGGGTGATGACCTTCCTGTGCGACCAGCGGGGCCAGGTCTGGCAGAAGAACCTCGGCGCGGACACACGGCAGGCCGCGCTGAAGATGCGCTCCTTCAATCCCGGACCGGGATGGGAACCCGTGCAGCCCTGAGGCCGGGGTCTGCCTCAGGTCAGCCGGCGTCTTGCAGGGCGGGACGTGATCCCGGCGCCGCCCTGTCCAGGACACGCTGAAAGCGCCCGTTCGGCATCGGCCGGGCGAACAGGTACCCCTGTCCCGTGATCCTCCCCAGCGTCGACAGGCAGACGCGCTGCTCTTCCGTCTCGATCCCCTCGGCGACGACCGACAGGTCCAGGCCGCGCGCCAGCGTGAAGAGCGCGGCGACGATCGTCGCCGAGCCCGCATGGTGCGGCAGATCGCGAACGAAGGACTGGTCGATCTTGAGCTTGGTGAAGGGGAACGACTTCAGGTAGCCCAGCGAGGAGTAGCCGGTGCCGAAATCATCGAGCGCGAGCCCGATGCCCCGCGCGCGAAGGTCGGACAGCATCGCGCCCAGGCTGGGATCTGCTTCGAGGAAGAGCGATTCCGTCAGCTCCAGTTCCAGCCGGTCAGCCCCGAGTCCGCTTTCGGCCAGCGCCGCGGCAACGGTGTCGGGAAGGTCGCCGCGGGCGATCTGCGCTGCGGAGACGTTGACAGCCACCTTGATCGGCTTCGGCCATTGTGCCGCGTCCGAGCAGGCCTTGCGCAGCACCCACGCACCGATCTGGTGGATCAGGCCAAGCTCTTCGGCGAGTGGAATGAAGACCCCGGGTGACACCGACCCCTTGCCGGGCCGATGCCAGCGCAACAGCGCTTCCGCGCCCGTCACCTCTCCTGTCGCGAGATCGATCTGCGGCTGGTAGTGGACCTCGAATTGCTCGTCAGCGAGAGCGACCCAGAGATCCTGTTCGATCTCACGCCGCTCGGCAGCGGCGCGCTCGAGCTCCTCGTCATAGATGTGAAAACGAGCCCCGCCTTCAGACTTCGCTCGCGCGAGCGCGAGATGGGCGCGCCTCAGTGCCGAGCCAGCGCTATCCCCCGGCGCCAGCGGCGCGAGGCCCAGGCTGATCGCCATGGGCCCGCGCACCCGTGACAGGTCGAGGGGTTCGGCGAGGGCAGCGGCCAGCCGCCCGGCGAGAGCTTCGAGCGCGGTGCTGTCCCCGCAGGTGAGAAGCGCGGCAAACTCGTCGCCGCCGAGCCTGGCAGGCATGCCGCTGTTTCCGATGACCTCGGCGATGCGCCGCGCCACCTCGCGCAGAACCTCGTCGCCCGCCGCTTGCCCCAGGGCGTCGTTCACCCAGCCGAAGCGATCGAGGTCGGCGATCAGCACCGCGCGCTCCGGCCCTGAATCTCCGCCGGAGAGGGCAGTCGTGAGATCGGCCATGAAGCGGTTGCGGTTGGGCAGCCCGGTGAGCGCATCGAAATGGGCGAGGAAGTCGATCCGCCGTGCCGCCTCCCGCTCCTCTGTCACGTCGCGGAACGTGAGGCAGACGGCAACGGAGCCGGCGTCGCTGGCCCCGTCGGGATCGGACGAGGACAGCCGTGAGACCGTCGCGACGTATTCGATCGTGCGCGGCCCCTCCCGGCTGCCGACCACGGTTTCGCCGGTGCGCGTTTGCGGCCTGTCCGGCTGGACTGCCTTCGCCAGCATCGCGGCTACCGCGAGGTGCAGGTCGCGGGGCAGCACGTCCCCGGCGGCTGCATCGACGAGCGTCTCGCGCGAGCGGCGCAGAATGTCTCCGGCGACACGGCTGGCCGCACGCACGACCCCTTCGCGGTCGACGACGAGAATCCCGGTGAAGTTGTCGTCGATGACCCGGTCGAGCAGCGCACGCAGGTCCTGGGACTGGGCCCGGGCAGCCAGCCACAGCCGCCGGCGTTCCGCCACCTCCGCCCCGACTGCGCCGCAGACGAAGAAGAGCAGCGCGACATGGAGAACGGACGTGTCGGCGGAGATACCGCGGGTGACCTGAACGGAGATCGCGACCGCCTCGATGCACAGTGCCAGGACCGCCGCACCGGCGAGCGTCGCCGGCAGGCGCAGCCTGGGAGCGCCGACGAGAGCTACCAGCGTCAGAATGGCGAGCGCCGCAAAGCCTGCGGGCAGCCCGGCGTCCCGGATTTCCCTGCGCTGCAGGAGAGTCTCGGTGGCGAGCGCCTGCACCACGGGGCCCGGCATGGCGACCGCCGTGGGAACGTGGAACACGTCGCGCAGCTCGGGCGCCGTCGCGCCGATGATGACCTTGCGGCCCTTGACCCGGTCGGCATGCACATTGCCGTCCAGCAGGTCGGCCGCCCTGATCCGCTCGATCGTTTCCTGCCGGATCGAGAAGTCTATGCCGATGCCGCCCTGGGGTGGATCGATGCGCCCGCCCAGCAGCACCGGCATGGACGGCATGTTCACGCCGTCGACGACGGCACCGGCCGGAAAGCGCCTGAGCACGCCGTCCCTGTCGGGAAAAACGTCGACGAGGCCGAGCCAGGAGTGCTCGGCGAAGCGCTGCATCGGGATGATCTTGCGCTCGGCCTTGCCGTCGTAGCGAAGCGAACGCATGGCCGCGAGAAGCACTTTCCCGTCCGCATCGGCGAGCGCGCTCTCGAACGCCTGGTCTCCTTCAGGGGTCGAGCGGGAACTGAAGTCGACGTCGAAAGCGATGTCGGCCGCGCCGAAGCCGGCGAGCAGATTGACCAGGCGCGCATGCACGTCGCGCGGCCATGGCCAGATGCCCACGCGCGAGAGGCTGTAGCTGTCGATTGCGACGACGACGACACGACCCGAAGCAGGACGGGGCGAAACCGAAAACCTCTGGTCACGCAGCGCGTCGGCCAGCGGCGAGAGAATGCCACCGAGCCAGAGCGCCGCGGCGGCGCATGCGAGCGCGACGACGACCAGGCCGCGCCGCACGCCGTGAGGGTACACGCCTGCGGTCGCGTTGCGGTTTGGCATCGGGGGCTCGCTCTCTCGATGCCGCGCCGTCAGGCGCCCCTGCCGTTTCCGCGGCCGTTGCCGTTCCCACCGGCGTTGCCGTTTCCATTGCCACCGGCGTTGCCGTTGCCATTTCCGCCGGCATTGCTGTTGCCGGCGCCGCCGGCCTTTCCGTTCGCGGCGGCAGAGGATGTACCGCCATCGGCCTTGCCTCCGGCTGCCCGCGCGGCAACGCTGCGTCCGTTGCTGGCATCCGCCTCGCCGTCGGCGGCATTGTCGCGGCCGTTCGCCTTCCCGGATGGGCCGGACGCCCTGGCCTTGGCGGCGGCCAGTTGTCCCTCCTGGGTCGTCACCGTCGCCCAGCCATCATTGCCGATCTGCCAGGCGGTGCCCACCGGCGGTGCGTTCAGAACGCGATGAGGGCGGACGAGGGGAGCGCGTGGCATGCCCGGGCGGATGGTCGGAAGGGCGCCCGGCCCGCCGACCAGAAGCCCGGAAAGGCTCTGTCGTGTCGCCGCGCGCTCGCCGGCGCGCAGCGTTGCCATCGACCCCGACCGGAAGTCCTGTACCTCGACGACGCCCTCGCGGACGCCGACATCGCTCCGCGGCCCGGCCACCATCACGACGAACCGCGTTCCCTTGACCACCGCGGCCATGGCAGGCGTTTCGACGGAGAAGTAAGGCTGCTGGTGCTTGGTGAGATTGAACTCGACCACCCCGTTGCGCTGGACAGCCGTCGTCTCGAGACCAGCCATGCCAGGGCGCATCTCGATCGAGGTGTTGGGGCCGACCATCATCCCACCCTGCGGGCCAGTCAGCTTCACGCGCGCGCCCTGAGCAGTGATGATCTGCACGCCCGGACCGATTACGACGCCCACCTCGACAGGAGTTCGTTTCGTGCCGTCCTGGATCCAGGCCGGGCCCTGCACGCGCTCGACCGTCCAGGTCTGGGCCTGAGCCGGAGCACACAGAGAGACGAGGAGAAGCGCAAATGCGCTGGCTAGTACGCGGATCTGGGACACGTCACGCTCTCACCTGGAAACCAAGCAACGCTGGCATGAACTTCTTGATTTTCTGCAAAGCAGATTGAATGGCTGAGCTTAAGTCAATAATTTCAGGTACTTAGCTGCATGAAGTCGCTAGGGACAATCCGATGAGTCGTCGGACGAGGCATGCAAAAGCCACCCGATCGGAAGTAGGAAGCCGCGTGGCGGAGACGTTCCGCCGGCACCGTATGAATTTACTGGCTGCTGTTTCTTCGGTCTCGAAAGCAGGGCTCCTTTTTCTTTCTCAGGACATGCTGTAGTCCATCTTGGACATGTGAAAGGCCGTTAAAGGCTGTCAACAAATGTAACTGGTTGTTTACTTCCCACCTTTTTGCAACTTAGCAAAATGTTCAAACGAATGCGGTTCACTCTTCTTCAGAAGGAGAGTGCCATGTTTAGGAAGTTCCGTAAGGACACGAGGGGGTCGCTGGCAGTGCCGTTCGCGCTGTCCCTCGTCCCGCTGGTTGTCGCCATCGGCTGCAGCCTGGACTATTCGCGGTATTCCCACGCACGAACCACTCTGCAGACGATCGCAGACGCGTCGGCGCTCGCCGCGAACCGCTACACGCTCTCCACCGCGCAGCAGGTCCAGAGTGCGGTCGACACCTTCGCCCGCGCCCAGCTCGCCACGAGTTCCTCTTTCCTCCAGGACCTCACAACCACGAGCAGCATCTCCGCCGACAAGCGCACCATCACCGTAACGCTGAGCGCGCGCGTGAAGAGCACGGTCACGCAGCTGATCGGCCAGACCTTCTGGAGCCTGAGTGCCTCGTCCGAGACCATCCGCGGCCAGGACAGCCAGCTCGAGCTCGCACTCGTCCTCGACAACACCGGCTCGATGGGCGATCCGGCCTCCAACGGGCAGACCAAAATCGCCAACCTCATCACTCAATCCAAGAAGTTGATCGACACGCTCACCTCCGACCCGCAGGCCAGCGTCAAGATCGGCCTTGTTCCGTTCACGCAGTACGTGAACGTCGGAACCGCTAATCGCTCCGCTTCGTGGATGAACGTGCCGGCAGATTATTCGACCAGCACAAACTGCGACAAAAAGGGCAAGAACTGCACGATCACGAATTACATCTGGTCAGGCTGCGCGACATCCCGGGTCGGCTACAACACGGTGGATACGACATCCCCGGCCTATCCGGGCCTGATGATCGTGCAGGGCTCTACCAGCCCCTGCCCCGTCATTCCTGTCCAGCCACTCTCGACCAACTTCACAAATCTCAAGACCCAGATCGGCAACATGAAGGCTTCGGGCAGCACCTATGTCCCGGGCGGCCTGACATGGGGCTGGAACGTCCTGTCCTCCTCGGTGCCCTACACCGAGGCCGCTGCCTACGACCCCAACAATCGCAAGCCACGCAAGGCAGTCGTGCTGATGACGGACGGCGAAAACACGGTGAGCATGTCCGCCGACGGCACTCACAACGGAACGTCGCAGACGACGGCAGACACGGCGTCATCCGCCCTCTGCACGAACATGAAGGCTCAGAAGATCGAGGTCTTCGTGGTGGCGTTCATGGTCACGAACACGGCCGCAAAGACGATGCTGTCGAAATGCGCCACGGACGCGACCTACTATTTCGACGCGGCCGATGCCACCGCCTTCCAGGCTGCCTGGGACAAGATCGCGTACTCCCTGCGCACCCCCTACCTCGCCAAGTGAGGCACCGGAAGCTTCGCCTGCTTTCTGGCCACCTGCCCAATTTAGCGACACGCCGGGCCTGGAGCGCGGGTCTTCAGACCCGCTCGTTCCCCCTCAGTCGCAAAGAGCGCGTCTGAAGACGCGCGCTCCGGCAGCACGGCCCCTCTGGCACGCCCATTGCAAAGCTCACCGTATTGAGTTGGTGGCTAGGGTTCCGCGTCGCTCCGCGACGGCTGGTCCGAGAGCTGCCGGCTCCGCGGGAGACATCCGTGGAGCGCACGGCGGGATAAAATCCCGGGAGACCTCAGTGGCCAGGTACTGGCACTCGGGTCGATGCCAGTTCCGCAGGCCCAACAGCCGTGGAGTGGGCGATGACATTGAAGACGCTGATCACGAAGAGCCTGGCCGCTTGCGCCCTCACCGTCGTCCTCGCGACGGGGTCGGCCCAAGCGGAGAAGAAGACCGAGTTCCGCCTCGCCTGGTCCATCTATGTCGGCTGGATGCCGTGGCCGTGGGCGGCGGAGCAGGGCATCGTCAAGAAGTGGGCCGACAAGTACGGCATCAAGATCGACGTCGTGCAGGTCAACGACTATGTCGAGTCCATCAACCAGTACACGGCCGGCGGCTTCGACGCGCTGACCGTCACCAACATGGACGCGCTGTCGATCCCCGCCGTGGGCGGCGTCGATACCACGGCCGTCATCATCGGCGACTTCTCGAACGGCAACGACGCCGTGATCCTGAAGGACAAGAAGGCGCTGGCCGACATCAAGGGCCAGACCGTCAACCTCGTCGAGTTCTCCGTCTCCCACTATCTGCTCGCCCGCGCGCTCTCGACGGTCGGGATGTCGGAGAAGGACGTGAAGGTGGTCAACACGTCGGATGCCGACATGGTGGCCGCCTACGCCACCAAGGACGTCACCTCCGTCGTGACCTGGAACCCGCTGGTGGCGGAGATCCTGAAGAGCCCGAACGCCACCTCGGTGTTCAACTCCTCGCAGATCCCCGGCGAGATCATGGACCTGCTCGTCGTGAACACCGCGACGCTGAAGGACAACCCGGACCTCGGCAAGGCGCTCGCCGGCATCTGGTACGAGACCATGGCCGTGATGTCGGCCGAAACGCCCGCCGGGAAGGCGGCGCGAGAGGCGATGGGCAAGGCCTCTGCCACGGACCTCGCGGGCTTCGAAGCACAGCTCAAGACGACGCGCATGTTCTACAAGGCGGACGAGGCGGCTGCCTTCGCCCGCAGCCCGGAGGTGGGGAAGACGATGGACAATGTCCGCAGCTTCCTCTTCCAGCACAACCTTCTCGGCAACAACGCGCCCTCCAAGGACGTGGTGGGCATCGAGCTCGCGGACGGGACCGTGCTGGGCGACAAGGCCAACGTGAAGTTCCGCTTCACCGACGCCTGGATGGCGGCCGCGAAGCCCTGACGGCGAGCGGCGGGGCGGCCGGCCATGCGGTTCATCAACCGCGTTCCGCGGAGCGGCACGGCGCGCCTCCTGGCGCTCCTGCCCTTCGCGCTCGTGCTGATCGCCTACGCGATCGGTTCGGGCGTGAGGCTGGCGGAGAACCCGACCGACAAGCTGCTTCCCGCCTTCTCCACTCTCGGCAGCGCCGCCTGGCGCATGGCCTTCGTGCCCGACCCGCGCACCGGCGACTTCCTGCTCTGGGTCGACACCGCCGCAAGCCTCGGGCGCCTCGCCATCTCGCTCGTCATCGCCGTCGTGATCGGGCTGGTGCTCGGCATCGTCGTCGGGCTGCTGCCCTATCTCAGGGCGGCGCTCGGTTCCTTCGTCACCGTCATCTCGATGGTGCCCCCGCTCGCCCTGCTTCCCATCCTGTTCATCACCATGGGGCTCGGCGAAGCATCGAAGATCGCCCTTATCGTCATCGGCGTGGCGCCGCCCCTCGTGCGCGACATCGCGCTCAGGGTCGGCGACCTGCCGCGCCAGCAACTGATCAAGGCGCAGACGCTCGGCGCCTCCACCTGGCAGATCGTGCTGCGCATCGTCGTCCCGCAGACCGTGCCGCGCCTCATCGACTCGCTGCGCCTGCAGCTGGGGCCGGCCTGGCTCTTCCTCATCGCGGCCGAGGCCATCGCCTCGGAGTCCGGGCTCGGCTACCGCATCTTCCTCGTCCGGCGCTATCTCGCGATGGACGTCATCATCCCCTATGTCGCGTGGATCACGCTGCTCGCCTTCCTCATGGACCGGGCGCTCATTCCCGTGCAGCGGCGGCTCTTCCCCTGGTTCGAGGATGCGAGGGCGTCGGCATGACCGCGCTCTCCATCCGCAACCTCTGGAAGGAGTACGACGACCGTGTCGTGCTCGAGGACATCACCCTCGACATCGCGCCGCGCGCCTTCGTGGCGCTGGTCGGCCCATCGGGCTGCGGCAAGACCACGTTCCTGCGCATGCTGCTCTCGGAGGAGAAGCCCACCAAGGGCACGATCACCATCGCCGGCGAGAAGCTGTCCGGTGAGCCGGGTCCCGACAGGGGCGTCGTCTTCCAGCGCTACTCGGTGTTCCCGCACCTCACCGTGCTCGGCAACGTGGCGCTCGGGATCGAACTGCGCGAGGCGCCGCTTCTCGGGCGTCTGTTCGGCGCCAGGCGCCGCGCGGCGGAGGACGAGGCCCGCGCCATGCTCGCCGCCGTCGGCCTCGGCGACAGTGTCGCGAAGTACCCTGCGCAGCTCTCTGGCGGCATGCAGCAGCGCCTCGCCCTGGCGCAAGCCCTCATCGCCCGGCCGAAGGTGCTGCTGCTGGACGAGCCGTTCGGAGCGCTCGATCCCGGCATAAGGGGCGACATCCACCAGCTGGTGAAGCGGCTCTGGCACGAGCGGCCGCTCACCGTAGTGATGGTGACGCACGACCTCTCGGAAGCCTTCGCGCTCGCCACCCGCGTCGTCGTCTTCGAGCGGCGCCGCAACGAACCGTCCGATGCCGGGCGCTACGGGGCGACCGTGACGCGCGATTTCGAGGTCTGGCCCCGCCGAGAGGCCGGGCGCCCCGGCTGGGGCCTGCCTCCCGCCGAACCCACTCCACCCACAACGACGAGCCGAACAGAACAGGCCATCCAAGGAGCATTGCCGTGACCGTCACCGCCGAGGCGCGCGCGCGGATCGAAGCCAATCGCCGCCGCTACGAAGAGCTCAAGGCCGCCGGCGAGAACGCCGCTCCGAAGGCGCTGCCGCCCCCTACCCCCATGGACGGCGCGACCATCGCCGACGCCGACATCCTGCACAGCGAGACGATTCCCGGCGGCTGGTACTGGACCGGGCTCCTGCGGCGCGGCGAGGGCCTGCGCCTGCTCAACACATCCGGCACGCATGGCGTCTCGCTCTTCGCGTGGAACGCGCACGACACGAGCGAGCGCTTCAACAGCGCCGACACCGTCAAGATCCAGTGGACGGCGGCGCTCAGGAAGGGCCGCGTGCTCTTTTCAGACATGGGCCGGGTGCTGCTCTCCATCGTCGAGGACACGAGCGGCGCGCACGACCCCATTGCCGGCGGTTCGACCCCGGCCAGCAACGCGAGGAAATACGGCGACGCGACCCTGCGCTCGACCTCGGTGAACATGCTGCTGGCAGCGTCGAAGCACGGCCTCGGGCGGCGCGACCTCGCACCCGTGGTCACCTTCTTCGCCCCTGTCGTCTCGGGCGCCGAAGGGAAGCTGGGCTGGCGCAATGGCGTCGTGCGCAAGGGCGACTTCGTCGACCTCAGGGCAGAGATGGACCTTGTCGTCGCGGTGTCCAACTGCCCGCACCCGCTGGCGCCGGACACGTCGTTCGCGCCCGGCGAGGTCGAGGCGATCACCTTCCGCCTGTCGCCGCCCGCGCCTGACGACCTGTGCCGGACCGCCACCGCCGAGGCACTTCGCGGCTTCGAGAACAACGCATCCTATCTGCGCGACTGAAGGATTTCGCCCGTGCCCAGCCCCTTCCTCGCCACGTCCGTGCTCGATCCGGCTCGCGCCGTGTACGACCACGTCATTCCCGCCAACTCGCCCTGGACCGGCATCGTCCACAAGGGGCAGGTGCTGCGCATCGTCGACCTCGAGGGCCAGCAGGCCGTCGACACGCTGTTCTATGCGCTGGCTGACACGAGCGAGCGCTACAGCGCGCAGGACACGGTAGCGGGCCAGGGCGCCGCCTATGTCTCCACCGGGACGCGGCTGATCTCGAATGCCGGGAACGTCATGGCCGTCGTTGTCGCCGACAGCTGCGGCCGGCACGACACGTCCGCGGGCGCCTGCTCCTGCGAGGCGAACACGGTGCGCTTCGGCCACCACACGAAGTACATGCACGCCTGCCGCGAGAACTTCGTCGTCGCCATGGCCCGCCACGGCATGACGAAGCGCGACATCGTCCCCAACATCAACTTTTTCATGAACGTGCCGATCGAACAGGACGGGACGCTGGCCATCGTCGACGGGGTGTCGAAGCCCGGCGACCATGTCGACATCCTCGCCGCCATGGACGTGATCTGCGCTATCTCCAACTGCCCGCAGGTCAACAACCCCTGCAACGGCTTCAATCCGACGCCGGTGCGGGTGATGATCTTCGACCCGGCGACGGCCTGAACGATGTTCCGCAAGGTCCTCGTCGCCAACCGGGGCGAAATCGCCGGCCGCGTCATCCGCACCCTGGAACGGATGGGCATCGCCTCGGTCGCCGTTCACTCCGAGGCCGACCGCTATACGCGGCCCGTCCTGACGGCGGACGACGCCGTCTGCATCGGCGCGGCCCCGGCACGCGACAGCTACCTCGACATCGACGCCATCGTGGCAGCCTGCCTCTCGACCGGCGCCGAGGCGGTTCATCCCGGCTACGGCTTCCTGTCGGAGAACGCCGGCTTCGCCGAGCGGCTGACGGAGAACGGCATCGCCTTCATCGGACCCCGTCCGGAGCATCTGCGCGCCTTCGGCCTGAAGCACACCGCCCGCGAGCTGGCGATGGCGAGCAGCGTGCCGCTGCTGGGCGGCAGCGGTCTGCTCGACACGGCGGACGAGGCCGTGGCGGAGGCGGAGCGGATCGGCTTCCCCGTCATGCTGAAGAGCACGGCGGGCGGTGGCGGCATCGGCATGCAGCTCTGCCGCGACGCGGCCGAGCTGCGCGACCGGTTTGATGCCGTGCAGCGCATGGCGACCTCCTCCTTCGGCGACGCGCGGGTCTATCTGGAGCGCTTCGTGCCGGTGGCGCGGCATGTCGAGGTCCAGATCTTCGGCGATGGCAACGGCAGCATCGTCACGCTGGGCGAGCGCGACTGCTCGCTGCAGCGGCGCAACCAGAAGGTCGTCGAGGAGACACCCGCGCCCGGCCTCCCCGCCTCGGTGCGGGAACGGATGCACGCAGCTGCGGCAGCGCTCGGGCGTTCCGTTTCCTATGAATCGGCCGGCACGGTCGAGTTCATCTACGACGTCGAGCGCGAGCAGGTGTCGTTCCTCGAGGTCAATACGCGCCTCCAGGTGGAGCACCCGGTCACCGAGGAGGTCTACGGCGTCGACCTCGTCGAGTGGATGATCCGGCAGGCGGCGGGCGAATTCGTCCTGCCCGCGCAGGAGACGCTGGTTCCGGACGGCCATGCCATCGAGGTCCGGCTCTATGCCGAGAACCCGCAGGCCAATTACCGCCCATCGACGGGCCGTATCACGGAAGTCACCTGGGCCGAGGGCCCCCGCGTCGACGGCTGGATCGAGCGCGGCTCGGAGGTGACGGCCCACTACGACCCGCTGCTCGCCAAGGTGATCGTCCACGGCAGGGACAGGGTGCAGGCCGTCACGGCGATGCAGGACGCCCTCGCCACAACCCGCATCTCGGGGCTCGAGACGAACCTGGACCTGCTGCGAACCGTGATGGGCTCGGAGGTTTTTCTCGACGGGCATGTTTCCACGGCCGCGCTCGCGGCGATCCCGTTCAGGCCCCGTGCCATCGAAATCGTGTCGCCCGGAGCGCAGAGCTCCGTCCAGGACTGGCCGGGCCGCATCGGCTACTGGAACGTCGGCGTACCGCCCTCCGGCCCCATGGACGACCGCTCACACCGCCTCGCCAACCGCATCGTTGCGAACGAGGAAGGCGCAGCGGCGCTGGAACTGACGCTGACAGGACCTGCCCTTCTGTTCCATTGCGACGCGGTGGTCGCGCTCACCGGCGCCAACATGAATGCGAGACTGGACGGCCAGCCCGTCCGGCGCTTCGCACCCGTCGAGGTCCGGGCCGGGCAGCTGCTTGCGATGGGGGTCATCACCGGGGCCGGGCAGCGAGCCTATCTGGCCGTGCGCGGCGCGTTCGACGTGCCGCTGTTTCTCGGCTCGGGGGCGACGTTCGGGCTCGGAGGCTTTGGCGGCCACGCGACCGGGACGGTGAAGGCCGGGGACATCCTGAAGATCGGCAAAGCGGCCGCCGGGGAGCCGCGCGACGATCTCGCCCTGGAAGCGCCGGAGCTGACCCGGGACTGGACCATCGGCGTGCTCTACGGCCCGCACGGCGCGCCGGACTTCTTCACGCCCCAGGACATTTCCGACCTCTTCGCCTCCCGCTACGAGGTGCACTTCAACAGTGCCCGCACCGGCGTGCGGCTGATCGGCCCGCGCCCCTCATGGGCGCGCCACGATGGCGGCGAGGCGGGCCTGCACCCCTCCAACATCCACGACACACCCTACGCCATCGGGTCCATCGACTTCACCGGGGACATGCCGATCATCCTGGGTCCGGACGGCCCCAGCCTTGGCGGGTTTGTCTGCCCGGCCGTGGTTGCGCGGGACGAACTCTGGAAGATCGGCCAGCTGAAGCCCGGCGACGGTGTCCGTTTCGTCGACCGCACGGGCGAAGCGGAACGCCCGGTCGCTTCGCCGTCGGTCCGGCAGAGTGCAGCATCCGGGCCCGCACCCGGTGGCGTGCTGCGCCAGAGGACCGATGGCGAAATCCGCGTCGTCTACCGCCGTGCCGGCGACGACAATATCCTCGTCGAGTACGGCCCCATGGTGCTCGACTTCGGCCTTCGCCTGCGTGTGCATGTGCTGGCGCAGGCTGTGCGGGCGGAGAAGCTGCCGGGGATCATCGAGCTTACCGAGGGCATCCGCTCCCTGCAGGTCCATTTCGACAGCCAGGTCCTGGCTCGGGGCCGTCTCCTCGACGCGCTGGAGCGCATCGAGGATGGGCTCCCGGACGCAAAGGACGTCACGGTTCCGTCCCGCAAGGTCGTGCTGCCGCTCTCATGGAACGACTCCTCGGTGCAGCTCGCCATGCGCAAGTACCAGGAGCTCGTCCGCCCGGACGCGCCCTGGTGCCCGTCCAACATCGAGTTCATCCGGCGCATCAACGGGCTCGGCTCGGAGGACGACGTCCGGCGCATCGTCCTGGACGCCGAGTACCTCGTCCTCGGCCTCGGCGACGTCTATCTCGGAGCACCCGTCGCGACACCGGTCGATCCGCGCCATCGCCTCGTGACGACGAAGTACAACCCGGCGCGCACCTGGACGCCGGAGAACGCGGTGGGCATCGGCGGCGCCTATCTCTGCATCTACGGCATGGAGGGTCCCGGGGGGTACCAGCTCTTCGGCCGCACGATCCAGATGTGGAACTCCTGGCGCTCTACCCCGGCCTTCGAGGAGGGCTCGCCCTGGCTGCTGCGCCCCTTCGACCGCATCCACTTCCACCCGGTCGACGAGGCGGAACTGCGGGACGCCCGCGAAGCGTTCCCGCATGGCAAATACCCCGTCCGGATCGAGGACGGCACCTTCAGCTGGCGAGGCCTCCAGGAGCGGCTGGCGCCGGAGACGGCGTCCATCGCCGCCTTCCAGGCGAAGCGGCAGGCCGCCTTTGAGGAGGAACGCGCCGACTGGAAGCGCAAGGGCATCGACACCTTCGTCAGCGACGATGGCAGCGCCTCGGCCTCGCCGCAGGAGGCGGTGCCGGACGGCCAGAACGGGGTCATGGCGCCGGTCACGGGCATTGTCTGGAAGATCCTGGTGGCGGAAGGCGACGCCGTGGAAGCCGGTCAGCCGGTCGTGATCGTCGAATCCATGAAGATGGAGATCGAGATCGCCTCCCCCGTCGCCGGCCGCGTCACGTCCCTGCGCTGCCAGCCCGGCCGCACCGTCGCCAGCGGCGACGTGGTCGCGCTGGTGGAGGGGTGAGCGCGCGCTGGACCGCGCGTCTTCAGACGCGCTTTGGGCAACATGCGGGTCTGAAGACCCGCGCTCCGGCGGGCGGCGCTGATGGGACAGCGGTGAGTGGACGAAGAAGGGTGCCATTCCCGGCGGCCCGGACGGCCGGGACGGGGATCCAGGGCCTTTTCTCGCCCGCGCTGGTCACTCAAAGCTGAACTTAGGCCGCTGGATCCCCTTCCCCTCCGCCGCTGTGCGGCTCCGGCCGGGGATGACAGCAGGAGCGCTTGAAATTAGCGCCTCCTCGGCAGCGCCCGTCCCATCGCCGCCGTGTACTGGGGAATGAGTTCGACCCTGGGCTTGTACACGCCGGTGTCGGTGAGCTCCTTCACATGCGCTGCGATTTCTTCCATCGGGGCGAACCAGACGTCGCCCTGCTTCACCTTCTGCTCGAGGAAGGCGGAGAAGACGTGCCAGCGGGCCAGCCGCCCGGTGGCGAAGGGGTGGATGACCGGGATCCACAGCCCGCCATAGGCATAGGCCGCCTCGAACTCCTGCTCGTAGATCTCGAAGCCGCTGCGCGGCGATCGGATCGGCATCATGTAGTCGAGGTCGAAGGACTGGACCCATTGCGGCCAGTCGTCCATGCCCCAGTAGGACGGCAGCTCGACGATGCGGCCGCCATTGGCCCGGCTCTCCAGGAGATAGGGGATGTCGTCGCCCATCAGCGAGGCGTCGTAGGCGAAGCCGCGCTCCAGCAGCAGGTCGAGCGAGTTGCCGGAGAAGTTGTAGAGCGGCGCGCGCCAGCCGCGCGGGCGGCGGCCGGTCATCCTGACGTGGATCTCGATGCCGGCGTCGAGCCAGTGCGCCTGGTCGTCGCGCGTCTGCTCCAGCGGGTTCTCGTGGATGTAGCTGTGGTGGGCGATCTCGTTGCCGCCGGACAGCACGGCCTCCACCGCCTCCGGATACTGCTCCATGCACCAGGCGGGGATGAAGAAGGTCTGGCGGATGCCGAGGCGCCGGTAGGTTTCCACGATGCGCGGCACTGCCACCGTCGGGCCGTAGCGCAGCATGGAGATGGCCGAGACGCGATCGTGACCCGAGTTGGGGTACTCGACATGGATGAGGCTGTCCGCGTCCATGTCGAAGGTGAGGCAGGCGGCGCACTTGGCTCCGTTCGGCCAGGGAATGGGATTGGCGATCATTCCGCGCTCCTCAGGACATGGCCGCCCCGCCGTTCACGGCGAGGGTGTGGCCGGTGACGAAGGTGGCGCCGGGACCGGCGAGGAAGACGACGCCCGCGGCGATCTCCTCCGGCCTGCCGATCCGGCCCATCGGGTGCGCGATCTCCAGGGCCTGCTGCTCGGGCGTCATCGTATCGAAGGCGAGCAGCGGCGTGTCCGTTGGTCCGGGCGCAACCGCATTCACGAGAATTCCGCGGGACGCGAATTCGCGCGCCCACGACCGGGTGAGGCCTACGACAGCCGCTTTGGTCGCGACGTAGACGGACGCGTTCTGCCGCCCCAGCGCGGCGAGTTCCGAGGCGAAGTTGATGATGCGCGAGCCCTCACCGAGATGCGGCAGCGCCTCCCGCGTGACGAGGATCGTGCCACGGACATTGATGGCGAAGTGCAGGTCCACGTCGTCCGCCGTCACCGCCTCCAGCGGGTTCTCCCGCATGATACCGGCGACGTTGACGAGGATGTCGAGCCCGCCCAGCCGGCGCACCGCCTCGGCCACGCCCGCCACGACAGCCGCCTCGTCCGTGAGGTCGGCGAGAACGGTGGGAGTGAGGAGGCCGGAGGGCGCCTGCCGGTCGAGACCGACGACACTCGCTCCGGCCGCCGCCAGCGCCTCAGCGGAAGCCCTCCCGATTCCGCTGGAAGCGCCGGTCACCAGCGCCCGCTTGCCTTCGAGGGGTCGCATTCGTCCCTCCCCGTCAGGCGTTGCGGGCGTGCATGATGCGCCCGATGAAGTTCATGAGGATCTGGGCGGCGAGGATCGCCGTGGTGCCCGTGTGGTCGTAGTCCGGCGCCACCTCGACGAGATCGACGCCGACGACCGTGCCGCGCTTCGCAAGGCCGGCCAGAAGCTCCAGCACCTCGTAGTAGAGAAACCCGCCATGCGATGGCGTGCCCGTGCCGGGCGCGATCGAGGGGTCGAAGCCGTCGATGTCGATGGTGACGTAGTAGCGCTTGCCCGGCGGGATGCGGTCGAGCACGCCCTCGACGCCGAGCTTGCGCAGGTGCCGGACGGAGAGGATGTCCGAGCCCATCCGGCGCGCGTCGTCATAACCCTCCTTGGCGGTGGAGGACACGTTGCGGATGCCAATCTGGCTGAGCCCCGTGACATAGGGCTTCTCGGCCGCGCGGCGCATCGGATTGCCGTGCCCGTAACGCACGCCGTGACGCTCGTCGACGAAGTCGAGATGCGCGTCGATCTGCACGAGGTGGATGTCGCCCCGCCCCTCGAACGCGTTGATGCAGGGAATGTTGATGGAGTGGTCGCCGCCCAGCACCACCGGCAGTGCGCCGGCCTCCAGGATCTTGCGCACGCCATGCTCGATGTTGGCGTGGCTTTTCATCGTGTCGGTGTGGATGATGTCGGCGTCGCCGATATCGACGAGCCTGAGCCCCGCGGGCAGGTAGACCACGTCGTCCTCGTGGTCATAGGCCCCGCCATGACCGAAGGAGAAAAGCGTAGACGCCTCCCGGATGCCGCGCGGACCGAGGCGCGCGCCTGCGCGCCACTGGGTGCCGAAGTCGAAGGGCGCGCCCATCACCGCGACGTCCGCGTCGATCGCGTCCCAGTCAGAAACGTAGGGCCATTTCCCGAAGGTGCAGATCCCGACGAAGGGCAGGTTGAGGCGGCCGCCGTCATAGGCGTTGCGGACATTGGAGCCGGGCTTCGGGTCGCTCATGGTTTCGCCTTCCACCCGACGGCGGCGATCCGCTCGTTGACGAGGACCGGCCGCCCTTTCCGCCGGGCCACCGCGTTCGCCGTGACGCACAGCAGTTCGAACATGATGGACGCGCCGACGAACGCGGTGATCCCGCCGACGTCAAAGGGCGGCGAGACCTCGACGAGGTCGGCGCCGACGATGTCGAGCCCGTCCAGCGCCCGCACCATCTTCTGCGCCGTGAACGTGTCGAAGCCGCCGATCTCCGGCGTACCGGTGCCGGGCGCCTGGGAGGGGTCGATGCCGTCGATGTCGAACGAGACGTAGACCGGCTTTTCACCGACGATGGAGCGAGCCTCCGCCATGACGGCCGCGTGCCCGCGGTCCATCAGCTCCTCGATGCTGACGATGCGAACGCCCGAGGCGACGGCGAACTCGCGGTCCTCGCCGTCATAGGTCGTGCCGCGGATGCCGATCTGCACGATGCGGCGGGGATCGAGGAGGTTCTCCTCGACAGCGCGGCGGAACGGCGTGCCGTGGGTCAGCTTGAAGCCGCCGAAATAGTCGTCGTTGAGATCGGTGTGGCTGTCGAAATGGATCATGCCCACCGGGCCAGCTTTCGCGACGGCGCGCAGCACGGGCAGGCTGGTGAGGTGGTCACCGCCCGCCGTCAGCGGGGTGACACCGGCAGCCACGAAACCGGCATAGGCCTTCTCGATGCGTGCCAGCGTATCCTCGAGGCTCGCCGGGTTGGGGCCGACGTCGCCGAGATCGGCGCAGCGCACGGTGTGGAACGGCGCCGCGGCCGTCGCCTGGTTGAACATCCGCATCATGCTGGACGAGTCGCGCAGCGCGCGGGGGCCATGGCGGGCGCCCGGGCGGTTCGTCGTGCCTCCGTCCCACGGCACGCCGACGATGCCGACCTCGATGCCGTCAGGCGAGGGTGCATGCGGCAGCCGCATGAAGGTCGGGATACCCGCGAAACGCGGCAGGTCGAAGCCCGAG
Organism: Alsobacter sp.; assembly: GCF_059501845.1. Taxonomy (NCBI): domain Bacteria; kingdom Pseudomonadati; phylum Pseudomonadota; class Alphaproteobacteria; order Hyphomicrobiales; family Alsobacteraceae; genus Alsobacter; species Alsobacter sp. The sequence continues at coordinate 13,307 of NZ_JCACDK010000001.1, read as the reverse complement.
ACGGGAAGGTAGGCGGGATCGAAGGCGTCCATAGCGCTCTCGCTTTGTTGGCAGGTCCGGATCACCACGGTGCCTCGCCGCGGTCGATCCCGAGCGTCTGGCCCGTAACGTTCGCGGCGAGATCCGAGGCGAGGTAGAGATAGGGGCCGACGATGTCGGGCGGTTCCATCAGCCCGCCCGGCAACGGCTGCGCGGCCTCGACGGAAGCGACGACCTCGGCCTCCGTCCGGCCCGTGCGGGCGGCGATGACGCCGGCCGAGCGCATCGAGCCCTCCGTGCGCACCCAGCCCGGAGCCACGGCGTTGACGGCGATGCCGCGCGGGCCGAGCTCGCGGGCCCAGGTCTTGGTGAGGCCGATCACGGCATGCTTCGACGCGACATAGGCGCCAAACAGGGGCTCTGCGACCCTGCCCCACACCGAGGCCGTGTTGATGACCCGCGACCCCGGCTGCAGCTGCGGCAGGAAGGCCTGCGTGACGATGGTGGTGCCCACCACGTTCACGTCGAGCACCCGGCGGAACACGGCGAGGGTGGTGGCCGAGTCGTCGTCGATCGGCGTCATGCGTTCCAGGCCGGCATTGTTGACGAGCACGTCGAGCCCGCCGACAGCAGCTGCGACGCGGGCGACGGCCTTCTCGTCGGCGATGTCGCAGACATGCATGGCGACGGCGCCGATGCGCCTCCCCGTTTCCTCGACGCCGGGATCCTCGGCGAGGATGACGACCCGCGCCCCCGCAGCGGCGAAGGCGGCCGCCACCGCCTCGCCGATCCCGCGGCTGGCGCCCGTCACCAGCACGCGCTTGTCCCTGATCCCCGGCAGCGACATTCAGGCGTCCTCCGCCGTGGAACGCACGAGATGCAGCAGCTCGCTCCGGAGTTCGAAGAAGAGCCGCCCGTCCCGCGTCTCGAGATCGCGATGGCTGCCGAGCCCGGCGGTCACGTCCACCTCGGCCAGGATGCGCGCGGGCCGGCGGGTGAAGACGATCACGCGGTCGGCGAGGAAGGCGGCCTCGTCGACGTCATGCGTGACGAAGACGATCGTCTTTGCATCCGCCTCGAGGATCCGCCGCAACTCGACCTGCAACGCCTCGCGCCGCTGTGCGTCCAGGGCGCCGAAGGGTTCGTCCATCAGGAGGACGTCGGACCCGGCGGCGAGAGTGCGGGCGATGGCCACGCGCTGGCGCATGCCGCCGGAGATGCGGTTCGGGTAGGTGGCCGCGAACTCCGTCAGCCCGACGACGCCGAGGAAATGCTTCGCCCGTTCCCGCTTCTCGGCTGCCGAGAGGTCGTGGCGGTAGCGCATGCCGAAGGCGACGTTCTGCTCGACCGTCATCCACGGGAACGACGAGTAGGACTGGAACACCATGCCGCGCCGGCGGTCCGGCGGCCCAAGCATGTCACCGCCGAGACGGATAGCCCCGCTCGTCGGTGTCTCTAGCCCGCCGACCATCCGCATCAGCGTGGTCTTGCCGCAGCCGGACGGACCGAGGAAGACGATGATCTCGCCCTTGGCGATGTCGAGCGAAAAGGGCTCGACCACCGGGACGGGACCCGCCTGCGTGTCGAAGACCTTGGTGACCGCGTCGAAGGCGAGATAGCTCATCGCGCTCACCGGACGAGGTAGGGGAAGAGGCGCCCGTGCAGGGCGCGGAGCAACTGGTCGGTCGCCAGCCCGATGATGCCGATGGCGATGACCCCGGCCATCACTTCCGGCGTCTTGAAGTAGCGCCGGGACTGCCAGATGACGAAGCCGAGCCCGCTGTCGGCTGCGACGATCTCCGCCACGATCACGTAACTCCAGCACCAACCCAGGGTGATGCGCATGTTGTCCCACAGCGTGGGCAGCATGGCCGGCAGCGTCACGTCCATGAGGGCGCGGGCACGCGGTGCGCCCAGAGTCGCTGCGATCTCCCCGTACTCGTGCGGGACGCGGCGAACGTCGTCGGCGACGAGCAGCACGAGCTGGAAGAAGGTGCCCATCCAGAGCAGGAAGATCTTGGTCTCCTCACCCACCCCGAACCAGATGATCGCGAGGGGTACGAGTGCCGGCACGGGCAGGTAGCGGACGAAGTCGATCGTCGGCTCCAGCGCCTTGCCGGCCAGGGCGTAGCTGCCCATCAGGATGCCGATCGGCACGGCCATGACGACTGCGATGAGGAAGGCACCCCAGACGCGGGCGGTCGACACTGCGGCGTGGTAGAGCAGGTCGCGCTGGGTCGCCATGTTCCACAGCGTTGCCAGGACCGTCGATGGCGGCGGCAGGAACAGCGGCGCGACGAAACCGGAGCGCGCCGCCAGCTCCCAAAGTCCCAGCAGGACGAGGCCGAAGACGAGACCGGCGACCTGCAGGCGAAGCCGCCGGCTGCGTGCCATCGCCCCCGCCCCTGCCCTGCCTTCAGCGCTTCTTGCCGTCGAAGAGGCCCGTGATCACCGACGGGTCGATCTGCTGCTTGGCATCGAGCTTGGTGTCGGCGGCGCCGTAGTCGAGGTTGAGCTTCATGACCGTGTCGAAGAAGCCGAACAGCGTGCCGGGCTTGTCCTTGGTCCCGATATAGGCCAGCGCGTCCTCGTAGCTGGTGTAGCCCAGCGAGCTGTTGATGATCTCCGTCACCTCTGCCGGCTGCAGGCCGTAGAGCGGCGCGGCAATCTCCGCGAACTTGGCCGGGTCCTTCTTGTAGAAGTCGACCGCGCGGTAGATGCAGCGCAGGAATTTCTTGTACTTCTCGGGGTTCTTGGCGAGGTCGTCCTGCCGCGCCGTGATGATGTCGATGATCAGCCCCGGCGCATCCTTAGACGAGACGAGCACTTTTGGGTTGCGCTGGGTGACCGTCTTCACCGCCTGACCCATGAAGGGCTCGTAGGTGCCCACCGCCGCCACGGAGTTGTCGGCGAACACAGCCACCGTGTCGGCCGTCGCGATCTCCTTCAGCGTCACGTCCTTCAGGGTGAGCCCGGCCTTGGCGAGCTCCATCTGCAGCAGCAGGCGGGCCGGGATGTTGGGCTCCACCGCGATCGTCTTGCCCTTGAGGTCGGCGACCGACTTGACCGACCCGTCGGAGATCACCCCGTCGCCGCCGACCGACAGGTCGATGGTGCCGATGATGATCCCGGGCGTGCTGGCGTCGCGCGGGCGGCCCTGGTGCTCGCCCACGGTCCGCATGTCGACCTCGATGTCGCCGCGGGCGTAGGCGGCCAGCACGTTGCTTCGATCGTCCTCGAACTTGAAGTCGACTGTCAGTCCCTCTTCCGCGTAGCAGCCCAGCTTGTCGGCAACGAGCGCCGGGGCGAACCCGACCCAGGTCGGCGCGAGGCCGCGGATGGTGTCGGCGGCAGCGGCCGGAAGGGTCGAAACTGTAGAGGAAAGCAGGGCCGCGAAGGCGGCGGTGGCGAGGAAACGGCGCATGTCGGTCGGCTCCTGGCGTGCGGACGATCTATGATCCCGGACCGTGAGGCTAGCGCTGACCGGGCAGCGACTTGAATCACGAACATCGGCGGGCTTTCATCGGCATTCATCGATGTAAAGGAGCCCGCCCCATGAGACGCCTGAGCGGGATCGATCTCCGCCTGCTGAAGATTTTCGCCACCGTCGTGGAGTGCAACGGCTTCCAGAATGCGCAGATGGCGCTCAACATCTCGCAGTCCACGCTCTCCACCCACATCGCCAATCTCGAGGCGAAGCTGGGGTCGCGGCTCTGCGAGCGCGGACGCGGCGGCTTTGCTCTCACCAGGGCGGGCGAGGAGACCTATGAGGGAGTGCAGGACCTCTTCCGCTCCATCGAAGCCTTCGAGGCGCGGATGGGCCGGGTGCACGGATCTGCAGGCCGGCGGTTCCGCATCGGCGTGCTCGACACGGTGGTGACGTCGGACGAGGTTGGTCTGGACCGCGCCATCGCGGCCTTCGGCGCCGCCAACCCGGACGTCTTTCTCGACCTCGAGATCAGCGCCCCGCAGACGCTGGAGCGCAGCCTCGTGGAGGGAAAGCGGGACATCGTCATCGGTCCGCTCTCCCAGTCGGTGCCGTCGCTCGAATACCGGGACGTGATCGTCGAACGGCATTCGCTGTATTGCGGCCGCGGGCACCCTTGGTTTGACATGCCGGACGCGGCGATCTCCCGGGCGGATTTCATGGATGCGCGCTTCTCGGTGCGTGCCTACCGCTATTTCGATGACGTCTACCGCTTCGGCAAGGCCACCGCGAATGCCAGCGTGTCCAACATGGAGGCGCAGGAGATCCTCGTTCTCTCCGGCCGCTATGTCGGGTTCCTCCCCGACCATGCCGCACGACGCTGGGTCGACCAGGGCCGGATGCGTGCGGTGCGTCCGGCCGAGTGGGGCCTCACCTCGCGCTTCCTCGTCGCCTGGGATCCCTCCGGGGAGCTCAGGCCGCTGAAGCGGGACTTCGTTCGTTGCCTGACCGGCAAGACCGAGAAGGCCATCGCCTGAGATACGTTCACCCCAGCGGGCAGTCGCTGGTCGCCTCGGGATCGGCCATCTCGCCCATCCGATCGTCTGCTCCACCCGGACGGGAAATCGCACGCCGTAGCTCGTGGACCTCGTGAGATGAGCAGGCCCGGCCGGGAGAAAGCTTCGCCGCGGGCAGTCTCAGCGAAGGTCCGTGAGGGGACGCAGGGGGAGGACTTCGGGGTTGCCCTCGAGTTGCCGGGCAAGCGCGCTGAGCCCCTGAGGTTCATTGCCATTGGCATGGGCGAGGATCACCGATCCCGGCCGGGGCTTCTGGCCGAGAGCCAGCCAAGCCGATGCGCCGATGGCGACGAGGTGGTGGCGGGCGACGGCTTCCGACAGCGCGGGGGTCGAGACCAGCCCGGGGAAGCGGAAGAACACCGACGGCGTCTCGCCCTCAGCAATCAGCTGCCGCTCGGCCCCGAGGATCTCGCTCTCCGGATTGGTCCCCGGCAGGAGCATCAGGTTGTGGTCCGGACGAAGGCCCGCGACGAAGCGGTGGAGGTCCGTATGGTTGACCCAGGTGATGGCGAGGGCGCCCGCCCTGGCCTGCTCGCGCAGCCAGTTCATGTCTGGCCCATGTCTGCGCATCCACGCCCCGGTCACGGACAAGGCGACAGGCGCAGCCTGCTGGCGAGCAGCGATATCCGACAGGATCCACCGGTCGAGGGGCTTCCGGCTCGGGCAGAGGTCGAGCGTCACCGCCGTTCCCTGGCCCGTCATGCCCGTCATTCCTGCGTTGAGCCGGGCTTCGCCCAGCACCTTGCCCTCCTGGTCGCGGGCGTGCCGCACGACCGTCTCGTATCGGGTCTGGGCGATGTCCTCGTCGCTGGCCGGCGTACAGGACCAGCACGCGGCAGATTCAAGGGAGGTCGTCAGGCGCTCGGGGTCGACGAGCAGGTAGGCCGGCTGCCCGTCGAGGCGCATCGAGCGGATTGCGATGCGGCGGGCGTCACCGTGCCCGCATAACTCCAGGGTCGGCGCGTAGGACTGCACCAGGCGATCGCTGCGAGCAGGAACAGGAACCTCGCAGCTAGGGTCTCCGGCACGGGACGGCACAGGCGACGTAAGCACGGCAGCCCCGAGCACCAGCGCCATGGCGGCGCGCCACCCCTTGCCGACGGCAACTCCCGCCGCGACACTGCCCGTGATCCAGCACATCCCGTGCATGCCGCCTCCGCGGGTCGTTGCCCGACACTACCCTGATGCAGGAGCGTTGCCATGCTTCACCGCAACGGCGAAAGCCCCTCGCCGATCACGATCGGGAGCGAGACCGACGGAGACACCGGCACGGAAATCGAGGCACGGCTCGCCGAAGACATCACGGCCCGCTTCGGCGAGGCCCGCCCCCGGCGCGTCGTCCTTGCGGCCCGGTGCGACGGCCGTCTGATCGGAGGGATTACAGGGAGCATTCACTGGGGCTGGCTCTACATCCGGCAGATGTGGGTAGCCGAGGACGCCCGCGGTGCCGGCACGGGCACAGCCCTTCTCCTCCAGGCCGTCGCCGAAGCCGAGGCGAGTGCGTGCGCCGGGATTTATGTGGACACGTTCGAGGAACGCACGGCCAGGTTCTACGAGCGCTCCGGGTTCGACCGTGTCGGGCTCATCCCAGGTTTCCCACCGGGGCACGCGCGCATCTTCCTCGCTCGCCAGCTCGGCACACACCCGCCGAAACCGTGAAAACAGGCCAGATCCGGGTCCGCTGCCGCTCACGCGTACTCGGGACCCGCATTTCTCAGTCGATTTTTTGGTATATCAGTAATTACTGCCATGTATTCCAGCCACGTTTGGTTCCACAAATCACGCCTCTCTCGCCCGAGATGATGTCATATCCTCAGAGTAATCTAACAAGACGCTGTACAACTCGCGGCATTCCGGCAAAAGCTCTAACCGCTTGCTGCGCTGCAGCGAGAAAAGACATTGTCGTTCACTCGAGGCGGCCTTACGGTATTCCCCGCGACCGCGGATACGACTGCGTTTCGGGCGGAGCGGGAAATGCAGGCCAGCGCTCACAGCGAAAAGGTGATCTCGACACTCCGGCAACCGGCGCAAGGTGGCCGGCCGGACTATGTCCGCGAGTCCTGGCGCCGCTGCCTGCAGGATTTCGGGCTCGAGCCCGAGCATGCGCGGTCCGTCGATCTTCTCACGCGGTCCGAACTCGCCCAGGTTACCACCCCGGTCGAGGATCTCGTCTCCCTGGCACGCAGCGAGGTGGACAGGCTTTTCGCCCGCCTCAACCCGTACGGCTACTTCATCACGCTGAACGAGAAGTCCGGCGTGACGCTGCTCCTGCGCTCCAGCCCGGAGCTCGTCGAGGGCTGCCGCAAGGCCGGCCTCATGGTCGGCAGCATATGGTCGGAGGACCTGCGCGGCACCAACGGCATCGGCACGGCGCTGGCCGCGCGCTGCCCGGTTTCCATCGTGCGCGACGACCATTTCACCGTCGACTTCACCCAGCTCACCTGCAATGCCGCCCCGATCCACGGCGAGCGCGGCAGCGTCGCCGGCGTCCTCAACGTTACGACCCCCCACGAGTGCGAGCACACGTCCCAGCGCTTCGTGCGGGACATCCTCAGCCGGGCGGCCCAGCGCATCGAGCGCATGTACTTTGCGCGCCGCTTCGCGGGCGGCACGGTGGTCCGGCTCTCGCGCTATGACGACTTCGCCGACATCGCCGAGGAGCACTGGCTCGCCCTCGACTCCGGCGAGCGTATCGTCGATGCCACGCCGTCCGCCGAGAAGGCCCTCCGCGTTCCGCTGCAGCGGCTGATCGGCAGCAAGCTCGGCGAGGTCGTCGAGCTCGGCAAGCCGCACGGGTCAGGCGAGACGCAGGCTGCCGTGACCCGCTCCGGCGCACAGCTGTTCGTTCGCGGCCTCGAGAGCGGCCGCCGCAGCCCGTTGCCGGTGCAACGGCCGCCCGCTGCACCCGCGAGGGTTCCGGGCCCGGCGGAGTTCTCGCTGACGGAGCTAGTCGGCTACGATCCGGTGGTGACGGAGCGGCTTCGCATCACCAAGCGCCTCGTCGACCGCCGCCTCCCGATCCTGCTGCAGGGCGAGACCGGGACAGGCAAGACCACCGTCGCCCGCACCCTTCACCGCGAGAGCGCCCATGGCGAGGGAGCCTTCGTCGCCTTCAACTGTGCTGCCATCCCGGCCGAGCTGATCGAGAGCGAACTCTTCGGCTACCGGCCAGGCGCCTTCACCGGTGCCGCCAAGGAGGGATCTCCGGGCCGGCTCGTCGAGGCCAATGGCGGCACGCTCTTCCTCGACGAGATCGGCGACATGCCGCTGCACCTGCAGACGCGGCTGCTGCACGTATTGTCGGAAGGCGAGTTCGTGCCCGTCGGCGGCACCAAGCCGATCCGGGTCGACTTCTCGGTCATCTCGGCGAGCCTGCATGACATCCACGCGCTGGTGAAGCAGGGCAAGTTCCGCGAGGATCTCTTCTTCCGGCTCTCCGGCGCGGTCATCCCGCTTCCGGCCCTGCGCGACCGCATCGACCGGATGGAAATCGTCACTGCCGCCTTCGCGCGCGAGGCGGAGGCACAGGGCCGCGGCAAGGTCCGCCTCACGCCAGACGTGGCTCTTCTGCTGAAGCAGTATCCGTGGCCGGGCAACATGCGGGAACTCTCGCATGTCGCGCGCTACGCGCTCGCCGTCTCGGAGGGCGAGATCATCCAGATGTCGGACCTGCCCGCCAGTCTCGGCGCCCCGGCGCAGCAGGAGGGCGAGGGCCCGGCCCTGCTGGCCAAGGCCGAGACCGAGCGCCGCGTCCTCACCTTGACGCTCGACCAGACGGACTGGAACGTCTCTCGCGCCGCGCAGCGGCTCGGCATCTCGCGCGCCACCCTGCATCGCAAGATCAACGTCTTCGGCCTGCGCCGCATGTGAGCCCACCAGGGCCGCCATCGCATTCCGCGGCACTGTCGCGGAAGGCGCTCACGCGCGTGTCGCGCCTGTTGCGACAGGTGTCGCAACTGTCACAAAGGCCCATGCGGCACCTGCGACAGATGCGACGGTCCTGGCGGGGAAAACGTAGTGAAAACAGTGTGAACACCGTCTGGCACGGCCCGTGCTGACATCCTCTCCCCAACAAGGGTTCGCCGGCTTCAGCCGGTGATGAATGGGAGGAAACGGTCCATGTTCTACGTGCCCAAGAACGCACTGTACTCACGCGTATCCCGGCGCAAGTTCCTCGAGCTCGGCGGCGGTGCGGCGACTGCGCTCGGCGCTGGTTCGATCGCGGCGAGCCTCGGCTCCTTCGTCACCAAGACCCCGGTGCAGGCCGCGTCCTCACCCGATGCCAAGTGGAAGCAGTTCTCCGGCTCCAAGCTCGTGTTCCTGTCCGAGAACACGCCGCCGTCCTTCGCCATCCGCGAGAACCTGAAGCCCTTCTTCGACCTCACGGGCATCACCGTCGAGATCCTCACCGATGACCTGCCCGTCGTGCAGCAGAAGATGGGCATCGACCTGCGCAGCGGAAAGTCGGACTTCATCCTGGAATACGTGCAGGACAAGCCGATCGGCGCACCCTTCGCCGACCAGCTTGCCGACCTCAGCAAGTACGTGAAGGACGACAACCTTCCGCAGGACCCCGAGGGCGTCGGCGCCGACGCGTGGTTCGAGAACTATCTCGACGCCTGCGGCCACTTCTACACCCGGGACCGGCTCGTCGCCTTCCCCTACGACTCCGCCGTCGCCTGCACCTTCTACCGCAAGGACCTGTTCGAGCAGTACACGAAGGACTTCGAGAAGGAATACGGCTACCGGATGGAGTTCACCAAGGACACCACCTGGAAGAACCTCTACGACTTCGCCGCCTTCTTCAAGAAGCTGAAGGCCGCCGGCAAGGACGTGCCCTACGGCTACGCCCAGCACCAGGGCAGCTTCGCGTGGACGACCCAGCTGGACATCCAGCGCCTGATGTACAGCCACGGCCAGTGGAACGACTTCAAGGTGGACGACAAGCTCGGCTCCAAGAAGCCCGGCCCGACCAACTGGGGCGACGAGACGTCCGTGCTGATGATGCAGAAGTTCAAGGAGCAGGCTGACGTCAGCCACCCCGACAACCTCGCCAACGGCACGCTGCAGCTGAACACGGTCTACCAGGCCGGCCAGATCGCCATGCAGGTGCAGTACAACGAGTTCGCCGCTTCGGTGGAGGACGAGAAGACCAGCCGCGCCGCCGGAGGCAAGACCGGCTACGCACCCTGCCCCAAGGGCGAGGCGAGCTGGGTCAAGAACGGCGGCAAGGTCGTCAACGGCACGAACTGCGGCATCGGCGGCATCGGCATCAACGGCAACGCCTCCGAGGACATCAAGCGCGCCGCCTATCTCTTCGCGATCTGGGCGACGTCGAAGGACACGCAGTACAGCGTGCTGAAGGGCGTCGGTGGCACCCCGACCCGCAAGTCCGTGATGGATCTCCCGGACGTCCAGAAGGCCCGCCAGCGTCCGACGACCATGCCGAACGCGCTGACCTTCGACGCCGTCTACGACTTCGGCATCAAGGACCCGAACTTCGTGCTCGGCCCGAAGATTCCGGAGGCGAACGAGTACCACAAGATCGTGGCGACCGAGACGCAGAAGTGCATCGCCGGCAAGCAGTCGGCGGACGAGGCCTGCAAGGCGATCCAGAAGCAGGTCGACGACCTCCACGACCTCTGATCCCGACGTGAACGGACGCGGCGCATCATGCGCCGCGTCCCCCGCAAGTGCCTGTCCCGGAGGCTCACGTGTCCACGATTCCGTATTCCGAGACGGCCCTGCCCGGGCGGGGTGGAGGTCTGTCGAACGGCACCGCCGTCGCCCATGCAGAAACGTTCGCCGACGGCGCGCTGACCATCGACTTCGTCCCGGCGGAGCGGAATCCGGTTGCCTCCCGGAATTACTACTGGCTGCTCATGGGCCCGGCGATCATCGTGCTCGCCGCCATCACCATCTATCCGTTCTTCTGGCTGATCTGGATGAGCCTGCACAATGTCGGCGCCGATGGCGGCGACGCCTGGGTCGGCCTGAAGAACTTCGAGCGCGCCGTCGTCAACGATGGCAAGTACTGGGCCGGCTGGACGCTGCTCCTCAAGTACAGCGCCCTGTGCCTGTTTTTCGAGATCATCATCGGTGTCCTGCTCGCCATTCTCCTGAACGGATCGAAATGGGAGAAGGTGCTCGTCACCGTGATCCTCATGCCGATGATGATGGCCCCCGTCATCGCCGGCCTGGTCTGGTACTTCCTCTACAACTCCACTTTCGGCTGGTACCACTGGCTCTTCCAGAGCCTCGGCATCCTGGGCGGAACGTCGATCCTCGGCTCTGCCGACACCGCGATGTACGGCATCGTCATCGTCGACGTCTGGCAATGGACGCCGCTGATCACGCTGATCACGCTGGCCGGCATGAAACGGGTTCCCCGCGACCAGCTGGAAGCGAACATGGTCGACGGCGCCGGCGACCTGCGCAACTTCCTCTCGGTCACGCTGCCCAACCTCTACCCGTTCCTGCTGATCGCCATCCTGCTGCGGTTCATGGACAATTTCCGCTTCATCGACGTCATCCTGACGCTGACGGGCGGCGGGCCGGCGGACGCGACCAACGTTCTGCCCGTCTACCTCTTCGACGTGGCCTTCCACTACTTCAAGCTCGGACGCGGTGCCGCGATCGCCCTCACGCTGCTCATCGTGACGATCATCCTCGGCAAGCTTCTCGTCCGCGTCTTCGACCAGCCCGCCGCCAGGCGCGGCGACCTGCCCACGGAGTGACGTCATGGCCTCCAGCGATATCGTCACTTACAACAGCCCCGCCAAGAAGGTCCTGAAGGTCCTCGCGATCATCTTCCTGACCGGGTACATCCTCTTCACGGTGTTGCCGATCTTCGTGATGTTCGTCTCGTCCTTCAAGGACCTGCTCGAAGCATTCCGGCTTCCGCAGGTGGGGCAGTGGTCGCAGATCGGAATCTTTTTCGACTTCACGCCAACCTTCAAGCACTACCAGAACCTGTTCCTTGACCTGAACTTTGCCACCTACTTCACGCACAGCGTGGTGGCGGCGCTGGGTTCGGCGCTGGTCTCGGTCGTGCTGGGATCGATGTGCGCCTACGGCCTGTCGCGGCATGACTTCAAGGCCAAGCCCGACGTCTTCTTCTGGATCATATCGACCCGGATGGCGCCGGTCGTGGCGGTGATGGTGCCGCTCTACTCGATCTTCCGCTCGCTGGACCTCGTCGGCACGCTGCCGGGCCTGATCCTCGCCTACACCACCTTCAACCTGCCCTTCGCCATCTGGATCCTGAAGGGCTTCTTCGACAACGTGCCCTACGCCGTCGAGGAAGCCGCGATGTGCGACGGCTCCACGCGGTTCGGCGGCTTCCTCGCCATCCTGCCGCTGGTCGCCCCCGGCATCGGCGCCTTCCTGGTGCTCTGCGTGCTCTTCGCCTGGAACGACTTCCTGTTCGCCTCGATCATCGGGTCGGGCGGGGCCAAGACGCTTCCGGTGGCGACGCGCGAACTCGTCCAGCCTCAGAACATCCAGTGGGGCAGCATCATGGCGGCGGGCGTGATCACCACGATCCCCATGATGTTCCTCGGACTTCTCATCCGCCGCTACCTCGTCACCGGCCTCACCATGGGTGCCGTGCGCGAGTAGAGCGACGCAAACGACAAGATCAATCGACTACGGGAGGTCCCGATGGCGTCCGTCGAAATCAGTTCCGTGTGGAAGTACTACGGCAAGACCGCCGCCGTGAAGGAGCTCAACATCCAGTGCGCGGACGGCGAGTTCCTGTCGGTGCTCGGACCGTCGGGGTGCGGCAAGTCCTCGACGCTTCGCATGCTGGCGGGGCTCGAGCACATCTCGGCCGGCACCATCTCCTTCGGCGGCCAGCGCGTGAACGAGCTGCCGCCCAAGGATCGCGACATCGCCATGGTGTTCGAGAACTACGCGCTCTATCCGCACAAGACCGTCTACGAGAACATGGCCAACCCGTTGCGCCTGCGGAAGGCCGACAGCGCGACGATCGACCAGAAGGTGAAGCGCGCGGCGGAAATGCTGGAGATCTCGCATCTGCTCGAGCGCAAGCCGCAGGAGCTCTCTGGCGGCCAGAAGCAGCGCACAGCGATCGGCCGCGCCATCGTGCGCGAGCCCAAGCTGTTCCTCTTCGACGAGCCGATTGCCCATCTCGATGCCAAGCTGCGCGCCCATATGCGCGGGGAACTCAAGCTCCTGCAGCGCCGGCTGGGCACGACGATGATCTACGTCACCCACGACCAGCTCGAGGCCATGTCGATGGCTGACCGCATCGCCGTCATGCACAACGGCGTGCTGCAGCAGCTCGGCACGCCGCAGGAGGTCTACAACCATCCCGCCAATGAGTGGGTGGCGGGCTTCGTCGGCGAGCCTCCGATGAACTTCCTCGACTGCGAGATCGTCGAGGAGGACGGATCGATGTGGCTGCAGCACAGCGCCTTCCGCGTGCTCCTGCGGCCCGAGCAGGCGGCGCTCCTGCGCCAGGGGCTGGACGGGCGCACCGTCCGGATGGGCGTGAGGCCCGACCAGATCGCCATCAGCCTCACCCAGTCGGCCGGCGCGATTCCGGCGGACATCCTGGTCACCGAGCCTCTCGGCGGCGACATGCTGGTGGACGTCTCGTTCGGCGACACCAAGCTGCTGGTCAAGACGAAGCCGGATTTCAAGGGCGAGATGGGCGGGCGCTGCTACGCCAATATCGACCTCGGGCGCTGGCACATTTTCTCTGGAAAGACGGGCGTCGCCTACTTCTGACGACCCGGCACGACAAACATGGGAGGACGCGATGGCGAGTGGGATGCAATTGCCGCGTGAGGATTTGTTGA